>NZ_JACHKT010000001.1 GCF_014204325.1 Arcicella rosea
ATGTATATTGCATCCGTATTTATATTTTCTTAGCAGAAACAAAATACAGAAAAACCCCGAAAATTGCCAATATTGACACTTTTTCGGGGTTATTTTATTGGTAATATATTGATTATTAAAAGATTACACTCATAAAGGGAAGCCAAGAGTAGGATACATAAAAAGTAAAAAGCCCAACATAATCTATTAAATTATGTTGGGCTTTTTACTTTTGCTTTTGTAATGTTAATTAAAACACTTTGGCAGAATTGAAGTAATTTTTGCTAATTACATACCAATCTGGGTACAGAACGCCACCACTTTCAACCCATATTCCAAATTCGTAATACGCATCAACGATTGGTATTGTTTCCGAAGGATATTTAAAGTCGCTATGTAAGTCTATTGCCCAAGGTAATAAGTTAGCAGTTTTGTAGTAAATACCTGAACCAGGAACAGAACTGTCGCTCTCCTTGCCAAATAAAGACATATCAGCTTTCGATGTCGGAATCATATTAGGTAAATGTACCTCTTTGCCTCTATTCGATGTTGAAAACAAGAATGGGTTATATGGAGCCGAGCCTAAAGAACTTTTGTTAATCGGTGAGGTAAAGTTGATAGTCATTCTCAAAGTATCATTCGGAGCTACCACTGGCGTTCCTTTAATTGTATTGACAAATCCTCCTCCAGAAGTTTTCATTTGCTTGAAGGCATTATCAAATGCAATAATCGTAGCATATTTTTGTCCAGCTTCAGTACCATTAGCAGAATTTGTAATCGCCCCATCAGTAAGTGAATGCCCAGATACAGATTTAATCATTGATGGGTCTATTGGCAATTGAAAACCCCATCCGTTTTTAAAACTTGCACCTACCGCTTTAACATAGAATTTAGCTTTTAAATCAACAACTTCATTTTTAGCATTCAATACTTCTTGGAATTGGTAATTAATCACCAAATCGTTCATATCGTAATCTCCTTTAGATGGCCATAAATCTTCATAAGCAAGTGTGCTATAAGTATTACTTCCTGGAATGTAATTGTTGATTGCTCTATTTGGGTCTGTTGGATATTCGTCACGGCTATCACCTACACCATCTCCATCAGTATCTTTTGGGCTATCTACAATTGGTACATTATTGGTATCAATGGCTTTAATTGGATTAGACGTTGCATAGAAGATAGCATCGTTGAAATCTTGATCACAAGTTGGGCTTTCTCTTTCAATATCTTCAAACGCTAAAATCATTCTCTTACTAGTAGGTTCATTTAAAACGATTAAATGACGACGAAGGCTCGCTTTGCTTTCTACGTTTAGAGCATCATGAGAGAAGTGTGCGTAATTCCCCTTGCCTACTTTACTTGAAGCAAAAGCATCAGCTAAGAGAACAAACCCTATACCTGTACCCGCTGGAAATTGACCAATTTTTACTTTATCTCCTGAAATTAATGCTCCTCCTGCCCCTTTGTAAGAAACGTTAGGGAATACAATATTCATTTTTGAAATATCAGCAGTAGTTTTTGGAGGATTTAAAGGATTAAAAGTATAGTATCCTAAAGTATTTTTCCATCCAGCACCTTCATGTACAAAAGTTACCCAAACGTCTGCAGCTTCTGTAATGTATAAGAAGTTACGGTTATTGTTATTCAAGAAGTCAGGGTGTGCAGAAGGAACAGACTTTCCTTCAGGTAAGCTTGCATTAACATATTGTAAAAATGAGCTTGTGATAGGGTCTCTATCTTTTTCAAGATTGCTAGGTAATCCGTCACTATTCCAAGATCCAAGATAGTCAATTGCTGGGTAAGTCTGTGCATTGCTTGCTCCAATTCTTGCTGATTTTATTACGGGTTGATCAATACTTTCTGAAGCAGTTGGATTATTACCTCCAAAAATAATTTCAGCGGTTGTGCCATTCAGTGTAATGATGGTCTCGGAAGGTAATCCGATAAAATCAGGACGAACCGCTATTTTTGTAACATAAGTAGGTATCTTTTGACTAAGGCTAAAAGTACCATTACTAGTAGTAATTCCTTTAAATAAAAGTTCTTGGTTAGGATAGCTATAAACAGACATTATTACTCCTGAAATAGGACTATTCGTATTGTCAAAAGCACCAATTTTAAACGTTATTTCTTTTGAAGTTTTGAAGTTGAATGCTGATGGAACTTTCAGGTTTTCCATTGCTGTAGAAGATGGTGTGCCAACTGAACCATTTTCATCAGGAAAACAACTACTAAGTAAGGTTGTTAATCCTATCAGAATTAGAAGATTATAGTAAACTTTCATTTTGTTTGTGTTAAAAAATGGAAAAATATGTGCAAATAGTGGTGATACTTGTTTAAAGGTTTAACCCTTGTTTTAATATCTTTTTTTTCGTGTATCTAGCACCATTGCAATTCAAATAATGAATAACAAATAGTGTACCAAAGTTATCGTCTTTAGATTATTCGATGGTTATTATTTTATATTTTTTTGCTAAAAAAACATAAGTGAAAATTGAAAAAACTAAATTACCAAAAAATCTATTAAAAATACAAGCTACGATAGTTGACTCAAACTTCAAGCTTGTAACTCTGTATAAAAGTATTGTTAGAGAATAACATTTTTTATGAACAAGCACCATAATCTCCAATGGAAGTCTTCATCGGATTTTTTTACTTAATGATAAATATCAATATAATTTTTTTTTGTTTCAAGGTTTTTCAATCAATAATTTTTATGCGTTTGTTAAGGCAAAAGATTGGTAGCTAACACCTGATTTTCGACACCGATTACCTTTCTTCTTGCAACATACTTCGTATTATATACTTATTGGAGAAAATTGAATAGTAAACACCATTATCCCATAAGACATTCTACGAAGGACATTGTTTGACTATCTCAAATTGATTCATTTACCCTGAGGATGTAACAGTTGTATAATAGCTCTACCCATTTTTCGTTTAAAAACCAAGAAGGGCATTATTGAGGATGTAAAGTTGGCATATACAAAAGATGCTATCTATTGCTATGTGGGAAAAAATAGAAATAGAACTTTACGCTATATACTCACTAAGTTGTTGTAATAAATGTAAGTTATCCTGCTATTGGCAGTGTCTGTTCTGTCGAAATTATTGTATTAAGTATTGTTCCAATAAAATTTATAATTATTATGCATAAGGATTTAGAGATTACAGAAAAAGGTATTTTGATTAGAATATCAAAAAAATATAAAGAGAATATGTCGGCAGAGTATCTCTATGAGGCAACACGAGGAGTTTGGAAGTTAGGAAATGGAAGGCATGAAAACGCTGATTATGCTTTTGCTATTGCCAATGGCTTTATTTTAGATGTTTATAGAATAGACTCGTGGCATCCAGCAGGAACAACTCATTATGCTACTCGTGATGATGTAAATATTACAGGTCGTAAAGAGTTTTTAGGAACCTTAGCAGAAGAAAGTATAAGAGCAAAATACGTAGGTAAAAGTGTTAACGAGTATTTCAAACAAGGCAACTCAAATCCAATCAATTATATCAATATTTAATGCTATTTCCTATCACAGATTTCCAATCCAACAAAGAACATCAATTCAATGAAGGATTGGAAATCCGTGTTACGGTTTGTTATAATTTGATGATTTTTTTATAGCCTAATATTCTATTTTTGGCATCAAAAAACTTTAAAATATAAATCCCTGAAGCTTGTGAGCTTAGTGTAATGCTATTGTTGATTACTTCAATTTTGGCAATTATATTTCCTTGTAAATCTATCAGTTCTGATGATGTAATCGCACTCATCGTATTTTTAACCGTAAAAATATCTTGACTCGGATTTGGGAAAACTTCAATATTGCTTAGTTCTGACACTTCGTTCAATCCCAATGCTTTTAAGGTATAACTTTCGAGAGCAAGTTTCATGCAAGCCGAAATCTCTGTTGTACCTTTCTGAAACATTGAAAAACCTGCGTCCCATTCCCACCAAGCAGAAGGAATCTCTAACAACCCCAAAGCTTTATAAACCGCCGTGGCATGGCGGCATCGGCTATCTACATCTGAAAACTCGCTGTATGAACCAAATTCTCCCAGAAAAACAGGTACATTCTTTTGTATCGACCAATCTTTAGCTTTTGAAAGAGCAGTATAAATCGCTTCATCAGTACCTTCTTTGGGATAGTTTTTTATACTTCCTTCTACCCATGTACCTTTTGCAGATGCGGGTAATGTGATATTGGGATTAATACTGTATGGAAATGGAATATTTCTTAACTCTTTAATTTCTGGACTCGACCAAGTTGCTCCTTGATGTGTAAAAATAAAAGGTTCGTAATAGTGAAAAGTATAAATGATATTATTATCCGCAAATGGCTCCGACTGAATCATGGCATCACGCCCATTCCAATCATGAAAACCCACAATAAAAGTATGATTGGGAGCAATAGCACGAACTGCATTGATCAATTGGTTAGCTTGTAATCGCCATTCAGCAGCAGTAACATCGTGGGGTTCATTTTGCAATTCAAAGAATACTTTTTCTGGGTCTGTATTCTTGTATCTTTCAGCAATACTTTTCCATAAAGCAAGTTTTCTTTCAAGCGTATTCGCTCCTTGCACAGAACCATCAAATTCTGGATGATGAAAATCTACTATTACTTTCAAATTATTGTTTAAACTCCATTTTAACATGGAATCCACTGCGACAAGTCCAAGAGGAAAATCCCACTGATAAGGTGCTTGAATACTGGCAAAAGCACTAAAACAAACAGGAAGACGAACCGTTTTAAAGCCTGCTTTTGCCATATTAACAAGCATTGCTTTACGTTTCATTAGCCCCGAAATATTCACAAAATCACCAAAATGATTCGCTCTTGAGCCACCCCAATAGTTATCTAAATAAGAAAGATTCATTCCCAAACCCATTGCAGAGGCTCTTTTAGAAGCCAGATTTTGAGAAAATAGCTTATGATTCAATCCAAAACATAAGAACAGTAAGGCAATAATAATATTTTTCATCAAGCTTTATTTTAAGATTTTTACTTGCAAAGCTTCTATTGCTCCAGCTAAATATGCCAACGGAGCATTCCAATTGATGGCAATTTCATTGGTTGAATACGAACATTCCGCATCTAAATAACATTCATCGGCTACTTTGGTGGTATAGCCTTCACATTTATCTTGTTGTCCAGCGTTTGTTCCGCCCGATAAAAAACCTGGTAAAGGTTCTGCAATACCATCAGCAATTGCCAAACGATGATGCAAGTGCATAGGCGTTTTTGAACCAAAAGCAGTTAAAAAAGAATATCCTGTACCGTTTCTTCCTAAAATATAATCAAGATTTGTTAAAGCTAAATCTAAGTACTTTTTATCTTTTGTGAGTTGGTAAGCCTGAATCATGGCAATGCCTTGGTTGGCGGCAACTGCCGTACTTCCCCACACAAAATCTTTAGCAGTTTTGCCCATCACGGTTTGAAATGAACGTTTTTCAATACCATTTGAAAGCGTATCTGCAAAAGCTATTAAATTACTTTTCAAAGTAGGGATATCTTCTTTCGCCTTGCCAGTTAATTGATTGTGAAACCTTGCCAAAGAGTAATAACCCAACAAACGAACTTGATTCCAAGAAGGCACAGACATTTTGTTTGCAGGTAATAAATCAATGTTTTGATAATACTTTTCGTCTTTCGTAGTAATGTATAATTCGGAAGCAGCCCAAATAAATTCATCCGATACATTATTATCGCCATAAGCACCTGTAGTGATTTTCGGTAAAAACTGTTCGTTTAATTTATTCTGATCATATTTCACGACTGGATTTTTACTTGCCCAGTCCCAAGCACGAATAGATGCAGCTAAACAAGAATCTGCCAAGGTTGGAAATTCTTTAGGAAATTGTCTGAAAATACGAGCAGCCTGAGCCATTACAGCGGCGAAATCCAATGTTGCGGCAGTACTTTTCTGAACAACATATCTGGTTTTCTTGGCATGGTTTGGCATCAACATGCCATCAAAATTAGCATTTGTCAGTTTATGATACACGCCACCGTCGATGTCTTGCATGGTTAGCATCCATTGCAAATTCCACAAAGCCTCATCCAACACATCAGGAATAGCATTATTACTTTCAGGAATATTCAGGTTTTGTTGCTGAAAATAGTCTGGAAAATCTTCGTACATAGCAAAGAGCGTTCCCATCGTTATGCCAGAATTTACGATATACTTATTGTAATCGCCCGCATCATACCAACCTTTTGGCGATGAAATTACTTTTCCTACGGGTCTTTTTTCAGAAACTGCCGAAGGGTGAATCAATATTTTGTTATCAGGATGAGCGAATGGTCTTGCCCATTTTCCTGCATACTTTTCAGGAATTTTAGTAGATGCTCTTTGGAAATAAAAAGCTTTTAGGGAAGCTTTCGCTACATTATGGTGTACTTCATCTTTAATCTCAAATGGATAAGAAATACCTAATTTAGGTACTTCAATTATATATTTTCCGTCTTTTTGCAAGCTTGAAAAATCAGCAATTTGTGTTCTTTTTCCTGAGAATTCCGACTGACGTTCATTACTTAATTTTCCTGTTAAAACAGTATTTTTCAAATCAGCGGTTTTGACCATGAAAGTCTCTGCATTAGCATTAACAATTACAGCTACTTTGGGCGAATTTGGATAAAAACCTACTTGATTGAGGCGAATATTTTCAGATAATTGTTGCGAATAAACTGAACCAAACGGAATCGCTATGAAGGATAAAATGGATAATAGTTTAATATTCATTGGATAATTTTATAAATGGTTTGTTGTGATTCAAATCGCAGCAATATCTGTAAAAATATTCCTGCATGAATTGCTAAAAAATAAAGTAATTCGTTGTATGTATTTATTTGTCAGAGGGCTACAATTTTCTTCACTATCATCGCTTTGTCATTGGATAGTTTTAAGAAATAAGTACCTGATTTCACTTTTTGATTTACACTGATAACCGTCTCGCCGTTCGGTATAAATTGAGTGTAAATTTGTTTTCCAGTTTCGTCGATAAGTTCAATTTGTTTGAATTTCTCAACACCAGTATCAATCGTAAATTCATCCCTAAATGGATTAGGGAAAACGTTAATGATCCTTTCTGGTTCTGTTGAAGTACCCAACACAGCAGCGTATTGTCCTAATTTTCCCGACAATATTATTGAAGTAATAGACATCGCAGGGAGCGTCAGCGAAATAGTATTATTTTCTATGGCCACATTACTTTTACTCAAGGCATTTTGTGTATGCGATACAAAGGTTTCGGTATTGGGCAATGATTTTAAAGCCAAACCCGTGGCAGTTTTACCAGACAAAACGAAATTATCAAAACTCAAAGAAGTAGTTTTTGAACTGCTTGAAGAACGATTCACCAACACGACCGTCATAGAATCTTGGGTTGCGTTAATACTTGGATATGCCGATACAAGTGTTTCGTCTGAAGAAGTGCTTTTGATAGAGAAAGATTTATTATAACGACTGAATAAATGTACCGTTTCCCACATTCCCACTGGCCAAGACCATGGTGTGAATATTTCTACTTCATTTTTCATAAACTCACCCAAAGTGGAAGCATACCAAACGGCTATGGCATTAGGATTGGTGATATTAATACCCGATTCGGTTATGCCTAGTTTCACACCATGATTTGTACCTAAGTATTTCTCTAGCCAGTCGTTTACTCTTCCAAAAATATACTCTTTATTTTGCGAATTATCGTAACCGCCATTGATAGTTTTCACGCCGTTGGCTTCAGGATATACATAATTTCTGTCAAAGAAAACTCGGTGATATTGTAGTACTTCATCTACTTTGTTACTTCCCGGATAGTAATGAATATCCAACACATCCAATAATTTGATGCCTGAACTTTTCTGTTCTTCGGCTACTCTTTTGATAAAATATTCTAACCAAGGATAGCTTTTTCCATTAACAGTAATCCCATTTGGCCAGTTGTACCATTGCCATTCGTTGGCGGTAACTGGCCCAACTAATTTGATATTTGGGAATTTTGCACGAGCTTTCTTGGCTACGTCAAAGTACTTTTGCATAAATGCTTCGGCTGAAATTTGTACTGGCATTACGTCGTCGTGTGTGCCATTCCAGATTTCTACTTCATTATCCATGTTCCAATACAATAATTTATTTTTGTCTAATGCCAAATCCTTGAACCAGTGATCTAATATCGCTACAGTAGAATCGGCAGACCAATCTTCTAAGTATTGATTAATATCTCCTTCTACTTTGGCTTTTGTACCTGTAGGATTAAGGACACCATTGCCTGCTAAATTTTGATTCACGCCCTCCCACCATTGCGATTTGTTATAATCCCAATCAGGGAAATTGGCTTTGTTTGTTTTAGCTACTTTTCCTAATAATTGAAAAGCCCACATTCCTTGTGCTGTTGGCATGTAGGTTTTTAGGGCTTTCGCCGCCACATCCCAATCATTGCCATAAACATTATTGTACCAGTCAGGATGCGAAGACAATTTCTTTCGCCAATTGTATTTTGTACAATTATTTCCACCACTTTCTCTAAAAAAAGTAATCCCGGCATCTTTTAGCATCGTCCAATTAATGTTCAATACTTGCCCTGGGTCTGTAGAAAGGGAATTATTTCTACCATATAAGTACGGAGAAATAGCTTTTTTGTCGGCAGTAGCATCAATTTTAATAGATACTTGTGCTTGTATCGACAAACTCATAAAAATGAATATAAATAAAATGTATTTCATAAAATTTATATTTTGAAGCTTAATTATTGATAAATAAAATCTTCCACTACTTTTTATCAACCATCATATAAACCGAACCATAAGCTGGTACAATTACTTTGATACCTGTACCAGTAAGGGCAGCACGAGCTTTCAATGAAGCATAATCCGTTGGCCCACCAGCAGCACCTTTCGGGCCATTTCCATTCACTAATACTTTTCTTGAAAATTCACCATTGTCGTTACTGCCTTCCAAACTGTACCAGTAATAGCGATTGCCCATCAAAAAGTTTTTGGTTTTTACTTCTATCGTCAGCGGAACACTTGAAGTATTTAATAATGTAACATTTACCTGACCTGAGCTATAAGTTGAAGCATAGGTTTTGATGGCTGTTGCACCATTGCCAGTTACGGCTGAAGAAACCAATCTATCACCAATCATTTTTTGGAAATAATACATGTGATGGAAAGAAGGACGAGGATTCCAGCGTGGGTCGTCGGCACTACCGCCATCGCTAAAAAGTCCGTGGTCGTTACCATTTTCCCAACCGTTTAGCAAGTCCCAACGAGCGGCCAAACCATATTTATTTTTAATGGCTTCACCTTGAACAATGACAGCGAAAAGTCCACTTATATTCGATACTTGTTGTTTTAAATCCAAAGCCCACATATTCCATTCTGTAAAGGCAATAGGTTTTACTTCTCCACCATTTTTAGTAATTTCATTGGTTACAAAACTCATCATCACCGCAGGAATATTCAGGGCTGAACTTAATATAGTAGCCGCATTAGATTTTTGTCCGAAGGGAGTAATATAATTATGGACAATGTAAAAATCTGCGTTGTTATTGATTTCAGGAATCAGGGTTGCATTCCAAGTTTTGGTCGTATTATTTTGCCAAGATTCAGTAACAGATTCTTGCATAACCGCTCCAATCTTAATTTTTGCACCAACTTCAGCTGCAGCTTTCCGCATGGAATCAGCATATACTTTAAAGTGCTGTGCATATAATTTCCCCGTTAAAAATTCTGGTTGTCCGTCTTTATTTTTACTAACATCAATTCTATAACCAGCTTCCCAATCGGCATAATTTTCATTACCAATTTCCCAATATTGTGTTCTTCCTTTATCATAACGTACCCATTCAGCGGCTAAATGTGCGGCAGTTGCCACAGGATTAGCACTTGTGCCATAACGAGCAAAACCGTAATTAATCGTAATGATTCCTTTGTTATTACTCTGTTTCAGCAAATCATAATAATTACTCAGAGAACCTCGCCAATTATCTTTTGTTTGTCCATAAAAAAAGAAAGCATCTACCAAAGCACCATCTTTATTCATGTGTTTGTCGGGTACTCCCCAGTCTTTCATGTATTGGGCGGCAGGTGTTTGTCTGCTATTATTATTTGGGTCTTGCACTGGCGAGGCATTCCAAAAATAGCCATCACTTCCGCTACCCGCAGGCCAGCGAATAATGTTTGGTTTGAGATTAGTAACATCCGTCACAAAACTAGGTTGATCAACCAAAGTACCCATCCAAGTATTGGCATTATGACCAAAGATTTGTTGAGGTATTTTAGCAATAATATCCGAAGCATCAACCGTTACTGTCGTTAAGGCTTGTGTTGGTGCAGCAAAATCTGTATAAGCTGGAACAATGTAATTTTTAGCTTGCCAATCGTCCAAGAAAAAGCCAACAGTATTGGCAATTTTTGGTTCAACAGGTGGAATAACTGTCACTGTTGTGGTGTCTTTAGGAACAGTAATGATATTTTCGTCTACCGTTTTTGAGCATGAAGAACCCAAAATGATTGATAGTCCAAAACATAATATTGGATTAAAGCATTTCATAATTATGTCTATAAATTGGATAAAAGATAAAAAGTAAGGATGTTTGAAAAAAAATCCTTCTAAAAAGCTAGAAGGATTTTTCTTTTGAGAGTGAAGTGAATTATTTATTTGTTGTTCTTACGATACGCAGGTTATCGACTGCTATTGCTATTTTATCAATATCACTATTTTGTGGTGTTGTATTATCGAAGAAGAAAACAAATTCAGCTCCGCCATTATTTCCATCAGCCCCAAGAATATCGCTAATTGAAGCCGCAGAAGTACCTGTACCATCGGCTGTTCTGAAATCGGTTAACGGAATAGTTACTGTTACCCAACCTTGAGTAGTATAAGCCCTTCCAGCGGTTCTCCAAGGTTCATAACGAGCAGCGTAGTTTTTCCCATTGGCTTTAATCAAAAATGCACCAGAAGCCCAAGCTTGTTTTACATTAATTTCAAATTTCAATGAAAAATGTTCTACTCTATTTGTTAAACTATCTTTACTCATCAAAGGATTTCTTAGATCAGTAGTTAACCACATGGCTCTTCCATCAGCATTCCACCAAGCATTATCTCCTGCTTTTGTCACTGAGTTTTTCTCAAAATAAGCATAAGAGCCATGCGCACCCGGATAGTCTGTCGTACTGTTTTTTACAAAAATATTCCACATCCAGTTTGCCCATTGTTTATCATCAAAATTAGCAAATACACTTGTTCCTGCATTCAAATTAAATGGTGATACTGTTTTAGCAATACCATATTTTGTTACAACTTGAAGTGGACCAGCAAGGGTTAAATTTGCAGGAACTTTTACTTCGATTTTGTCTCCTTCTTTCGTTGATTTAAAATCTGTTACTTCAATATTACCCGGGAAAATCACTTTCTGAACTAATAAAAAGTTAGCTCCATAAACCGAAACGGTTGCACCAGGAAGTGCATTTTCATTATCTATCCAATAAATATTGGGTGGTGGTGGCAATAACAAGAAATCATAAGATACTTCTCCATGACTAGTAACAATTCTAAGTTTATTAGAGACCGTCGCCATTGTTGCTTCTGTTGGGGCTTCTTTAGGAAGTCTAATAATTAAGTGTGTGTTAGTGTTGTAATTGGTATTGAAAGAAGCCTCATAATCATTAAAATACACTTTGATGATGCCTCCTAAATTTTCACCGTTAATCACCAATAGTTTATCATCAGGGATTGTTGCGACAAATGTGCTGTCTTTATGTCTGGAAATAGTGTCTAAAAGATAGACTTTTTTGATGACGGGCGTTCCTGTAGATATAGGCTCTAGTTCGGAATCCTGACAAGAAGATAAAATAGCAAGCAAGACAACGAGTAATAATCCCAGCTTACCAAATATATGATTCATTGATTTTTTCATTTTCTATGAGAATTTATCAAAGGAGAGGAAGCCTCTCCTTTCAATGTTGTTACAATTGATACTTGAAACTAAAACTTGTAAGGCACTGGCGGTTTCAATAAGTTTGGTGCCATTGCTATTTCAGTATCAGGATATGGCAAAAACATCGTTGCATCGTTTACTGTAAATGAGCGTGGCACTAAAATGGTTGTCGTAAATTCACGAATTCTACCATTCGCATAAGTACCTGGCTTGATGTCGATTTTATATTCTCCTTTTTGTTGAGCGTTGATAATTGCTTTCGCTTTCGTCGGATTGTAATAATATAAGCGAATAATATCGTACCAAGCATCACCTTCAACAGCAAATTCGTAGCGACGTTCATGTAAAATTTTATCAATATTGATAGAAGTCACTGAAGGTAAACCTGCTCTGTTTCTTACTGCATTAAAGTACTTCAATGCCTCTGGGTCTGTTGTAGTAGTATTATTTCCTAAAATAGCTTCTGCATAAATAAAATACACATCTGCCAAACGTTGCATATAAGTATTGTTTCCAGTAGCTTGTACTTGCCCACCGCCATTATCCTCTGGTGTACCAACAATGTACTTTTTGAAGTGAGCAATATTACTGTAAGTACTTGCATTTGGAATTGGCTGTGCCCATCCTCCACCTTTTCTGTTTAATTCAGGATAATAGTCACCTGGGAACATATAAGTAGCTTTTCTACGAATAGAGTCGATTGGATCTAGGTTTAATACATAATCTGCCGAAGCACCATGCCCGCCACCCCAACCATCGGAACCACCTGTAATAGTACTATTTGCTGCAAATTGTGATTGAAAAGTATTGCCTACACCCCAAGGCTCACGCAAACCAATCCACTGTAAACCAAATAATTGTTCTGAGTTATTATTGCTTTTTGTAAAAAATAAGTCAGCATAATTATCCATCAATTTATAGGGACTGTTCATGATTACATCTTTGGCATAATACTTAGCACTATCCAAATACATTTGGTTACGCTGTCCGTTTGTTGAATTTAAACCTGAGCGAGTCAAGTAAAATCTTGCTAACATTCCTTTTGCAGAGTACTTCGTCAAACGCCCCGATGTAGAAGTAACAGGAAGATGAGCAATAGCATATTGCATATCACGAATAGCAAATTCCCAAACACTTTCTACCGTATTTCTTGATAAAGTAGTATCAGCACCTTGTTTGAGGTTATCTGTAATAATGGGTACTGGTCCCCAGTTTTGTACTAAAAAAGAATAGGCTAAACCACGCATATAACGAGCCTCACCCAAAGCTGTATTCTTTGCAAGTGTGGAAACTGCGGGTTTTGAATAATTGTCGATATTGTAAATCAACACATTAGATTGTGCTATGATATTATAAAATGACGACCAAGAATCCTTCAAAGCACCGTTGGTATTTGAAACAGCAAACGAACAAAATTGAAGCCAGTCAGCTACGTAAGGAGTAAAGAAGTTTCCTCCACGCCCATCACCAAAAGCTAATAAAGATTGTCCGTTTGCGCCTGCCCAAACTTGGTTATACAAAGCACTTGATGAAGTAGATAATTCAGCATCATTATTAAAAAAAGTACCTGCGGTAAGGTTACTTAATGGCGGTCTTTCTAAGAAATCCTCCTTACAACTACTTGCCAGCCCACAAATAGTTAAGAATAAGAATATGTATTTTAAAAAATTATATTTTTTCATTTTCTTGATGTTTAAACTTGATAAAATGTACGTTGATTAAAAGTCTGCCGACAAGCTAAAAGTGTACATTCTTGAAGAAGGATAACGACCGTTATCAAAACCAGGAACGTTTGCAGCATTTCCTACTTCTGGGTCATAACCTGTATATTTGGTAATTGTAAAAGCATTTTGAACACCCGCCGTCAAACGTAAACCATTGATTGGCAAGTATTTTTTTAGAATTGCTTTCGGTAAATTATAAGTCAACGTGATGTTTTTAGCACGTAAATACGAACCATCTTCGATAAACTTATCTGTAGCACGGTTATTACCGTTTGGTGTATTACCTACTCTTGGAACGCTCGTTCCTGGATTCAACAATTGTGCTGTTTCGTCAAAGCTACTTGGTCTGGCAAAATTGATTACTTCTTTGTAAGCACCACGGATAAGATTGGTAAAGCCTGAATTATTTAATTTCAATTGGTTGAATATTTGATTTCCATAAGTTCCTTGCATAAAAATTGTCAAATCGAAATTTCTGTAAGAGAAACTATTATTAATACCAAAAGTGAATTTTGGCCAAGGATTTCCAATAATCGTTCTATCTGGAGAATCAATTACACCGTCACCATCTACATCTACAAATTTAACATCACCGACCCAAACGCCAGTTTCACTACGTGGTATGTCTTTTGGAATTGGACTGTTAACCAACTCTTGATAATTTTGAAAAATTCCTGCATACTTATACGCATAAAACTGCCATAATGGTTGACCAATATCTGAGCGAGAAATTACATCAGTAAACCAAGGTTTACGACTTGCAAAGGCTCTTTCTGTGTTCAGTTTTAATAATTTATTTCTATCAAATGAGATATTGAAACCACTTTTCCAAGTTAATGAACCTGTTGATTTTCCTTCAATTGGTACAGTATTTACTGAAATACCAAGTCCTTTGTTTTCCAAATCACCAAGGTTTACAACAGGTGCAGCAATTGCACCTGTACCAGTTGTTCCAGCATAAGCAGGTAATGGTAATTCAGTGATTAGGTTACTGGTTTTTCTTAAATAAGCATCAAAAACGATTTGAACTCTATTTTTAAAGGCATGCAAATCAAACCCGATGTTATAAGATTGGGTACTTTCCCATTTCAAATCTGGGTTAGCGAAATTGGCAGCTAAAAAGCCCTGACCTGTTTGTGTTGGAATGGCATTCAATGCTGCATAAATTGGTTTACCATAGTACTGATTACCAGTTGACCCCATTTCTACTCTTAGTTTCATTTCATCTATCGAACTTACACTTTTCATAAAACTCTCTCTTGATACAATCCAAGCAGCAGAAACTGATGGGAAGAATCCCCAACGATTGTTCGGTCCAAAATTTGAAGAAGCATCAGCTCTATAAGTTGCTTGGACAATGTACTTATCATCAAAAATATAGCCTAAACGAGTAAAGTATGATTCTTGTGAACTGGCATCTCTATAACTATCTGTGATTGCTGTACTTTTAGTTCCTGCTGATAATTCTGGGATATTATTACTTGTAAATCCTGTTACACTTCCCGATAAATTCTCAGAGAAACCATACTGCGATTCATGACCAACAGTTACATTAATATCATGTTTCTGAAATCTTTTCGAATAATTTAAACGCTGGTTTGTACTCCAATAATAACTATTTCCAGCAATTCTTCTTGATGAGGTAACAGGGTTAGTTGCACCTATTGTGATATTGTTTACTCCAAATTGATATGAAGGATTAAATATTGCTCTGGTATCATTCCCATAAGTACCATTAAATTCTGCATGGAAAACAAAATCTTTCAAGAAAGTTAAATCAGCATAAATAGCACCGAAGGTACTTATACGTTTATAAACGTTACTATTGGTATAAGCTAAAGCAACAGGATTGGTCACAAAAACATACGATGGCGTATTGGGTGTAACGTTTTGTGGGCCACCCCAAGAACCGTCGCCATTTTTAAGCGGAGTAGCAGGTGATTGTTGAATAGCTGTACTAATAATTTGATCGTCACCAATAGATAGATTCTCGTTTGTACCTGAAAGCGATAAATTTGTACCAACCTTTAAATAACTACGTAATTTATTTTCAACGTTCAATCTCAACGATTTTCTATCAAAGCCAGAATTGGGTGCTAACCCTTCTTGATTTAATAATTCAACTGAGAGATAATACGTAGTTTTATCATTTCCTCCACTCAATGAAAGTTGTTGTTTTTTCATCGCAGCAGTTTTGAACAAAGCTGTTTGCCAGTTTGTTCCTTCTCCTAAAATAGAAGGATCTGCAAACTCCGCTTGACGACCATAACCAGAAACATCTGCCCAAGCATTGCTGTAGATTGCGTACTCTCTCAAGTTCATTACTGGCAATTGATTCGGTAGTGTCTGGAAATTGTACATACTCGTAAAGTTGATTCTTGTATCACCAGCCTTACCTTTTTTAGTAGTAACTACAATTACACCATTGGATGCTTTAGAACCATAGATTGACTGTGCAGAAGGCCCTGTCAGCACGTTCATCGACTCAATATCATCTGGATTTAAACTTGCTAGAATGTTTGATTGTCCGTCAGATTCTGTATTGTTTGGAGGAACAATTTGTACTCCATCAATCACATACATCGGCTGAGTATTTCCATTGATTGAAGAAACTCCACGGATGTAAACAGAAGATGCTCCTCCGGGTTTACCAGAGTTACTTGCTACATATACGTTTGCTGCACGTCCTTGTAAAGCTTGGTCTAGTGAAGTATTGACAGTTCTTTTAATTTCAGATTCTCCAATATTAGTTTGAGAGCCTGACAGATAACGAGTTTTCTGTGAACCATAACCAACTACAACTACTTCATCTAAAGATGAAATATTCTCAACCAAGGTTATATTGATTTTTAGTCTCCCAGCAACTTTTACTTCTTGAGAAGAATAACCTACCGAAGTTATCAGTAAAGTTGCGTTACTCCCAGCTTCAATACTAAATTCACCTAAAGCATTAGCAGTACTACCAGCAGTAGTTCCTTTTACTAAAATACTTGCTCCTGGAACGGGTTGATTATCCTGACTAGAGACAATCTTACCTGTGATTTTCTGTAATTGAACAGTCGCTTTCTGTGCTGAGATTTCGTTTATTTGAAAAACAAACATCAACAACATAAATAACAATTTGATTGATAAATTTTTGCCCACTTTGGGTGGACTACTGCTTTGGAAAGTTGTTTTCATTGTAAAGAATTTATTGGGTATAATGTATTTGAATTATTAGAGTAAATTGGAACACTTAAAAAAGTTGAATTTTATATCGGGATAGTATAAAAAATAATAGCACAAAATTGGGTTTAATTTGTACTATATAAATCAGGGCTTTCCCCTGATTTAAAAATCAAGGGTTTACCCTTGGTTTTTGACAAAAAAGACAAGATTTACTTTGGCAAAGAAGTATTAGGTGCCATAAAAGACGAATTGCAGAAAAATACAAAAATTACCTTTTCTGTAGCACGAGTTTCCAACTCGTAAAAGATTTGAACGGACGAGTTAGAAACTCGTGTTACAGGCTGTAATTATAGCTTAAAACAAAAAAATCCCACAAGCGATATGATATTGCTTGTGGGATTTTTTTTAAATTATTTGATTAACTATTAAGCTGTAATCTTCTTTAAATTACCAAAACTTGTCGTTAAGTTATCAATTGGTGATGGTGCTCCATCTTGTTCAATGAAAAGATGTTTTACACCAGCAGTATCAGCAGCAGCAAAAATTGATTTAAAGTCAACAATTCCTGTTCCTACTTCTACAGGCAACAAGGTTTCTTTGTTCAAATCTTTTACGTGAAACAAAGGAAAACGACTTGGATGTTTGGTAAACAATGCTGGAATATTTACGCCTGCTTTCGTTGCCCAAGCTAAATCCAATTCAAATTTCAATAAATCAGCACTGATTTGAGAAGTAAAAATATCGAAAGGTAATTGACCATCTACTTTTTCAAATTCAGCCGTGTGATTATGATAAACAAAAGTAAGTCCTGCTTTTTTACAAGCTTCTCCTGCTTTTTGAAGAATCTCTAAAGACGATTTAATGTCTTCCGATGTCTTCACTGGAATACTTGCACATACCAAATACTTTGCTCCACCTTCTGCTACTTCGTCAACTACCTGTTGAGTATCGTTCATTAACGATTTCATCGGTGGCATTTTTTTCAACATTTCAGCATTCGGATTTACGGGTGCTCCTGGTTTGGGAGCTGGCATCCTGAAAGGTGCACCCATAATATGATGTGCTTGCCAAGTCATGCCCAAATCACTCACTACTGTTGCAAATTCCTTTGGTTTCATACCATAATATCCACCTTTCATACTGAAAGCTGATTCTATCTCTTTATAACCAATTCCAGCAATTTGCTTCAATGTCCCTGTTACATCTTTGTCGATAATCGACATCGTTGTGAATAACTGCACACCAAAATTTTTCGGAGTAAGTTTAGTAGCAAATGCTTCTGCCAAATTCGGTATAAGCATTCCGCCAATTGCTAAAGATCCTGTGTTTTTAAGAAAGTCTCTTCTATTTTGCATAGTTTCAGGTTATGTATTGTTATCAAATTTTAAAAGATAAGCCGTTACTGGTAGTGATTTCACTTTATCGAATCAAATATTTTGTCAAATTGGATACAAGAATATTTACAGATATTTATTGACATCGCCTGCCCTAGGGCAGGCATGAGTCGGGGGATTTATAGTTGCACTTTATTTCTTTTAAGTATTTAGTTAAACCTATAAGGATTTAATGATTAACTAAAAATAAGAGATTTTACCTCAAATCCTCATAGGTTTATATTCTCAATTTATTTATTCTTAATACTTAAGGATAAGTTGTCTATTTAATGAATCTAGTTCTTTATACTATTTCAACGCCAATGATTGACTTCAAGGTGTTCTATAAAATTTAGTTTTTACAGTTGAAATCGCTAAATAATGAACGTATTTAAAGTATTTTTTACGTCTTACGTACTCTATGATATATAATACTTGATAAGGCAATCGGCAAGTATCTGAACTTTCACTTTCATTTTATTAATTTGGTTAAAAACCTAATTAACAAAGTACTAAGCAAAATACTCAAAAAAAATCATATTTATTTTTTAAGATTAAATAGTATTAAAATTATTGTATCATTGAGGTACAATGATAATTGAACCTTTTTATCTTACCAAATTTTTCTTTACATTTATCAAAATTTCGCTTAAACATCTCAAAAAAGCTTATGAGTAATCTAATTAGTGCTGTTGACTATCTTCCAGGCATTTCGATTGATTGCGTGATTTTTGGATTTCATGACAATCAATTAAAAATATTATTATTGAATTTTAAAAGTACAGACTGGTTAGCTGTTCCGGGTGGATTTATCAAAGAAAGTGAAAATTTAGAAGAAGCAGCACAAAGAATTTTAGAAGAACGTACTGGTTTGACGAACATTTATTTAGAACAATTTCATGTATTTGGTGATAGAAATAGACGTGACGATGAAGTAATGAAATCTGCAATGGCGGCTGGTGGAAATATTATTGAGCCTGATCATTTTTTGATGCGTCGCTTTATTTCGATTGGTTATTATGCTTTGATAGATTTTACGAAAGCAACGCCAACACCAGATGTGCATTCAGATACTTGCGAATGGTATGATATTGAAGAAATTCCTACTTTAATTTATGACCATTCATTAATGGTATCAAAAGCTTTAGAAACTTTGCGTTTCTTTCTGGATGAAAAACTGATTGGGTTTAACCTTTTACCAGAAGTATTTACGATGAATGATTTGCAGAATTTATACGAAACTATTTTAGATAAAAAGTTACTCCGCACTAACTTTCAACGCAAAATGTTAAGCTTGGGAATTTTGGAAAGATTAGATAAAAAAATGACGGGAGCAGCCAATAAAGCACCTTATTTGTATAGATTCACTGGAAAGTAATTTACTCACTATCATAAAAGAGAACAGGCTTGCCGTAGAACAGCAAGCCTTTCTTTTTTCAATCAAAAACACAACTTTACGTGTGTTCCAGATTGCCTATATTTTTAGAGAAATAATACTTAATTACTCCTTTAATTTTATTCTTTACCGAATTCACCTACTGCTCTGATTTCAATGTCTTCACTTACTACTGCTGATGGCATTCCGCCTACGCCGAAATCAGTACGTTTGATAGTTCCTGTTAATTTAAACCCAGCAATTGGCTTTTGAGTTCTGTTGTTTTTACCAACACCGTTCAAAGTTAAATCTAGCGTTACAGGTTTAGTTACTCCTTTGATTGTTAAATTACCCGCTAATTTAAATTTTTTAGCATCAACTTTCGTGATAGAAGTACTTTTGAAAGTCAATTTTGGAAATTTCTCAGCATCAAACATATCTGCTTTTTTCAAATGACCATCTCTCATGTCATTATCAGTAGCAACACTTGCAATATCTGCTGACAATTCAAAAACAGCATCTGTAAAATCTTCTTTTGATGAAGTAATTGTTGCATCAAAAGTTTTGAAATTACCATCTACTTCTGAAAGCATTAAATGGGTTACCGTAAAACCAACTTTAGAGTGAGCTTTATCAACATTCCATTTTTGAGCAAACGATGATGTCACTGATACAACAATTGTTGTTACTAAGATTGCTATTTTTTTCATTGTTTTAGATTGATTAGATTGGTTTACTTTAACGTTTAAAATTACAAATTTTATTCTTAATTATTCGATTCTCCACCTTTTACATCATCATTTTTAACAGATTTCGACTTTTTCTGTTCAACAAACTTCATATTACCAATCTTATAACTAAATGTTAATTTGATATTTTGGTTATAAATATTATTCACACTTATTTGGCTAAACTGAGCGGTATTCAACGTTGAAGTCATCGACATTCCTCCAAAGAAATTCTCTGCTGCTAAGCCAATACTTCCCTTTTTGTTGTTAATATCTTTCTTTACACCAACAGAATACATTCCCATTCCACTTTGTGAACCTTGCAATTGTACTTGGTTTCCACGGTAACCACCAAATGCTTGAACGCCCCAACCGTTATTTAATTGTATTTGTGACGTAATTCTTCCTGAAATTACTATTCCTGAATTATTAATCAATGAATAACCACCTGTTGCATTAGCTGCTTGTCCTTCTAAATAATTGTAATAAATATCTATTCCTCCGTTCAACGACCACTTCGGAGTGATAAAAGTATTTCCGAAAATATTCGCTCCGTAAGTTTGTTGCTTACCGATATTTTGGAACGTTGTAACAATCGCTCCAGCAAGAGTATCAGAAGGAGTACTAATTCTTACAATTGAATTGTTCGTCTGGCGACCGAATACCGATACATTCAAATACGTTCTATTGATATTTTTACTCAAACTTAACTCAACATTATTAGTAACTTCTGGTTTTAAGCTTGGATTACCAATCGTAATGTTTTGTGCATTTGAAGCATTGAAGTTCGGATTCAATTGTTGTAAACCCGGACGTTGGATACGATTGTTGTAAGCCAATTTCAAAGTTGCACCACCTAAACTTTTAGAAATATTAATACTTGGCACCAAATTTCCATAAGATGGAATATTGATTGAATTCTTATCAGTTGTAGCATCAATCGTTGTGTATTCGTAACGTGTTCCAACTTTGAAAGTATATTTATTCTTGGTTGAATAAGTATAAGAAACATATCCCGAAGAAATCATTTGCTTATAATTCAACAAACCCGCAGGATTGTTTGCATCTGTACTAAAACCACCTGTGCTTCCAGCATATAAATATTGATAGTCGCTATCTACTTGACGAGTAATGCTTTTTAAGCCTACTTCAAACATTTGGTTTTGTTTGATTGGCGTTTGATAATCTGTTTGAACTGTAATCTCACGGTTAGTATTACCATTAATGTTTCTCTGACGGCTCAATAACTCACTAGCACCATTCAAAATATTAGCGTCAAAATTATTGGTCAAATTGTTTTGACTGAATTGTGTAGAAATCGACCACTCTTGTTGTGGTTTAAAAGTCTTTATATAATCCAAATTCACATCTACTGAATTGGATAAATCTTTACTGTCAACGTCTCTATAAGAAGTAGAACTAAGGTAATTATCTAAAAACAGCTTTGTTAAATAATTCTGGTTACGCTCCATATTTCTTGTACCAAAAGCCACTGAAGCATTAAGTGACTGACTTTTCGAAATTTCATAGTCGAAACCTAAATTATATCTTCCAAAAAGTCCATTATCTTTTGCATCAGAACTTTGTTGTGTTAACTGGCTGACGCCATTTCTTACAGAAGATTGTTCTAAAGTAGTACCTGCTTTATTGTAGGATAATCTTCCAAAACCGCCCAAAGTAACTCCTAATTTACCACTACGATAACTTCCGTTTAAGCCTAAGTTTGAAGCACGAAGCCCAACGCCTGAATCAACATTCAACGTCAAACCTTCAATAGATGATTTTTTAGTAATGATATTGATAATCCCCGCCGAACCTTCAGCATCATATTTAGCTGATGGCGAAGTAATTACTTCTACCGTTTTGATTAAATCAGCAGGAATCATTTTTAAAGCATCAGCAATACTACTTGCTACGATGGTAGAAGGTTTGTTATTAATTAATACTTTAATATTTGTTGTTCCTCTTAACGAAACGTTTCCATCTAAATCTACCGAAAGCATGGGTACTTTTTTCAAAATATCCGAAGCGTCTCCGCCTTTTGCCAACATATCTTTTTCAGCATTATAAACCAAGCGATCTACTTTTTCTTCAATCAATGACTTTTCAGCCGTAACCGTTACTCCATCAAGTAATTGTGAGATGGGTGTTAATTTCAACACGCCTAAGTCAATATCTTTCCCTTTTTCTACTTTGATATTATCGATGGTTTTACTTTCAAAACCGATGAATGAAATCATTAATTTATAATCCCCAACAGCTACTTTCGTTAATGAAAATTTTCCTTTTTCATCAGCCATTGTTCCATCAACTGGCTTTTTCGTAGTAATATTGATTAATGAAATATTGGCAAATTCTACCGCATTAGTAACCGTTGAGTCAATGATAAAACCTGAGATTTTAGAGTTTCCTTTAGGAGTATTGATTTCAAAACTTGGTGTAGCTTGTTGAGTAGTTTGTCTTCTACCATTTCCATCTCCACCACCTCCATTTGGTGGCCCTCCGAATTGGGCTAATGCGATTTCACTGCTTGTGAAAATGATTAGGAATAATATTAATAATTTTTTCATCGTCGTAAAATATTTGATTTGTATCGAAAACGCTTTTGATTTTTTGGTCTTTGTGAATTTCCTGCTACAAAACAAGTACAATAAAATGAAAGGAAAATCAGCGATAGACAATCTGGGAAGGAAAATCGACGAGTCGGACTCATGCACGATAAAGAGGAATTGTCGGGATTTTGAGGAGAAGTATCGGATAAAATAGTTGACTTATCCAATAGTTTAGACAATTAAACTAGTTCTGTATCCTCAAAAGAGTATATATAAGTTTTTTTACAGAAATTTGATTTGTACTTATACCAAACTGATTATTATTCATTATAAAAATATGCAAGCTTATATCCAACGAAATAGAATTTTACTGATACACTTGTCTTTCTGGTGTGTGTATTTTTCTTTCTTTTATTATCAAGTTAGTTTCACCAAGCCTGGTGAGGAATCCGATTTAGTAGATGCTTTGGTAATTTCCTTACTTCATGTAGGTTTTGTAGCGTTGGTCGCTTATATCAATTACTTTATTTTTCTCCCACGCTTTTTAAAGAATAAAAACCTAATAGCTTATTTGTTTGAATTCCTTCCACTATTTGCTATTCTGATAACAGCTTATGTTTATGTAAAGAGGTTTCAGATGGCTCATAATATCCATATCGGCTACTTCTATACCACAAAGTTTGTCATTCAACATTCGGTAGGAACATTTTTCATTGTCATTTTCGTAGGGATGTTAAAGTTTGCAGAAGATTGGTTGGAGTTAGAAGCCAAAAGAAAAGAAGTAGAAAACGAAAAGCTTACAGCGGAACTTACTTTCTTGAAAGCTCAAATCAATCCGCACTTTTTGTTTAATACGTTGAACAATCTGTACTATTTAGCTTTTACCAATTCGCCAAATACTACCGAAGTAATTGCTAAATTATCACAAATGATGCGTTATATGATTTATGATTCCAATCATGCAAAAGTATTGTTGAGCAAAGAAATTGAGTACATCGAAAATTATATAAGTCTTGAAAGACTACGTTTGAACAACCAAATTCCAATTAGTTTGGAAATTGAAGGAAACATCACACAAGCACAAATTGTCCCTTTAATTCTGATTACTTTTCTGGAGAATGCCTTCAAGCATGGTGTCAGTAATAATTCTACCGATGCTTTTATTGCTATAAAATTATTGGTGAGCAATGAGTCTTTGATTTATACGGTAGAAAACAGTAAATTGAAGTCTTCCAATCATGAAAAATCGGGTATTGGTTTAAGAAATGTTAGTCGTAGATTAGATTTAAGCTACGCTAACAAATACCAATTAGACGTCGAAGACGGAGAAACGGATTATAAAGTAAAGCTGACACTTTTGATTTAGTGGGCTTTAATTGTGAATTGTGATTGAGTGAATTAGTGATTTTAATTAAAACATTATTCCCTTATTCGCAATTCGCTCAATCACAATTGAAATAATCACTCATTCACAACTCATAACTCACAATTAAAAAAGATGCCCCATACTTGTATCATTGTTGAAGATGAACCTTTGGCTCGTAGTTTAATGGAAACTTACGTGAAGAAAGTGCCGTACTTACAATTAGTACAATCTTTTTCAGACCCATTAAAAGCCTTAGATTTTCTTAGAGATAATACGGTTGATATTCTTTTCTCGGATATACAAATGCCCGAGATTACAGGCATTACTTTGTTGAAGATTTTACAGAAAAAGCCTTTGATAATTCTTACAACGGCATATTCTGAATACGCCATAGAAGGCTATGAATTAGATGTATTGGATTATTTATTGAAACCCATCACCTTTGAAAGATTCTTAAAATCTGTAGAAAAAGCTTCTTTACGATTGAATACTACCGTTCCTAATCAACAACAGCCACAAGTGCCTGTTATACAAGAAAAGGTAATCAAAGAAGTAATCATCAACCAAGCAGATGCAACACAGGCTTTTATTTTTGTAAAAGATGGCACAAAACTGGTAAAGATTCGCCTATCTGAGATTATGTATATTGAAGGCTTGAAAGATTACGTAACTATTTATACTACTCAGCAAAAAGTAGTGGCTTTACAAACTTTGAAAGCTTTGGAAGCTCAATTGCCAGAAACACAATTCGTCAGAATACACAATTCATATATCGTTGCTTTAGAATGGATAGAATCTATTCACCGAGAAAAAGTACAAATCGGCAAAGTATTTTTACCGATTTCTGATACTTATAGAAAGGCTTTTAAGGAGTTTATTGAAAGATGATGCGGATTTGAAGATTTGAAAATGATAGATTTGAAACATCCTATTTCATTTTCAAATCTTCAAATTTCCAAATCATCAAATTGTTATTTAAGAAATTCCTCAAACCATCTACCCGATTCCTTCACAGTTCTTTGTTGCGTTTTAAAATCTATGTGAACTAAACCAAATCTTGGTATATAACCTTCTGTCCACTCGAAATTATCGGTGAGTGTCCAAGCCAAGTATCCATTTATATTTACTCCTTCCTGTTTGGCTTTCAAAATATGTTGTAAATAACTTTGATAAAAAGCTACTCTTTCGCTATCGTTTATCTTTCCGTCAATTAATTCATCTTTAAAAGCCGCACCGTTTTCCGTCACCATGATTTGTTTAATGCCTTTGTATTCACCAAATTGTTTCAAAATATTATACATTCCATCAGGCGATACTTCCCAACCTAAATCCGTTACAGTATCAATTTTTCTGGTTTTTGGTTTTACTTCAAGGGCTTTCAAATATGGAATCCAAAAGGCACTTTTCACTACCAATTTAAAATAATTCTGTACGCCAATAAAGTCGAAATCAAAAGCTAATTTCTCCATATCGCCAGCATGAACGTACTTTTTCATCATATTTTGTAGAAAAGGCAACTCATGCACAGGATAACCCAAACCCAAAGTAGGTTCAAGAAACAAACGATTCAACAAAGCATCAATGCGTTTGGCAGCACGTTTATCATTGTCGCTATCGGTAAAAGGCTCGATAAATGAACACGAAAAAGTAGTACCAATCACTGCTTCGGGTACATTTTTGCGGATAATTCTTCCACCTTCGGCTTGGCACATGGCTACATGATGCACGGCTGGCAAGAAGTTTCGCATTCCCAAACGACCGGGTGCGTGATAACCCGTCATATAACCCAAACCTGTAAAACCTGCGGGTTCGTTTAGCACTAACCAATACTTTACTTTTGAGGCAAATTCACGAGTAACAACTTCGCAATAATCCGAAAACCATTCGATAATATCACGGTTTGTCCAGCCACCTTTGTCTTCTAAAGTCTGTGGTAAATCCCAATGATACAAGGTAACGTAGGGTTCTAAACCGTTCTCTAAGCAACAATCTATTATTCGGTGATAAAACTCCAATCCTGCATGATTTACTTTGCCTGTACCGTGGGGTAAAATGCGAGTCCAAGCGATAGAAAAACGAAAAGTATTGAAATTGAGCGACTTTGCCAGTAAAATATCCTCCTCGAAACGATGATAGAAATCGCAAGCTACTTTAGCGTTTTGCTTATCTTTGATTTTATTTTTATGAGAAAACTTATCCCAGATAGATTCGCCTTTACCATCTTTATCCCAAGCACCTTCGTTTTGGAAAGCAGCCATGGCTATTCCCCAAGCAAAATCTTTCCCGAAAGCCTCTTTTGAAAATTTCTTTTCTTGAACGATTGAAGTGGGCGACAAACTAATATATTGATTCTCTTGCATTTAGACCTAAAATTTTGGGTTGCAAAAGTAAGTATAAAAATCGTTATTGTTATGTTAAATTTTTTGGAGGGGAAATTAGGGTGTATTAAACTGATTGAGAATGCACACTCTTTTTGATTTTAAGCTTTGGGAAATCCTAAAACAGAGTAAAAAAGCTATGAGAAGAGTTCCTCTTCATTATTTTTCAATATCTCACTATTAATCTTATCCTTAATTTTTCCAATGGTTAAAATATCTTTAGCAAGTTTAAAAACTTCTGTAGTTGCAAGGACAGGAAAACCATCATTATTGACTTGAAAATGTGGCTCGGAATTCCTAATCGCATACTGAATAAGAATCGGATGTTTCCGAGGATTAAAGCCTCCTTTAACTATTTTACCTACAAATGACTTCCATTTATTAGATACTTCTAAGCCTTCAAAATCTGGTTTACTTTTTTCTTGGTGATAATATAACCACACCTCAAAACACGGATTACTTTGAGCAATATTCCAATTCATTAGCTTATCACAATAGGCTCTTAAATCTATTAATTGTGGTTTTCGGCTATTAGTATTGTCTTCGTCTGTGTCTAAGACAATCCACACCTTATCACCTTCTCGATAATCATATTTAGGTTCTAAATTTTCATCACTTTTTATCAGAGAATTTTGTGCTAACAGCCATAAACCTTTAGGAGAATTATCATCACTTGAATCTAATTCATGTACAATAAGGTTTAGTCTTGAATCAATACCTTCGAAGTACTGAAAATACTTAAATTCTCTATCTTTACCTTCACAAAATATGTAGATTTTTGTGGCACTTCTTTCTGGTTCTTCTCGTTCAAACGGTCTGTTTCGTAGTAACATTATGATGCCAGTTTAAGTCTTGTAAATTTCCTAAGAAAGGGATAGAGCCGTATCTACCATTTAAATACCCTTTTTGAATATCAATTGTTTTATGTTCTTTAAAAGCACTTAACGAATATAAATCTGTACTTCCAGTATCATCTTTTTCTGCAAACCAAATTTCATCTATTCTAAAAATCTCTTGATCTAACAAATTCGACTCATGAGTTGTGAATATGAGCTGTCCTTTAGTTTCAGTATCTAACGAGAATTTCTTCACTAACTCTTTAATCAACAGTGGGTGAATGCTTCTTTCAATTTCATCAATCACATATACTTTATTGTCACTGATTAGCCCTTCAAAAGCAGGGGTGAAATCTAATAGTCTGGTAGTTCCATCGGATTCTTCATTCATATCAAAAGTAGCAATCATTGATGATTCACCTTTATGGCTAAGCTGTATTCTCTTTACAAAAATCTGGTTATTTTCTTTGACAAAATTTAATTCATCACCATTATTTAGGCGAGCAGAAACTACTTTATTTTCAGATTCATCTATTTTCTCTCTAATTCTCTCAAGCTCATCTTGGTCATTTTTACCAAAGTAATCTTCTATGGGTATCTTCTGAATTGATAAGCCTGTGATGCCAATATTGAAAGAACTCATAATTACATCGACAAAGTTTTTAAATTTATTATCTAAATCTATTCTTTGTGGCAAAGCTGTTGCTTTAGTGTCAGGTTTGATGATCTTCAAAGAGTTTTCAAACCATCCGAATGCTTTTTTTATAATTTTCAGATTTTCATTATCTCTATTCGCAAGTAATTTTAAAATAGGTTTGTTTGGCTTAACAAACTCTTGTAGTAAAACTTCTTTTATGATTTGACTCCTTTCATCTTTCTCAAACTTTTCTGAAAACTGAATACTTGTTTTTTCAAAAGAATCTGTTTTTCGTTCATAAATTAAAACGTCTTCCTTTACTCCCAATCCGGATTGATATAGCTCTTCTGTTGAAATAATGCCATTTATTATCTCAACACCATAGTAAAAAGTAATATCATCCTGCATAAATTCAATGGCAATTAACTGAGGAGTATCTGATTTATTCTCTTGAAACTTGAATTGTCCATTTTTTAATTTTGATGGAATATGTTCTTCTAAAACCAAATATTTCAGCATAGCCAACCCATGAATAAGATTAGATTTTCCAGCTCCATTAGCCCCATATATAGCAGATAGTTTCAATACCTCAAAATCTTGAAATTTATAGATATGTTCTTTCAGAGTCCCTAATCGTTTGTTAGGAAATAGATTAAACTCTTTCTGTTTACCGAAAGACAAAACATTATTTAATACAAATCTGATTAGCATATTCGTGAAATTTTCACGCAAATTATATTGTTTTGATTTCTTATCCTATCATTATCAAGAATTTGATAATACATTTTGAATTTTATGAGATGCAATTGGCTTTTATTTATGGTTGAATGAATCATAAAAACAACTGTACCCTCAATTGAAGCTGAAATTTGTATTTAATAAATCGTTTTATTCGCTTCATTCTCAAGTGCTATCTCTTTGTCTTCAATGTCATTTTGTACTTTATCAATAATGTAAACTAAAATCAACGCTACAATATTTATGGAGATAATGACTGAATTATCGCTTGCATTAAAGTTGAGTGTATTTTCAGCAAGGGAAAAACCTGAGATAACTTTTAATGTTTCGGTATAACTAATGCCTAACGATAACATGATACCTGCTACAAACTTAAAAGTGATGCCAGAAAGCGTAAAATTAAAGACTTGTAATACTTGACTAAGCAATGAAAATTGTAAGCCTTTGTTGTGTTTTCCTTTTACAAGTAACTGCCCACTATACACCGACAAAGCACTAACAGCTAAACAAAATATCGAAAGAATTGCTATTGTTTGATTAATAACATTGGTTTGTGATAGTTGATAAATGGCAAAGCCAATGGATGTAATACCTCCTATAATTTGATAATAACCAATGCTGTTGAGAATTATTTTTTGGTCTTTGTTAAGTTTTGTTTCCATAATATTTCGATTGCTTGTATGAAAGTTGTTGACTATTTACTGTACGTAAAATCTATTCAAAAAGATTGGCAAATTTAATAATAATTTTCTTCATCGTATAGTCTCTAATACTACTTATAAGTAATAATACTGTAGGTTATATCCTGACTTCTGAAAATTCATGATAGTTTTTACTTATTAAAAAACCTAATACCTTATAAATAACCAATAATCAATTAGCTAAAACTATAGTTTGATAAACTTATCTTTTTACAAATTACTTGTTTCAATTTTCATAAATCACTCAAAGAGTTAGATGCTTTAATAGAATTTTAGTCATTGATATTTTATTTATTTTTAATCAGCATTAAATAAATCAACTGGCACAGTTGAGTCTGTTCATTAAACTATGCCAATAAATTTTTTAAGTAGAAAGTGTAATCTTGTCCTAGTTCAATGTTTTGGAAGTATCGTCGCAGTAATTTTGAGACAAGAAAACAAACAAGACGATGGACAGAAAGACTTTCATACAAAAAGGAATTACAGGTACAGGTATTTTTGCAGCTTCTGCTGCTTTGGGAAATGTTATTAAAAACGATATTGATGAGTTGAAAGAACTTGATATTATTGGTTTCAACCATATTCCAAATACACCTTCTAAGATTTTAGAAAATTCTGTTTTTCATAAAGCTGATTCTCGTGGACATGCTAATCATGGTTGGTTAGACAGTAATCATACTTTTAGTTTTGCCAATTATTACAATCCTGAACGTATGCACTTTGGTGTATTAAGGGTTTTGAACGACGACCGTGTTGATGCAGGAAAAGGTTTTGGAACGCATCCGCATGATAATATGGAAATTATTTCTATTCCTTTAGAAGGGAATTTAGAACATAAAGACAGCATGGGAAATGTGGCAGTCATCAAAAAAGGAGACATCCAAGCAATGAGTGCAGGTACGGGCATTTACCATTCTGAATATAATGAAAGTAAAAATGATTTGGTGAAATTTCTACAAATTTGGGTTTTCCCGAACAAAAAGAATATTACTCCTCGCTACGACCAAATTACTTTAGATGTTAATGACAGACATAATAATCTTCAACAGATTTTATCACCCAATCCAGAAGATGCAGGTGTTTGGATTCATCAAGATGCTTGGTTTCACTTAGGAAAATTTGATGAAGGTTTTGCCAAAACATATCAAATCAAGAAAAAAGGAAATGGCGTTTATGCTTTTGTATTGAGTGGAAGTTTTGACATTGAAGGTTTTACGGTTGCTCAAAGAGATGGTTTTGGTGTTTGGGATATTGATCATTTGCAAATAAAAGCAAATAGTCAAGATGCGGAAATTTTATTAATGGAAGTACCGATGTCGTTATGAGAAAATTCGAAATATTAGTAATCGGAAGGAATGTTGATATTCATGAAACGGTATTGAGATTAATCAACAAAAATGAAGCTTGGCAAGCTACAGGTGCTTTGACCGACGAAGAATCGTGCAGACTATGCAAGGAAAAAAGGTATGATATGGTTCTGTTAGGAAGCGGAATAGAAGAGGCATCTGAAAATAAATTGAGAGAATACTTTCAAAGTATCAATCCTAATTTACCCATAGTTCAGCATTACGGAGGAGGAAGTGGTTTATTATACTGCGAAATTATGCAGGTTATTGAAAAGCTGAAAGAAATTAATGAAAGGTGATATAAAAATCACTAATTCACTTAATCACAATTATACTAATCTTTTTCAATCTTAATATTCTTAGCATCAGCAGGATTCATTACACGTTTAATACCCATGAATCTTTTCTGGTAATAAGCGGCATCTAAATAATCGTAACGAACACCACCGTTCCAAGCTGAGTGAATAAACTTAATATATTTGTCGGTTACTTCGGTAACTATTCCGACGTGACCGACTCTCTTCCCTTTGGCATTGTGTCCTTTAAAGAAAATTAAATCACTAGGCTGGGCTTCAATTCTGGAAACAGAGTAACCCAATAGACTTTGAGCAGCACTTCCATGCGGTAAAATCATCCCAAAGTTTTTAAAGCAATAGCGAACAAAACCAGAGCAATCAAAACCTTTTTTGGAAGTTCCACCTGAGCGATACCTCAGATGAAGGTGGTCATTAGCGAAGTCAAGGAGATTATTTACTGTACCGAAAGTGAATTGATTAGACTTCTTGTGGGTCGAATCGGAAGGAGTAAATTGTCCAAAAGAAACAAATTTAATTCCAATACAAAAGATGGTAAATAAAGCTTTTTTCAGCATAATATTGGGTATGATGTCTGAGTTCAGTGTCTAAATTAGTTAAAAAAGTTCAAAAACGAAAACGTTTATCTTTATTTTATCCAATTGTCGATAAGCTTTTAACTGATTTTTAAAGATTATAGTATATCAAAATTGATAATTCATCTTGAAAATGCTGAAAGATTTTACCTTCAAAAGAGTAAAAATAGGAATAGAAGCCATTGAAATTTTTGTTATATTTACAAGTATATCATCCTTTAGAACTCATGAAAGTTGACTCAACAAATAAGCCATATATTTTCAAGAAAGTAAAAACCTATTCCGCAGAAGAAATCATTGCAGCTGGAGGCACGACTGCTTTTGGGAAGTTGACGGGGCATACGCCAGAACGTTTAAAAGATATGCCAGTAGGAGAACCTTTAACAGAAGAAGAATATAAAAAAGCACTGAAGACGTTAAAAAACAGATAGATGAATTTACTGTTCGACACCAATATCATTATCTCAATTGCCCGTTCGACAAATCCAGTGAGAGCAGTTGAACTATTAAATCCAAATGCTGAAGTTATTTATATCTCAATTGCGAGTATTGCTGAAGTACAATCTATCGCTTTTCAAAATAATTGGGGAAGTGTTAAGTTGACTTCTTTAGAATATCTTTTCAGTAATGTTACTGTAATAGAATTGACAGATATATTGATTGATTCTTATATCAATATCGACGCATTCAGTCAAAGAAATCATCCAAGTTTTCAAGAATTCCCTCATAAAACATCCAGAAATATGGGTAAAAATGACCTTTGGATTGCCGCTACAGCCTCTTTGTTAAATTTAACGCTAGTCACTACAGATGCAGACTTTGATCATCTCAATAATTACTTCCTCCAACGCTACAAACTAGAACCCAAAGACCTACGGAAATATCTTGCCAATTGAGTTGTTCTTCTGAAAGTATAAATCTCAATTTCTTTCTTGGTTACTTCTTCTAAAGTATGTAAAAAAATACTGGCTGTTTGTGCTTGCCAAGCTTGAAAAGTGTTAGCAATACTTTGGTGCTGAGGAAGGTATTCAATAAAACGAGAGAAGTTAAAAGTAGTATCAGCAATGCCAGCACCAGCACGTTCGCCATCTAAAGCATTAATTTGTTGTTCAATATGGTTTGGGACAGGAACCATCATGATAGGTTTTCCTAAATACATTGCTTCACAAACAGACTCAAAACCTGCAGTACAAACTAATCCTGCACAATTTTGCATCATATTCAAAAACTTATCGGCATTTACTTGGTGAAAAGTAAGGTTTTCATGACAATTCCATTCATTGCCAAACTCACGATTGTTCCAAAAGCAATGTACTTCCACATTTCTGTGTTCTGCATGCCAATTGATAATATCTTCGGCTAATTTATGGTGTGTAATGTAGGCTAGAAAATAAGGTTTTGTAGTAGGTTGTAAGGCTTTTACTTCTTCACGCAAAAGCGGAGGAGTTACCACAATATTGTTAGCATTATCTTCGGGCATTTCTACAAAAGATAATGCTAGTTTTTTTGTTGAATTTAGAGAGGTAAGATGGGTGTTGAGGTTTAATAATAAACGGTCTATTTTTTTATCAGATAAAGTAATAAATTGATTGTGAAGTAATAAATACTGATGTCCAACACAAACAACTGGGATATTCGGGCGATGAAATTGTGCATACAATCCACAAATAATATCATAAAAATTCACGATAACATCTGGGCGATGAGTATTAACTTCTTCTGCTAAATATTGAATACTCTTACGATACTTGCTAAATTTTAACAAATGTGTTTTAATAGTATCCCAAACTTTCACCGCTTTGGTTTGTCCGTAAACTAAACTTGGAGCAGCAAAAGTATTAATCGGAGCGTTTATTTTATCTGTAAAGAAAGTTGGTAAGTTACGATTGTCTTCCATGCCAACCATTACAGAAACCACTTCATGCCCTGCGGCAGTCAGGATTTCAAAAAGAGAAATAGCCTGTGTTAAATGTCCACGACCTTCTCCTTGCACGACGAATAAATACTTGCTCATATTGGTTGTATGTTAAGAGATACTCATAAAAATTCCTTTGGCAGTTTTCATTGCCTCGGCATCTATTACTTCATCTGTTACTTCTTCTTCTAAATCCAGTGTATTTTGGAGTAAATAAAGTAAATCCCAATTACCTTGGTAGTCTTCAACCAAAGCCGTTAATGATTCTACCCAGTCGCCCGAATTCATATAGGTAATATCTTGAATCAAACGAATGTCTGGTTTGTGGATATGTCCACAGATAATACCCTCGCAATGATTTGCTTTGGCTAATTCGATGAGTTTTTCTTCAAAATCCGAAACATAGTTTACCGCTTCTTTTACTCTTTGTTTAATTTTCTGAGAAAAAGAATAATAAGCAAAACCTCGCCACTTACGGTACTGGTTATATAGTTTATTGGTAGATAAAAGGAAATTATAACCAATATCGCCGAGGTAGGCGAGCCACTTCATTTGTGAAGTAACCGAATCAAAAATATCTCCATGAGTAATGAAGAAGCTTTTTGAACCAGATTGTAAAATATAATCACGTTGAACGATAAAGTATTTTCCTAATTGGAAAGGAATGATTTGGTCTAAAAAATCATCATGATTACCTCTCAAATAAATTACTTTGGTATTATGATTTTCAATCATTTTCAAGACAGTTCTGAAAAAAGCAGTATGTTTTTTCTTCCAAGAACCACCTTTTTTCAGTTGCCAACCATCAATAATATCGCCATTCATGATTAAGGTTTCGCAGGAAATACTCTTCAAGAAAGCTGTTACTTCTTTAGCTTTTGAACCTTCTGAGCCTAGGTGAACATCAGAAATGATGACGGTTTTATATTGCTTTGGCGTTTTCATAATCCAAAGTTGTTATTTTACTTTAATAAGATGGTTGCCAGAATATTAAAGGATTGTTAAGGATTAGTTTCTTGAAAACAAATAACCTACTCCTTTGATAGTACGGATATAATCTTCTCCGATTTTTTCACGAATCTTGCGGATGTGTACATCAACAGTGCGTTCTGTAACGTGAATGCCTTTTCCCCAAACACTAGAAAGGATTTCGTCTCGGGTATAGACTTTATTAGGGTTACTTACAAAGAACATCAACAAGTCGAATTCTTTTTTGGGTAAAGTCCAAGAAGATTCTTTTACAGCAATAGAGTAATTCTGGCGATTGATGATTAAATCCTCCAAAACCACTTTTTCTTCTTCTAAGGTTTCAGCAATATTTCGCTGGAAAACAGCTTTGATTCTGCTAATTAAAGCCCTAGGCTTAACAGGCTTGATGATATAATCATTTGCACCAATATCAAAAGCAGCGACTTCCGAATATTCCTCTGTTCTGGCGGTCAAGAATATCAGATAAGTATTCTTCAATTCTTTAGATTGTTTGATGATTCTACCAGCTTCAATACCATCCATCACGGGCATCATAATGTCCATCAGAATCATATCAGGCAAGAAATCTTGAGCTACTTGAATCCCTTGAAGACCATTTTCGGCTGTACGGATTTGAAAACCTTCTTTTTGTAGGTTGTATTCAAGTAATTCTAGAATATCTGGGTCGTCGTCAACCAATAAGATTTTCAGAGATAGGTCAATCATTTTTTATAATCTTAAAAAGTTTGATAAATTTTAATCAAACTTACTGCCCTAAGATTATCTCAGTGTTAAGCTTGAATTATGTTTTCTTTATGTTTATTATGAAACAAACATAGATGTCATAAACCAAGTAAAATTGCGTTGAAAAACGCCTAGATAACGTCCTACTTTTTGCATGAGATGATTTGTTTTAATTTACGCCACAAAAATAGTTTTCTAATATAATCATATCATTAACAGCACTTTACGTTTTTGTAAAAGAAATTATTCGTACTAAAACTTAATACATCCATAATTATTTGATAATCATTAAAGCTTGTAACGTCTATTATTTTCGATTTCTAATATTAACCATGAAATCATGTCAGCCCAAAAACTTATTTTCCTTTATTCTGATTCCACTTTCACACCGTGGAAAGAAAATATTTTCGGAAGTACCATTGCTACTTTCTTGAAAGCTACACCCGACAGTTATTATCCTTATGTAACACATTTTGTGGGTTTTACGACAGAGTTTGCTGATTTCTTAAAGCAATTCGATGTGGTTTTTAATGTATGTTATGGTTTCGGAGAAGCAGGTCAGGCGGATATTGCCCGTTGGTTAGATAGCCATGCTATCAAGCACACTGCTAGTACTTATGAAGTACAAATTTTAGCGAAAGACAAAATGAATCTTCCACAAATCTGTGAAGAAATACAAGTAAAAACACCTCCAATTATCGAACTCAGCGATGTCGCTTCTTTAGAATACGAACGCTATATTGTAAAACATCGCATGGGAAGTTTGCATTTGAATATGTTGGTTTTTGATGCTTCTGAAATACCTTATCAGACTTTGATGGAGAAAGAGGACTACATTATTCAACCTTATATTACAGGGCGTGAATTTACAGTTGGGGTAATTCCGAATGAAGATGGAACTGATTATATGGCTTTATCGCCTTTAGAGATTCGTCCTGATGATAACAGAGAAGTATATATAGCAGGACAAGCCTATGGAGTAACTGAAAAAATCTTAAATCCAGCGTTGGAAGAAAGTATCCGTCAGGAAATTATGCAAAAAGTTCTGACTTTACACAAAACCATGAAAATTAGAGGAATGTCTAGAACAGATATTCGTATTCATAATGGTGAAATTTATGTGTTGGATATTAATACAATGCCCAATTTAGATGCTCGTAGTTTTTTGCCGAGTATTGCTTTGAATGAAGGTATTGATTTGAAAGAACTTTTCCGTAGAATTTTATTGATGACTCAATCAGCGTTTAGCTATGAACTACGAGCTGTAAGTTATGAGCTTTGAGCTGTGAGCTGTGAGCCTTGAGATTTTATTTTAGCCTTGAAAAGTTAGTTATGAGACTTTCGCTGTAAACCTTTTAAAAGTGAGTATTTAAGTTGATAATTCAAAACTCATTGCTAAAAACTCATAGCTCATTGCTCAAGGCTTATAGCTTATTTACAATTCCTTTACATTTCATCAGTAAAGTTTACAAAGGCTTAATTGTCAGACAACCAATAGCTTATCTTAAAAGGTAATCTTTGCGAAACCAAACTGAAATTAGATGCAAAGACGTGATTTACTTCGCCAGATGGGGCTTGTTGCTGGCGGTTTATCCATTCCGAATTTTGTAAAAGCAAAAGAGCAAACAAATACTCCGAAAAGAGTTTTAAGAGTAGCTCATATTACAGATGTACACATTGAGGAAGCGATTCCTTTGGTAAATTCTTCAAAAGGTTTTGCTAAGTGTTTGCATCATATTCAAGATGTTATAAAACCTGATTTGATTATCAATTCTGGAGATTGTGTGATGGATGCCCATAAACACAGAAAAGGGAATGTAAAAAAACAGTGGAATTTATTCAATGATGTCCTGAAAGCTGAAAATTCTTTACCTATTTTTCATAGCGTTGGTAATCACGACATTTGTTGTGAAGGTGATAGCCAAACTAGCTTTGAAGATGGTAAAAAATGGGCTATGGACGAAATGGGAATTGACAAACGTTATTATAGCTTTGATAATAAAGATTGGCATTTTGTGATGTTGGATAGTGTTCAGAAAAAGAAAGATGGTTCTTGGTACACAGCCAATGTTGATGAAGAGCAATTTGACTGGCTGAAAAAAGACCTTAAAGTTTTACCAGCCAATAAACCAACGATGGTTATCTCGCACATTCCTATTTTGGCAGCTTGTGTATTTTTTGATGGAAACAACATGAAAGAAAAAGATGGGCGTTGGGAAGTACCAGGTAGTTGGATGCACACTGATTCCAAACAATTAGCTGAACTTTTTCATGACCATAAAAATGTAAAACTGGCTGTTTCAGGACATATACATTTAAGTGACCGTGTGGATTATAATGGTGTTTCGTATTGTTGTAATGGTGCTGTTTCGGGTAGATGGTGGTTTGGAAAATACCAACATACCGAAGCGGGTTATGCAGTAATTGATTTATACGACGACGGTTCGTTTACTAATAATTATGTGAGCTATTAGTTGTAGTTGTGAGTTAGTGAATTGTGAATTAGTAAATTATCAGGTATAATCTAATAGATTTTTCTTGAGAATAATTTGTAGCGGTAACCCTTGCGGTTACCGTTTGGCAATTGCTGAAATAAGAAACGGTAACCGTAAAGGTTACCGCTACAAGTATTCTTCTTATTAATATTAAAGCTTATTTTTTATTGCCAGAAAATAATATAGTCTATGACTTAATAACCAAATTATTCTTTAGACCAAAAGCATTCACTAATTCACAACTCACTCAATCACAATTACTTCAAATACCCATATTCAATAGCAAGCTTGATAAGTCCTGCTACGTTTTTTACTTCAAATTTTGCTAATAAATTACTTCTGTGCGTTTCTACGGTTTTGTCGCTGATGAAAAGTGTTGTGGCAATTTCTTTTGTGGTTAAACCTTTTCCGATAAGGTCAAGTATTTCTCTTTCTCTTCTGGTAAAACGAATCTGATAAAGGCTTTTTTCTTGTTGTTTTTGTCGAGTTAATCCCCTCATGATGATATTCATCACTTCTTCACTTTGGTAGGTATTACCTTCGTAAACTGTTCTAATGGCTTTTTGTAATTCTTCCGTACCAGTGTTCTTCAAAATATAGCCCGAAGAACCATTTTTAATCATTTTCGTGATAAAGCTTTCATCATTATACATCGACATCGCCAATACTTTTACTGTAGGATAATTATCTGAAATATACTTACAAACATCCAAGCCACTGTCTTCGCCAAGGTTGATGTCTAACAAGACTACATCAATGCTATTTGCAGCTAAAAAAGTCTTAACTTGTTCAGCTGTTTTGTAAGCACCAACTACTTCAAAATCTGAAATAGGTGATAACAATGAAGCTACTCCCTCTGTGAAAATTTTATGGTCATCAACTAATAAAATGCGTATCATTACGTGATTAATATTTGGCAAATGTATATTTATACTAATATGAAGAACCTCCTTTTATCTCCTAAAATAACAATATTATTTTTGCTTCTCAAGGTTTCTTTTGCAATTTCCCAAGATGAGTACCCTAGTTTAAGTAAAAACTATACTAAAACTCAATTAGACCAACTGCTACAAAAATATCAAAACAAAAAAGATACGCTTGGGCTTGCCTATACTTATTGGAGTTATGCCAAAAGTGAAGAGAAACAGTACGGACTCAATTATTCTCCGCTTACGAACCTCCGTAAAAGTATGGAGTGTTTTTTAATAATGAAAGATTCCGCTAATTTTTACAATATTCGAGGTGCTTTGGGTTCTTACTTTATGGATAGACCTTTTATCAAAGAATACGCAAAAGAATACATTACAAGTGCTGTTGATTATTTCAGAGTAAAAAATCAACCAATTAGTGAAATTGGACATTTAGTGAATTTAGCCAATATTGATATTCACGAGAATAATTTTAAAAACGTAAAAGAAATTCTTGATAGGGTTGAAATGCTTAACAAAAAAGTAAAAGATGAGGCATACGAAGGAAGACTTCATTCTTCTTATTCAGATTATTATTATCGTATAGCAAACTACGACGAGTCGCTGAAACATGCTGAAATAAGTTATAGAATAGGTAAAAAATTACAAATTGATTGGTTGGAGGCTCTTTCTCTATATGTAAAATCTAAATGCTTAGATGCACTTGATAATCAAGAAGAAAGGTTGCAAGCCTTACTAGAAAGTCAAAAAATTGTTGAAAGCAATAGCATTTTGTTACCATTACAAAAGGAAGTGTATTATGAAACACAAAACTATTACTTCAAACAAAAGAATTTCCAGAAGGCTTACGACTTTATGAATAAGGCTAGAAAAACTACTGAAGAAATCTATTTCTCTAAAATGGAAAGCGATGTTCGTGCTTTTAGCGAATATAATTTGCTGGAAAAACAGCGTATGGTAGTTTCTAAAATTGCTTTAGAAAAGAAACTTGCTGATATTGAATTAGATAAACTTTTGATTCGCCAACAAATGTATATAGTCTTGATTATTTTGGCGATTCTTTTGATTAGTGTGCTGGCTTATGCCTATTTTAGCCGACAACGCTTCAATCGTTTGGATGCCGAGAAAGTAAAGAAAAATATTCAAATCGAAACACTTCGTGCTTTGATTAACGGACAAGAAATTGAAAGACTTCGCATCTCGCAAGAACTTCATGATGGCTTAGGTACTTTGTTGTCCAGAATTAAATTCCAGACTGAAAACATCAATACTTCTAAAGACCAAATTGCCGAAATGATAGACGATGCCTGTGCTGAAGTTCGTATTATTTCAAGTAATTTACAACCCAATGCACTAACACAATTTGGGTTAATTCGTTCGATTGATGATTTGATTTTAAAACAAAACAGTACTTCACCGAATATTATCTTTCAACATTTTGGGAAAGAATTTGAGATTTCGCCTGAAAGTAGCTTGATGATTTTTAGAATTATTCAAGAATTGATGACAAATGCCCTCAAACATGCTGATGCTTCTGAAATCCTGATTCAGCTTGTTTATCAAGAAGAAAGAACCTTGACAATTACGGTAGAAGATGATGGAAAAGGCTTTGATGATAGCAAAGCCCAACCCGAAAATAATGGCTGGAACAATATTCGCTCAAGAGTAAATTATTTGCATGGCATTATTACTTTACATTCAGAACCTACGGCTGGTACTTCTGTAACGATTTCAATTCCTTTTGTTTGATAAAAAACGCTCAATACTAAATGTTTTCGATTCAGTATTGAGCGTTAAAATTACTCTTTTCTACAAAACTCCTCTTTTCATTTTGTCTAAAGTCTTCTCTAAACTACTACTTTCTTGACCATATTTTTTTAAAGTTTCTACCGCATTTGTTTCCCATTGAATCGCTTCTTCTTTTTTTCCAGTCTTATAAAGTAAACAAGCATAAGTATCCATCATCATTGGGTTTTGTTTATGATTTACATCAGGCGAAAGTGCTTCGTAGATCTCCATAGACCTCTTCGACCATCTTAAAGCGTTTGATAAGTTTTCTGAATTGTTGGTATATTTATAATAAGAAAAAGCAACATTATTCAATTGTCGGGCATAACCCATGAAAAAAGGAGTATATGTGATGGACACGACTGCGATACCATTTTGCTCTTTTTTCTTCGTATCAAGTATAGCATTTCGTTCTTTATCTTCTCTTTTTTTCAAATTATCTACCGATATATTCATCAACAAATAATCACAAAAAGCCTGAGAATCTCTTAAATATGCAGTAGTGTCTTTAATAGCTTCAAAGAAGCTAAGTAGATAACTATACTTTTTGAAACTTCCTTTTTCAAAACCATCAGTATTGACATTTTCTATAAAACCACCAATCTGATATGCCAAAGCTTTGTCCTTATTTTTCATTGCAATGGCATTAGTACTTTGTATGATTTTGTTGTTAATATTTACTCTTTCTTTTAAAGAATAAGTAAAAAATAAGCTATCAACAGTTTTTTTAGAAAAAAGATTTAACAAGAGTTTTCTACCAATATTGTTCAGTGGTAAAGCTTGTACTGTGATGAATTTAGCCATTTCAATCGTTGAAAGTTCTGCTAAAGTTTGCATCTGAAGGTATTCATCCACCAATTCATAAGCTTCGATATCAAAATTGTTTCTTTCTTCAATAATTTTTCTAATTAGTTCTTTGCTTCTATCTCCTTTTTTGTATTTCAATTCTAACTCTTTTAAAGGATTGTTCTTTGAAAGTTTAATGGCTTTATCAGCTAATTCTAAATAAAAGGTAGGATCTGAATTGGTAGAGTTTGCTTTTCGTAAAATAAATCCATCAGCATCTAAAAAAATAGAACCCATATTAAAGTTCTCTAGTTGATTTTTTTCGTTGATTTGTTTAAAGATTTCATCTTCTTTTTTTACTGAAACAGCAATAAAATTGAGTGCATATTTTTCTTTCAAAATAATGCTAGAAAGCCCTTGTTGAGCTACTTCATTACATTGATTACAAGTGGCTGCATTTAATTGAACAAAAATGAGTTTTTTGTCTTTTTGGGCTTCAGAGATTAACTTTTCATAAGAAGGGAAATTGTCAAATTGTACTTGTGCACGAAGGTTTGAAAGGGTAAAAAAAGTACATAACAGTACGATGTAAAAAACGGAGTGTTTCATAGTGATAGAAATGTTACAAGTTGAATTAATAAGGTATTTCACAAAGCTACTAAAAAACGCTTATTGTACACTAAGTATTTCACCCATAGTGAAATAAAAGAACTGATAGCATATCATGAAAGTCCGATAGGGAAAAAAGTAATTGAAAAACAACCACTCATCCTAGCTGATTCCATGCAAATGGGTAAAGAATTTGGAGAGAAGCTAGGTAAGAAAGTATATCAACAAATGCTAGAAGAAAAAGGCGAAGAAGAAGAAACCGAAGAAGAAGAAGAAAATAAATAAACCGTAGCACGAGTTTCCAACTCGTGTTTTTTTATGCACTTTATTGATTTTATGACGGAATGAAAATCCGTGTTACGGAATTATTTATAAAGAATAAATGGAATTTATCTTCCTCGATTTCCTAATTCTTATTAATAAAAATTAAAACCCATTAAGGAATCTAGCTTTGTGACTTGGCAAACAAGCCGTGTAATTGGGAACATTGTTTTATGTATTCCAAATTTCCCAAGCTTTTTCTGCTTGTCCGTGAAGCATTTCTAAACCGAAATGAACACCTTTTGCCCCATTTTCCATTCCTTTTTTTAAGAAAGTAGTCTCTAATGGATTATAGACGATGTCATACAACAAGTGCTTATCTGTCAATAAATGATATGGTATTGCTGGAAAGTTTTCTGTTTTAGGATACATTCCTAAAGGAGTAGTATTCACGATAAAAAGATGTTCTTTCATTACTTCTTCAGTTAATTCTTCATAAGTAATGGTGTCTTCTTCTTTCGTTCTTGATACATATTGTGTTGTTAATCCCAAATCTTGCAAAGCTTGAATAATTGCTTTTGCTGCACCACCTTTTCCTAACACTAAAGCTTTCTGAGGTAAGATTTCTTGAAAATCCGCCCACTTTTCTAAAGTCCATCTGAAACCCCAATAATCAGTATTGAAACCTTTAGTAGAACCATCAGGCATGATTTTGATGGTATTAACCGCACCGATTTTTAAAGCGGCTTCATCTACTGCATCCAAAAATGGAATAACGTTTTGTTTATGCGGAATGGTAACGTTCAAACCTTTCAGTGCTGGACTATTACTTTTCAATAAAGCAGGAAAATCTTGAATGTTTTCTAATTCAAATTTTTCATAAGTATGGGTGTCGGCAATGCCTAATTGTTGGAATTTTTCAGTGAAGTATCCTTTAGAAAATGAATGTCCAAGCGGATAGCCAATAAGTCCGTAAAGATTCATGTTGATTGTTTTTTGGCTTGAAGCGTACGCTATAAGCTTTGTTGAAAATTGTTGTTTTTGAATGTATTAATCACTAAATCATTCATTCAAACGCTCAATTAATTACATTCCTTTACTTTCCATGAAAGATTGTAAAATGATTGTCGCAGAGATTTTATCAATATTTCCTTTTTCACGGCGGTCTTTTTTAGAGTATCCGCTCGCAATCATCGCACTCATTGCCATCGACGAAGTAAAACGTTCATCATGCAAATGAATGGGCATTTCAGGAAATGCTTTTTTTAGACCTTTCACAAAGCCTTTTACTTGTGGCGTATTGTTGGTGTCTTCGCCATCTAGGTTTACGGGCATTCCCACAACCATTGCTTCTACTTCTTCACGGGCAACATAGGTCTTCAAGAATTCCAAGACATCTTTACTATGAATGGTATCTAAAGCAGAAGCAATGATTTTTAAAGGGTCAGTTACTGCCAAACCTACTCTTTTACTGCCATAATCGATGGCTAAAATTCTTCCCATTGTATTTGAATTACTTCAACCATTACTCTTTTAAATATTCAAGAGAAAGAAATTGAATTGAAAAATCTTTCTTCTGAATAGGAAAGCTAAGGATGAAGTATTGTTGATTGATAATCTTACAAAGTTACATCATTTTATCGGGCAAATATTTTCCGAAAGGATTCATCGTTATTAAAAAACCTATTCCTGCTGAAAAAGGTAGAATATTATATGCTTTTTAAGAATTTATTGGTATTTTGTTGTTAAAATAATTTTTTGTTTAAAAGATGAAGGAAAATAAGCCCGTAAATAATTCTCCAATGAGTGTCAGAATCCCAATTATCATTGCTTTTACTTTGGTGATAGGTATGCTTGTTGGTGCCAATTTCTTTGGTGGTCAGTCGAGGATGAATAATGTAGCCAAAGGTATTGCCAAGTATCGTGAAGTACTTTCTTTGGTTGAAACCAATTATGTAGATTCTGTCAGTACAGATTCTTTAGTAGAGTTTTCTATCAAAAAAATGTTAGAGAAATTAGACCCACATACTTCCTACTTTTCAACAGAAGATGTAGCAGCGGCACGTTCACAATTGGAATCGGGTTTTGATGGCATTGGTATTGAATTCAATGTTTTTAATGATACCGTCTATGTGGTTAATGCGATGGTAGGTGGGCCATCAGATGCTGTAGGTATCAAAAGTGGCGACCGATTGATTAAAGCAGATGGTGTTTCATTGATTGGGCAAAAAGTAAATTCAAGTTTGATATTTAGTAAACTCAGAGGGCCAAGAGGCAGTGAAGTAAACCTAGAAATTGTAAGAAATGGTGAAAGTAAAGTCAGAACTTTTACCGTTACTCGTGATAGAATTCCTTCTTATTCAATCAATGCAGGGTTTATGCTGGATAGCCAAACGGGATATATCAAAGTTGACCGTTTTACAGAATCTACTTATGATGAATTCAAGAAGGCGTTAACTTCTTTGAAATCGCAAGGCTTGAAAAGATTAGTACTTGATTTGCGTGGAAATCCAGGAGGATATAAAGACCGTGCCGAGAAAATGGTTGATGAATTATTATCTGACGATAGACTGATTGTTTACACAGATGGAAAAGGCACAAAGTTTGATTCGCAAACATTTACTCGTCAAGAAGGTATTTTTGAAAAAGGAGCAGTGATTGTATTAGTTGATGAAAACAGTGCTTCGGCTTCTGAAATTGTAGCAGGAGCTTTACAAGATAATGACCGTGCTTTGATTGTCGGCAGACGTTCGTTTGGAAAAGGTTTGGTACAAATGCCAATTACTTTGCATGATGGTTCAGAATTGAGATTGACCATTTCGAGATATTACACGCCAAGCGGTAGAAGTATTCAAAAACCATACGCTTTAGGAAAAGAAGAAGATTACGAAAAAGACTATGAACAACGAATAAAAAGCGGAGAGTTTTTTAGTTCTGACAGTATCAAATTTAATGAGAAACTAAAGTATAAAACAGTTGCAGGAAGAACAGTGTATGGTGGCGGAGGTATTACACCAGATGTATTTGTGGCAAGAGACACTACTTATTATTCTAAGTATTTAACCGAATTGTTTAGCAAGAATGTCATCAGAGAATATGCCTTGAATTATGCAAACAACAATTTGAAAACTTTAGATAAACTTAGTTTCAAAGATTTTTCAAAACAATTTGTAGTAACAGATGTCATGATGGCAGATTTACAAAAACTGGCAACACAAGCAAAAATTAAATATTCAGCCAAAGATTATGAGCGTTCTGCCAATTATATCCGAGGACAAGTAAAAGCTTTAGTAGCTAGAAATATTTGGCAAAGAAAAACCAACAGAACATTAAATAATGAATATTATCAAGTGTTGATGTCTTTCGATGAAACAGTTCAAAAAGCATTACAAAACTTTGAAAAAGCAGAAAAACTAGCTCGTGGAGAAATGGTTGAAACCCTGACGCATTCGGGTAAACAGTAGAAATATCTTATTAAACTTGCAACATTGAATAGGAGATTAAAAAGAGCATTAATTAGAGAGAATGCAAAGTCACAACGGCAAAGTAGAAAACTAAATTGGGATAAAGTAAAATCATTTATTCGTTTTATGTTTTTACTTTGGATTGGTATCTCTCTGTTTATTTTTGTTATACTTTTATTTCAAGTAGTTGACAGAAATTCGGTCAGAGATGCTGTTTTAAAAAATCCTGTTGAAACTAGAGCGGTTATTGTTAGAAAGAAGAGTTCATTAAGAAGAAGTACTGGTTATCTTGGAGAGTTTAAATTCTCTGTTTCTGGTGAAAGTTATGTAGGTACAACATTTAAAAGTTACGAGGGACAAATTGGTCAAACAATTTGTGTGCAATACCTAGCAAGTAATCCTGAACAAAATATATCATGTAAAGATTTAGCCTATGAATCAATAAAAGAAGACGTTATTTTTTCGTCTCTCAAGGCTTGTTTATTGATAATAGGAGTAACAACTGTTATGTATATTTTCTGGATATTCTTTAACTATAAAGAGTTTTTAAAAGAGTTTACTTAACAATAAAAATCCCCTGAAAACCAAGTTTATAGGGGATTTTTATTAAAAATTGAATGTCAGATTAGTCAATCGTATATCCTTTGTCTTTCAAAATTCTATCTAATAATTTTTTATCGCTATCATTATTAAATACTGTGAATGGCAAGTAAATAAACTGATATTGACCCATATCTAAGATAAATGCTTCTTTGGTTTTTCTAGCATTTTTAATCATATCCCATTTAATAACGCCTCCTTCAGTGTCATTCAATTTCATCAAAATCTGGCGACTATCAATTTCGTAACGGTATTTACTAAAAAGCTGTTTGTATTGTTCTAATTGCGTAACACCTGTAAATTGAATTGCCCAGAAAATCAAATAAGCTAATGCTCCAATAATCGTCAACACATAAATCCAGTAATTATGATAAACACCAGTAAGGTTTACGATTACATTGATAAAAATTAATGCTAAAGGCACAAATCCCCAATACCATTGATTTTTAATGAGTTGCATCATGTTTATTCCGATGAATTTATTTTTTTCAAGGGCAAACTTTTTGGTTTTGATTGCTAATGGATTTGATTGAATTGGTTGTTGTACTCGTCTTTGTTGTGACTGAGCGTATCCTTTTGCCATGTCTATAATAAAATTTGGTGATTCAGAACACAAAGGTACAAAAAATAAGGAAGTTTTGTAGTGAAGAGCTTTATCAGCATCAAATTAATGATTTCATCATAGAATTATTGGGCTGTAATTAATTTAAGTACAAGATGAAATTATGGGTAAATTACCTTTAATGATTTGTTTTAGGTATTTTTGAATGCTAATTTTAACATCTTAATGAATAAATATCCAAGACTTTTCAAGCATTGTAAATTATGGAACTTATCGAAAGCCAAATCCTGAGTCAGACACAAGTACTTCAAAAAATTAGAAGAATTGCTTTTGAAATTTATGAAAATAATTTTGAGGAGTCGGATATTGTCATTGCTGGAATCAGAGGGCAAGGTCATGCTTTTGCTAAATTATTGGCAAGTACCTTGAAAGAAATTTCACCAATTGAAGCCAGTGCGGTGTTGATTGATGTAGATAAAGATGTTACTTACGAAAGTCCAGTTGAGTTTGATTGTGACGAAAGATTCTTAGAACGTAAAACCATTATCGTTGTTGACGACGTACTAAATAGTGGTAGAACATTGGCTTACTCTTTGTCGCCTTTTTTAAGTATTCCAGTAAAACGCATTCAAGTAGCAGTAATTGTTGATAGAAATTACCGTCGTTTTCCCATCATGGCAGACTATGTAGGTTATGAACTTTCAACAACTTTAAGCGAATATGTCTCTGTCGTGCTAGACGACGAAAGCAGAATGGGCGTTTATCTTAAATAAATTTACAGTTGACTGATGATATTCATCAACCAATCTGCTTTAAAAAATAACAATAAAATTGGTAAAACTAATAGTATTGCCAAAGCCAGTTGCTCAGTGCTAAGTTGAAAAGTTTGTCCTTCTTCACTTTCTTTAAAAAACATTAAGAAAGGAATTTTTAAATAGAAGAATAAAGAAATTACTGTATTCAACAAGCCAAAAGCGAAGAGTAATAATAAGATTTGTCTTCCCGATAATTGGTAGGCTTCCCAAAGTGCTGAAAATACGTTGAGTTTCGCAAAGAAACCAGCAGTAGGAGGTAAGCCCGCCAATGAAATCATCACGATTACTACGAGTATTCCGAATAGAGGATTAATTCTTCCTAAACCTTTAAAATTGTCGATAGCAAATTTTGAAGTACTTTCTGGAACATCATTTCCTGTTCTATTAGCCGCTAAATCAATCAATAAAAAGGCTGAAAAATTAGTAAACAAGCTTACAATTAAGTAAAAAACTACACTTTTTACTCCCAATTCAGAAAGCGTTACTAAACCAATCAACATAAAACCTGTATGAGCAATGGTTGAATAAGCCAGTAGTCTTTTGGTATCTTTTTGCCATAAAGCCGAGAAGTTTCCGAAAGTAATACTTGCCAAAGCGATTACAGCAGTAAGTACTTGCAAGTCGTTAGGAACAGCAGAGTAAAAACGAATAATGACAAGAAAAGCCGCAATTTTGGGTGCAACAGCAAAGAAAGCAACAATTGGCGTTGGGGCAGATTGATACACATCTGGCGTCCAGATATGAAATGGACTGGCTGATATTTTAAATAAAAACCCACAAAGTGTCAGTACAATCGCAATGGTTGAGGCAATATTATCTGTTTGAGCAATTCCTCTTGAAAAATCTGGCGAAGCAATGTTTAAAGTGCCCGTCATGCCATATAATAATGACATTCCATAAAGCATAACTGCCGAAGCAGCTGCACCGAAAAGTATATATTTCAAACCACCTTCAGCAGCTTTTCTGGTTTTATTAAATGCTGTAAGAATATAGGATGAAATAGAAACGATTTCGATAGAAAGGTAAATCATTAATAAATTGACTGACATTGTCATTAAATTCAGTCCAATCAAAACACTAATCACTAAAGGGTAGAATTCTCCAGCGTACTTTCTTTTTGAAACATAAATATGAGCCAATAGAAAAAAAACAGAAAGTGTATTTAATGCTTTAAAGAAAATAGCTTTGCTATCTAATATTAGCATTTCGCCAAATAGAAAAGTATCGTTTGTATTCGAAAATTGTAAGATTACTTGATTGAGAGCGATTAAAACAGAAATTAAAGTTATACCCCACAAAGTATTTTGATAAGTATTTTCGTTGGTACTTTCAGATAAATCAGTCTTTTGAGAAGCGTATTTATAAAGGAATAATTCAGCAATAATAAGGAGTAAAAAGACTGCTCCTAAAAATACTTCTGGAGAAATAATATTCAGACTTTCGAGAATATGTTCAAGTAAATCGGCTAAGTATATTTTTTTGGTCATTATTTTTTCTTCGCAAACGTGTTTTATTCTACTATTGTTAGTATTTTTGAGTATAACTTCAATTTTATAAATTATGAATAAAACTAAATTCTACTGGTTGATTCAATTGATATGTTGGACAATTGTTACACTTCTTTCCATTCAACATATTGAATTTGCTGATTTCAGCCAATCTACTAAAACTATTTATCTTTTACTTTATTTTTTTTCTGGACTAATTTCGAGCCACTTTTATAAAGTCATACTCGGTCGATTTCATCCTGATGATATTACTCATCTTCAATATGCACTCTTCCCAATTGTTGGAGGTTTGTCTATAGGCTCAATTTATACCGTTATCGACTATCAACTGTTTAATTATCCAGATCATACTTTTGGAGCTTTCATCGTAGTTTTTCTAAAAAACGTATGGAAAGTATGGCCTTGGTTTATGTTTTTTCATTTGTATCGTTTCCTAAGCATTTATCAAGATAGAAAACAAAGAGAGTCTCAAACAGAAAACGAATTAAGAATATCAAAGCTTGAAAGCCTTAAAAAACAGTTAAATCCTCATTTTTTATTCAATGCTTTGAATAGTATTAAAGCATTAACACTTATTGATAATGTTCAAGCTCGTGAATCTATCATTCAATTGTCTGATTTACTCAGGCTTTCTTTGAACCTTGGTGAACAACAAAAAGCTACATTGAGTGAAGAACTTCGTTTGGCTGAAAATTACCTTTCTCTTGAAAAACTCCGTTTTGATACTCGACTAGAGTATGATTTCCAGATTCAAGAAGACATTGGAAATATTTTAATTATGCCAATGACCTTGAATACACTTTTAGAAAATGCTGTAAAACACGGAATAGGACAATTAAAATCTGGCGGACATATCAGGGTCATTGCCAAAACAGAAAAAGGTTATATCATTTTGAGTGTTGAAAATTCTGGTATTTTTGATCCAAGACCTAAAAGTAATGAGGGCGGTATTGGATTAGAGAACCTAAAAAAACGCCTAGAATTGCAATATGGCGATAATGCTTCATTGAAAATTGTAAATACTCAAGGAAAAGTATCAGCCATTATTAAAATGCCTTATTAGTTAAAATAATTTTAATAGTTCAGAAATGGTAGCATTCGTCAAATCAAAAATGAGATGAGGAAAAATACCAAATACAAAAGCTAAGATTGCTAAAGGATAAAGCATTGATTTTTCTCTAAAAGTTAAGTCTTCTAAAGTTCCTTCAAATTGTCTTACCCAGTATTTTCCAAAGAAAATTCGTTGCAAAGTCCAAAGAAAATAGCCAGCACCTAATACCAAACCAAAGGCAGCAATTGCTGTTAACCATCTTGGAATTAATGGACTATTAAAACCGCCCATCAGCGTGAAAACTTCGCCAATAAAACCAGAAAATGCAGGTAAACCCAATGAGGCAAAAAAGGCAATAGCCGTCATGGCTGTATATAGTGGCATTTTATTGGCTAAACCTTGATAGCTATCAATGCGGCGGTCGTGTGTGCGGTCGTATAAAACCCCCACCAATAAAAATAACATTGCCGAAAGCACTCCATGCGAAAACATTTGATATACCGCTCCGTTAATACCTTCGCTAGTTAATGAACCAATACCTAAGAGTACGAAACCCATGTGCGAAACCGAAGAGTAAGCAATCATTTTCTTCAAATCATTCATGGCTAAAGCGTTGAATGCTCCGTAAATAATGGATAATACGCCAAAGGCTACAATTACAAAAGCGTATTCTGTCGCTACTTCTGGAAAAATTGGATAAGCAATTCTTAAAAATCCGTAGCCACCAATTTTTAATAAAATACCTGCAAGTACAACCGAAACTGGTGTTGGTGCTTCTACGTGAGCATCTGGCAACCAAGTATGCACTGGCACGGCTGGTAATTTAATACCAAAGCCAATCATCAATAAAATAAAAGCTAAAGCACGAGCCGAGAAACTGAAAATCTGTGTTCCTGATAAAATATTTAACCAAGAATCAGGAAGGAAATTACCTGCATCTGGCATAAATCTTAAATCAAAAGTATGTACAATTTGCTCTGAAGGAATTTTTAGGTCTTTCAATAAGTTTTGTACTTCTGTAATAATTTGTGGCGTGATTTCCGAAACATCATTAATTAAACCAATTCTGACAGCCGTTTCTACTGGGTCAACTACAGAAAGGTAAAGGGCAATCATCACAATTAAGATAAAAATAGAGCCAAATAAAGTATAAAGGAAAAATTTGATAGAAGCATATTCTTTTCTTGGTCCGCCCCAAATACCAATCAAAAAGTACATTGGTAAAAGCATGAATTCAAAGAAAAGGTAGAACAAAAACATATCCAAAGCCATAAAACAGCCAATCACCGAACCTGTCAATAACAAGTAAAGTGAAAAATAACCTCTTTCTTTTTGTTCAATTTGGAAAGAAGAAAGAGCACCTACAAACATCACAATGCCCGTCAATAAAACCATAGGCATACTGATACCATCTACACCCAAAAGGTAGTCGATAGAACCAATCCCCAAATTTCCCAATGGTAGCGTTATCCAATCCAATTGTTCAAGGAATTGATAATCGGCAACATCGTGGTTAAAATTTTGGTATAAGTAAATACAAATCGCTAATTCTATCGCTGTAACGCCTAGCGTAAACCATTTGAAATACGCCTTGAATTGGTCTGGAGAAAAAGCCACAACCAACGAAGCAATCAATGGTAAAAATATTAGTACTGATAAAATGGGCATAATGATATAAGAAAAATTGTGTTTGATAGAGTATCAAACGCAATATCAAGATGAAAAAACGATAAAAATTACCAATGCAATCAAGCCTAAAAACGACATGGCTACATAAAGTTGTACTTTACCCGCTTGCACTGAGCGAGTAATTTTTCCGATGAGTCCAGCAAAAAATGCCATTGTATTCGGAATGCCATCAATAAATTTGGCATCAAACCAAGCAATCATATTAGCAATCAATACTTGTAATTTTGCAAATATATTCACGAATCTATCAAGAAAATCTTTGTCAAATATTTGTAACCATGCTGATAATTTCAACACAGGATTAACAAATACTTTTTGATAGAGAACATCCAACGTTGGTACAGTAAATTCAAATACTTTATTTCTTGATACATATCCTAAAGCGATTCCTGCAAAAGCCAAAGCTGTAGAGAGGTAAGCAACCCAGTGGTTTTCGCTTGATTTTTCTATCATTTCAGGTTTCATAAATTCCCAAAACCAAGCACTTTCTGCATTGAGTGGGTTGAAAGTGAATACAAAACCAAGCGATAAAATGGCTAATAAACCGATAGGAAAAGTGATTTTCCAAGAACCTTCATGAATGGCAAATTCATCTGCTTTCTCGTTTCTGAATTCACCAAAGAAAATCATCCAAACCTGACGAGTCATGTAAAATGCAGATAACAAAATACCGATAAAAAATACCACAGAAATTACTTGTAGTGCTAAACTCTGATGTTGTTCCGCCTGTGCGATTACTTGTGCAAGAATAGAATCTTTCGATAAAAATCCAGAAAAGAATGGAATCCCTGCCAAAGCCAAGGAACAGACGATGTAACAAACAAAAGTAAAAGGCAATCTTTTTCGTAAACCTCCCATCAGACGCATATCTTGGGCATCAAAGTCATGTCCGACATGATGGAGTGCATGGATAATTGAACCAGCACTCAAAAATAATCCAGCTTTAAAGAAAGCATGGGTTAATAAATGGAAAATAGACGCATCAGAACCCAAGCCAACCACCATCAAACCTACTTGCGAAATGGTAGAATAAGCTAAAGTCTTTTTAATATCTGTTTGAAAAATGGCATAAACCGAACCCATCAACATCGTTATACAGCCCACAGAAGCTACCATCACAGATTCATCAAAACCCAATAATGGATGAATGCGAGCCAATAAATAAACTCCAGCGACAACCATCGTGGCGGCATGAATCAATGCCGAAACGGGCGTTGGACCTTCCATGGCATCTGGCAACCAAGTATGTAATGGAAATTGTGCAGATTTACCGATACATCCACAGAAAAGCAATAAGCCTGCTACTGGTACTAGCGAAGTATCTGAAACATTCGCCATTTCGGTACTAAATGACAGAAAATTGCTAAGACCAAACAAGTAATAGGCAAGAAAAATCCCTAGTAAAAAACCAACATCACCTACACGATTCACCAAAAAAGCCTTTTTGGAAGCATTCACGGCTTCTGGTTTTTGATACCAGAAACCAATCAATAAGTATGAACTCAAACCTACCAATTCCCAAAAAGCATACATTACCAATAAATTATCGGTCAAAACGATACCCAACATCGAGAATACGAAAAGACTTAAAAATCCGACGTAACGATATTGGTCAGGTTCTTTTTCCATATACTCTAACGAGAAAATCTGTACCAGTAAAGCAATAAAGTTTACCAATATCAGCATCATTAAAGTCAGCGAATCTGTTAAGAAACCAAAAGAGTAAGATTCTTTGCCGAGTATAAACCAATTGAAAACTAAATGAGGATTGGCAATGTGCAGATTTTGACGAAGCAGTAAGATTGAAAAAATAAGGTTGAGCCCTGTTAAAGCGATGCTCAGCCAAGCAGCTGTAGCATTATATTTTTTACCCAACAGAATTGGCACAATAAACCCTGCGAGTGGGGTTAATAAAATGAGCCAAATCAAAGTGGAAGGATTCATATAGCTTAATTACGAAGGATTTGTACTTCTTCGTAGAGATTTTCTTGGAAAATTTCAATTTTTGTGCAAATATACGGGTCAAAATGTATTTACTCCTAATTGAATTTAGATAAAACCCACTAAGTTTGTGGAGTAATGTCAGAATATTTGATATTTATGAGTCATTAATCGTATCTCCTTACTTTGTTTTTAACAGTCTTTACTAACCAAATACCTTTAATACAATGGATAACGCAAAAACAGTAAACTACTCAAGAACGACCATTACAGAGTTAATGATTCCTTCTTATGCTAATTTTGGAGGGAAAATTCACGGAGGAATTTTATTATCATTGATGGATAAGGTGGCTTATGTATGTGCAGCCAAGCATTCGGGAACTTATGTGGTTACGGTATCGGTAGATAATGTTGAATTTAAACAACCCGTAGAAGTAGGAGAGCTTGTTTCATTGCACGCTTCTGTGAATTATGTGGGTAATAGTTCTTTGATTGTTGGTATAAAAGTAGTGGCCGAAAACATCAAAACGGCAAGTGTAAAACATACGAATACTTCTTATTTTACGATGGTTGCCAAAGATGACCACGGAAAATTGACGGCTGTTCCACCATTGATTTTAGAAAGTGATGAAGATATTCGTAGATTTTTGGAGGCACTGAAACGTAAAGAAATCAAGAGTTCGTACAAAGAGTTGTTACACGATGCCAAAACTTGTATGGAAATTGACGAAAACTTACATTTATTAGATGCCGAACGTTGTATTGTAAAACGTGAAAAAGATATGCAGAGCGAGTGGATATAAATTAATTATTAGGTGTTTGGAATCATTTTGAAGCCAAGATAAAATGGCGTATTTTTACAAAATTGATTCCAAATTTATCACAACCTACTGTTTCCAAATCTCTCTAATTGAGAATTCATGATGAAAATATTAAGAGTTATCCTGATTATCCTAGCAATTTTAGCTTCTGTAGCAGTTTTATTTAGATTTTACTATACCAAATCATTTAGTCCATCTTCAACGGCATCATACGAAAAAAATGGTTTAAGTATTACCGTAGATTATTGTCAGCCTTCCAAAAAAGGCAGATTGATTTTCGGAACAGATTCAGAAAAAGCCCTCGTACCTTATGGAAAGTGGTGGAGAACTGGAGCGAACGAAGCAACAGTCATTAAGTTTTCAAAAGATGTAACAATTTCAGGAAAATTACTCAAAGCAGGTACATATACGCTCTTTACCATTCCAGAAAAAGGAGATTGGACAATCATTTTCAATGCTGAAGTTGGGCAATGGGGTTTATCTTATGATGAAAATAAAGACGTTTTGAGAGTACCAGCTCCATCTACACAAACAACAGATAACGCAGAAAAATTTACGATTGATTTCAATGAAAAAGAAGTAGGCGTTGATATGATTTTACATTGGGATACTACAATTGTAAGCGTTCCGATTCAGTAGTTTCATTTTGCATCGAAATCAAAAAATAAACATTTTGCGGTTTTCTTCGGTTTTGACATACTTGAAGTATCTCGTGATATACTTTGAGTATGTCGATAGATACTAAATACCGCAAAATACCGCAAAAAAGTATCTCGTGATATACTTCAAGTATCTCGTGAGATATAAATTACCGCAAAATACCTCAAAAAGGAGTCTCTCAATATACTTGAAGTATGTCGGGAGACTCTTTTTATATCAATAGCTATATTAAAAACACTCCCTCATCAATAGTAAATGAAATATTTTATCTTTCATCTTAAACACTTCACCCCCAATTTTTTCAGCTTCAACCAATTGCTAAACTTATTCAGTTGATTTTTTTTAGTAATTTAAAGCATGGATAAAAATGAAAAATGGATATGTTGGTATAGCTCGCTATTGATTGCCTTGCTTGTTAACGCTACTCGTTTGTTGGCTTTGAGGGAGAAAGGTATTATTGCTCGCTACTGGCAATTTGATTTTGCCGAATACAGTTTTCAATTGTTGTATAATTTGGCATTTTGTGGATTACTTTTTTACCTTAATCTAAATCCTTACCGAAGTTTTGCACAAATTCGTGAGCAAAAGAAATATGGTTTGTATTACTTGTTCAATGCTTTTGCGGTGCTTTTGGCTATCATGGTTGGTACATGGGTGCAGTCGCATTTATTTGCCGAAAATCATCTGAATGGTGTTGTGCGTGCTGGTTATTTAGCTCGTTTTGGATTGAGTACATTACTTGTTGCCATTATTGTTAAGATAATTTTATTGCTCCGAGAAAGTAAACGCAAAGACAATGAACATGAGCAATTGAAAAGCCTTTACTTGGAAGCTCAGTTGGAGTTATTGAAAGAACAACTCAATCCACATTTATTATTCAATTCCCTCAGTAGTTTATCAGGCATCGTTAGGGAAAATCCCAAATTGGCACAATTTTATATTGTCCATCTTTCCAAAGTATTTCGTCATGCCTTGGTGCGTGCTGGAACAAGTTTGGTTACGGTGGAAGAAGAACTTAGTTCGCTCAAATCTTACGAACAACTTATCAAAATGCGTTTTGAAAATGCCTTTAGTGTGTTGATAGATATAGATGAACCATTTTATTCAGCAATGATTCCCCATTTATCTTTACAGCCTTTATTGGAAAATGCTGCCAAACATAATATTACCACGCTTGAAAAACCTTTGTCTGTTCGTATTTATACGGAAGGGAAATGGCTAATTGTGAGTAATAATTTGCAAGAAATAACAACGCCCGAAGGTAGTACTGGTATAGGTTTGGTTAATCTGAATGAGCGTTTTAGATTACTTTTCAATGCTGACATTGAGATTGAAAAAACAAAAGAATCCTTTAGCGTTAAATTGCCTATCAAAATATGAAAGAATTACGCTTAGTATTGGTAGAAGATGAGGTCGTCACTGCCCGAAATTTGGAATATGTATTGAAAAATCTGAACGAAAAAATCAGCATTTTAGCGATACTCCAAAGTGTAAGCGAAGCGATAAACTGGTTCGAGAACAATCAATCACCATACGATTTAGTTTTTATGGACATCAGATTGGCGGATGGTTTATCGTTCGACATCTTTAAAAAAGTAAACATCAATCGTCCAGTTATTTTTGTGACTGCCTATAATGATTACGCCATTCAAGCATTTAAAAATAATGGCATTGATTATATCCTGAAACCATTTGACGAACAGGAAATTGAGCAAGCTTTAGCTAAGTTTGAAAACCTAACAAAACCTTCTGAACAGGAATTGGACGGGAAAAAGTTAGCCCAATTGTTGGACAATGTAAATGCTGGACTAAAATCCTATAAAAAATCTTTCCTTGTTCATCATCGAGATAAGTTATTGCCTTTAGAAACAGCTAAAATTGCTTGGTTTTATACCAGCAACGAAATTGTATATGCTCATACTTTAGATGATAAGCAGTACATCATGGAGTTTTCGATGGAACAATTAGAACAGCAAATCGACCCAGCACTATTTTTCAGGGCGAATCGTCAATTTATTGTCAATCGCAAGGCTATTCTTGAAATTGAATTTTACTTCAATGGTCGCCTTTCTGTAAAAGTAAAACCCGAACCTACTGAACACATCTTAATTAGTAAAGTAAGAGTATCAGTTTTTAAAAATTGGATGAATAATTAAGCTAATTCTGGTATTAAAACACTTCATCCCTCAGTTTGTCAGTTTCACCTGTTTTTCGCTGATATGTATTCTTTTTCTTAGCCAAATTTACATCGTATTTAATCCTAAGAAGATGAAACATTCAATAGAACCTTTTCGCATTTACATACTTCTATTTATTTTTCTGCTGATAAGTGCAGAGATTATTTGGAGTTGGAAAAAACAAAAAGCGGCTTATGAACTAAAGGAAACCCTTGCCAATATGACGATATTCATGGGTTTTCAGTTTTCAAAATACTTGTTTGCGGGTTATCAGCTAAGTACTTTAGGCTTTTTTGCAAAATATTCTTTTGCGACGTTGCCACACACATTGATTATTTTTCTGCTGACTTTTTTCGTCACAGATTTTATTTATTACTGGTTTCATCGGGCATCACATCTTTGGAAACCACTTTGGGCATTTCACCAAGTACATCATTCAGCCATGCGAATGAACCTCACAGCAGCTTATCGGCTGAATTGGTTTTCGGCAATTGTTAGTCCACTGTTTTTTGTACCAGCCGTATTATTGGGATTGCCAGCCGACTTTATCGTACTCTCTTATGCCTTAAATCTTGTGTATCAATTCTTTCTACACACCGAAGTTGTAGGGAAATTGGGACTTGTTGAAAAGGTGTTAGATACGCCTTCTTCCCATCGGGTGCATCACGGCAGTAACCCCATGTATATTGATAAAAATTTTGGGGGAGTACTCATTATTTGGGATAGACTTTTTGGTACTTATCAGCCAGAAACAGAAAAAGTACAGTACGGTTTAACCACAGGATTTTTAAGTTATAATCCCTTCAAATTAGTATTACAAGGTTTTATAGACTATTTCAAAATGTTAAAATTCAAATAAAGTAAATAATAAATCTAAATCAAATATTCACAATTCATTCAACTAAAATCATGAAAAATTACCCAAATTTCAAAATCGTATTAACCGTATTTGCTTTGATGTTTTTACTGATTTCTCAATCATCTTTTGCACAAGGTACTGGAAAACTTAAAGGAAGTTCGGCAGAAGAAAGAGCCAGTTTTCAGACAGAATGGATGAAAGAAAAACTTCATCTTGATTCTGTTCAAGTACAAAAAGTAAAGGATATTAACCTCAAATATGCCTTGAAAAACGAACCAATTATGAAAAGTAGCGATGGTAAATTGGCTAAGTTTCGACAGTTAAAATCGAATCAAAATGAAAAAGAAGCTGAACTCAAAAAAGTATTTAGTAAAGAACAGTTCAAGCAATACGAAGTAATTAAAGACGAATTGCAAGATAAAATGAAGGAAAAAATGCGTAATCAATAAGCTTACAGCAATTAAATTATTCCATAAAACCTCTTCTATTAATCCAAAAAAATGAAAGCAATCCTATTTTTAATCAACCTGATGATAATATTATCTTGTTCAAAAGTTGAAGAAACCGACGTTACTGAGCCAATTGATGATGATTTGCAAGGGCCAATTTCACGCCCAACATCAGGTTATGGTGCTGATGGAACTTACAAAGTAGCAGAAATTAGTTTTCCTAATCCCTTGTATGCTGGTACTTCGGTTAGCATTTTTTATCCAGATGGAGTAAATTCTGCCAGACCAACCATTTTTTATTCACATCCTTATGGTGGAGAAGTGAAAGAATATAACAGAGGACTTTTTGAATTTATAGCCAAGAAAGGATACGTTGTAGTATTTGTTCCTTACCCAACCATAGGTGTAAGTATTGATGCTCGTTATAATACATTATGGGAAGGATTTTCAAAGGCAGTTGCAGATTATCCACAAATTATTGATACCAAGAAAGTAGGTTTTATGGGACATTCTTTTGGCGGAGGGGCTTCAATTGGTTTAAGTTATAAAGCTTTTACCGAAAATGGTTGGGGACAAGATGGTCGTTTCCTATTCACAATGGCACCTTGGTATAATTTTCAGATTACGCCACAACAATTACAAAGTTTTCCAGCCAATACCAAAATGATTACGCAAGTGTATGATGAAGATATTTTTAATGACCATCGTATGGCGATTGATATTTTCAAACATATTAATATTGCAGATACAGAAAAGGATTTTATCTATATAAAACCCTCAATAATTGCTGGTTATACCTATCATACTTATCATAATTTGCCAAACACCAGAAGTGCTTACGATGCACTTGATTACTATGGCGTTTATCGTTTGTTGGATGCCTTGATAGACTATAGTTTTAATAATAACCAAGCGGCTAAAAAAACAGCTTTGGGAAATGGAGCATCAGAACAAATAACAATGCCCAGTTATAAAGGAGAAATAATGACAGCTTTAGAAGTAACTGATAATCCCAGTCCGAAATACAACCAAAGTAAATACGAGTTTCGTTGTGGAAGTGTTGAAAACCCAAGAATATTAAATTGTAATTGATTGACTCCCAAAATCATGAAAAAGAATATTTTATTGCTGTGGTTGTTCTTTGGTTTAGCAGGAAATGCTTTTGCACAAGAACAATACGCTAAACTCAATCAATGGCTTGAAAACAATGTTGATGACATGGGCGGACGAGCTATTTTAATGGTTTATCAAGATGGCAAAATAGTATATAGTCATGCTGTGAATCAGATGAATAATAGGCAGAAAATACTTGGCAAATTGATTGCTTCCCGTCAGGGTAAAACAGCAGATTTTAGTGATTATACTGCTAATTCAAAACAACCCATTGCTAGTTGTAGCAAATGGCTGAGTGCAGCATTAGTGATGACTTTTGTGGATGAAGGCAAACTAAAACTTACGGATACTGTCGGGAAATTTTTGCCTGTACTTTCTAAAAATGGCAAAGGTGCAATTACGATAAAACAATGTTTATCGCATACAACGGGAATTTTATCGCCAGATTTAAGAGAAAACTTGAAAGAAATCAGAGCCATCGGTAGTATGGATGAAGCCATCGAACAGATTGCTCAATATCCAATCGAAGGACAAGCAGGGAAAGTATTTCGTTACAGTAATACAGGTTTGCAGATAGCTGGTGCCGTAATTGAAAAGATAAGTGGAAAATCTTTTGAAACATTATTTGCCGAACGTATTGCATCACCACTTGAGATGAAAAATACCGATTTTGGTAAGGCAAAAGTAGCTTTACCCGCAGGTGGTGCAAGCAGTACGCCCAATGATTATATGAATTTCTTGAAGATGATTCTGAACAAAGGGAATTTTCAGGGGAAACAAATTCTTTCAGAAAAAAGTATTGCTGAAATGCAAGTTAATAGAATCACTGCCGAAGTAAAAGTGGCACATTCACCTACGGAGGCTGGTGGCTTGGGATACGGCTTTGGCGAATGGATGATGGCAAATGGTGCAATTAGTAGTCCGGGACTCTTTGGTAGTTTTCCTTGGATTAATAATGACAAAAAGTACTGTGCATTTTTAATGACCTTTTACCTAAAATCTGATGGCCGACAAGAGAAATACGTTGAACTTAGAAAGTTGGTTGAAGCTTCGTTATTATAAAAATATAAAAACCCCTTTCATGCTGGCGGTGCAATCAGAGGTTTTTATGTGGTGCAATTTCTTGCACTTGATAAGCATCATATCATTTTCCGTCTAATCTTACTTCTGTAATCGTTACAAAAGCACCATTAACTTCGGCGTTGTCAATCGGAGCATCAGTAATAATTACTTTCAATTGCCCTTTAGGAGCATTCGGATCTTGCTCGGTTGCTTCTGGCATTACATTTTCATCATCTTTACTGCATGACCATTGTAAAGTAGCAATTCCGAAAGCCATTAGAGCTTAAATAAGGATTCTTTTAGTTTTCATAAGACATAAGTTTAAGATTTGAATAATTGAATTGGAATTTTGCGTTTTTGGATATTTACCTGTAAATCTAAATTTCTTAATTTGAATCTGTCTGTTTTCGCTCTTTGAGTCTAAAAGAATAATGCTTGGATGATGAAACGCTTGTTGGTTTAAAAGCTTATTTAAGTTGTAAATTATTGATTTTTAGCGTTTTGATTTTATAAGAGCTATGATTCCTTCACATCATTGTGTGATGAAAAACCGAAATTTTAAGCACAAAAAGTTTTTTGGATTTGAAAGAAGAAAAGATAGAAATTGGGGAAAAACGTGTAGGAATGTGTAGTTTTTGGGACAACCCAAGAGAATGCAGATTACTCAGTAATTAATTAGGTGTGCAAAATATATCAGGATAAAACCTGTAGCGGTAACTCTTGCAGTTACCGATTGACAATTGCCGAGATAAGAAACTGTAACCGTAAAGGTTACCGCTACACGTAATTTATTCTTTTAGCATTGGGAGTAATCTCAGTTGTTTTTTAAACCCAGAAAGCTATTTTTGAAATGATACTGAAGTAATGAGTACAATTTAAGAGATGTTTTATTGTTTGCAAGTAATTGATAATTAGATTTTTATTTCTAATTATCAATCACAATTTGCTAATAAATTAGTTAGTTTTTGATAAACTTCAATATTGCTCGATGTTTGTCTGAAAGGTATTCAATGAAATATTGACCACAAGATAAATGTTCAAGGTTGATGATGGTAAAAGTTGAATAGTGTTGTGTATCAATTTGTTGAATTTTTTGACCGTTTGCTCCTAAGATAGTTAAACTTGCTTTATCTATTGGATGAAATACTTTTAAAGTTTGCTGTGCTGGATTTGGCCCAAGTGAAATTTTATAGACAGATTCTTCTTCCATCGTTAAAGGAGTATTCACTGTTCCTTTTAAGGCTACTAGTTTATCACTCATACCCGACGAAGCATGTGTAATATTTCCTGTAAAAGTACCTATTAATTTAGCTGTCATTCTTACAGCAATACTTGTCTGAGGTAATTTTCCTGCCGTAGGTGAAAGCTTTAAACTTGAAGCTGCATTCACCCAAGTAGTATTATCTAAAGAAATTTCAAAATGAGGAGGAGGCAACAGCGTGACTTCACCCAGTAGATTTTCGCCTGAAAGATTATAAGTTTGGATGTTTGCAGGAACTCCGCCAATCAAGTAAACAAAATCTTGTAAGTTTTGACTAATGGTAAGTTCTACAGGTTTCATAATATTCAAATCTTTGACAGAACCCAACACGCTCAAATCTTTAATTTTGGCATATCGTCCCGCACTTGAACTACCCGTACTAAAATACATTCTGATAGTAATTGAATCTCCCGCTGTTAGATTGATTCCGTTTGCACCATTGAGGGCTAATTGGTAGAAAGTTGCCGTTTCACTAGGTTCTGAAACAGGCAAAGTGGGCGTGGTAAATGCACCATTGGCAGTATTTGGCATAGGTACACCATTTATCAAGCCGCCTGAAACATCAGCAGAATCAGCCTTAAAACCAGTTTTAGAATAAACAATAGCAAACTTTCCAGTTGCTGCGGCATATAACGACATTTTTAAATTCAAGGAATCTACTTTTACCGAAAAGCCAGAAGAAGCTTTCAGCACAAATTGTTCGTATAATCCACGATTCAAATTATTACCAAATCCACCGCCAGCGGTCGTCCATAAACCTCCGCCATCAACTGAAGGAGCAAAGGCTTGTCCGTGCAATGTCGAGTATGCAGGAATCACCGAATTATTGGAAAGGCTAAGTTTTTTCAGAACTGGTTTTGCAACAGATACACCTTTAGCTCTTAATGCCAGACTATCATTATCAGATGAACTCATTGCCCAAAAAGCCAAACGCTGTGAAATTGGTAATGGGTCGGTTTGTGTAGAACCATTTACTGAGATAGATTTACTGGTTGCATCCTTACTTACATGCAGAATATTTCCACTAAAAGTACCTGCTTGGGTACTATTTAAACGCACCTGAATACTTGTTGAAGTAATACTGCCATTGGTAGGTGTCAAGGAAAAATTACTTGAAGAACCAAGCCAAGTTTTGCCAGCATCAGCAGAAATTTCAAAATTATTAGGGACTGTAATGCTTAGTTTTTCGGCTAAGTTTTCGGCAGATAAACTATACACTTGTGCAGCAGAAGCTTTTCCCAAACCTTGCATAAAATCTTTGGGTGTACCAACTATCGTAATTGTTGGAACACTTGAAACGGTTAAAGTATCTGATACAAAATCTTTAAAACCAGTTTTGCTTCCTCTTAATAAATAGTAATAAGTTTTGCCAGCAGCAGGAGCGGCATCTGTCAAACTAAAATTGATGATTGTATCCGTACTAGCAACGGTTTCATTGAGCTTCGTAAAAGTTGCTTTATTGTCTGTACTTCTGTACAATTCATAGCGAATGTCTTTCATTGCCCAAGCTGTGTTCCATGCAAAAGAAGTAGGTGTAGAAAGATTTACTCCTTTGTTTACTTTAATATTTACCAAAGCAATTTCTGCTTTTGGGGTTGTACAAAAATCTGGAGTAGTAGTACATGGATTCCAATTGCCAAATACTTTGGTATTATCGTAATAAGCCGATGCATCAGTATCACTTAATTGCTTTGACCATGTTACTCTTTTACTAATATCTGCCAAACTACCATCATAGCGTTTGTTTTTGTATTCTGCATAAGTAATGATGGATGTATTTGTACCAGTATCCCAAGTTGACCAACCTTCTGGTTTGACAATTTTGTTGCCGTAAATACTATTCAAGAAAACTACTTTGTTCCCTTTTTTAGCAACATCAGCCGTTGAAGCATCATTCTGCCAAGGTCTGCCCAACACGTAAGAAGTTACTCCTGTGTTTGACGGCAAAATACAATTTCGGAAAATATAACCATAAGTTTGAGTCACGGGTGTATTGGCAGCTGTGATATAACTTCCTGATAATCTATCTGCTCGGTCTTTTGCATAAACTATACAAGAATCAAAAACAGCAATGGCACTTCCGAAGATAAAATCGACCACACCGTCGATATAACAGTTTTTGAAGTATTGTCTTTTACCATCTCCATTACTTAGAATAGTGTCTTGTCCACCCAAAAAAATACAGCTTTTTGCAACGTTTCTATCGCCTTCCAAAGAAATGGCTAAAGCTTGTGGTGCATCACCAGTGGTGTTTTCAACCGTTAAATTTTGCAAATAACAGTCTGCCGACTTAATGGTTAAAGTAGCAGAAGTACTTGTGCCGTAAGTTCCACCCGCAGGGTTTACTTTGCCAGAATAATCATTCCAAGAAATAATGGTTTTGGCGGCACTTTCCCCTATGAGATGAATAAAGGTTTTATTCGTAACGATTGATACTTTTTCAAGATACTTACCATTTTTAATGAAGATTCTATAAGGTTTAGTAGCATTAATAGGGGCAGCGTCAATCGCAGCTTGAATCGTTTTAAAAGAACCAGTACCGTCTTTTGCTACTACTGCATCGTAGCCCATCAAATCAATAATGGCAGCACCGCCAGCAATTTCTCCAGTTCCAGTATCTTTATTAATGCCATTCAAGAAGTTTTCTAAATTGGTATATCCATTTGATGCAATCATATTTCCATCACTAGCATTATTGGGATTTAAACCATTGGCTGTTTCCCAAAGGTCGTCCATACCATCTTTATCAGCATCTTTGTATGGCGTATTTGAACCATACTTAGGAACACCCCCAACATCAGTAGGACTATCAATGATTCCAGATGGGTGGGTAACGCCCGCATCTTTTACCGTTGAATAACCAGCACCTTCATAAGTAGCCGTGCCATTTTTTGTTTCACGAATAATTCTGGCATCAACAGCATCACGTCGTGGAAGTATTGCCCCAGCACTATCCAATACCGTTAAATATGCCTGTTCCGCAGTTTGAGTACGCAAAGGAGCAGTAGCAAAAGGAACACTTTGTCGGGCGGCTTTTATTAATTCATCGGCTCTTGCATAACTATCTTTTTGTACACCTTTTGTCCAGTTATCTGCCGAAACATCTGGATAGCCAGCTACCACATTGCCATCAATATAAAATTTACCACCCCAAGTAGTGTCTGTTCCGTTATCTACCACAAAATTGGAGTAATTGAGCAAACGATTTCTTTTATTGGAACTAGAACTTGTCGTTAAATTCCCCGGTGTAGCTGGGCCGGGTTTATAATAATTGTTCACCATGTTAATTCTGCTCCCTTCGCCACCGTAAGATGAATTGATATTTCCCCAGTTGTATAATACGTTATTGCGATAATCAACTAATTCTTCAGAAGGGTCATAAGGAATATAGCCCGGACGAGTACCTCCAAAACGTGGATTTCGGGAAGTATGATGTGCCAATAAATTATGGTGAAAAGTAGCGTTTGCACCGCCCCAAATACCGCCGTAGCCGTGTTTGCCTTTATCGTGTTTAGAGTTAAATAAACTTTCTGCTAGAATACTCCATTGTAAAGTAAAATTACGAATGCCATAAAATGAACCCGTTTCATCAATTGACCAACTCATAGAGCAGTGGTCAACAATGATGTTTTGATGAGTACCGTTCCAACTGTTCATCGCATCGTCGTCAACGGCATTGTCATCACCAAATCTGCATCGGATATAACGAATAATAATATCTGATGCAGAAATATTGACGGTATAACCTGTGATACAAATACCTTGTCCCGGAGCAGTTTGTCCTGCTATAGTTAGGTTGTTTTGTTTGATTTGTAATCGACTTTTTAATTTTATTTCGCCAGAAACTTTAAAAATGATGGTTCGATTTGGCTGACTAATCGCATCTCTTAAACTTCCAGCACCAGTATCGTTGAGGTTGGTTACTTCATAAACCGTTCCGCCTCGTCCACCTTTTGCGAAGCGTCCGCCACCTTCGGCAGTTGGAAATGCTAGTTGTTGAGCCTTGATTGTCAAAGAAAAAAGCAAAAGGAGTATCAAAGGCAAAAAAAAGCTTTTTTTGCCTTTACTCAATGATAAAGGAGTTTTCATCGGATTTTATCAGGAATATATTTTCCGTTAAAAAGGTTAAAAATGCTTAGTTCCCTTTTGAGAAATATTAAAGAGAACTAAGCAATTGATTGAAATAGAGGTATTTTTTTATTTTTTATCCCATTTTTCTAGCCAAGCTGGGTAATCGGTACTTAAAAGTTTAGCTGGCCAAGTACCATAATAAGCATAGCCAACACGTCTTTCATTTTCTACTTCTGCTAACGTTGCTCTAGGTACGCTGTCTCTGCCTGTAAAGAAAGGTACATTCGTTTCAGTATTATAAAATCTTGCCCAGAGCGTTGAATTGGGGTCTGTTTTTACCAAACGGTCTTTACCTTTTGGCAAGGAAGGGTCTTTCACTTCTTCGATTTTAATTCCTACTAATTTTACGGAATCAAGCCAATTGACTGCTGCTTTTATTGCTTGTTTAATTTCAGTAGAAGGGTTATCAATCTCCATTAAAAAAGTCACAATGCCAACGGTTTCAGCACCACTTAATGAAGGTAATTCAAATTTACGAGCTTTGGCAGGTAGTAAAGTTTCACGGTCGTGTTGAGCACACCAAGCCGTTAATTTGCCATTTTGTTTGTATTGTGTATTCAAAATACAAGTAATTCCTTTTTGAATGGCAAGTTTTGCTAAAGGTCTTAAAGAAGGAGAAACAAGCTCAAAATCATGCTGCCCATTAGCAGTATTTTGCAATACTTTCATGACATCCATCATGGCATTATCATTATAAGTAATGTGTTTATGATAGCCCGAAGTATCGGGGAAAAATTGTCCCCAGCCACCAGCTTTATTTTGTGCTGCCAATAAATAGTTGATACCTCTTTCGGCAGCTTGTAGATAAGCTGGGTTTTGTGTTTTCTTGTATGCAGAAACTAAAGTATTGATTTCGTTTGTGGTAGCTTTATCGTCGATAGTCGTATCGTAAACCTTTTTTTCAGACAATAATTTTGCTCGTAAACTTTCAGAAATTGTTAATTTATAATTGATAGCATCGCCACCGGGTTGAGGCCAGCCTCCATTATCTCTTTGGTACAAAAGCATTCTTTCAGCCACAGAATCTTGTGGATAAGCGTTTGTCTGAACACTTTGTGTGATTTGAGTACTTTTACAGGCAAGTATTTGAAAACTTACCAAACAAGCTAAGAGGAGGAAGGTTTTTTTTGACATATTTTTTGAGTTCAATTACTTCATTCTCAACCGAAGGATATTTGCTTTCTCCTAGATAAATGGCTGAGAATTAAGTGTATTTTAATCTTGTTTATTTTCAACAATAAGCTATTTTACTCTCCAACGTGGGTCACCAGTATCTTTACGACCAGGGAAAGTAGCATCTTTAAAATTGAAATTTAAGCCAGAATAAGGACTAACCCAAAGTTCAGCAGCTTTTTTGGTATAAGTAAACGAAGGTAAACCAGAGATTTCAGTTCCTGCCACATAAGAGAAATCGCCAGTTGTATAAGTATTCAAAACAGTAAAGTTTGTTACATCTAAACCAGCAGATTTTCCTCGAACTGCCAATACTGCAGTACCCGCTTGATCCCAAGCATGTCCCCAAATACAGTTTGAAATTTTAATACCATTCGTCACGTTTCGCAAACCAGCTGCACCACGCCAGTTGAATAATGAACCGCTGTTGGTGGCTACTTCACTCAAAGTACAGTCTTCAATCAAAACTGAATTTGAATTCTGACGAGAAGTCAAGAAAATATTGATTTTACTGAAAGTACTTTTTTGGAGAATAATATTATCTACAGCCGCATTACCAGCACCATCAGTATCAGTTGTTAAAATACCATAAGTACCAATTTGGTGAATGATAGAGTTTTTGATAATAAAATTGTTCGCAAAGAATTTCCCTCTAATACGCAATAAACCACGCATATTTGAAGCAATGCAATTATCCAAAGAAAGTTCTTTAACCGTTGTTAAAGTAGCGATGTTGGGATTGAAAATATAACTTCCACCGATGTCTGCTCCGATAAATTCGATATTATTGAAACGAATATAGTCTAAAGTAACGCCCGCAGCAATATTCCCACCACCCGAAGTCGTAATAATCGTTTTTTGCTCGCCAAAACCATAAGCACTTGTTACAGTAACAGACTTAGCAAAATTGTTAACTGGCATGGTATAAGTAGCACCTTTTTTCAAAACAATAGTTCCGCCTTCTACTACATTCAATAAAGCAGTGTTCAATGCAGTTGGGTCATCACTTTCTGATAAGTCGATTACATTCGGGCTACTTGTATCAACCGCACGGCTGATAGTGGTAAAATTATCCCAACCTTTAATGGTACCATCAGCAGCATAAATGGCTAATTGATAAGTAGTGAGCGGGTTTAATTTACTAACAATCGTGCTTCCAGCTTTTTGATCAGCTTCTGAAACATCATATTGTGCTAAAGGAGTAGCCAATTTTAGGTCTGTTTTGGCAAATACTTTTACTTTCGCAACGGTTACACCGCCTGTTGTCCATCTTATTCTAGCAGCTACATCAATTACATCGGCAGCTGTAGGAGTAGCCATAATACTCGGAAATTTTTCAGTTTTTACACTTCCTAAATCTGATATTTTACTATCTAATTCTGTTTTAGTAGCATGTGCTTTGGCACGTACTTGATAAGAAGTATTCCAATAAAGAGATTCACCTTTCAGCAAGGTTTCGTCAACAATAACATAATTTGTATCTACTTTAAAAGTATAATCAGTTGTTTTGAAAGTATCTCTACTCACTTCTACGGTATAACCTGTTGCTGCTTTGATATTTCCCATGTTTACGATGATGGTATTATTTTTAGCAGAAAGTTCTTTGTTTAAAACGGGTCTGAAAAGACGAGTTTCAGCCGTGATTTCCTCTTCTGGTTTGCAAGCAAAGAAAGCCATTATGCTCACTATGACTACTGCGAAACCTTGTTTTATATGTGTTTTATTCATGAGTATTTCTTCGTTTAATTATGAATCAGTGAATTGTGATTTAGTGAATTATTCATCGAAAACTCACTAAATCACCACTTAAACATTCACCTAAAATTGGTATCCATCATTCACTAATTTACCTTGACTATTCGTAATGGCTTCTGCTGGAATTGGGAAAATGTATCGAGCAACACCTGGCACTGGGCCGTTGTAGTATTTCTCCCAATCTTTAGTAATCCACTCTTGATAAGTAGTTGGTGTTGGTTTTAAACTTGCTAGAAACGATACTCTTGTCCAAGTAGCATCTGGTGTGCCAACATACTTTCTACTAGGATTTAAAACTTTGAAATTGCCACTTGCATCTCTTTTCCAGTACATATAATCTGGTAATTCAGAATAATTCCCTGAACCTGTAAAAGCTGCATCTGCCATTTCTTTGGTTGTTGCTACAAGTTCTTGCGATTTTTTAGCATATAAATTCCAACGAATTAATTCATATTTACGAATCATTTCACCACCAAATTCCCAAGCTCTTTCATTGACGATAGCATCGAAAAACATTTGCTTACTTCCCGAAATACTTGTAATGTAGTTCGTCACTTTTTCTGGCCAATATTTTGAATCGAAAGCACGTTGACGTACTCTTCTCAAAGCAACTTGTGCAGTAGCTGTAGGGCCATTTAATTCATTTTCAGCTTCTGCCAACATCAATAAAACATCAGAGTAACGCAACATTGGCCAGTTGATGCCTGTTCCTTTGGCTGTTGAAGCACCAGGTGCTTTATCTAAAAACCAACGACTCCATTTTCCTTGAGCGATGTTCATCGAATTGTTTACGAAAACGGCTTGTCCGCTTGTGTTGATTTTATACAAAGCACAAGTAACATCACGGCGAATATCCAAAGTATCAAACGAGAAATAATAAGTTGGAGGAATTGCCATGTAGTTATTTCCTGAACCATAACTATGTGCCGCAGTTGTTCCACCGTCAACAGTAATTCCGATGTTCCAGCCAACATCACCATTTCCATTGGCGAATGGTATTTCAAATAAAATATCGCTATTGGTTGGGGTTACAAATTTTGATTCATTCAAAAATACTTGTCTGAAATCTGTTGGTAAAGCACGGTCTTTCAGCGTAATTAATTTCATTGAATATTCCTTAGCAATTTTATAGTATTCTAAATAATCAGATTTACGTTCCATCGCTAAAGAAGGAGTAAGATAATATCCACCTCTTTGTAATGCTAAGCGAGCAATCATTCCGAGTGTATATTCACGGTTTACTTGTTCAATACCATAGCTAGTTTGGTCAGCCCAAGACATTTTTCCTTCAATATCAATTAAATCTTGAATTACTTGTGTCAAGATAACATTGCGGTCTTCTTTCTGTAAAAAGAAATCGTTTCCAGCTTTTGGTGCAAGGCGAACATTTGGAACGTCTCCAAAATAAAACGTTAACATACTGTACCAATAAGCACGAATGGTATAAGCTTCGCCAAGCATTTGATACATTTTTTTAGAAATCGTAGCATCCGACGATTTAAGAGCGGCACTGGCTTCAATGCCTTCAATGGCTACATTACAGTTTCTGATAGCAGTATAGGCGGCATTCCACGTAATACGTAAATCACTGTTGGTAGCAAGGGCGCTTAAATCCCAGATTTGATAACGGTCTGCCGAACTCGACCAGCCACTTTGGTGTTCGATGTCGGTATTACCCGCCATGTTATTTGAAAGTCTTGAACGGAAGGCATCTTGCCCAAAAGATTCATAAATGGCATTTACTCCTTTACGAGCATCGTCCACGTTTGAATAAATATAATTCGTATCGAAAGTTGATAATGAATCTGGTTCTAAAAAGTCTTTGCAGGATGTCATAAAAATTGACAAGGCTGCGAGCATCAGTAATTTCTTTTTCATAATTATTTTTAATAACTGTTCGCCTGAACGTTCAGCTTATTTATGTTGATTATAGATTGCTTTCTTAACTTAAAAAGTAATGTTAACACCAAAAGTATAAGAACGGCTTCTAGGGAAAGATGAATAATCTACACCAGGTGTTAAGCCAGAATAGCTACTTCTGCTAGTACTTACTTCTGGGTCATAACCAGAGTATTTCGTCCATAAATAAAGGTTATTGCCTGTTACATAGACTCTTAATTGCGACATACCAAGTTTAGAAATCCAGCTTTTTGGTAAAGAGTAACCAATGTTTAAGTTGTTTAAACGGATGAAAGAACCATCTTCAACAGCCCAGTCGCTGATTAATGCTTGCGAATCGCTAAAACCAAGTGGCGACCAAATGTTTTTATTCGCATTCAATTCAGCCAATTGCGTTAGGTCGGTTACGATTTCTCCCGGAGTACCTGTGTATTTTCCGTCAACGTCTAAATAAGTAAAGCGATTTTCAAGACTCATGGCATCTGTAAGGTTTCCATAAGTAACACGGCGGAATTGGTTATACTGAATTTTACCAGTGTTATAGACATCATTTCCATACGACCAGTTGAAGAATATCGAAGCGTCTAATCCTTTATAACGACCATTAAAGCCGAAACCACCTTGTGCTTTTGGAAGTGTATTGCCGATAACCTTACGGTCAAGGCTGTTTACCACGCCATCGCCATTAATGTCTTTTAGTTTGATAAAGCCCGGTCTGATAGCTGAATTTCCTGTGATTGAAGTAGAGTTAATTACTCCTTCTTTTAGGATATATCTTTTAGCAGTAGCATCGTAGCTTGCGAAATCATTGGTTGAGTAAAAACCATCTGTAACGTAACCATAAATATCACCTAAAGTACCACCAACTTTTACGTAGAAATCGTCTTGGTCACGTAAATCAGTACTTGCCCAGTTCGATTGGAAGAAACGTTCCGTAGTTCCATCAAGTGCTTCAACTTTTGCTCTATTAATTCCGAAGTTGAAGTTTGCAGAGAAAGAAACATCAGATTTATCAATGAAATAACCTGTTAAAGCTAATTCAATCCCTTTATTTGAAGTACTGCCCACATTGTTCCATTGTCTAGTAAAACCAGAACTTGAAGGAATGGCAGATTGAAGTAATAAATCTTTGGTAACGTTCTGATACAAGTCAATACTTCCGACTAAACGTTGTTTGAAGAAAGCGAAATCTAAACCAAGGTTTTTATTGATAGTTGTTTCCCATTTCAAATTTGAATTATATAGTGTACTTCCAGTTGGGGTATAATAAACGTTATCGATATTGCCAAAACCAGGGCCACGAAGTGTTGTAGCTTCAAACAAGAATTTTGTTGCAGTAGCATCAATACGGTCGTTACCAGTAGCACCATAACTTACACGAAGTTTCAATTCATCCAAAGCGGTAATACTTTTGAAGAGTTTTGTTTCAGAAATTTTCCAACCTAAAGCTAAAGCAGGGAATAAACCTACACGGTTTTCTGCACTGAATTTACTTGAAGCATCCGCTCTGAAAGTAATAGCAGCCAAGTAACGGTCTTTGAATTGATAATTGATACGACCAAAGCCTGAAAGACGATTCTCTCTAATTTTTTCACTAGTATATTGGCGGTCTGTTCGTCCAAAAGATAAATTAGCAAAAAGCTCCTGTGGAGTAATAGATGCTCTAAAATCTTCTGTGCGAATGAAACTTACATCGCCACCCAAAGAATATACTTCATGACCTAGTAAAAAATCTAGTTTATGTTTTCCTAAACCAGACATTTGATAACCCAATGTATTTAGCCAACGGAAAGAATCATTTTCATTGACGGTTTTTTCGCCAATAGGTAAGCTACTCCCATTATTGAAAGATTCACCAGTTAATGGCCCATAATAACGTAAGTTTTTATCGAATGATTTAGAACCTGTAATCGTCGATTTTAAATTAAGGTCTTTAAGAATTTCCCAACTTAAACCAGCATTAAAAACATAGTCTTGTGTTGTTCTTTTACGCCAGTCTTGCAATACAAGTTTTTTAGGATTTACAAGTGCCAAAAGGAAAGAAGCAAAATCATCATCCGTTCCAGCACTACTTAAATCAATGTCTAATTCATCAGCAATACCATTTATCGGTCTTGTTTGAACTGCATCTTTAATATTAAGTTGTGCAGAACCTGATGTACCAGTACCGTCAACGATGGTATTCGTAACACGAGCGGAAGCATCAAATTTCAATTTTTTAGTAATCGTTTGATTGATTTTGAAGTTGATAACATTACGATTATAACCCGAACCAGTAAGTAATCCTTGGTCAGTATTGTTCGTCAAACTTAAGCTCATTGTTGTGTTTTCGTTACCACCACTAATACTTAAATTATGTGATTGAGTAGTACGTGGAGAACCGAAAAGTTCGTCTTGCCAATCAGTTCCTTTTTTGTTTTGGTACAAATCATAATCGCCGTATTTTCCAAAAAACTTCTCTATGTTGTTCACATCAGTAGCCGTTTTTAGTTTAGCTCTTTCATAGTTTACCAAAACGTATTCGTAAGGAGAAAGTACTTTATAGGCTCTGTCAGATGGCAATGCTTTGAATTGCATAAAACCGTTGTATGAAACAGTAGTACGACCCGGACGAGGTTTTTTCGTGGTAATTACCACCACACCATTGGATGCCTGAGCACCATAAATTGCCGTAGCCGCTGCATCTTTCAAAACGTTGATACTTTCAATATCCGAAGGAGGAACATCTTTGATACTGTTTACAATAAAACCATCTACCACATACAAAGGTGAATTATCTTGCGTAAGTGAACCGCCTCCACGTACACGAATCACCACATCAGCATCTGGAGAACCGTCTGTCGTTACTACACTAACACCGGCCATTCTACCCGTCATTGCTTGTGCAGCACTGGTGATTGGAATATTTTTTAAATCCCTAGCCGACATACTTGATACCGAACCCGTATTGTCGGTTTTCTTTACCAAACCATAACCATCACTTACTACGGCTACTTCTTCGAGCATACTGTTGTCTGGTGCAAGTGATACATTGATTTCTGTACGACCATCAACAGTAACCTCTTGCGTTTTCATCCCGATGAAAGAAAAAACTAAAGTGGCACCTTTGGCTACCGAAATACTATATTTTCCGTTAACGTCTGTCGTTGTTCCAGCAGTAGTTCCTTTTACTTTTACCGTCACGCCCGGAAGAGTTTCATTTGTTTCTGAATCCACCACTTTACCTTTAATAGTAACGTCGGCGGTGATACTGGGCATGGACGTTTCAATCGTTGAGGAGGGAAGTACTATTTTTTCCTCAATGGCATACATGGGCGTTAATATGATGGCATTATGCACAACTTTATAGCCGATATTAAGCGGAGGCAAGAAACGGCTCAATATATTTTTCAGGCTTTCGTTGGTAGCCGTCAAAGTAAGATTCGTCGCTTGCGAGATATTGTTCTTTGAACTAAAAACAAAAGGTACTCCCGATTCCTTTTCTAGCTCTTTAAGTACGCCTTTAATCGTACTGTTTTTTATAGAAACAGTCACGGTTTTGGCTAAAACTTCCTGTGCTTTGGCTTCTTTGGCATACGATGCCACCATGAAAGCTACAGTAATGGCCAACTGAATGACAGTCATCCTCATGATTTTGAAAAATGTTGTCTTAATAAATTGTTTTTCCATAAATTTGCTTTGTACGATTTTGTGTTTGAAATCTACATTACTCTTAAATCACCTAGGAAATGATTGGGGTAATTGTTGGGCTTGGGTGCTGGTAACACTTCAAGCCCTCTTTTTTTATTGTAATTGTATTGGTTGAAAATAAAATACTTTGCTAAAATCCTGATAATCAAGATGTTTTTAATAAGAGTTGCAATGTTGTTTATCGCTATTTTAATTTAAAAACCTGTCACTCATCATTCACAACTCATAACTCTCAATTCCTACAAGCAGCCTTCGCCAATAATGGTAATTTCATTGCCTTCAATCTGATAAGTAGCATTGATAGAACTACAGATAATATCCATCATCACGGGTAAACGCTGGTTGGTGAAATTGGCGAAAAGTGTGCATTTACGAATGTTCATGTTGGGAGTACGGATAGTCATGCCATATTCTACTTCCAGTCGGGTCAATACTTTATCAAGTGTTACTTCATCAAAACTGATGCTGATTGGCTCCCAAAGCTGTCGGTGTTTACTTTTTTCAAGGGTTAAATCATGCGTTTCTAAAGTATTCTCTTCTTTCTGAATCACTACTTGTTGTTGTGGTGTAATGATTACTTGATTGAAACGTTCGCTATTTTCGGGGTCTTGGTATTTTACTTTTACTTTTCCCGTCACCACCGAAACTTCATATTTTGCATCTTTGGAAGATGCCACCACATTGAAACTTGTTCCCAACACCACTACATTCAAACCTTTATTTTTTACATAAAAAGGCTGTTCTTTATTGGGTTTTACATCGAAAAACGCTTCTCCTTCTAAATACACATCTCTGGTTGCCGCATTTTTTACAATTTTATACAAAATGGTGGTGGATGGATTCAGCCAAACTTTACTACCATCTGGTAAGGCTAATTCATGAATCGCTTTACTTGTGTTGGTAAATGATTGCCACAACGAACGCTCTTTTTGTGAAACTTCTTTGAACCCCATCGTTTCTTGAAGATTACTTTCTTTTTGTGGCTGCCAAAACCAGCCTAACAATACCAGGAAACTGGCTGCAATACCTGTAATTGCCCAACGAATTACTTTGCGATTAAACAAAGGAATTACTGATGTTTCTAATACTTCGCTGTTGAGGCTTGGTTGTAATGTTTCCCAAATCCTTTCTTCAGGTTCTATATGTTCTTCAACTCCATCTTGATGGTCGTCGAAGGCATTGTACCAATCCAACAGTTTTTTGATTTCATCAGGAGTATATTTTTGCTTGAGCGAATTGATGATTTCATCATCATCCTTGAATTCACCTTGAATCATGTTAGTTGCTATTTTTTATCAATAAAATACTATTTACTCCTTAACGTACTAGTCGGTTAAGGAAAACAGTTCCACTACTTGAATATGATTATTTTTGAAATTAATTTTCAAAAAGGAAGAAAAAGAGAGGGAAAAGAGCATTTGGACTGATAAATTCAGCCATGCGAGACTTCAATAAGCGTAAAGCTTTGGCAATATGATTTTCGACGGTATTTTCTGAAATACCCAATTGGATAGCAATTTCTTTTTGAGAAAGCCCAGCTCTACTCAACAAAAATACTTCTCTGCATTTTTCGGGTAATACCACAAGATTTTCTTGATACAGCCGCATCGCATCGGCATAGAGGATATTTTCCTCTGTAATGTTGGAGCTTTGATTGATGTGCAGTTGGTAATCCAGAAAATTCTGTTTTACCGTATGGTGGTCGAGAGCGTCCAAAACTCGATACTTTACACTACGCATGAGGTAATTTGGAAGTGAGTCAATCTGAATCTTCTGGCGATTCAGCCATAAGTTCAAAAACAAATCATGGATAATATCCTCTGTTTGTTGATTATCGTAAAGTCTGCGTTTCGCTAAAGCGTAAAGTTTTTGGAAGTATCTTCTGTAAATTTCCTCAAAAGCAGTCTCGCTGTCTTCTAATAAAAGACCCAGTAATTCTGTATCGCTTGAAGCTTTGAGTGGTCTATACATAAGAAAAGTAATAAATAATATTAAAAAAATTATTTTCAAAAGTAGGAGTAAGCATTTACAATATCCAATGTTTTGACTTAATTTTTTACGCAATCGTTCCCGACAACGTTTTCATAATTCTATTTTGAGAATTTTTTAGGAATGATTAACAGGAAGTATCAAGATTCTCTAGTTTTTCAATGCTTAATAAATGCTAAAGATGTGTTGAAAAACATCATTTTTCTTTAATAAAACCTTCATTGTATTTACTCATCTTAGTGGAGTATCATATCTAAATTTTTGAGTGTATTGATATAAATTTTGATTATTTGTAGTGATTTTATAACCTTGAGAAAGAAGAAAGAGTGTTGCCCTAAATAGGAAAAAACCTTAATAGAATGAAAATTAAAAGCATAGTATTAACAAATGATAATTTATAAAAGAAAAGTAGATATAAAATTGTAAATTCTACATTTATTCAACATATTTAGCATCCAAACAATATAAAGAGTGCTACGGATATTATTTACTGGCTCTTTTATCGTCTCATTTAAGCATAATAACTCATAAAATTAACCGCCAACCCACAGCATTCAATGTTTGATAGCCGCTCTGTCAATTTAGAAATTTTAAAACAACGTGCCTATAATTTAAGATGGGCAACAGTACCTCAGGGAGTAATTCCATTGACGGCCGCCGACCCTGATTTTCCGAGTGCTCCTGAAATTGCAGAGGCAATCACTCGTTTTGTGAAAGACCGCTATTTATGTTATGGACCTCCTGATGGTTTGCCTGATTTTAAAGAAAGTGTTGCCAATTTTTTCATAAACAAGAGAAATATCCCCGCTAAGCCAGCTTATATTTTTCCTGTAGATAGTGCAGCTTTTGGAATTTATGTTGTTTGTCAGGCTTTTTTAGCACCAAATGACGAAGCAATCATTTTTGACCCAGTCGATTTCCTATTCAGATATTCTGTAGAATCGGTGGGAGGAAAGGCTGTATCTTTTGCGATTCCAGCAGGAACAGATAAAGTAGATTTTGAAGCATTAGAAAAACTAATTACGCCAAAAACTCGCTTGATGTGCTTGTGTAATCCGCTTAATCCAACAGGAAAAGTATTTACCAAAGCTGAATTACTCCAACTTGGTAATATCGCTTGTAAGCATAATTTAACGATTTTGTCGGATGAAATCTGGAGTGATATTATCTATGCACCACATACTTATACCAGTATTGCCTCATTAGATGAAGCCATTCGTGAACGCACTGTTACTGTAACAGGTTATAGCAAATCGTATGGTTTGGCTGGTTTACGCATTGGTTCAGTGATGGCATCTAATCAGGAAACATTTGATAAACTCATAAAAGTATCATTACATCAATCTACTGTTCATGGAGCCAATGTAATCGGTCAAATTGCTGCGACCACCGCATTAAATGAATGTGATTATTGGCTAAAAGCCTTTGTAGCACATTTAAATGAAATGCAAAAACTTTGTGTTACTGAACTTAACAGTATGAAAGGTGTAAACTGTATTGCTCCTGAAGGTTGCTATGTGGCTTTTGCCAATATTGTAGGAACAGGAAAATCCAGCAAAGAAATCCATGAATTATTGTTGAATGAAGCAAAAGTAGCCGTTGTCCCCGGATTAAAAGAATGGTTCGGAGCAGGTGCAGATGGCTATATCCGATTAAGCTTTGCTACTTCTGAAGAAATCCTTACACAAGCACTTTCACAAACTAAAACAGTAATCAACGCATTATGAAAGTAGTAATTATTGGCGGAGGCGTCGCAGGCCTAACACTGGGACTATTACTCAAGAAAAATAATATTGAAGTTGTTGTCAACGAAAAATTCAAAGAAATGACTACCCGTGGTCATGCGTTTTTAATGCACATCGACGGTTGGTCTATCTTAAACGAATTAAATGCCAATACAGAAATTTGTCTTCCCGGTGAAGAAATCGGTGCTTTTAGTTTGAATAGACAAGATGGAAAACAAGTAAAAAGGCAAAAGTTAAATCTTTGGCGTTGTATCAAACGAAAAGATTTAGTACAGTTTTTATATGATTTATTCCCGAAAGAGCAACTCAAAACTGGTAGGACATTTTCACATTTTATCTATGAAAATGGTAAAGCCATTGCTGCACAATTTACCAATGGTGAAGTAGAATATGGAGATGTGTTTGTGGGTGCTGATGGTGGAAACTCTGCCGTGCGTGAAGCTATTTTAGGTGCCGTTACTTATACGCCTGTAGAAGTAAAAGAAGTAGTAGGGATTTGTACGAACGAAAGATTAGGTGCTTCGCATCAAAATATATTTACAAAATATCAGAGCTGTACTCGTGGACTAAGTTTCGGAATGATTCCTGTTTCTGAAAAAGACTTCGTTTGGTTTATGCAGTACAGTGTGGCTGAGGCCGATTGTGACCAAGGCTGCTCTCCAGAAGAATTAAAAGCTTTCTGTAATTATCAATTAGCAGATTTTCCACCAGTGGTTACTGAATTATTAGCAAACAATGATTTCAGTACAAGCTATATCTGGAATACTCGTGATTTTGGATTATTACCTAAATTTCATGCAGACAATGTGGTGCTAATTGGTGATGCCGCCCATTTGGCTTTACCTTTTACCAGTGCTGGAACGACTAATGCGATTTTAGATGCTAAAAAATTGACGGAAAAATTATTGTCTTTAGATGATGTTGAAGAAGCTTTTGAGGCATATTACGACGAACGTCAAGAGGATATTAAAAAACATATTTATTTAGGAAGAGAACTAAAAGAATTGTTTTTGAACCCTCTCAGTGTAGATGGTGATAAAATGGTTGTGCCTTTGATTTCAAAAAGAGAAGACAAAGATGCACATACCGAAAAGCTTATTGATATTCAGTATTTTACAGATCCAATTTGCTCTACTTGTTGGGTTGTTCAGCCTTTATTGAGAAAGCTGAAATTAGAATATGGTGCTTATATCAAGATTGACTACAGAATGGGAGGTTTATTACCTTCTTGGGATGAGTACGAGCGTGGGTCAATTTCTAAACCTTCTGACGTAGCACCACATTGGGAAGAAGTTTGTATGATTCACGGAATTCCGTTGGATGGTGATATTTGGATTGAAGACCCACTACCTTCTTCATATCCGCCATCCATTGCTTTCAAAGCGGCACAAATGCAAGATGCAGATTTGGCTTTGTTGTTTTTGAGAAGAATTAAAGAGATGCTCTTCCTTGAAAAAATCAATATCGTTGATATGGCATATCTTGAAAAAGCGGCTTTTGATGTTGGTTTAGACTCTGCTCGTTTTGTACATGATTATGAAAATAAAGCACAAGAAGCCTTCAGAGAAGATTTGATTTTGGCTCAGAATATGCAAGTAGGTGTATTGCCAACGTTGATTTTCACCAACCTTGAAAACGAACAAATTATCAGTAAGGATTATCAAGAATATGAGTATTTAGAAGAAATTATTCATAAACTAGTTCCAAAAGCCCAAAAAAGGACTTTCAATACTGATCCAGTTTTCTTATTCACCAATTTCTCAACGATGACCAGCAAAGAATTTTCTTTCTTGAGTAGCAGAGATATGGAAGAAACCAATCATATTTTAGCAGATTTATTCGATAAAGGTTTTATTGATAAATACGAAAGTAAAAACGGAATTATCTGGAAAAGTAAATTGGCGAATTATTAATGAAATAATTAATATGAGTCATCCCGAATTTTAAAATCATAAAAAAGCGGTCGAAAAACTAATTTCGACCGCTTTTTTATGATTGATGGGTAACGAATTCCTACAGTTTGAGTGAAGCGAGTCGGTTTGCCGATGCGATTCGGAATTTCTTTTGCGACCGACGCTTCGGTTACTTTTCTTGTTTCAATATAAGAAAAGTAAGCTATGGCTAATAGTATTTTACTGTTGTGACCAAACTACATTAACAACTTTATAAACATAATCTAAGACTGTTAAGCCTTTATCTTTTGAAACCATTAGATTTTACAAAGAGTACTCTTTATAAGTAAATAAATGATAATGGAATATTGAAAGCTTTTTCGAAAGTAACAAACTATCATGAAAACCTACAATACATGAAGAGAATTTCCGCTATCATGCTTAATTTACAAACCAAAATTTATAATTTCCCTTGCTTCAGCAATGCTAAAAGAGATAAAAATGATACGATTAAGTGTGTTATGTACCTTTTTGTTGATGAGCCTGCAAAGCTTTTCACAAAAAGATACAACCATTACTGTTAAAATTTTAGGTGGATTACAATTTGATTTACCTCGTTTGGCGGTTCAACCCAATACTCGTCTGACGATTATTTTGGATAATCACGACGATATGGCTCATAATATGGTCATCACCAAACCCAATGCCCGACTAAAAGTAGTAGAAGAAGCCATGAAATTAGGCGACAAAGGTGCAACGATGGATTATGTACCCAACTCTCCTTTGATTATTGCCAATACCAAAATCATTGAACCGGGTAGAATTGATACCATTACTTTTACCTTGGAAAAAGAAGGAATTTATCCTTATGTCTGTACGTATCCCGGACATGGTTTTGTGATGTACGGAGCTATTTATGCTACCAACAAAGCTTTGCCTCCTTTAGAAAAAGACATTAACGTACCCGAAGCACAGCGACAAAAAACGACAAATGTTGTGATGAATCACGCAGGGCATCATGCTGTACAAACGCCACCTTCGCCACATCCTTTTCCTGTAAAATACCCTTTGTTGTATCGTACTTTTATGCCTGATTGTGGCCCCGCAGCCATTGCGGTAGCTTTTAACGAAACGGAATCTTATTGTTTTGATGCAGGCAAATGTTATTTAAGATACGCTTGGTCGGGGGGATTTGTGGATAATTCAGAACAATGGAAAGGCAATGGAAGTAAATTAACAAAAGTAGTCGGTGAAGTATATTGGCGAGATAAAACTGGTTTTCCTTTCAGAATTGCCAATGTAAAAAACATTCCAACGGTTGATTTTAAAGGGTATCAACTCAACAAAAGATTACCCACTTTCAAATACTTATTAGATAAAGTAGAAGTAACCGAAACCATTCGTTTAAGTGCCGACGGAAGAACTTTGATTCGAGATTTTACTTTTAAGAACAATAAACAAAAGCTCTACTTTTTAGTCAATACCGACGATGACATCGTGTATCAAAGCAAATCGGGCAAGTTCAATAATGGCGTACTCAGTATTCCTGCTAATGTTCAACGTCTTAGTATTTCCATGAAAAAATGAAAAATAACCATACGCTTCACAACAAAAGAACTTTTAACACAGCATTAGGCTGTTTGTTGGCTTTACTGTTTTTTACTTCAAAACTAAAAGCACAAAATGTTACGCCAAAAGATTCTGCGGCAAATTATTATGAAGTAGAAAACATTACTCTACCAGACGGTTTAGTTGCCGAAACAGGTGCAATTGGTTTTATGCCTGACGGGCGTTTTGTAGCCTGTTTTCACCGTGGCGAAGTAATGATGTACAACCAGAAAACCAAGCAATGGAAAATGTTTGCCGAAGGTTTACACGAACCTTTGGGTATGATGGTGATTAACAATCACGAAATTTTAATCATGCAACGTCCTGAACTTACTCGTGTAAAAGATACCGATGGCGATGGCGTAGCCGATGTATATCAAACCGTAACAGACGATTTTGGAATGTCGGGCAATTATCACGAATTTGCTTTTGGTCCCATTGCCGATAAACAAGGAAATCTTTTCATTGCTTTGAATTTAGCTTCAAACGGTGCAGGAATCAGGAATGAAATTCGGGGAAAATATGATTCACTTTCTCGTCCGGGACGAATGTACTCTTGTGTGCCTTATCGTGGTTGGATTATGAAATTAGGCAAAGATGGCATTTTAAAACCCTTTGCCGTAGGTTTTCGCTCGCCAAATGGTTTGGGTTTTGATGCACAAGGAAGATTATTCGTTTCTGATAATCAAGGCGACTGGTTAGGCACAAGTAAATTGTATCATGTAGAAGAAGGGAAGTTTTACGGACATCCTGCTGGCTTGATTTGGAAAGAAGATTTTCCAAGAGTAGTTCCGATTGAATTACCCGTTGCTCACTTAGACAGTATGCGAACCAAAGAATCCATTCAATTTCCGCATGGATATTTTGCTAATTCGCCCACACAACCCGTTTTAGAAAATACAGGAGGAAAGTTCGGGATGTTTGGCGGACAAATGCTGATTGGCGACATGGATCATAAATACGTAATTCGCCTGTTGATGGAAGAAGTAGGCGGAGCAATGCAAGGGGCTTGTATTCCTTTGAATTTTAGTTCAAAAATGCGTATTGGAAATAATCGTCTGGCTTTTGCTCCCGACGGAAGTTTGTGGGTTGGACAAAACGACCACGGTTGGGTGGGAGCAAGAGGTATTCAACGCATTACTTGGAAAGGCAAAAAGCATTTAGATATTATGGCGATGAAACTTACTAAAACAGGTTTTGATTTAACCTTCTCTTTGCCACTCGACCCAGCCAAAGCACAAGATTTACTCAATTATAAATTCCGTCGTTTTTATTATGAGTATCATCAAGCCTATGGTTCAAAGCAATTTGATGTAAAAGATGTTCCAGTACAATCCATCAAACTTTCAGCCGATGGCAAAACTGTTTCATTGACCTTAGCAGCATTAAAAGCAGGTTATGTCTATGAACTAAAAACAGGCGATATAGAAAGTACAGATGGTAAATACCTTTTCAATAATTTGATTTGCTATACTTTGAATCAGTTGAGGTAATAATCATTTTAAATACTAAGTCTTATGAAAAAAATCTTTTTTTGTTTAGTGCTAACCATTTTGAGCATTACAACATCTATACAGGCACAAAAAAAGCAGCCATTATTTGTGTTAGATTTGGCTGCCTCCAAATACTTTAAAACTTTATTCAGTCCTTATCAATTTAATATTTTTGAGGACAAACTATTTGCATTTAACGATGACGCACAATGGGCTGTTTATAACTATTCAACCAAAAAAGAAAGTATTGACAATACGTTTGCAATAAAAGGGAAGTCTTATGATTTTTTTAACATTTTGTTTAAAAATACCAATGAACGTGTCATTGCTAACATAAGAAGAATTTATTTCATGGATAAAAACAAGTTGACGAGTTCTTTAAAATTTAATGTTAATATTGAACACGTTGTTTTACTAAATGGGAAATATGCTTTAGTTGTACTTCCTATTCTAACACCTATAAGGGATGATTCTGGAGGAAGCTCTATTGAGCTAATTGTTTATGATGGCAGCAAACGTCTATATAGTAAAAAAGATGTTATTGGTTATGTTAGTACTTCTTTTCGTGATTCAAAAAACGTATTATCAATGGTGACTGACTCACCAGAAGGGCTCACAGAGTATCGGTATGACACGTTAACCAATACGCTGGTAAAATCATTTTATTTATACGATGAGAATGAAAGCTATTTAGCTTATTCAAACGAGAAATACGTGTATTGTTTTGAAGATGACTTTACTAAATTGAGCGTTAAAAAAAGAAAAGCTCAAAATGAACGCCTTGAAAATGTAATGACTATTCCACTAAAAGATTACTTCCCCAATCTCAAGGCTAACCCATTTGACTTCACAGAAGGAGAACCAAACTTTAGAATGGTTGAAATCAAGGGAAAATTGCATCTTGTGTATTTATTCAATAAGAAGCTATATTGCTATTTATTGGATGTACCAAATTAACCAGCCACGGAAGTAACCTTAGCAGAATTAAAAGCAGGTTATGTCTATGAACTAAAAACAGGTGATATAGAAAGTACAGAGGGCAAATACCTTTTCAATAATTTGATTTGCTATACTTTGAATCAGTTGAGGTAGGTTATTATTTTAAAGAGATTGCATCCTTGTCTGTTCTCCAGACCAGACAAGGATGTAAATAAACTATTTTACACTCAATACTTTCATTATCTCCTCTCCAAATTGACTGATAACTCTAACCGCAATTTTTTGTCCCTTATTCTTTACTTCTATTGGGTGAGAAATATGTCCGTATAAACGCTCAAAAGCTTCGTCGTCTATCTCTATTTTTAACGTTTTTTCTACTTTCTTTTTGGTGGTGTCTTTTGCTAAATTGTCTAATCCTTTTCTCCATTTATCAAATTCAGATTTATCTCCACCACAGAAGAATACTTGTTTTACTACAAAATTACTCCCGTCATAATCATCATCAACCATCCAATAAGCTAGGTCAGCTACGTTTCTGGCTTTTACTACGTCTTGAATTGGGTCATAGATGTCTAATCCTCTAATTTCAACACTTACTGTATTACCTTCTTTATGCAAGGCAATGTCTGTTTCGCCAATCGTGACAAAACTTGCCGCTGATTTAGCTGGTTTCTTTTTCAATCCTTCTTGTAATAAATCATCGTGAATGCGGACTTTATCTACTTGAAATGTTCCCATACTTGTTGATTGTGAACCTCCTTCGATGTCACTCTCAAAGCTGAATCCTAAAATAACTAACCAACTGGCATCACCTTTTTGACGGCATTGTTTAATGGCATCACTCACTAATTTTTTACTAACCGTTCCGAATTTTGGTCCGATATGGAAATACGCTTTTTCTTCACCTTTTTCAGATTGATAAAAACCTTCTGCGTGAAGTGCTTCGCCTGCCAATAATTCAACACTTCTAAAAACCACCATCTCTGATTTTGTTCCGTTCTTAATCCCAGCACTTACTAAATGCTGTTTAATGTGTTCTTCAAAAGCTCCTTCTTCTTCGTTGACTCTAATTTCATCGTCCAATTCTTCTGGTGTAGTAGGCTCATAGTTTTGAAGCGTTTCTACTGTAAAAGGTCCCGATACCCGTAGTTTTTTCTTGTCTTGTTCGGGTTGGTCATAGAGTGTTTCAGTAGCAGGAGGTTCATCGTTTGCCAAACTTTTTAGAGTAATGTGTGGTACGGTTTTGTATTTAAAACCCTGTCGAATATCAGCACTTTCATCATCATACAAATTATAAAAAGGAAAAACTGCTGTCATTAACCTTGTTTTAGCAATGTTTAGGGCAATTCTACTGGTATCAATGGTTATCCAACGCCTGCCCCATTGCTCGGCAACATAAGCCGTTGTGCCACTTCCACAGGTTGGATCTAAAACTAAATCTCCTGGGTCTGTGGTCATTAATAGGCAGCGTTGGATAATCTTATCATTTGTTTGAACTACATAGATTTTGTCATCAGTAAAACTTCCCATTGCAGTATCTGTCCATAAATTTCCATATCGTTGATAAGGAAAATCATCTGCATAACGAATATATTGAATACTATTTTTAGCAATATGTAATCTGCCTGACTTTGCAAGCCTTTCCATTCCATCAGGATAGTTTGCTTTCCAGTGGGATTTAGATGGAGGATTGTAGGTTTTTCCTTTAAATTCAAAAGGTTGGGAGGTATTAGCACTTCCTTGTGATACAATATTGTCTGGCTTATAAAGCCTTGCACCTATCGGAATATTTTTTGTGCCATCTCTTTCTTCTGAATTAACACCCCTATAAGTTCCATCAGGGAACATTATCCATCTTGCATTTCCTTCACCCGGTACAATCGGTTGTTCAAAATATAATGTTCTAAATTTGATTTGTTCTGAATTTTTAGCATACCAAACTAAATAGTCTCCTTGTCTTGCTATTGTAGTACTTTCAAAACCAGATGTAGTTTTAAATGAAATCATACTCACAAAATTCTCACTTCCAAAAACTTCGTCCATCAAATTTCTAACCAAATGCACATTTTCGTCTGAGATTTGCACAAAGCAAGAACCACTTTCCGTTAGTAATTCTTTAGCAATCAATAATCTATCTCTTAGGTAAGAAAGGTAAGAATGAATGCCCAACTCCCATGTATCACGGAAGGCTTTTATCTGTTCTGGTTCACCCGTAAGAGCTTCATCACTACCATCTTTTACATCACGGTTATTAAGTTTTATTTGCCAGTTTCCCCCGTATTTGATACCGTAAGGAGGGTCAAGATAAATGGTTTGCACTTTCCCTGCCATGCCTTCTCTTTCCAAAAGGCTCGCCATTACCAAGTGGCTATCACCTTGTATCAGTCGGTTTGTCCAACCGTCTTGATGTTGATAATATTCCGATACTTTTTCTATTTCATCTTTTTCTAAAGCATTGCCAAAGAGTGTGTTCACACTAAAAAGGTCTAACTGAGCAGGTTGTGTCTCAGTGGCTTTATAAAGATTTTTAATTAGTGTTTCTGGAGCGATATGTTCATGACGATACAGAGAACGAATATCTACTTTTAGTAATTCGTCTCGGTCGTCCTTACCATATTTATTAAGCCAATACAGCTCAGGGTCTTGTCCTCGATGAGTAACAGGGTTTTAAGTCCATAAATATTTGGTTTAATATGGTGTCATTTGTTTTTAAATGTACTGATAATCAAATGGTTATGATTTTTATAAAATCAGGTAAAATCAAGCAAAACCGCTATTTGTTGTACCTATGTTGTACCAAATATTTCTTTATATTTGTACTAAAAGATTTTGTAGAGACTAAATCCATTACAAATATGGCATCTTCACTTAAAATTGTTCTTCGTAGCAAACAAAATTCAGATGGTACTTTTCCGCTTGCGATGCGTGTTACCATTGATAGAAAGTCTTCGTATATTTATTTAGGGTTTAGTGTTCGTAAAGCGGATTGGGATGCCGTTGCACAAAAAATAAAAAAGTCTCATCCGAATTCAGCACAGTTAAATAATTTTATCCTTAGCAAAAAAGCAGAAGCAAATGATAAGATGCTAAATATGGCTGCTCATAATAAGGATGTATCTTCAAAAGCCGTTCGTAGCCATATAAAACCCAAAGAAGGTATTTCATTTTTTGCTCAAGCAAAAGTGTATATTGAAGAGTTAGATAAAACAGGACGGTTTAATCAAAAGTGTACTGATTTACCCCGTATCAATGGTTTTCGAAGATTTCTTGGCGGTTCAGATATAAACTTTGCTGAAATAAATCCTGGGCTTTTACAAAAGTTCAGAGCTTATCTTATCGGTACAAGAAAGATTACTGAAAGAACAGTCGTTAATCACTTTGTAGTGATAAGGACTATTTTTAATAGAGCAATTGCTTCTGGTTTAGTTGAAGAAAAATACTATCCTTTCGGTAAGGGCAAGGGAAAAATCTCTATCAAATTTCCTGATTCCATGAAAATTGGATTGACTACTGATGAAATAAGGGCACTTCAAAGCTTAGAATTGTCAGACGGTGAAAATCATTCAAGAAATCTATTTCTGGTTTCATTCTATTTTGCAGGAATGAGAATTTCGGACGTTCTACGCCTAAAATGGTCTGACTTCCAGAATGACCGCTTGTATTACGCAATGGGAAAGAATCGAAAAACAGGTTCATTGAAAGTTCCTGATAAAGTGCTGGAAATTTTGGAACAGTACCCAAGAGGAACAAATGCTCATGATTTAGTTTTTCACGACCTTGCTAAATTGCCTGACCTTTCAAAAGCCAACGAAGTTCTAAATTATATCAAAACAAGAAATCGGGTTTGTAATGACTATTTAAAAAAGATTGCAGTAAAAGCTGGCATAACAAAACCTTTGACCATGCACATTGCCAGACATTCATTTGCTCAAATATCAGCAGATAGAATTCCAGCCAATGTTCTTCAAAAGTTATACAGACATACTGATATAAAAACCACAATGCAGTATCAGTCAAACTTTATGACTAAGATGACTGATGATGCTTTGGAGGCTGTGATAAATTTGTGAAATAATATCAAAAACTATTCTTATCCTCAAAATAAATGGCTATTATGGCTATACATAATATGTAATAATACAAAAGTAATTAGAACTTTATATTATTACATATTTGTATTTTTATGAAGGGGCATAATATTTTATAATTTGACAAGACTTTTTTAAGTAGGTTTTTAATTAAGTTGTTTTAACTTACTGTATACCAAATAGGAAATTCTATTCTTCCAATTTTCAGTATGCTTGACTCTATCAAACTTTTTATTTTCCATTGATAATAATTCCGTTCGAGTCATTTTGCTAAGTCCCTCCCACTCATCATACATGACATAGATTGCATTTCCATATTCAAGATTTTCAAAAACAACAAGATTTTCAGTAAACTTTGCTCCAAAGTAACTAGACATTCCTCCTGCCCCCAGAATTATACTTTCAGGATTCATCGAAGTGAGAAAATCATACTTATCTTTTATGTTTTCTTTATCTTGTGGGGTTAATTTTGACATACCATTAAGTATTCTCTCTAAATTCTCATCTCTTTCCCCTGCAGGAAATATCTCCCAAGCTACATTTTGTGTTGACATAAATTCTTGCTTAGTAGTGCTAGTACTGAAGACATCTACTTTCCCAAAATTTTCTTGTAATAAGTTTAATGCAAAAAGTATATTTGTTTCAAACTCATCTTTAGTTTTATCTAAACTATTAGAGAGACCAACCTTAAAAGTGTAATACATATTACCATCTTTATTATTACTATCTAATAATTCAATAGAAAGTGTCCAATTTTTAGGCTGAATAAATTCTTTTTGATACACTAATTTCTCGTAGCATAATTCATAAGGAGTTAAAGACGTATTCCCAAATGGATAACGAGTTCCGCACGAGATAGTCTTATATATCTTTGGTAGGTCTTTTCTTATTATAGAATAACCGTCTCTATTCCTGCGTGAATACCTACCACTTTCTGACATTGGGATTAATTCATTAGTTAAATAAAGTTCATCTTTATTCAATCTTATTGCAATTTTAGAAAGTAAATTAGCTTCAATCTCTTTTTTTGAAAAACTACGTATAGCAGTTATAATAACTTCATCTTCTGTTATAAAACCTAATTTTGCAGAAATGAAACTTGGGGTTCTTAAAAAATTTTTCTTCATGGGTTGATTGTTTATATATTTAAGGATTAGGGCAAATAAGTTTTAAGCCCTAATCCTTAAATTACTTTAAGATTGTTTTCACTGTAATGGCAATTAAACAGATTGCTATAATGTTGGCTAGAGTTTTAGCCGTTTGACCTTGAGCTACTACTTCTATGGATCTACCATTAGTGCGTAATGCTAAAACATTTTCTGATAAATTGACAAGCTGGTTTTTTTTTTGAATGCTATTCATAAATATTTTTTATAAATAAATATTATAATACCCCTCTTTTTTCGGCTTGGGTAATATCCGTTGGCTTTAAGGTTATAAGAAATTATTTCTTATCTGTCTCTTTTACTGTTGTCTTGGGATGATTTTCAGCATATTTTTTTGTAGTATACTGACCATTATCTGCACGACGGTAATTTGTTGTTACTGTTGTTTTTTTTGTCATTTTTAACACCTCCTTCTTTTTATTTTATATTTTATTATATATTGTTAAAAAAAAGACCCAATTTTGAATCTATTTTCATTGATAATACGTTTGTATTATATGTAGAACAGAAGAGTTTGTTATTTAGTTTCACAAATGAAATATTTTTTTCACGAAAGAAACATTTATATTTAGCAAAAAAACATAAATAACTAATTATGAAAACGTTAGATACTGAAAAATTTGCCCAAATGGTTAAATTAAAAAGAGGGAATAAAGGGTTAAGAGCAGTTTCAGAAGATATTGGAGGGGTCAGTGCACCTACTTTATCAAGGATTGAGCAAGGGCATCTACCTGATATTGACACATATTTTAAAATATGTAAATGGCTTGATGTTCCTACTGATTTTTTTGCTATTACTGATTCTACATTCACTCAAGAAGAAGTTGTTGTTGCTCATTTAAGAGCTGATAAAACTTTACCACCAGAAACTGCAAGTGCCTTGGTAAAAATGATTAACTTAGCATATCAAGCTGTCAAAAGTGGTGAACTATAATCTATTAATTATGTCGAGTTTTAAACAATGGGCTGAGAATAAATCATTAGAGTTGCGATTACAAAATGGATTAAAATCCTATGATTATATTTCTGCACAACAATTAGCTAATTATCTAGGGGTAAAAATTTTCACGCCAAATGAAATACCTCGTATGAGTTTGGATGTATTTGACAGTATCAAGAATAACTGGTCTGCGAATACATTAATATGTGGTGATAAGTATTATATAATCCATAATAATACACACTCACCGCAAAGACAACAAAGTAATTTGATGCATGAAATGGCTCATATTATACTAAAGCATTCTCCTGAACAGTTGATTTCAGCGAATGGATTATTACTGAGGCATATAAATGAACAGAATGAAAAAGAGGCTGAATGGTTAGGAGGATGTCTTCAATTGCCACGACAGCTTTTGTTTGAACTTTTTAGGAGAGGTGAAAGTGTTGATAATATTATCTGTAAATATCAGGTCAGTATTGAAATGCTGAGATATAGAACAAATGTTACTGGGTTGAAAAATACTTTTAAATCAATTAAAATTTAATTATTACACATAGATAAAGTCCTTTTTTTAGTCGTTTCCAAATAAACCTCATCAAGATAGTCAGCATATTTTTGCATCATAATGATACGTTGAGGTAGAAACTTTGCTCTGTCATAGGCACGGTCTGTACTACTTTTGGGTACGTGAGCTAATTGCCTGTCTGCAATTTCATGAGAGTATTCCAGTTTCTCCTTTAAGATACCTAATGCTAATGCCCTAAATCCATGTCCAGTCATTTGATTGGAATATCCCATTCGTTTTAATGCAACGAGTATAGTGCCTTTACTCATTGGTTTTTGAGGTCTGGGAAGGCTTGGGAATATATATTCCCGTTTCCCATTCATATCTTTTAGTTCAGTAAGAATATTTATTGCCTGTCTTGATAACGGTACAAGATGTGGACTTTTCATTTTCATTCGTTCAGCAGGAATCGTCCACATAGCTTGTTCAAAATCAATTTCTGACCATTTTGCTTCAACCAATTCTGCTGTACGAACAAATGTCAAAAACATGAGTTTGATAGCCAGAAATGTTTGATGGTAAAGGCGAGATTTATGATTGTGCAGGGCTGTTAAAAAATTAGGCAAATCATCAATGTCTATTGAAGCAAAATGCCCTTTCTTATATTTTTTAAGAGCTGTTTCTAAACCGATAGTTAAATCATTTTCCATTCGGTTTGTTGCTATGGCATATCTGAAAATATGACTGATAAGCTGTTTTACCCTTCTTGCCATTTCTGGAGCAGTTCTTTCAATCTTTTGTAAGCAAGCTAAAATGATTATCGGTTTTAACATTTGCATTGGGAAAGAACCGATTTCAGTAAAAGCATATTTTTCGAGGCGGTGCATAATTGTCTGGGCATAGCGAGGATTCCAACTATCAATACCTTTACTGTGCCATTCTTTAGCGATTTGCTCGAAGGTCTGAGCACTCTCAAAAATAGCTTTTTGCTTTTGCTCGATTCGGGAAAGGGCAGGGTCTAATCCGCTTTTCAGAGTACCCTTGATTTTATCTTTTTCTTGTCGTGCTTCCTGTAAGGAGACTTTTGGATAAACTCCAACAGCAATTCGTTTTTCCTTACCGTGAATTCGGTATTTAATCCGCCAGTACTTACTGCCAGTAGGCATTACTTCTAAGTACAGCCCTTCGCTGTCTGACAATTTATATTTCTTCTCTTTGGGTTTGGCAGTACGGCATTTTATATCATTAAGTGACATTATTTTGTCCCTCCAGCAATAAGAATGGGTCTTGCAAGATTCTGGGGGAACAGGAATATGTAATGAGTGATTTGTTCCCCTATTTGTTCCCCCAAATTTGATGAATGTGGGATAAAGCCTGAATATGCTAGGAAGGGAATTGATACACCAAGTACCTTGAAAATAGGTATAATTTTCAAGTTTGATAGTGTTGGATAACTGTGAATAATGAGAGAGTTGGCTCCTCGAGCAGGATTCATTTATTTTCGCCTATGTATATGGTATTGCTTTACTTTTTGGATTGGGGTTTATGTGGGTTCCCCCATTTGTTCCCCCAAACTCAAAAAGCCTCTTGAATAGTTAGAGTAAAGAGATTCTATTATTAGGCAAAATTAATTTCAACAATAAAAATGCTTCGAAGGATAATATCCTAGTAGTCATAGAAATGCTATTCGCTCTGCTAAAATGTCAAGTTTTTTGACCAAAAAACTTGACATTTTAGTTTTTCTCGCTGTGGTTTTACGAATGCAAAAGATATAAAACGAGTTTGAAATAGCTTATTTTCTGAATTTGAAGGCATAGATAGATTTTAGAATATATAAATAACAATCTATAGTTGTTATTTATGGTTAACTAACTGATATTATATGTTTAAGGAAAATAAATTAATTATATTTTGTCCAGTTTTTTAATTAAAAAACTGGACATTTGTGTTATATTTGTGCTGGAGGTATAAGAAAATGAAAGTAACAAGTTACATAGGCAATAAAATTGCTAGATTTCCTAATGGCTATGTTTTTAGCTATAACGATTTTGTGCAGGAAACAAGTAAGACAGAAGCTATTATCAAGGCTCTGAACCGAATGGCAAACGCTGGTAAAATAGAGAAATTATCAAAGGGGAGATATTATAAACCAGAAGCCACTGTATTCGGAAATTTACAGCCTGCTCAATATCAAATTGTCAAAGACTTGCTGGAGGAGGATGGAAAAATTATTGGGTATCTAACAGGTTTTAGTATCTATAATCAGTTAGGGCTAACTACTCAGGTAAGTAATATAATTCAAATTGGTCGAAATGATGTTCGTCCTATGTTTAAAAGAGAACGTTATACTATCTCTTTTTTGAGGCAGAAAAATATTATTACGAAATCCAATATTCCCTTGCTTCAAATATTAGATGCTATTCGTTATATAAAGAAAATACCCGATGCCTCTGCTAAGGAATCCATCAAACGATTATTATGTATTGTGAAAGATTTATCTGACACAGACAAAAAAAACATGGTCAATCTTGCTTTGAAATATCCGCCAGCAACTAAAAGTTTATTGGGGGCTATGCTTGAAGAAGTTGGGGATTTTGCACTGATTGAACCTTTGCGAAAAACATTAAATCCGATTACCTCTTACAAACTTTATGGAGTTGATAAAGTGCTTTCAACAACTGCTAAATGGAATATCAAATGAAATTACATGATAATAAAACACTTTTTCGTCAGGCAATAGAATTTACTGCACAGGAAATGGGGATACCAGCAATTTATGTAGAGAAAGATTATTGGGTGACCTTTGTCCTTTATGAGATTTTTAAAAGTGACATCGGCTCTGAAACGATTTTTAAGGGCGGTACATCCTTATTGAAATGTTACCGTTACATCCAACGATTTTCAGAAGATATAGATTTAGTAGTATTAAGAAGAGAAGGTGAAAGTAATAACAAACTGACAACAAAGATTAGAGAAATTAGTCGGATTGTTTCTGAAAAACTAACCGAAGTTCAGGTTAGTGGAATAACTCAGAAGATGGGTATGAACAGGAAAACAGCACATACATACGCCAAAGAGTTTAATGGGAACTATGGACAAGTAAAAGATACTATTATCGTGGAGGCAACATGGCTAGGCTATTATGAGCCTTACACTACACAGCCAATAAGTTCTTTTGTTTTTGATATGATGATGAATCGTAAGCAAGAACATTTAGCAGAAGAGTATGGATTATTACCTTTCGATGCACAGGTATTAGAGCCAAGAAGAACGATTTGTGAAAAGATAATGAGCTTAGTCCGATTTTCTTATGGAGAAAACCCTATTGATGATTTAAAGAAGAAAATTAGACATAGCTATGACCTTCATCAACTGTTAAAAGTGGAAGAACTCTTGGACTTTTTTAACTCTCAGGAGTTTGACAAAATGCTTTTAAAAGTTGCCAACGATGATGTTGTAAGTTTCAAGAATAATAACGAATGGCTTGAAAACCATCCTAAAGATGCGTTGATTTTTGCGAATGTTGAAATGGTTTGGGAGGACTTAAAAGAGGTTTATAATGGAGATTTTAAATTTTTAGTGTTTGGTAGTCAGTTTCCTGATGACAAAGAAATACTTGCCACACTTCAATACATCAAGAGCCGAATTGTTGATATAACGTGGGATGTTAAAATTGAAGGGAAGTGACAATTAACTATGCTTTGTTCAGCGAGCAAATAGAGAGTCACAAAGAGAATAGAGACGATTGTAAACAGATTTCATAGAATCAGAGTGCGTTCTCATTTATTCTAGGCAGCGGGAAACTTCTATACTATAAAAGTTATAAATATATACTTGAAGAGGGATAGATGAACCTAATAGCTCAGTCATTGAATGGCAATAAGTCAGAAGAACGGTTTTTGTACCTAGATATTATTCGCCTATTGGCAACGATGATGGTTTTCTTGGTTCACTTTAATGTGAAAATTCAAGCTTCATATCCTCTTGGGAAAATACTAGGCTCTACCATTTTCTTGAATCAGTACTTGGGAGATGTGGGCGTAACCCTATTTATTATTCTTTCAGGTGCTTCATTAATGATTACTAAGAGTGAACATTTTTGCACTGTATCCTTTTATAAAAAAAGATTCTTATCAATTTACCCACCTTTTTGGATTAGTTATATTGCTGTAGCTCTATTGTTCATTTTATTGGGAACTACTTGAGGGGATGGACAATATTGGAAGGTCGTTTTGTCTGTTATTGGTTTAGATGGTTTCTTCTTGCTTAAAATGTCTAGCTACTACTTAGTTGGAGAGTGGTTTACTGGCTTTATCATTTTGGTTTATTTGTTTTTCCCTCTTCTTCGGCGAGGTGTCATAAATGCCCCAATAATTACGGGAGTATCTTTATTAATACTTCATATCCTGATGATTGAATTTTATCCTAATTCGTTTTGGATACCAATTAGATGCAATCCAATAATGAGGTTATCCGAATTTGCTTTTGGTATGTTTTTTATGAATTACCTCTGTAAAAGAAGTGATTCTAAATGGATTTATATAATTGCCATCGGTACTTTGATTTTATGTTTAAACTATAAGCCTCCTATTCATAGTCAGACCTTTGCTTTAATATCTGGTGCCAGTCTGTTTCTTAGTCTTGTCTATTTAATGAAGAATTTACATTTCCCTCATCTTGTAGAAAAAATAATAAAACAATGCTCTTTGTGGTCTTTCTTGGCATTTCTCCTTCATCATAGAATAATATTTTTCTTATCAGATAGAGTGTCTCCTATCAATTTCTCTTTACTTGAAGTGCTTGTCTATTTCATCACTGTTGTTTTGCTGAGTTTTATTGGGGCATCGTTATTAGATTTTCCTACAAAATGGCTGAAAAAGAAGCTTGAATTACTCTTGTTTCCTTCTTAAGACTAGGTTACTGACAGGATGTTATTGATTATGGAGTGTATTGATGAAAAGAATAGGACTTTATCTTTTTTATGATAAAGATGGCGTTGTAGATGATTATGTTATCTATAAGCTGAGGCAACTACGGCAACATGTTGATTACATACTTTTTATTTCTAATTCTTCACTCAATGGAGGCAATTTACAAAAGGCAGAGTCTGTATCTGATGAAATATTGTGTCGGGAAAATGTTGGATTTGATGTATGGGGCTATAAAGAAGGATTAGCTCATATTGGAAAGCATAAACTTGCTTTATTTGATGAACTAATACTATTGAACTATACTTTTTTTGGTCCAATATATCCATTTTCCGAACTCTTCAAGACTATGGAGAGTTCGGAATGTGATTTTTGGGGAATTAGCGACCATGGGACTATTGCCCCGAATCCTTTTACAGGCAAAGGAGTTCTTCCTGTTCATATACAGTCTCATTTCATTGCAGTTAGGTCTCGTATTTTTAAATCTGATAGTTTTAAACAATATTGGGAAACGATGCCTCAAATCAAAAGCTATGATGAGTCTGTTGAAAAACATGAGTCAAGATTTACCGAACACTTCCATAAATTAGGCTTTAAAAGTTGCGTTTATTGCTCACACAAAGATTACTCCAGTAACTATCCACTATTCTATGATAGCAAAGAAGCTCTCTCCAAACGTATTCCAATTTTAAAGAGAAGACCTTTCTTTCATGAACCACTTTTTATAGATAAACAGGCGGTTGATTTAAAAGAGACACTTGAGTTCATAAAAACACAGACCTCTTATCCAGTTGAATTGATTTGGCAAAATGTGCTAAGGACAACACGACCTAAAGATTTATATTCAAATTTAGATTTGGTAAAGGTGTTTTCTTCTGAGCAAGTACCTCCCTTGCCAAAAAAAGTTAGAATAGCCGTTTTAGCACATGTTTTTTACCCAGATATGTTGACTGAAATCCATAATTATTTACAAAACATTCCTTGTGATTTTGATTTGATTATTACTACAGGTTCACAAGAATCAGCAAAGGAGATAGAGGTATTTCCTTTTGAAGATACCTTTGCCAAACATGTAAAAGTTTATGTTGTGGAACAAAACCGTGGAAGAGATATGGCGGCTTTGTTTATCACGTGTAGGGATATAAATCTTATTGGAGAGTATGATTATATCTGTCGAATACATTCAAAAAAATCTCCACAAGTAACTAATAATGCTTCACAACTTTTCAAAAAACACATGTTTGAAAGTCTTTTGTCTAGTAAAGGCTATGTCCAGCAGTTGATTGCTTTTTTTGAAGACCATCCAGAGGTTGGAATGATGATTCCTTCTATGATACATTCTGGAGGTTTTCCAACATTAGGTCATAGCTGGTTTACAAATAAAGAGCGAACAGTAGAAATAGCTGAGAAGCTAGACATCAAAGTACCATTTGATTATCCTGTTCCTCATGCTGCTTTTGGGACGATGTTTTGGTATCGCCCAGAGGCACTGAAGCGATTATTCGAATATCCTTGGCAATGGGATGACTTTGATGAAGAACCCAATCATCAAGATGGAAGCCTTGCGCATGCTTTGGAAAGGCTTTTGGTGTATATGTCACACGATTCAGGATATGTGGCATACGTTATTGCCCCAACCAATATTATAGCAAGCAATTATGCGAGATTAGAGTATAAAGCCAATAGGATAATGGCACTCCATTCAAGTGGAGATGTATTTGCCCAAGTGCTTGAATCCATAGGAATGAATGAGGGGAGAATTTTACTAAAATATGTTAAATTATCCATCAAGAAAAGATTTCCAAGACTTGTTCCATATCTTAAAATCCTCTATACAGCTAAGCGTAAGTTCTTTAGGTAAGTGAGGATATACCATGCGATTAGCGATTACAGGTGCTGGTGGTTACATTGGAAAACATGTTGCCCAAAAAGCTTATACACTTGGGCATTCGGTTTTAAAGATTTCTCGGACAGAATCTTCTAAAGACATTGTTCACAAGCTGGATGTGCTAGAAGCAAGTCAGGAAGATATTGTTCATCGTTTTTTAGAGATTGATGCCTGCATTCATTTGGCTTGGCAATCTGGCTTTAACCACCAAAGTTCCTACCATTTCGAAAGTGTCTTAAAACATTACTATTTTATTGAAAAACTAATTCTTTCGGGAGTGAAAAATATTACAGTAGCTGGAACGATGCATGAAATAGGATATTTTATAGGCGAAGTGAATGAGTATACTACTTGTAATCCAATTAATCCTTATGGCATAGCAAAGAACTTCCTCAGACAATCTCTTTTACATTTGTGTCGTCAAAATCAAGTGTCACTAAAGTGGCTTAGATTATTTTATATCACAGGGGATGACGAAAATAACAACTCGATATTTAATAAACTACTTAGTGCCGAGAGGAATAAGGAAAAGACATTTCCACTTAATAGTGGAGAAATGCTTTTTGATTTTATTCATGTAGAAGACCTTGCTGACCAAATCATTCAAACAGCTCTGCAAACTACTTATACTGGTGTTATTAATTGTTGTAGTGGTACTCCAGTAAGTTTAAAGACCAAGGTTGAACAATTTATTTTAGAAAAAGGGTTATCAATTAAACCTGAATACAATAAGTTTCCACGTAGAGAGTATGACTCTTACGCTATTTGGGGAGATGCAAGTATCATTAAGACAATCATGTCATCTATTCCTAACAGAGATATTGGTAAATAAAATGAAAATTCTCCTTTTGGGAAGTAATGGGCAATTAGGCTGGGAGCTTCAACGTGCATTGGCTTCCATTGGGCAGTTAGTTGCCTATTCTCGTGAGGAATGTAATGTTGAAGATTTTGAAACTCTTCGAAAATTGATAGAACAAGTCAGCCCAGACATAGTTGTCAATGCCACCGCTTATACAGCAGTGGATAAGGCGGAGAATGATGTTGATAAAGCCTATTTGGTCAATGCCGAAGCTGTAAAAGTCATGGCTGAAGCATGTGAGCAAGAAGGTGCTTGGCTGGTACATTATTCTACCGACTATGTCTTTGATGGATTGAAAAAAAGCCCTTACACAGAATCTGACATCCCAAATCCATTAAATATTTATGGACAGAGTAAGTTAATGGGGGAAGAGTATATTAGAAAAATATGCTCCAAACATATAATATTTCGGACGAGCTGGGTTTTTTCAACGAGGGGACGTAATTTTCTCAAATCTATTATCAATAAAGCTAGTGAAGTAGATACTTTGCAAATAATAGATAATCAATACGGAAATCCTACGTCAGCAGAATTGCTTGCGGATGTAACGGCAAATGTCCTCAATAAACTAGGTGTTAGAAACTGTGACTCTACTTTCTCTGGCTTGTATCATTTGTGTTGTGATGGATATACAAGTTGGTACGCCTATGCCCACTATTTGTTACATCGCTCTCAAGAATTGGGGATTACTCGAACCTTACCATCTTTGATACCAGTAACTTGGCAATAATATGCTTCTGTAACCCAAAGACCAGAAAATTCTCGACTAGATAATTCTAAGATAAAAAACGTATTTTCACTAACGTTGCCTCATTGGACGTTTTTTTTAGAGAGGACGCTTCAGGAAATTTCAAATAAAAGTTAGCGAATAATCAATTCCAATAATTCCATTTGATATGTCATTGATTTCCTTTTCAACATTTCCCAAGTTTATCATTCATTAATCAATCTTCGATTGTATTGACTAATCAGAATGAATTCCTTTATCAATTCGTCAGTATCAGAAACATTCTGATATTTCTGATACTGATTATTTATTTCATTAGAAGGGAAGTTGAATGCCAAATAAGCCAATCCCAATTCTTGAACCATTACTCGACCGAAAGGCAGCAGCAAATTATCTAAGAGTGACCGTCGGTACTTTAGCTGTTTGGGATTGCACCAAACGCTATGACCTTCGTCCTCTTAAAGTAGGGAGGTCTGTCAGATACCGTCTTTCTTCATTGAATGAATTCATAGAACGACAGCTTAGTCGTTAAAGGGCGGGTAAGAAAAGTTCTGCGAAAACTCTTCTTACCCTAGCTCAATATCACTGTTCTCTTAGAGGGTCACAATGAATATAGAACTAGCTAAACATATACCTATTTCCGAAATATTGGGCAAGCTTAATATTCTACCCAAGAGGGTTAGTAAGAAAGAATATTGCTATTTATCTCCTCTCAGAATTGAGAAAACACCCAGCTTCTTTGTAAATATTCAACATAATCTTTGGTACGACCACGGCTTGGGTATTGGAGGCGATTTGATTTCTTTTGGTCGCTATTATCTGGAAAGCAGGAATGAAGACCACACCACTTCTGATGCTCTTCGATGGATTAAAAATATATATCAGTACCAATACACGCCTGATATTTCTTTCATTCCTGAATTGCAAGCAGAGAATAATCAGGAGGAAGATTCTTCTCTCATTCTAAAATCCAAAAAATCAATCAACCATTTAGGGCTGATTCACTATCTTGAAAAAAGAGGTATTCCTCTCAATCTGGCAAAACAATTTCTTAAAGAACTTCATGTTCAAAACAAGCGAACGAACAAAAGTTTTTATGCTTTGGGCTTTCCTAATGAAGAAGGTGGCTTTGAACTGAGGAATCCTTTTTTCAAAGGCTGTTTAAGACCCAAAGCAATTTCTTTTATTCGTGGCACAACTCCCAAACCAGAAGGCATCCATCTTTTTGAAGGATTCATGGATTACCTGTCGGTTGTCTCACAACTCAATGGCAAGAAAATCAAAGGTGATACCATTGTTCTTAATTCATTGTCCTGCATAAAACAGGCTTTGCCCTACATTCAGAATTACGGTTATCGTTTTTATTATACATGGTTCGATAACGACAATGCCGGCACGAGAGGAAGCGAAGTGCTTGCTGATTTTCTCAAAGCAGAATCATCGCTTAAACAAGTCAAAATGAATAAAGTGTACCAAGCTCATAAAGACGTAAATGCTTGGCACATGAAAACACTTGGATTGTAGGAGTAGGGCATGAATGACAAAAAAGAAATGCTTCAACTTTTCAAAGTAGCTGAAATAGAATTGGTGTATCGAAGCAAAATTAAAGCAAAAGATAGACCCCTAATCACTCATTCGTTCGATGCTTATGAAATCCTTAGAAAGACTTGGGACGATAGCAAGATAGAACTATTGGAACAGTTCAAAATATTGCTACTTGATAGAAAAAACGCTTGCTTAGGTATTTCTGAAATAGCAAGTGGTGGGACTGACTATTGCCTTATTGACCCTAAGTTGATTTTTATGACGGCTTTGAAAGCAAATGCTTCGGCAATTGTCTTAGCACATAACCATCCTTCTGGAAATCTAAAGGAAAGCCAATCAGATATTGAACTGACAAAGAGAGTTATGCAGGCGGGTGACTTTCTGGGAATAAGAGTGCTCGACCACTTAATTATTACCGCTGATGGATATGCCTCTTTTGAAGATAAGTCACTTATGCCCAGGTGAGCTTGGTTTCATTTAGCCTGATAGTGCTTCGGTATCTTTCCTTCTTTTTTCTGATTGGTTTTTGATATTCCTTGTCAATTCTTCGTGATGAAAGTAAGGATTCTAGGACGGAGATTTACCTGAAGCACTCATTCCACCAACAATAATTTTCGCCTGCTTCGCATTCCCCGCCCAACCAAAATTCTTGCTGGTTCATTCGCTTTAACTTCAGGTCTATCAATCCCCGTCATCCTTACTTACGGAGAATTGAAAATGAATGCTTCAACAAAAAAACCAACCAGAAAACCTTCCAAACGCTTATCAAAGGAGGCTAAGTTGACTAATGAAACCCCATCTCAAAATGATATTTACGCACGAGTGACCAATAAAATCCTTGCAGATTTAGAAAAAGGCAACCTGACATGGCGTAAACCGTGGAATTCAGAGCATCTTGCTGGACAAATTACCCGTCCGCTTCGCTGGAATAATATTCCTTACACAGGTATCAATACACTGATGCTTTGGGGAACTTCCGCAGAAAAAGGCTATGTTTATCCGCACTGGATGACTTACAAGCAAGCAATCGACATGAAAGCAACGGTACGAAAAGGCGAGAAGGGAACTCAGGTTGTCTATGCCGATAATATTTTCAAAGAAGAGGAAACAGAAGGCGAATCCAAAGTCACCAAAATACCTTTCTTGAAATCTTATACAGTATTCAACGTTGCCCAAATAGAGGGCTTGCCAGAAATATTCTATCAAATTCCTGAGCCTGTTATCACTAATCCGCAGCAGCGTATAGAAGAGCTTGAAAGCTTCTTTGCACAGACCAAAGCAGATATTTATACAGGCAAAAAGGCTTCCTACAATCAGGGTTTGGACAATATTCAAATGCCACCGTTTGAAAGTTTTGTTGATGCTCCCAGCTATTATGCAACGTTAGCCCATGAGCTTACTCATTGGACAAAACATCCAAAACGCCTAAACCGTGATTTGGGACGCAAACATCATGCTGATGAAGGCTATGCCAAAGAAGAGCTTGTGGCTGAGTTGGGAGCTTGTTTTCTGGCAGCAGATTTAGGTTTTGAACCCATGCCAGTAGAAGAACATGCAGCTTATATCCAGTCGTGGCTAAAAGTCCTGAAAGACGATAAGCGATTCATCTTCTCAGCAGCATCCCATGCACAAAAGGCTGTTGAATACATCCACAGTTTGCAAACTCAGGAGAATTTTACTCCTTCTTGAGGGAGTAATTTAGGGTTTAGCGTTTGATTAGTCTATCAAATCACCAATTTCTTTTGTCGGTTGAATGATTGCTAGAAGCATAGCTTCAACGGCTGTGACGACGCTTATCCCTCCTTTTATTGCATAAAAGGCTCTAACGACTTCGGAAAAAAATAGATAGCGAGCTACGATTTTTTTCCTTCGGGGAGCTTTCACCGCCTCATGAGCTTTTTAGCTTCTATCATCAACAACAAAGAAAGGAGATTTGATGATGTCTAACCAAAAAGAAACCAACCCTAAAATGCCAACCCACACAGTATATTTCCTAAAACACAATGGAGATGATGCAAAAGCTGAATGGATTAAAGCTGGCGTTGCATGGGAACATACCGATGGAGAAGGGCTTAATCTATCGCTCGACAGTCTGGGACAGAAAGTTGCCCTGACGGTTCGTAAGAACAAAGCCTGATAAATTAAAATCTAATCTGGTCAGGGGAAACCTTGACCAGATTAGTAACTTTTAATCTTTTGAAGTCTGCTTTATGTATTATTGAAATTCTTATACTAACATTCATAGTATATGCTTTTTCAAAAGCTTTTAAAATAAGATTACTCATATTATTCATTGTATTTTTCAGTACATTTTTTAACTTTGAATAGAGCTAAGAATGTTCAGAGAAGAATTGTAATTTATGTATTTTATTTTTTAAAAGCTAAATATTAAATTTTAAACACACTAATTCTTTATATCATGGATTTATCAAATTACCTCAAACAAAAAGCTAAAAATCTTCTTAGCTATACTTTTTATCCAAAGTATTCTGCTGTATTTGTCAAGGCAACCTTTTTTATTATTTCAATAATAGCACTTACTGGATGCTCAAAAGCTTTGGAACCTGAACCTGTAAAAATTAATATCCCTAATTTAAATAAATTGGGGTATGGTAATGATATTACACGGGACAATATAAGTGCAAGTTCAACTACTAGTCCTATTATTGATGTTGAAAGTTTTTATAGAAACAATAGAGATAGAATTATTATAGATTCATCAAGTAAGCAAGGATATTCAGATGAGATTTATGCAGAAAATGCTTTGGATTATGCCCTTCAGTTTAAAGCCAAAGTAAAATTTGGACTCCCCATTTTCAAACCTATTTTATCTGCTTCTTATTCAGATACAAGGACATTTTCTTCAAAAGAAGTTTATAGCAGATACAAAGTAATTCATGAACGAAAGAGGATACACATTAATGCAACAAATGAATTTCTTCAAAAGTATCTAACGAATTCTTTTAAAGAAGATATAGCAACGCAGTCAGCAGAATATATCGTGAAAAACTATGGGACACATTTGTTAAAAGGAATAGTGTTAGGTGGTATATTTGAGGCATCATATAGTGCACAAACTTCTAATTCAAATCGACGAGTTGCAGCACAAGCAGGGATATCAATACCATTGAAAAATTTCTTCAAATTTAATCTTTCTTCAAGTTTTGATGTATCTATTGTACAGAAAAATACTAATGAGCACTTGTATTTCAAGACTACTGGAGGTGACCCATCGGTTGGTTTTCAAAAAGAAGTTAACCTCTCATCAAGCAATATTTCGGGAACAATAGATATTAATGGCTGGCAACAAAGCGTTAACAAGGCTACCGCTGAACTAATTGATGTTCAAGAGAATGGGCTTATTCCTATAAATCAATTAATTGCCGACCCCATTAAAGCTAAAGAAGTTGAGAATTACATAGCTCAATATTTATTAGATAGACAAGTTACACTTGAACCATTACCACCAGCAGTTTTTGAATATTATGATTATAATTTAGGTAGACATGCTTATAGCCTTAGTGATGTACCTACTATATATGGTACTTATAGTAATGTAGGTTCAGTTTTTAGTGTTCAAAATAAATCAATATCAGGAGCTGTTGAGGTTTATGAGTTTTATAGTGCGGAGAAAAATGATAGAATGTATACAAGGAACAGAAACCCAAATGCGGCTGGATATGCCTATGTTGGTGTTACATTCTATGCTTTCCCAACTCAAATAGCAGGTACAGTTCCAGTTTATGAATATTACTACGAGAAAAAGTCAAATAAGAAGATGTACTATGACCATTATTACTCTACAACTAAAGGTATTCCACAAGGAGATCCAGATTGGCATTATATAGAAATTGCTTTCTATGCTTATCCATGATTTTGTGTCATCCATTTTAAATAATTTAGATTTAATTGTAGTCTGATTCTTTCATTACTAGCTTAGCTATTGTCTATGGGTATTGTATTATAATCACCAATCAGAACAAAGCTCAATAAAGATAAAACCTAATCTGGTCTGGGGAAACCTTGACCAGATTTTTTTTGCTGTTTTTTTACCTCATTTTGAGCATTTCGGATTTCTTGTATTTACCCTCCTTATCAAACCTCCTAACAGTAAAATAACCGAAAAAGGCTATTGAAATACCTTTTCCAATGGTGACTATTATCAAGCTTTAGGTAAGGTGATTTATTTTCAGTAATAGGCGATATAAGAGGACAAAAAGCTGTATTTTCTTCTTGAATCTCACTATATTTGTGATACAATAGTATTAGTAATAACTATATTAACATGTAAAGTACTACTATGTTATCACTTATATCAGCTTCGAAAGCACAATTAAAAATTGCTGAAAATATTCGGGCAAGACGGTTATCTATGGAACTTACCCAAGAAGGTCTTGCTGAACGGTCGGGTGTTCCCCTTCCAACGTTGAGAAAATTTGAACAAAAAGGGGCTATTTCGCTGGAATCTTTTTTGAAACTCCTGATGGTGGTTGGGGAAGTGGAAGAACTCCTCAATATCCTTAAACCATCAAAACCAACATTCAACTCTATTGATGATGTATTGAAAGACACTGATAACGTATCCCGAAAAAGAGGAAGGAAAAAATGATGAAGCCCATTACGGAAATCAAGGTCGGCTTAGACTTTGGAACAGGCATACAACAAGTAGGACGCTTGGCAGTACGTGACCACATTATTTATTTTGAATATGATGATGAGTTCATAAAAACAGGCATACAAATATCCCCATTCCGCTTGCCATTGAAAAAGGGCGTTACAGCATTACCACAACGACCTTTTGAAGGACTATCGGGTGCTTTCAGTGATAGCCTCCCAGACGGTTGGGGACGATTGCTTTTCGACCGCTTGCTGAGGTCGCAAGGCGTATTACCAGCCACCATATCCCCCCTTGACCGTCTTGCAAATGTCGGATTGTCGGGCATGGGAGCTCTTGTCTATGAGCCTGACCATAGCACCTCAGAGGTTCAAGAAATAATTAATCTCGACCAACTGGCTTTGCAATCGCAGGAAGTGTTACAAGGCAGCTCAGAAGAAGTTATCAGGGAATTACTAGCTTTGAATGGTTCATCTGCTGGAGCCCGTCCAAAAGCTCTTATTGCTGCCAGTGAAGATTTCCAGCAAATTATATATGGGGCAGAGAAGCTTAACGAAGGGTTTGAACCTTGGCTGGTTAAATTTACGAATTCTCAAGATGGTAGCGATGCTGGTGCGATTGAATATGTTTATGCTTTAATGGCAAAGGAAGCGGGTGTCCTGATGCCTGAGGTGCATTTATTCCCATCACAGAAAGGTGCTGGTCACTTCGCTGTTAAACGTTTTGACAGAGATGGTGGCAAACGACTGCACATGCACACGGCAAGTGGGTTGTTGCATAGTGATTTCAGAATTCCATCACTGGATTATGAAGATTTGCTCAATTTAACTGGAGCGATTACCAAAGATATTCGTGAAGTGGAAAAAATGTATCGGCTTGCCGTTTTCAACGTGCTTGCCCATAATAGGGACGATCACGCCAAAAATTTCAGTTTCCTAATGGATAATCATGGGGAATGGAAACTATCCCCTGCCTATGACCTGACCTTCTCAAGTGGCCCGAATGGGGAACAAAGCATGATGGTGATGGGAGAAGGCAAAAACCCTACCATTAGCCATTTAATAAAACTGGGAAGAGAAGCCAAGCTACCTCAAAAGCACATAGATGATATTATTGAAAGAACAAGACACGCTCTGGATTCTTGGAGAACCTTGGCGACTGAATACAATGTTCTGCAAACAAGTATCGATTTAGTGGCAAAGACCATTGGCAAGAATTAGTATGAGAAATAGTTTTTTGTTTGTATTTTCTAAAATTACCGCTATGATAGGTGGTGCTTTTTGGCAAGCCAGCTCGTTCGTGCAAAGATTTCATTAGCCAATAGATAGATACTTAATGCAAACCTGACCAAGTTTGTTATCTAACCAAGACTACGAACGCTTAACTTTTTAGATAATAAATTTGGCAACATAAGGTATGTATTATGAAACCAATTGACTACTTTAAGCTTCAGTCAAAAAATCTCCACAAAGATTACAAAACCCAAACATCATTTTTTGATACAACATTGAGCAGGAATCTGTACAGGTACAATCCAAAGTACTTCGATATTGATAGGCTTATCATAGATGATGAGGTTGATGAAAACAATTTTACGCTGATGAAAGCTCAGCATATCATTGCTCAATGGGTTGGATTTAGTAAATGGACGGAGATGCTAAAAGCTTCAGACATTGAACTGGAGCTTGCAAAGCTGTTATTTGACAACATGGACAAGATTAGCGTTGAAGAATGGAACGACTATATTTTCAATGTTGAATCGGATAACAACATCACCTTCGACCTCGAAGGTAGGCTGGAAGTTTTCAAACAAGTTTTCGCTCATGTGGACGGACATCTAAGCCTTTATACAGACTACCGACTGAACTCAACCCAAAAACTCGTAACAAAAAGTGAAAGTCCACATCAGGTGATTACTAAACCTGTCGTAAAAATCACATCTCTTCCCCTCGAAAAGCAGGTTCGTGATGAGTTCATTGAAAAGGCAAAAAGCGTTTTTGAAACTGTTATGTTACGAATGAAACCTCATCATCCTGAAATTATCCGCAAGCTTTGGAATCCAGAATTCTATGTTGATAAAGTTCTTGTAAGTAACGATATGCTACCGATTGACCGAGAGTATGCCCTGTCTATGATAGATACGTTTCTGGTTCATGATGTGTTGGAACTTGCAATTCAAGCAGACAAAATAGCAGTGAGTTTAAATTAGTTCACAGTACCCTTAATGTCTCAAGACCATGTTTACGCCAGAGCCTGTTGACTCTGGGTTAAGGTTCGTAAGATTAAAGCCTAATAAATTAAAATCTAATCTGGTCAGTGGAAACCTTGACCAGATTTTTGTAATAACTTTAAATCTCTAGAACTATGCTGTGTACAGCATAGTTCTACATTGTTTTAATGCTATATATAGCATTAATATTTTTATGATGAGATAGTATTTGATACATTGGACTGTGATGATAACAGTTTTCCTAAAAGTTTTTTGGTTCTAACACTGCCATAAAGTTGAGTAGCCTGTCGTAATTTTTTCACGCTGAGAGATTGAATCTTTGAATAAATCTTTTCCAAAATTTGTTCTTTATCCTCAGCCAGATTTTCTAAATTGTTAAGAAGGTCAACATATAAAAACTCTCTGGTTACTTTTTTAGGAAAGTGAGATTTTATACAAAATGAAAAAGTTCTCTTGCCAATTATAAAATCACCTTGACGTTTATGATTATACACAAGCTTTTTGTTGTAAAGTTGTGTTGTGCCAATGCCTAATGTATTATAGAGGTTAGGTGAAATCACTAAGAAGCGGTCATCTTTAAGAAACTGCTTCATCAAGATTTTTTCATTTGGAGGAGTTTGTCCAAAAACTGTTTTCTTTGGATAGTAATAAAGTCCTTGTGATAGCTTTTGAAGCACTCCGCTTTTTACAAGGATTTTGATATGACCGTCCACAGATTTAGACCATTGTGCTAAATCTGCTCTTCGGTAAACGCCCCCTCGTTTTAAATGCGATTTCAGTTCATCAAGTTTCATGACTTTTTCCCTATCCATTAGTTAAAAGGATTGAGTAATTTAAAAGATACAACCTTTAGGTATTGTTCCATTTTTGAATATTTTTCCTTTTAATCATCCTTGTAAATATAAATTAAGGTGTTATAATTACAAGGATAATTAAAAGAAATAGCCAAGCATAGATTGTTGAATTTCTGGAGGAATTTCCTGTAATAAATGTTTGGGGTTCAGGCAGGTATAGGGAGTCAACACTTTCGGAAGAGATTTCTAAATTGTTCATTTAACAGTTTCTGTAATAGTTCTACTTTAGAAATTATCAGGAATATTTATCCTCCTAATAACTTTAATCGCTCCATCGCCTGTAATTCGTAATATTTGGGGATAAATCTGTGATAAAGGCTGCATTGTGGGTCTTTACCATCCACACGGTAAACAGGACAACCGCTGGTACATACGGACTGATAACGGCATTTTTTGCAATCATCTGATTTTTCTTCTTCATGATGTTCACCATTCGCAATCATATCAACAAGGTCAATATCTTCATTAAAGATAGAATAGTCGAAAGGTGTATCTTCTCCAAACTGCACATGACAGTATTTGAAAGAGCCATCAACATAGATAGCACCGCCTGAAAACCCAGAGGTACAAGTCTGAAATCCAAGCTCATTCGGTTTCAGGTCGCAAAACTGATAGCGTTTGGAAAACGTCCATCCTTTTTCTATTGCATCCAGCATGATGTTATATGAAGCTGAAAGATACTCATCCAACAACTCCGCATCAATATGTTCTCCTCTTACGATGGAATAACGGAAGGGAATATCAAGGGCAATAAGGTAACGTGTTAGCTCAGGCAAGCCTGCCAGATTCAAATTAGTAATAACCGTGTTGACCGTTGCAGCAATTCCCTCACTCAATAATTTCCTCAGATTGGCATCAACCAAACCGAACGAACCAACTCCTGAACGAAAACTTCTTGTAGCATCATGTATGATTTCCACACCGTCCAGCGATACGGCATAGCCTATGCCATGCTCCTTAGAAAATAAAAGAATTTCATCGTTTAATAGTGTCAGGTTAGTTGCAAACCCTACCTCAAATTGACATCCAGCAGTAGCTAACGCTTTTCTTGCTTCTGGGATGAATGTTTTCCATTTAGCAAACTGCCCCATTGGTTCACCGCCAGCCAAACGTAGTCTTATATGCCTAATACCTTTTGTCCTGACAACTTCCAGCATTTTATAGAGCAACTGTGCTTGTACTGTCTCATTCATTCCCTTGCCAGTGTTGAGCGTTGGAATATAGCAATAACTACACCCAAGATTACAGGCATTCGTTGTATGAATCCAGAAATTAAGAGATTTCGGTACAGAAGGTTTTTGAGGTTTGTTGAAATGGCTGTCAAAATCAACGATTTCAGTCTTGCTCAATAACTGTAGATACTGCTCCAAAGCCTCGCAGGATATACCAAAATTATTTGCGATAGTATCCACATCATCCCGACCATTCACCGCCAGTAGTATTTCATACTGGCGACGGTTCAACAAACGGAACGAATGGGGGAATGAGCAATTTACCGCATAGGCATAGTCATTGCCAATGAGGTTACTCAGTAATGCTGGGGCTTTTTGAGGTATCAGCGTCTTCATTATTTGAGCATTTATTGATGATTTATATTACCAACACTATTATTAGTGCAGTCATTATCATCAATTGAGACATAGCTGGAACAATTGCCATCTGGGCTAAGATTTCCTGCGACTATTATAGGAAAAGATTTTCCTAATCTATTCTCAATAAATTTGACATCATCAAATAAGAGGTCATTTTCATTTGTGTTTTGCATGGCTTTGATAAGTTATATGATTGATTTGTTGCTTGTTCAGTCGGTTTATCAATGTATAAACGGTTGTAGGATGCCATTTCCCACCTTTGCGGAAGGTCGGCACTCCCTTTCTATTGAGTTCCTGCGATACCGCACGAATGGAAATAATTCCTCTTTTCCTAAACTTCATTATTAAGGGCGATAATTGGGAAGCAAACTCATCTGCTGCCTTTCGATTGGCAACCGAAAGACATTTACCGTTTTTGCCAAGTTCGACACCTCTCTTGCGTGCAGCCGCTAAGGCTTCTTTCGTCGTCTCACTAATCCTACGTCGTTGGTCTTGGGCAACGGCTGCTAGGATATGTATAGTCAGTTCATTCGCATGAGGGTTGTCTGCCACCACAATTTTTATTTTCGATTTGACGACGCTTGCGATTTGTTCAACATCACGTCCCAAGCGGTCAAGTCTGGCAACAATTAGGGTTGCTCGATTTTGCCTGCATAATTCCATCGCTTCAGACAATCCAGAACGATGCTTTCGTGTAGATTTTATTTCAATCACATCCGATACCAGATGATAGTTGTTGAGACTGCAATATTGTCGCACGGCTATTTGTTGAGCTTCCAGCCCTAAACCGCTTTTCCCCTGCCTATCAGTGGAGACACGGTAATAGGCGATTGCTGGTAGCATTGATTGCTCCATTGTGTTCATGAGTAAACCATCGTCTATCTTTGAACAGAAATTCGTTAAAAATTGATTACTAAGAAAAGTAAAGCGACTGAAATTCAATAGCTTGTACTGGAGGATTTTTTGATAAATGAGGCGTTTTTGTTAACGGATTAACGATGGTTTATTCATGTACAAATTTTCGACAAAAAAATTGTACAAACCCCTAAAAGGATGGTGTCAATTGGCTCTTACTCTTTCAATTCTTGCCCTGCTTGCAACCTTCTATCAGTCGTACCTTCAACGTGTTCACAATCAAAAATCGGTAAAACCGCTGGTGCAGGTCGATTTGATTGATAGCGATGCTCTTCTTGCCGTTTATGTGCACAACAACGGAATCGGTCCTTATATCATCAAAGGGCTGAGTTTTCAGCAAAATGGAAAAGTGCTGGAGAGCATTGAAGATTGTCTGTTAATCAACCCACGGCTTTATCAATCTGTTCCAGTCACGCCATACACACCCAAGACAGTCTTGCCAGGCTCTTCATTGGTTGTTTTTTCCATGCAGTGTACTTTGGATGATACTAAGAGTAATATCGAGGCAATAAGAAAGCAGCTTTCTGTCCTGACACTAACGGTGAAAGGCGTAGATATTTACGACAACCAGATAAATGTAAAACGCAGTTTCGAATGGTTTCAGAAATTTGCAACGAAAGTTGTGCTTGAGTAAGAAATGTGACGTTTGGGCAGTAAAATGGTTGAGAAAAAGCAATTTCATTCTTTTTTTTCAACCAGCATATCAATTACCACCGACTCAATACCATCCACTACATATCTTTCATCTGTCATTGTGATTATTTTGGGGCTATGGTCAAGAATACTCATGAAAATAGATTCTAACCCATACCCTTGCAGTTGAACCGTATAAGAAGCGAAATGAAGAAGGATAACATTCTTTTCTCCATTTGCTGAATATTCACCAGATATAAGGTAGGCGTAATTGAAAAACATCCGCTTGCTATCAAGCCATACCAGACAAAGGTTACGAGCATGGCTTGGTGTCTGATAAACCTCCATTGATTCATCCTTCTTTGATGGGGCAGGGGCATTAGTTTTTGTCGGGTCTCCTTCCCGTATTTGGTCGTAACGTAGTTTATAATCTTGGCTCATAATCTTCGTAATTTGGTTTTATCAGAAAATCTTTTTTTGCTTGCTTTGTTTTGTCAGGCTCTGAGGAAGCACGGTTCAAATCATCTCTAATTTGATGATGAACCATTTCATCGGTTTGTTTTTTCTTACTGACAAGCTCTATCGCAGATTGTCTTTCACCCAGCTCTGAGGCATGGTAAAGTAATTGCTCTTTATCGTCCGTGTAAATGTGTGCACGGTTTCTGGCACGGGATACAGAAACATAGAATTGCTTGGCATCCGTCGCTGGAAAAGTTGATGCTGGCTGAGAAATAAAGATTTCATCCACGGTCTTTCCTTGTGAGGCATGGGAAGTCACACAATGAGCATGAGCGATATGACCATAATCTTGTTTAAGTTGATACGTTCCTTTACTGATAGGGTTGCGTAGTACCATATCTCCTTTTTTACTCACTGAAACCACTTCTAACATTTGCCCATTGTTCAGCCTGTTTTTCTCTTGGTCAAAACCATTGCGGGTAATTCTGATTGTATCACCTTTGGCAATAGCCATCTCACTTTTGGAGAAAATATCATAATCGCTACTCTTTTGAATAGGAAGCGGAACGGTGTGACCGCTTTCATTCTTAATCATGACTTCATTTTCAGCACAGGATTGCACCGTCCAAAGGCTACCCCTTTTAATGCCGGCACTGTTTTGATTGAACTGGACGATTTGTCCTTTTTCAAAGTTTCTCCAATCACTTTTTTGAGCTTCCGTCAGATTAAGACTATTGAGCTTTGTCGCTTTGATTTCCTTTTTACCAATTAATCCTTCCGATTTAAGTTTCTTTCGTATTGCTTCGGTGACTTCATCCCCTTGCTGATGGGTTGGCGAAACTACCAAAGCAGATTTCCCTTTTTTAAGGGCTTCTACATAGTCACTGACTAACTCTTCATTGGGCTTTAGCGGTGATACGCTTTTTACTGAACCCATGCTATCAAGTTTTTGAAAAGCATCTTTCACATTGCCTTTGGATAGGTCTTCTACGGCTGAACGATAATATTCATCCTTCTGGCGATAAATCTTGCTTACCTCAGCGGTTTTAATGCCGCCAACAGTATTTAAAATACGCAAAGCATCTCCTCTGATAACGCTTGAATGCTGTCTGGTATCACCACCCAGAATAAGTCTTGTATTCTGTTTTTTGGCTATTTCAAGCAAAGAGGTCATATCTTTCGTACCAAGCAATCCAGCTTCATCAACCCATAAAACCTGATTGGCTAATTGCTTCTGCATATTTTGGTCAGTTAACAGCTTGGCAACGGTTTCTGCTTTATTGAAACCTTCCTCTCTTAAAACACCACGGGAAGCCTGTGCGGTCGGAGCAACAACAGTTACTTTCTTGCCAGCCTTTTCCATCAAGCCTACGGCTTCTTGCATTAACGTTGTTTTGCCCGTTCCTGCTACTCCACGGATAATAGAGACCCGATTGGTGGTTGTCAGCACATGACTAACAGCTTCTGCTTGTTGTCCATTTAATTTAAGCTGAGGTACTTTTGTATAAAGGGGTTTAAGTTTTCCTTTTCCTTCTTTTGCCAGCTTGACCATCCACTTTTCTTCATTGAGTGTGTCATGGGTAGTACATAGGATTTTAGACTGTTCTTTCACCCGAAGAATCCGATTATCCTCCTTAAAATGCTTGTCGATTTCATCCATAGAAATGGATTCATCGCCGATGCTATGACGATAAGCCGATTCCAGCAAACGCCTGTCATGCAAAACAGAAGCTCGTTCAAAGCCATGTTCAACGGCATAATCAATACATTGCTTGGAGGTGAGGGCAGTTTTTTCTTTTTCAGGAGCAAAGCGAATATTTCCTTCTTCGCCTTCTTCCTGTCCATTCTTATCCAATTCTTTAATTTGTCGTTTCCATTCAGCTTTTAATTCAGCCATGCTTAACCCCGTCTGCTTTTTTGAACGGGTTCTTGCTCCGAGCGAACTTAATTCATCAATGTCGGTAATGCCTTTTTCTTTGGCAATACGACCTATCTCATCCGTGCGTTTTGAAAACAGGGATATGACGTTTTTAGGAACGCCTTCCACTTCAAAGGACTTTTCTGTTCTTCGAATTTGATAACCCTGTTTGATAAGCTTATCGGAAAGCCGTTTATGAAACATGGTCTGGTAATATGGCATGTCTCGTTTAATATCCCTGAACTGAGTAGCCTTGATTTGTTTTTCCTGCTCATCCCATGTAGCGTTAAAGACAAAGCAGTGTGCGTGTAAATGCGGGTCTGGAGCATGACCTTCTACTGGTCTTGCCGTCTGGTGGACAAAATCAGCCCATACCAGTTCCTGGGTATCTCTGTCATCGAAGACATTATTTTTTCGGATACGGGTTTTGCTATCCTTTTCAATATCTTGCATGGTTTCCTTCACGCTTTCGTGAAAAGCATTGAGGATATGATGGTCCTTGGAAAGGGAATGCAAGATAGAAACGGATTTGGGGCAATGGAAATTAATGTCATAGCCTGTCGTCCGTTCCTCTCTTTTTCTGGGGGTTAACGGAGTACCATCTGCTGGGTTCACATTCTCACAGAGGGCAAAAAACGCTTCCTTGTTGGCAATACCGCTAATCCCTAAACGTTCTGCCAATTTTCCCTGAATATGTCCATTAAGTTCTTGGTCGTTGATATAGTAATCCGACTTAGAAAGGGACTCAGAGAAGTAGGCTTTCGCATGAGCAGCCGATGTGCTTTGAATCATTCTTATCATGCTCAGGGATTTTAAGGGTACTGTAAACGCTCTGGGAATGTTTCTTTGGATGTTATTGCCTGTTCATCTTGGATAAATCAGATAGTCGTAAAAAGCTGTGCCGAGGAATAGACAGTATTAAGTAAATAAATTTCATCAGACATCTTCCCTAAGCACAGCTTAGGAGCTTTAAAATACCTGTACAGGCTCGTCATCGTCATTTTCAAAAAAGCTTTCAGCGACTTTTCGCCTAAAATCAGTATTCTCTGGTCTTTTACCGTAAGTTTCAAAACCACGGGTTTCTTCTGGCTTTCGTCCATTAACAAAAGAATCAACCATCTCCTCATTGGCAATCAGTTTGTCAATCTTATCCATGACAAATTGGTCGCCTTTATAATAAGCCCCCTTCCAACTCAAGGAGTAAACAATACTGCAAAATATCAGTAAATAACCGAGGCTTTGTTGGAAAATAGCCAATAAGATACCAAAGCCTAAGAAAATAGCTGGTTCTAACAGGATACAAACTTGACGTGGAGTAGGGGTTTGACCATTGATTTTGAAATCATAAAAAGCTGGATTGACGACCCCAGTTGAAAGACTGAAACGGGCGAAATCAAAAACAGAAGGTTCTCTCTTTATTTCTTCTCGACGCTTAATACACTGGTACATGAATGCTCCTAAGTAAGCATACCAAGTGAAATACTTACTAAGAATTGTCCCAATGCCAGTCTCTTCTGCTTCTCTACCATAAGCATAATTGTCAAAGCTTGGTATGTTAGAAGCAATGATGGGATAGAGTGCCAATACCACTGTAAAAATGATAGCTGTTGAAAATGAAAAGTAGCGTTCTCCAAATTTGGTTCTCGTAAATACTTCTAATAATAATCGGGGTCCAGAAGCCATGTCTAAAAATGAGTTAAAAATAAATTCTTTAATCACATTTTTTCTGCCGAATACGGTGTGGTAATACAGGTTCTTTTTCATTGTGTGTGATAGTTTTAGTTAAGAAAATTGTTTGTTATGGTCTGAATAATTGGTCGAAATCCATTTTAATAAAATTCTTTTTTCCAGATAAACTATCACCTTGTCGATGAAAATAGCCTTCCACTCTAAATTTGTTTTTTGCGCCACCTGTTTTGAGACTAATGAATTTCTCTGGTCTTACATGCCTGTCAATTTTAAGCGATAAACTATCACTTTGTGAAAATTCTGTAGAAGTGGTGATGGTTCTCGAAGGGTCAAAAAAGGTTGTATCCCCAATTAATTCCGAGGCGTATTTATTCGTTTCTATATCCGCATTGGCATGAAATATCTTTGTCCCTAAAGTTCCAAGAAAACTTTTGACACGGTATTCACCTTTCTGTCCACCCATAGAGGCATAGTAATTGGGTAGGTTTTGGCTGATATACACGGTGGAAATGCGACTACTTCTTGCCGTTGCCTGATATTCTGCGTCATGCTCATGCAAGAAATTTTGAGCCTCATCTGCCCATAGAAATAAAGGTCGTCTGTTATTGTTTATATTCCGCTTTTCCATTGCCCTCTGCCAGATATATTTGAAGAGTATCTGACAGTCACGCCCCACCTTGTGATAAACTTTTACGGGTAGATTGACGACAATGATTTTGCCATTTAAGCAATCGTCAGGAGTAATATTAGATTTGTTCCGACAGAACATTGAGTATATCGGTTCTCGAAGCAATCTAAATAGAAAGCCTGTGAATGTGAATTCTATAATTGAGCGTGTTTTAGGACTTAGGTTTTTAAAGCTGTCAAAAAAGAACTCTCCTAAAAATTTTAATAACCTGGCTTCAGCTACATTATTCATTGCTTCATGAAAGTATAAGTCATTTTTTTCTAGCTCCTCCTTTTCATGAGATGTAAGTGTATTATCCCAAATATCTATCTTTTCATAAGTTCTGTCATAAGCCAAATCATAGGCTTTTAAAAAGGCAGTAACTTCAGATTTTTCACCATCTTCATTTTCATCATCTTCATTCTCTTTACTTGGAGGAAGCGGGTCAGTGGCTTTTGGTAGGGTCTGAACAATATCATACATCATTTGCACAGAAACAGAGCCATAAGCAATCTTGCAAAGGTCAATGACATTGAAAATAAGCATATCCAATGCGGATTCCCAAAAAGGGTCATCTCCCTTAGCACTGTCTTTTTCTGAGCCAGCACGAATTACTGTTTTTAATACCTGTACGATGTTTTCAGTGATAGCTTCATTGGAATCCGTATGTGTAGATTCATACTCCAGAAAATTAAAACTGTATTTTCCGTTCGGTTCGATGATAACTAAATCTTTTGTTCGGTTGGTCTCTGCACAGTATTGTTGCCACAACTCTTTTTCGTCTGGTTTGGCTGTTAAAACCAATCCACCAAATCCAGTCTTTAAATATTTAAGGGCAAGCATTCTACCAGAGCCAGAAGTTTTACCAGAGCCAATGCCTCCAAATATCTGCACACCTTCAACGGCATGTCGAATTGTCCATGTGGATTGTTCATGGGCAGAAGAGGGGAATTGTAAAATTGGAAAGTCTAGGTCGTGAATGTCCATAGACGTAGAGTTATAAGGTTTATACTTAGGTACTTATAATAAAGTTATATGAATGCATGTTAATTTACAAAACTTTTTGTAGATATTTTTTATAAATATAACAAGCTGTCTATTAGTCGGTTATCTTTTTGTTCTAATTTTCGGTGTTCAGTACACGGTAGCGTAATTCCATCGCAATCAATGGAGACTTATCTGCCTCTTCTCTACCAAGCTCAATTAACACCTCTCGGTATTTAATGATGGTAATGGCTCGAATATCAGCTTGAGAAAGAATGCCTTCTTGGAGAATAAATCTATCTTGAACAAAGCATTCTCTTGTCAAGATTTCGGCAATCACAGAATGTTCAAGTTTGGGTTCATAGCCCAGAAATTTGGTAAATCTATTTTTGACGACTTCTTTGTATTCAGGCAAGTATTCAAAATATTGCTGATACTCTTCTCGTGAATGATACAAATAGCTATAATCTTCCATATCCTTATTGCGAATAAGTTTGATATATTCTTCTGACTGCTCAAGCATCTCATCTTGTGAAATACTACCATTATGATAGCCATACACTACCGCTCTTAAAAAGGACTCGTAGGGAAGTGTAAGATAAGTTGGGGGACTATAGCCCAATAATCTTTCTATAATATCATCGACCGTTGAAGCGTATTCAGGAAATACTTTTTCGCTGGTGATAATATCATTCCAATTGAGAGCACCTCTCCTTGAATGGATATGGGCTTGTACAAAGGCTTTGGCATCACCACCAAAACGTTCATCAATGATTTTTTGTGCCGATTCAGAGAACATTTAATGCACCTCCATTACAAGAAACAATCCTGTTATTTTAGCATATTTTTCATTGGATTCAACACTTTTAATCCTAATGCTCTTTAGCTGATAATTGAAATGAACATTCCTGGGAATTAGCCTTTTGAAGATAAAAAAATACTAAGTGTCTGATTTGCAGAAAGATATTTTTCTTATATTTAGTGTGTTCTATTATTAATCAATAAAATTTTGGAGTATGAAAACCAAAGATGAAGAAAAGACAATCTTGCCTGAAGAGTTAAGCCATTTAGAAGAACCACTCAAAGAGGCAAGGGCAAAAATAGATGCCATCGACACTCAAATTAATAATACCAGACCTGACAGAGGTCCACAATTTGCCTATCGACCTCCTCAATATGGAAGTCCTCAATACGGTAGAGTATCAGATATTTCACAAAGTAATGACAGTAGGATTGCTGGATGGAATAAAGAAAAAGCACAGATAAAAGACGATTTCTACAAAAGGTTAGATGAAGGGCTTGAGAATGTAGAACCCGATAAAGCAAAAAAAATTAAAGAAGTTGTCGATTATCAATTGAGTGATAACAAATATAAAACTGGAATGGAAAAGGAGGGACAAAAGCAAAATGGAGAACCATTTGACCGTATTGAAAGCATTTATTACGAAAGATATTCATTTGGTAAAAAGAAAGATGTAGTTGTAACTGAACCTGATAAAAACCAAGCGACAAAATCAGATGGACAAACTAAAAGTTCAGACAAGGAGCATGTGAGTCAAGATGATTTGCCGAAGGACAAAGACTTTGCTGACAATGCAAACGAAATGACTGTAAATGCAAAAGACAGCGAACCAAGTAAAAGCGAAACTAAAAAAGAAGAACCAGAATCCAAAAATACCCCTGAGAGATACATGGCTCAATATGCACAGCCAAAATCAAATGAAATTTCAGAAAAAACAAAGGATATGACTGATAAGCAAAATGCTAACCAGCCTGATAAAAGCGAAATGGCAAAATCTGAAACCCAATCTAAAAATACGCCTGAGAATTTTGTGACTCAATATGATTATCCGCAGATGAATGATTTTTCTGAAAACTCAAAGGATATTGGTATGGATAAAGATAGAGATAGAGACTAGCTATCGCTCATGTTCAATATCAAAGTCTTTATCTTTATCATTTGTCATGGGTTTGTTATCCTTTTCTTCAAAAGGATTATTTTTCAACCAAGACGGCATTTTCTCTTTAAATCTTTCGTCCAAGTATTGTTGCCTTCCATCCTGAATGCCAGAGATGAAAGAACTTTCTCCAGTCGTCTTTGAAAGTTTTTCTGAAAGCTCTGGTTCGTATGCAGCTATCATATAGCCTTGATTAAAGCCTTTGATATATAAATCCGTATTTTCTTGCTCGTTCATTGTTTGATTGTTGTTTATAAGGTGTCAAATCTTGCGATAGCTAAAATATTTTATGAACATTGCCCTCAAGATACTTGTCGATGGAATCTCTGTCGTAGAGGATGATTTTCTTTTGCGGTTGAGAAAATCTAATTTTCCCTTCATCCCTCAACTTCTGTAATGTAGTCTTTGATTTGATGTTCAGGAGTTGCATGGCTTGCCCGTCAGAAATCCATTTTTCCTTTTCCACTTTGTTGGTTTCTTTTAGCCGAGCAACAACCTGTTCGACTAAAGCATAAAAGGCAGATTCTTCTAAGCAGATGACTTGCATGAATTTTGAAGAGAAGAGGGTGGATGAAACAGTCAATTAAATTTAAAAAATTATTTGATAAGCTCCATCATATTTATACATATTATCTTCTGGCATTTATAACTCCTTAATTAACCCATACAATTCTTGGATTAATGTATGTATCATGGTGCATGGATTATGATTAGAATAATCGTATCTGCCTTCAAAATTTCCCACCAACTTTTCAGCATTTCTAATCGCATTGCTTACGTTTCAATGTTCTTTTAATATTGAGTACATTTCAGTACTATTTTTTTGGTATTTGTAATCATTTCCTAAAATTGGTTTTAGGTTTTCTTCGATTAAATCTTGATAATATTTTCTACTCATTCCATGATTATAATAATGGAAATGGAGTAAATACCAGAGTTCAAATGCCTCATTACTCCAAGCACAGCCGATTATTGGGTTAGAGTTTTGGCAACGTAACACAGCATTATTAAAATCATTTGGAGAGAAACTGTCACGGTCAAAAACCACCCACAATTTGTCTATGGAGATATGACTTTCTTGTTTATAGATTTTTTTCAATCGTAATGCTTCATCTATCAGAGATTGTGTATTTCTTCCAGTTCCTTCAATATCTATCTGGCAAAAAGTTAGGACACCTTTTGGCAAATCTTCTTTTAATCCTTGAAAATAATTAGGCTCAGTTTTTTCACCCTCGCACACGATGAGGTAATATTTACGCTTGTTTCTAAAATTACTTTCTCTCTTTTTTTCTTCCCTTGCAAAACGCTTTAATTGTTCATTGGGAATTTTTATTTTTCTTGCCATTCCGTCATTACGTTTGAAAGATTACCAATAAATGGAATAGCACCATAACGACCTTCAATATAATCCTTTTCAAATGAACGGTCTTTTCGAATAGCTTTACCTTCTTCTTTATACTCAACAAGTGAATACATTTCAGATTCACCATACTTATTCTTTTCGACAAAATAAATTTGGTCTCTCCGATAATTGCCGTAATTCAATAAGTTTGTATCATGAGTAGCGAAAATTAGCTGTGCATTATTACGATTAAACTCTTTGGAGTTAAAAAGTTTTGTAATGGCTAATGTTAATAGAGGATGTAAACTGGCATCCAATTCATCAACTACGAGTAAACCTCCATCATTAAGTACATCAAATACAGGTCCTGAAATATTGAATAATTTATTTGTACCAGAAGATTCCTGACTACGCATATCAAACTCTATTTGTCCAATGGCTTTATTTTTTGCATCATATTTTGTGTGAATAGTTTTGATGTCGATTTTAAATGCACCCTCGAAATCTGTGAGTAACTGTTTTACCAGTCCTTCAGGCAAATCGTTGGGTAGCTCTTTGTGGTCGAAAGGTTTTTTAGAAATGGCTAAATCATCAAATCCTAAATCCAGCTTTTTATAGAAATCCAATAGAGTGTTTTGAGTTTGCTTATTTTCTAACATTCCAAAAGTTACGCCTTTATACCCTTCATGTTTTAATCCTGAGATAGTAATAAAGTTATTAAACCATTTCATGATTTTTTTGGCAATTTTTCCGTTAAACTGGTCTACAACAGCAAGGAATAAAGCGTTATCTCTTGTACGTTCTTCTAAATCTTTACCTTCGGGAAAAGACCTGCTCATGACTTCTATCCCGTCATGCTCTCTGATAAATAATGGTTTTTCCGTGTGCTTTTGAGCTTCAAAGAGCCATTCTGCATTGATGGTATGGTTATCTACTTCGAAACCATAGCGATAGCGAGTATTATCAACCATAAAAACAGCTTCAAAAAATGAAGGTTTTTTTTCAGTTTCTGTACTCAAAAGGAATGGGACAATATCCAACTCATCAGCAGAGGATTGCTCAAACGATTGAAGCACTAATCTTCTCATCGTAGACATTGCCTTAATAAAATTACTTTTTCCACTGGCATTAGCTCCATAAATAACTGCACCTTTTAGTAACTCATATCGCTCAGTAGAAAATATGTTTGTTTCTTTATGCTCCTTGATAGGCGTAGCGAATAGGCTAAGCGTTGTTTTATTCTTAATTGAAAGATAGTTTCCGACAGAGAATTCAAGTAACATGATACAAGGGCGTTAATGAGATATTTTTTCAAAAATAAGAAAAATATTCAATAAGTGTTATAAAATGAGGGTTTTTCTCATTTTATGGTATTTATAGATGACGAGTTAATACAACCATATCTATATTCATGTGCTGCTTAACTTGTTTACAAAAAAAACCTTTGGGGAGATTGAGGTTTAATTTAAGCTAAAAACTTGATATAAATGATTTTATCTTTGTGTTATTGAAGAGTTGATGATAGCAGCAGCTATTAGCTGCAAATCTATTTGCGTAGGAATGATAAATTTTTTGAATTTTTTTCAGGGAATTTACAGTTTTTTTGCCCTAATTTATGCGAAAAAAATGTTGTACCTATGTTGTACCAAATGAAAGAGGGTTCTTACATTTTACTGTAAAAACCCTCTTTAAACTGTACCGGGGACGGGAATCGAACCCGTACGAACTTGCGTTCACAGGATTTTTAGATAGTTCTAACACTTTTTTCCCATTTTGTACAGTGCTATTAGCATCTTCATAGCCAGCTTCTTCTTTAGAAGGAATATGTGGGCGAGTAGTGGTTGTATGTTTGATAGATTCGACTTGCTTTGCCATGGTTATAGAGACTGTATTTTTTCGATTAATTGATTTTTAATATTTCTGATGTCGTTTGCGATTTCGATAAAATGCCATTCTGGATATTCGTATTTATCTTTCAAGGCATTCACTGCAGGAATCCAACGGTTTTCTACGAACCATTTTTTTTCTGCTTTGTCATTACTCATGCCACTAATTTCAATCATCAAGTTCTTAACGACTCCATCCTGAGTTTTTACACGAGCCACAAAATCAGGATAATACAAATGGTCTTTCCCATTTTTTACATACGGAACTGTAACACCAAGGAATTGATTTTTGACATAGCATTCTACTGTTTCAATCCCTTCCAAGCTTTTAGCACAAATACCTTCCCAATCACTGTCCATTACTACATAATTCACATGACTTTTCTGGGTTGGAAATACATCTTTCACCGTGTTTCCGTTGACATACTTTGTACTATTGAATTTATTATAATAATTAAATATAGGTCTGATAAATTCAGAAGTATTAATTTCTGGATTTATTCCTCTAATGATATGGTCAACGATTTTCTTTGGGTCTTCAAAGAATAGCAAACGTTTATATCTTTGGTCAGGAATATTGAGCAATATTACTTTTTCATTGTACCAGAATTCTACAATTTGTTTTAGTTTATTAAACTTATGAAACTGTAAGTTTTCTTGATTTTCATCACTGAAATGATATTTAATCAATTCTTTCGTAATGGTAAAAATTAATTCGTGGTCTCTTTTTTCCAAGACTGATTTTACTTGTAATTTTTCTTCATTAGCAGAAATTGGACTTGCCATGATGGTTTCAGTAGGGAATTTAGAACCATCTATTTCATAGTTTTCAACCTTAGTGAAATCAAACTTTATTTCTCCATCGTAATTTTCAACACGATAACCCACCACATTAGGAAAAACAATTTCCATTGTTGCTTGTCTTTCTGGTATCGCAGCAATATGTGTTAAATCAACAGGTGGAGGTGGTGGCTCAGATTTACCTCCTTTAAACATTTTGAAAGGTACACCAATAATGTGAGCGTATTCGGGAGGGAATTTTTCAATAACAATTTTGCGTTTATCGTTCGTCGGATTCCCTTCTTTATCATAGCCTTGCAGGATATAGCTCATTCTTCTCAATGCACGACCAGCTACTTGTTCACAAAGTAGTTGCGAACCAAAAGCACGTAAACCCATAATATGGGTAACGGTGTTGGCATCCCAGCCTTCGGTAAGCATAGAAACAGAAACTACACAACGGATATGAGAACCCAATCTTCCTTGTTGCCCAACGGTGTTTACAACTTCACGCAAGATTTCTGCATCCGTTATTTTATCTACACTTCCTTGCCCATACATTCTCACATAATCCTTTTTAAACTCTTCAATTTCGGATGAGAAGATTTTCTTAAAATCATCGTTTACTTGTTCGCTATTTTCAAGAGCATCACTATCAATCAAAAGCGTTGGAGGACGTTTAAGAGGTTTATTCGTTGATGGGTCATAATTAGAAAACAAATCTTTAGCACCATGAACAATGACGTTATCGCCATCGACATTGGTGTATTCATAACCAGCGATATATTTATAGACTTCTTTTGAAACAGAAGTATTATTACAAACGGCAATGAATACAGGAGGAGCTGAAAACAAATTGGCTTTGGCTTCACGATTTTTTCGGATACCTAAATCATAATCAACATAATGATTGTAGAATTGGTCTAAAGCTCCTTTTACCAATGAAGGAAGTTTGGGAGGTTGTTCTGAAATGGTTGAACCTTCCGCTAAGGCTTCTTTCTTTTTGGTACGTTGACCTTTCTTGGGTAAATCATCACGAATATGGTCGTATAAATTACGTAAGATTGGAACAGTTAATTCTTGGGTATTATCACTTTCGGGTAAAAAAGGGATTTTCACTAATCCAGACTCTATGGCTTCAATAAGTCCAAAATCTGAAACAACCCAAGGAAACAGACTGTAAGGAGTATGTCCAGAACCTGTTAAATAATAAGGTGTTGCAGAAAGGTCGTAAACAGATTGAAGTTTAAATTTTTTAGTGATTTCTTTGAGACCATTAAACCAAACAGCCGCACGAGCATTTTCGTCTGCTTCTTCGTTGTCAGTAGTTTTACTTCTGGACTTGGGCAAATAGCAGTGATGAGCTTCATCATTGAGAATGAGAACTCTACTACCAGCTTTAAATTTACCCAAAGTTCTTTTTACTACTTGTGAAAAATCTTCCTTGTTATCAGTATCAATTTTTTCACCTTGTAAATTTGTTTTACCATCAAAAGGACTACGTTTGTTACCTTGTAATATTTTAGGTTCAAATGAATGATAATTGGTGATGACCAACCTTGCATTTAAGTTTTCTAAGCGATGTTCCATGTTGGCAGGAATCAACCCACGCATACGATAGTAATCACTTATATCTCTAGGATTTTTGTTTTCAGTGTCAACAAACAATACACCTAATCTGCTTTTGATAGTAACCCCCGGAGCAATAATCAAAAAGTAATCAGCAAAACGTGTGTCATTTCTATACTCTTGTCGGTTAAAATAGTGATAACAGATTAAACAAGCCATTACAACAGTCTTACCGGAACCAGTTGCCATCTTAAAAGCAATTCGAGGTAATTGGTCAGCTATATCTTCACTTACTGTTTGTTGTCCATCACGAAGTAAATTTAAAATATGTTGTCCAGCATTTGATTTTTCAGCTACTTCATTCAGCCAAATAGCTGTTTCAACTGCCTCTTGTTGAGCAAAGAATAATTTTTTGGTCACTAACCTTTCAGGATTATCAAACCAAAAGGATAATAATTCTTTAGAAACACGGGTAGTATTTGGATATTTAGCATTTCTCCAGAGTCCAATTTCTTTTCTACAATGATTAATAATATGAGTACCATATTGAAGGGCATCATCATTCCACTCAAACACTTCTTTTTGTCCTTTTTGTCTTGAGGGAATAACAGCAGAGTCTTGTTTAAACACTCTTCTACCTTTACAAATGTCTGTATAATCTAAACTTCCTTCGCTGTTTGTATTATAGTGTAGTTTAGGCTCGTGATATGGGCTATTTAAAATTGGATTATCAGCTATCATTTGGTTTGAATCTATTAATTTTAATTGGGGAAGCAAGATAAATAACTTTATTTAGAACTTTAACAGATATTCTTCATAATGGCTTAGTTAAAACTGTATTTTCACTTACACTGGATGGAATGGGTCATTACAAAATTATCTAACTGTAAAGCCATTACTTATTTAATTGCAGTTTATCATAAAATAATAAGCATTTCATCTACTTAAACTTTTATTATTTCTTTGTAGATAAACACAACCATGAAAACAGCCAACAAAACCTCTTTTCAACCCTACAAAACCACCATAGCAATCTACAAGGCAATTTTGTAAGTTTACATAGCTATTTTGTTGACTTACATAGGTTTTTTGTAAGCATACAAAACAATTTTGTTGACTTACAATGCTTCTCTGTAAGCTTACATAGACATTTTGTTGACTCAATATTTTTAATGTAAACTTACAAAACTATTTTGCTGACTTACAAAATTTCTCTGCAACCTTACAAAATTATTTTGCAAGGTTACAGAAAAGCTTTGCAGACATTCAATGAACCATTGTAATGTTACAATAAAGCATTGTAATACAACAAAATATATTTTAAGGCTTTATCTGTCAATGTGTTGACATTATCTAACTTGATGTAAACTTACATTGACATTACTTTTGTTAACGATAAAAGAACTTAAGTTAATCCCAATTTTACCGTTTAATAAGTTTTCAAAAAAAATGCTTGCTTGTTTTTCTTTTTGAAATACAAAATTAATTATCTTTAAATCAACAAGAGAAACTCAGCTTTTTTAGGTAGTTGTGTCTCTTGTTTTCCTATTGTTAAATAATGTTCCAACTATTAACTCCTACTACTATGTCATTAGTAAAAGTAATTGTTAGTTTTTCACGGCTAAGAGATGATGACCTCGACACCAAAAGCCAAGTAATTATCAACAGCCTCACAGGGAATGCAGATTTCCCAAATCCTGTTCCAACGTTAGCGGAGATTGCAGCAAGCAGAGAAGCTTATGTAGATGCTTTAACGGCAAATGAAACAGGCGGTAAGCAGGAAACCCTCAGAAAAAACCTTGCTCGTAAAGACTTGGAAAAACAATTGGGTTTATTGGGTTTGTATGTTCAAGCCAATAGTAAGGAGAGTGAATTGATTGCCTTGAGTTCTGGTTTTGACATTCAAAAAAACAGAGCACCGATTGGTATTTTGGCAAAGCCCAATAATTTTAAGGTTGAGAATGGCCCATTAGCAGGAAGCTTGCAGGCAAGTTTGGATAAAATAGATGGGGCGAAATCTTATCTTTTTGAGATTACAAAAACGCCAGTAACGGAGGATAGTATTTGGAAAACGGAGTTGTAAACTACTAAAACAATTTTAATTGAAGATTTGGTAGCAGGTACACAATATGCCATCAAGGTAGCGGGCGTAGGGTCTAATCCTAAAAAAGTATATTCGGATGTATTATTTAGGTTTGTACAGTAGCGTGTTTTGTAGATATATTTAGGTTAAAAAGTTTTATTTACTCAGTGTTTCCGATAGGGAGGCACTGAGTTTTTTTTATACAGAGGCTGTCTAAAAAAAATGATAGCCAACTTTGCTAAAAGACCTCAGCCCTAACACGTAGCGTCAGTCGCCCTCTATTGGTACCAAATTAACCAGCCACGGAAGTAAAGAAGCTCCCCGAATATATTAAAGCTCAGATAGCTTCTTTAAGATAAGTTGAATTCTCTCTTGAGTACTATAATCTCCACGAATTTCTAAAATGGGTATATTCATCTGTTTTAACCAATTTTCATGTGCATTCAATGTTCTGGTAGCAATACCCGTATGGTTGTCGTAGTCGGCTGACCAAGCTATAAAATCATTGTACTGTTTTATTCTAGTAAGGTCGGTATAAATAATATTTCCATAGCGACTAAACTCTCTTTCTTTAAGTCTTTCCATCCTAATATGCGGAGGTAACCACAAGAAAACGATTAAATCAAACCTTGGAAAAATATCTCCCCAACTGATTATCGAACCACCCAGAATCCAATCTTTTGCCTTTTCAATATCTTTTTTTATCATCAAAGTCCTGTCGGATGGATTTCTTCTGATTGTAAACGGAGGGTCTGATTTCTCCCAATAATACTCATCGCTATCAAAATAAGGAATATTTAATTGTTGAGACAGAGCATTTCCTAATGTAGTTACTCCACTAGAGGATGCTCCTAAAATATGAATTTTCATTTTTTTGAAGAATTGATATACTAAGTATTTCACACCACGATTTTTCGGTCATCATTGAACTAAAAATCATGATGCGTCACCATTTTTATTGAACGTTGATATAAAAATGATGAAACATCACCAAGTTTTGTTAATCGTGCATTTCTAAAAAACCACCTTCAATAGCAGTAATTCATTTTCCTGATTAGAGAAAGAATACAAACCATCTAAACTAAGCCCAATTTTTTCTAAAAGCTTTTTTGAGCTTGTATTTTCGGGTTTCGTAATGCCATAAACTACGGGTAGTTTTAGTGTTTCTTTGGCATGAGTAATCGTGGCACTGGCAATTTCAAAGCCGTAACCTTTGCCCATGTATTCTGGTAAAAAAGCAAAACCAATATCGGGAAAATCAAGATTATCTCTCTTAATTAATCCACACATACCAATCGGGGTCAAATCGTCTTTGGTCGTTACCAAACTTAAACCATAGCCATTTTCAGCATAGCTTTTCATGGGGCCGTTTAGTAAGTAGGTTTTTGCATCTTCTTCGGTATGCACGTTTTTGTCGCCAATAAAGGCTAACCAACCTTCGCTGTTTAATAATTGAATGATAAATTGAGTATCGTCAAGATTGTATTCACGCAGGATGAGTCTTTCGGTTGTTAGTATTTTATTCATGTTGATAGGATATTGATTCAAGTTCAAAAGTAATTGATAAACAATATCCTTCACACACTTTATGAGAAATTGTAGAGAAATGAATGAAATGAAGCTTAGGAAATTAGAAAGGTCTTTTGAAGTAAAAAGCTAGTCGTCATTTTTCTTAAAGCCATAAGGACAATGCTTACAGCCATTTTTACAACAATAACCTCTTTTTAAATGATAGGCTGCTGTAAAAACCATAAAGCCATTTTCATTTAAGTAAAAGTCTTCAGTTGTTAATCCATGTCGAATACTACTGTTCTTTGTGTTTGTTTTTTTCATAATAGTAAATCAACACTCAATTTTGTAAAATGTTCAATACTTTGTAAATTTGAACTATGCGTATTCAAAAAAAGAATAACGTATCTTCAAACATGAATGATTTTTATCCTAAATACCAACGATCAGCGATAGGCTTCAACAAGCATATCAGCAACCGTGTGTTTACGACAAGCTCATTGTATGGTCACTTCTGTAAAATTCATCGTATTCTTTCTGTATTTGTACTAATTCTGTACGTAATTGGTTTGTCTGGATTGAATGATTGAAAAGTTGCTATTAGTTTTTAAAGGTTAATTTGTAGTGGCAACTCTTGCAGTTGCCGTTTCAGGCGAGGCAACCGCAAGGGTTGCCGCTACAACAAATTATTGGTTAAACAAGCATTTTAAATGCTAGTAATACTAATTCTGAATAGAGATTTTAAAATCACTCATTCACAATTCACTCAATCACAATTCCAAAAATGACAGCAGCATTATCAAACGCATCGGCATCAGAAAAAGCCATGCAATTAGAAAACCGTTTCGGAGCACACAATTATCATCCAATGCCAGTAGTCCTTCAAAAAGGAGAAGGCGTATTCGTATGGGATGTAGAAAATAAAAGATATTTCGATTTCCTTTCAGCTTACAGTGCCGTAAATCAAGGACATTGTCATCCCAAAATTGTTCAAGCCTTAGTTGAACAAGCACACAAACTTACACTTACTTCTCGTGCTTTTTACAGCGACCAGCTAGGTATTTGTGAAAAATTCCTTTGTGAATACTTCGGTTACGACAAAGTATTGATGATGAACTCAGGTGTAGAAGGAGGGGAAACTGCCCTGAAACTTACTCGTAAATGGGCTTACAAAGTAAAAGGTATTCCGCAAAACCAAGCTAAAACGGTTTATGCCGCAGGTAATTTCTGGGGAAGAACCTTGGCAGCGATTTCTTCCTCAACCGACCCATCAAGCTATGCTGATTATGGACCACTTATGCCGGGATATGAAATCATTCCTTATAATGATTTAGATGCTTTAGCCGAAATTTTAAAAGACCCAAACATAGCGGGTTTTATGGTTGAGCCAATTCAAGGCGAAGCAGGAGTAGTAGTGCCAGACGAAGGTTATTTGAAAAAAGCTTACGAAATGTGTCGTGAAAAAAATGTATTATTCATTGCAGATGAAGTACAAACAGGCATTGCCCGCACAGGAAAACGTTTAGCTTGCGATTATGAAGATTTTCAGCCAGACATTTTAATTTTAGGAAAAGCACTTTCTGGTGGTACTTATCCAGTGTCGGCCGTTTTTTGTAGAGATGAAATCATGCTTACCATCAAACCAGGTGAACACGGTTCTACTTATGGAGGAAACCCACTAGCTTGTGCCGTTGCGATGGCAGCATTATCAGTCGTTAAAGATGAAAATCTAGCCGACAATGCCATGAAAATGGGAGAATTGTTCCGTGAAAGAATGACAAAGTTAATTGCCCAGCGTTCAGATTTAGTTAGATTGGTCAGAGGAAAAGGGTTATTAAATGCCATCGAAATCAATACAGACGAAGAAAGCGAGACCGCATGGAACTTATGCGTAGCTTTTAAGGAAAACGGATTATTAGCCAAACCAACACACGGAAACAAAATTCGTTTTGCTCCACCTTTGGTTATCACAGAAGCACAAATGAATGAAGCCTGTGATATTATTGAAAAAGTAGTGTTGAATTGGGAGTAATAAACATGAGTCATCCCGAATTTTTTCTTAGAATAGTGAGGTTTAGGACGATTTGAGAGGTTTTTTTATTTATTATTGTACAATCCTTACTTTTCTTGTCTTGAAACAAGAAAAGTAACCGCAGCGGCGGCCGCAAAAGAAATTCAAGAATTCCTAAACTCGCTTCGCTCAAACAGTAGGAATTCATTGCTCATCAATCACAAAAAAGCGGTCAAAAACTAATTTTGACCGCTTTTTTGTGATTTTAAAATTCGGGATGACTCATGTTTGTGATTTTAAAATTTGGGATGACTCATGTTTTATCGAGTAATTTCTCTTCTTAATCTACTTAATGACTGCGGTGTAATGCCTAAATAATTTGCTAAGTAAATTTGTGGCGTTCGCCTGATAAGCTCAGGTTTTGTTTTTGATAATATTTCATAACGCTCCTTAGCTGTTTCAGAAATAAAAGAGCGAACCCTCATTTCCTGTAAAACAGTATAATTTTCATAGATTATTCTACCCAGACGTTCCCACTTCGGAGATTGAGCATAGAGGAGATGCAAATTTACTTTCGTAATCACGCATAAATCACAATCTTCAATCGCTTGGATGTATTCAGAACTTGGCAAGCCTAAAGAGTAAGAAGTAGTATTTGAAAAGATTTGATTTTCAATGGTAAGGTCGAAAGTGATGTCAACTTTTTCTTTGATAAAATATGAACGAACCATTCCTTTATTGATAAAAGCAACATCAGCATTATACTCTCCTTCTTTAATCCAATGCTCCCCTTTTTTCAAGATGATATCTGTGAAATAAGGTTGAGCAATGTCAATATCTTCATCAGAAAAATCAACGAGCTTTCGCACGAAGGCTATCAAATTGTCTCTCATGTTAATGCGGTTGTGAAATTTTGTTTGGTTTTGGATAAGAATCAAACAACAAATTTTAAATAAATGTAATAGATTAATATTAATTGTAACAAATTCAGATGATTAAGATGTAAATAGATGTCTGAAATACCTGAGTTTTATTCAATCGTTTGTTTTGACATAAATACCTTCATAAAGTCACATCATAAATCATAATAAAATGTTGCAGTATGTAATTAATGCCCTTGACGGAACAGATGGAGAGGCACAAAACCGTAGAATGCTTGCTCGCCCACATCATTTAGTCTGTGTCAGAAAATTGAAAGAGAACGGAAATTTTTTGTTAGGTGGAGCAATCCTCAACGAATCAGGACAAATGATAGGCTCAATAATGATAGTTCAATTTGAAACTGAAAGTGCATTTCAAGATTGGTTCAACAATGACCCTTACAATACCATGGGTGTTTGGCAGAAAGTAGAAGTACGTCCTTTTAGAGTAGCCAATGTGTAGAACGAAGGAGAAGGATAGGAAATAGCCTATCCTTTTTTAAATAACTGTGCGATTTTAGAAAGCGGTTTCATCCACAGCGTGTACCAATGAGGCTTTAAATTATTGATTCTCCATGCTCTTCTATCTTCCATATTTGCCCTATATCGATGTTTCAAAGAGGCAGTACTTGTACCTCCATTACGCATAGTAGTAAGTGTTAGCGGTAAGTAATATGCCGAAAGCTTATTTTTATAAAGCATTCTTAACATCAATTCATAATCACCAGAACAAGTAAAGTCTGTGATATAATTGCCATATTTTTCAAAAGCTGATTTTTTTAAATAGAAAGAAAGGTGTGGAGGCATCCAGCCATTCAACCAGTTTTCTCTTGAATACTCACCTGCTTTCCAATAACGAACGATTGTATGGATGTCGTCTGGGTTGATAAATTGTATGTCACCATAAACAGCATCCGCTTGAGATACAATAAAAGCTTTCGCCACTTCACTAATTATTTGATTGTTAGGATAAAAATCATCGCCACCAATCGTGCCGATAGCATCGCCAGTTGCCAGTTTTAAACCTTTATTCATAGCATCATAAATCCCTTTGTCTGGTTCTGAAATAAATTTTATTTTATCTCCAAATGACTTTAAAATTTCTACCGTACCATCTTTTGAGGCACCATCAACCACAATGTACTCAAGTGCTGGGTAATCTTGTGCTAAAACACTTTCAATGGTTTGACGAATCGTGGCAGCGCTATTGAAGGAAACAGTAATGATAGAAATTTTCATAAAGGGTTATTTTGCTAAGTTTACAAAGATAGGGATAATTTTATAGGTCAAAAAAATCAACGAAACGTTCCGTCTTTTATCAGGAGAAATCGGGTAAAAGGAATGAGGTGAAAAAATCAAAAATGAAACATATCACAAAGAAGTATTTTGATTGTAAAAAAAATGTAAAATAATTTTAATATTTTTTCTTTAACTCATTGTAATTCAAAAAGAATCCTCTAATTTTGCAGTCCAATTAAGAGAGAGCGTTTTCTTTGTTTTTATATGGGTTGGCAGAACTCAATAAAAAAATACGGAAATAGGCAAAACGCTAAATCTCCTAATTCAAATTACCGCAAGTTTACTTGCAACAGTGTCAGAACTGATATTTTAATACAAAACTGAATGCCCAGTCTGTATTTTAAATATTAAGCTACACAAGAAACGTTTCGTTTTTCAACGCAATACGGTCTTTTCCGTCTCTTCGTCTGCATACGTGCACATCTTGTAGCTTTACTTCAATTCTGTCGCAAATTTTTATTCGTGAATTAATTAGTATAGATTTTGTTATACCAAATTAAATCCCGACCTTTGCAGTCCGTTTTACGTTCCCAGTTGGGGTTTATTCGTAACTCGTTCATTTACAATCAATTATTTAACGTTTTATTCTAATAAAATGTCTGGAATTATCGGAAAGAAAATCGGTATGACCAGCCTCTACAACGCTGATGGTTCTGCTGTCGCTTGTACGCTGATTGAAGCCGGTCCTTGTGTAGTAACGCAAGTAAAAACAGTAGAAAAAGAAGGTTATAGCGCTATTCAGTTAGGCTATGGCGAGAAAAAAGAGAAGCATACAACGCAACCTCTTTTAGGTCACTTCAAAAAAGCAGGAACTACTCCAAAGAAAAAACTCGTTGAGTTTAGATCTTTTGAAAATGAGCTTTCACTTGGTGAAGTTGTCTCAGCTGAATTGTTCGTAGAAGGAGACTTCGTAGATGCAATCGGTACTTCAAAAGGTAAAGGTTTCCAAGGGGTTGTTAAACGCCACGGTTTTGCAGGGGTTGGAGGTCAAACTCACGGTCAGCACAACAGAGGTCGTCACCCAGGTTCAATTGGAGCTTGTTCATTCCCATCTCGTGTATTCAAAGGTATTCGCATGGCAGGTCGTACAGGTGGTAACCGTGTAAAAGTTCAAAACTTACAAGTATTGAAAGTTTATGCAGAGAAAAACCTAATCGTAGTCTCGGGTTCAATCCCAGGAGCGAAAAACTCTTACGTAATCCTTGAAAAATAGTATCAATTTGAAGATTTGAAAATGTGCTAATTTGAAAATGATATTTCATGACAAGTTAGGAAATTAAGATAAGTTTTATTTCAAATTTTCAAATAATCAAATTTTCAAATTAAGAAGAAATAATGGAATTATCAGTTTTAAACATACAAGGCAAAGAAACAGGCAAAAAGGTGACCCTTTCTGACGAAATCTTTGGCATCGAACCAAACGAACACGTAGTTTGGTTAGACGTGAAGCAGTTCTTGGCAAACCAACGTCAAGGAACTCACAGAGCGAAACCAAGAGCAGAAGTTTCTCGCTCAACTCGCAAGATTAAAAAACAAAAAGGTACAGGTGGTGCTCGTGCTGGTTCAGCAAAATCTCCATTGATGAAAGGTGGTGGACGTATTTTCGGTCCAGTTCCAAGAGATTACTCTTTCAAAGTAAACAAGAAAGTGAAATCATTGGCTCGCCAATCAGCTTATGCTGCTAAAGTACAGGCAGGTTCAGTAACAGTATTAGAAGGATTCTCTTTCGATGCTCCAAAAACTAAATCTTACTTAGCATTGTTGAACGCATTGTCTTTGAATGATACTAAGACATTGTTAATCTTGCCAGAAGAAGATCAAAATGTGTATTTGTCAGGTCGTAATCTTCCAAAAACGAAAATTGCTTCAACAGGACAAGTTAACACTTATGATTTAGTTAACGCAACAAAATTGCTTATCGTAGAAGGAGCAATTTCAAAAATCGAATCATCTTTTAGTAATTAGTTATTGGTTAATTGCGAAAGCAATAACGGATAATAAATAACGAAAATAAGAAAATGAGCATTATCAAAAGACCAATTCTTACTGAGAAATCTCAGGGCTTACAGAAAGGCGGTCAGTACGTTTTCGAAGTAGCAAACAAGACTAACAAAATCGAGATTGCTAAAGAAATCAAGAAAATGTACGGTGTTGAAGTTACGGCTGTAAACACACTTCGCCAATTCGGTAAGAAGAAATCAAGAAGTACTAGAACTAAAGTTACTTCTGGTATTACTTCGACATTCAAAAAAGCAATCGTTACTATCGCTAAAGGTGAAGTAATCGATTTCTATGACGGAATTTAAATTATAATTTGAATTAAGTTAATTTGAAAATTTGGAATTCGATTTCATCTTCAAGTTATCAAATCTTCAAATTACTTAACTATGGGAGTTCATCCCGATAAATTGAACAAAGCACAGAAATGGCAGCTACTAGAAAATTAAAACCAACAAGCCCGGGCTCACGCCACAGGATTGCTGCGACCTTCGAGGAAATAACAGCCTCAAAGCCGTACAAACCTTTGTTAGCCCCAGTAAAAAGAACAGGTGGTCGTAATGCAGATGGACACCGTGCCATGCGTTATATCGGTGGGGGTCACAAACGTCGTTATCGTTTAGTTGATTTCTTCCGTAACAAATTCGATGTTGAAGCAACAGTTTTAACAGTTGAATACGATCCAAACCGTACAGCTCGTATCGCTCTTATCGAATATGTCGATGGCGAAAAAGCATACATCATCGCTCCAGCAGGAATCGTTGTTGGACAGAAAGTAATCTCAAGTGCTACAGCAGCACCAGAAGTAGGTAACACTATTCCATTGTCAAACATCCCAACAGGTACTATTGTTCACGCAATTGAACTTCGTCCAGGTGGTGGTGCTGAAATGGCTCGTTCTGCAGGTACTTATGCACAATTGTTAGCTCGTGATAGCAAATATGCTACGTTAAAATTGCCTTCAGGTGAAATGCGTATGGTATTGTCAAGATGTTTAGCAACAGTAGGTTCGGTATCTAACAGTGATCACATGAATACCGTAATGGGTAAAGCAGGTCGTCATCGTTGGTTAGGTCGCCGTCCAAGAGTTCGTGGTGTAGTGATGAACCCAGTCGATCACCCAATGGGTGGTGGTGAGGGTCGCTCATCAGGAGGTCACCCTCGTTCACGTAAAGGTTTATTAGCGAAAGGTAAGAAAACTCGTACGCCGAAGAAACAATCAAATCGTCTAATCATCAGTAGAAAGAAAAAATAGGTAGATGGCACGTTCATTAAAAAAAGGACCTTATATTGACTACCGCCTTGACAACAAGGTGCAAGTCATGACCGAATCAGGAAAAAAGTCAGTTATTAAGACTTGGTCACGTCGTTCGATGATTTCACCTGATTTCGTTGGGCACACTTTCGCAGTGCATAATGGAAACAAATTTATTCCAGTATTTGTGACAGAGAATATGGTAGGTCATAAATTGGGTGAATTTGCTCCAACACGCAACTTCCGAGGTCACACGGCAAAAAAAGATAAAGGCAAACGTTAAAATTATGAATTATGAGTTATGGATTACTTAATATCAATTCATAATTCAAAATTCAAAATTCATAATTCAAAAAAATGGAAGCAGTAGCTAAGTTAAATAATGTTCCGACTTCACCTCAGAAAATGAGAATCGTGGTAGACATGATTAGAGGTCAGAAAGTAAATAAGGCTCTCGGTATTTTGAAATACGAGCCTAAGGTTGGCGCAAGACACGTAGAGAAATTATTACTCTCGGCTATCGCTAACTGGCAAAATAAAAATGAGGATGTAAAGTTAGAAGATGCTGACTTATACGTTAAAACCGTTACAGTAGATGGCGGTAGCTCATTAAAGCGTTTGCGTCCAGCTCCACAAGGTCGTGGTCATAGAATCTTAAAACGTTCTAACCACATTACACTTGTAGTTGCTTCAGCAACCGCACCAACAATAATCACAGAATAATTAGAGAAAAAATCTAAATATCAAAAAATGGGACAGAAAATAAACCCCGTTGGTTTTAGACTTGGTATCGTCAGAGGTTGGGATTCTAACTGGTATGGTGGTAAGAGTTTTGCCGATAAATTAGTTGAAGACGATAAGATTCGTAAATATGTTGCCGCACGTATTCCAAAGGGTGCAATCTCTAAGGTAATTATTGAGCGTACTTTAAAGCGAATTACTTTGACTATCAATACTGCTCGTCCGGGCGTTGTAATTGGTAAAGGTGGTCAAGAAGTTGATAAAATCAAGGAAGAATTAAAGAAAATCACAGGCAAAGATGTTCAAATCAACATTTTTGAAATCAAACGTCCTGAGATTGATGCGAAATTAATTGGTGAGGCTATCGCACAACAATTAGAAGCTCGTATTTCATTCCGTCGTGCTATGAAGCAAGCTATCGCATCAGCAATGCGTGTAGGTGCTCAAGGTATCAAATTGAAACTTTCAGGTCGTTTAGGAGGTGCTGAAATGGCACGTTCTGAAGGATACAAAGAAGGTCGTATTCCTTTGCACACACTTCGTGCAGATATCGATTATGCAATTTCTGAAGCATTAACTGTTTACGGAAAAATCGGTATCAAAGTATGGATTTTCCGTGGTGAAGTTTATGGTAAGCGTGATTTATCTCCAAATGCTGGAATGGCTGCTCAACAAGCTGCTGGTGGAGCTGATGCTCGTGGAGGTAACAACCGTGGTGGACGTGGCGAAGATGGCGATCGTAAAGGTCGTGGTGGACGTGACAACCGTGGCGGTGCTGGTGGTCGTGACGATGCACAACGTCGTAATAACAACAATAACAACCGTGGTGGCGGAGCTAACAAACCTGGTGGCGGTAATCGTCCTGGCGGTGGCAACAAACCAGCGGGTGGTAAGAGATAATTCGTAAATTCTCGTCAGTGGTCAGTAGTAAATAAAAGAGAAGAGTGTTTTTAACAACTCATTTTCTTAATTCTTGAAACCACCGACCCATAGACTTAATAAGAAAATGTTACAACCAAAAAGAACCAAGTTCCGTAAGCAACAAAAAGGTAGGATTAAAGGAAACGCTACTCGTGGTCATGAACTTGATTTCGGTACGTTCGCTATCAAAGCTTTGGAACCAGGACGCATCACTGCTCGTCAGATTGAAGCGGCTCGTATTTCAGTAACTCGTGCCATGAAACGTGAAGGTCAAGTTTGGATTCGTGTATTCCCTGACAAACCTATTACGAAGAAACCAGCAGAGGTACGTATGGGTAAAGGTAAGGGTGCTCCAGAATACTGGGTGGCACGTATCAAGCCAGGAACAATTTTGTTTGAATCGGCTGGTGTACCTTTAGAATTGGCACAAGAAGCGCTTCGTTTAGCCGCTCAAAAATTGCCACTTCGTACTTCATTCGTAGTGCGTAGAGATTATCAAGAAGCACAATAATTTGAAAATTTGGTTAGTTACGATTTGATGGCTTTCCAAAGTTTATCAAATCAATTAATTAGTATTCAGATTATAATATTTCATAATCAAAGTCATGAAAAACGCAGAAATCCAAAAATTAAGCGCAGAAGAATTAGTAAGTACTTTAGCCTCTGAAAAAGAGGCTTTAGCTCGCCTAAAGTTTGCTCACGCTATTTCTCCAATTGAGAACCCATTACGTATCCGTGAGGCTCGTAAAGTTATCGCTCGATTGGAAACTGCTATCTCAGCAGCGAAATAAATCGAATTACTGAAAAGTAATTATAACAGACCTCATCAACATAACGCTTGAGGTCAATCGTGTAACAACAATTAAAAAATCCAACGATGGAAGAATTAAAAAGAAATCTGAGAAAAATCAGAGTAGGGCGTGTAGTGAGCGACAAGATGGATAAATCAATCACTGTAGCCGTAGAAAGAAAAGTAAAACATCCACTTTATGGTAAGTTTATGAAAAAAACTTCAAAGTTGATGGCTCATGATGAGAACAATGAATGTGGTATTGGTGATACAGTGAAAGTGATGGAAACTCGTCCACTTTCAAAAAATAAACGTTGGAGATTAGTTGAAGTTATCGAGAAAGCGAAATAATTTCCTTCCCAACAATCAATATTATTAAGAAGTTAAATTTTTCGTTAAAATCAGTATTCCAATCATAAAATGGTACAGCAAGAATCAAGACTCGGCGTAGCAGATAACTCAGGAGCTAAAGAAGTTCTAGTTATCCGTGTGTTGGGCGGTACAGGAAAAAGATACGCTTCAATTGGTGATAAAATTGTAGTGACTGTTAAATCAGCACTTTCATCATCAAGCATGAAGAAAGGTACGGTTTCTAAAGCCGTAGTAGTAAGAACTAAAAAAGAGATTCGTCGTAAAGACGGTTCATATATTCGTTTCGAGGATAACGCAGCCGTATTGTTGAATGCCAACGACGAGCCACGTGGTACTCGTATTTTCGGGCCAGTAGCACGTGAATTGCGTGATGCAGGTTTCATGAAAATCGTTTCATTAGCCCCAGAGGTGCTTTAATCATAATTCGTATCATGGAAAGAAAGTTTAATAAGCAGCCAAAACTGCACATCAAATCTGGTGATACAGTTATCGTTATCGCTGGAAACTCAAAAGGTAAGACAGGCGTAATCAAAAGAGTATTGGTTGATAAGAACCGTGCAATTGTTGAGGGTGTGAATCTTCAAACAAAACACGTAAAACCAAATGCTAATACTCCGCAAGGTGGTATTGAGAAACGTGAAGGTTCTATTCACATTTCAAATTTGGCAATCGCTGAAAATGGTAAGCCAGTTCGTACTGGTCGTAAATTGAACGAAGAAGGAAAGTTGCAAAGATTTTCGAAAGCAACAGGAAAATTCATTTAATTAAATCTCAAATAAATAGTTTTGATGTATAATCAATAACTATTCAAATTGAAAAAGTGGGTCGGAAATCCACATAAATTTTCATAAAATGACAACTACAAGACTGAAAGATAAGTATGTAAATGAAATCGTTCCTGCTTTAAAGGAAAAATTTCAATACAAATCAGTAATGCAAGTTCCAAAAGTTACTAAAGTTGTAATCAACAAAGGTATTGGTGCTGCTGTGGCTGACAAGAAATTGATTGATACGGGTGTTGAAGAAATCACTCTTATCGCTGGACAGAAAGCTGTTGCAACAATTTCTAAGAAAGCAATTTCGAACTTCAAATTACGTGAAAACATGCCAATTGGTGTTAAAGTAACGTTGAGAGGACAAAAAATGTACGAATTCCTTGATCGTTTGATGACTGTTTCGTTACCACGTGTACGTGACTTCAAAGGAGTATCAGACAAAGGTTTCGATGGTCGTGGTAACTATACATTAGGTGTTAAAGAACAAATTATCTTCCCAGAAATTTCTATTGATAAAGTAAGTAAAATTTCGGGTATGGATATCACTTTTGTAACTACCGCAAAAACTGACGAAGAAGCGAACGCATTGTTAACAGCAATGGGAATGCCTTTCTCAAATCAGAAGAAGTAATTGATTTAAGTTATCTGTGAACTGTTATTATTGATATTATTTTCTAAATAACATTTACCGATAACGGATACAGATAACCGATAACAAATAAAGATTCTCAACACAATGGCAAAAGAATCAGTAAAAGCAAGAGAAAGAAAAAAAGAAGCAACAGTTGCTAAGTATGCCGCTAAACGTGCAGCCTTAAAAGCAGCTGGAGATTATTTAGGACTTGATAAGTTACCTAAAAATGCTTCGCCAGTTCGTTTACACAACCGTTGTAAGCTTACAGGACGCCCAAGAGGTTATATGCGTAAGTTCGGTATCAACCGTGTTACTTTCCGCCAAATGGCTTCTGATGGGTTGATTCCAGGGGTAACTAAATCAAGCTGGTAATATCAAACGACTTCAGATAATTGATAATTAAGTAATTAGATTTATTTTAATTATCAATTAACTTGTCTTCTTAATTTTTATTCCGTAATTTTGCGAGCCTTTTCAGGAAGGGTTCGTTTCAAATATCGAAAACAATGACAGATCCAATAGCAGATTACTTAACACGATTGAGAAATGCCATCAAGGCACGCCATAGAATCGTTGAAATCCCTGCTTCTAACATCAAAAAGGAAATCACTAAGGTGCTTTTTGATAAAGGATATATTCAAAACTATAAATTTGACGATACAACTGTTCAGGGTACCATCAAAGTTGCTTTGAAGTATAACCCAGTTACTAAGCAGTCGGCAATCGTTAAATTAGAAAGAATTTCTAAGCCAGGTTTACGTAAATACAAAGGTGCAACTGAGTTGCCACGGGTATTAAACGGATTAGGTATCGCAATTCTTTCGACATCAAAAGGGGTTATCACCGACAAAGAAGCTCGTGTGTTAAACGTAGGTGGTGAAGTACTTTGCCACGTTTATTAATATTTCTTAACGCTGAAAGAAGCTTCTATTTAATCTTTTGATTATATGAGCTTCCATCTAAGCAAAACAATTAACAATTATGTCAAGAATTGGTAATAAAATCATTACGTTGCCAGCAGGTGTTGCTGTAACGATTGATAAAAATCATGTATCTGTTAAAGGACCTAAAGGAACTTTAGAGCGTACGATTGATCCAGATATTATCGTAGAAGTAGAAGGTGTTGAACTTGCAGTGAAACGTCCTACTGAACAAAAACGTCACAAAGCACTTCATGGTTTGTATCGTTCTTTAATCAATAACATGGTTATTGGTGTGAGCGAAGGTTACAAATCTCAAATGGAAATTGTTGGGGTTGGTTACAAAGCATCTAATCAAGGAAACATTCTTGAGTTAAGTTTAGGATATTCTCACGCTGTATTTGTTCAAATTCCTAGCGAATTGAAAGTTACTACTGCAATGGAGAAAGGTCAAAACCCTAAAGTAACTTTAGAAGGAATTGATAAAGAATTAATTGGCCAAGTTTCAGCGAAAATTCGTTCATTACGTAAAATCGAACCTTACAAAGGTAAAGGTATTCGTTTTGTTGGTGAGCAAATTCGTAGAAAAGCTGGTAAAACTGGTGGTAAAAAATAATCATAATTTGAAGATATTTGAATATTTGAGAGTTTTGTTTGATTTTCAAATATTCAAATTATTAAGTTTTCAAATTAAAATCGTGGGTCGGTAATCCACAAAACATACAAATATTACAATGGCTACGCAAAAAGATTCAAGAAGATTACGCATAAAACGATCAATAAGAGCAAAGGTTTCTGGTACAGCTACCAAGCCAAGATTATCTGTGTTTCGTTCAAACACAGGTGTGTATGCACAAATTATTGATGACGTTCAAGGACATACATTAGCAGCAGTTTCTACAAAGGAACTTGGTTTAGCTAATGGTAACGTCGATAATGCTAAACAAGTAGGAGTAAAAATCGCAGAGAAGGCATTAGCGGCTGGTATTTTAGCGGTTGTTTTCGATCGTAACGGATACTTGTATCATGGTCGTGTAAAAGCAATTGCTGATGGTGCAAGAGAAGGTGGTCTTAAATTCTAATTAGTTAATTTGATAGTATTTTATATATTTTCAAATTCACAAATTTTCAAATTCAGAAAAAATGTCGCAATTAATATCAAAGCCAATAAAGGTTAACGAAGGCGAATTAAAGGAAAAAGTTGTTGCTATCAATCGTGTAGCGAAAGTAGTAAAAGGTGGACGTCGTTTCAGCTTCTCTGCAATCGTTGTAGTTGGTGACGGAAAAGGTATCGTAGGTTTCGGATTAGGAAAAGCTAACGAAGTAACTGATGCTATCGCTAAAGGTATTGAGGATGCTAAGAAAAACGTATTCCAAGTAGCTTTATTGAAAAACTCTGTTCCTCACGAACAAATTGGTAAATTCTCAGGGGGGGTCGTATTGTTGAAGCCTGCAGCTCCGGGTACTGGAGTAATCGCTGGTGGTGCAATGCGTGCTGTATTAGAATCTGCTGGTGTACATGATGTATTAGCAAAATCTAAAGGTTCTTCAAACCCACACAACGTGGTTAAAGCAACAGTTGATGCTCTTGTGAAAATGAGAAATCCACATACAGTTGCTTTCCAAAGAAGCGTTTCCTTAGCAAAAGTATTCAACGGATAAGATAAGAGATATGAAATCTGAATTATGAGACATGAAATCAATATTAATTCACAAATCATAATTCAGAATTCACAATTCAAATAAGCCATGTCAAAGGTAAAAATTACACAAGTTAAGAGTACAATCAGACGTCCACAAGTTCAAAAACGTACTATGCAAGCTTTGGGCTTGGGTAAAATGAATAGGAGCGTTGAGGTAGAAGTGAATCCTGCAATTCAAGGTATGATTCGTTCAGTTCAACACATGATTGTAGTTGAGAACATCTAGTATTATTGAGTTAGCTCATTAATACAGCGAGTTACTCCACAGGGGAGTAGCGTTTAGCAAACATTTAACAAAAAATACAATGAATCTTTCTTCATTAAAGCCTGCTCAAGGCTCAACAAAAGTTAGAAAAAGAGTTGGTCGTGGTGCTGGTTCTGGTTTAGGTGGAACTTCTGCTCGTGGTCACAAAGGTGCAAAATCTCGTTCAGGTTATTCTCGTAAAGCTGGTTTTGAAGGTGGTCAAATGCCTTTACAACGTAGAGTTCCTAAGTTCGGATTTAAAAATATTAATCGTGTAGAATACAAGGCTATTAACCTTGATACTTTACAAGCTTTAGCTGAATCTATTGGAGTATCAGTAATCAATCATGATGTACTTTACAACAATGGTTTAGTTTCTAAAAATGATTTAGTGAAAATTTTGTCACGTGGTGCTATCACATCAGCATTAGAAGTTACAGTAAAAGGTTTCTCTGAATCTGCGAAAGCTGCTATTGAAGCTGCTGGAGGAAAAGCAATTGTGGGGTAGTTTGAAATTATGAAAATTTGATACTGATAATCTTTTTTATATTTTTGTAAGTATTCAGGTTTTCAAAATCCCGATTTTCAAATTAATTAGATAGACAACAGAAATATTTGAGTAATCGTGTAAAAACTGGCAACAGATTTGTGATTAAAGAAAAAGTTGAACAATTTCAGTTTTCATTCATTATTTGACGATTATTTAAACAGATAGCATGAACAAGTTTATTAACACTATCAAAAACATTTTCTCAATTGAGGAGCTAAGAGGTAGAATCCTTAACACTCTGTTGTTTATCACTTTTTTCCGTTTAGGTTCTTACATTGTTTTACCAGGTATTGATGCTGCAAAATTAGAACAAAAAGGAGAAGGCGGTTTATTAGGATTATTGAACATGTTTTCGGGTGGAGCATTTAATAATGCTTCTATATTTGCGTTAGGTATAATGCCTTACATCTCTGCTTCTATCGCTATTCAATTGTTAACAATTGCATTGCCATACTTTCAGAAGATGCAAAAGGATGGAGAATCAGGAAGAAAAAAGTTGAATCAAATTACTAGGGTTTTAACTATTTTCGTTACTGCTGCTCAAGCAACTGCTTACTTACAAACAACAATTCCTGCTGATGCGATTATCGTAAGTGCATGGTCATTCCGTTTATTTGCTGTGATTATCTTGATTGCTGGAACAATGTTCTGTATGTGGTTAGGAGAAAAAATTACTGATAAAGGAGTTGGTAACGGTATTTCAATGCTAATTATGATTGGTATTGTATCTCGTTTTCCAGGGTCAATTATCGGTGAGGCTCAATCTCGTGGTATGTCAGGTGCTTTGTTATTTGTAATAGAAATTGTAGCGCTTTTCTTCGTAGTTATGGGTGCTGTAATGGTTACTCAAGCGGTAAGAAGAATCCCTGTTCAATATGCTAAACAAGTAGTCGGTAACAGAACTTCTTCAGTTGGAGGAGAGCGTCAGTATATTCCTTTGAAACTTAACTCTGCTGGTGTAATGCCTATCATCTTTGCACAAGCATTGATGTTTGTTCCAGGATTGTTAGCGGGTTCTTTTGCAGAGAAAAGTGAGTTTGCTCAATCAATAGCTCAGAAATTTAGTGATTTTACTTCATTAGAATACAACTTGTTATTTGCTTTCTTGATTATCGTATTTACATTTTTTTATACGGCTATTTCAATTAATCCAACACAAATTTCTGATGATATGAAAAGAGGCGGTGGTTTTGTTCCAGGTGTTAAGCCAGGTGAAGCAACTTCAACTTTTATCGCTGATATTTTAGATAGAATTACTTTGCCAGGAGCTTTCATGTTAGCAATTATCGCTATCCTTCCAGCTTTAGCAAGTTTATTCGGTATCACTCGTGGTTTTGCATCTTTCTTTGGAGGTACTTCTTTACTTATCTTAGTTGGTGTAGTGCTAGATACTTTACAACAAATAGAAAGTTACTTATTGATGCGTAAATATGAAGGATTGATGCAATCAGGTAGAGTAAAGGGTAGAACAGAGGCGGTTGCTCAGTAATAATTTTAGGATGTTATTTCCTAAGCTCAATAAGTATGATTTATTTAAAAACAAATAGCGATTTAGACATAATCAGAGCCAACGGTATTATTCTTGGGCAAACTCATGCAGAGGTAGCTAAATTGATAAAGCCAGGGGTAACGACTAAAGAGTTAGATAAAGTAGCTTACGAGTTTATTAAAGATAATAATAGTACACCTTCATTTCTTAATTATAATGTAAGTGGAAACAAGTACCCTGCATCTTTATGTATTTCTGTAAACGATGTAGTTGTTCATGGAATTCCCAATAATTATCAATTAAAAGACGGAGATATTGTTTCAATTGATTGTGGTGTTTTTAAAAATGGTTTTCACGCTGATAGTGCTTATACTTATGCTATTGGAAATGTAAATGAAGAAACCCTTCGTTTATTGAAAACTACTAAGGAATCATTATATGAAGGTATTGAACAAGCTGTACTAGGAAAAAGAATTGGTGATATTGGTTTTGCTATTCAAACTTACAGTGAAAAATTAGGTTTTACCATTGTAAGAGAATTAGTTGGGCATGGGGTAGGGAAATCTCTTCATGAAAAACCAGAAGTAGCAAATTACGGTAGAAGAGGCGATGGTGCTAAGCTAAAGGAGAACATGGTAATTGCCATTGAACCAATGGTAAATCAAGGAAAGAAAGCTATTCATCAAGAAAATGATGGCTGGACTATCAGAACTCAAGATAGAAAGCCTTCTGCCCATTTTGAACACACAGTAGCAATTAAAAAAGACAAAGCAGATATATTAACTACTTTCAAATTTATTGAAGAAGTTATCGCTAAGTCAGAGTACATCGTTAATATTTGAAATTTCAAATTGAATTTATGGCAAAACAATCATCAATAGAAGTAGATGGAATTATCATTGAGGCTCTTTCAAATGCTATGTTTAGAGTAGAGTTAGAAAATACCCATCAAGTGATTGCCCATATTTCTGGTAAGATGCGAATGAATTACATCAAAATCTTACCTGGTGATAAGGTGAAGTTAGAAATGTCACCTTATGACTTAAGTAAAGCAAGAATTGTGTATCGTTACAAGTAAAACAGGCAGTTGGCAATTGATAGTTTCAGTAATTTATACGGATACTTTTTTGTAAAACTGTAATTAATAGAAACATTAATAAATACAACAATGAAAGTTAAAGCGTCTATCAAGAAGCGTAGTGCTGAATGTAAAGTAATCCGTCGTCACGGAAAACTTTATGTTATAAACAAGAAAAATCCAAAGTTCAAACAAAGACAAGGATGATTATTAACATGGGGTAGTTGAGAAACTTCCTTCATTTAAAATCTAAAAAGCTAAAAAAGTATGGCTCGTATTGCAGGGGTTGATATTCCCGACAAAAAAAGAGGCGAAATTGCTCTGACTTACATCTTCGGAATAGGTCGTAGCACTGCTCAGAAAATTTTAACACAAGCTAATATTTCTTTCGACAAAAAAGCTGGCGAATGGAACGATGAAGAGGCAAGTGCAATTCGTGCGATTATCGCTGGAGAATTCAAGACTGAAGGTCAACTTCGTTCTGAAATTCAGTTGAACATCAAGCGTTTGATGGACATCGGTTGTTACCGTGGTCTTCGTCACCGTAAAGGTCTTCCATTACGTGGTCAGAGAACTAAAAACAACTCTCGTACTCGTAAAGGTAAGCGTAAGACTATTGCGAACAAGAAAAAAGCTACTAAGTAAAAATTAGGCTGAGTTTAAGAATAAATATTCTTAATTCGTCGAGTTCTAAGATGAGAAGGTTGCTCTTCGGAGAATGTACGAACTCAAAACTGGAATTGAAAAACAAAAAAACAAATGGCACAGGCTAAAAGAAAAGACAAAGCAAAGAAGAGAGTTGTTGTAGTTGAGCAGCATGGTCAAGTACACATCAAGGCTTCTTTTAATAACATCATTATTTCTATTACTAACAGTCAAGGACAAGTAATTTCTTGGGCTTCTGCTGGTAAAATGGGCTTCAAAGGTTCTAAGAAAAACACTCCTTATGCTGCACAAACAGCCGCAACAAACTGCGCTGCTGTAGCTGTAGAAGCTGGAATGAAAAAAGCTGATGTTTTTGTAAAAGGACCAGGTTCAGGTCGTGAATCAGCAATTAGAACTATTTCTAACGCTGGTATCGAAGTAATTTCTATCAAAGATATTACTCCACTTCCTCACAACGGATGTCGTCCTCCAAAACGTCGTAGAGTTTAATCTTCTTAAAAATTTACTGGAAACGTTAATTAGTAATTATTAACGTTTTCTTTTATTTATCCTAATTACTTCATCGAACAAAAGAGGTTTGATGACTTATTAATTTTAGAAATGGCAAGATATACAGGTCCAAAATCAAAAATTGCTCGTCGTTTTGGTGAGCCAATCTTAGGTCCAAGTAAAGCGTTAGCTCGCAAAAACTATGGTCCAGGTCAGCACGGTAAAGGTAAACGTGGTAAAGTTTCAGAATATGCTTTGCAATTAAAAGAAAAGCAAAAAGTGAAATATACTTACGGTATCCTTGAAAAGCAATTTGAAAACTTATACCACAAAGCGGCTGTAAGAGAAGGTATCAAAGGTGAAAACCTTTTGAAACTTTGTGAAGCTCGTCTTGATAACACTGTTTATCGTTTAGGAATTGCTCCTACTCGTCGTGCAGCTCGTCAGTTGGTTATTCATAAGCATATTCTTATTGACGGTGAAATTGTAAATATTCCATCGTATTCTCTTAAGCCAGGACAATTAGTAAGTGTACGTGAGAAATCTAAATCTTTAGAGGTTGTTTCTAACTCACTTGCTGGAAAAGCTGGAAAACGTTTCAACTGGTTAGAATGGGATGCTCCTACAATGACTGGTAAATTCGTTTCTTATCCAGAACGTTCTGATATTCCAGAGAACTTCAATGAGCAAGCAATCGTTGAACTTTATTCTAAGTAATCATATATTTTGACAGAGTAAATAGTCAAAAATATTCTGACAATTTAATTGAAAACTTTGTGACTTAGATTTTACATATTTGTGTGTAAAATCTAAGTTTGTTTGATTTTGTGTTTATTCAATATTAGATGTACAATAATTAATATTGTCTATTCTAAGGGTGCTTAAATTTTCTGTAATCTTGTAATATAGATGATTTCTTCTGAAATGTCAAGGTTTTATCGAAAAAATAGTGACCCTAAATGCTAAAATTACAGAGTTAATTCGTAAATTGCGAATTGATTACTCTATTCTTACACATTCCAAGGTAAATTACGCTACGAAATATGTCAATATTAGCATTCCAAATGCCCGATAAAGTTGTCATGGAAAAGGCTGACGACTTTCACGGGTTATTTGAGTTTAAGCCACTCGAAAAAGGCTATGGCGTTACAATCGGTAATGCACTTCGTAGAATCTTGTTGTCTTCTTTAGAAGGCTACGCTATCACAAGCGTAAAGGTTGGTGGAGTTTTGCACGAATTTTCAGCCATTGAAGGAGTAATTGAGGACATGACTGAAATTATTTTGAATCTGAAGAAAGTTCGATTCAAAAAAAATCAGGAAATCCTTGAGAATAAAATCAATGTAAGAGTGAAAGGTCAAAGCACTCTTAAAGCAGGCGATATTGCTAAGTTTACAAATTATTTTGACATCTTAAATCCAGATTTAGTTATCTGTAATTTAGATGAATCGAAAGAATTTGAGATGGAGATTATCGTTGAAAAAGGTCGTGGATATGTTCCTTCAGACGAAACTAGAAACACAGAACCTCCTTTTGGTCACATTCCGATTGATGCAATCTTTACGCCAATCAAAAATGTGAAATTCAGCATCGAAAATACTCGTGTTGAACAAAAGACGGATTATGAGAAATTAGTTTTGGATATTGAAACTGACGGATCTATTCACCCTGAAGACGCATTAAAAGGTGCAGCATACATCTTGATTCAACACTTTATGTTGTTCTCTGACCAAACTATGACTTTCGAGTCTATGAAGGCAGAAGAAGATAACGTGGTAGATGAAGAAATGCTTCACATGAGAAAATTATTGAAGACTGCTTTGGCAGATTTAGACTTGTCAGTTCGTGCTTACAACTGTCTAAAATCAGCTGATGTTAGAACTTTAGGAGACTTAGCTAGATTAGAAATTTCTGACATGATGAAATTCCGTAACTTCGGTAAGAAATCATTAACTGAATTAGAACAACTAATCGAAGAAAAAGGACTTCACTTCGGTATGGATGTTGCTCGTTATCGTTTAGACGAGGATTAATATCCAATACTTACTTAGTAATAGAAAATTTTAGTGTTTGCTATCTTTAGTAAGCACTAAAATTTTAATTTTTAATAGTAGTAATAGGTGAGTTGATGTGAATCAACTTAACCGCAATGATACCTTCTTTCCGCTGGGAACTGAGTGATTCATTTTAAACTTACGAACAACACAATGAGACACGGTAAAAAATTCAACCATTTAGGTAGAACTGCTCCTCACAGAGCCGCTATGTTATCGAACATGGCATCTTCTTTGATTCTTCACAAAAGAATCGAAACTACAGCTGCTAAAGCTAAAGAATTGAGAAAGTATATCGAACCTTTGATTACTAAATCAAAAGACGATAGCACTCACAATCGTAGAATTGTATTCTCTTATTTACAAAACAAAGATTCTGTTAAAGAACTTTTTGGTATTGTTTCTGAGAAAGTTGCTAACCGTCCAGGTGGTTACACTAGAATTATCAAATTGGCGAATCGTCTTGGTGATAATGCTGAAATGTGCTTAATGGAATTAGTTGACTTCAACGAAACTTTATTAGCAGCTACAGCTGAGAAAGCAGTGAAAACTCGTCGTGGTCGTCGTTCTGGAGCTAAGAAAACAGAAGATACTATCGAAGCTGCACCAGTAGCTGAGGTTCCTTCGGCTGAAGTAGTAGAAGATGAAACTCCTGCTGCTGAAACTTCAGAAGAAAAAACTGAAGAATAATCTAATTTAGATTTTTCTATTTTTCAAAAGGACTTTGACTTTGGTCGAAGTCCTTTTGTTATTTTTGGTCGATTGTAAATTTACACTACTTATATCAATAGACATCCGTAATTTTGTAATATGAAATCATCCATTACAATACTTGTTGTGCTTATGTTGTGTGTTTCTTGTAAAGAGGAATCTACAACGACTGTTCATAAATACTTTGATTTGAAAACTGCTATTACCCATCAAATCAGTGTGCTTGATAAAACCAAACCTACTTTTTCTAAAACTGTTTGGAGTGAAAATGTTCCTGAAACGAAGGAAGTAAAGATTGAAGACTGGTCTAAAGAGTTTGAATTATTCTTACAAACAGATTTGAACAAACCTGCTTATTTGAATAGCTATGAAGTAAGTAAATCTGACTCTTCAATTGTTTATCAGCTAAAGAAATCTGAAAATTTACCTGTAAAGAACATCAAAATTCTGCTGAAAAATAATCGGTTAACTGCATTAGACGCTACAATTGCTAATCAAAATTATCTTTATGAAACTGATAAGCATGTTAAAATGACTTTGGTGGATAATGTTGTGAATTATTATTTAATAGAAGGTACTCAGAAATTAGTTTTTGGAGATAAAAAGGCATTTAAGGTTGAAGCAAAAGTAAAGAAATGATAGAAAGATTTTTCAAGAAAATAGTTTTGTTGTCTTTTCTAATTATCATTAGTTTATATGCTTTGGCTTTTGTGGTTGATAATGGTTTAAGGAAATCTAGAAATGAATATTATGCTGCTTGGAATGATTTATTCGATGCTAAAATCAATGCTGATTTACTCATTTTAGGTTCATCAAGAGCTGAGTTTCATATTTCTCCTAAAATTATTGATAGTACTCTTCATCTTAATTCCTATAATTTGGGTATGTCTGCTTGGCATTTTGATATGCAATTGGCTCGTTTTAAGTTATACTTAAAACATAACAAAAAGCCCAAATTTATTATCCATAATGTTGATGTGTATGGCTTTGCTAAAAGAGCAGATGTAGTGAATCCTGAACAATTTTTACCTTTTATCAATGAGCCGATTATCTTAGAAACTACTAAAGGACATAAAGGTGAGTTTGATATTTATCAACAAAACATTCCCTTGTTAAAGTATAAAAATCGACAATCCTTGGTTTGGGAAGGAATTTGTAATTTTGTAAATCTGACTGCTTTGTATGATACTACCACAAAATACAAAGGCTACAGAGGTAATGTGTATGACTGGAACCAAGATTTTGAACGTTTCAAAAAGCGTTATCCAAAAGGAGTGAAGTACTCTTTTAATAAAGAAATAAAAAAACAGTTTGAAGAATATCTCGCTTTTTGTGAACAGCAACATATCAAAGTAGTGCTTTTGTATGCACCAGAATATTACGAAGTTCAGCCTTTGTATAAGAACAAAGCAACAATGATTGAAATGTGTAAAAATGCTACAAAACGTTATCATTGTTACTTTTTAGATTATTCAATCGATTCACTTTGCTATCAACGAAAGTATTTCTACAATTCTCAACATTTGAATAAACGTGGTGCTGAGATTTTCTCTCAGAAATTAGCACTAGATGTAAAGCGTTTATTTCATCTTTAATAAAAAACTGCCTACGTTTTCTTTGATGCTATGTTTATACAAAACATCATACTCAATTGAAATCCTTTATCAATTTCCAATAAGTTTATCCATAAATTTGTATTCTAAGATTCAAAAAATAATGACTATCAATACTGATTACCATCGCCCAATTATGCTTCAAGAATGTCTTGATGGACTTAATATTCGTCCTGATGGCGTTTATGTAGATGTTACTTTTGGTGGCGGTGGGCATTCAAGAGCTATATTAGCACAATTGGGAGAGAAAGGTAAGTTATATGGTTTTGACCAAGATCCAGACGCTAAAGTAAATGCTCAGGCTTTTGATGACCCACGTTTTACTTTTATTGAAGCTAATTTCAGAAACATCAAAAAGTATTTGCGTTTATATGGCGTAAAGAAAGTTGATGGTATCTTAGCCGATTTTGGTATTTCATCGCATCAAATTGATGAACCAACTCGTGGGTTTTCGACACGCTTTGAAGGAGATTTAGATATGCGGATGAATCAAAAGGCAGATGTTTCGGCATATACTATTGTCAATGAATATTCTGAAGCACAATTACATAAAATTCTGGGTATGTATGGCGAAATCAAGAATGCCCGAACTTTGGCAAACGCTATTCATAGTGCAAGATTGAATTCTCCTATTAAGACAACGGGTGAATTGAAGGCTATTTTAGAAAAGTATGCCCCTAAATTCAAAGAGTTCAAGTATTTTGCACAGGTTTTTCAAGCCATTAGAATTGAAGTAAATCAAGAATTGGAAGTGATTGAAGAGTTTTTGGAACAGATTCCTGATTTGTTGAAAGACGAAGAAAGTAGATTATGTATCATGACTTTCCATTCTTTGGAAGATAGATTGGTGAAGAATTATATCAAAGCTGGAAACTTCAAAGGCGAACCCGATAAGGATATTATTTACGGAACTGTTACAAAGCCTTTGATGGCAATCAATAAAAAACCGATAGAAGCTTCTCCTGAAGAATTATCTATCAACGGAAGAAGTAGAAGTGCTAAACTTAGAATTGCAGCTTTAGCTGAAAAATAAAAGGAAATAACAATGGCAAAAAATGTATCACGTGCACCCAAAGCTAGTCAGTCAACTAACAGACCTAGCAAAGGTATTTTTGCTTTTTTTGATAAGATTTTTAACATGGATAGAATATTGGGTGGCGAATTTCCTGCCAGCCAATTACGCTATGTATTGTGGGTTTCAGCATTGATTGTGATTTACATCGTTTCATCACTAAATGCTGAAAGTTTAATTCATAAAATAGACAAAGCGAAATTTGCTTTGGAAGAGAAAAGAGCAGATTATACTACCCAAAAAGCTGATTTTATGAAAGCTGGAAAGCAATCTGAAATCATTAAAAAGGTAGAACCAATGGGTTTGGAGGAAAACAAAGTACCACCAACTAAAATTGTGGTAGAAGAATAAGAAAATTCGCTAATGCTTACATCTTAATACTGTTGATTAACTTACTGAAATTGCTCGGGTCAATGCCAATATAATTTGCTAAGTATTTATGCGGCACAATTTGTAAAATGTGTGGACTTCTTCGTAATAATTGTTGAAACTTTTCTTCCGACGAAAAGCATTGTAGTTCTACCAATCTCTCTAATATACCCGAAAACACTCCCGTTAATCCTTTTCGTAATAAAACTTCTATTGCTGGTTTATTAATCAACAATTCCTCTATTTGAGCGTATGAAGCCCGCAAAAAAACTGATGGACTTAGCGTTTCATAATAATATCGGGAAGGTTTTTGATTCATCATTGAATCCAACACTCCACCGAAATTAGCTTGATAAGAGAATACCAACGTTGCTTCACGATGATGCTCATCCAAATAATACAATCTTTGTAAGCCCTCCAGTACGAAATACAAATACTTTTCCACACTCCCAGCTTGTGTTAATACTTCCTTTCTTTTTGCTGTATAAGGTTTAAACAAAGTATAAAAATCCTCAAAGTCTTCTTCTGATAGCGGATGAATATGATTGACTGTTTGTTGGAGTAAAAGCTTTTGATGATTCATTGTTTATCGTTTTGTGCATCAATCAAATATAAGGTAATTTGTAAATTGAACAGATTGACACTTTCATAGTACTAGCAATTTTCAAGAAATTAAATTTAATGATGTTGCATAAAGAGAAATTTTTGCTAATACTTTAGGCTGTTGTTTAAGAAGATTGAGAAATCTATTTTTTAACAATGGTTGAATTTTTTAAAAGATGAAAATATGTATTTTTTCATTATGATGAAATTTTTCCTATAAGCTGAGAGATTTTTCGTATGAGAAACAGAGCATCTCTTATACGAAAAATTATTTTTCCTATAGATGACAAAGCATTTCTTATAGACGATAAAGTTTTTCTTGTAGGATATAAGCATTTCCTATAAGCGAAACTATTTTTCCTATAGATGATAGAGCATTTCTAGTTTACGGAGAATTTTTTCTTGTAGGAAATAGAGCATTTCTAGTTTACGGAGAATTGTTCCTTGTAGGAAATAGAGTATTTCTGGTTTACGAAAATATTTTTCTTGTAGGAAATAGAGCATTTCTGGTTTACGGAGATTTTTTTCTTGTAGGAAAAAGAGTATTTCTAGTTTACGGAGAAGTTTTTCTTGTAAGAAATAAAGCATTTCTAGTTTACAAAAAACTATTGCTGACAAGAAAAATAGCTAAAAAAGGCGTTAAAAGACTGTGTTTGGGTTTGTTTATTTTCTAGCAATCGCTTTTAAACACCATAATTGCAGATGAATAATTAACCAATCTAAGCGACAGAAAAGGCTTGAAATATTAAAGAACCTCGTTAAATTGAGGCAAATAATACTTTTAAACAATTTAATTTATCATGAAAATTTATCGACACATTTTAACGCTTTCTTTATTGTTTATTACTTTGATAAACAATTACTTACATGCACAAACTTGGGAAACTATTAGTCCTGAAAACAATTGTACTAAGCGATTAGAAAATACACTCGCCGCTGTTGGGGATAAATTAGTTTTATTAGGTGGAAGAACCGTAAAATCAACAGAAGTTTATGACATTAAAACAAAAACATGGACAAAACTAGCCGATGCTCCTTTAGAAATTCATCATTTACAGGCTGTTACTTTTCAAAATGAAGTTTATGTAATGGGTGCTTTGACGGGACAATATCCGCATGAAACGCCCATTCCTAATATTTACATTTTTAATCTTCAAAAGAATGAATGGCGAAAAGGTCCAGAAATTCCTAGCGATAGATTAAGAGGGTCTGCGGGTTGTGTGGTATATAAAAATAAAATTTACATGGTTTGTGGTATTCAAGATGGACATTGGGACGGTCATGTTGCATGGTTGGATGAATATGATCCACAGAAAAACACTTGGCGTAAGCTTGCCGACGCTCCGCATGTTCGTGACCACGTGAGTGTAGCCGTGATTAAAGATAAATTATACTTGGCAGGAGGAAGACGTTCAACGGCAAAGATTAATCAAGTATTAAACTTAACAGAACCTGCTGTAGATGTTTATGATTTTAAACAAAATACTTGGGAAACATTGCCTGAAAATTTAAACATTCCAACACAAAGAGCGGGATATTCAGCAGTAGCATTGGGGAATAAAGTGTTGATTATTGGGGGTGAAAGTCCTGCACAAGTTCCTGCCCATAGCGAAGTAGAAGCTTATGATGTTGATAAAAAAGCATGGTTAAAATATCCAAGTCTAAATCAAGGTCGTCATGGAACAGGAGCAGTTGTGGTAAAAGGAAAAGTATATACCATAGCAGGTTCAGGAAACAGAGGCGGTGGCCCAGAACTTGAAGCAATAGAAGTATTAAAATAAAAAGAGAATCCCTGCTGAAAGCTATAGAATACATGTTTTCAGCAGGGATGTCAGTGAAAATGGAATTTATCAATAAACAAACACAATTTAAGCGTAAACCTATTTTTTGTAATGGAAAAAATTACCGATTTATTTCTGAGAGTATATCCAATTGAAGGAGTTTCTAGTCAAAGGAGAGTATTGTTGCATATTGTATTTTGGGTATTGCTCTATTTGTCTTTTTGGGTAATTTTAGTTTTACCTACAGCGAGTTTAGGTTACAAGTTCATATCAGTAACTTATATTTCTACTCTTAATATGATTTTGTTTTATTCAATCATCTACTTAATATTACCAAGTTGGGGATCTAATGGAATTAAAAAATATGTCATAACATTTTTGGGTACAGTTACTATTCTTTTAATAATGGCTGTACTTTCATATTTAAGGGTTAAGATAGTTGTTGAAAATAAGTGGTTAATTTATCAGTTGTCCAGTGATAAATATTGGAAGCATTATTATAATGAAGGAGTATGGTATTTCTTTAAAACTAGAGATATGATTGGTTATACTCTTGAAATCTTTCTTACTGCCTTACCAGCCTTTTTTATTAAACTTACTCGTTCATTGGCTAAAAGCGTTTCTGAAAAGAAGCAAATAGAAATCGATTATCTAAGAACACAAATTAATCCTCATTTCTTAACCAATACACTTAACAATATCTACAGCCTTACTATTACAGAAGACAAACGTAATGGTGATGCAATATTATCGTTATCAAGTTTGTTAGATTATGTACTTTATGAATCTAATCAACATACCATAAGCTTAGAAAGAGAAGTTAATTTCTTGGCAAATTTTATAGCATTAGAGAAAATCAGAAATACCAAAAGACTGGAAGTAAGTTTTGATATAGAAGGGGAAATTAAGGGGAATATTCCTCCGATGATACTCATTACTTTTGTTGAAAATGCTTTTAAACACAGTATCGGAGATTTAAACTCAAAATGCTACATTAAAATACTTTTAAAAGTTGACAATAATAATTTGGTGTTTGAGGTAGTAAATAGTAAATCCGATACTTCAGCAACAAACAGAAAGAAAACTTTCGGAGGGATAGGTTTAAATAATGTAAAAAAACGTTTATCAACACTTTATCCAAATAAGCATGAACTTGAAATACACAATCAAGCAGAAACCTATATCATTCAGCTCAAGTTGCCTTTATCTTAGAAACTTTCTATCAGCATATTTACCATAGTTTTTTCATTTCATCCTTTTCTCGCTTTCTTCAAGCTTTTAGTATCTTTGTGGATATGGTAGTTTGCAACAAGTACTTCCAGCCATTTTATTGTTAGATTTCTTATATCAATGAACATCAAAAAAGACATAGTCATGAGGCTTCGCTTCGTGTTTTTGCTAATCCTTCTCTTTGCAGGAGGTATTATTTGGCGTATTGTTCAATTGCAAAATATCGAAGGGGAAAAATGGCGTAAAGCATCTAGTCTCAGATACGTTAGTGAAAGAACGATTGAAGCTGTTCGTGGGAATATTTATGCTGATGATGGTAGTTTATTAGCTACTTCTTTACCGAAATATCGTTTAGGCTTTGATCCGCTTGTTTCTTTGTCAGATAAAAACAGAAGGATTTTTGATGATGGAATTGAAGAACTTTGTAAAAAACTCTCCAACTTTTATGGTGATAAAGACTGGAAAGATTATTATTCAATGATTAATCTGGCTCGTCATGAAAAAGACCGCTACATTCTTTTAAACAATTCTTTGATTGATTTTCAAGATGTAAAAATGATGAAGAAATGGCCAATTTTTAAAGAAGGAAAATATAAAGGCGGAGTAGTTTTTGAAAAAGTAAATGTTCGTTATAACCCTTTTGGTAAAATGGGTTTCCGAACCATTGGGTATAAAAAAGACAAAGAGAAAGTAGGCATTGAAAATAGTTTTGATAGTCAATTAGCGGGAGTTCCCGGTAAAGGTATTTTTGAAAAGATAGGACAAGGAAGTTTCCGTCCGATTGATGGCGGAGAAGAAGCGATACCTATTCCGGGTTTAGATATTCATACCACTATTAATGTCAATATTCAAGACGTTGCAGAAAGTTCTTTACTGAGAGCCTTGAAAAGGTCGGGTGCAGATAAAGGTTGCGTTGTTGTGATGGAAGTAGCCACAGGAGAAATCAAAGCGATGACTAACCTTACTAGAATGCGTGATACTTCTAATTATGCAGAGACTTATAATCATGCTGTATTAGGTTTGACCGACCCCGGTTCTGTATTCAAATTAGCTTCGATGGTTGCTTTAATGGAAGAATGGAATCTATCTAATGAAGAATTAGTAGAAACAGGAGATGGCAAAATGAAGATTGGAGACAAAATTCTGGAAGATTCTAAAACAACAGGTTATGGAACAATAACAGCCCAATCTGTTTTTGAACACTCTTCAAATGTTGGTACTGCTAAATTGATGTTAAAGTATTTTGGAAAAGGAAATGAAAAGAAGTATTATAAAAAATTGCATGATTTTCATTTAGATCAACGACTGAATTTTCAATTACGGCCTGACGCCATTCCTAGAATTAGTCCGCCGAAAAAAGGAGACATTACAGGTTTGCCTTGGAATTCTATCGGATATGGGATGTTATTAACGCCACTTCAAATGTTAACCTTTTATAATGCCATTGCAAATGATGGCAAATGGATTCAGCCTATTATCGTAAAAGAAACCAGAGTAGCCGATAAAGTAGAAGATGATTTCAAGTTGAAACAAGAAGTAGATGAAAATCCGATTTGTTCAGAAGAAACACTTAAAAAAGTAAGAAAAATGCTTGAAGGTGTGGTAGAAAGAGGAACAGCATCGAACATCAAAAATGATTTATATAAAATTGCAGGAAAAACAGGTACTTCTCAAAAACTAATCAATGGTAAGTATCGCAAAGGAATGTATTACACTTCATTCATTGGTTATTTTCCTGCTGATGCACCCAAATACAGTTGCGTAGTAGCGATTGATAATCCGAGAGGAGTAAAAAAAGAAGCACTTTTTGCGAGTGATGCCTCTGCACCAGTATTCAAAGAAATTGCGGATAAGATTTACGCTTGTGATATTCAAATGCACAAATTATTAGCAAAAGATGCAAACGGAGGAGTAAAGCTTACGAGTCAGAAACAGATAGCACATACTTCGGACATTAAAGCAATCAATGAAGAATTTGGTATTGAAAGAAAACCAAGCAACGAAGGTTGGTCAGTGATGCAAGCTGAAAACGGTAAAGTACATTATGAAGAACACAGTAATCCTAAAAATAAAGTACCTGATTTAAGAGGAATGTCTCTGAGAGATGCACTTTATGTGTTAGAAAACAAAGGTTTTAAAGTAAGTTACTCAGGTTTTGGAAAAGTGAAAAGTCAATCCATTCCTCCAGGAGTATTTGCTGCGAAGAATAGAACCATTGGTTTAGTATTGAATTAGAAGTAAAGATTAAAAATAAAATTTCTTTTAAAAATTTATCATGCAAATCCTGTCCAATCTTTTAAAAAATATTAAAACAATTACCATCATTGGTGATTCATCGGTTGAAGTATCCTCTATAATCATTGATTCTCGTGTAGTAACAGAAGGCTCAATGTTTGTGGCATTGAAAGGAACACAAGTAGATGGACATACTTTTATCGAAAAAGCAATTGGATTGGGAGCAAAATCAATTCTTTGTGAAGATTTACCAGCAGTACAAGCAGAAAACATTACTTATATCCAAGTAAAAGATGCGTCAGAAACGTTGGGTTATGTTGCTGCTGCATTTTATGGTAATCCTTCAGCGAAATTAAAATTAGTTGGCATTACAGGAACTAATGGAAAGACGACAACCGTGATGTTATTATTTCGTTTGTTTCGTCAATTAGGTTATCGCTGTGGATTAATTTCAACTGTTCAGAATCAGATTGATGAAGAAGTAATTGCTTCAACACATACCACGCCCGATGCCGTAAGTTTAAACAAACTTTTGGCAGAGATGGTACAAGCTGGCTGTACTCATGCTTTTATGGAAGTAAGTTCTCATTCAGTGGTGCAACATCGTATTACAGGAGTAACTTTTGCAGGAGCAATTTTCTCAAACATTACACACGACCATCTTGATTTCCATGGAACGTTCGATAATTATATCAAAGCAAAAAAAGGTTTTTTTGATGCTTTACCCAAAACAGCTTTTGCCTTAATCAATGTAGATGACCGTCGTGGTTCGGTAATGGTGCAAAATACCAAAGCAAGTATCAAAACGTATTCTTTAGAAACACTTGCAACCGTAAAAGGCAGAATCGTTTCAGATAGTATTTATGGATTACAAATGGAAATAGATGGACGAGAAATACATTTCCAGCTTATTGGTACTTTCAATGCTTATAATTTAATGGCTATTTATGGTGCAGCTACGCTATTAGGCGAAGACCCAGACGAAGTATTAGTTGAAATGTCTGGCTTAAAAACAGCACCGGGAAGATTTGAACAAATCGTTTCTATTAAAGATAAAAAAGTAGGCATCGTAGATTATGCCCATACGCCAGATGCTCTTGAAAATGTGTTGAAAACTATCAAGCAAATTAAAGGAGACGATCAACAAGTAATTACGGTAGTAGGTTGCGGAGGAAACAGAGATGCTACCAAGCGACCAATCATGGCAAAAATTGCTTGTAGTTTATCAAACAAAGTAATCTTGACATCCGATAATCCAAGAAAGGAAGACCCGCTCGAAATCTTAGCACAAATGCAAAAAGGTGTTCCACCGATTGATTTCAAGAAAACTAAAACGATTGAAGATAGAAAAGAAGCCATTTTTTATGCAGTAAATACGTTAGCACAAGCAGGAGATATTATTTTAGTAGCAGGAAAAGGACATGAAACTTATCAAGACATTCAAGGAGTGAAACATGATTTTGATGATAGATTAGTGTTGAAAGAAGCTTTCGGGAACTAGCGATAGTTTTCAACAAAAGAGATGTAGGATTCGGAAGTAAATATTGCTTTAAAACTCAATAACATTAGTAAATTTGCTACTTGTTTTATTTTTAAGGAGCTATTTGAGTAAATCCACTTAATTTTTCGCCATCATTCTAACCAAATTATTATGCTTTATTATCTATTTGATTATTTAGATAAACACTTCAATTTTCCTGGGGCAGGATTATTTCAATACATCACTTTCCGTGCTTTTGCAGCGGTAATTACTTCTTTAGGAATTGCTGCAATTTGGGGAAAAACAGTTATTAATTTACTCAGAAAATTACAAATTGGCGAAGCCATCAGAGATTTAGGATTAGAAGGACAAATGCAAAAAAAGGGTACTCCAACAATGGGAGGTTTCATCATTTTGCTTTCATTAATTGTGCCTACACTTTTGTTTGCCAAACTTGATAATATTTACATCATCTTATTATTAGTGACAGCAGTTTGGTTAGGTGCTGTAGGTTTTATTGATGATTATATTAAAGTATTTAAAAAGAATAAAGAAGGACTTTCTGGCAAATTCAAAATCGTTGGTCAGATTGGTTTAGGTTTAATCGTTGGGCTTACAATGTGGTTCAACGATGACATCAAAGTACGTTTTTACGAAAAAGCTAAAATTGCATCTAACATAGGCGAAGTACATAAATTTACAGATTCAAAAGCCTTGATTTCAACTGTACCTTTCTTGAAAAACAACCAATTTGATTATAGCTACTTGATTCCTGATTTCTTAGGATTAGATGAATATACTTGGGTAGTTTATGTAATTGCAGTGATTTTCATCATTACTGCGGTTTCAAACGGAGCTAATATTACCGATGGTATTGATGGATTAGCCGCAGGAACTTCAATGATTATCGGAATTGGTTTAGCCATTTTAGCTTATGTTTCTGGTAACAAAGTATTCTCTCAGTATTTGAATGTAATGTTTATTCCTAATTCAGGAGAATTAGCGGTGTTTTGTGCCGCTTTTGTGGGTGCTTGTATTGGCTTTTTATGGTATAATTCATTCCCTGCACAAGTATTTATGGGTGATACAGGAAGTTTGATGCTGGGCGGAGTAATTGCTACTTTGGCTATCGTAATCAGAAAAGAATTATTGATTCCTGTTTTGTGTGGTATTTTCTTGATAGAATTAGTTTCCGTAATTATTCAAGTAAGTTATTTCAAATATACCAAGAAAAAATTTGGCGAAGGGCGAAGGATTTTTCTGATGTCGCCATTGCATCACCATTTTCAGAAAAAAGGCTACCATGAAGCTAAATTGGTAACTCGTTTCTGGATTATTTGTATTCTTTTAGTAGTAGTTTCTTTGGTAACATTGAAATTAAGATAAACAGAAAATACTTTTATGGAAACTCCTTTGAACCATCAAAGGAGTTTTTTTATCCCCAAATGTTACCATTCATAAAAACTTCATAAAATTTGCATTGCTCCCAAAAACTAATTTGTAAATTTGACGTTATCAATTCATGAAATCTATAATTGATTTAGCTTTAGAAAAATACATTAACCAACTGATACTTGTTAGTTTTTGCAGAAGATAAGCGATATTTTTCTAATTTTGAAAGCTATTTTTTTACTTGATACATTAATCCATCGAATAAAAATGTTAAAATTCCTGCTTATATTATTTCTTATTCTATTTATTTTTCCACGTTTATTGAAATGGGCTTTAAGAGGTTTTGTAGTGTCTCAGTTAAATAAAACACAACAAGATTTTCAACAAAAACAACAAACTTACAGCAATACGAGCCGTAAACGAGAAGGAGAAATAGACGTAGATTTTATTCCTCCTAAAAATGGTAAAAGTTCTGAGAATTTTAATGGAGGAGAGTATATAGATTATGAGGAGGTCAAGTAAAAGACCTCTTTTTATTTTGTACTTATTTAATGATAGTGCATTTGTGAAAGATTCTGTAATCTAGTCTGATTTTTATACGTTTATCTAATAATTATCGAATAAATTTTGATTTAAGGTTTAAAATTGTATTTTTGTTGAATAAAAAATTGCATTTTTCTTGAAAATAGCTTTAAAACATATCTTTTTTTGCATTCAATGCACATTTTTGATTTTTCTACTTATCAAAACAAACTCAATATTTGCACAGAAAAATTGTACTAATCCAAGTTTTTTTATTGTTGGAAATAGTGTTCATAAACCTGTTGTTTTAATACTTTCTACCAAAAAAATCAGCAAAGTAATCGCTCTGTCATGTCAAAACGCAGATAATGTATCAAGACGATACAAAACGCTAAAAGACTTTCAAAAACATACTCGCTTTTTCCCATTAAGTAATTTATTTTTTGGTTTTGATGACTCCGAATTAGAAGAGGAGGAGGAAGAAGACAGTGTTCAGAAAAAAAGTAAAACCGCAAAACGTAACCGTTCTGCATACTTAGTTGGCTTTCTGAATACTCCTGAGTCTTCACAATTTGACGAAGAAAAAATACTGCAAAAAACTACTTTTAATCATTTTCTTAATCCATTTTATCTTGATGTAATAATTCAATTACATTCACCACCTCCAGAATTATTTTACTTATCGGCTTAATACAATCCAAAACATTCTCAATAAAGCACTAATTTCTTCATACAAGAAATATCGCTAATTTCTATTCTGTTATTTCGATAGAGTAAAAATAGTTTTGAGTATTGTTCAAACGGACTTGTTGTTGTAATGAATCTCATCAAAAATGGGTTTCCATGTATTGTTTTGGCTTTTCCATTCGATATGTTGAAAACCATAATCTATCTATTGCTTCTACTTTGCTTATTTGTCCTAAAGTTGAAGCCAAACCAATCAATTTCACTTAATCATTCATATAATGAAAAGAGTATTTGTATTTCTCAGCACAATTATTATTTGTTTACAGTTAGCGGCTTGTTCAACAAACAAAGACAGTAAAGAAAAACAAGAAGAATTTCCGACGACTAGCCCAATCGTCATTGATACTGAGTACAATAATGACTATGTATCAGATATTAACGCTATCAAGAATGTTGAAATTCGTGCGAGAGTAAAAGGCTACATCGAGAAAATCCATGTGGATGAAGGAAAATTTGTAAAGCAAGGACAAATATTATTTAGCATCAGTAGTCAAGAATATAAAGAAGAAATCTTGAAGGCAAAAGCGATGCTAAAAAGTACTATTGCTGAAGCAAAAGCTGCTGAGTTGAATCTACAAAACGTAAAACTGTTGGTTGACAAAAATGTAGTTTCTAAAACAGAATACGAAATGGCAAAAGCAAAATTAGATGCTTTGAATGCCAAAATTGAAGAAGCTCAATCGCATGAAACCAGTGCGAAATTGAAATTATCATTTACTGAAATCAAAGCACCATTTGATGGTATTGTTGATAGAATTCCGAACAAAATAGGAAGTTTAATCGACGAAGGGACTTTGTTAACAACCATTTCAGATAATAAAGAGGTATTTGCCTATTTCAACGTATCGGAAAAAGAGTATTTAGATTTTGCAAAAACCATTCGTGAATCAGCCAAAAGTGAAGTGTCTTTGATTTTGGCAAACAACGAAACGCATGATTATAAAGGAAATATTGAAACAATCGAAGGAGAATTTGATAAAAATACAGGAAGTATCGCTTTCAGAGCAAGGTTTTCAAATCCAGAGAGAATCTTAAAACATGGCTCAAGCGGTAAAGTAAGAATTAAAAATCATGTAAAAAATGCTTTGGTAATTCCACAGAAATCAACTTTTGAAATTCAAGATAAAGTCTATGTTTTTGTAGTGGATAAAAACAATAAAATTCAAACCAGAAATATTGTTCCGAAGCTACGAATCCCACACTTATTTATCATACAATCAGGTGTTTCCACAAGTGATAGAATTATTTATGAAGGTATTCAAAATCTAAAAGACGGCATGACGATTATTCCAGAGATGATAGCGATGGATAAAATCATCACAGAGTTGAGAAGTAAGTAATTTGTCTTTCAAAGATTTTTAAAAAATAAGAAATATGTTTTCAAAATTCATCAATAGACCCGTGTTGTCGATTGTGATTTCGTTGATTATCGTCTTTTTAGGCGTATTGGCGGTGACACAATTGCCCGTGACACAATTCCCTGATATTGTTCCTCCAGCCGTTACTGTAACTACAAAATATACAGGAGCAAATGCCGAAGTATGTGCCAAAGCCGTAGTAACACCCTTAGAACGTGCCATCAACGGAGTATCAGGCATGACTTATATGACCTCGGTTTCAGGAAATGACGGAACGAGTATCATCCAAATTTATTTTCAAGTAGGAACAGACCCAGACATTGCGGCAGTAAACGTTCAAAACAGAGTTTCGACAGTATTAGATGAATTACCCGAAGAGGTAATCAAAGCAGGGGTTTCAACCGAAAAAGAGGTAAACAGTATGTTGATGTACTTAAACATCATGACGAACGATACCACAGCGGATGAAAAATTTCTTTACAACTTTACCGACATCAATATTTTGGCAGAATTAAAAAGAATTGATGGGGTAGGTTTTGCGGATATTATGGGGCAGAGAGAGTACTCTATGCGTGTATGGTTAAAACCAGATAGAATGATTTCCTATAATGTTTCTGCGGAGGATGTAATAAAAGCCCTAAAAAGCCAAAACGTAGAAGCTGCTCCCGGAAAAATAGGTGAAAGTTCGGGTAGAAAAGCTCAGTCTTTACAATATGTATTGAGATACACAGGAAAATTCACACAGATTTCGCAGTATGAAAATATCATCATTAAGGCAAACGCTACGGGCGAAATACTTCGTTTGAAAGATATTGCTGATATTGAATTTGGTTCTTTAGATTACGATGTACTTTCTAAAGAAAACGGACGACCATCAGCAGCAATCATTATGAAACAAAGACCGGGTTCAAACGCAAGTACGGTTATCAGTAATGTGAAAAAAAGAATGGCTGAACTAAAAGCTACTTCGTTCCCGCCCGGAATGGATTATACCATTAGTTACGACGTATCAAGATTCTTGGATGCTTCTATTCATGAAGTAATCAAAACCTTGATTGAAGCTTTTATTTTAGTGGCTTTGGTGGTGTTTCTTTTTTTACAAGATTTCCGCTCAACGCTTATTCCAGCCATAGCGGTTCCAGTTTCATTGATTGGTACTTTCTTTTTTATGCAGCTTTTTGGTTTCTCCATCAATATCCTTACGCTTTTTGCTTTGGTGTTGGCTATTGGTATTGTGGTGGATGATGCGATTGTAGTAGTGGAAGCCGTTCACGCAAAAATGGAATCCGAACACTTAGGACCTAAAGAAGCAACCATTGCCTCTATTAACGAAATTAGTGGTGCTATTTTGGCAATTACTTTGGTAATGACTTCCGTATTTATTCCAGTTGCCTTTTTGTCGGGGCCAGTGGGGGTTTTTTATAGACAGTTTTCAATTACGATGGCAATCGCCATTGTGATTTCCGCCGTCAATGCCCTTACACTTACGCCAGCTTTATGTGCGATTATTTTAAAAGATAATCATGGAAAAGCCAAAAATAAGAATTTATTAGACCGCTTTTTCGACCAATTCAACCAAAAGTATGATGCCCTTTCTGAAAGATACAGAAAAGTACTTCGAGTAATTGTGAATAGGAAAGTAGTAACCTTCGCAATGTTGATTTTCTTTATTGTGGCTACTTATGGCGTGAACATCTTCTTGCCATCAGGTTTTATTCCAACAGAAGACCAAGGAACAGTGTATGCCAACGTAACTACGCCAACGGGTTCGACGATTGAAAGAACCGAAGCCGTAATGGACGAAATCCAGAAAGCCGCCAATGCAACCGATGCCGTTGAGTCGATTTCTACTTTGGCAGGTTTTAGTCTTCTTACGGATGGTTCGGGTGCTTCGTTCGGTATGGGTATGATTAACCTAAAGCCATGGGAACACCGTAAAGAATCGGTAGATGAAGTAGTAGATATTCTGACAGAAAAAACTAAGAAAATCAAGGATGCAAGTATTCAGTTTTTTCCACCGCCAGCAGTTCCCGGTTATGGAAATGCCAGTGGTTTTGAATTAAGAGTACAAGACAAATCAGGAAGTGGAGATTTACAAAAATTACAAAAAGTAACCAAAGAATTTGTCAATGAACTCAATAAACGCCCTGAAATAGCGAATGCCTTTACCAGTTTTGATGCGAATTTTCCACAATATTTAATCAATGTGGATAACGAAAAAGCAGCACAAAAAGGCGTAACCATTGATAATGCCATGGATAACCTCCAGTCTTTAATAGGTAGTTATTACGCCACCAACTTTATTCGTTTTGGACAAATGTACAAAGTAATGGTTCAGGCTTTACCTAAGTACAGAGCCCAGCCAGATGATATTCTAAGAATGTACGTGAAAAATGATAAAGGTGAAATGGTACCTTACTCGGCATTTATCAAAGTAGAACGTGTTTACGGCCCAGAACAATTGACACGCTACAATATGTACACCTCAGCAATGGTAAATGGCGAGCCAGCCGAAGGTTTTAGTAGTGGAAAAGCCATTGAAGCCATTAAAGAAGTAGCGGCTACAAAATTGCCTAAAGGCTATACTTACGACTGGTCGGGGATGACAAGAGATGAAATTTTATCGGGAAATCAAGCGATTTATATTTTTATCATCTGTCTTACTTTCGTTTACCTTTTATTATCGGCACAGTACGAAAGCTTCATTTTGCCAATACCTGTAATTCTGTCTTTACCGACAGGTATTTTCGGAGCATTCTTCTTACTCTGGGCATTGGGTTTACAAAACAACATTTATGCACAAGTTGCCTTAGTCATGTTGATTGGGCTTTTGGGAAAAAATGCGATTTTGATTGTAGAGTTTGCCATCATGAAAGAAAAAGAAGGCGTTACGCCATTTGAAGCCGCCATAGAAGGTGCCGTTTCAAGACTTCGTCCGATTTTGATGACTTCCTTTGCCTTCATTGCAGGACTTATTCCTTTGATGATAGCCACAGGAGCAGGGGCAATCGGAAACAGAACCATCGGTACAGCCGCCGCAGGAGGGATGCTCTTCGGAACGGTCTTTGGCGTTGTACTGATTCCCGGCTTATACTTCGTTTTTGCTTCTTTAGCACAGAAAAAAGAGAAAAAGGCTTCGGTGTCGCCTGTACATTGATAGACTTTTGTCGAAGAATTTTTCTTAAAAAATATTTATAATAATATGATGCTTAAAACAAAATATCAAATACTTGCTTTAGGAATGTTGATTTTTGGACTGTTTACTCATTGTAAACCGCTCCAAAGTTTTCAGCAACCTTCCTTAAAAGCTTTGCCAGAGAGTTTTCAGAGTAAAAAAGATTCAACCAACGATGCCGTTGTGAACTGGAAGAGCTATTTTACAGATGAAACATTAATCGGATTGATTGACACGGCACTGACCAACAATATTGATTTGTTAATGACTTTGCAAAAAATTGAAATGGCACAACAGCAACTCAATTTTGCAAAAGTGTTAGGAAAGCCATTTGTAAGTGCTGGTGTTTCAGTCGGACAAAAAAGATTTGGGAAATATACGATGGATGGAGTGGGTAACTACGATACCAATTTTTCAAATAATATTACCGACGACCAAAAAATACCAGAACATCTTCCTGATTTTAATATCGGTTTGCAAAGTTCTTGGGAAGTAGATATTTGGGGAAAATTACGCAATAAAAAAATGGCAGCCATTGCTCGTTATTTAGCAAGTGTTGAAGGTAAAAACTGGATTATTACTAATTTGATTTCTGAGATTTCAGCAAGTTATTATAGTTTGATTGCTTTGGATAATGAATTGGATATTATCAAAGAAACCAGAAATCTTCAATTGAATCAGTTGCAAATTATTAAAGCTCAAAAAGAAGCTGGTTATGCCAATGAATTAGCGGTAAAGCAATTTGAATCTAGAATCCTCAATACAAGAAGTTTGGAAGTAGAAATTTTGCAGTCGATTGTTGAAATTGAAAATAAAATTAACTTTTTGTTGGCAAGGTATCCGCAGCCTATTTATCGTGATAAATTGCAATTTACCAAACCTTTGCCAACGCAAATCCGAATGGGAATTCCGACACAATTATTGAGAAATCGCCCAGATGTGAAAAAAGCAGAGTATGAAGTAATGGCAGCCAAAGCAGATGTTGAAGCGGCACGTTTGGCTTTTTATCCTTCATTGAACATCAATGCGAATCTTGGATTCCAAACCTTTAATCCTGCTTATGTTGTTTCGCCACAGTCAATCGCCTATAACCTTTTAGGCGGTTTGTCTGCTCCAGTAATCAACAGAAAAGGATTAAATGCAGATTTCGGCATGGCGAATGCCATTCAAACAGAAGCTTTGTATAATTACCAAAAAAGTATCATAGGGGCTTATACAGAGGTTTATAACGAAATGTCGAACATTAAAAACCTTAATTTAATTCAAGATTTAAAGAGTCAAGAAGTAAGTATTTTAACGGAATCTATCGTTACTTCTACCGATTTATTCAAAACTGGTAGAGCCACTTACTTAGAGGTTTTAATCACACAAACCAATGCTTTACAAGCTAGAATTGAATTGATAAATGTGAAGAAACAACAATACGATGCTGTTGTGAATATTTACAAAGCATTAGGCGGAGGCTGGAGATAAATTATTAGGGGATTCTTCTTTGATGAATATTTTTCTTAAAAGAAGAATCCCATTTACAACATCGAAAAATATTAATGTAAGGTGTTTTGAGAAAATGGCGAAAGAAAGGTTTCCAAATAATTTCCTTAAATTCGTATCATCAATAAATTAAAATTACCTTTCATGAAAAAAAATGCACTTCTAATCAGCATCTTGTGTTTATCAGCTACTTTTTTCCAGACAAATGCTCAGAAAATCGCTGAAAAATATGCTAAAACCATTACGGTAAAAGACCTAAGAAAACACCTTACTTTTATCGCTTCTGATAGTCTAAAAGGACGAGACACTGGTTCGCCAGAACAAAAAGTAGCCGCAGAATATATCGCCAAACAATTTGATAGTTATGGTTTAAAAGGTCCAGTTAATGGAAAGTCTTATCTTCAACCAGTAGATTTAATAAAACGTGGTTGGGGAGATTTTTACTTGAAAACAAAGACGAAAGAATTCAAATACTTGTTTGATTTTATTGCCAATACGATTTCACCAATGCCACAAGAAGAAAACTTTGAAGTAGTTTTTGTAGGATATGGCATTGAAGATAAAGCTTTAAACGATTACGAAAGTACAAATGTAAATGGTAAAATCGTTGTCGCTTTTGAAGGTGAGCCACGTTTAGCAGATGGAAGTTACTTGATTTCAGGCAATACAGAAATGTCTAAATGGAGTAAAGGAGAAGCTTGGAAAGAGAAAATGGCTACAGCTAAAAGTAAAGGAGCAAAGGCTCTATTGTTGATTTCAAAACAAAGTGTTGAAGAGTTTGATAAAGTAATCAAGCAACGTCAAACGATGCTAAAACGCTTTGGTAATGCAAGACTTGGCTTTGCTGACCAAAAAGACCCACAAGGTTCTGACTTTGCTGTTTTAACAGTTGGACCAACAATGGCTGCTGATTTATTTAATACAACGGTTGCTCAATTGGAAGTTCTAAAAGAAAAAGCCATTACAAAAAGTGTTGCTAATCAATTAGAAAAGCAATCTGTTGGAATAAAAATTGAAAGAACGGCTCAACCAGTTGAGACTTACAATGTATTGGGTTACTTAGAAGGAACTGATAAAAAAGACGAATTAGTGATTGTTTCTGCACATTATGACCACGTAGGAGTAACCGACGGGAAAATCTATAATGGTGCTGATGATGATGGTTCTGGAACGGTTTCTGTATTAGAAGTAGCTCAGGCATTTGGTCAAGCCGCAAAAGCGGGAAATAAACCTCGTAGAAGTATGCTTTTTTTAACAGTAACTGGCGAGGAAAAAGGTTTATTGGGTTCTGAATTTTATGTGACTCATCCAGTTTTTCCATTAGCAAGTACTGTCAGCGACATTCATATTGATATGGTTGGTAGGTCTGACAAGGAACACGAAGGCAAAGGAGATTATATTTATGTAATTGGTTCTGATAAACTTTCTTCAGAATTACATGCTTCTTTGATTGAACAAAATGATAAACATAATCCTATCAATTTAGATTTCCGTTATAACGACCCGAATGATCCAAACCGTTTTTATTATCGTTCAGATCATTACAATTTTGCTAAAAATAAAATCCCAGTAGCGTTTTTCTTCAATGGTGTGCATGACGATTATCACCAACCTACTGATGATATTGAGAAAATAGAATTCGAGCAAATGGAAAAAAGAGCTAAATTGATTTTCTATTTAACTTGGGATGTTGCTAATCGTGATAAGAGACTTGTTGTAGATTCAGATAAAAAATAGGTTTCTCTTCCATCCATTTTACGTTAATTTAATAAATCTAGGCTTCAATTTGTGAATAAATATTCCAGATTGAAGCCTAGATTTATTCGTTTATTTATGAAAAAATATTTCTTTTTTCTGCTAATTCTATTCAGTGCTGTTTCTGATGAATTGACTGTTACTTATTTTGCTAATACAATTTCTATCGAAAACTTACAAAAGCATTTAAGCTTTTTGGCAAGTGATAGTTTAAGAGGTCGCTTAACAGGTTCAAAAGAACAGAAAATTGCAGCGGAGTATCTGGCAAAGTATTTTCAAGAAAATGGATTGAAAGCGATTGTCACACAGAATACTTCTGATTCTTCATTTTTTCAGTCGTTTTACATCAAAAAGTATTTTGGCGGACAACACAGTATTATGTTGAATCCAACCAATAAAATGCGTCGAGCCAAGAATGTAATTGCTACCGAAAATGTAATTGGCTTTTTGGAAGGAACCGATAAAAAAGATGAAGTATTGGTTATTTCAGCACATTACGACCATATCGGCACAAAAAATGGAACAGTATTCAATGGTGCAGACGACGATGGTTCGGGAACAGTAGCCATGATGGAAATGGCAAGAGTTTTTTCAGAAGCTAAAAAACAAGGTAAAAGCCCAAGAAGAAGTATTTTATTTATCGCTTTTGCAGGGGAAGAATATGGACTTTTAGGTTCAGAATATTATACCGAAAAGCCAGTAATTCCCTTGAAAAACACGATTTGTGATTTGAATATCGACATGGTTGGAAGAATTGATGACTTCCACACCAATCAAAAAGACTATATTTATTTGATTGGTTCAGATAAAATTTCTCAAGAACTTCATGAACTAAGCGAACGTAATAATGAACTTTTCACAAAGCTAACATTGGACTATAGCTATAATTCAGAATCACACCCACAACAATTGTACTATCGCTCAGACCATTATAATTTCGCCAAAAATAAGATCCCAATCATCTTTTACTTCGATGGCGAACATCCAGATTATCATCAACCAACGGATGATGTCGATAAAATTGATTTTGAATTACTTAAAAAAAGAACCCAATTGGTGTTTTATACCGCTTGGGAAATTGCCAATCGTGAAGGAGCATTAAAGTAATTCTTAACTAAGAATCGCTTTTTCGATTACTTCTGGAAAATGTTTATGTTCTAATACTTGTCCTTTTTTTGCAACATCTTCGGGCGTATCAGTTGGTAAAACTGGATAAGAAGCTTGGAAAATGATAGCTCCTTCGTCGTAATGTTCATTCACCAAGTGAATTGTAATACCCGATTCTGTTTCTTTATTTTCTACCACAGCTTCATGCACAAAATGCCCGTACATACCTTTTCCCCCAAATTTTGGTAAAAGTGCTGGATGAATATTGATAATTTTGTTTGGGAAAGCTTCTACTACATTTTTAGGAACAAGCCATAAAAAGCCCGCTAGAATTACCCAGTCGATTTGGTTTTCTTTCAGAATATCAACTACTTCTCCTGATTTGAATTGTTGGCGATTGAACATCACCAAAGGAATATTTAGTCGTTCAGCTCTTTGAATTACTCCTGCTTCAGGGTTATTACAAAGAAAAAGTTTTACGTTGATTTCTTTTGAAGCTGAAAAGTATTCAACGATGCGTTCGGCATTTGAGCCTGAACCAGAAGCGAAAATGGCAATATTTTTAGACAAAATAGATTGGTTTTAACAAATTACAAACAAATTTAAGCATAGATTTACAACCGAACTTAACTTTTCTACGTCTTTGTTAAAACTTAAATATCTAAATCATGAAAAAGAATATTTATCGTACTGTAGCAGTTGCTCTATTAACAACTTTTGTTTGGGCATGTGGTATAACGCTTGACCCAACACCATTATGCGGATGTTCGCCAGTTCTTAGTCTGAGTGACATCATGGTTGGGAAATGGAATTTTGTCGGTTATGTCAAAGAAGATAGTTTGGTGATTGAAAAAGAGTTAGTCAAGGCAAGTACAGCAAAGTTTCCTGTTGATTTGGAGATAGCTCGTAATAATACTGCCCAAAATATCAACGATTTAACAATCAATGGAAAATCAGCTGTTAATATCTACAATGGGAGCATGACACTAGCTACAAGTACTAGTTGGAGGGATTGGACTGGTTTGACAAGTGGAAGTTTAGGACAGACCAAAATGGCAGGTTCACCAACTGAAATGGCTTTTGAATTAAAGTATTTTAATAGTTTACTGGTAAGCGAACAAGTTAAAATTGAAGATGGGATGAATCTCTTATTAAGAATCAAGATTCCAAATGATGAGATGCTTTTTGTAAGAAAGCGATAAAATAACAGAGGCGAATGAATTAATTTCATTCGCCTCTGTTATTTTAAAGTTGATTCGTGATCATTTTCTGCAAAACCTTTTCTTCTAAATATCCTGTAGTTCGTTTTACTTGTTTCCCATTTTTGAAAATGATAAAAGTCGGAATTTCATCTACTTTATAATTTTCTATAACTGCTTTGCTGGCATTAGCATCTACTTTTACAAATTTTACTTTTCCAGTTAATTCCTGTGAAAGCTTATCTACTGTTGGCATCATTTTGATACATGGGCCGCACCATGAAGCAAAAAAGTCTAGCACTACTACTTCGTTTTCTTTCAAAATAGCTTCAATATCTGTTTTGCTATAACCCTTTGCATTAGTATTTTCCTTTGAACCTTCTACGGGTAAATTACTAGCAGTCCATTTCAAATAACCACCTTGAAGGTCGTAAACAGTCGTAAAACCATTTTGCTTCAATACTTCAGCCGCTGCTTTGCTTCTTCCACCAGACAGACAATACACGAAAACAGGTTTAGTTTTATCTAAAGCATTTAACTTTTGAATAAAATCTGGGCTACGATAATCAATATTCTGTGCTTTTGTTAGATGTCCACCTCCATATTCGCCAGCAGTACGAACATCTAAAAGCTGTGCATTGCTAGTTTCAGAATATTTTTTCTGAAATTCATCAGTTGACAGAACTTGTGAGAGGCTTATGCTTATATTTGCAGTATAAAGTATGGTTAAAAATATAAATGTGCGAATAATATTTTTCATTATTTTTAGTATTAAGATTAACTAACTGTGAAAGTATTAGAAAAGTACAAGCAATCTTGAAAAAAGGCTTAAATTTGTTCTCAATATTTAATTAAAGTATTCAAATCATGTTGAAATAGATTTTATTTTCAGCGATTGAAGAAATATTTTATTTGAACAACAGAGAGTATTATCTAATTTACAAAAATTCCCTCCGTTTATAACCAAAAACAAAATTTACGCAAAATGAGTGCAATTCAACATGTACACGCAAGACAAATTTTGGATTCTCGTGGAAATCCAACAATCGAAGTAGATATCCGTACCGAAGATGGTGCTTTTGGACGTGCCGCTGTGCCTTCTGGAGCTTCAACAGGTATTCACGAGGCCGTTGAATTACGTGATGAGGACAAAAGCGTTTACGTGGGTAAAGGTGTTTTAAAAGCCGTTGAAAACGTAAATACTGCTATTGCTCAAGAATTGTGGGGCTTAGAAGTTTCTGAGCAAAATATGATTGACCGTTTGATGATTGAATTAGACGGAACTCCAAACAAAGGTAATTTAGGAGCAAACGCTATTTTGGGTGTTTCTTTAGCAGTAGCTAAAGCGGCAGCTCAAGAGTCTGGTTTGTCTTTATATCGTTATATTGGTGGTGTTAATGCTAACACTTTACCAGTACCAATGATGAATATCTTGAACGGTGGTTCTCATGCTGATAACTCAATCGACTTCCAAGAGTTCATGGTAATGCCAGCTAAAGCTGAGTCATTCTCGCACGCTTTGCGTATGGGTACTGAAGTATTCCATGCTTTGAAAGGTGTATTGAAATCTAAAGGATATTCAACTAACGTAGGTGATGAAGGTGGTTTTGCACCAAACATCAAATCTAACGAAGAGGCAATCGAAATCGTTTTACAATCAATTGAAAAAGCAGGTTACAAACCAGGTGAAGAAATTTTCATCGCTATGGATGCTGCTGCTTCTGAATTTTATAACGAAGAAACTGGTCTTTATACATTCAAGAAATCTGATGGCAAGCAATTGAACAACATGGAAATGGCTGCTTACTGGAAAACTTGGGCTGATAAATATCCAATCATCTCTATCGAAGATGGTATGGCTGAAGATGACTGGGCTGGTTGGAAAGAGCAAACTAGATTAATTGGTAGCAAAGTTCAATTAGTAGGTGACGATTTATTTGTAACTAACGTAAAACGTTTACAAATGGGTATCGAACAAGGTGTTGCTAACGCTGTATTAGTAAAAGTAAACCAAATTGGTTCTTTAACTGAAACGATTGATACTATCAACTTAGCAAAACGTAATTCATACAAAAACATCATGTCTCACCGTTCAGGTGAAACTGAAGATGCTACAATTGCTGACTTAGCAGTAGCATTGAACACAGGTCAAATCAAAACTGGTTCGGCTTCTCGTTCAGACCGTATGGCAAAATACAACCAATTACTTCGTATCGAAGAAGAATTAGGCGCAAACGCTTATTTCCCTGGATTGAATTTCTAATTGGAAACAATATATTTGAAAGAGCCTTGCAACGTTTTTTGCAAGGCTCTTTCATTTTTTAGGGCTGAAATACTTTATATTTGTATATCTAAAAAGCAACACTTGCCATTGTTTGTGTCTCTATAAGCAATGTAGTTCATGAAAACACGAATTATGGCAGATTTTCTTGACATCAACATGAAAAGATTACTCTTAGTAAAATATAGATTTTATACACTAACACTATCAGTATTGGTCGTATGGATGCTTTGTTTTGATGATAACAATGTGTTTGCACAGATAAAAATGTATCGAGAGTTAAGTCGATTGGAAGATGAAATAGCTTATTATGCTGAGAAATTGAAGGAAGTTGAAAGGGATAAAGTAGAAGTAATGGGAAGTCCGAGTTTGATTGAAAAGTTTGCTCGTGAAAAATACCTTATGAAAAAGCCCAATGAAGAGATTTTTGTGATTGTCGATGAAGACAATCTGCCATTAGAGAAGTAAATCTTTTCAAAATAAATGTAAATGAGCCTGTAATACTAAGCCGTTTTACAGGTTTTTTTGTGAAATTTGTAACCAGCTTTATTTTATACAATTCCTAGCTTCTGTCAAGATTTGAATTGTTTAGCGTTTTAAAAATGATGTTAAAAATTTTATTTGTTTGTACTGGTAATATTTGTCGTTCGCCTATTGCGGAGGAAACTTTTAGAAGAGCTGTAAAAGCCCGTGGTTTACAGCGTGTCATTCAGTGTGATTCTGCCGCTACTCATGCTTATCATATCGGAGATTTACCCGACCCACGAACTCGTAAAAATGCGGAATCGCATGGCTTACAACTTACTCATCATTGTAGAAAACTTTCTGGCGAAGATTTTTCAGTATTTGATTATATCGTAGCGATGGATTATTACAATATGGAAAATATTCAAACCATCAGCGCACGTTCTATCGGCATTAAACAATCGGAAGAAAATTGCTTTTTGTACAGAAAATTTGACAATGTACTTCAAAATAAAGTAATGGAAGTACCAGATCCATATTATGGAAATTCTAATAATTTTGAAGAGGTTTATCAGATTGTGAATCGTTGTGCAGAAACTTTTATAGATTTTTTAATTGATAAACATCATTTGTAGATGAAAGGATTAGTCTTAATATTACTAACATTAATTTCAACTGAGATTTTAGCACAATCTTATCAAGAAAGTATTGCAAAACACCGAGAGCATTATAAAAATGAGTTTTTGGAAAGTAGTAATAGTCCATTGAAAAAGGTGGATTTAGCTTTTCTTCGTTTTTATGAGCCTGATGAAAACTTCAAAGTAAATTGTACTTTCAAAAAATCTGATAATGTTAGTCCATTTAAGATGATGACTTCTTCTGGAAAAAAGAAAGAGTATTATAAATATGGAGTACTTTCTTTTCAGTTGCAAGGGCAAAATGTTGAATTGAATGTTTATAGAAGTATAGATTTGATGCGTGTTCCGAAGTACAAAAATTACTTATTTATTCCATTCAAAGATGCAACAAATGGCAAAGATACTTATGGTGGTGGACGTTATTTAGAACTTGAAACTACCGATATTCAAAATGATAGCGTAATTTTAGACTTTAATAAAGCATATAATCCTTATTGTGCTTTCAGTGATGGATATTCTTGCCCGATTCCTCCTAAAGAAAACCACTTAACGGTGTCGATTGAAGCAGGAGAGAAGACTTTCGGCAAAGAACATTAAGTGATTATGGTGAATTGTGAGCGGTCCGCCGCAGCGGTGATGAGTTGTGAATAGTTTGGAGATAGTTTTCAAGATACTGATTTTCAATATGTTATTTGATTTATCGAATTTTAAAAATTATAATAAACTCAAAGCTCATTACTCAAAGCTTACAGCTAATTTCTAACGTTAATAAAACAAATCAAGCAATACACGTGGACAAAAAAGTAATTTTAATCATCCTTGACGGTTGGGGAATAGCTCAGAAGGGTTATGAAGACCGTTCGGCAATCATTGCAGCCAAAACGCCATTTTATGATTCTATTTTGGCGAATAATCCAAACAGTACTTTGGTGACTTTTGGTCCTGAAGTAGGTTTACCAGAAGGTCAGTTTGGTAACTCAGAGGTTGGTCACATGAATTTAGGGGCTGGTCGTACTATCAAACAAAGTTTAGTACGCTTAAATGATGCGATTGAACAAGATACACTTCGCCATGAACCTGTTTTAGTGAAAGCGATTAAGTATGCAAAAGATAATAACAAGCCTTTCCATTTGATGGGTTTAGTGTCAGACGGTGGTGTACACGCACACATCAATCACGTAAAAGCATTATGTAATGTTTTGAAAGATAATGGTTTAGATAAAGTATATATTCATGCTTTTACAGATGGGCGTGATACTGACCCTAAATCTGGAAAAGGTTATATCGCCGATTTGTCTTCTTTCTTAACTACTTCAGTGGGTAAAATTGCCAGCGTAACGGGTCGCTATTTTGCCATGGACAGAGACAATCGTTGGGAACGTATTCAAAAAGCTTATGACGTAATGGTTAAAGGAATTGGAACTCAAACTGAAGATGTTTTGGCTTCAATTGCTGCTTCTTACGAAGCTGGAGTAACGGATGAATTCATCGAACCACTTTTAGTAACTGAAAATGGAAAACCTGTTGCTACTATCGAAGAAGGTGACGTAGTGTTATGTTTCAATTATCGTACAGACCGTCCGCAGGAAATCACAAAGGCTTTAACGCAACAAGATTTCCCTGAAAATGGTATGAAGAAATTGGATATTCAGTATTATACTTTAACGAATTATAATAAATCTTTCACAGGAATTAATGTAATTTTTGATGATAGTAACTTACCTGCTACTTTGGGTGAAGTATTGTCTGAAGCTGGTAAAAAACAAATCAGAATTGCAGAAACTGAGAAGTATCCACACGTTACTTTCTTCTTCTCTGGCGGACGTAACGAAGAGTTTGCAGGTGAAAGTCGTATTCTTTGTAATTCACCGAAAGTGGCTACTTATGATTTACAACCAGAAATGTCTGTTTATGAAGTACGTGACAGCTTAGTGCCTGCTTTAGCAGATGAAAAAGCTGATTTCGTTTGTTTGAACTTCGCTAATCCTGATATGGTTGGACATACTGGCGATTTCCAAGCGGTAGTAGATGCTTGCGAAGCAGTTGATAAATCTTTAGAAGCCGTTGTAACAACAGGTATTGAACATGGTTATTCTGTCATTGTATTAGCTGACCACGGAAATGCTGATTATATGATTAATGATGATGGTTCACCAAATACACAACACAGCTTAAACCTTGTGCCTTGTATTTTGATTGACAAAGATAAAAAAGCCATCAAAAATGGTAAATTAGGTGATATTGCTCCAACTATTTTAGATTTGATGGGTGTTGAAAAGCCTGCTATTATGACGGGAGTAAGTTTAGTTTAGGAGCTGTTAATGATGAATGAACATAAAAAAGGTCAGGTTTTAAAACACCTGACCTTTTTATATGCTCTTTTTAAAATATTTTACATTAAACATTACATCTTTTAAGGTAATGGAATAATCAATTTTTCGCCTCTTTCTGTTAAATCCTTGGTCTTTTTATTAGCATCCATGATTAATTGTTTGCTAACGCCATATTTCTGAGCAACTACTCTTAAAATATCACCAGGCCCAACTGTATGAATCGCCTTTACTTTAACATTCAATTTTGTAATACCCACTTTGATTCCTTCTGGTTTTATATCAGGATTAAGCGTTTGTAAAGCAGCTTTACTGATATGATAACGATTGGCAATACCATAAAAAGTTTCCCCAGATTGTACAGTATGCACAAAAGTTGTTCCTTTTAAAGGTGCTTCCGTGGTTTTCTTTTCAGTTTTAGCTAGTTCTTCTGCCTTTTTGGCTTCTTCTTTTTTCTTCTCAGCTACTTTTTCGTCTTTAGCTTTATTATCTTGCTTTGCTGATTCATCAACGGTTGTTGAAGCTTTTTTATCTTCTTTCTCTGCACCTTCTTCTGGCATTTCTGTAACAGGTGCACTTACAAGGTCAGCATCTTCTTGTCCTTTCATCGCATCCGATTTTGGCGGAGTACTTAGCACAACTTCTGTTTTGGTGGTATCATCACTCATCGACTGCCAACCAACATAAAGCAAAGCAATTACCAATGCCACTAATACCAAAAGGGTAATCATGGGAATGTTTGAATTTTCTTCTGCTGGGCGAGGATTACGATAGTCTTCCATATTTCGTAAGGATTGGTGAGGTTTGTTTAGCAAGAAAACAATTTTCAACTACTAAAAGTATAAAAATCTCTAAAACTATTATTTATTTCCTTTTAATTCGGTAACCATTTCTGCCACTTTTTCGCTAAGTTCTGCTTTATAGTTTTGCAATTTAGTAGCAATTTCCTGATTTTCAATACCCAACATTTGAATTGCTAATATTCCCGCATTTTTAGCACCATTCAATGCAACAGTAGCAACAGGAACACCAGAAGGCATTTGTAAAATTGAAAGTACTGAATCCCAACCATCAATTGAGTTAGAAGATTTTACAGGTACTCCAATTACTGGAAGTGTTGTGATAGAAGCAACCATACCTGGTAAATGTGCTGCACCGCCCGCACCAGCAATGATTACTTTGATTCCTCTTTCTCTGGCTGTATTGGCATAATCAACCATTTTCAAAGGTGTTCTATGTGCCGATACGATGTCTATTTCATACGCTACGCCAAATTGTTTACAAACGTCGGCAGCTTCTTGCATGACTTTGATGTCTGAAATACTGCCCATGATGATTCCTACCATTATATACTAACTAATTAAATTGCGTTAAATGAATACAAATTTAGGGCTAAAAATCGAAAAAGCCTCTATTTCAAATGGAGTAGAGGCTTTTTCGGGTATTCTTTTATTTTGCTTATTCTTACTGAAAAATGTAGTGATTGGTAAATAGTAATTGGTGATTAGTATTTTTAATCTTTTAATTATCAACTATTTATGATAAGCAAAACATTGAGTATATTGTATTCGTTACTTAAAATCATGAGATTTAAGCAATCACTTTTAGTTTTTCTTTCACGATGTTTACTTTTTCTTTTAATGAATCTAAGTTTTCATCAACTACCGTAACGTGTCCCATTTTTCGGAATGGTTTCGTGATTTTCTTGCCATATAAAAATGGATAAACGCCTGCTATTGCCAAGGCTTCGTTCATTCCAACATATTTTGCTTCGCCAGTGTAACCATCTTCGCCCAATAAGTTTACCATTGCTGCTTTTGAATGTGCCGAAGTATCACCCAATGGCAAGCCTAAAACGGCTCTAAGGTGTTGTTCAAATTGTGAAGTATGATTAGCTCTGATAGTATGATGTCCACTGTTGTGTGTTCGTGGAGCAACTTCATTAATCAATATTTTGCCATCTTTTGTCAAGAACATTTCTACTGCTAAAAGCCCAACGATACCAAGTTTCTCTGCTGTTTCAATCGCAATTTGTTTTGCTTCTTCATGAATACTTTCCGTAACGGCTGCTGGAGCAAATAAATATTCAACCAAATTATATACTGGATGAAATACACATTCTACCGTTGGGAAGGTTTTTATTTCTCCATGCTCATTTCTAGCAACGATTACAGCAATTTCTTTATCGAAATCAATCGCTTTTTCTAATAAACTTGGTTCGGTAAAAGCCAATGGTAAATCAATTTCTGAACTCAGCTTTTGTACGCCTCTACCATCATAACCGCCTTTTCCTAATTTGTTGAAAGCAGGTAAGAAATTAAGGTTTTTGCTGATGTCTTCTACAGAATCTGTCAAGATAAAATCAGAAGTAGGAAGGTTATTATCCAAGTAAAACTGCTTTTGGACACGTTTATCTTGAATGATTTCTAGTACTTCTGGTTGTGGAAATACCTTTTTGCCTTCTGAACGTAGTTTCTTTAAAGCTTCTAAATTAACGTTTTCAATTTCGATGGTAATTACTTCACAATCTTGTCCGAATTGATAAACAGTATCATAATCAAGAAAAGAACCCACTACAAATTCTGGTGCAATCTTGGCACATGGTGCATCAGGGTCTGGATCAAGTGCTTTTACATGAATATCTAAATCGATAGCAGCTTGGAGTAACATTCTTCCTAACTGTCCGCCACCTAATAAACCTAATTTGAAATTTTTAGAAAACATTTTTTATTGAGATAAAATGATTGGAGCTTTAAGATTTTGAGACTTTAAGACTTAGGACTTTAAGAATAATTTGTCAATGTTCTTTATCCCACAGATTTTTCATCTATTTTTAAATTTTCATCAAAATTACGTTGAAATCTGTAAACCTTAGTAAATTTGTATATTCTAATATAAATTAGAATGGAAATTTAGGAGAAAATATTCATGAAAAATTCAATAAACCTTCGTTTTGGTGTATTAGTTGCTATCATTTTGGTTGCTATTGCCTTTCGTTTTTTAGCGGTGATTGCACCAACATTATCCAACTTTTCACCTGTAGGAACAATCGCATTGTTCGGAGGGGCTTATTTTGCAAAAAAGCAATGGGCTTTTATTATACCAATGGCTGCCTTGTGGTTATCTAATTTGGTGTTAAACAATGTTTTTTATAAGCAGTGGTATCCTACTTTTTCATTTGGTTTTGATTTAGGCACTTTCTTTTGTTTTGCTTTGGTAGTAGCGATAGGCATCCTTACGCTAAAGAAAGTAACAGTTACAAGCTTACTTACCGCTAATTTATTAGGCACAGTTGTATTCTTTGTAGTGTCTAACTTTTTAGTTTGGACTGGTGGTAAAATGTATCCACAAACTTTTGAAGGTTTAATGTCATGTTATACAATGGCTTTACCTTTCTTGAAAAATACTTTGACGAGTAATTTAATTTTCTCAGCAATCATGTTTGGTGCTTTTGAATATGCAAAATCAACTTCTAAAGTTTTACAATTGCAATAAGAACCTTAGAAAATCAATCATATCAGCAATAGTGTAGGTAATCCCTGCACTATTTTTTTTGTGCCTATTGCTGGGATTTATCCTAATTACCTAATTTTCAATTTTGTAAATATTGATTTATCATTGACAAAACACTCTTCTTTTATGGTTAGAAATCCTATTTTTCACCCTTGAAAAATTATTTAATAAGGTAGAAACAAACATTTTCACCCCTGAAAAACTATTTTGTATGGTAGAAATAAATATTTTCACCCCTGAAAAACTATTTTGTATGGTAGAAATAAATATTTTCACCCCTGAAAAACTATTTTGTAGGATAGAAACAAATATTTTCACCCTTGAAAAATTATTTAGTAGGGTAGAAACAAATATTTTCACCCTTGAAAAACTATTTTGTAAGGTAGAAAAAAACATTTTCACCCTTGAAAAACTTCTTCATTCGTCAGAAGCGATTCCTCAATCACTCATTACAAATAGGGGATAGGCATTTTAAAAAGTGGTATAGGCATAAAAAAATAACAGATGACTTGAATCAAATTCATGTCATCTGTTAAAGTATTATTCACAAGTAATTGTTGATTTATCAACAGAATGATTGATTATGCTTCAATATCAACAATCTTGGCAATATGTTTCCAAAACGAAGGATATGATTTCACGACTACATCTGGTTCTTCAATCGTAATGTCTGAAACCAACGCTAAAGGAGCAAAAGCCATTGCCATTCTATGGTCATCGTAAGTATGAATAGCCGTATCTGCTTTAATGGCTTCTCCACTTGCCGTTAATAAGTATTTATGATTTTTTTCTATTTCTACTAAACTTCCGCCAATTTTGGCTAGTTCAGTTTGCAAAGCATAGATACGGTCGGTTTCTTTTACTTTTAAAGATTCCACGCCTGTTAATGTAAGTGGAATGTTTTTAGCCGCCGCCACAACACAAACTGTCTGAGCTAAGTCTGGACAATTGGTGAAATCCCAAGCCAAAGAAGCTTCCGCAGGAATTTTAGTCAATTTGAAGCCACGACCAGTATATTCAGATTTCACGCCTAAATGACTCATGATGTCAGTAATCACAGAATCACCTTGTAATGAATTTTCTTTTAAGCCTAATAATTCTAATTCAGCATCTTCAAATTCAGAAAGTGCAACCATCGAAAACCAATAGCTTGCTCCCGACCAATCTGATTCAATAGCATAAGGAATTACTTCATATTGTTGTGCAGGCACGGTAATCGTCATGTTTTCCCAATCAGGAGTAACCGTAATACCGAAACTTTTCATTTGTTGAATCGTCATTTCGATATATGGCTTAGAGCCTAAATCACCAGTAATGGTTAAAATTAGTCCTTCTGGCAATAAAGGGGCAATCATCAAGATGGCAGAAATGTATTGCGAAGAAACATCACCTCTAATGGATAAATTTTTATTTCCAGAGAAATTAAAACCATTCAATTGCAGAGGCGGATAACCTTCTTTATTCAAATATTCAATATCAGCACCCAAAGAACGAAGTGCATCTACCAGAATACCAATCGGACGCTCGCACATTCTTGGCGTACCCGTCATTGTTTTTTGTTGACCCGTTACCGAGAAAAAAGCAGTCAAGAAACGCATGGTAGTTCCAGCATCAATCACATCAGCGATGGCATCATCAGAAGCCAACAAACGCATCATCGTTTGAGTATCACGAGCTTCGGCAAGGTTCGATAAATTATCTTTTCCCTTTGCCAAGGCATTGATAATCAAAGCACGATTAGATTCTGATTTAGAAGAAGGTAATGGAATTTCCGTTTGGAAAGATTTTTGTACTTTGGGAAGGAATAGCTTTTTCAATGTGTGATTTCGGATTTATTTTCGGGAAAAAACACTCCCGATACACTTCTCTGATTCGTTTTTGGGATTTAAAGAACACAAAGATAAGGGAAAAGCTTGAAAAAGTCCTGAAAGAAAGCATACTTGATGAATGAGATTTGATTATGGCAAAGGTTCATTATTCTCGATAATACTTTCCCTAAATCGTTCCTGATACATTTCAAGCAACTGTTCTAATTGCCATGCAGTAATATCCAATTGTTGAATAGGAATTTCTTGAATTCTCCCATTATTGGTAAAAACCAACGTTTCGGAATAATGATTTCCCTTCACTTCTGGACGAATCTGTAATCCATGAACAAATGCCCAAGAAACAAAAGGTTGTCCAACTACTTGTATACCATCTTGACTTATAATGAGTTTAGCCTTCACCTTGATTTTTTCTAAATACTGATAAATCAAAAATACACTAGTGAATAAACAAACAGCACTTGATAAGTATTCTGTTCTAATCAAGAAATAAATAACATATAAAAACGTCCCTAAGCCGCCCAAGAGTAATAAATGTTGGTCGGAGGGACGAGTATTAATGATTGAAATATGAGGAATATTATTGTTGTCAGACATTTTAATTCAAGCTTGGATCGCTTGGATAATTCGCTAGTACTTTGAACGAGCCACCCATTTCTTTAAGAATTGTTCTCCAGAAATTTTCTGGAGGCGTATCAAAAATAACATCCGAAGTAGTACTTGAAACTATCCAAGAATCTTTTTTGAGTTCATTATCAAGTTGGTCATCTTCCCAACCTGAATAGCCAATAAAACAACGAATATCTTTAGGCGATAATACTCCATTATTGAGGAGGCTCTTTACTTGTTGGAAATTTCCACCCCAAGTAACACCCTCCATCAAGGTAATTCCCCCGTCGATAATATCAGGACGGCGATGCACATAGTGCAGAGTATTATGCTGAACGGGACCACCGACATAAAGTGGTACGTCAGGATAAATATTTTCTTCCAATACATCATCCAGATTGAGATTGGAAGTTTGGTTCAGAATCAATCCGAAAGAGCCTTGGTTCGTCTCATGTTCACAAATTAATACAACACTTCGGTTGAAATTCGGATCCTTGAGAAAAGGTTCGGAAATGAGTATAGAGCCCTTTGTGATGTTTTTCATGGTAGGTATTTAAAGGATTATTGGTGAATTAAGCGATATTTATAAATCTTTGCAAGAATATACACAACGAAAAGCGAATCGGTCTGTAATAATATAGATTATATGCTATGGAGCTTAAAAAGAAGTTTAATTAAAAATACAATGCAAAAGCTAAATCTCCAAACGACTTACTTACTTTTAGGGTCAAATTTAGGAAACAGAGTTGAAATGCTGGAAAATGCCATTCAATTAATAGCGAATAAGATTGGATTGATTGCCAAACGTTCAAAATTTTACGAAACAGCTCCTTGGGGTGTGGAAAACCAACCTAATTATTTAAACTTAGCTCTTGCTGTTGAAACAACGCTCAGTTCAAAAGAATTGTTGCTACAAGCACAAATGATTGAAGAAATGTTGGGGAGAGTGCGAATCGAAAAATGGGGTGCAAGGCTCATTGATATTGATATTATTTTTCATGGAAATCAAATTATTGATGAACCTTCGCTGACACTTCCACATCCTTTGATGCAAGATAGAAACTTTGTATTAGTGCCATTAGAAGAAATTGCAGCAGATTTTATTCATCCAGTATTTCAGAAAAGTATTCAAGTATTATACAATGTTTGTCCAGATATTGGCGAAGTAAAACCTTATTTAATCCCCACAGAATAAGGAAGCAGTAAAGTAAAAAAAGTAGAATTATCAGAACAATGTGCGTTGATATTTCCTCCATGAAGTTTCACAATTCGGTTGACTAAAGATAAACCTACTCCATAACCTTTGATACTTGCCGTATTTTGGCTTCTGTAGAAAGGCTCGAAAACTAAGGCGATTTCTTTTTGTGCCATCGCACCTTTGTTTTCAAATTGTACTTCAATTTGTTTTTCCAAGAAACGAATACTTACTCTCACCGTATGGTTTTCAGAGAATTTACAGCCATTTTCCATTAAATTGACAAAAGCTGTTTTCAATAATTGTGCATTGCCTTGAATTACTAATTCTGAATCTTCGTCGATTTCACTGGTAAAGTTTACTTGTACTTGATAATCCTTTTCGGCTTGTAATAGTAAATCGCCAGCTTCCCAGATAATTTCATCGAGGCGAACCTCATCGTACATCAAACTATGGTTCAAATCACTTACTTTGGCTAATTCTAACAAAGTATTTGAAAGCTGACCAAGTTCACGAATATCTTGTCTGACAGACTGCAACGTTGCCAAATATTGTTCTTCACTTCTGCTTTTCAATAAAGTAACATCTATTTGCGAACCGATTTTCATCAAAGGGTTTTTCATTTCATGAGAAACATTCGACACAAATAGATTTTGCAAACGAAATACTTCACTGATTCTTTCTAAAAGTTCGTTGAAAGTAGCAGTAAGTTGTCCAATTTCATCTTTAGGATTTTGAATCGTAAGCCTTTGATTAACGTTTTGTGGATAAATAGTTTTTACTTGTTTGATTACTTCAGAAATAGGCGACAAAGCACGAACAGAAAAATACCAACCCGTTACTGCCACGACAGCAATCACAATAAAAAACAAACCAAACATGGTGTTTTGAAGGTTTTTTAAATCTCGTTCCCCTGATAAATCTACTGCACCAGCAATGGTTACAACACGATTGAAACGGTCACGATAGAGGATTCCAACAATTTTAAAATCTCCTTGTGTAAACCTTGAAACTCGCTCTTTTCTGACTTGGTTAAGCATTTCCGAAGAAATCTTAAAACCACTTGTATCATTACTTGAATATACTTTTAGGTTTTCGTAATCGTAAATAATGAGGTTTTCACGATAAAGTACATCGTTATTAGTTTGGTTGATTTTCTTGAGTAATTTATAATTTACTTCGTTGATGGTAACCAATAATTTAGCTGAAGTAGAAGCTTTTTGAGTAAGACGATTATAAAATTCTTCTTTGACGTAATTATAACGCAAACCATAAATAACGATAAAAATTGCCAAGACAATTACAGACACCAAAAGTGTAAATTGTAAAGTAAGTTTTGCCCGAATTTGCATGATTTATCTAGCGTTTTTTGATGTTACCTTAAATTACTCTTCAACCTTTAATACATAACCAACACCATATTGAGTATGAATCAATTTAGTATCATAGTTTTTATCGACTTTTTTGCGAAGCATCGTCATAAATACTTCGATAACGTTTGTTCCCATTTCAAAACGGCTATCCCATACTTTTTCAGCAATATCAGCTTTTGAAATTACTTTTCCTTGATTACGCAAAAGGTATTCTAAGAGAGCGAATTCACGGGCAGTTAAATCAATCTTATTGCCTTCTCTGGTTACTAAGTGTGCATCCAGATTCATCTCAAGTGTACTATAGCTCAGAATATTACTATTGTTTGGAAGAGGAATTAAGTTTCTTTTACTTAATACTTTTATACGAGCCAACAATTCCAAGAAGTCAAAAGGCTTTACCAAGTAATCATCCGCACCAGCATCAAAACCCATCAGTTTTTCTTGGATACTTCCCATGGCAGTAAGCATCAAAATTGGGGTAGTGATACCTTCTTCACGCAATTGTTTACAGAGTTCAAGCCCATTGATACCCGGCATGATGATGTCGGTAACAATGATTTGGTATTGATTTTTTCGAGCAAGATGTTTGCCGATATGTCCGTCATAAGCTATATCAACTTCAAAACCATTTTCCTCCAATCCTTGTCGAAGCGATTGAAGTGTTTTAGGTTCGTCTTCTATCAGTAATATTTTCATGGAATTTGGCGAATAAATTTAGGTTCAAAGATAAAATAAAAAACTCCGCAAGATACTGTTATTCTTGCGGAGCTATTGCTAAATAAATATTTCTTATAAATTCTCAGAAACTTTCGATTTGTCCATCGTTGCCATTGTTCCAAAAACATAATCCCAGATTGGTGAAGAAACACCAAAAACTGCATTTCCATCTTTATAATGATGCACTGCGTGGTTAATCCACAATTGCTTCATGAAATTCTTTGGTGGTGCATAAGCATGAACAGAATAATGTACCAATAAGTAGGCTGCGTAACCCCAAATAAAACCAGGGAAAAAAGCATAAGCGGCTTCGCCCATTAATACAAAAAAGATTGAAAACAAAGTAACCGCTACAATGACTGCTACAATCGGCGGCATTGCTAAACGAGTTTTATCTTTTGGATATTCGTGATGCACACCGTGAGCGATATATTGGAATTTTGCTCTTGCATCAGTAGTTGGTTCGATGTGATATACACTTCTGTGCACCCAATACTCAATGAATGTAAAGATAATTGCACCAGTAATAAATAGCATACCAATTGCCCAATTTGCTAATTCGGTATGAGTGAAGGCATAATAACCAAGCACAAAACCTGCAATGAAAAACATACTAACAGGGATGGCAATGTGTGTGTGTGATAGTTTCTCTAAAATTGGATTATCAAATAATTGTTTAGAGCCACTATTTTTAGGTCTTATTTTTGTGTTTTTCGCTTCCATAATACTATTTCAGATAAGTAGGAGAGTTAGCGTATAAATTGTACTAATTTTATATAAAGAGCTTAATACCTATCAATTTGTTGAATTATATCGACAAAGATACTGAACTTTTTTTTACAATAAAATACCGTTTGTCATGTTATTTGATGATAATTTGTTTATGTGATTAATAGTTAGTTCGCTAAGTTTGATTGTTTTTAGGGGATTTAGCTTTGATGATTAACCGCAATGACTGGTCGTAAGTAATGTAATTCCATAACCAGTTAATGAATATTAATACTTTGTTTTTTACACCTACAATTGCAATGAGGTGAACAAACATCCAAGTAAGCCAAGCGAAGAATCCTTGGAAATGCCAAAATGGTAAATCTACAACGGCTTTGTTTCTACCAATAGTTGCCATAGACCCCAAATCTTTATAATAGAAATCTTCAAGTGGGTTTCCTTTTAGCATTTTTTTAAAATTACTAGCCAATAAATTCCCTTGCTGAATAGCAGGTTGTGCTACTTGTGGGTGACCATTTGGAAATTTATCTTCTGTCATGTAAGCAACATCACCTACCGCAAAAATATTTTCGTATCCTTCTACAAGATTTTGTCTGTTTACTTTTAAACGCCCGCCACGCATCATGATTTCTGGTTTTATACCTTCAATCACATTTGCTTTAACACCAGCAGCCCAGACTAAATTATTGGTTCTGATGGTAGTGCCATTATTAAAATAAACATGTTTTCCATCAAAATCTGTTACTCTTGTATTTAGGTGAACTATTACACCTAATTGCTCTAAGTATTCTTTAGATTTAATTTGTGCATTTAATGACATTGGTCCTAATAATTCTCCGCCAGATTCAATGATGTGTACTTGCATTAAATCAAAATCTAGTTCTGGATAATCTTTAGGCAACACCATTCTTTTCATTTCAGCTAAAGTACCCGATACTTCTACACCAGTTGGTCCACCACCTACTACCACTACATTCATCAAACCAATTTTGTCTTCTTCTTGGTCGGCAAGCAAGGCTTTTTCAAAATTCTCAAGTAATCTATTTCTGAGTCCAAGTGCTTCACCGACAGATTTCATCGGAAGGGCATTGTCTTCAATATTTTTATTGCCAAAAAAGTTGGTATCAGCTCCAATTGCAATTACTAGATAATCAAAAGAGAGTTCTCCAATATTGGTTTCAATAAGATTTTGTTCAGGAATAATTTTTGTAACAGTCGCTACCCTTACATACACATTTTCATAGTGATGAAAAGCCAATCGAAGCGGAAAAGAAATCGCCGAAGGTTCAAGTCCTGCGGTGGCTACTTGGTAAAATAGTGGCTGAAATTGATGATAATTGTTTTTGTCAATCAAAACAACTTCAAAATCAGCACTTCCAGCTAGTTCTTGTGCAAGTTTTAATCCTCCAAAACCAGCACCAATAATGACAATTCTTTTACGATTACTTACTCGTATATTTAGGGGCATCTTATTGTTAGTTTAAACTTTCGACTTTACAAGGTTGTGGTGGAAATTTCCAACTTTTAGCAGTTACTTCTTCGTAATAACGTTCGTAAAGGGGTAAAATGTTGGCGATGTCAAACTCTTTTGCTCTTTCGTGGGCATTGTGTTTGAATCTGGCTAATACTTCATCATCTTCTAAAATTGAAATCGCATTTTTTGCCATGTCGTCGGTATCGCCAATTTTCGAAACATAACCTGTAACGCCATGCACATTTACTTCTGGCAATCCGCCAGCGTCTGAGGAAATAATAGGTACTTCACAAGCCATTGCTTCTAAAGCTGCCAAACCAAAACTTTCTTTTTCGGAAGTCAGTAAAAATAAATCTGCTAAAGAAAGTACTTCTTCAATCACATCAAGTTTACCTAAAAATCTTACATCTTGCTGAACGCCCAATTCTCTACAAAGCATTTCTATAGAAGTACGTTCTGGACCATCGCCAACCAAGAGTAATTTTGAGGGGATTTTTTGATTTACTTTATGAAAAACATGAACAACGTCCTCGATTCTTTTTACTTTTCTAAAGTTAGAAGTATGCATCAATAATTTTTCGCCATTGGGGCAAATTGCTATTTTGAAATGATCTTTACGAAGTTTTTTGAAACGTTCTAAATCAATAAAATTGGGAATTACTTCTATTTTACTTACAATTTCAAATTCATCATAAGTATCATTTTTTAAACTTTCAGAAACTGCTGTAACGCCGTCAGATTCGTTAATCGAGAAAGTAACAACTGGTTCAAAAGATGGGTCTTTGCCAACTAAAGTAATGTCTGTTCCGTGCAGCGTAGTGATAAATGGAATATGAATACCTTTAGATTTCAGGATTTGCTTCGCTAAATAAGCCGCCGAAGCATGTGGAATAGCATAATGAACATGTAATAAATCAAGCCTTTCGTTGATAACTACATCAACAATTTTGCTTGCCAAAGCCGATTCGTAAGGTAAGTATTGAAAAAGAGGATAGCTTGATACGCTTACTTCATGATAATAGATATTTTCGTTAAAAAAGTCTAACCTTGAAGGTTGTGAATAGGTGATAAAATGTACTTCATGACCTGCTTTTGCAAGTGCCTTACCCAATTCTGTGGCTACTACACCACTACCTCCGTAAGTAGGATAACAAACAATTCCGATTTTCATTAATCTAATATTGAAGCGGTTCGCCGCACGTTGTGGATATATAAAGTTAAGTCTTAGCGAATAGACTTATCAAAGGTCTAACACACAAAAACAAAAAAAAATCTCTTCTAATGACTAAAAAAATTTTTTAAGGGATGAAAATGGAATAAATTTGGTTGTTATAGTGCATAGCAATCCACTAATATGATGTTGAGAACCCCTCGGAAAGTTACATATCTACAAGTACTTACAGGTTTTAGTCGACTAATTCGTTGGCAAAATTTAGCCATTATCGTATTTACGCAATATTTTACTAGATTCTTTTTGGTTAGAGATAAACCACTTTCTTTCAGTCACTTTCTTGATATTTTAGTAGAAAAAAACTTACTCTTAATTGTTATAGCGACAGTTTTAGTGGCTGCTTCTGGCTATATTATTAATGATTATTATGACATAAAAATTGATTTAGTGAATAAACCCGAACGAGTAGTTATTGGGCGATACATCAAAAGACGATGGGCTTTATTGATTCATCAAATTTTTAATGCTTCAGGTATTTTATTGGGTTTATTAGTAGATAGAAAAACAGCATTTGTAAATTTATGTGCCGTTTTTTGTTTGTGGCTTTATGCCAATAAATTAAAAAGATTGGCTTTTTGGGGCAATTTGATGGTCGCTATTTTAACGGGTTTTTCTTTGTTGGTTTTAGCCGTTTATTATCCCGGTCATCAGCGAGAAGTATGGGTTTATGCTACTTTTTCATTTTTCATTACTTTAATTCGTGAGATTATTAAAGATATGGAAGATGTAAAAGGCGATGAACGCCACGGTTGTAGAACACTTCCAATTATCTGGGGAATTGCCAGAACCAAAAATCTTGTTTATGGATTAATTGCCATTTTTATCAGTATCTTATTCATTCTGGCAAGTCAATTACCGAATGAAAGAATTGCATATATCTTTCTATTAATGATGTTTCCAGTGGGTTTTCTGACGTATAAATTAGTTTATGCCGACAAGCCCAATGATTTTGCTTTTCTGAGTAATGCTTGTAAAATTATTATGTTAATAGGAGTTTTAACGATGATAGCCGTTTAATTTTAACGATATATACTTCAATAAAAATGGCTTCGTTTTTGCGAAGCCATTTTTATTGAAAAGTTATTTTAGAAGTATCAAAAATGTTCAAATCCGGGTGAAGTAACATTAATTAACGTACCAGATTTCATCATTAGTTTTACACCATCCACATCGTTAGTCATGTAACCCAAGAAACTTATATCAGACATGTTTTTGATGGTTTCAAAGTCTTCTTGTTTTACTGTAAAAAGTAATTCATAGTCTTCACCGCCATTCAGTGCTGCCGTCATCGGACTAAAGTTTAAATCAGTAGCCATCAAATAAGTTTGATCATCGATTGGAATTTTATCTTCAAAAATCACTGCACCAGTTCCAGAATTTTTACAAAGGTGTAATATTTCAGCAGCCAATCCATCCGAAATATCAATCATAGCAGTAGGAATTACGCCTAAATCACGCAATTCATAAATTACATCCATTCTGGCATTCGGTTTTAATTGGCGTTCTATCACATAATCTTTGTCTTTATCCAATTGAGGTTGCATATCAGGATTTGCCAAGAATACTTGTTTTTCTCTTTCAAGTATTTGTAAACCAATGTAAGCCGCACCCAAATCTCCCGAAACACAAATAATGTCGTTGGTATTCGCTGTATTTCTTAGAACGATATTTTTCTTTTCAGCAGTACCTAATGCAGTAATTGAAATCACCAAACCCGAGCGAGAAGCCGAAGTATCACCGCCTACTAAATCTACTTTATATTCATCACAAGCAATCTTGATGCCTTCGTATAATTCTTCAATGGCTTCTACCGAAAAACGATTACTCAAACCTAAACTTACCGTAATCTGCTTTGGAATGGCATTCATCGCAGCAATATCAGAAACATTTACGGCAACAGCCTTATAACCTAAATGTTTGAGAGGAGTATAAGCTAAATCGAAATGGATTCCTTCCATCAAAAGGTCGGTAGAAACTACCAATTCTCTACCAGCAGTATCGATGATGGCTGCATCATCACCAATTCCTTTAATAGTTTCTGGATTAATGCTTTGAAATTTTGAATCGATTAACTTTATCAAGCCAAATTCTCCGATTGTACTTAATTCTGTTCTTGTTTCCATAATACAAAGTTACGTTTGATTTTGTGATTGAGAGAATCGAAGGATTGATATTTTATGGAAAAGAAAAAAGCCATCCTGTTAGAGATGGCTTTGTGGTAATAATTTATATTTGGTTTAAGGATTTACTAATTGTAAATTAACAATAGAATTACTTGCTTTAATGTCTGGTTGTAAAGACTCAAGTGTTACTGTTGCACCTGTTCCATCAATTGTAACGATTTTGAATTCAATTGTTCCAGTCGTTCCAGTTGGATTCGCTCCCGCAGAAGTTTTTAGTCCAGTTAAACTTAAAGTTTTGTCCGTATTTGTCAAAGCCCAAGTACCTGTGAATGTCGTATTATCTTTTGCTGTTAACGTTGCCGACTTGGTACTACTTAAACTTAACTTGTAATTAGCATAACCAGCAGCAATGTTTGTGGCTTTAGTTTTGTTATAAACTTCAACACCACCTTCTTTGGCAATGCTAACGGTAAAAGTTTTTGTCAACTTTTCGGTCAAAGTTGGTTCTGGTGCATCTTTCCCACAACTGCTTAGTATTAAAACAAAGGCAAAGAGAAGAGGAAGGAATAGAATTAGTTTTTTCATTATTATGTTAGATTTTATTTTTGAGGGATAAAAATGATAAAATAAATTGATTTCAGCAAATTTGATACAATATATATAAAATAATTATGCTAAAAAAATACACTAAATCTCAATTGTCTTTAAGGAACGGTCAAGATCGTGACGAAATCTGGGTTGCCTTTAAAGGGTTTATTTATGATGTTAGCGATTCCAGACTTTGGCGTAATGGCAAACATTATGAACATTGGGCTGGTCAGGATTTAACGAGTGAACTAAAAGACGCTCCGCATACAGATAAAGTTTTTGAAAAATTTTCGGTTGTGGGCGAGTTAGTATGAGTACTTTTAATGACTGCCTCTCTTAAAAAAAGGTTGCATTGCATATCCAAAAACTATATTTTTAAAATATAAAATAATGATTTTAATCGCAGAAAGTGGCTCAAGTAAAACAGATTGGCGGATGATTTCTCCAAGAGGAGAAGTTTCCCAAGTCAAAACAATTGGGCTAAATCCATATTATCAAACTACTGATTCAATTATTGAAGAACTACAGAAAAACTTATTGCCGTCACTTAACAATCAAGTTGTTACAGAAGTTTTTTACTATGGAACGGGTGTTACTAATGAAGAAAAAGCGGAAATTATTCGCTTGGTTTTCAAAACGATTTTTCCAGCAGTAAAAAAAATAGAAGTACAGAGTGACATGTTGGCGGCGGCTCGTGCTTTGTGTGGTCGTGAGGCTGGAATTGCCTGCATTTTAGGGACAGGCTCTAATTCGTGTTTTTATGATGGTAACGATATTACTTTTCAAGTACCGCCTTTAGGTTTTTGGTTAGGTGATGAAGGAAGCGGAGGTTACCTTGGTAAACAATTAGTGTTAAGTTATTTGCATAAAGAAATGCCAGAAGATATTCGTGAAAAATTTGAAAAGCGTTTTGGTGCGAAAGACCGTCTGGAAATTTTAGATAATGCTTATCAAAAGCCTTTTCCTAATCGTTACTTCGCTTCTTTTTCAAAATTTATTTTTGATAATCGCAATCATCCATTTACGTTTGGCTTAGTTAAAGGTGCATTTGATTTATTTTTTGAAAAATACTTATTAAAGTATCCAGCTTTTCAACTGTACAAAATACATTTTACAGGTTCAGTAGCATTTTATTATTCTGATATTCTAAGAAGAGTAGCGATAGAAAAAGGTTTTAGTGTTGGAGTGATTATGGAAAGTCCAATTGCTGGCTTGACTTTGTTTCACAAATCACAATTAGCCTAAATTTAATGAGCTATATTACGTTTTATTCTTTTACTTGCTTAAACATATTAGGATAACTTGCTAATTAGTGTTTTGTATTAATTTTTGGATAAAGAATTATATTTTTGGTAGATTTTTATCAAGCTTTGCCTATTGAATTGTAAATTAGGAAATGCTTTGAGTGATAGGGTACAATTATATAAAGAGAATAATGTCATGGTAAATTACGATAGAAATTTAGGCACAAAACAGAAGGCTCTTCGCATCAATCTCGACCGCCGAATTTATGGCTCTTTTGCTGAAATCGGTGCTGGGCAAGATGTAGCGGCTAATTTTTTTAAGTCTGGCGGAGCATCAGGAACGATTGCAAAAACTATTTCAGCTTATGATATGGCTTTCTCGGATGCCATTTATGGGGAAGAAGAATCTGGGCGTTATGTTGTGGAAGCCCGTTTGATGAAAATGCTTACTCGTGAGTATAAATTATTAAATGTACGTCTGACCGAAATGGCTTCTGAACGTACATTTTTTGCTTTTGCTGATACTGTTGCTGCGCTAAACTATCAAAAAAATAATGACCCGCATGGTTGGATTGGCTTACGTTTTCAACTTGAACCAAATGGTGCACCAAACGATGTTGTCATTCACGTAAGAATGAAAGACAATGACAATGTTTTACAACAACAAGCTTTGGGCGTAATTGGTGTAAATTTGATGTATGGTTGCTTTTATTATAATGCACAGCCTGAAATTTTACTTCAATCTTTAATGGATGATTTATCTTCTGATAGAATTGAGATTGATATGATTCGTTTTCGTGGTCCCGACTTTAAAGGTGTAGATGACCGTTTGATGTCGCTTCACTTGGTGAAAAATGGCTTTACCAATGCAGCACTTTTTGGACCAGACGGAAACGTAATGCAGCCTTCAGAAGCTTTCTATAAAAAACATATTGTGGCAGTACGTGGGCGTTTCAGACCAGTTACCAATGTGTCGTTAGACATGATTAAAACGGGTTTGAAACAGTTTGAAGCCGAACCAGATGTTGATGACGATAAAGTAGTTTTATTAGCTGAACTTACTTTGAAAAATTTACAAGCGGGTGGCGAACAAATCAATGAACGAGATTTCCTCGACCGTGTTGATATTTTATGTTCATTGGGACATACCGTTTTGATTTCAAATTTTCATGAATATTATCGTTTGGTTCAATATTTGGGAGGTTTTACCAAACTAAGAATGGGCTTGATTTTAGGAATGCCAAATCTTGATTATATCTTTGAAGAAAAGCATTATACTAATATTTCTGGAGGAATTCTTGCAGCTTTTTCAACTTTGTTTGCACCTAAAATTAAGTTGTATTTACATCCAATGCTCAATGCTGATGGTGAAACAGTAACGACAAAAGAATTTACGCCACCAGCACACCTCAAAGGTTTATTTCAGTATTTGCAAGACAACGATAAGTTTGCCGATATTAAAAATTACGATAAAGATTTACTCAAAATTAATACCGATGCAGTATTGAAACTGATACAATCTGGCGAATCTGGGTGGGAAGAATTAGTGCCACCAATAGTATCCAAATTAGTAAAAGATAATTGCCTATTTGGTTATCCTTGCGAAGTAACATCAGCTTAGTAAATAATATAAAGTAAAAAGGGCTACGAATTTTATGATTCATAGCCCTTTTTTTATAGCCTAATAGCTCTCACTACTTCTCTTTTTCCCCATATTCCTTGGTGTTTTTCTACTTTAAAACCTGCCTGCTCCATTGCTTTTCTCACTACTGTTTTTGAACAATAAGTTGTTAGAAATCCTCCTTTTTTTACAAAAGAAGCAACATGAGTAAATGTTTCTACCGTCCAGAGTTCTGGTTGTGAAGAAGGAGCGAAGGCATCATAATAAACTACGTCAAATAGCTCGTCCGTTTTAAAATCTTGAAGCGTACTCTTTACTTTTTTAAGTGAAAAGTTAGCTGAAATCTCAACGCTTTCTTCCCAGTTTACAGAATGTAGCTTTTGGAGTAAATCAGTTGCTGCACCCGTTTGATAATTCAATAATTTTACATCTTCTTCGGAAATGGGAAATGGCTCAAGACTGGTATAATGTACTTTTAACTGATTTTTTTCAGCTTCTAATGCGGTTATCAAAGTATTTAATCCAGTACCAAAACCCAATTCTAATATGCTAATTTCTTGTGTTTCCTGCATTTTAGCTAATAAACCCAATTCGATATATACTCTTTGGGTTTCGTCTAAAGCACCACGGACAGAATGATAATATTGGTTAAACTCTGTGCTGAATAAAGTAGTAAAACCATCGTCAGTAATTCTTACTCTTTGCATTTTTATTGAGGACTTTAGGATTTAGGACTTGAGGACTATAGGATTTTATGATGAGACTGAATAAGAAAAAGACTTGAAGATTAGGATGCTAAATCCTTTTATCTCCAAGTCTTTTATCATTATTTTCTCATGTAGTCTTCAAATCCTAAAGCCCAAAGTCGTTATTACTTTTCTCTTTAAGTCCTAAAGTCCAAAGTCCTAAAGTCTTGATTACAACATTCCCACAAAATTATCAAACAAATAACGTGAATCGTGTGGACCAGGAGATGCTTCTGGGTGATGTTGTACCGAGAATGCAGGTTTATCTTTTCTTCTCAAACCTTCAACAGTTTTGTCGTTTAGGTTGATATGTGTTAATTCTACATTTTCGTTAGCTTCCAATTCCGACATTTTTACGGCAAAACCATGATTCTGAGAAGTAATTTCTGATAAACCAGTAATCAAATTCTTCACAGGATGGTTTAATCCACGGTGTCCGTTTTTCATTTTATATGTTGAAAGACCAGACGCTTGTGCTAAAATTTGGTGACCTAAACAGATGCCAAAAGTAGGGCTATCGTTTTCTACAATTGCCTTAACAGTTTCAATGGCATAAGGCATCACTGCTGGGTCGCCAGGGCCATTTGAGATAAAGTATCCATCTGGATTCCAAGCTTGCATTTCAGCATAAGTTGTTTTTGCAGGAAATACCTTCAAGTAACAATCTCTATCTGTAAGATTACTTAAAATACTTTTCTTTACGCCTAAATCTAAAACAGCGACTTTGTGTTCTGCTTCTGGATTTCCCAAGAAATATGATTCTTGTGTACAGATTTGAGAAGACAACTCAAGTCCTTCCATTGGCGGTACTTTCGCTAATTCTTTTTTCAATTCTTCTACATCCAAAATCTCAGAAGAAATGATGCAGTTCATTACACCAACCTCACGAATATGACGTACAATTTGACGAGTATCTACGCCTGAAATGCCAACGATACCAGCTTTTTCGAAGTAATTTTGTAAAGAACCATCAGCCGTTTTGCGTGAATGAATCGGTGAGAATTCATTACAAACCATTCCAGAAATGGTTACATTGTCAGATTCTTCTTCTAATTCGTTTACTACTCCATAGTTTCCGATATGAGAAGTTGTATTTACAATTACTTGTCCAAAATATGAAGGGTCAGTATAAATTTCCTGATAGCCAGTCATACCTGTATTGAAGCAAATTTCTCCGCCACTCGTCCCGATTTTTCCGAGAGCATTCCCTCTAAAAACTGTACCGTCTTCCAACAACAAAATAGCTGCTTGGCTTTGTGTTACTTTCATTTGATTGTTTCTTGGTTACTGAAAAAAGATTGTACTATAAAAAAGGAGGTCAATTAACTTGACCTCCTAATAAAAATATTTTTTAGAAACGATAACACAGCCTTTTTTTGAAGGTAAATCTTTGGACATTTCCCAAAAGTTACTCGTAAAAACTGCTTGTATCATCATTTGTTTCATTTCTGGTACAAAGATAGGGAATAAATGATTTTTGGACAAATCCAATATTCTGAAAGTTGAAAAAGGATAGGAATTTTATTTATAGAGCTGCTACTTTCCCGTGGCTGGTCTCCCGACCAGTCCACCGATAATGTGGACTGGTCGGGAGACCAGCCACGGATTTAATATTTCGACATGAACAAAAAAAGCACAAACCCCAAAGAGCCTGTGCTTTTAATATTTTTTGTAATTGGAGGTTAACTATCAATTACGAATTACAATACTGCTTCTGCCAATACCAAGATTTTGTTGTTCAATACTTCAACAACACCACCGTCGATAGTGAATAATTGTTTGTCAGCCGCTAATGTTCCTTTTCCTAAAGTCGAAACGATAGGAGCGTGGTCTTTCAAAATTTGGAAAGAACCATCTGTACCCGGTAAAGTAACTACTTCTACTTCGCCAGAGAACACTTTTTTATCGGGAGTAATGATTTGTAAATTCATTTTTTTTCAGTTTATGAGTGTATGAGTTAAAAGTTTATGAGTAAGGTTTTACTCATAAACTCATTTACTCCTAAACTTTATTTCGATGCTTCAGCTACTAATCTTTCTCCTTTTGCAATTGCATCTTCGATGCTACCTACTAAGTTGAAAGCTGCTTCAGGAAGGTGATCGTATTCTCCATCAATGATTGCGTTGAATCCTTTGATAGTATCGTTAATATCAACCAATACTCCTTTTAAACCTGTAAATTGTTCAGCCACAAAGAAAGGTTGTGACAAGAAACGTTGTACACGTCTAGCACGAGATACTACCAATTTATCGTCTTCAGATAATTCGTCCAAACCAAGGATGGCGATAATATCTTGTAATTCTTTATAACGTTGAAGAATCTCTTTAACTCTTTGAGCAGTGTTATAGTGAACATCACCTAAAATGCTTGGAGATAAAATACGTGATGAAGAATCTAATGGATCCACCGCTGGGTAGATACCTAATTCAGCAATTTTACGTGATAATACCGTTGTCGCATCTAAGTGAGTAAACGTAGTAGCAGGAGCAGGGTCAGTTAAGTCATCGGCAGGTACATAAACCGCTTGAACTGAAGTAATTGAACCTCTTTTTGTTGAAGTAATACGTTCTTGCATCGCACCCATTTCAGTAGCAAGCGTTGGTTGGTAACCTACCGCTGAAGGCATACGACCTAAAAGGGCCGATACCTCAGAACCTGCTTGTGTAAAACGGAAGATATTGTCAATGAAGAAAAGGATATCACGACCTTGGTCTTCTCCTTCTGCATCACGGAAATATTCAGCAACTGTTAAACCAGAAAGGGCTACTCTAGCACGTGCTCCTGGAGGCTCGTTCATTTGACCGAACACCAAAGTAGCTTGTGAACCTAAAAGAGCTTCTTCATCTACTTTAGATAAATCCCATTCTCCGTTTTCCATTGCGTGTTTGAAATCTTCACCGTAACGAATTACGTTTGATTCAATCATTTCACGCAATAAGTCGTTACCCTCACGAGTACGCTCACCAACACCAGCAAATACAGAAAGACCTTCGTAAGCTTTAGCAATGTTGTTGATAAGTTCCATAATTAATACAGTCTTACCTACACCAGCACCACCAAATAAACCAATTTTACCACCTTTTACATAAGGAGCAAGCAAGTCAATTACTTTGATACCTGTAAAAAGCACCTCAGTTGAAGTTGCCAATTCGTCATACTTTGGAGCAAGACGGTGGATTGGCATTGATTTGTTAGACTTAGGTTGAGGAATACCATCAATTGCCTCACCAACTACGTTGAAAAGACGTCCTTTGATACTATCACCAGTAGGCATCGACATAGGTTGTCCTAAGTCTCTTACTTCCTGACCTCTTTGAAGTCCTTCTGTTCCTTCCATTGCAATGGTACGAACACGGTCTTCACCTAAATGTTGTTGTACTTCGAGAATAACTTTGGTGCCGTTGGCTTTTGTAACCTCCAAGGCATTCAAAATTGTGGGGAGATGAGAGTTAGCGCCCTCGAAGCTCACGTCCACAACTGGTCCGATTACTTGCGTAACTTTCCCTGTATTGACTGCATTTGCCATTTGTATTGTGATTTTGTTATCTGATTGTCAAGTGATTACGTTTTTTATGTACTTAACGTAGTATTTCAGACTGCAAAACTACTTGGTAAAATTCAGATTAACAATTCTGTTTTTGGATTTTTACCATATTTTTTGCTTAAAAAGTATCGTTTTGTTGGATTGCTTTAAGAGAGAACCAAAAAAATACTTAGATTTTTGAGATTTTGGGGCAATTTCCCAAAAATCAAAATTAGAAAATATTTTTTTGCCTCAACACGATAAAATTTTAGTATCCTATTGCTTTTAGGGCTTTAAATTGAATCAAATATTTTATACAAGATTCAAGATACTTTTATAAATACTCCTATGCTTTGTAGAAGACGATAGACAATATTGTCAAATTTATCAATGATACAATTAGTGATAAAATGACTTCCTCTCAAAACCGCAATTTTCCGCAAAAATATAGAAATGTTGGTATTTGAAATAGCAAATTCTCTACTAAAAGAGACAAATTTCCCTCTTTTAGTAGGAAAGTTGATGTAAAAAGGGTAAAATTTTATCCTTTTTGTAGGAAGCTTGAGATTCCTCTTTTCATAATATTAATAAAGAGTTGGTTTCGGGAAAGCGATAGCTTGGGCTATCTATACTTTGTTCGCTAAGAAATAAGTTGATAGATTTCCAATCAAGTATAATAATTGCGAATTTTGTCTGTTGTACAAAAGCTAAATGCTTTATCAATCTTTCCAAAAGGCTTGTACTTTATACTAATTGCTTTTTTAATAACCATTATTTTACGCTCCCAAAGGCTTAATTTATCATATCAATATGAATTCAATACAATTCTGGAAAAACTGGCAAAAAGCTTCTCGTCTGCTATATTTTTTCTCAATCAGTATTTTGTTGTTTACTGTGTTTGCATTTACATTTTTTTATTTCAAAGGATTAGAAAATGTGGTGCATTGGAATATTTTAGCTGAATTAGGCGAAGTCCCTTTTGTGTTGGATTACTTTGATGTTGGGCAGGAAACGCTTTCTTTTCCAAGTAAAACTTTCACAGTAACAGAACAATTCTTGGCTTCACCGATGGAAATAAACCTTATCGGGAATTATATTTTTCTATCACTCTTTGTCTTTGCCTTTGTTTTAATCTTAACGGCACTTTCTTCGCTGGCTCGTTTCTGGTATTTGTTATCGATGGGGCTTGTCATTTTACTCTTGGTCACTTTCAACTTTGAATTATTGTATAATGCCAGTAACAGATATTTCACGATGGCATTGATTGTACTCTATGCAGGTCTCAGTTATTTCTTCCACGCTTTTCGTCCTGATATTAATATTTTCAAAAGGTTTGTATCTTTCTTTTTGATAAGTATTTTACTCATTTTGGCGATTCTTTACAGTACAAAAGTGAATTCGCCTTTTTTGTTATTAGCGAGTTACAGAACAGCGGGTGCGATGATATTGAGTGTCGCTTTCATTTTTATGATTGCTTATGAAATCGTTCAAGGTTTTTTAGTGCTGACAACTTCTTCAAAAAGTCCACAAGCATTGAAGAATTTCTTATTGATTTCTTTGATTTACTTAGCCAATGTCTTACTCGTTTTTTTGCATAACAACAAAGTAATAGATTGGGAAATGATTTACATTAGCCCGTTTGTCTTATTAATTACTTCTACATTTTTAGGCATTTGGGGTTTCAAAAAGCGATTGGAAGGCAATAGGCAAATCATCGATTTTGAAGATGCTGGTTCGTTTATCTATTTAGGTTTAGCCATCATTACTGTTGCCACTTGCGGGCAAGCCTTTGCCACTGGCAACGACCCTATGATAGAAGTATTAGAAGATGCAATTACTTACACGCATTTGGCGATGGGATTAGTGTTTTTAATTTATGTTTTGGTGAATTTCTTGCCACTTTTCAAGCAAGGATTTGAAGTACACAAAGTAGTTTTTAAACCCATAAACCTGCCGATTTGGACAGCCAGAGTATTATCAATTATTATCATTGCCGCTTTATTAGTGTTGAAAAACTTCTTTACTTTTCAGCAAGCAAATGCCGCATTTTATAATGCTTTGGGCGATTATTACGCTTTTGATAAACAATATAGAGTGGCGGAATCGGAGTACCAAATGGCTTTGGCTTACGAATATCGCAACCATAAAAGTAATTATGCTTTGGCTTCTTTGGCATTATGGCAAAACGACAATGAACGAGCAGCATTGTACTTCAAAAAAGCCTTGGCGAAAAATCCATCAGTCTTTGCTTATGAAGGACTGAGCCGTTCGTTTTATGATGGAGAACATTTTTTTGATGCCATGTTTACCTTGAAAGAAGGATTAGCGAAATTCCCGACAAGTGGAGAATTGCAAAATAATTTGGCTTACTTATTCAACAAATCGAATGTGGTAGATTCAACCGTTTTGTATTATGAAATGGCAGTGAAAAATGCCCGAAAGTCAGAAGTGCCCGCTAGTAATTTGTTAGCATTTTGGGCAATGAATGGAAAGGAGCAAACTATTCAGGAATTGTTAGAAAAGCCAGAGAATATTGAACACAGTTCTTATCAAGCCAACGTACTTGCTTTGAAAAATGTATTGAAAAACAAAAAAGTAATTGCTTCGGAAGAAATCACAGAATTAGATTTACCCAAAGATTCTGTACTCAGTAACATCGCTGATTTTGCAAGAGTGTATAACCAAGCACTTTATCAGAAAGCAAAAGGCGAAAATTTGCCATTGAGAAGATTGTCGGAGCTAGATGAAAATCAAGCTGATATTGAAGATTTACTTTTTGCAGATATTGTACAAGAATATTACAAAGGAGATAAAATAATAACTTTTCAAACGCTACAAGCTTGGTCGCTCGGCGATTCTACCGATAAAAAAGGGAAGTATTATCAATTGTTATTGAATACTTTATTAAAGAAAGAAGCAACCGAAAAAGTAGATATTTCAAGCATCAAAAATATTGCTACAGATGGTTTGAAACAACATCCTGTTAATGAACAAGTACTGACGAAAGCCATTGAAATACTCAACCAACAAAAGCAAGAAAATAAAGCTTATGAAGCTATTTTAAATGCTGTTGCTTGGCGAAAAGATTCTCCAGTGTTATATCAATTATACATCCTTCAAGCTTTAAAAGTTGGAATGAAAGATTATGCTACAGATGGATTGAAGATACTTCAAAAATTATCCCCAACCGACTATCAGCGTTTTCTACCAACCTATCAAGCTAAATTAGCTTCTATCGAAAAGGCAAGTGCTGGTTTTCAGTAAATTATTAAGTTTGTTTTATGTAATATTCAAATGAATCTACATGAAGAAGTTTCAATCAAATATCAAGAAAAGTATCATTGGAGGTATAAGCGTACTTTCACTTATAGTTTTGGGATTTAGCTTTTTTTCAATGTATGCCCATAAAATAGATTTTATTGACGCATTTGTTGATGTTCTTTTGAATAAACCAACGAAATATTTTTTTATACTTCAATTTTTGTTCTATACTATTTCATTATATGACACTTATCTTATTAGTGACAATCGTGTTATCATCAAATTTGGTGATTTTTTCCCACTTAAAAAACTTGAAATTAATAACATCACAAAGATATTTGAGCGAAAACAATATTTGATAATAGAGACCTCTATAAGTAAATATCCTACAAGCCTAAGCCCCAAAGATAAATTTGGATTTGTCCAAAGCTTGAAAGAACTAAACACAAATATTGAAATAGACTCAACGATATTATTACAAACAGAAATTCAACCAGCAATATAAAAAAAGAACGGATACGCTCTTAACCGATAAAAAAAATAGTATGAAAATCATCGAAACCAGCCACATCTCCAGACGTTACGTAATGGGTGAAGAAGTAATTCAAGCCTTAAAAGATGTAAGTATATCAGTCAGCAAAGGTGAATATGTCGCTTTTATGGGGCCATCGGGTTCTGGGAAATCAACATTAATGAACATCATTGGCTGTTTGGATACTCCATCTACAGGGAAATACATTCTGAACAATCAAGATGTAAGTGAAATGTCTGAAAATGAATTGGCAACGGTTCGTAACAAAGAAATCGGATTTGTATTCCAAACCTTCAACTTATTGCCCCGTCAATCTTCTTTAGAAAACGTAGCCTTACCATTGATTTATGCAGGTTACAACAAAGCCGACCGAATAGAGAAAGCAATGTTAGCTTTAAAAGGAGTAGGTTTAGAAAACCGTGCAGGACATAAACCCAATGAACTTTCAGGTGGTCAGCGTCAGCGTGTGGCAATTGCCAGAGCATTAGTGAATGACCCTTCGATACTTTTAGCCGATGAACCTACTGGTAACTTAGATTCTAAGACATCTTATGAAATTATGGATTTGTTCGACCAGCTTTATTCTAAAGGAAACACCATCGTAATGGTAACACACGAAGATGATATTGCCCAGTATGCCCACAGAATTGTAAGATTACGTGATGGTTTGGTAGAATCTGATAAGGTAAATTTGAATGTGAAGAAGGCAAAAGATTTAATGACTGGTCTTGAAGGACATTAATGTAAATTTATTTGAAAATATTTTTATTGGTTAACGGTTTGATTGTGAGTTAGTTAAGTATTTTTTGGGAATTTATTTATAATATTTTTCATTTTTATTTCAGTAAACGCTTGCATTGAAAAAAAACTGTCGTACCTTTGCAGTCCAATCAAATGGAAACAACACCGCAGGATGGAGCAGTAGGTAGCTCGTTGGGCTCAAGTTATTGTTAATTGAGAATTTTGAAAATTACTTTATCAAAGTTTGTACAATCAATTTGCATGAGGGCTGCGTAGAAAGAAATTTTTACGTGAAAGTTTGTCAAATTCGGGGAACCCTTTAAGTATGGCAATCCCGAGCCAAGCCTTAGAAATAAGGAAGGTGTAGAGACTGAATGGCAGATACCTTAACGACTTAGGTCGAAGGTAAAGAGACAGTCCAGACCACAAACCAGTAGGGTAGCGAAAGCTATAGTGGTAAGCATAACCCAAAGGTCACAGGTTCGAGTCCTGTTCCTGCTACACAGAGTAAAGCCAATTATTTGATATTCAAGTAATTGGCTTTTTTGTTTTTATTTTAGATGAGAGAAATGTTAAACACTGACACAAAACTCAAAGGGGATATTGCTGAACAGGCAGTTATCCTTCAAGCTTTAAAAAAAGGTTGGAATATTTTGAAGCCGATTGGAGATAGACTCCCTTATGATTTAGTTTTTGAAATCGAAGGCAGCTTTATCAAAATTCAAGTAAAAAGTGCTTGGTTTGATACAAAACGACAAAACTTTGTTGTTGATACTCGAAGAACTAAGACGAACAGAAGAGAAATGTTGAGGGAAAAATATAGTGAATCAGATTTTGATTTTGCCATTATTTATCTCGAAGAAATACAAATTTTTTATATTATTCCTGTCGGAGTATTTATTAGTTATAGCTCTGAAATTCATTTAGTTGAATCAGAGAAGAGACAAAGAAAACCTAAATCTGCTGATTATCGTGAAGCATGGCATTTATTGAATTCTGATTCGGTAAATCAATAACGAAGAGCAGATATCGACTTCTAATAGCATGGAACAACTTAATCATAAAGCAGGCTTTGTCAGTATTGTCGGAAAACCAAACGTTGGGAAATCTACTTTGATGAACGTTTTGGTGGGCGAACGCCTTTCAATTATTACTTCAAAAGCTCAGACTACCCGTCACCGTATCATGGGAATTTTGAACGGAACGCATAACGGAACTGATTTTCAATTGGTTTACTCTGATACGCCCGGAATTATTCTTCCAAAATACGAGTTACATAAATCAATGATGACTTTCGTGCATAGTTCTTTGGAAGATGCCGATGTTATTTTGTTTGTAACCGATATTTTTGAAAAGTACGACGAAGACGATGTTATCAATAAATTAGCAAGAATCGACCACGTGCCAGTTTTGTTATTGATTAATAAAATTGACTTGGCTACAGAAGAACAAGTACAAGAAAAAATTGCTCATTGGCGTGAACGTTTCCCAACACAAGCCATTATTCCAATTTCTGCTTTGAAAGAAGAAAACATTGGGCAAATTTTTGATTCCATTGTCAATCAATTACCAATTCATCCACCGTATTTTGATAAAGAAGAATTGACCGACAAACCTGAACGCTTTTTTGCATCAGAGATTTTAAGAGAAAAAATCTTCTTGAATTATAAAAAAGAAATTCCTTACTCTTGTGAAGTAGTGATTACTTCTTTCAAAGAAGAGGATAATCTTATCAGAATTGCCGCAGAAATTTATGTGGAAAGAGTAACGCAAAGAGCTATTTTGATTGGTCATAAAGGAGAATCTATTAAAAAAGTAGGTACGCAAGCCCGTGAAGCAATGGAGAAATTCTTTGGAAAAAAAGTATTCTTAGAACAATTTATCAAAGTTGAACCAGATTGGCGTTCAAAAGCACAAAAAGTAAAATCATTTGGTTATAGTCAAGACTAATGAATTTGAAAATTTGAAAGTGTGCTAATTTGAAAATTAATACATAATAACTAAAAGCTGAAATCTCAATGCTTATAGCAGACAGCTTTTCTACCCCTAATTTTTAACAGTATATTATAATCTTTAACGTTGAGGTGCTTGTTATGCCAAAGATTGAGCAACTGATTTTCAGGAAACTCATCAAAAAAGGTACGCAGGGAACAGCTCAAAAATCAAAAAATGTCAAACATTGTTGCAATTGTAGGTCGCCCAAACGTGGGTAAATCTACGCTTTTTAATCGCCTTATCGAACAGAAAAAGGCAATTATGGATAACGTTTCAGGCGTTACTCGTGACCGTCACTATGGTTATGGTGAATGGATTGGTAAATATTTTACCGTTATTGATACGGGTGGATATGTACATGGTTCAGATGATACTTTTGAAGGAGCGATTCGTGAACAAGTAGAAATGGCCATTGAAGAAGCTGCCGTTTGTTTGTTTGTCGTGGATTGTTCTACAGGAGTAACTGATTTAGATAAAGATTTTGCTAAAGTACTTCGTCGCTCGAAAAAACCTGTTTATATCGTAGCCAACAAAGCTGATACTTATGAAAAAGGTATGGAAGCGGTTGAATTTTACGAATTAGGCATGGGCGAACCTTTCCCAATTGCTGCTGAAAGTGGTTCGGGAACTGGAGATTTATTAGATGCAGTTGTTAGTCATTTTCCAGAAGAAGGTATTGAAAATCCTAACGCTGGTATTCCAAAAATTGCTATTTTAGGAAAACCAAACGTTGGTAAATCATCTTTCTTAAATGCACTTTTAGGAAAAGAAAGAAGTATTGTTACTGATATTGCAGGAACGACTCGTGATGCGATTGATAATCACTATACTTTATTTGGAAAAGATTTTATCATTACCGATACCGCAGGAATTCGTAGAAAAGCTAGAATTGATGATAACATTGAATATTATTCGATATTACGTTCAATTAAAGCAATGGAGGAATGTGATGTTGCTGTAATCATCATTGATGCCACCACAATCGACGTACAAACTGGTTTGCAAGCACAAGATATGAACATAGTATCAATGGCAGATAAAGCAAAAAAAGGTATTATACTGATGATTAATAAATGGGATTTGGTAGAAAAAGATTCAATGACAGCCAAACGCATTGAAGATGCTATTCGTCAGAGAATGGCACCAATTAATTATATGCCAATTATTTTTACTTCGGTAAAGGATAAACAGCGTATTTTCCAAGCGGTAGAGAAAGTATTAGAAGTTTATGAAAACAAAACTCGTAAAATTCCTACTTCTAAATTGAATGATGTAATGTTAAAAGTGATTGAAAACTATCCTCCTCCAGCTTGGAAAGGAAAGTATATCAAAATCAAATACATGACTCAATTACCAACAAAAGCACCATCTTTTGTAATGTTCTGTAACTTACCGCAGTATATTCGTGAGTCTTATGAACGTTATTTAGAAAATCAGATGCGTGATCATTTTGACTTCACAGGCGTACCAATTCAGATTTTCTTTAGAAAAAAATAATTATCAAATGAATATGATTTCAGCATATTGGTTACTTCTCGCAATCAGCCCACAAGGCATGAGATAAGTAGCTATTTGATAAAATATATTATTAAAAAGACCTTTCTCAGCAATGTGGAAGGTCTTTTGTTTTTTACCTCAATTTTAATAAACCATGAAAGAGATAAGTAAATCGAAGTATTTTGTTGGAGTGATTTTAGTGTTGACTGGAGCAGTTTTATTTGCTGGAAAAGCCGTTTTGGTAAAGTATAATTATATACATTACCATGTGGATACCGTTTCATTGTTAGCTTTAAGGATGCTGTTTTCAGCACCTTTTTACCTGATAATTTTATTTTTTCAAAATAAAAAAGAGGAACAAGTAAAGCTAACTACTCGACAATGGTTCTGGATGTTTGCTATTGGTTTGGTCGGTTATTATTTAGCTTCGCTTTTTGATTTCTGGGGCTTAAATTATATCACTGCCAGTGTAGAAAGGTTGATACTTTTTATTTATCCAACTATTGTGGTAGTGGTTTCAGCGATTTTCTTAAAAAAGACAATTCATAAAATTCAATATGTTGCTTTGGTAATTACCTATTTGGGAGTGGCTTTAGCTTTTATTCCAGATTTAAAATTGGGCTTACAGAAAGATTTATTAATTGGTTGTTTCTTGATTTTTTTGAGTGCCTTTACTTACGCACTTTTTTTGGTAGGAAGTGGCGAAATGATTCAAAAAGTTGGAGCTTTACGTTTTACTTGTTACTCAATGCTGATTTCTACTGGCATGGTAATTATTCATTATTTATTTTCAGTAGGGAAAGGATTACTTTCCTACGAAGTTGGAGCATATTGGTTGAGTCTTTCAATGGCAGTTTTTTCTACGGTAATTCCTTCTTTTATGATTTCGGAAGGGATTAGAAGAATTGGTTCGGGTAATGCTTCTATTATTGGAAGTATTGGCCCAGTCGCTACCATTATTATGGCGAATGTTTTTTTGGGAGAACAAATTTCAGCTTGGCAATTGGTAGGAACTTTTGTGGTTTTGTGTGGAGTATTGATGATTTCTTGGAAAGGGAAAAAGTAATAGAAGTTATGAATTTTGAATTATGAGTTTTTATTGTAAGGTGTTGATATTTTACATTTTATTGAAGTGTTGACTTTTTTAAGGGTATAAATTTTAGTCTATACCCTGAAAATTTTATCATTCTTTTCCGAAAAATGTAGTGTCTAATTTAGCAATATTTCCTTTGCCACCAACTGCCCAAATACCGTTCCCAAAAATACTAATGGCATGAAAAGGAGTGGAGTCTATAACTTGCCACGATTTCCCAAAATCTTTAGAATAACTACTTCCAGATGGGCCAACTGCTATCAGGATTTTTTTCTTGTAAATTGCTACTCCCTCTTTTAATCCAGCTGGATTTGTCTGTGGAGCATCAGTCCAAGTTTTACCGGCATCATTTGTTAATAAAACATTCGGAATGGCTTTATTGACTTCTAAATAATCGCCACCCACGGCAATGCCATGAAGTTCGTCCCAAAATCTTAAACCAAATAGACCATTGGTTTTTCCAGCTGCCATTGAGGTACTGATTACTTCCCAATTTTCACCTTGGTTGGTACTTTTGAATATTCGTGCATTTGAAGCACCGCCAGTACAGATATAGGCATCATTTTTACCTGAAACAATCAAACTTGTGCCACTGGCTGCAAAAGCAGCTTCATTTTCTTGTGTAGCAGGAATATTATCGGGATTTACTTTCGACCAAGTTTTTCCGCCGTCTTTTGTTTTAATAATATAAAAATGTCCATTAATTGGGTCGCTGAAAGCAATACCATTTTGTTTATCCCAGAAATCTATTCCGTCGAAAAATATACCTTTTTCAGAAGTTTGATAAACTATTTTCCAAGTATTGCCACCGTCTTCGGTTCTGTAGATTTTGGCTTGACCTTGTTCAGCTTCTCCTGCACTCATCAAAATAGCTGTTTTTTCATCGAAGGCATGAACGTCTCTAAAATCTAATTTTTCTGCTTCAGGTACTTGTTTTACTTGCCAAGTTTTTCCGCTATCAGTTGTTTTAATGAATGTTCCTTTTGAACCTCCAATCCAAACTGTTTTTTCAGAAATGGCATGTACTGCTCTAAAACTAGCATCAGTAGCAACGGTTTGTTTTAGCCATTGAGCATAACTATTTTGATGCAATAATAAGACGAATAAGTAAGTAATGTATTTTAGGCTTGTCATTGAAGAAATGATTTATGAATGAAATACTAATGTACAAAAAGTAGCATAAAAAAAGCCTTCCCAAATAATTTGAGAAGGCTTTTCTTTATTTTTTATGATTATCTATTTACGATAATACGTTTAGTTAAATCAAAATCTCCAGCTTTAAAGCGAAGCATGTATTCACCTTCATTATTATTTCTTAAATCAATGATTACTTTTCCTTTGATAGTTGGTAAAGTACTAGCGTAGATTTGTCTTCCAAGAAGGTCGTAAATCAAAATCTGAGGATTATCGTAGTCTGCTAAAGTTTCGATAGTTAATAGACCATTGCTTGGGTTTGGATAGATAGATAAACCTTTGAAAATTGCTTCTTCGCTAAATGCAAATGCTTTAGAGAAATTTGAGAAGCAACCTAATTGACCACCCGGTGCTGAAGCAATAACAAATACCGTTTTAACTCTAGCACTGTAATCACCATATCTATTTGCTTTAATTACCCCTTCTTTGAATGCTAATACTTCTGAACCATATTTCCATTCATATTCATTTCCGCTAGGGAAATTAACGGCTTTTAATGTATATGTACCATCTTTTTCAATACTTGCTGCCGAAGCATCAGGGTTATTTCTAACAATGATGTTAATTGGTGCTGATTTCGCTGAAATGCAACCTGTTGTAGTGTTTTTAGCAGTTGCTGTATATTCTCTTGAAATATCAACGAAAGTACCTTGGCTATTGATAGAAGTTAGATTAAGTGTTTTTCCTACTAAACCTGTACTCCAAGTTACTTCGAAAGTACTGGTAGCTAATAGATTTACAGAATTGATTTTACTGTAATCAGCATTGTCTCTTGAACAGAAAGTAGTAAGTCCATCAGCTGCGATAGTTGGTGCATCAGGTACAGGTAAAGCAACAGTTGAAACTAAATCAGAAGATGGAGATACACATCCACGAGGGTCAATTACTTTTACTGAGAATGTCCCCGTTGTTTTTACTGTGATTGATTTAGTAATATCGTTACTACTCCAAAGGTATTTAGTTACTTCACCATTTGGTAAATCTGAAGAAGTAATGATTACGCTTTTATCTGCACAAAACGAAAGACTACTACTTGAAGTAACTGTTGGTTTTGCTGGTAAAGCATAAACGGTCACTTTCACTAAATCTGAAGATGAAGACTTACAATTATTCGCATCAATTACTGCTACTGTTAAATCCTGTGAAGTCTTAATCGTGATAGCTTGAGTAGTTTCATTATTACTCCAAACATATTTAACATTTGGTGTTGATGTCAAAGTAACTGTACCCCCATCACAAAACGCTAATACACCACTTGCTGTAATTGCTGGTTTGGCAGGGAGTGGATTAACGATTACAGTTGTAGTATCAGATGCTTTTGAGATACAACCTTTTTCATCAGTAACTTTTAAAGCATACTTGCCAGAAGTTTTGATATTATCAATGCTTCTAGTGGTAGCTCCTGTATTCCAAGTATAACTAAAACCAGAAGTTGAAGTAAGCATCACAATGTCATCTGCACAAATTGTTGAATTCGCTCTTGAAGAAGTAATAACTGGTTTGGCAGGTAATGCAAGAGCAGTTAGATTAACAGCATCAGAAATAGGAGATAAACAGCCTAAAACGCTTTCAACACCAATAATTTGGATTGATGCAGTTTTATTGAATGACTTTACTGTATTTGTGGTACCTAAAGAATCTTGTTTTGTACCATTGATATACCATTGGAATGAGGTAGCAATAGCACTACTTGAAGCGTTTAAAGAAATCGCTTTATCTTCACAGAATTCTAAAGCACTTGCTGAGATTACAGGCTTAGTTGGTACTGTAACTGCTTTAAGTGAAACAGCTTCAGAAATAGGAGAGAGGCAGTTTAGAACACCTTCTACAGCAATTACTTGAACTAAACCAGTTTGATAGAATTTGTCGATATGACTAATTGAGCCTAAGTTATCATTTTTAACACCATTCAAAAACCATTGATAATTTTTGATGATTGATGAGCTATCAGTTTTGAGAGAAATACCTTTGTCTTCACAGAAGTCTAAAGCACTTGCTGTGATCACAGGTTTTGCTGGAACTGGGACAGCTTTAAGTGAAACTGCATCAGAAATTGGTGAAGGACAACTTAAAATACCCTCAATAGCAATTACTTGCACAGAACCACTTTGATAGAATTTATCAATATGACTAATCGTACCTAAACTAGCTTGTTTAACTCCATTTAAATACCAATCATAACTTTTCGTCACTTGAACGCTGTCAGCTTTTAGGGATATACCTTTATCCACACAAAAATCTAAAGCACTTGCTGTAATGACAGGTTTAGTTGGTACAGTAATAGCTTGTAAAGCAACTGGATCAGAAATTGGAGATAAACAGCCAATTCTAGCTTCAACAGAAACAACTTGAACTGAACCAGTTTTTTTGAATTTTTCAATCTGACTGATGGTTCCCATATCTGCTTGTCTAACGCCATTCAAATACCATTGATAATTCTTGATAAATTGAATACTATCAGTTTTCAACGTTACACCTTTATCTTCACAGAAAGTAGTTGCTGTCGCAGTAATTACAGGTTTTGGCAGAGAAAAAAACTCAGCAAAAACCACTCCACTTGCGTAAGCAGGAGCTTGAGGACAATCAGGAGAAACGACAGAAAGGTAGTAATAACCTGACACAGTAGTTTTTAGTGTAGGAGTTCCAAAACCTTCGGTACTATGGTCAATTATGTTTGGCGAAGATGGTTCATAACCTGCTGCACGTTGCCATCTGTATTCGTAATTAGGATTAGTTACACTCGATTTTAGCGTAATCTTATCTCCATCACATGCAATGCTTTTATCAAGTGTAATAGTCGGAATGGTTGATGGAGCTGCTTGATATTGAACATTCACGCTATTAGAAGGGTCTCCAAAACCAAGTCCGTCGTAACATTTAGCATAAACCGTAATGTTAGCAGTAATTTCTAAAAACTTTAAATCACGTCCAGGTGAATCTAAGCCTAAATCGTTGTTGTTGGAATCATACCAATGTGTTTGGCTAGAACCACATCCTGTAGCTCGTACAATAGCTACACTAACAGGATCACCTATAGATTGATAGCCACACCTTTCCACACCAACGTATTCAACGACTGGTCTTGCAGGGATTGCAGATTTTCCTGAAGTGTTTGTGGTGCTTGTGTTCCCCTCTGAAGTTGAACCATTTGCCCAGACAACACCTAAAGACGCTATCACAAACAAAATGACTAAGAGTGTTCTTTGAGTAAGGTTGTTCATAATTAAAATATTTTGTTGGTAAAATTTTTAGGTTGAGATTTCAGAAATTTTAAAGATTGTTAGTGGTTTTGTACATGGCAATTTACCTAATATATTCTAAATAAATGCTATGCACTGTAAAGTATGAAGTAAAAATAAGACAGTACTTGCTTAAAACCATGAAAAAATCATTAAACTTTTCAATTTTGAGATTTTTAATTTCGTATAAATATTTTTAAATCTTGTTTATCGGAGGTTAACTAGCCTGATAGTTAACGACATTCTCTTTTATTAAAGAATGAAAACAATCATAAAAGAGCCTTTTATTCGTTATGCTACTAGTTTTTCCAAATAAAAAATAAGATTTAGTTACTTTAATTTATCAAAACACCTACCTTTGTTATATTATTAATAATTTTATATTTTTTATAATAAAACATTGATTTTTTCGATGTTTTCAATGGATATTAGCCAATTATCATTGGCATGACAAGCTTTTAATAAATATTGATTTACTCATCGGAATAGTTATTTGTTGTTTTGACTTGGTTGATAAGTGGATAAATTAAGAGCTTCGTTGCTTAACTTAGAAGAGAAAAGTCTTTCATAACGATTTTTATATAAATGCTTGATTACTGAAACCTTGCTCGGATTCCGAGCAAGGTTTTTTGTTTGTATCTTCGCTTTTCAAAATAGTCAGCCTTGTTTTATTAGTCAATCTCAATTAATCAAAAGACGATGCAAAATACATCCATAAAAAACCGATTATTTCCTGTTTTTCTTAAGTTAGAAGAACTAAATGTTTTACTTGTTGGCGGTGGAAATGTTGGTTTAGAAAAACTATCGGCAATGCTCAACAATAGTCCAGATGCTAAAGTAACAGTTGTGGGGTCTTTTATAAGACCTGAATTAAGAGAGTATGCCAAAGATTTTTCTCAAGTAATTTTACAAGAAAGGAATTTCGAAAATAGTGATTTGAACGAAAGAGATTTAGTGATTTTAGCGACCGATAATCCAGATTTGCACGCAAGTATTAAACGTATGACCGCAGAGTTACATATACTTTGCAATGTTGCCGATACTCCTGCTCTTTGTGATTTTTATTTAGGGTCAATCGTACAAAAAGGAGATTTGAAAATTGGGATTTCGACCAATGGGAAATCGCCTACGATGGCTAAAAGGATGCGAGAGTTTTTGGATGATATTATTCCAGACGATATTCAGAATTTATTAGAAAATTTACGAGAAATAAGAAAATCAATTAAAGGTGATTTTCAGGAAAAAATCAGAGTATTGAATGAGGTTACGGAAAGTATGATTAATAATAATAACCAAAGCCGATGAAAACGCTGAAAATTTTGAAAGCAAATCAGATAAAGGCATTGGATGCTTTTACGATTCCAAAAGAAGGAATATCTTCTGCTGATTTAATGGAAAGAGCTTCTACAGCTTTTGTCAATTGGTTTGTTCAAAAGTACTTTCTCAGTTCAAAATTAACGATTAATATCTTTTGTGGTTTGGGAAATAATGGAGGAGATGGTTTAGCAATTGCTCGTTTATTGCTTCAAAAAGGCTTTTTCGTTAATATTTTTGTTGTTCAATACGCTGAAAAAACAAGTACTGATTTTGCCATTAATCTTCAACGGCTACAAGATTTCAAAAAAGTCAGTTTTATTAAAAGCGAAGTGGATTTTAAGGCTTTTCAGCAAATTTCATCAAATGATATTATCATAGATGCAATGCTTGGTGCTGGAATAAATCGAGCAATCGATGGATTATTAAAAGCTTTGATTATTCAATTGAACAGATTGAAAGTGGAAAAAATATCTGTAGATATTGCTTCTGGTTTGTTTATGGATGAACCCAATACGAAAGAAGATATTATCTTTAAACCAAATTTTACCATCACTTTTCAGTTGCCGAAATTAGCTTTTATGCTTCCTCAAAACTATGAATATGTTGGCGATTGGGAAGTATTAGACATTGGGTTGAATCAAGAGATGATTTCAGAGTTACCTTCCTATTATTTCTATACCCAAGATATTCAGCCAATAGCTCGCCCGAAGTTTTCTCATAAAGGTACTTTTGGGCATACTTTATTGCTTGCTGGTTCAAAAGGAATGATGGGTGCAGCCATTTTATCTGCCAAAGCTTGTTTGCGTTCAGGCGTTGGGAAACTTACTTGTCACGTTCCGAATATTGCATTTGAAATCATGCAAATTGCCGTTCCTGAAGCGATGACTTGGACAAGTGACGATGATTTTGACTTTATCTCAATCAACTTTACGGAAAATGATTTGAGTATTTATCAATCTATTGGAATTGGACCTGGTATTAGTACAAATCCAGATGTTTTTAAAATGTTGGAAAGTGTAATTTTGTCGGCTCAAGATAAAAAACTGGTGATTGATGCGGATGCTTTGAATCTTTTGGCAACTGAAGAAGGAAAGAAATTATTGAATAAATTACCCAGAAATACGATTCTTACTCCTCATCCAAAAGAGTTTCAAAAACTATTGGGAAAAATATGGAAAGATGATTATGAAAAGTTAGGATTACTTCAAAATTTTGCTCAAAAATATCAAGTATTTGTAGTATTGAAAGGCTATCAGTCTGCCATTGCTACGCCAGAAGGCGACATTTACTTTAACGCAACAGGTAATGCAGGAATGGCTACGGGTGGGAGTGGAGATGTATTAACTGGCATAATTGTGGCTTTGCTGGCTCAAGGTTATTCTGCCAAAGAAGCCGCTATTTTAGGTGTATTTAAACATGGAGAAGCAGGAGATTTAGCCGCTGAAACTCGTGGACAAATGGCAATGATTGCCAGTGACATTATCGAAAATTTGAAATGGTAATTTATTGATTCAATTCATTTTTTGTCAGAATCCCTTTCTGAATAAGTAATTGCTCAAACGCTGGGCTAAAATCATGAATGGTATCAGTATCAGTCAAATAGGGAAGTAAATAATAGGAAATCTTAGAAGCCAGAAGTTCATCACAAGTATCTCTTAAAACGCTAACGCTACTCCAAGTTTTGTTTTGAAAAATTGTCGGATACGGTTTTCGCATACCTAGTAAATAATAACCGCCATCGTTTGCTGGACCAATTACTACTTCATGTGTATCAAGTGCATAAAATGATTTGGTAAGATGCCATAAGCTCAAGTCGGGGCAATCGCTTCCAATGATACTTGCCTTTTTTATATTGTCTTTGCCTAAAGTATAAATAAAAGCATTGAGCATTCTTTCCCCTAAATCATTGCCAATTTGCAATTGCTTGTCGTACAAAGTATTATCCCAAGCGTCATTGTAGTCTATAAAATCTGAATAGAATAATACCTTTTTGCCAGTTAACTGATCAGTAATTGAACGAGTGATTTCAGTAAGCATTTCATAAATTTTCAACGCTTTTTCATCTCCTAAATCTTGAGCAATTCTAGTTTTTACTTTTCCTAATACAGGATTTTTAATAAAAATAATGAGGGCACTTTGTTGAGGCATTGTTTATTGTAGTGGAAAATAAGATTTATCTCTGTAATTAATTTCTTTAAATATATAGGACGAGGAGTAAACTACCAAGATTTTTTTGCTGGGCTTTGTTAAGAATAATGAATGCTTCGATTTGTATGAACGGAATCTGTAATTTGGAACTTGTATTTTACTCGCATTTATCGTGTATTTTTTATTGGGAGCTTTATGGTTTACCTTTTTTTCAATAAACCCTACAAAATTTCATTAGGGCGTGAAAACGAGACATTACCCAGCAAAAGTGTTTTTATCGTCGGGCTAGCTCTTTATTAATTGGTGATTACCTTGGCAAGTGCCATTTTGATTGAAGCCCTAAACGTACAATCTTTTGAAACAGCCTTAGAATTTACTTTACTTGTTGGCATTGGCTATTTGGTTGCCAACACGGTTAATATTGCCATTAACCCAAATATTCCTCGACCAATTCTCTATGGAATAATAAGCGGAGCTTATCATCGTTTCAATGAAATAGTGAAAATGTAGATAAAATAATAGATACCAAAACAGTTTTAATCAAAAGAGGGATTCAAAAACTAATTTTGAATCCCTCTTTTGATTAAATTGATAAATTACTTTGCATAATTCACAGCTCTCATTTCACGAATTACCGTTACTTTGATTTGCCCTGGATACTGCATTTCTTTTTCTATTTTTTGAGAAATATCGTAAGATAACATACTCGCTTTTTCGTCAGTAACGTTTTCAGCATCTACCAATACTCTTAATTCTCTACCTGCTTGGATGGCATAGCATTTCTGAACACCACTGAAACTTACAGCCAATTCTTCTAATTCTTTCAAACGACGCATGTAAGATTCCATCATTTCACGTCTTGCACCTGGACGAGAACCTGAGATAGCATCACAAACTTGAATGATTGGAGAAATCATAGAAGTCATTTCAATTTCATCATGGTGAGCACCAATAGCATTACAAACTTCTACATTTTCTTTGTACTTTTCAGCCAATTGCATTCCCAAAATAGCGTGAGGTAATTCAGCTTCTTCATGCCAAACTTTACCAATATCGTGTAATAAACCAGCACGTTTAGCCAACTTTGCATTCAAACCTAATTCAGCCGCCATAGTAGCACAAAGCTTCGCTACTTCACGTGAGTGTTGTAAAAGGTTTTGTCCATAAGATGAACGGAAACGCATTCTTCCAACCATTTTAATTAATTCTGGATGCAAACCGTGAATACCTAAATCAATCACGGTACGTTCACCAATTTCGATGATTTCTTCATCAATATTCTTCTTCGTTTTTGCTACTACTTCTTCAATACGAGCTGGGTGAATACGTCCATCTTGTACTAAACGGTGTAATGACAAACGAGCAATTTCACGACGAACTGGGTCGAAACCAGAAATGATAATCGCTTCTGGCGTATCATCAACAATAAATTCTACACCTGTTGCGGCTTCTAAAGCACGGATATTTCTACCTTCACGACCAATGATTTTACCTTTCACATCGTCTGATTCAATGTTGAAAACAGATACACAGTTTTCAATTGCATTTTCAGCAGCCGTTCTTTGAATAGTTTCAATGACTACTTTTTTAGCTTCTTTCGTTGCCGTTAATTTGGCTTCTTCAATCGTATTTTTAATGATAGATGAAGCCTTCGTTTCAGCTTCAGCACGTAAAGCGTCAATCAATTGTTTACGAGCTTCTTCGGCTGTTAAGCTTGCAATTTTTTCTAATTGCGTTACTTGCGAAGCCAACATTTCTTCTGCTTGGATACGTTTTTTATCAGCCTCTTCTGTCTTCTTTCTAAGGTTTTCTTCTTTGGAAGTCAACGATTGTTTTTGTGAATTTAAGTCAGATTCCAATTTCTTGGTTTGTTCCATAGAAATCTGAATGGTACGCTCACGCTCCTTTAGCTTTTGCTCGTTTTGGACTAAAATCTGTTTTTTCTTATTTGAATCATCTTCAAATTCTGAACGAAGTTTTAGAAACTTCTCTTTGGCTTCTAAGATTCTATCTTTCTTGATGTTTTCTGCTTGTAATTCAGCATTTTTGACAATATCTGCAGCTTTGGAAGTTGCTTCTTCTTCAATTCTTTGGGTATTCTTTGCAAAAGCAAGTTTACCGACAAATATTCCCGCTATCAGCGAAGCAACTGCGGCAATGATGGGAGTTAGCATTATTTATATCGTTTTAGTTAATAGTTTTCGTGCATTTTGTGATGCAATCCGACCAACTATTTGAGTGAAAAAAAGGAACTAAAACAGACAGATGCCTTGAATATGAAAAGAAAAATAAACGTTAGAATTATCTTATTTAAAATTGAGAATGTTATTTCAAAAAATAAATCAAACAAGTAAACTAGAAATTTGTATGGCGTTGTTTGTGGAAACGAATCCAGTCAAAATCATGTCTTTAGAATGTATAAGGTTTAATTTACGGAATTCAGTTACTTGTATTGTTTTTATCAAAGATGATTTTATTCGCTCAATTTTGTACAAAACGTTTAAACAAATAATAAAGAAATATATTAATTCATTCTGTAACAGAACTTAATAATTTGTCCAATTCAGAAACCTTCCCCATCACTGATTTTTGAAGATCACTATGTTTGGCACCAAATTTAAGGTTACTCATTACAAAATCTAAAGCAACAATTGCTAACAGACGTTGATGAGAATCTACCTTTTTAGTTTCTCGATAAGAATCCATTTTTTCATTAATCAACTTAGCAGCCTTGCGAACGAATTCCTCTTCTTCCTTGCCTACTGATAGGCTGAAAGGTTCGTGAGCAACGACTATATTACAAGGGACTTTATCGGCCATTATATTCAAGTTTTAAATTAAAAGTTTTAAGTTGTTTAGTTAATGAGACTATGAACTAAGAAACAATTGATTTTTGAAACTTTGTTATTTACTAAGTTGACTAATACACTTGTCTATTTCTAAGATATATTGGTCAAGTTTTTCTTTCAATTCGGCATTATTGCCTGTACTATTTAGATTGTTTACTGCAATCTTAGTGATTTTATCTGATTTTTTAAAGTTTTTTATCCTTTGGTTTAATTTTTTATTTAATTCTTGGTTCTCTTTTAACGCTTCTGCTAAGTTATTTTTTAGCAATTCATTTTCTTTGTACGCTAGTTCTAGCTTGCTTTTTAGTTCTTTATATCTCAAGACAACATTCCTTAGCTTTACTTCTAAGGCCTCAAATTGATTCCGAATTTGATTGTCAGTTATCATGCCGTCTGTTTGTGATTTTGTCTGAAACAATTTAGATACTAAAAAATCTAAAGAAAAAGCAGTACATTATTGAAAACCTTTATTAATTATGGATGACTTCAATATTACTAATCACAAAGTTCTGTAATTTACGTGAAAAGTTCATGTTTTTATCTTAAAAAAGCATATTTATCTCTGACTTTCAGTGGAATAATTGTCTTTCGCTCAACCAAAATAACACCTGCTGTGTATAAACCCAATAATATGAAATGATATGGCACAGAAATCCATAGATTTTCTATGTGAATTTGCATGGTACAATATATTAATACGCCCGCAGAAATGATATAACCAAAGCCTGAGAAAATTTTATATGGCACAGGATAATACTTCTGGCCGAAGTAATAACAAAGGGCGGTCATTGAAAAACAAGAAATCAAAAAGGCTACGGCACAACCCATGTATCCCATTTTTGGAATGAGAATAAAGTTAAAAAGAATCGTAATTCCTAAGCCAGCAAAAGTAATTCTAGTGCCAAAATAAGTTTTTTTGTTCAGTTTGAACCAAACAGAAATATTGTAATAAATACCCAAGAAAAGATTTGCCAAAAGTAAAATCGGTACTACTTTCATTCCTTCCCAATAAATTGGTTTTCTAAGAAAAAGAACTTTCAGAATATCAAGATTCAAGCATACTCCAAGCCAAATAAATACACAAGTAATTAAAAACCATTTTGTAACATCTGCTAAAGTTTCTGGCGAATTTTTATCTTCAGCTTTTGCTAAGAAAAATGGTTCGGCGGCATAACGAAAAGCCTGAGTAGCCAAAGCCATAAAAATGGAAAGTTTATAGACATTCCCATAAATACCAAGTGCTTCTTGAGAAGTACGATTAGGGTAAAAACCTTCGGGGAGTAATCTTTCTAATAAAATTCTATCAAACATTAAATTGAATGTGCTTGCCAAACCCATTACCATAATTGGATAAGCGTAAATCAATAAATTTTTAAAAACTGCTTTATCAAATTGAAATTTGAAGTCTTTGAATTCTGCTCTTAAAAAATAAAAGAAGCAAGCATTAGCAAGTAGGTTTGCTAAGAAAATATAACCAGCCCCAACACTTGGTAAATATAGTTTTTGTGCTAAAGGTTGCAAGAAAAGCAAATAATCTCCTTCGGCTATTTTTTTGAAACCTAACAAGAAAACGACATTTAGAAATACGTTGACCAGAATATTGAAGATTTTGGCTTTCACAAACTTTTTGGTTTGTTTTTCTAATCTAAGTCTTGCAAAAGGAATGGCAGTAATGGCATCAATCGCAACGATAAGTGAAATCCAAATCAAGAAAATTTCTTTACCTGGAAAACCTAAAGCGGTAATAATTGGTGTTGAAAAAACAATGAGTATCCCAGAAAAAATACAGCTACTAACAATAATGGCAGATTGAATGATGTTGTAATACTTGGCTTTATCGTCAGCAGCAAAACGGAAAAAAGCCGTTTCCATGCCATAAGTATAGATTATATTGGCAATAGCAACATAGGCATAAAGCTTTACATTTACATTAAGCTCTTTGGGTAAAAAGGCTGCTGTATGAACAATTACTAAAAGAAAATTTAGTGATCTGCCCAAAATGGTACTTATGCCATACGATGCTGTTTCGCTTGCTAGTTTTTTTAAAACACTCATATTAATTGATAATCATTTAGCTTCTGTTATGAATTCAAAGCGAGTGCAATTTACAAGTACTTGTGTGTTATTACAATTTCAGGGTAAAATCATCATTCAAAAATATTTTCCTAAAATAAGTATAAACGCTTATTGAAACGTGAGTATTTATACTAAATTTGCGATATAATAATCAATTCGTGGTTGAATTGTGCTTTTAACAGAATTGAGTGATTAAACGCCCCAAATACGTTTAATCACTTTTTTTATACCTTTTTTAAACAAAAAAGCGAACAATTCTTTGGTGTCCGCTTTCTTGTTTTATACTATTCTCAAAACTGATTCAAAGTTGGTATCTTTTTAATTCTATTAAGTTTTCTGCCAAAGCTTGACTGTTCCAATGTTTATGTATTGCCAAAGCTGCACCCAAAGAAGTGGCTTGTGCCACAGAAGCGGCATATACTTCTAAAGTAGGGAAAGCGGCGGCTAACAGCTTCATAAAAATTTCATTCTTCCCAAAACCTCCATCCACAAATAGTTTTTTAACTGGTGAATTATTCAAAACCAATTCAGTGGCAATTAATTGTTGCGAAACGATGTCGATAATTAATTGATGATAGGCTTCTTCGTAATTGTTGAAAACCGTTAAATCTCTACTTCCAAAAAGCGATTCTTGCAATGGCGGACGTTTGGCTTCTCGCAGATGGTCGTCGTCGCCATGCAATTGACTTTCTCTTAATCTGTGTAAAAGTTCGTCGTCGCATTTTACTGTTTTGTAATAATCATTTACCACATTGAAATACGATGCCAAACGCTTGGTTTGTTGTTCATGTTCATAGCCAGCAAACAATCTTGACGCTTTTACGGGCTTACCTTCGTAGTGCATGTACGACAGACAATCGTACTGCAATTCTTCGGCACTTAGTGGAATGTGATTGAAAGGATTCAAACTTATGCACCAAGTACCTGTTGAAAGTAAAATAAAAGGTTCTGTAAAACTTGCCAAGTAAGGAATCAAAGCAGCCGAACTATCGTGTAAGCCTACGCCTACTTGTAATTGACACTCGGCAATATTTTTAGTTTGTACTTGATTAGATGGAAAAATCGGAGCTAATTTTTCGTCCACTCCTTCTTCTTTCACCCATCGGTGGTAAGTATTTTTGGTAAAATCCCAAAGATTTGTATGACAACCAATACTTGTAATATCTGAATAAAAATTTCCTGTAAACAAGAAGTTCAAATACTGTGGCAAGTGAAGTGAATATTTGATTTTAGCATACAATTCAGGTTTTTCGTATTTCAAACGATACAAAACCATTCCAGAATTCAAATTCCCTAATACTGGGGAAGCCGAAATTTGTGAGAATTTCTGTTCGCCATCATAAGTATCGTAAAACTGCTTTTTTAGATTTTCTGGATACGTTTTTAAATAATTATACAAAGGTGCAATGGCTTCGCCATCAGTATTAAGATGTACAAAGCTTGCTCCATAAGTTGAAAAATTTAATGCTTTTACAGCAAATTCAGGAAGGCTTAGTACCTCCTCAAAAGTCTTGGTTACCCAGGTGTTGAGGAGGTCTAAATCTTCACAGTTATCACCGTCTTCGTCTTGGGTTTCGTCGAATTGGGTCGATTTTTCTAAAACAATTTTATACTGTTCGTCAAAGAGAAACAGTTTTTTATTGGTTTTGCCAATATCAAAAATAGCAATAACAGAAGTTTGGTTTGCCATACAATATTAAAGCCCAGTAGAAACGGCTTTTAAGCCTCTTTCTTGAATCAAATTTTCTCTAACTTTCAAGTTGCGGTACAAGGCAATCGGATTTAATGCACCACCTGCACGAAGGCGAGCTTCGGCAACTAAAGCACGAACATCTGTACGGAAAGCATTTTGCAAAATTTCCTGACAACGTACTACGTCGTTTTCTTCTTGAGCAATTTCTAAAGCTTTTTTATCCACAAACAATGCCTGAGCGTAAGCCGTCATGATGGCTTCAACCGATTGTAATAAATCTTCTAATGGGTCTTTTACGTTGTGCGAAGCATCAATCATCCAACCTAAATCTGTGGCGTGATTCATTCCTCTGGCATCCATACCTTCTACCAATTCGTTGAAGATTAAGAATAATTGATATGGTTTTAAAGCACCAGCCGTTAAATCGTCATCGCCATATTTAGAATCGTTGAAGTGGAAACCACCCAATTTACCTTCCATTAATAATAATGAAACGATTTGCTCGATGTTAGCATTCGGCAAATGGTGACCTAAATCAACCAAAGTAAAGGCTTTGTCACCTAATTTTTTTACGTAAGAATACGACTGTCCCCAATCACCAACTGTAGTTGAATAAAAATTAGGTTCAGCACATTTATATTCTAAGAACAATTTCCAGTTATCAGGCAAAGCTGCGTAGATTTCCTCCAAACTTTCCAAAGTATTTTGGTAAGCTTTACGGAAATTTAATTGACCCGGAAAACAAGAACCATCAGATAACCAAACCGTTAAAGATTCAGAACCTAATTCAATTCCTTGTTTGATTACTTCAATATTATGGTCAATCGCTTGTTTACGAATGGCTTTATTTACATTTTGAAGTGAACCAAATTTATAAGAATGTGTTTGGTTGGGTTGGTCTTGGAAAGTATTTGAGTTTACTGCATCGAATTTCAAACCATGCTGTGCCGCCAATACTTTGATAGCCTGAGCATTCTGAGGAATGTCCCAAGGAATATGTAATGAAATAGCACCACTTGCTTGGTTTAATGAATGAAGTAAACCTACGTCTTCAATTTTTTCTTCCAAACTTCTTGGCTCTCCGCCGCCCGAAAAACGACCGAAACGAGTTCCGCCTGTACCTAAAGCCCAAGAAGGAATTGCGATTTGGAAATCAACTAATTTTTGAATGATACTTTCAGCATTTTCTACTTCCGAAAGTGTGTATGCTAATTTACGTTGATGCCCCGCAAGTACATCTTCGTTATGTGATTGGATTTTATATTTTTCGAGTTGCATTGGAGAGAAAGGAAAAAGATGAAGTATGAATTATTAATTATGAAATGTTTCAAGTTTCCTTTTTCATCCGCATAATTAATAACTCATATTTAAATTACTAACTCATAATTTGAATTAACGATAAAAGCCCATTGCTACACCGCCATCTACGTTCAAGGCATTTCCAGTTGATTTATTCAATAAACCACCTACAAAAGCAAAGCAAGCATTAGCAATATCGTCTGGAAGAATGATTTCGTTCAATAAAGTACGTTTTGCATAATAAGCTGGTAATTCAGCCACCGTGATTCCGTAAGCTTTCGCACGACCTTCAGCCCATCCGCCTGCCCAGATATTTGAATCTGAAATTACTGCATCTGGATTTACAGTGTTTACTCTGATTTTGTCGCCGCCTAATTCAGCCGCCATCAAACGAGTTAAATGTGCTTGAGCCGCTTTTGCAGAACCATATCCTGGATTGTTCGGGCCAGCCACTACGGCATTTTTAGAAACAATATTTACGATGTCGCCACCTAAATTTTGTTTACGCATCATCGCCACTCCTACTTGTGAAACCAAGAATTGACCTTTTACTAAAATATCATATAATCTATCCCATTCTTCGATAGAATGTTCTGCGATAGATTTTGAAATACTGATACCAGCGTTGTTTACTACAATGTCAACACCACCGAAAGCTAAAGCAGCGTCATCAAAAGCTAAAGCAATTGAAGCAGCGTCTGTCACATTCAATAAAGTAGAAGAAACAGCATCTTTTCCGAATTTACCGATAAATTCAGCTTTTGCTCCGTCCAAACGTTCTTGGTTGATGTCGTTGATTACTACGCAAGCACCTTCTTCTGCAAATTTCTTAGCGATTGCCTTACCAATTCCACCAGCCGAACCAGTGATTAAAGCGATTCTACCAGAAAGTGCTTTTGGCTTTGGCATACGTTGCAATTTTGCTTCTTCCAACAACCAATATTCAATATCAAATGCTTCCTGACGTGGCAATGAAGTATATTCTGAAACTGCTTCTGCACCTTTCATTACATTTACGGCATTGATATAATATTCAGATGCCAAACGTGCGGTCGTTTTATCTTTCGAGAAAGTAAACATACCTACACCTGGGTAAAGAATTACCACTGGGTTAGGGTCACGCATGGCTGGCGAATTGTCTCTTTTGCAAGTATTGTAGTACTCGGTGTACATGGCACGATAAGCTTCAAAAGCAGGTGCTAATGTTGCTTTGATAGCTGCAACGTCTGTCAAATCTTCGTTTGGTGCTAATTCAAGAACCAAAGGAGAGATTTTTGTACGCAAGAAGTGATCTGGACAAGAAGTACCAAGTGGGGCTAATTTTGCTAAATCGTTTGAATTGGTAAATTCTAACACACGAGCATCGTCAGTGAAATGTCCAATCATATTACGATATGAAGAACAGAAACCACGCAAGATTGGAGCAATAGAAGCCGCTTGTTTATTACGGTCAGCTTCTGGAAGACTTTCAATTTTTTGTCCGCCGAAAACTGGAGCTTTTTTACCATAATTTGCTTCTAAGTATTCAGCACATTTTTCGATTACTTCTAAAGTATTCATATAAGAATCGAAAGAAGTATCGCCCCAAGTAAACAAACCATGAGAACCCAACATGATACCTTTTAATTTGATACCACGAGCAGCCGCTTCTTCTAAACATTCACGTAATTGAAGACCCAAGTCGAAGCCCGGACGTTGCCAGCCTACCCAACCGATTTCACCGTTGAATAATTCTTCTGTGATTTGCTTGCCGTCTTTTGCCGCTGCGATGGCAATCGCTGCGTCAGGGTGCAAGTGGTCGATATGAGCGAAAGGTAAAAATCCATGAAGAGGAGTATCAATAGAAGGAGCTTTAGAAGCCAAATCGAAGATACAGTGGTTGAATAACTCAACCATTTCATCTTCAAATTCAATTCCACGATATACATTTTCTAAAGCACGAAGTCTGTCAACATACAAAGCTGCACAACCAGATTTTTTCAAAGTACCGATGTCACCACCAGAACCTTTAATCCACATTACATCAGTTTGATTTCCCGTTAATGGGTCTTTATCTACGATTTTAACAGAAGTGTTTCCACCGCCATAATTTGTTAAACGGAGATCCGCTCCTAAGAGGTTTGAGCGATAAATGAATAAAGCTACTTCGTCGCCTGCTAGTTCGGCAGCTTTGGCTTCGTCCCAAAGATAGCTTACGTATTTGAATGTCTTGGTTGCCATTTTTTTATAAAAAATATAATAATTAATGTTTAGCAAAACTAGAATTCTCCGTATCTTAAACCGTCCTGTACTATCATGCGGAAAAATGGTGAGTAAATAATGCAATCTATTGTTAATACTTTTAGTATTTGAAATAGTAACTTTTTTGCCTGTTTTTTGATATTACAGTATGCTAATTTTGGTATGAATATTCAGTAATTTAATTATTTGATGATGATTGATTCCCTATTTTTAAGTATAATTACGCTAAAACTTGCATTTTAATCTATTTAGATAGGCTACTATGATAAAGGTTTGGGTGTTTTTTTTTAATTTGACAATATTATTGCACATAAGTGCACAAGATTAAATTAAGATTGCATTTGTTTGCAAATACTAGTATTATAAAAATAAAAATTATAAATAAAAGCAGTGTAAATTTTAGAAATTTATTGATAACCATTTATATAAAAAGGTATGAGTAAAAGTATAAGTGCGGAGAAGTTGCGATTGAATACTCGCAAAGATAATAAGGGATGGAAAAAGTGGGGACCTTATCTCTCTGAGCGGCAATGGGGTACAGTTAGAGAAGATTACTCAGCCAATCAGGATGCTTGGAATTCAGTGACACATGACATGGCTCGCTCTATTGCTTATCGTTGGGGCGAAGAAGGTATTGCTGGTATTTCAGACAACAAATCTCATATTTGTTTTGGCTTGGCTTTTTGGAATCATAACGACCATATTTTAAAAGAACGTCTTTTTGGGCTAACAGGTAGTGAATCAAATCATGGTGAAGATGTAAAGGAATTATATTATTACCTTGATTCTACTCCGACGCACTCCTACATGAAAATGCTCTATAAATATCCAATTAATTCATATCCTTATGATCAATTGGTTTCAGAAAGTAGAAAGCGTTCTCGTTTAGAGCCTGAATATGAAATACTTGATACAGGAGTTTTTGATAACAATGAGTACTTCGATATTTTTATAGAGTATTCTAAAGCAGATGAACAAGATATTCTCATCAAAATAACGGCTCACAACAGAAGTAAAAAAGCAGCACCACTTACAATTTTACCAACAGTTTGGTTTAGAAATACTTGGAGTTGGGGTTACGAAAACTACAAGTATAAACCGATGATGACTGGGGTGGCGAAGAAAGCCATTGATATTGACAATAAAAATATTGGTCATTATAAATTGTACTGCGAAAATGCTCAGGAATTACTCTTCTGTGAAAACGAAACTAATTTTGAAAGGCTCTATAAAGTAGGAAATGCTTCACCATATTGTAAAGATGGAATCAATGACTATATCGTCAATGATATAAAAACGGCAGTAAACCCTAATAATATTGGTACCAAAGCTGCAGCACGCTATACTAAAACTGTAAAAGCTGGTGATAGTTATACGGTGAGATTACGTTTGGTTGACCATTCTATTCTTGAGCCATTTGGTGGTTTTGAGGATACGATGGATAAACGTATTCGTGAAGGGAATCAGTTTTATGAAGAAGTACAGCAAGGTGTAGAAAATCCAGAACTATTAAAAATCCAAAGACAAGCCTATGCAGGAATGCTTTGGACGAAACAGTGGTATTATTACAATATCAACGAATGGATAAAAGGTGATCCTGCTATGCCAAAGCCTTCGGAATATAGAAAGTATGGAAGAAATGCAGGCTGGCGACACATGTATTCTGCCAATATTTTATCAATGCCCGATAAATGGGAATATCCGTGGTTCGCAGCTTGGGATTTAGCTTTTCATACTTTACCATTAGCTCGGGTTGACCCAGATTTTGCAAAACGTCAATTAGCGGTAGTACTCCGTGAGTATTACATGCATCCGAACGGACAAATTCCTGCTTATGAATGGTCGTTTTCGGATGTAAACCCACCTGTACATGCGTGGGCAACTTGGAGGGTGTATGAAATAGACAAAGAAATGAACGGCAAAGGTGATATTGCCTTTCTTGAAAAAATCTTTCATAAATTATTACTAAACTTTACTTGGTGGGTAAACCTAAAAGACGAAGGAGGAAATAATATTTTTGGCGGAGGTTTCCTCGGAATGGATAATATCGGAGTATTCGACCGTTCGGCTACTTTACCAACAGGCGGACGTTTAGAACAAGCTGACGGTACTGGTTGGATGGCGATGTATAGCTTGAATATGTTACGAATTGCCGTAGAAATTGCTTTGGAACGTCCTGTTTATCAAGATATGGCCTCAAAATTCTTCGAGCACTTTCTGCATATTGCAGGAGCGATGCAATCGCTTGGAGGTGATGAAATCAGTCTTTGGGATGAAGAAGATCAGTTCTATTATGATATGCTTCATTTGCCAAATAATAATAGTATGTTATTGAAAATCAGGTCGATGGTTGGTTTGATTCCTCTTTTTGCAGTGGAAGTATTAACGCCTGAAATGCTTGAAAAATTACCAGATTTTCGTAGAAGAGTAGAGTGGGTTTTAGCGAATAGACCCGACTTAGCAAGTTTGATTTCTCGTTGGTATGAATCTGGAAAAGGCGAAAGTAGATTACTTGCTATTCTGAGAGGACACCGTATGAAAATGATTATGAAAAGGATGTTTGATGAAACAGAATTCCTTTCTGATTTTGGTATTCGTTCACTTTCAAAATATCATTTAGAAAATCCTTATCAGTTCAGAGTAAATGGAGATGTGCTAAGAGTAGATTATACTCCAGCCGAATCAACTGGAAGTATGTTTGGTGGAAACTCAAACTGGCGTGGACCAATTTGGTTCCCGATGAATTTCTTATTGATTGATTCGCTGATGAAATTCCAAGAATATTATGGAAACGATTATGAAGTAGAGTATCCAACCAATTCTGGAAATATGGTAAGTATCAAAGAAGCAGCTTTAAGTATATCTGAGCGTTTGATAAATCTTTTTACTGAAAACAGTGAAGGAAGACGCCCAATGTATGAGAAATATGAAAAAATGCAAAGTGACCCTCATTTTAAAGATTTAATACTTTTCAATGAATACTTTGATGGCGATACTGGTAAAGGACTTGGTGCTGCTCACCAAACTGGCTGGACAGGTCTTGTGGCTGAATTGATTTTAAGTGTTTCTAAAGCTGAAAAAGGTAGGTTTAAAGAAGCTAAGGTTTAACTATTTTTGACTTAAAGTAAAAAGGTATCAGTGTTGGCTGATACCTTTTTTATTACACCAACACCGAAAATAAATCAGGTTGTTCGTTCAATTTTTGATAGACTATGTTTTGTTCGACCATTCTTGCTAGTAATGGCTCATAGTCCTCTTTGTGTTTCAGTTCAATGCCTAGCAATACTGGACCAGATTCCCTGTTTGTCTTTTTCTGATATTCAAATAAAGTAATATCATCTTCTTCGCCCAACACATTATTTAAAAAATTCTTCAAAGCACCCGCTCTTTGTGGAAAACGAATGATGAAGTAATGTTTCAGCCCTTCATAGAGTAAAGAACGCTCTTTGATTTCTTCGGTACGAGTAATGTCATTATTTCCACCAGAAACCAAACAAACAACATTTTTTCCTTTGATTTCATCTTTCATGAAATCTAAAGCTGCAATAGTTAATGCACCAGCAGGCTCTGCTACAATCGCCGATTCATTATATAATTCCAGAATTGTTGTACATACTTTACCTTCTGGAACGAGGATAATATTGTCCAGTGTTTCTTTACAAATATTGAAAGTTTTTTCACCAACACGTTTCACGGCTGCACCATCTACAAATTTATCAATGGTTTCCAATTCAATTACATGACCAGCTTCAAAACTAGCTTTCATTGATGCTGCCCCAGCAGGTTCAACTCCTATGATTTTGGTATGGGGAGAAAGTTGCTTGAAAACGGTAGAAACACCAGCCGAAACGCCACCACCACCAATCGCCAAAATGATATAATCAATTTTAAAATCTGAATCTTTAAAAATTTCAAGTCCGACAGTCGCCTGACCAGTAATTACGTCCATATCATCAAAAGGATGCACATAAGTAGCGTTGTGTTCATCACAATATTGCTTGGCAGCGTTTGAGGCATCGTCGTAAGTATCGCCTACCAGCATTACTTCAATATCATCTTTTCCAAACATTTTTACTTGTTTGATTTTCTGATTTGGCGTAGTAGTTGGCATAAAAATCGTGCCTTTTACTTTCATTTTATGGCAAGCATAAGCCATGCCTTGGGCATGATTTCCCGCAGAGGCACAAACGACTCCTTTTGCCAATTCTTCCGCAGAAAGCCTAGCCATTTTATTGTATGCTCCTCTAATTTTGTAAGAACGAACGATTTGTAAATCTTCTCTCTTTAAAAAAATATTAGCCTCATAACGTTCGGAAAGAACAATATTTTCGGTAAGTGGAGTATGAACTGCTACGCCACGAAGGCGTTCAGCCGCTTCGTAGATGCTTTCAAGTGTTGGGAATATAGAATCGTTTTTTTGATCTGTTTTATTAGCCATGTTGATGAAATAAAGCCTTTAATTTTATTTTACAAATATATGATAGTTTGTAAGGAATAAATGCCTTTCCTTATTTTGAAAGTGAATTTCTGAATTCCAAAGGTGATTGATTCGTCAATTTTTTAAAATACTTCGAAAAATACGATTGGTCTGAAAAGTTTAATTGATAGGCAATTTCAGAAATTCCTAAATCGGTATGCGTTAGAAATCTTTTAATTTCCATAATCATTCTATCATTAATTAAATCAGTTGACGTTCTACCTGTTACACTTTTTACCGTTTCGCTGAGGTAGTTTGGCGTAATAGAAAGTAAACTGGCGTAGTCTTTCACCGATAAATTTTCTTGACTTTTTTCTTCAATCAATTGTTTGAAACGTTTTACTAAAATTTTGCCTTTGTTGGTTTTATCGTCATAATTACTGAGTGGATAAATTCTTTTGCATTGAATCAAAATTAAATCTAACAAAGCCCGAATGGCTTCTTCTGAATCTGTCAGATTTTGTTGATTTTCATAAATCGCATTTTTGAAAAGTTCTGTAAGTACTTGTTTTTCGGTTTCATTTTCCAAATAAAGCGGTGGTGTTTCTTGATTCAAATTATAGAAAAACGGTAGCTCAAACAGTTTATAAGGGTCGGTTTTATTAAAGTGATAAAACGATGAAGTAAACAAAAAGATATAACCTTTTACGTCTTCGGAAAGATACAATTCATGGATTTGTCCGGGAGAAAGGAAAAAAATTGTATTAGGTTTTACGGGATAGTTCTGAAAATCAATGGTATGAATACCTTCTCCTTGTGTGAGAAAGAGAATTTCATAAAAATCATCGTGGCGATGTGGATAAGTTACTTTAAAATTTCGGTTGATGTCATAATGCTCAATCTGAAACTGAATTGTTTTCTCAGATTTATTATTAAATCTATCAATGCTATAAACAGGTATTTCAAGTTGTTTCATTTGATAAAATTACACAATTGATTTTTTCTGTAAAAGTTTTAAAATCATCTGTTTAAAATAAAAAGGATTTGGTTAAATATAAAGTAACCATGAAAAGTACCTAAATTAAACATGAATTTACCAATCATTAATTAATGATTTTTATCAACTTTGTGCATATTTCAGCAATGCTGTCTCATTCTAAAAGTTAGACAGCGTTTTTAAAATCAAAAACATTCAAAAAATGGCAAATTATTTCAATACTCTTTCATTAAGAGAAAAATTAAATCAGTTAGGTGTTTGCGAATTCATGGATAACACTGAATTCACAGACGGAGTAAGTGCATTAATCGGAAAGAAAATCGTAGTAGTAGGTTGTGGTGCACAAGGATTGAACCAAGGTTTAAACTTGAGAGATTCAGGTTTAGATGTTTCTTACGCTTTACGTCAAGAAGCAATTGATGGCAAGAGACAATCTTGGAAAAGTGCTACTGAAAATAATTTCACAGTAGGAACTTATGAGCAATTGATTCCTTCGGCTGATTTAGTAATCAACCTTACGCCAGATAAACAACATACTTCAGTTGTAACTGCTGTAATGCCTTTGATGAAAGAAGGTGCTACACTTTCTTATTCACATGGTTTCAACATCGTTGAAGAAGGAATGCAAATCCGTAAAGATATTACTGTAATCATGGTTGCTCCAAAATGTCCAGGTTCAGAAGTACGTGCTGAATACGTTCGTGGTTTTGGTGTGCCTACTTTGATTGCTGTTCACCCAGAAAACGACCCAGAAGGAAAAGGTTGGGCTTATGCAAAAGCTTATTGCGTTGGTACAGGTGGACACCGTGCGGGTGTGTTGAAATCATCTTTTGTAGCAGAAGTAAAATCTGACTTAATGGGTGAGCAAACTATCCTTTGTGGTTTATTACAAACAGGTTCTATCCTTTGCTTCGACAAAATGGTTGAAAAAGGAATCGACGCTGGCTATGCTTCAAAATTAATCCAATACGGATGGGAAGTAATCACGGAAGCTTTGAAACAAGGTGGTATAACTGCGATGTTCGACAGACTTTCAAACCCTGCGAAAATTCAAGCATTTGAAATTTCTGAAGAATTGAAAGACATCATGCGTCCCTTGTTCCAAAAACACCAAGACGACATCATGAGCGGAGAATTCTCTTCAACAATGATGGCTGACTGGGCTAACAACGACAAAAACTTATTGACTTGGAGAGCTGCCACTGGCGAAACTGCTTTTGAAAAAACGCCAGCAGGTGATGTTAAAATTGCAGAGCAAGAATATTTCGATAACGGTTTATTGATGGTTGCTATGGTTCGTGCAGGTGTTGAATTAGCATTTGAAACAATGGTTGAAGCAGGTATCAAAGAAGAATCAGCTTATTACGAATCATTACACGAAACGCCACTTATCGCAAACACGATTGCTCGTAGAAAATTATTTGAAATGAACTCTGTCATTTCAGATACTGCTGAGTACGGTTGTTACTTATTCGACCACGCTTGTAAGCCTTTATTAGCTGATTTCATGAAAACTGTTGAAACAGATATTATCGGTACAAACTTCAATGCAGGTAAAGATAATGGCGTAGATAACAGAACTATCATCGCAGTAAACGAAGCACTTCGTTCACACGATATTGAATTTGTTGGTGCTGAGTTGCGTCAAGCAATGACAGATATGAAAGCGATTTCTACTGTTGCTTAATTATGATTTTGTAATATTTTTTAATGGAAAAACTCCTGAGGAAACTTAGGAGCTTTTTCGTTTTATAGGAAAACAAAAGGAATTTAGAGAAATAAAATTGTTTGAAGAAGATAGATAGAAAGTAACGTGGCTTAATTTGTGAAATTCTTTGTATTTTTATAGCTATTTGCTCGTTTAAAAATAAAATAGACCGATTTAAGGATGTCAGTAAGAAACTTTTATAAAATAATGATTGCTCTATGCCTGTGTTTTCAGGCATTTTCACAAAAAAAGCTATTTGAAAAACATTCTGATATTGCTTTTGGAATAGGAACAGCAAATTATTATGGAGATATTGTTCCTATTAATCGACCTATACAATCTACTTTACAAAATATACGTTGGAATGTCTCTTTTGATTTAACTAGACATTTTACGCCTAGATTTTCGGGAAATGTTGCACTTACTTGGGTAAGAATTGCTGGGGATGATAATAAGCTAGAAGGAGTTGCTATTCAGCAAAATGCCTTTATGAGAAATGCACATTTCAGAAACGATATACAAGAATTGTCTTTCAAAGGTATTTTTAATATTGTCAAAGGAAATAGGAATTTCCCCAAAAGAGCAACTTTATCGCCGTATCTATTTTTAGGATTTGCCTTTATACATCATAACCCAGTCGCTAGAGTTCCTCTTAACTATAGTGGTACTGACGCTGTTCCAGGTGAATGGGTTAGCCTTCAGCCACTTCATACAGAAGGACAAGGACTACCAAGTAACCCAAAATCAAAATATGAGCAATTTGCATTGAATTTCCCACTTGGCTTTGGATTAAATTACAAAATAAACAGAAAGTTTGATTTAGGAGTTGAAATAGGGATTCGTTACAATTTAACGGATTATCTTGATGATATTGGAGGTAATTTTGCTAGTTACAATGAATTACTTACAATAAGTCCACTGGCTGCAGCTATGGGGCATCGAGAATACGAGTTGATTGCTGCTAATTCAGGCAAAAATAGAGAAGCCGCTATTCGTCAATATTTAGCTACAAATGTAAATCCTGCTTATGCTAACCCTGCATTGACTCCCACAAGTACTTTTCCTGAAATTTTTGGAAAAGGCTCAACCAGAAATGGTGCAAGTAGGCTAGATGATATTTATCTATTAACCACTTTCAGATTAATTTACCATATAGCTCCCCAAATCAAATGTCCAGTAGTTCAATAACATTATTGTGACTAATTATCAATCAGGACTTTACTTTAATTTCTGAAAAAAGCATTTACAAGTCTATAAAATTAAATAGACTTCCATTTGTCGTTTCCCTTAAAATTCGCTAATTTAGATTAAACACTAATTTACAGTCTTTCAAAAAATACTCATTTGTCCTTGAATAACACCGTGGAAGTAAAAGAAATAGATTTAGAGCAAGAACGAAAAGAGATCCTAAAGCGATACCGAAAATTACTCAATATTGCCCGTCCTTATTTGCAAGATGACGATGCTAAACTGATTAAAAAGGCTTTTATGCTATCCGCCGAAGCTCATAAAGAGATGAGGAGGAAATCTGGTGAGCCTTATATTTATCATCCGATTGCAGTAGCTCAGATTTGTGTTGAGGAAATTGGTTTAGGTGCTACTTCTATCATGTGTGCTTTATTACATGATGTAGTAGAAGATACAGAAATTGAGTTGACAGAAATTGAGGCCATTTTTGGGAAAAATGTGGCTAAAATCATTGATGGGCTTACAAAAATTACGGGTGTTTTTGAATACGGAAGTTCGCAACAAGCAGAAAATTTCCGTAAAATGTTGCTTACGCTTTCTGAAGATATACGTGTAATTCTTATCAAACTTGCCGACCGTTTACATAATATGCGAACGCTGGGAAGTATGCCACGGGATAAACAGCTGAAAATCAGTTCTGAAACTTTTTATTTGTATGCACCATTGGCACATCGTTTGGGGCTTCATGCTATCAAATCTGAATTAGAGGATTTATGTTTGAAATATACTGAGCCAGAAGCCTATAAAGACATTGCCAAAAAGTTAAAAGAAACGAAAACTTCCAGAGAGAGTTTTATCCAAAATTTTATTCGACCGATTGAGAAAGATCTTAATTTGATGGGTTATAAACACATCATAAAAGGTCGTCCGAAATCAATTTATTCGATTTATCATAAACTGAAAAAGAATAATACTCCTTTTGAGGAAATTTATGACCTTTTTGCGGTTAGAGTAATCTTAGATGTGCCAACTGAACAAGAGAAATCTGCTTGTTGGGCGGTTTATTCAATGGTTACTGACCATTATAAGCCTAATCCAGAACGTTTGAAAGATTGGATTTCTAACCCAAAATCAAATGGTTATGAATCATTACATACTACAGTAATGAGTTCTGGGCGACGTGGGCGTTGGGTAGAAGTACAAGTTAGAACCACCAGAATGGACGAAATTGCTGAAAAAGGTTTTGCCGCTCACTGGAAATATAAAGGAAACGATACTCGTACAAACAAGGCTTTTGAATCTTGGTTAAGCCAAATCCGTGAAGCCTTAGATACTTCTGATAAAACGCAATCGGCTGTTGATTTAGTTGACGATATAAGAAGTAGTTTATACAATGATGAAATTTTTGTTTATACACCAAAAGGTAAACTCATAGTGCTAAAAGATGGTGCAACAGCATTGGATTTTGCATTTGAGATTCACTCAGAAGTAGGAGCGAGGTGCATTGGTGCGAAAGTAAATAATAAGCTAGTCCCTTTGAGTCATAAGCTCAAAACTGGCGATATTATTGAGTGTATGACTTCTGCCAAACAAAAACCATCAGAAGATTGGTTGGCTTTTGTGGCGACTACGAAGGCGAAAGCTCGCATCAAAGATTATATTAAAGAAGCCAACAAACAGCACGTCATCATGGGGCGTGATATGATTGAACATCGCCTGAAAGTATTGGGTATAAATACCTTAACGCTTGAAATTACCAATCAGCTTCGTGCGTATTTTAATGCAAAAGATTCTAATGATTTATTTTATCGTTTCGGAAAAGCTTACATTAGTTTAGATGAAATCAAAAAATGGAAATCAGACCGTGAAGCTCATGAAAGAAAGCAAGCCACCAAAACCATTCAGGAACCGTTAACGAATACTAAAAATATCGTTAAAGAACTTAAAAAGTTGCATGGTGATGTGAAAAATTCCGATGCAATTTTGATTGGAGAAGACATGGACAGAGTAGATTATACACTCGCAAAATGTTGTAATCCTATTGCTGGGGATACAGTTTTTGGTTTTGTTACGATTAATGAAGGCATTAAAATTCACAGAACGTCTTGTCCGAATGCAACCGAATTATTATCTCGTCATGGCGATAGAGTAATCAAAGCTTTGTGGACTAGCCAAATAAAAATGTCGTTCGTAGCTCATTTAATCATCCGAGGAACTGACAGAATGGGATTAATGAACGATGTGACAAGAGTAATTTCGCAAGAATTAAAAGTAAATATTCAAAATTTATCCATTGGAGTAAAAGAAGGAATTTTTGAGGGAAAAATCGCATTAATGGTTCAAGATACGCAACATCTTGAAACACTTGTTCAATCTTTAGAGCAAGTAGATGGTGTAATTCAGATTGAAAGAGGAGAGTAGAATTTCGTTTTCTCTTAAAAATTGATTTATTTTACTTTCCAAAATTGATTTAGTCTAAGTATTAAATCAATTAATTTTATTTTTTGTTTTTCTGAAAACAGTCAGTAATGCCATCAAACGCCACATTAGAGGCAGTAAAGAAGATTTTTACTGCTTATCTTGAAAATAAAAGTCTTCGAAAAACTCCAGAACGATTTGCCATTTTGGAGGAAATATATACAAGAGATGACCATTTCGATGTTGAAGAATTGTATATTTCGATGAAAAATAAGAAATATCAGGTCTCACGTGCAACAGTTTATAACACATTAGATGTACTTGTGGAATGTGATTTAGTTTCAAAGCATCAATTTGGTCGAAATCAGGCTCAGTATGAGAAATCATACGGACGCCGCCAACACGACCATTTGATTTGTACCGAATGTCATCATGTTACAGAATTTTGTGACCCAAGAGTGCAAACGATACAATCAATGGTTGGAGAAATGTTACAGTTTAATGTAATGCACCACTCTTTGATTTTTTATGGAGCTTGTACAAAAACTGAATGCGAACATAAAAAAGCCATGTTAGCTGAAAGAGAAATGTCTAATAGAGATCATAATTAGCACAATTTATCAACAATATAAAATCTGCCATATTATTCGAGTTATGAATGATTTGGCAGATTTCTGTTTTTCAGAGGTTTTTTTTTGAATACTCAGCACTAAAACCACAGCATTATTGAAATTCTTGTGAGGTTTTATTTTTAGTTTGTTTATCTTTGCGACTTTGATTAGGTGGTTTATTATTTTTTGATTTTTCTGTTTCCTGTCATCTTAACGTCAGGAGGGAGCTGGTCTGCCACCGCCAGATGCTTTCGATGTGAGAATGACAACCAAAAAACAAAAAAATGGCAGTAGATGTATTGTTGGGTTTGCAGTGGGGTGATGAAGGAAAGGGTAAAATTGTTGACGTTTTAGCCCCTAAATATCAAGTAGTTGCACGTTTTCAAGGTGGGCCAAATGCTGGACATACCCTTGAATTCGATGGGTTTAAACACGTTTTGCATCAAATTCCTTCTGGAATTTTCCGCCAAGATGTTCAAAACATTATTGGTAATGGCGTTGTACTCGATCCAATTATTTTCAAAAAAGAAATAGATGGACTTGCTAAGTATAATTTGAATGTATTAGCCAATTTAGAAGTTTCTAAAAAAGCTTCTATTATTCTTCCTACACACCGTTTATTAGATGCTGCCTACGAAAAAGCGAAAGGTGACGCTAAAATTGGTTCGACTTTAAAAGGAATTGGGCCAACTTATACAGATAAAATTTCTCGTCAAGGTTTAAGAGTTGGTGATATGATTTCACCAAATTTCAAAGCAAAATATGATGCTTTGGTGGCTCGTCACAAAGCGGTTTTAGATGTTTATCATTTTGAATACGACCTTACTGCGGCAGAAGCTGATTTCTTTGAAGCCGTAGAGTTTATGAAACAATTCCGTTTGGTGGACTCTGAGTATTCAGTAAATCATGCACTAACGGCTGGAAAAACAATCTTGGCAGAAGGCGCACAAGGAAGTTTATTAGATGTTGACTTTGGTTCGTATCCATTTGTTACTTCTTCAAATACCATTACAGCGGGTGCTTGTACAGGTTTGGGGGTTGCTCCAAAAAATATTGGTGAAGTTTACGGTATCTTCAAAGCTTACGCTACACGTGTAGGTTCTGGACCATTCCCAACTGAATTGATGGATGAAGTTGGTGAAAGAATGCGTCAAGAAGGTCGTGAATTTGGTTCAACGACTGGTCGTCCTCGTCGTTGTGGTTGGATAGATTTACCAGCCTTGAAATACGCTATGATGATTAATGGCGTTACGCAATTGGTAATGATGAAAGCTGACGTATTGAATATTTTTGAAGAAATTGAAGTATGCGTTGCGTATAAATTGCCAGACGGAACAATCACTGAGCAATTGCCTTACGATATGACGGATACGATTGTAGAACCAGTTTACCAAACTTTGAAAGGTTGGAACTGTTCGTTAGAAGGTTTAAGAACTTTTGAAAGCCTTCCAGCAGAATTGACTGGCTACATTAATTTCTTAGAAGAAAAATTAGGTTTGCCAATCAATTTCATTTCAACAGGGCCAGACCGTGACGAATGTGTATTGAAAGGTGCATTGGCTTAATCTCCAATATAATATTTCCAAAAGGTTCGACAGTTTTTTTGTAAATTGTCGAACCTTTTTATTTAATAATAGCAAGATGGTCAAAGAAGTAAGGATACAGAATTATAAATCGGTTCAAGATTTAACGCTTGAATTAGGACGTGTCAATATTTTGATAGGGGCAAATGGTTGTGGAAAAAGTAATATCTTGGAAGCAATCGCTTTTGGCTCGGCTGCGGCTGAAAATAAGTTAGGGAAAGAATTTTTAAGTGCAAGAGGGATTAGAGTTACTGAGCCTGTTTTAATGAGAAGTGGATTTATAAAAGATACATTACAAGATAAAATAATTATTGAGTTAAGTTTAAATGATAAGGTTATTGTATTTCATCTAACCAATGAAAATCAAGTTTTCAGCGAATGGGCTTCTCATATTCTAACTCGTGACAGGATTGTAAAAGATATGTCATACTCTGAAGTAACAATTTTAGAAAAAGAAATAGAAGCACAATTTAAGATTATTAATACACTTGAAGGTTTATTAAAAAAGGGGGAGATTGACGAACTTTGGGGAAAACAAGAAATCGCTTCTTATAAAATGAGAATCCATAAGTTGACAAATGATTTTGTAAAGGAGAAAATAAAACTAAAAGAAAAAGTAGTTGATTTTGAATCCTTCCTAATCTACGCCCCAGAAAATACTTTTCTAAGAAAATTTGAGGAAGAATCTCAAATAGAACCTTTAGGTATTAGAGGCGAAGGCTTATTCAAATTACTTTCTGTGATGAGTCAGGAAACACCAGAAGAGTTTCAAGAAATTATTGAAAATTTGGAATTAATCGATTGGTTTGAAGGCTTTGAAATTCCTAAAGATTTGGTATTTACTGAAAGAAGAATCAGAATAAAAGACCGTTTTTTGGAAGAGGGACTCCAATACTTCGACCAACGAAGTGCTAATGAAGGCTTTCTGTTTTTGATGTTTTATTTTGCTTTATTTATTTCAAAATACACGCCCAAGTTTTTTGCTATTGATAATATTGATACTTCGCTGAATCCAAAATTATGTAGCGAATTAATCAAAATACTAAGCAAATTGGCTAAAAAGCACGATAAGCAAGTAATTTTTACAACCCATAATCCTGCTGTTTTGGATGGACTCAATTTGAATGATGATGAACAACGTTTGTTAGTTGTGTCAAGAAATAAAGATGGACATACCAAAACAAAAAGAGTTCTACCAATTGCTACTCCCGAAGGAGAAATCCCAGTTCGACTTTCAGAACAATTTATGAGAGGCTACATTGGTGGTTTACCAAAAAACTTCTAAAACCATGACACTATTTGGACTTGTAGCAGAAGGTCCTTCAGACCATGCCGTATTGGAAAATATTTTAATAGGTATGTTCGAGGATGACATTTCTGATGAGATAACTCCTTTACAACCTATTCGTGATGCCACAAATGAAGATGAAATCAAGAAATTTGGTGGCTGGTATAAAGTGTTTGAATATTGTCGTTCCCAAGATTTTAGAGATGCCTTTCAAAGTATTCAGTATTTGGTCATTCAAATTGACACTGATGTTTCTGAGCAAACTCACTTTGACGTAAAGAAAACAGATAAAGAAGGCAAAAAGCTATCACCAGAAGAATTGATAGAAAAAGTAATAGATAAATTTAAGCTAAGTATTTCGGAAGCTTTTGGAAAAGAGTTTTTTGACAAAGTAATTCATAGAATCATTTTTGCCATTTCAGTTGATGAAATTGAATGTTGGCTATTACCAATTTATTACACCGATAAAATTAAAGAATCCATCAACAATTGTGATTACAAACTTCATCAAAAAGCTGGAAAGTTTGAGAAGAATTACAAAGATTACGATAAAGTTTCAAAAGAATATCGTAAAGGTAGAGTACTGAAAAAACTTTATCCTTTAAATCCCAGCCTAAAGATTTTTATAGAATCCGTTTTAGAGAAAAATATTACCCCATGATATACACAGAAGAAAATATAGAAGCTTTCAACGAGCAAGCTCGCTTGAAGTTTCCTGAAAATAAAAAGTTTTTTGATAGACTTAAAAATAAAAAAATCAAGAAATTGGACGAAGCTTTTCATCCTGTTCATGAGGAAGTTTTTGATGAAGTAGATTGCCTAAAATGTGGAAATTGTTGTAAAACGACTAGTCCGATTTTTACGGATATAGACATCGACCGCATTGCAAAACATTTACGTATTCGTCCTGCACAATTGGTAAAAGAGCATTTGCATTTGGATAGCGATCATGATTATGTACTCAACGTTACGCCTTGTACTTTCTTGGGTTCGGATAATTATTGTTCAATTTATGATGTCAGACCAAAGGCTTGTAGAGAGTATCCGCATACGGATAGAAAGAATATTGCAGGAATATTGCCGCTTACTTTAGAGAATACTAAAGTTTGTCCTGCGGTTTTTGAAATTGTTGAACAATTGAAAAAAGCGGGTTTAGGGAATAAGGGAGGGATAGTAGAATAGATTTGGTGACATAAAATGCTAAAAAAGTACAAATAGTTCCCATCAATAATACAGGATAGTGCATAAAAAGACGTAATTCGTTTTTAGTTTGTATTATCCACTGATAAAAATTCCGTATTTTTGAGACCACAAAACTTTTACTATCACTATACAATACAAAATAATGGCGGCAGTCGAGTACTTAGGCATAGACATTGGCGGAACGAATGTCAAAATGGGCATCGTAAATTCAGAAACGGGTCAGATAACTAACTTTTATAGTCACGATACTGTGAGCTGGCGAAAATCGGGACATTTTGAAGATCGTCTTGGAGAAGCAATCGGATTACAATTAATCGATAATAAAAATATCACAAAAGTAGGTATCGGTTTGCCAGGAATGATTAATTCAGCTAGAGTAACACCTATCGAGATTACTGCAATTCCTGAGTTGAACAATGTTCCTTTGGTTGAGATATTAAAAAAACGTTTTCCTACAGTTGATTTTTTCCTTGAAAATGATGCAAATGCTGCGGCTTTGGGTGAGTTTTATTTTGGAGAAGAGCGTATTGACGAAAGCTATATATTTATTACTTTAGGTACTGGAGTAGGCGGAGCAGCCATTATCGGTAAAAAAGTATTTACTGGAGGTAGAGGTAATGCTATGGAGCCTGGTCATACTCCTTCGGTAAACGGTAAAGTTTTAGAAAGAAATATTGGTAAAAATGAGCTTTTAGACCTTGCAAATTCTATGAGAAAAGAGTTTAGAGGTATTACGCTTTTACCAGATGATGGTACGATTTCTACGACTGGCTTAGTAGCTTCGGCCTCTGAGGGCGATGTACTAGCATTACAAGTATTCGCTAAAGTAGGAGAGTTGCTTGGAGAGAATTTATGTCATTTAGTGGCGATTCTTGATATTAATTTAATCTTAATTGGCGGAGGTTTATCGGCTTCATTTGATTACATTTTACCATCTATGACAACTAAGATGGAGTACTGGTTGACTAAATATCATGCTGATGGTTTGACCATCAAACGTGCTACTTTAGGCAACGATGCAGGTCTTTTAGGAGCTGCTTCACTATGTTTTTAATAATATTCTTTAAATAATTATAGTAAATCTTTTCATAGTAATGCGGTATTAAAAAAATGTTTGATAATCTAATTTTTATCATCATCTTTGCACCGTTTTTCTAACCAAAATTCGTTCTAAAAATGGCAGACATTGCAGAAAAAGTAAAAGGCATTATCGTCGAGAAGTTGGGCGTTGACGCAGCAGAAGTTACTCCAGAGGCTTCATTCACAAATGATTTGGGTGCAGACTCATTGGATACAGTAGAATTAATCATGGAATTTGAAAAGGAATTTAACGTTTCTATTCCAGATGATCAAGCTGAAAATATCCAAACAGTTGGTCAGGCAATCACATATCTTGAAGAAAACGCCAAGTAATCTGAACTTCTTTATGTGCTAATTTGAAAGTAAAATTATTGATTCTTCCTGAACCATAGTTTTATAGACAGATTAGCACATTTTTATTGATTTTCAGTTTAATTATGCTCAAATTTGAGTATTAATTATATGCTTAGATAGAAGCCCAAGAAGGTAAAATCAAGAAATTTTAAATAACAAGATGAGTTTGCTGACAATTTTTTCAAATATCATCTTTTGTCTTTCGTCTTTTATCTAATATAAAATTAGTTAAATTTTATTTTCCTCATGAAGAGTTTTAAAAGAGTAGTTGTAACGGGAATAGGTGCGTTGACTCCTATCGGAAATACTGTACCAGAATTTTGGGATGGACTAAAAAATGGAGTCAGTGGTTGTGATCATATCACAAAATTTGATGCTTCAAAATTCCGTACTCGCTTTGCTTGCGAATTGAAGAATTTTGATGTTACAAAGTTTATTCCCCGCCAAGATGCTCGTCGGATGGATCAATTTACGCAATACGCTGTTGTTGCTGCTGATGAAGCCATTGTGGATTCAGGTCTTGATCTTGAAAATATAGATAAAAATAAAGTAGGTGTAATTTGGGGTTCTGGTATCGGAGGCTTAAAAACTTTTGAAGATGAAATGATATACTTCGGAAAAGGCGATGGTACTCCTAAAATCAATCCTTTCTTTATTCCGAAAATGATTGCCGATTCAGCTTCTGGCAATATTTCAATTCGCCACGGTTTCCGTGGACCAAACTACGTAACGGTTTCGGCTTGTTCTTCTGCCAATAATGCGATTATTGATGCTTTTAATTATATCAGATTAGGACGTATCAATATTTGTGTAACGGGTGGTTCGGAAGCGGCTGTAACGATTGCAAGTGTGGGTGGTTTTACGGCTATGCGTGCGATGTCTGAACGCAATGATGACCCTAAAACGGCTTCTCGTCCTTATGACAAAGACCGTGACGGTTTTGTTGTAGGTGAAGGTGCTGGTGCATTAATCCTTGAAGATTATGACCATGCGATTGCTCGTGGGGCAAAAATCTATGCTGAGTTAATCGGTGGAGGTTTTTCTTCAGATGCTTATCACATCACAGCTCCACATCCAGACGGTTATGGTGCATTACTTTCAATGAAAGATGCCCTTGACGATGCTGGAATTCAACCAGAAGAAATAGATTATATCAATACTCATGGTACTTCAACACCACTTGGTGACCCTCAAGAATTAAAAGCTATTGTAGATTTATTTGGTGAGCATGCTTACAAAATGAACATTAGCTCTACAAAATCTATGACTGGACACTTATTGGGTGGAGCTGGAGCGATTGAAGCTGTTGCTTCAATTTTAGCTTTACAACATCAAATGGTTCCACCAACGATTAACCACTTCACGGAAGATCCAGAAGTTGATAATCGTTTGAACTTGACTTTGAACAAGGCTCAAGAAAGAAAAATTGATGTTGTTTTAAGCAATGGTTTTGGCTTCGGAGGTCATAATGCTACAGTTATTTTCAAAAAAATATAGCTTTATCGTTGATAGTGTAATAGGGGATAATTGATAGTAGTTAAGGCGAAGTCAAATTTTTTTATTAATGTTGCAATCTCATTCAATCAGCTTTAGCTATTAGGTTTTAACTATCAATTATCATTTTAAAAATATGCTATCACCAATTATTGATTTTTTTTCAAGTGATCCTAAAGACAAAAAGTTAAAAAATGCAGTAGAACATATTATCGGAGAGAATCCCTCGAATTTAATGTTGTATCGTTTAGCTTTTATGCACTCTTCGGTATCAAAAGAAACTATAGCTAAAGGTTACAAGGATTCTAACGAACGCCTTGAATTTTTAGGAGACTCAGTATTAGGGATGATTACAGCTGAATATTTGTTTAAAAAATTCCCTTTTAAAGACGAAGGTTTCCTGACTGAAATTCGTTCAAGAATGGTTAGTCGTGAGTCTTTGAATGTTGTGGCTAGAAAAATTGGGTTGGATAGACTTGTTGAATATGATGGAAATCGTAAAACAGTTTTGACTAGAACATCAATGTATGGCGATGCACTCGAAGCTTTAATCGGTGCGATTTACTTAGACAAAGGGTTTCGATTTACAAGGTCGTTTATCATTAAAAAAATACTTACTCAGCATTTTGATATTGAGACGGTTGTTCAGAATAATCCTAATTTTAAATCAATTGTCATAGAATGGGCTCAACGAGAAGGAAAACCGATTAGGTTTGAAATCATCGAAGAAGGCTCAAAACATAATAAAGAGTTTACAGCAACGATTTTTGTGAATGAAGAAGCCTTCTCTATTGGACAAGGCTATTCCAAAAAGAAAGCTGAGCAAACAGCAGCCATGAAAGCCTGCGAAAAGCTAGAAATTAGTTAACATAAACATGAGTCATCCTGAATTTTTCTTAGAATAGTGATGTTTCAGACAGTTTGAAAGGTTTCCTATTTATTATTGTCTAGTCCTTACTTTTCTTGTCTTGAAACAAGAAAAGTAACAAAAGAAATTCAAGAATTCCTAAACTCGCTTCGCTCAAACAGTAGGAATTCATTACTCATCAATCACAAAAAAGCGGTCAAATATTAATTTTGACCGCTTTTTTGTGATTTTAAAATTAGGGATAACTCATATTTGTGGATTTTAACTTAACCCTTTGGTTCAAAAATGCCAAAAAAGGACTTCTTTCTGAGGGATTTATTGGTTAGTGTTTTTTTATTGAATAATCTTTGGTTCAATTTTTGCGTTTAATCTATTACTTGTTGCTTGGTTATTCTATTGATTGAATAAACTCTCTTCTTTCAGACTGATTAAAGCACTAACTTTGTTAATAAGTACTAATCATTACGTTATTTCAAATAGTTTAAAAGACCCTCTAAGAAATCATGAAGTTAGATTTTTCGGTAATCGAAAATTACGGACAACAATATGCCGCCCAAGTTTGTGATGAATTCTTCAATAGAACTGCTACAATCAATGGTCAACAAATCTTAAAACTCAGTAACGTTGCACAAGTAAATATGTTTGTGGTAAACGATTTGTTCGAGAAATGGAAAGCTGACACAGAAGCATTTAAAAGCCCTTACTTTAATTTTGATAATGACGACGTAAAAGCTGCTTTGAAAGCTTTTATGAATACGGCTTCACAACATATTATGGTGAAACGAGAGCATTTTGAACCAATGCTATCGAAAGCAGTTGTTAAAACCATTATTCTTTTACTAGACCCAAGTAAATATTTCGACGACTTCGTCAGAGATTCTCCAGAGTTTACACTTACCAAAGAGCGTTTGGCACAACTTGTAAAATATACAAAAATCAACAACCATATTGCCAAGTCGATGGTGGAGAAAATGGGAAGTGAAGATAAAGTATATGTAACGGTTGCTTTGAATTGGCTCAAGGAAATCAGCGATAAAGTAGAATTTGAAAATGCGGATAAATTTTTTGAAATATTATCAGCAAAAGTACCTTTCAGAAAAGAATCTTTTATCAAAGCTAGTCCGAAAGTCATTGAAGAAATTCCAGTGAAGAAAGCTGCTAAATCTTTTTTTGACATTGAACCAGAAGAAGATTTAGATGATGAAAATGTGCCTTTGCCAACAGTTGATAAAATTCAAGCGGAAATTGATAGAAAAGGAACGCCAGCAGAAATCAAATTACCTGGAATTGACCGCCTCAATGATACTTTCACAGGCGATTTACCAACGGTAAACGATTTATTGAAAAGAGATGCTATTGTTGGCGGTACTCCATTGGCTGATTTGGCCTTTAATCGTCCCATCAAGAGTATTGCAGATGGCGTGAGTTTAAATCAGAAATTTGTGTTTATTGGTAAATTATTTGATGGCGACATCAATGCTTACAGCAATGCCATTGATAAGATAGATGCTTGCGACAATTTATCAGACGCAAAAAATTATATGAATAAGTTTTTAGCACCAAAATATAATTGGATTTCTGTCGCTGAAGAAGCCAACGATTTTTTAGAAGTAGTTGCTAGAAAATTTCAGTAAAAATATTTAACTTGTTAGTACAAAGCGATTTAGATGATGCTTTTGGTTTAAACACTCAAAGCATCATTTTTTTTGTACTGCACATTAAATATTTCTACTATGAAAAAAATACTACTCCTTACAATGAGTATCGTTCTTTCGACTCATGTAAAAGCACAAGAACTTTCTACACAAGAAAGTAATATCCGAAACCTCATTCAAGAAATCTTGGGAAATCCTGTCGATGGTGTTTCTGAAGAATTGTTTGAATCGCTCTACCAAAACTATTTGAATCCTTTGGATTTGAATAAAGTCTCCCGTCAAGAACTAGCATCTCTTTACTTGCTTTCTGAAAAACAATTGAATGCCTTTTTTACTTATCGAGAAAATGTAGGAAAACTATTGTCAATCTATGAATTGCAAGCCATTCCAGACTTTGATTTACCGACCATTTATAAATTCATTCCCTTCGTGCGGGTAAATTCGGATGGATTTTCTATCAAAACCTTTCAAAATAGCTTGCAGAAAGCCAATCAATACTTCTTACTCAGATACACGCAGTATTTAGAAACCAAAAAAGGTTTTACCGAACCAGATGCACGCAGTAAAGTGCGTTATGAAGGTTCGCCGATGAAATTATATGCACGCTATAAAATCGCTTTGCCCAAAGATTTTAGTGCAGGTTTCACCATCGAAAAAGATGAAGGTGAAAGTCAGCTTATAGATTTTACTTCCTTTCATTTTCAAATACAAAACAAAGGACATTGGAAAAACATCACTTTGGGTGATTATCAACTCCAATTCGGACAAGGCTTGGTTTCAGCCGCTGGATTTTATTTGGGGAAAGGTGCTGAAACCGTTTTAACGACTCGTAGAAATCATCTTGGCACTCGTCCATATTCTTCGGTGATGGAAAGTAATTTCTTTCGTGGTGGTACTGCTACTTATCAAATTCATTCTTTAGATGTTACTGCTTTCTATTCTCGAATGAATCGTGATGCAAATTTGGCTCAGGATAAAAGCACCAATGCAGACTATGTTACTTCCTTGCAAACTGCTGGTTTGCATCGCACGCCTTCGGAAATTGCTGATAAAGGCTCTTTGATGGAAGAAAATTATGGACTAAACATAAGCTTTCACAACAGGATTACTACTTTTCAAGCAGGAATTACTTTGCTACAAACCAATTTTAGTTTGCCCTTGATTAAAGCTGAAAAAGCCTATAATCAATTTGAGTTTTCGGGAAAGGAAAACTTCTTGGCTGGCTTGCATTGGACGTATCATTTCCAGAATTATAATCTTTTTGGAGAAGTTGCCCGTTCCGAAAGTGGAGGAGTAGGGGCAGTAACGGGTATTTTAGCGAGTTTAAGTAAACATACCGATATTTCGCTAATGCTTCGGAATTATGATAAAAATTTCCATAGTTTTTATGCCAATGGCTTTTCTGAAAACTCCCGAAATATCAACGAACGGGGAGTTTATACGGGCATCAAACATGCTATCAACAGAAAATGGTTGGCTTCGGCTTATTTCGATTATTTTTATTTTCCTTGGTATCGTTACTTGGTGGATAAACAGCCAACCAAAGGCTTTGATTATTTGGGGCGTTTGACTTTCCAACCTTCTAAAAAGCTACAGGCTTATCTGCAAATCAGGCAAGAGAATAAAGAAGAGAATACTAAAATTACCGAAACGTATTTGGATAAAGGGAAGGAGAAAACAAGAGAAATTACCGTGGTGAGGGAAAGAACCAAAAGGGCTTTGTTGGTGAATGTAAATTACAAACTCTCTAAAACTTGGGAATTTCAAACAAGGGCTTCGGCAAGTACTTTTCAGTTTGATGGACAAGCCCTTACCAAAGGTTTTGCCATTGCCCAAGATGTCAATGCAGATTTTGGTCGGATTGCTTTATCGGGTAGAATTGCCTTTTTCAAGACGGATGATTATGATAACAGACAATATTTCTATGAACAAGATGTCCTCTATGCCTTTTCATTTCCTGCTTATTACGAACATGGTTTTCGGCATTATCTCTTGGCGAAATACAAAATCAATCGGAATGTAGATGCTTGGATTCGTTGGGCAAGAACGGATTTATTGGGCGATGCTCTTACTTTTGGTTCAGGTTTAGATGAAATCTCCGCTCCGCATCGTTCAGAAGTGAAAGTACAGTTGAGGTTGCATTTTTAGCGGTGAGTTGCAAACCTATGAGGTTTTTAAAACCTCATAGGTTTGCAACTCCACTTCATTTCAATAGAGGTGGACTTAAGTCCACCCCTATTGAAATGAAGTGATAAATACTCATGGTATTACTTTCTTTAGTTTGTGGCATTGAAATTTGTTTTATTTGAATAAATGAACCTGTGGCTATAAATGCTTACCATTTATTATTTATTACTACCTTCAGATGTGTTATGCTTTTTAACTAAATTAGAGCTTTAGAAAATATAAATAAGAACTATTGTATGTCAGATATAAAAGATACCAAAGTATATAACATTAATGATTTTCTTAATTGGAATGATAAAGGAGATTTATCTATTTCACCAAAATATCAACGCAATCCTATTTGGAATGAGAAAGCTAAATCTTATTTGATTGATACCATTGTTCGAGGATTACCAATTCCACCTATATTTATGAGACAAACTATAGATGCGAATACAAGAAAAACAACAAGAGAGATTGTTGATGGGCAACAACGTTTAAGAGCTATTATTTCTTTTATTAGCGGAGATTTTCCAATATTGAAATCTCATAGTAAAGAATTTGGAGGTATGTTTTACAATGACTTAGAAGAAGATATTCAGATTCAAATTTTAGAATATAATATTCCAGTTGAAGTTGTCAAAATAAAAGATGATGCAAGTATTTATGATATGTTTGCTCGACTAAATACTAATAGTATGACAGCAAATGAACAGGAATTAAGAAATGCTAAATATTGGGGAGAGTTTAAAGTATTTGTTTATAGAAAAGCAGCAGAATGTAGAGATTTTTTTATTGAAAATTCAACATTTAGAGACAAAGATTTATCAAGAATGAAAGATATTGAATTTGTATCATCAATAATCATGTTTTTAAACGATGGCATAATTGCAGAATCTAGGATAATAATAGACAAATACTATGAAAAATTTGATGAAGGATTTGAACAAGCTAATGATATAGAAATTAAGTTTGATAGGCTTTTTCAAATATTAAATCAAATATTTAATAGCGAAAAGTTTACTACGTCATATTTTCACAGGAAAAACTATTTTTTTACCTTGATTTGTGTCATCATACATCAGATGTATGGAATTAAAAATTTTAGTGGAAGGCGTAACGACCAATTTAGTGTGAATAATTTTATTGACAATGTAGATATATTTATTAATTTATTGATGAATTTTGAGTCTGATTTTCAGAAGTTTATGCAAAAAGAAGGTCAAATATTCAGTAGTTCAAAAATACAAATGCTATCAGGGTTTGAAAAGCATCATGTGACAAGAACTACAAGCCAAGCTGAAAGAACAGAAAGAATAAAAATATTAAATGATTTTATTTACGCTGAAAAAGAATAAAAGTAATGTATGAACAATGATGAATTAAAGTCTGAGATTGATTATTGGAAGACATTCTTTCAAGGAAATCCTAATCTTGATGAAAGAGTTTATGAAATTGCCTTCTTTAAAATATTTGTAAAATTTGAAATATTTATATCACAACTTTTTATAGAATATGCAATAGGTGGGAGTAGTATTAGTGGGTTTCAAGCAGAGAGAATACTTAATTTTAGAGATAGGAGTCACTTAGAAAAAGTTTTGAAAGGTAGGAACTCAAGGTTTATAGATTATACTTCTAAAATCGAAGAAATATCTGAATATATTTTTGAAAGTGATAAAAACCCATTTTATGTAATAGAATCTGCAACCTATAAAGAATTATTTCTAGAAATGAAAATACTCAGAAACTTTATAGCACATGAAAGCGAAGAGTCAAAAACTAAATATGTGAGAAAAGTTCTGAATAATCAAGTATTTATTTCCGTTGGAAAACATATGCAAAATAAAGTTTCAAGGTCTAACACAAAAAGTAATTATACTGAATATATAGAAAAAATGTTAGAAGTATCAGAGCTTCTACTCAATCCAGTATTTTAACTCTCCAACAGGTCTTATTCTCTCCTAAGCCCTAAAACATAAAAGAGCGTCCCTCACAAAATTTGTCAAGGGGTTATTTATAGCAAGTTGAAATTGTCTGTGGAGACATATACAATGGCTAAGAGATTAAGCAACCTGACTGAGGGATTTTGCTTCCCGACTGAGAGATTAAGTAACTTGACTGAGGGATTTTGCTTCCCGACTGAGGGATTAAGCAACTTGACTAAGGGGTTTTGCTTCCCGACTGAAAGATTTTGCTTCCCGACTAAGAGATTAAGCAATCTGACTGAGGGATTTTGCTTTCTGACTGAGAGATTAAGCAACCTTACTAAGGGATTTTGCTTCCCGACTGAGAGATTAAGCAACTTGACTGAGGGATTTTCCAACTAGTCTTAGGTTCTCCAACTGGTCTTAGGTTCTCCTAAGACCTAAAACATGGAAGAGCGTCACGCTCGAAATTTGTTAAGCAAGAAAATAAAAATACAATACAAGCATATTCTTAATTTATACAGGTTAAACGCATTTAAATATTAAAGAGCATTTCGATTAGATATTGGTCCCTTGCTGTTCCAAGTCTTTTTTGACTTGGAACGATAAATAAAATGTAGTCTGAGACTACAAGCGTATTTGTTATTCATAGTTTTAAAACTTTGAATATCGGAGACAAAGTAAATTATCATCACACCCAACAGTATAAAATTTTACTAAACTTTATTCATCAACAAAACAGCTAAAATGAAGACAAAACATGTTCTTTTATGCCTCGTATTATTTCTGACAAGTAATATGGTTTTGGGACAAACTAAACAAGATAGTTTAGCCATCAAACAAGCCGCTCTTGACTATATAGAATCTCAACATAAACCAAATCCTAAACAAATGGATGGGGCATTACACCCTAGAATGGTTAAACGTACTTTTTGGAAAGACAAAGCGACAGGAAAAGATTATGTCCGAGAAACGACAACAGAATCGATGGTTTTGCTAGCAGAAAGTTATAATAAGAATGGCGATAAATTCCCCTCGTCACCTAAAAAAGAAGTTATACTGCTTGATGTTTCAGAACGTACAGCCTCTGTAAAATTAATTGCCGACGAATGGATTGACTATATGCACATTGTGAAACTTAATGGTACTTGGAAAATCATTAATGTTCTTTGGCAGTATAAAGACACCAAACAGCATTAGTGAATTTCGCCTTGGAACGATAAATAAAATGCAGGAACTGTCTGCAAATATTTTACAAACAATATTTCTTTTAGCATTAAACAATTAAAATATGCTTACCGACATCAATCCTAAACTTCCCATGCGTAATAAAACTATTACAAGGGATTTTTACATAAAGCAATTGGGCTTTCAAGAATTTGGGAGCGCTGATTTTGAGGGTTACTTGATGGTGCAAAAAGATAAAATACAAATTCACTTCTTTGAGTTTACAGCATTAGACCCAACCGAAAACTATGGTCAGGTATATATCCGAACAGATGATATTGACCAATTGTACCAAACGTTTTTAGCCAACAAAACCATTATCCATCCAGCAGGACATTTACAGCTAAAACCGTGGGGACAAAAAGAATTCTCAATCCTAGACCCTGACAATAATCTGCTGACTTTTGGGCAGAGTGTTTAAAATTATTTAAGATGAATTTCAAAAAGACATTCAATAATTACAAGCAATTAATACCAATCATTTTTTTAGCTTTTTATTGTTTAGATACAATTGCAACAGCCATTGATGGTACAGTAGTGATACTTTATAAAACTGAGGAGTTTGAGTTAGCAATTCAGCATTATCTTGCTTTCGGGGCGGTAGTCATCAATATGTATTTGTTTTTCTTCCACAAAGTTTTTTACAAGTATGGTTTAATTTTAATAATTCTATTGGGACTTTTTAATATACTTACTTTTTCTCCTTTACGAGAAACTATTAGTTTAAAAGGATTACCAATTGGTTTTCAACCTTCTACACTGTTAGCTGGCTTGTTGGCTTATGTTATTAATTTTGATCGAGCTACTAAGTTTATACTCCGCACAGTAAGAACAAATTATACTTCTGAACAAATAGTAAAGATTGAACAGAAGAAATTTACCGAGGAAACTCAAAAGTTTATATCACGCTATAAAGCATACTCAACGGAAAGTTTACATCAAATAGTAAGAGAAAACGAGTTTGTTCCTGCTGCGATTGAAGCAGCCAAACAACTGATTGAAGCAAGAGAGAAGAAGAGTTGATGGATATGGGATTATAGTGTTACTTTAAGTTAATAATTGTTTGAAATTTTCCGCAGTAATTACAGGTATTTTAGGGAAGTCAAGTTTTTTTAGAATATTGAAATGTTTGTCATCAGTTACAATATAATGAGCATTACCAACAAAAGCACAATCTACAAATTTGTTGTCATCAGGGTCAGATTCAATCAGATTAAGCTGAAAGAATGCTTCAACTTTTTCCACATTTGGTATGATTATCAAGAAGTCAAGGAAGTTTTTAGCGATACTTTTATTGAAAAATTGGGTTATTTTTTCCTCATATTCTAATAGGATTTCAGTACTTATCAATGCTGAATAGCTTTGTAAGTACAATTCATCAATCAGCATAGCATATTCAGATTTACTTGAAATAGCTCTTAATATTACGTTGGTATCTAATACAACCTTCATGGAATTAATCTATTTCTTGTATTTGAGCATCTGTATAGCCTTTTTCCTCCCAAATTTTATCGGCAGATTGACGCATTCTATCCAAGAAAAATTTTGCCATTGTCTTTTTTAGTTCTAATAATGTTTCATCAGATACGCCTGTTGCATAAAGCTTCAATAGTTCTAATTGAACATTTGAAAGTGGAGGATTACTTGCTGGCTGTGTCATTGCTTGATAATTTTTAGTAAAATAGAGTTTTTTGTAAATATGTTTTAGCGTTCTATGTTAACTATTAACTAAATTCTTTTATCTATACGGATTTTATTGTTTAAGCTGATAAAACATCAATTAGCATTTGTAGTTCTTTGGCAGAAATATTAGCTTGTTCAGATTTATCGTAAATGTCCATTAAGAATACCGTTTCATTTACAACACGGACATAAGTAATTAATCTTCCTCCTCAGCTTTTACCTTTTCCTTTACTGGAAATAGCGACCTTTACTTTATAGTAATCCTTACCAATGGCTGTACCCATAGTAGGGTTTTCGGAAAGTTCGTAAATAATAGATGCTAAATCTTTAGCCAGCGATTTATATTTTTTAGCAAGCCTTTTTAATTTACGTTCAAAAGGCTCAGTAGCAATAACATCATAATTCATCTAACAAAGCTTTGGCTGATTTTAACTTTTTCTGTCCTTTCTCGTACAATTTTACATCATTAAATGCCTCTGCCAAATCCTTTATGAATTGACTTCTATCTTCATCTTTTACTTCTTTTAAGATGTTGACATAATCAAGTCCCTTCAAATGTTCCATAAAAGCAGGTACTTGACTATTTTCTTTGATGTCTAATATGATAGTCATGATAATTAGATTTTTATTGAACGATTAACCAAAGTAAATATAAGCAAATAAACCTACTCTTTACAAATCAAAGCCACACATTGGGCGGCTATGCCTTCGCCACGTCCTACGAAACCGATGTGTTCTGAAGTAGTCGCTTTGATAGCAATGTCTTCTTCGGGAATGTTCATTACTTCTGCCAAACAGGTTTTCATGGCTGGAATATGCGGATTGAGTTTGGGTTCTTGTAAAATCACCGTTACGTCAAGATTATTTACTTCCCAACCTGCTTCTCGAATCATTTCTAATACTCTTTTTACCAAAATCTTAGAGTCAACGCCTTTGTATTTTGGGTCTTTGTCGGAGAAATGATACCCAATATTTCGCATATTGGCAGCACCCAAAAGGGCATCACAAATTACATGACAAACGATGTCGGCATCTGAATGCCCAACAGCTCCATGTGTATGGGGAACGATAATTCCGCCTAACCAAAAATCTCTTCCTTCTTCCAGACGATGTACGTCGTAGCCTTGTCCTACTCTTAGTTTCATGTTTTAGCTTATAGCTTTCTTTATTAAAAACGGATGCGACCATGGCACGAAATGATTCATGGTATCTACCCGTATGATTTCTACTTTTGATGAATTTACCAACATTTTTTTGGCAAAATCTGCATTTTTCGGATTCACCAACATATCTTTTCCACCTTGAATCACGATAACGGGCTGCCGAATATTTTTCCACAAAGGTAACATCTTTTCTAATTCTGGTTTCAAATATAAGATTTCATCATTAGAAGCCCGAAAAGAAGCAGGAATTAATACTCGGATAGGCGTAAATGCCATTGGAATTCTAAACCATTTTTCATTGGGTTCTAAATCTGGTGCGATAGAACCTGCTACGATAATCAGTTTATCAATCAATTCGGGATACTCCATCGCCATTTTTGCGATAACTGGACCACCTAAAGAATGTCCGATGAGGATAATTTTTTTACCAAAACGTTTTTGATATGCTACGATAGGTTTCAGTAACTCTACTTGAGTTTGTAAAGATTTTTCGCCTTCTCCAAGTTCAGACTTTCCAAAACCAATTCTATCCACTGAAACTATTTTCACTTTTTTTAGTAGAAAAGTATCTTTCATAAAATCAATAAAAGCCGACCAAGAACCGGGCGAACCATGTACAAAGAAAGCCACGGGAAGTGAATCATTACCGATTTCAGCAAAATTCATTTTCGTTCCTTGTACTTCTATTTGATGTTGAATTGGTTTTTGTTTGAAGCCAGCAAATGCCTTATCAATTTCTTGCTGATTCATTCTGAAGCTAAAACAAGAAGATAATATTTGTGAGATGATAAAGAGAATGATATATGCTACAATTAACCTTTTCCCGATTTTTAACATGGTTGTTTGATTTATTTTAATCATAAAATTCAATCTTTAAAACTTGCTGAAAGGTCGGGAAAAAGACAAAGAAAACCCCACAGAATAACAAGTATTTGTGGGGTTTCGTTTGCAAGAAATTTTAAGTATATGTTATGCCTTAGCAGAAGTACCTTTACGCATATAGAAATATAAGCCAGTAAAAGCAACAACCAATATTAATGGGAAAATCATCATTGTACTCAACGTACTCTGTCCTGCTGCTAATTCCATCGCATCACCCGTTAAGCCAGCTGCTGTTTGTTCTGTTTTGGCAGTATCAATCCAACGACCAATAATTGGTTGAAAAATAGAAGTAGAAAACATACCAACTCCTCCTACGATTGACATCCCCAACGCTCCAGAAAGTGGTACTTTTTCGGCAACAAATCCAATCATATTTGGCCAGAACAATGCTACACCCATTGCAAAGAAAACAGCGGCTACGTAGGCCATTCCACCCGTTTGGGTACTTAATAGATAAATTCCGATGGTAGCTAGAATAGCAGAACCAAGCAATACTCCTGTTTGGTCAAATTTTTTCACAATAGAGCCTGCAAAAAATCTAATAACTGCCATTAAACCTGTTACCAAAGCCAAAATCAACATTGGACTTGCCCCCGATTTACTCATGATTAATCCTGTCCATTGTTGTGGACCAAACTCGGTGATAGCAGTAATAGCCATGCAAGCAAACATAAAAATATACAAAGGTGTTACCATGGCTTGAAGGTTTTTACCGATTGAAGTAACTCCTTCAGTTTTTGGTTTTGGAAATGTTTGACCCCAAAATAAATAAGCATAAATCACAGTAGGAATTAAAATCAACCAGATTTGTGCTTGCCAGCCCAAATTGGCATCCGTCATAAATTTAGAAAGTAAACTTCCTAATACAATTCCGCCAGGAAACCACATGTGGAATCTGTTCAATTTTGTACTCATTTCAGCACCTTGATAAGTATCGGCAATCATTGGATTACAAGCAGCTTCCGTACAGCCATTGCCAATTCCAATAAAAAAAGTTGATATTAAAAGTCCTGTATATCCACCAAGAAGTCCAGGATATAACGTTAAAATAATACCTAAAGCATGACACACAAAAGCTACCATCATGATATTTTTTGGACCAAAAGTATGATAAACTAATCCTCCAACAATCATGGCAATCGGGAAACCTAAAAACCACATTGAATTAATAAAACCTAATTGCTCGCCTGATAAATTGAAATCGGTTGCCAATTGGGGCAAAATACCCGCACGAATGCTAAATGAAAATGCCGTTGTAATCAAAGCAAAACAGCTTGCGTTAAATAATCTTGACTTGTTAATAGTTTGATTCATAATTGATTAGGGATTGAAAATTGATTGGATTAGTTTGGAATCTTAGATATGTGAAAAATCATCAGAGAAAAATCTATCAAAAAAACGAATTTTTTTTCAGATTGTCTGTAAGTTCTTATCAGTATTTTTATGAAATTTTGTACTGAGTTTATCACAAGAAAGGATTTAATTAGGATCCTATGCGGTAAATTTGTGGTAATAAAATACATAAAACAATTACTTACCGACTGATTGATACGAAAAATGGCAAGAAAAATTAGAATGGGGATGATTGGTGGAAGCTTGGAAGCTTTCATCGGAGCTGTTCACCGTCGTGGAGCGGCATTGGATGGCGAAATTGAATTAGTTTGCGGAGCCTTTAGTTCTGACCCTGCAAAGTCAAAAGCTACAGGTGAAGCATTGTATCTTTCTCCCGACCGTGTTTATGGTTCATTTGAGGAAATGATTTTGGCTGAAAAAGCATTGCCAGAAGGAGAAAGAATGGATTTTGTTTCAATTGTTACTCCAAACCATGTTCATTTTCCTGCTGCAAAAATGGCATTAGAAAATGGTTTTCATGTGGTATCTGATAAACCAGCTACCCTGAATTCTAAAGAAGCCTATTTATTAAAAGATATTATTGAAGAATCAGGATTGATTTATGCTTTAACGCATAACTACGCTGGTTATCCAATGGTGAAAGAAGCAAGAGCTTTGATAAAAGCAGGTGCAATTGGTAAAATTCGTAAAGTAATTGTTGAATATCCACAAGGTTGGTTGGCACAATTAGTGGAAGCAACAGGTCAGAAACAAGCTGCTTGGAGAACCGACCCAGCAAGAAGTGGTGCAGCAGGTGGAGTAGGAGATATTGGTACGCACGCTGAAAACTTAGCTGAATATATTACTGGTTTAAAAATTACTGAGATTTGTGCTGATTTAACGATTTTCGTAGAAGGTCGTCAGTTGGATGATGATGCTAACATGCTTTTACGTTTTGATAACGGAGCGAAAGGGATTTTGCACAATTCACAAATTTGTAATGGTGAAGAAAACGATTTGAATATCAGAGTATATGGTGAATTTGGTGGTTTGAAATGGAAACAAATGGAGCCTAATACGTTGATTTTAACCAACCAAGAAAACGGTTCAAGAATTATCCGTACTGGAGTGGGGAATTTGTCAAAAGCTGCTCAGGCACATACTCGTCAGCCAGCAGGTCATCCAGAAGGTTATATCGAGACCTTTGCCAATATTTACAGAAACTTTACTTACGCACTTCGTGCAAGATGGGGAGAGGAAGCACAGAAAAATGCTACTGGTGGATTAAACGGAGAAGGTGAAAATACTTCGGGATACGACCCTGAAATCCATGATTTTATGGGAATCGAAGAGGGTTTACGTGGAATGGTGTTTATTGATACCGTTTTAAAATCAAATGCAGCTGGTGCAGTTTGGACTAAAATGGAAGTTTAGTTTTAGCAGCAATAGAAATCCCTCCAAAATTTATTAAATGTTTTTGGAGGGATTTTTTTAACGCTTCACAGCCGCTTTCACAGCATATTTTTCAGGATTTTTATCAAACATTTCTTTGCAAACAATACTACAGAAATTCACTTTTTTCCCTTGATAAGTAGAGGTATTTTTAGCGTCTTTCTCTACGTGCATTTTGCAAATTGGGTCTTTGCCTTCTTCTAAAATTACTTCTTTCTTTACTTTGTTAATGGTGGCTTTTGCCGCTTTATTAGGTTTTTCTTGCGGATATGCTACGTTTCCGATGGCTGTAAGTACAGCGAAGCTTAATATTAATTGTTTCATTTTCTGATTGAATGGATTGTGTTGGAAAAATTAGATTTGATTTTCAATGGTCGCTTTTATAAGCTTAATGGTCTGCACAAATTTACGGAATATACTATTATGTTTTTTAACAGGTTATCTTTAATTAAATTTGTCTGACTGCCTGTTTATCAATAGGCTATTCAATGAATAACTGCTTTAAATGAGATGTCTCAAATGACCAAGATTAATTTAACAAAATATCAAGTTGTGTTTCTCCATATTGCATTTTGGGCTTTTATGTTGGCATTACCATTCTTGTTACAACCTCAAAGTACAGAACCTATTAAGGCAATTATTCGTCGTCCACCACTAATACCAAGGGTATCAATCACTACTTTTTTTGCCATTTTTACTTTATTGAACATTCCTTTTTTTTATTTGAATAGTAATTTTTTAATACCTAAAATTTTAAAGACTAAAGGTATTTGGTGGTATTTACTTTCGATTACTTGCTTGATTGCTTCGGTATTTTTCTTGAATGCAATTGTTAAGACTGTTTTTTTTCAGGCAAAGTTTACTCCCAGAACTGGCTTTACCTTTCAAATACTTTTCTTCTTAGCCATCAGTACTTCTTATCGTATAGTATCGGACAGCCTTGAAGATGAAAAATTTAAAAAAGAACAAGAGAATGAACGATTAAAATCTGAACTTTCCTTTTTACGCTCGCAGATTAGTCCTCATTTTATATTTAATGTATTAAATAGTATTGTTTCACTCTCAAGAAGAAAACCAGAGAAAGTAGAACCTGTAGTGGTAAAACTATCTGATTTAATGCGTTATATGCTCTATGAATCTGACGATGCAATGGTAACCTTGGGGCGAGAAGCTCAGTACCTCAGAGCATATATTGAGCTTCAACAATTACGTTTTGGCGATGATATAGACATTAATTTTGAAGTTGGGAATTTAGATAAAAATCAAACGATTGAACCTATGTTGTTGATCCCTTTTGTGGAAAATTCTTTTAAACATGGCGTCGGCATGATTCAGAACCCAACAATTGATATTACTTTAACAACTCAAAAAAACAGTTTGACATTTGAAGTAAGGAATAAAGTAAACCGACAGTTTATAGAAAAGAAAGATGAAGCTTCTGGAATTGGTCTTGCCAATGTAAAACGTAGGTTGGAATTACTTTATCCAGAGAATCATCAGCTAATCATTAAAAATCAAGACGATTATTATAAAATAAAACTTGTCATCATCCGAAAAGATGAGTTGTCTTAATTTGATTTTTGTAATATTCTAATAGCACAAAAAGAGTATCTTTGAAGAGAGATAAAATATAATTACGCTTTCGGAGCGTTAATTGTGATAAATAAGATTGCTTATGCTGAATTGTATTGCCGTAGATGATGAAAGTTTAGCCCTTGATTTACTTGAGGACAATATTAATAAAATACCATTTCTGAAACTCGTAAAACGCTGTAAAAATGCTTTTGATGCGATTGAAGTTTTACAAAATGGACAAATAGATTTGATATTTCTGGATATACAAATGCCCGGAATTACAGGCGTTCAGTTTTTGCATAGCCTGAAAACGAAGCCAATGGTGATTTTTGTTACGGCTTACAAACAATATGCACTTGAAGGTTTTGAATTAGATGTGGTAGATTATCTTTTGAAACCTATTGACTTTGAAAGATTTTTAAAAGCGGTCAACAAAGCATCTGAATTATTTACTTTAAGAAATAAGCCACAAGTAAGCGAAGAACCACTTGTGGATAAAATATCTGCCATTTTTGTAAATGCTGATTATTCTTTAGTGAAAATAAAGGTTTCGGAAATTACTTATATTGAAGGTTTGAAAGACTATATCAAAATTTACACTTCAACTTCTTCAAAACCCATCGTTACCAGAATGACGATGAAAGCCATTGAAGAGAAACTCCCAACACCCGATTGCTACAGAGTACACAAGTCTTTTATTGTATCGTTAGATAAAATCGAATCTATCAGAAACTTGAAGATTAAAATCGGTAATGCACAAATTCCCATCAGCGAAAGTTACTCAGAAGGCTTTTTTAAAAGTATAGGTCAATAAGTAAACACATTGCTCGTTTTAATAATCAGATAAAGATATTTAACATTTTTTAACGCAACTATCGCACAATAATAGCGGTCTATTTGATGTATTCTAAAGTAAGTGGCAATTTATGAGAAGATTGCCCTAACTTTGTACTCGGATTAACCAACTGTATTTCATGAAAAAACTTTTTCTATTAACCACTTTAGTACTATTCTCAGTGAAGGTATTTTCGCAGGTTACAACAACTACTGGGATTACTATCAAAGATGAATTCTATAATAATCGCCCTCTAGCCGAAATTTTAGCTGATTTAGAAACAAAAGTAGGTGCTAAATTTGTATATGACCCAACTAAAATTAAAGGCTTATATGCAAGTTACTGGTTTGATAATATGCCATTGGAAACAGGTATGAGAGGACTTTTGAAAGGTTCTGGTCTGAAGTTTTATGTAGATGATAATCAATTAGTTCATATTGTTCCTAAATCACAAAAAGTCTATGTGAAAAGTAGTTACAATAGTGGTACTTATTACGGAGGAAATTCTGCCGTACCTGCCCCAACAATTGCTGATGCAGGAATTACTGCTCCATCGCCACAAGGAACTACGCCACAAATTGCTGTAAATCGCCCTGCGATGGAAGCAATTCCACAAAATACTCGTCGCCAAGCTGCTTTAAAACCTGCTACGAAATTCGATTTTACTTTTACAGGGAAAATTCTTGATGCTCGTTCATCAGAACCACTTCCATTTGTTAATATCATGATTAAGAGTAAAAAAACTGGCACACAAACCAATGTGGATGGTTATTTTACGCTCTTGAAAGTGCCGACAGATACAACAACCTTAATTTTAAGCTACATTGGTTATGTAACTACGACGATAAAATTGGTTCCTGATGCACCCATTTCAGGTATTACTATCGAAATGGAACCAGATAATACTGAATTGGATGAAGTAGTTGTGAAAGGCGAAAAAACAGAAGTATTGAAAGCTGCTGAAACAATTGGTATGTTTAAAATGACTCCTCGCAATATTGCAAAATTACCAAACGTTGGTGAAAAAGATATTTTCCGTTCTTTTCAATTAATGCCAGGTATTAGTGCTGCTAACCAATCGTCTTCTGGTTTGTATGTTCGTGGTGGTACGCCAGACCAAAACCTTGTACTTTATGATGGTTTCACAGTTTATTATGTTGACCACCTTTATGGTTTTTTCTCAGCTTTTAACTCAAATCCAATCAAAGATGTACAGCTTTACAAAGGTGGTTTTGATGCTAAATTTGGGGGAAGAATTTCATCAGTAGTTGAAATTACAAGTAAAGATGGTAATAAAAGAGAATTTAATTTTGGCGGGGATTTAAGCTTAATCAGTGCCAATGTTTGGGCAGAAGGGCCAGTTACTAAAGATAAAAAAGTAACTTTCTCTGTAGCGGGTCGTCGTTCATGGGCAGGTCCTTTATATAATAAAATCTTCAATACTTTTAATTCAAGTACAACCACAACACAAGGTGCTGGATTTGGTGGCGGAGGTTTCCGTCAAGCACAGAGTGCTCAAACGGCAACATCATATTTTTATGATTTGAATGGAAAAATTACTTTCAAACCATCTGAAAATGAAAACGTAAGTTTGAGTATTTATAACGGAGAAGATTATCTTGATAATTCGCAGAATTTAGGTTTGCCATTTGGTGGCGGAGGCGGTTTTAACAATACTGACCTTTCTAAATGGGGAAACACTGGTACGAGTTTGAAATGGTCGAAAAAATGGAGTGATAAATTCTATACAAATACCTTGATTAGTTATTCTAACTTCTTTAGTGGAAGAGATAATACGAGTGAAAACTCATTTGTAAGAAATAACGAAACCACTACCGTTAAGTTTGGTTCTATCGAAAGTAACGATTTGAAAGACTTTTCTGCTAAAACTGATATTGAATACAATACTTCAAAAAGTAATCAGTTAGCTTTTGGTATTCAAGCAACAAGACTTAACATTCAATATTCTAACAGTCAAAATGATACGACTGTAATTATTGCTAAAAATGATAAAGGAAGTTTGTTGACCGCTTATTTACAAGACCAAATAAAATTATTTGATAGTAAATTGGTGTTGAAAGCTGGTATCAGAGCCAATTATTTTGATGTAACTAGTAAAAACTATTTTGAACCAAGACTTTCAGGTACTTACTCAGTAAATGACCGTTTGAAGTTTAAAGGAGCTTGGGGTATCTATTACCAGTTTGCAAAACAGGTTGAAAGAGAAGATATTTCAAACGGAAGTCGTAATTTCTGGGTTTTGGCTAATAATTCTTATTTACCAGTTACTTCTTCAACGCATTACATTTTCGGGTTTAGTTATGAATTAGACGATTACCTTTTTGATGTGGAAGGATATTATAAGGATATTCAAAACGATACTCGTTATACATTACGTTTTGCCCCACAAATTGGACGTGGTTTAATTGCGAACGAAACATTCTTCAACGGTACAGGTAAAGTAAAAGGAATTGACTTTTTGGTTCAGAAGAAATTTGGTAATTATACAGGTTGGGTTGGTTATACTTTTGCTCATTCTGATAAATATATCGCTCAATTCTCAGCCAATTCTTTCCCTTCAAACTTTGATGTAAGACACGAATTCAAATCGGTTAATATTTATAAATTAGGTCGTTGGGATTTAGCCGCTACTTGGATTTATGCTTCTGGAAAACCTTATACTTCAATTGTGGGCGGTTATACCGTAAAATTATTAGACGGAACTGAAATTGACTTTACAAATCCATCAATTACGAATGGAAATCGTTTGCCAGCTTCGCATCGTTTAGATGTTTCAGCTACATATAATTTCTCACGTGGAAGTATCGGATTCTCGGTATTTAATGCTTACGGAAGAACAAATGTTTGGTACAAAAAATATCAAACCATTACTGATGCAACTACAGGAGATAAGTATCTTTCAATTACGGATGTCAATTATTTAGGTTTCACGCCTAACATCACATTTAGTTATAAGTTCAAGTAAGTTGAAATGTTTTTTGTTTTGGGTTATCTAGTCAAGCAAAAAATCAAATTAAAGAAGAAAAAATGAAATCATATATCAGTTATATATCATCAAAAAAGAGCCTCTTTACTTTTGTATTGAGTGTTTCATTACTTGGTTTTTTAATTTCTTGTGAAGAGGATTCTAATTTTATTCAAGGAGGAGCTAAACCGATTGTAGAAGCTTATTTAGTGGCGGGTAAACCTATTTCTTTGATTGTGAAAAAAGAAATTGCCTACAATGAAGATACTTCAAATACGCAAACGCCAATTAATGGATTAGACATCAAAATTTCGGATGGTACAAATACTTATGCGTTAACTTCGGTAGGAGAGGGTTTGTATAAATCAGATACAAATGTAAAGCTGAAGGTTGGTGTTACTTATAATTTGTCATTTGTTTATAATGGTAATCCTGTAACGGCAAGTACAATTATTCCAACAAAACCAGTTGGTTTTAAAACGGATATTACTTCGATTGCACGAACAAAACTGAATCTATCATCTGGTGGAGGTTTTGGTGGAGGTGTTGATGAAAACGTAAATGTTAATTTAACGTGGAGTAACACGACTAGTGATTATCATTTTGTAGTAGTTGATAACCTTGAAGTTAGCCCAGTATTAATTATTACTTTGCCTACAACGACTAATTTTAGCGATTTAACAAGACGCTTTAGAAGTCAACCAGTACAAGGAACTACTACGATATTACGTTCTCAGCAATTTCAATATTTTGGAAAACATAATATTGTGTTGTTAAAAGTAAATCCAGATTATGCAGCTTTGTATAACAGTACAGGAAGTACTTCGCAAAACATCAGTACGCCACCTAGTACAATTACTAATGGATTAGGTATCTTTACAGGTGTAAATGCAGATACTTTAGCGTTTACGGTTAAACAAAAATAAGCTTTTCATGGCTGAATTTAGGACAACGTTTACGATTCCAAAAGCTCAAAATAAGATTTCTCTTGATTCTCAACTCATTACGCTAGGTTCTTGCTTTGCGGATGTAGTTGGGAATCAACTGAAAAATAATAAGTTAAAAATTGAAGTAAATCCATTAGGAACTTTATTTAATCCGCTTTCAATTTTTAAGGTTTTATCTCCAGATTATCAATTAGCCGATGAACGCCTCTTCATCGAAAACCAAAGTACTTGGTTTCATTATGATTTCCATTCACAGTTTTTTGCCAGTTCAAAAAAGGAATTAGCACAGACGATTAATGAGAACATCAACGACTTATCAACCAAACTTCAATCAGCCAATTTCGCTTTAATTACTTTTGGAACAGCTTTTATTTACAAACTTTTATCGACTCCGGTTTATGTGGCAAATTGCCATAAAATGCCGAATAAGCTTTTTGAAAAAGACTTATTAAGTGTAAAAGACATTTGTAAAAGCTTTGCGATACTGCATAAGCAATTGAAAACTGCAAATCCGGATTTGAGGATAATTCTTACGCTTTCTCCAGTAAGACATACTAAAGAAGGTATTCCAGAGAATCAGATTTCAAAATCAATACTCCGTGCGGCTTGCCATTATTTAACAGCAGATTATACCGATGTTGAATACTTTCCAGCCTTTGAATTAATGATGGATGATTTGCGTGATTATCGCTTTTATAAAGCCGATTTAATTCATCCTAATGAAGTTGCTGAAAACTACATTTATGAAAAATTTGCGGATACTTATTTCGACGAAGAATTGAAATCTTTTATTGCAGATTGGAATCAAATTAAGAAAAGATTAGCTCATCGTCCTTTTAATGAACAGTCAGCAGTACATCAACAATTTCTATCTACTCTTTTAGTGGATTTGGAGAAAATTAGTACTAGAATTGACGTTTCTGAGGAGATTAAAGAATTGAAGAGCAAACTCTTATAAAAATAAAAAACCTCGATTTAATCGAGGTTTTCAGAGCTTCATTGTTAAATGGTATTGTATAAGAGGAGTTGTTAATTGTTTTTTGCCAAATAACTGTTGGCAGTTACGCTATAATTATCAAAAATTGCTCTGGTAATATTTTTTAAATCTCTATTTGCTAAAGATTTGTTGAATTTCATAATTTTAGAAGCATAGCCAGTCCAAAATACTTTATTTGAACTTTTGTCAATCATCGAAATGATTAATGTTCCATTCTTTAAGTTTTTTCGATACACCTCAAACACATCATTTTGTGTAATTCCGTACACTTTCTTTACTTCTTGTAAATTGAGATTCTTATCATAAATAGCATAAGAAATCAACACATCTGCATTTTCTCTACTTTCAGTGTATCCTCTTATTTCCATTTGCTTCTCAATTTCCTCTTGAATCACCGTTTCGTTTAACGATGATATTGATTCTTGTGGGCGACTCACTTCCTGAACTATCGTAAAAGAACGATTTTCGGTATTTATAGCATGAAAGTCGTTATTGGCTTTCACAAGTATTGTTTCCCGAGTGCATGAAGTAGCAAGAAGTCCAACAATGAATGTTGTAACCACTATGCGTTTCATTTATTTTTAAGATTGTTTTTGGATATTGGCGTTTTAGCCTGTACAAAGGTAGAATAAAATTTTATATAAAATATAACTTTATTAACTTTTTTTTTCACTTAATGTATTTTTACAACAAGTTTTAATTTTAATAATTCTATATTTTCTATGTGTATTTGTTGTAAGTATTTCATTTTGAATTGTTTATGAAAAAATAAATCCCTTCCCCAAAGGAGAAAGGATTTACGGAAATATCCAAAAACAATCTCAAAAAATTAAATATTTTTATTTCTTTAAAACTACAACTGAGTTTACCAGATAACTATTTTTTTCTGTAATCAAATTATAAACTTTATTTACTTTTCTAGCACCAGCTTTAGTAAGAAATACATTGAACTTTTTAAATTTATTTGTTTCGCTATCGTAAACAAACACATTTTGACCAACTTTCAAATCTCCCATCGTTGTTTTACCATTTTCAGTAAAAATTGGGTGATTAGCCGTTGCTTCAAGTTCTTTTAATTTGTATTTGACAGATACAGAAGCAGTAATCATTTCGCTTGGATCTACTAAAAATACTTTCACAATATCAAATTCACTGTTTTCGTGAATATCAATTTTCTCTACAATTGTTGATTCAGCAGATTTTTTGATAGCGTTGTAAGAAACTACATACTCGCCGACTTTTACATCACTAATGTTTTTTGTTTCTCCATTTGCCATTGTGATTTTTGCTTCAGCTGGAAAACAATATTCATATTTGTCTTCTTCTTTGCCTTTATCGCTAGCAACACCAGAGAATTCTTTTGCCAAAACGAAAGCTACACAAGATGAAAACCCAGAAACAGCTTTTTCGCCATCTTTCAAATCATCAATGTATTTACCCCAAGTTTCTTTTTCAGCTAATGGATTTGGAACTACTAAATTGATTCTCTTGCCATCTTTTGGTGTGGTAAAAATCATTAAGTTAGCAATTTCTTTCATTCCAGCCGATTCAAGTACTTTGTATAAGTAAATTCTTCGCTCTAAACCATCAGAAAACTTGAAAACATAAGGAGAAGTACTGTTATCTAATACAAAGTTTCCATCTTTTACATAAGTATCTTTATCTAAGTTTTTGATAGCGATTTTCTTTACAGCTTCAAATTCACTTAGTTTGATACCCATTTTTTCACCTTCTTGGGCGAAAACACTAGTTGATAAAAAAAGTAAGGTTATAAAGTATATCAATTTCTTCATGCTAAAATCTTGTTTTACGAGTTGAAAGCTAAGCAGCGTTTACTCGTTTGTGAATTTGTGTAACTACTGAATTGGCTGATTCCAAAGCTCCAGCCATCCAAGCTGTTAAATGAGAAGTATGTTCTCCAGCTAAATAAATTTCATCATCAGGTTTAATCAAAGCAGGATAGAAGCGTTTTCTTGCTGATTCGCTGTATTCTGCCCAACCGCCTTTTGAATAATTTATTTTTTGCCAAGCTAATGAAAAAGAACTTTCAAATTCAGTTTTGTACTGCGGATGAATTTTTCCACCTTGTTCTAATGCTACTTTTTCTCGTTCTGCTAAACTAAGATTTCCTAATCTTAAAGCTCTATCGTGAAAATTGTAATAGCCTTTCAACACGCCTTTTTTACCCATAAAGTTGTAAGATGGATAAAAAATTTGTGTTATGTCCATATTGGTTTTAGAAATTCCACCAAATATGTTGTCATCTTCTTCCCAGAACCTTCTTTTAAATTGTAATCCAATTTTTCCTGTATTCATATAAGGAACAAAATCTGCTGCTCTACGAATATCTGAAGACAAATCAGATGTAATACCTTTTAAAACAGGCAATGGAATTGTACAAATACAATAATCACCTAAAATTTCCTTAACAGTACCTGTTTTGTCTTTATAAACAATCTTTACGCCTGGTGAAGTTTTTCTGATTTCTTGTACTTCTGCTTGAAATTGAATTTTACCTTCTAATCTCTGTGCAAAAGCATAAGGAAGTGCGTCCATTCCACCAACAGGTTGTAACATTACAGGTTGTTGATTAAAAGTATATTCACCAACATTTGAAAAAGCTGGATGAAAAAGACCAGATTCTACGATATCATGTAATAAATGTGGTGAAGCTAATTCTGGAGATTGCTCTCCGTATCCACCTTGACGTTTATAACCATGACGTTCTGAACCTTTATACTTTTTCATGATGTCCAAATCGCCCTCTTCTTTCAAGTATGCACTTAATTTTTCAAGGTCTTCTTTGGTAACTTCTTCGTCTAATGCTTTTTTGTCAATCGCTTTTGTTAAAAGCTCATTTGTATATCCACGTACATCAGCATGAATTTCTCTGATTTTAACAGGTTTGTTCGATAATTTACCAGTTCCTTCTGAATAATAGTAAGCTCCTTCATTTACGTTCATGAATATCTCTAAAGGGATATTAAATTCACGACAATAGTGTAAAGAAAGTTTATGATTATGAGGAATTCTAGCTGCCCCACCGTTATAATAAAGACCCTTATCGAACTTACAAGTTTGTGTAATACCACCAATTTCAGTTTCTGTTGTTCCGCCTCTAACCGTCCAAACTCTACCACCTGGGCGACTCCTTGCTTCTAAAATGGTTAATTCGTATCCTAATTTTATTAATTCATAAGCACTTGACATTCCAGCTAAACCTGCTCCTAAAATGATAATCTTTTTATTGGCTTTGTTTCGTTGTAAGTTAAGTGGCTCGGCTTTAGCTTCAGGTATTAAACCGAAACCTAGCATGGTCAGGTAACTGGCAGAACCAGTTTTTTCGATAAAATCTCTTCTTGTCATCTGTCGCAAATTAGTAATTCCTTGTGAAATATAAAGGATAAAACGTTTTCACAAGGAATTACAGAACTAAGAAATAACCTTTGTAAAGGCTTCGGCGAATGCCTTCATTTCGTCCATTGTTCCGATTGAAACTCGGCACCAATGTTGACGATCAAATTCCCATTTTCTAAGCATGACGCCCTCAGCAGCCATTTTGGCTAGCATATCAGAACCTTTCATTTTTAGAGGGAAAATAACGAAGTTAGCAGATGACGGTATGTATGTATATCCAGCTTTGGTTAAGAATGAATACAAGTATTGTTTTGACTCCTCAGTATTTTTCAAAGTCAATTGTTGAAATTCTGTATCTTTAAATGCTGCAATGGCTGCTGCAAAAGATGGAACAGACATATCAAAACCACCAGAACAATACGGTTGAATCATTTTTAAAATTTCTGGTTTTGCAATAGCGTAACCGCAACGTAAACCAGCAAAAGCATACAATTTTGACATTGTGCGAAGCACCAAAACATTTTTCCCTGCTTTCACAGCTGGAATCATTGAGGCTGTTTTAGGGTCTTTTGCATAGTCAATATAAGCTTCATCAGAAAGTACAGTAATTTTGTCAGAAACTTTATCAATAAAAGCACTGAATGATTCTGAAGGTAATACTGCACCAATTGGGTTGTTTGGATTAGTGACATACACCAAACTTTGCGAACCATTGATTTTTCCAGCGATGGCATCTAAATCATATTGGTAATCTTTGGTCAAGGCAACTTTTTCCATTGGTACTCTTTCTTCATTACCAGAAATGTAACAAGGGTCACCAACAATGATTTTACCTTTTTGTCCGTATGCTACCAAAGAAGCTGTTAATAATTCAGAAGAACCAGCACCCAATAAAATATAATTTTCAGGTACTCCTTCTTTTTCAGCGATAGCTTTTACTAATTCACCACGAAGTTTGAAAGCATAACGATTTGAATCACCGATTGCACCAATTAAAGCTTGTTTAGTTTTTTCTGATGGTCCCCAAGGATTCTCGTTAGCACTTAATCTAACGAGTGTTTTGGCTGCAAATGGAATATTTGAATATTCTTTTTCAAGTAGAAATTCTGGAAGAAGGCTATATTGTAATTCTTGTCTAAGGACAGGATTTGCAGCAGCTTTTAGAATAAAAGCAGACGCTGTAGTTAAACCAGCGGTTGCAAAAAGACTCTTTTTTAGCCAATTACGGCGATTGAGATTTGATAACATTTCACACAACGTTTAAGAGTGAATGAATTAAATTTATGATGAAGATAACAACGCTTTTTATATTTTCAATGAAAGTCTGTCAAGTAAATTTTCTGAACTCCTACGGGGTTTAAACCCCGTAGAATTCGGAAATTGATTTATAGATTGATGAAGTATGATTGTTGTACTATTTTTATTTAAAGGTAATTCAAAGTTTTTAAAATCAAAATTGATTTCGATAATTTTTTCGTTTAAAAATGTATTAATAAATGATGATATATTTAAAAATGCACGTTTTTTCTGTTGTAAAATTATCTATTCTTTAATTTACTTTGCAAAAATACATAAAATAAGTTTTTTTTTAAATAGAGAGAAACACTCATTTATGTAAAAAATGTTGTACAAAAATAATATTCACGGAATCGAATCTATAGACTTTATTGATTGAAAATAAGCTATTTTACAGAAACCCTAGATAAACGAGTAAAGGCTTGGCTTTTATAAGTACCACTCCAATTAAGAGGAATACTATTCCCTGTAGCTGGGCTTGCAAGCCCTAAAGATTGCCAAGTTTTCTCTACACTAATTTTACCTTTTGCATCAGTCGTTAGTTCTGCTACAATTGCACCGCTATTACGCAAGGTAATCGTGATTTTTGTATTAGCGACTGGAAGAGAGTCAATGCCTTTCGTGTAATCTAAAAGATTGGTTTTGTCTAGTTCAAGTATTCTGGCTGATAAAACTACATTCCCCGCTTTGGTATAACTAATGGTTGGCTCAGTTGCGAAATCACCTGGAGCTGTTCCATCAATGGCTACTAAAACGGGTGATACTACTCTTGGAACGAAAGGGTCATCAACATTTTTACAAGAAGCCATCGTCAATAATGCGAAAAGAGCAATAAGAATAATTGGAGGTAATTTATCTATGTGTTTCATGATTGTTCTAATTTAATGTTAAGTACTGGTCGCTTTTGGTTTATTTTTCTGCCCACCAAAGCTTGGTTTTCATGTCGTTCGGACCACCATTTAGTTTTTCACCTTCTGCCACATTTTTAGCATTCAATGAATATTCTGAACCCGGATAAGGCAACCTTGTTGGAATGATAGCACCGTTTTCAAAAACAGCTCTTGGATCGGCGGCTGGCATCACTGGATAACCCGTTCTACGATATTCTGTCCAAGCCTCAATGCCTTGCCCGAATAAAGCAATCCATTTTTGATCTAGAATTTTTTCACGAGTAACTGTTCCTAATTGTGCAATCAAGTCGCTTGAGCCAGTAACACTAAATTGTGCGAATGAAGCTGTGATTCCTTTTTCGAAATAAGCTTGTGCATCACCAGTGATGTCTCCATCAATACTTGCTTCAGCTAAAATAAATTGAAGTTCTGCATAAGTCATCACTACTTCTGGTGCAGCTGCAGCTGTAAAGAAGCTACCAATTGTTGAACTGCTTTCTAAGTAAGTTGTGGCAATAGCATCTGGTAAACCATTTGCATGACCTTCGTATTTACCCGCTTTATTTGGATTTCCAAATATTTTGATTCTGGTATCACTTACTCCGTTCATTTTGTCAACTAATGTTTTACTTAAATTCCAGTCAGTTCTACCATCTTGAATCAATACTTGATTCCACTCGTTATTACTTGGTAAAATTGTAGTACATTTTAGGGAAGCATTATCATCATTACTTGTAAAGATTGGATACTTTACAGGGTCAGCTAAAATTTCACGCATAATTGCTCTTGATTCAGTGGGCTTTTTAGCAGCTTGACGGTTCGCAAGACGTAATCGCAAAGAGTTCGCAAACTTTTTCCATTTTAAAATATTGCTACTGTAAAGAATGTCTCCAGAAATACTTGGCCCAGCGACGCTTAATTTTTCATTGGCAACTTTCAAATCTTCAAGCATCCCAGCATATACTTTTTCCATAGAATCGTAGGCTGGCGTATAAATTGGTTCAGCTGCTGTTCCTTTTAGGGCTTCAGTGTAGGGAATTGCTCCCCACATATCTGTCAAGATTGAGAAATTCCAAGTACGCATTACCAAAGCAACACCTTCATAGTTTGCATTTGGTATTGTTCCTTTTTCTCCAGAAATGGTTATAATTCTGTTAAAATTTGATTGTGCATCGTTGAAAAAACCTTTCCAGTTATTTAATGGCAAAGCTTGAGAGATACCGTAGTTGTCTCCTTCGTTCGAGTAAATATTTCTGGTTAGATGTTGTATCCAAAGTTCAGCACCGTCAAGATTGATTCTTTCAAAACGGGTACGATGTCCCCAGTAGCGGTCGATGGAACTTTCAATGCCAGTTGGTAAAAGGAATTGTGGTGTAATCGACGACGGATTGTTTGGGTCAACGTTCATTTTATCGAAATTACTTGTACAAGACCCTGCCGCTAAAATTATGCAGGTAGCTAGAAGGTATATTTTGCTAAATTTTCTCATGTTATAAAAATCTTTTTAAATGAATGTGAGTTTTTAGTTTTGCTAAATCAATGAGCTTTACTAGTATTCACAATGATTGCGTTAATCGACTTTGTTGTTTAGAAGCTGAATGATAAATTGGCTCCTATACTTCTAGTAGAAGGTAACTCTCCGTAACCAAAGCCTTGTCTGTTACCGCCATTTGCATCAATTTCTGGGTCTTGGTGAGGATGGTTTTTGAATATCATCAATACGTTGCGACCAACTGCTGAAATTTTAGCTGATTGGAAACCTAATTTTTTCACTAAAGCTGTTGGTAATTTATAACCGAATGATACTTCACGCAACTTTACATAGCTACCATCAAAAATGGCTGCTTCATGATAACGGCGTGGGTTGTTGTAACCATAGTATTGATTGGCACTTACAATAATGTCGTTTGGAGCATATACTTTCGTTCCGTCTGAATTGGTTGAAACAACCTTCACACCTGAACCAATGACACCTTCTTCACGACCGATAGCCGTTTCTGCGTATTGTCCTGTCCAACGAGCATTGGCTGTTCCTTCGTCAAAGATTGAACCACCCATACGCACATCAATCAAAGTAGATAGAGAGAAATTTTTGTAAGAGAAAGTATTAGTGAAACCACCAATCCAATCAGGTTGTACATTACCCAATATTGTTTGTTTTGTTGAAAGCTGTGGTAAACCATTCACCATGATTAATTGTCCGTCTGGAGCTCTTTCAAAACCATAACCATAAAGTGTTCCATAAGGCTGACCAACTCTTGCTTCTGAAGTTAAACCTCTACGTTCGTTCAATACATAAGTAGTTAAACCTTCTGCTAATTCAACTACTTTGTTTCTGTTACGAGAGAAGTTGAAATTTACATCCCAAGAGAATCCATTTGAGAGTTTTAAAGGGCTACCAGAAAGTGTTATTTCGATACCAGAGTTGGAGATTTGACCAGCATTTAAAATACGAGTATTATAACCTGTTGCTTTTGAAATTTCAACACCTAAGATTTGATTCTTGGTTTTTTGTTCATAATAAGTCAAATCTAAATTTACTTTTCCTTTGAATAAGCGAAGGTCTAAACCTGCTTCAAGTCCAGTCGTAATTTCTGGTTTCAATGAAGAATTGGCAATAGTAGTATTTTCAGCAAATTCAGGGATTGAACCGTTCCAAGAAGTACCAGCACGATAAGTTTGTGCCAATTGATATGGGTCGGCATCGTTACCTACTTGTGCTAAACTGAAACGTGCTTTTCCGAATGATAAAACATCTCCTTTGATTCCATCAATCAAATCAGTAAATACTGCACTCAATGATGCTGAAGGATAAAAGTATGATCTGTTGCCTGCTGGTAAAGTAGATGACCAGTCGTTACGAGCAGTCAAATCTAAGAAAATTGCATTTTTGAATCCTAAGTTTACAGAACCAAAAGTACTTTGTACTTCACTCTTCGTAATGGTTGAAGCAATTGTGTTTTGACTTGGAACTGCATTTCCTGCATTGTATAATCCGTCGATTACTAATTCACCAACGTAGATATAATTTCTTTTGTAATAATTACTTCTAACAATTCCACCAGCTTGAGCTGTTATTGAGATGTCTTTATTGACGCTTCCATTATACGTTAATATCGCATCTGTGTTTGTTTCCTGGCGACGAAGTATTTCTTCTGAGAAGCGACCAGGAGTACGGTTTCCGTTTCTTACTCTTTCAAAGTTGACAATATTGATACGAGTATCCGACCAAACGTCTGTTCCTGTTCTCAACATTACACTTAATGAAGGTAGGATTTTATAGTTCATGGCAATATTACCAACTAAACGATCTTTATCATTTGACGACGGTAATTTTTGTTGAATATAGTAAGGGTTCGTAAAGAAAGTATGTTGCCAGTTGGGTGGGTCGTTATCTGGTAGTCTGCCTGCAACTGCTCTTTGAATGTGTGTTGAAGTATATGACTCCCAATCACGTAATTGAGCCCAAGATACACTACGATGCGACCAGATAAATTCTTGACCAGAAGCATAACTTCTGTTATCTGCCCAAGATTTTACGTACTCAGCTGATAAAGTAATGTTGAATTTGTTTGTAAAGTTGTACCCAGAGTTAAATTTGAAGTTATTACGATGAAAATCATTGTAATACATAATTCCTTTTTGGTCGAGATGCCCAACTGATAAACGGAAATTTCCTTTATCGTTTCCGCCAGAAATAGCCACATTATTAGTAAAAGCTGTTCCAGTTTGCCAGAATTCTTGGTAATTATTCGGTTGAGGAGTAAGTGGTGCAACAGCCGTACCAGTCCACCATTGGCGAACCAATCTTCCATCCATTGGTGCTCCCCAGCTTTCGTCAGTTCCATCTGTACCACTCAAAGGTGCATTTGGGCCATAAGCCGCTCTGTACTGTGCAATTTGATTGGCATCTGTAATAGAACCACTCCAACCATCACTGTACCAAGTACGGTATCCGTTACCACCACCATAAGTATTTTGGAAGTTAGGAGAGATAAATGGTCTGTCAGCCACAAAGTTAGAGTTTACTTCAACGCCAATGCCTTTTGTTCCTGCGCCGTTTTTAGTTGTAATCAAAATAACACCATTGGCGGCTCTTGAACCATACAAAGCCGCAGCGTTTGGTCCTTTCAAAACGGCAATATCTTTGATGTTATCTGGGTTTACTTCTGATAAGCCAGAACCAAATTGTTTATCGAAAGTTTGTTGAATGGGGACACCATCAATTACCACCAATGGTTGGTTATTTCCTGAAACAGAAGACGAACCACGAATTTGTATTGTAGCTGCTGCACCAGGCCCAGAACTCGTATTTACTCTAAAACCAGCAATTTTACCAGAAAGTCCATTGGCTAAGTTTGTAGATCTAGCTTCTACAACGCTCTCACCTTTAAGCTGTTGCTGAGAGAAACCCAATGCTTTTTTATCTCTTTGTACACCCAATGCAGTAACAACAACTTCGCTTAATTGCATTACATCAGGGTTCATTTTTACAGATATTGAGCTTTGCGAACCCACTGGTACTTCATAAGGAATCATTCCAACAAAAGTAAAAACCAATACATCTTTCGACTGGCACAATATGCTAAATTTCCCTTCACTACTTGTATTTGTACCGCTTGTAGTTCCTTTAATTAATACTGTTATACCGGGCATTGGTGCGCCATCTTCTGCCGAAGTAACTGTGCCTGTTACAGTCTGTTTTTGAGAAAATGCTGTTGATGAAACCAGCAGTATTCCCCATAAGAATAGTAAAATTTTGTTCATAAATGTTTGTTGTTATATGGTTGGTTATTCTGTTTAATTCAAGATTTCTTGGGTAAAAGCAAAAAGTATGTCAGGCCAGTGATTTGGGGTCAAAGGCTAAAAAGAATCGATACTCAGTTTTAAATAAATTTTAAAATAAAAGGAACACCAACTTCGCTTTTGGAGTAAAAGCGAAAATGCGGTTTAATAAAATAGTATAAATTGAAGTGTTGTTTTTGGAAAGTAATAAAATAAAGGAATTAGTACTAGTCTGCTTGACTTTTTGGAAGTCGAGTAATTGTTGTTGTTTTAGTTTGTTGTGTTTTTTGATATAAGAAATTATACTTAATGCAAAATTCAAAGAGTTCTTAATAAATGCTTAAATACAGTTTTTTATTTTGCTTTTCGTTAATTTCATAGTACGATTATAATGAATTTATTTAAATAACCAAACATAATTTTTAAAAAATGTGCAATAAATGACTGAATAAAAATATATTTATTTCATATTTTATATTAAATATAACCTTTTCAAGAGCTGATAAAAATTAGCCTTTAAAATGATAAAAGTTTTATATTTAGTTAACATGTTTTGAAGTAAGAATTTCTTTGTAAGTGACTGTAAGTTAAACTACTTAATTCTAAGGAAGTAATAGGCTCTTGACATTTGTAATTGAATTTTACTTTATATTGTAACCTGAAATAATAACAAAATGAAATATGGAGAATCTGTCTTTAGAAAAATTGCGCTATCCAATTGGAGCATTCACAAAACCTACAAACATCGATGATGAATTATTGAACGAATGGATTGAAGATATTGAAGCTTTACCTACTTTATTAAAACAAGCAGTAGAAGGTTTGAGCGATGAACAGCTATCGTTGCCTTACCGTCCAGAAGGTTGGACTTTGCGACAAACCGTAAACCATGTTGCGGATTCACATATAAATGCTTATTGTCGTTTTAAATTAGCTTTGACGGAAGATACTCCCACAATCAGACCTTACGAAGAACAATTTTGGGCAGAATTAGAAGATGGAAGAAATGCACCAATAGAATGGTCGCTAACATTATTAGAAGCACTTCACAAAAGATGGACTGTACTTTTGAAATCATTAACGAAAGAGCAGTTTGAAAGAACATTTGTACATCCAGCTTCGGGAGATGAGAATACACTTCGTACAGTAACGGGCATGTATTCTTGGCATGGACGACACCACACTGCTCATATTACCGAGTTAAGAAAACGTTTAGAAATCTGACTTGAATCTTGATAAAATACAAAAAAAGCGAGCGAAGGCCTTTTAGTTTCTAGCATTCATCGCCTTTCGTCTTTTTTGTCTTATCTTTAACTTTTGATTCAACAACCACATAAAAGATTTGGTATTAACACTTTGTACATGGAACGTTTCACAGGACTTATTGGAATTGTATTAATTTTAGGAATTGCCTTTTTGATGTCGAATAATAGAAAAGCTATCAACTACCGCACTGTTGGCGTTGGTTTGGCTTTGCAGTTTGGTTTGGCAGTTTTTATTTTACGTACTGATATTGGAAAAACACTTTTTACAAAGTTAGGAGAGATGGTGAATCAGCTATTAGAAAAAGCTGATAAAGGGGCAGAATTTGTATTTAGTTCTTTGGTTCAGCCAGAATTAATGACGAAAGCTTTTGGACCAGGGCATGATTTCGTTTTCTTTTTTAAAGTAATTCCTACGATTGTATTTGTAGCGGTGTTGGTAAATATTCTTTACCATCTTGGTATTATGCAAAGAATTATTGCCGTTTTGGCAAAAGGTATGCACTGGCTAATGGGAGTAAGTGGGGCAGAGGCACTTTCAAATGCGGCTTCGGCTTTTGTAGGACAAGTGGAGGCTCAGATTATGATTAAACCTTATTTAAAAGGAATGACAAAATCTGAATTATTGGCTTCGATGACGGGAAGTTTTGCTTGTATTGCTGGAGGAGTAATGGCTACTTATATCAAGTTAGGAGTACCTGCATCTTACCTTTTGGCGGCAAGCATTATGGCTGCACCCGGTGCTTTGGTGATTTCTAAAATCGTTTATCCAGAAACTGAAAAATCTGAAACACAAGGATTTGTTCAGCTTGAAATCAAAAAAACACATTCTAATTTGGTAGATGCTATTGCTTCTGGTGCTTCTGAAGGATTGAAAGTAGGTTTTAATGTAATTGCGATGCTGATTGGTTTTATTGCACTGATTGCTTTAATTGATTCAATTTTATGGCATATTGGTTTTTACGTTTTCGGAATGCCAAATCTTAGTATGAACTTCCTTTTAGGAAATGTTTTCTCTGTTTTTGCATGGGCAATGGGTGTACCCGCTAAAGACACGCAAGTTGCGGGAGCTTTGATGGGAACTAAAATGGTTGTAAATGAATTTGTTGCTTACTTAGATTTAGTGAAAGTAAAAGAAACACTTGATGCTAAAACATTGGCTATTACAAGTTTTGCTTTGTGTGGATTTGCTAACTTTAGTTCGGTAGCAATTCAGATTGGTGGTATTGGCGAGTTAGCTCCTGAACGCAGAACAGATTTAGCAAAATTAGGTTTCAAAGCCTTGATTTGTGGTACTTTAGCAAGTTATTTGTCTGCAACTTTAGCGGGATTACTTCTCTAAGAATATGATTATTACATAAAAAAGCCTGACGAAGTATTTACTGCGTCAGGCTTTTTTATGTACTTTAACTAATTTTTAATGTTATCAAGATTGTAATGTAAACCTTTGTTTTCTTTACGAGCTCTTGCATCTTTAATAACCAAGTAAGCTACATTAATCATATTTCTCAGTTCGTTGATTTGAACGGAAATTTTTGATTGTCGATAAAGTTCTTCGTGTTCTATGTAAATCAATTCCAAACGGTCATAAGCTCTTTTTAGTCGTCGGTCTGTTCTTACAATACCCACATAATTACTCATGATAGATTCTAATTCACGAGCCATTTCTGTTACTAAAACTAATTCTTCTGGATGCGTCGTTCCTTCATCGTTCCAATCTGGAATATTGTTTGGAATGATGTTATCTTCAAAGGTTTCTATAGATTTTAAGAAAGCTCTGTGTGCATAAACAATGGCTTCAAGTAAAGAATTTGAGGCTAGACGATTAGCTCCGTGTAATCCCGTTGATGAACATTCGCCAGCGGCAAATAAGTAATTAATATTAGTCTGCGAATACTCATTTACCTTGATTCCTCCACACAGATAATGTTGTGCAGGTACTACAGGAATCATATCTTTTTCAGTGATTTCTAAACCAAGATGTTGTTTACAGTACTCATAAATCATCGGGAAATGATGTTTGAAGTCTTCACTATCCAAATGACGAGTATCTAAATAGACATGGTCAACACCATTTTTTTTCATTTCAGAGTCAATTGCTCTGGCAACAATATCTCTAGGTGCAAGTGAAAGACGTTCATCATACTTTTCCATGAAAGTAGATTCATCAATATTTTTCAGAATACCACCATGTCCACGCAAAGCTTCAGAAATTAAAAAAGAAGGCTTTTTGCCAGGTTGATATAAAGAAGTAGGATGAAACTGAATAAATTCCATTCCTTCAACCAACCCTTTGGCACGATATGCCATAGCTATACCATCGCCTGTTGCAATCGTTGGATTAGTTGTACTTTGATATACCTGACCGATTCCTCCAGTAGCCAAAAGAGTTGTTTTGGCTAAAAAAGTTTCTGTTTCTCCAGTTAAAGTATTTAAAATATAAGCACCAAAGCATTTTTTATCAGGAGTATCTTTTGTTACTTTTTCGCCTAAATGATGTTGCGTAATTAAGTCGATCGCAAAGTAATGCGTAAAGAAATCAACGCTTTTGAAAGACTTTACTTTTTCTAAAAGTGCTCTTTCAATTTCGTTTCCTGTTGAATCTTTATGATGTAAAATTCTTTGGTCAGAATGTCCGCCTTCTTTTACTAAATCATAAGTACCATCATGCTTTTTATCGAAATTAGTGCCATAAGAAATCAGTTCTTTTAAGCGTTCTGGGGCTTCGGTCACTACAATCTCAACCGCTCTTTTATCAGACATGAAATCACCAGCCACCATGGTATCATTGATATGTTTTTCAAAAGAGTCATCATCTTTCCAAACCGTAGCAATGCCACCTTGTGCATATTTTGTATTACTTTCTTCTTCAATGGTTTTGGTAAGAATCGCTATTCTAATATCTTGACCTTTTTCTTCAAAATAAGAAGCAATTTTTGCTGTGTAAGAAAGCCCTGCAATGCCTGAGCCGATAACTAAAAAGTCGTATTGGGGCATAATGATGAAAAAAGGCTTGCCGCCCGCATTTTATAAGTTAATGTACAATTTAATGTCATGAATAAGCAAAGTTATTTTAAAAACTCCTTTATTTATACTTTGGGTTGGAAATTATCTGTAATAATCAAGCCGTCAAAGCCTCTTAAAATAGAAGAATTGCCATTCATTGTGTTTTAAATACTGTTTGAGTAAGAAGATTGTTCACAGAGAATTCTTCTAAAAATTTGCATTTACCAGCATTGAGGTTTTACTTTGCATCATCAAGTCAATTTTCTTCCGAGGTTTTCAGCCTCATCGAAGTAATTGATTTATAAAGAAGAAGGGAGAGAATAGGCTCTATGAACTTCTGGCAACCTACCGCTCGTAAAAGGCAAGGTGCTAATTCCTACCTAAAATAGATAGCTGATTATTTGGCTTTTTTAGGAAATATAAACCAATTACGATACTCTCCCAGTCATTTTCATGCTGTAAAGTATTCGTCGGGTTTACGATTTATTTTCGTTTATCGTCATGATTTTTTCATGACCAAATTTGTCAGCTTTATGTCAAAATTTATTCAAGTAACAACGGGGAATTACCTCATTGTCCACGGCTTCGACGCCAACAATAAGGAAATTATTGAAGAAGTAATAGTTACCGAAAAGATGGTGAAAATTGTAGCCATCAAACGCATTCAGTCAATTTCAGCGAAATATATTTTAGTTACGGGTTCGCACGGGAGGATGATGTATTGGGAGTATGAGGAAAGTTTTGAGGATTTACAAAAGCAATTGTCCTATAATTCGCTTTTGATTGAGTAAATAACGTTTCACACAAAAAGAGTATTGGTGCTCATTTTTTATCCATTGAATAATCTTTTTAAATATAATAAAGCCTTCAAATTAGAGGCTGGAGGCATTTTGCCAGAAATTGAACTAGCGTATCAAGCTTTGGGTAAGATGAACGAAGACTGCTCTAATGTAGTTTGGGTTTGTCATGCTTTTACGGGTAGTCAAGATGTTGAAGATTGGTGGCAAGGTTTGGTGGGAAGAGGTAAACTATTCGACCCTGATAAGCAATTTATCATTTGTGTCAATGTTTTAGGTTCACATTATGGAAGTACTGGGCCACTTTCTATTAATCCAGAAACTGGCGAGCCTTATTATCATACTTTCCCGTTTATTACTATTAGAGATATTGTAAATTCATTCGATTTACTTCGTGAACATCTCGGAATAAAACGCATTAGAACTTGCATTGGCGGTTCTTTGGGTGGACAACAAAGCGTAGAATGGGCGATTTCTCAGCCTGATTTGATTGAAAACCTGATTTTAATTGCAACCAATGCACAGCATTCACCTTGGGGAATTGCTTTTAATGAATCACAAAGGATGGCGATTGAAGTTGACCCTACTTGGAAAGAAAGTAATCCACAAGCTGGAATTGAAGGAATGAAAGCTGCTCGTGCTACCGCTTTGATTTCATACAGAAATTATGAAACCTATGGTGTAACGCAAGCCAGAAACGACGAGCCTTTGGGTAAAGTACATCGTGCTACAAGTTATCAGCGTTATCAAGGTGAAAAATTAGCACAGCGTTTTAATGCGTATTCCTATTATGTGCTTTCACAAGTAATGGATTCTCAGGATGTGGGGCGTGGGAGAGGTGGTGCAATTCAAGCACTTTCGCAGATTAAAGCAAAAACGTTGGTAATGGGTATTAAATCGGATGCACTTTTCCCGATTAATGAACAAGCATTTTTAGCGAAACATATTCCAGGAGCAACTTTTCAAGCCTTAGATTCTTTATACGGTCACGATGGCTTTTTGATAGAAAGTCAATTAATTACAAAAGCCATTAAACTTTGGCAAAAATTTGTGAAGTTGGATGTCAATCCAATGTATGATTTTTTTAAGAAATTGGAAAAGAAAAACTTAGCAATTCATTAAACATAAACATGAGTCATCCCAAATTTTAAAATCACAAAAAAGCGGTCAAAAAACTAATTTCGACCGCTTTTTTATGATTGATGGGCAACGAATTCCTACTGTTTGAGCGAAGCGAGTTTAGGAATTCTTGAATTTCTTTTGTTACTTTTCTTGTTTCAAGACAAGAAAAGTAAGGATTGTACAATAATAAATAAAAAAACCTCTCAAATCGTCCTAAACCTCACTATTCTAAGAAAAAATTCGGGATGACTCATGTTTTTTTATGACTGGATAATTTCCGTTTATGCCACTCTTTAGGATTATTTGCTAACATCCTGTTGATTAAAATATAAACCAAAAGACTACTGAAAGTCCCAATTACCGAACCCGCCAAAACATCTTCAGGAAAATGCTGAAACAAATAACATCTTGAATAACCCGCTAAACAAGCCAGTAATAAAAAGAGTAAAGACCATTTTTTGTTGTAAAGGAATATTGTCAATAAAGTGAAAATCGCAAAGGCAGTAGTAGTGTGCCCAGATGGAAAACTCAAATGAATATTAATTTGTAAACCTTCTACAAAATGCCAGTTGACATGCTTATCTGCAAAAAAACTAAGTGGACGAAGAGTATCAAAACTAAGTTTTAATGAGGATGAAAGCAATGAACTCAATGCCAGCGATGCTGTCAACATTAACGCTTTATCATAACTAATAAATAAGTAAACCAAAATAATTGCTACAAAAAACCAACCTTCTCCTAATTGTGTTGCCAATTGAAAAAAATAATCAGCCCATAAACTAAAGTGCTGATTGATGAATAACATTTGTTCTAATTTACTGTGCGTAACTACCCAAATTAGCACAAAAAGCCAAACAATTGCATATAAACCAAAGTAAGAAAGGTTGTTTTTGATAATTTGTTTCATAGAACAAAGGTCGTTATCGAAAAGATATTTGCCAATAAGTACTTGTAATATTTTGTTCAATACTTGTCAATGTAAAAAATAGTCCCTAATTTTGCAGTCTTTTCGATGAAACCAAGTGAATAAGAGCATATTAAATACATTTAGAATTGACATCTTTCGCCTTGAAAACAAGCATTATGTGCATGAATTTGAAGGTGGAGACGAATTCTTTGTGGCATTAGAACAAGATTTAATCGAAAAAGGGCATTTTAAAACAACTGTTACCCTAGATAAATCGGAAGTAATGATACAATTATTGTATCATATTGTAGGTTCTGTTGAACTAACTTGTGATCGTAGTTTAGATACTTTTGATTTTCCTGTAGATATTACTCAGAAAATGATTTTAAAGTTTTCTGACCATACAGAAGAGATTACAGATGAATTGATGCTTATTGATAGAAACACACAGTATATCAATGTTGCCCAAGATATTTATGAATTCATTGGCTTGCAAATTCCAATGAAAAAGCTTCATCCCCGTTTTCAAGTTGAAGAAGAAACATTTTTGTCAGATTTTGATGAAGATGATGATTCAGACGAAGACTTTGAAGATTTAGTTTGGGAAGATGACGACGAAGGTGAAATTGTTTATTCTACTTCAACGGCAGATTCAGAAGATGATGACGAAGAAGAGCAATCAAGCGAAGATGAACCAGAAATTGACCCACGCTGGGCAATTTTAAAGAAATTGAACAACAATTAATGATTTGCTTCCATACATGCAAATCACATTTTAAATAAATAAAGAATCATAAAATAAAGAAATAAGCAAATGGCACATCCTAAACGCAGACACTCGACAACTCGTAGAGATAAAAGACGTTCACACGATTTTGGAACTCCAAAAACAATCACTACAGATCCAACAACTGGTGAAATTCACTTACGTCACCGTGCTCACGTATTTGAAGGAAACTTGTTTTACAAAGGTAAAATGGTTGTAGAAGGTTATGCAGTTCAAGCATAATTAGTTGATTTTGGTAATTGCCTATCACATAATGTGCTGAATATCAATATTCAAGCTAAGATTTGATAAAAAACTATCAGTTTTCAAAACTATTTTCAAACAAAAAGGCTGTTTCACACTTCATAAAATGTTATTTTTGCAATTCTGTTAATGAATAACAAAATAATAATTGAATGAAGATAGGGATTGATGCAATGGGTGGAGATTTCGCCCCAAAAGCTATCGTTGAAGGAATAGTATTGGCAGCTCAAGAATTACCTGCTGGCGTAACCATCGTTTTGATTGGGCAAACGGCAGTAATTCAGCAGATTATTGATAACCAAAATTTTAAGGGTTCTAACATTGAAATTGTGGAAGCGAATGAAACAATAGAAATGGGTGAACATCCTGTAAGAGCATTACAGTCTAAACCCAATTCCAGTATCGGAGTTGGGTTTAAACTTTTAAAGACAGGAGTAATTGATGTATTTGCTTCTGCTGGTAACACAGGTGCAATGATGGTTGGTTCTTTGTTTTCTATCAAAACGATAGAAGGTATCCAACGCCCACCGATTGCAGGTTTTGCTCCACAAATTGATGGTAGCCTTGCGGTGATTCTAGACATTGGTGCAAATGCCGATGTAAAGCCCGAAATGTTAGCACAATTTGGTATTTTAGGTTCAATCTATGCAAAAGCTACAATGGGTATTGAATCTCCAAGAGTTGCTTTAATGAATATTGGAGAAGAACCAGAAAAAGGTTCAGTCGTCGTTCAGCAAGCCTACAAACTACTCCAAGAAGAAAGAAAAATCAATTTCGTCGGAAATATCGAAGGAAAAGATTTCTTCAAAGCAAAAGCAGATGTTATTGTAACAGATGGCTTTACAGGTAATATTCTCTTGAAAATGGGAGAATCTTTGTACGGAATCTTGTCTGAAAGAGGCGTTAAAGACGACTTCATAGATCAAACAAATTATGAAGCCGTAGGAGGCAGCCCGATTATTGGCGTTAACGGAAACGTTGTTATCGCTCATGGTTCTTCGTCGGCACTTGCTACCAAAAACATGGTTCATCTATGCCACCGCATTGTTGAGTCTAAGCTTACTGAAAAAATTAAAAAAGCGTTTGCTTAAAGTAATACAAAATGAGCGAATTTAAGATTTTGAATAATCTTTTTGCAAAAATCTAATTTCATGATTTGATTTTTCAAACATTTTGTCATTCGATCATTTCCCATATAACCATGACCAAAATCACTGCAGCAATTACCGGAGTACAAGGTTATGTACCCGAAGATATATTGACCAACGATGACCTTGCAAAATTTGTTGACACCACAGATGAATGGATAATGAGCCGAACGGGTATCAAAACACGCCATATTCTACGTGGTGAAGGTAAAGGGACATCTGTCATGGCAATAGAAGCAGTTAAAGGTTTGTTAGCCAAAACGAATACTAAGCCAGAGGAAATAGATTTATTAATTTGTGCTACCATATCTCCAGACCACTTTTTTCCAGCTACTGCCAATATTATTTGTGAAGCAGTCGGTATCCCTCATGTTGGTTCTTATGACCTTGCTGCCGCTTGTTCAGGCTTTCTAAATGCACTTGTGACAGGAGCAATGTTTATTGAAGCTGGCCGATACAAGAAAGTTGTAGTGGTTGGTGCTGATAAAATGTCTTCTATTGTTGATTATACTGACCGAACTACTTGTGTATTGTTTGGCGATGGTGCAGGTGCTGTACTGTTGGAAGCCAATACAGAAGGCTTGGGTATTCAGGATTTTATTTTGAAATCTGATGGCTCTGGTGCTAATCATTTAATACAAAAAGCTGGCGGAAGTGCTTATCCACCAACTCATGAAACAATTGACCAACGTCAACACTTTATACATCAAGAAGGTCAGGCTGTTTTTAAATTTGCTGTAACCAGAATGGCAGATGTTTCAGCCGAAATTATGGAACGCAATAATTTGACAGGCGAAGATGTTGATTTTCTTGTACCACATCAAGCCAATAAAAGAATTATTGACGCCACTGCAAACCGTATGGGTATCGGGCCTGATAAAGTAATGTTAACTATCCAAAAGTATGGTAATACTACGGCTGCTACAATTCCATTATGTTTATGGGAATATGAATCTCAACTAAAAAAAGGCGATAACCTGATTTTAGCAGCATTCGGTGGTGGATTTACTTGGGGTAGCATTTATCTAAAATGGGCATACTAAGCTAATTTAGCGAACAATGTAACTTGCAAAATTTCTGATATTTATTTATTTCACTATTTATTAATAAAAGACTAATTTTGCAGACATTTTATTTTCAATAAAGAAATCATTAAAATTCAATAGCGATATTCACTTGTATAGGTTGTATTAATATTTTCCTTAAAGTACAATATCAATAATAAAAAATGGCAAATACTGCAGACATCAAAAACGGTTTAGTAATTAAATTCAATAATGATTTATTTTCAATTATTGAATTCTTGCACGTGAAACCAGGTAAAGGACCTGCTTTTGTAAGAACAAAATTAAAGTCATTGACTTCTGGAAAAGTCATTGATAATACTTTCAACTCAGGCGTAAATATTTACCCTGTACGTGTTGAACGTAGAGTATTCCAATACCTTTATGCAGAAGAATTTGGATTTACTTTTATGGACAATATTACTTTCGAGCAAATCACGCTTAATAAAGAAATGGTTGAAGCAGCTGATTTGATGAAAGAAGGTCAAGAAGTTGAAATCTTGATTAATGCTGAAACTGAATTGCCAATCTCTTGCGAGATGCCTCCATTTGTAGAATTAGTAGTAACTTACACAGAGCCTGGCATTAAAGGCGATACCGCTAATGCACCCAAAAAACCTGCAACAGTTGAAACTGGAGCAACTATTATAGTACCATTATTCATCCAAACAGACGAAAAAATTAAAGTTGATACTCGTACTTACGAGTACGCTGAAAGAGTAAAGTAATCCCTATAACAGTCCAAACATGGAAAATAAAGAAATTCAGAAACTCCTTGATTTTATTGCACAATCAACGCTTGATGAAGTAAACATCGAAACGTCGGAGTTAAAATTATCTGTGAAACGTTATGGTGCAGCACCAGTAATTCAGCAAGTGGCCGCTCCACAAGTAGTGGCTGCCCCAGTAGCTAGTCCTGCAACAACGGCTGCTCCTGCCGCACCAGCTACTCCAGTTGCTGCTCCTGTAGTTGCGACTAATAGAGTAACGATTAAATCACCAATGATTGGAACGTTCTATCGTTCTGCTGGACCTGATTCACCTTCTTTTGTTGAAATAGGTAAAGAAATTACAAAAGGTAAAACTGTTTGTATCATTGAAGCAATGAAGTTATTCAATGAAATTGAGTCTGAAATTTCAGGTAAAATTATTGAAGTATTGGTTGAAAATGCAACGCCAGTTGAATATGACCAACCATTGTTTGTTGTAGAACTGGCTTAATTTGAAGATAGAATAATTTGCTAAACCTCTTAGTTGTCAAATTATAAATTCTCAAGTTTTCAAATGCTCAAATTGAATCATGTTTAAAAAAATATTAATTGCCAACCGAGGTGAAATTGCTCTTCGCATCATCAGAACTTGTAAAGAAATGGGCATCAAAACGGTGGCTGTTTATTCAACTGCCGACCGTGAAAGCCTCCATGTAAAATTTGCTGATGAAGCTGTTTGCATTGGTCCACCGCCAAGTCGTCAATCTTACTTGAATATTCCTGCCATTATTTCAGCTGCTGAAGTTACTGGTGCTGATGCAATTCATCCTGGATACGGTTTCTTGTCTGAAAATGCAGAATTTTCAAGAATTTGTGCTGAATATGGTATCAAATTTATTGGAGCTACCGCCGATCAAATCAATTCGATGGGTGACAAAGCAACAGCTAAAGAAACCATGAAAAAATCAGGTGTTCCTGTTATTCCTGGTTCTGACGGTTTGATTGATACTGTTGAAGAAGCAAAAGTATTAGCGAAAGAAATTAAATACCCAGTTATCATCAAAGCTACGGCTGGTGGTGGCGGACGTGGTATGAGAATTATTCGTCAAGAAGAGGAGTTTGATAAGTTATGGACAGATGCTAAAACTGAATCAGCAGCAGCATTTGGAAATGATGGTCTTTACATGGAAAAATATGTTGAAGAACCACGCCATATCGAAATTCAAATTGTTGGAGACCAATTTGGAACAGTGTGTCACTTATCTGAACGTGATTGTTCAATCCAACGTCGTCATCAAAAATTGTGTGAAGAAACTCCTTCGCCAGCACTTTCGCCTGAACTAAGAGCGAAAATGGGTGAAGCGGCTATTAAAGGTGCAGCAGCTATCGGTTACGAAGGTGCTGGTACTATTGAGTTTTTGCTTGACAAACATGGAGATTTCTACTTTATGGAAATGAATACTCGTATCCAAGTAGAACATCCAATTACTGAAGAAGTTACAGATTTTGACCTAATTAAGGAACAAATTAAAGTAGCGGCAGGTGAAGCAATTTCAGGACAAAATTATTTCCCAAAATTATTCGCTTTAGAGTGTCGTATCAATGCTGAAGATCCTAAAAATGGCTTCCGTCCATCTCCAGGAAAAATCACCAACTTGCACCTTCCGGGTGGTCGTGGTGTAAGAATTGATAGTCACGTGTATTCAGGCTATACAATTCCACCAAATTACGATTCAATGATTGCGAAAGTAATCGTATCTGGACAAACTCGTGAAGAAGTTTTACTTCGTATGAAGCGTGCCTTGCAAGAATTCGTTATTGAAGGAATTAAAACAACAATTCCATTCCATATTAAACTGATGGATGATGAACGTTTTAAATCTGGAAACTTTACAACTGCCTTTATGGATGGTTTCGACTTGAGTAATTTGTAAAATCATTCTTATTAATAAGTAAAAAGATGGCTTCAATTTGAATAAATTGAGGTCATCTTTTTTTATGTATTTTATTTAACTATTAAATCACTCCATCTATCACAAAATAATTGCGTTTGTAAACTCCAAATTGCATATTTGGAATGTTTTAACGATAAAAAACTTAAACCACCTAAACGTATGAATCGAAAACTATTTACCTTATTGAGTTTAATCCTAATTACTACTTCTGCTTTTACTTTTACTGATGATGGTAGCGATTTTATTGAAAAATTGGTCGCTAAATTTGAAAAATACCATCACGAAAATCCACAAGAAAAAGTCTATTTGCATCTCGACAAGCCTTACTATATGGCTGGAGAAACCATTTGGTTCAAAGGTTATTTATTCGATGCTACTTATCATAGAATAGATTCTGTAAGTAGGGTACTTTATGTCGATTTGATTGACGAAGCAAAAGGAAAAATTATTATCCAACGTACTTTAAAATGCGATGGTTCAACTTTTGGGGATATTGCACTTCCTGATTCATTAGAAGAAGGGAGTTATCAAATCAGAGCTTATACCAGTTATATGCGAAATTTCTCGGAAGAGTTCTTTTTTAGACAGGAAGTAAAAATTTGGCAAGGATCTACCCAAAATCGTCTCACTGAAAGTAATGCCAACAAATTATCGGAAGTAGCAGATTTTCAGTTTTTTCCAGAGGGAGGAAACCTCGTTATGGGTATTTCCTCAAAAGTAGGCTTTAAGGCTGTTAATATTGCAGGAAAAGGGGTAGAAAGTGAAGGTTTTGTATTGAGTAGTACCAAAGACACCGTCACTGCATTTAATTCTGAACATTTGGGAATGGGATATTTCAATTTTGTTCCTGAAAATTCAGATACTTATACCGCTTATATTAAACAAAAAGATGGTTCGTTAAAGCCTTTCCCTTTGCCAAAAGTATATGAACAAGGCTATACAATGGCAATTGATAACCTTTCTAATAAAGAAAAAATCAAAGTTTTTATTTCTAATAGTGCGCCCATTCCTGCTGAAAAAGCCAAAGAAGTGGTGATTATTGCTCAACAAAAAGGACAAATTTGTTTTGTGGCAAGAGGTTCTGAGAAACTGAAATCATTCGGAATCACTATTCCCAAAGATAGAATTCCAGATGATGGAATTGTTCAAATTACGATGTTTGATTCAAAAGGTGAGCCCGTATGCGAACGCATCGCTTTTGTGAATAAAAACAAGCAGATAAATCTGAAAATCAGTCCAGACAAAGCAACTTATAAAAGCAGAGAAAAAGTAACGCTCAATATAGAAGCGACTGATAAAGAGGGAAAACCTGTTAAAGGAGATTTCTCAGTGGCTGTAACCGATGGCAATCAAGTAATTCCTAATGCTTTTCAAGAAAATTTATTGACTTATTTACTCTTGAGTTCAGACATTGCCGAGAAAAAATCTAACGAATATTATTCAAGTATTAGAGGTACCATTGAACAACCAGCTTATTATTTTGAATCGAATAATGAAAATGCAACACGACATTTGGATATTTTGATGTTGACACAAGGTTGGAGAAGATTTATTTGGAAAAATATTATTGAAGATAGAAAACCCAATTTTCAGCATATCTTAGAAACAGGCTTGAATGTTACAGGAAAAGCTTTACGTCCGAATGGAAAACCAGCCAATAATGTAAGCCTTACTTTAATGCTAAAAAGCGAAAAAGATTCACCACAAATTCTGATGAGTAATGCTGATTCATTAGGGAATTATGCTTTTTATGGAGTAGATTTTAATGATAGCACAGAAGTTTTTATTCAAGGAATGAAAGAAAAGGGGAGTAAAAACCTTCAAGTATCTATTGATGCACAGAAAAATGCACCTAAAGTACAAATCATTAAAACCCCTTTTAATCCAATGGAATTTGATGCTAGAGAGTTAGCAGATTTCCTAAAAAAAGCAAAAGATGCTGTTGAGCTTGAAAAGAAATTGAAGCTTAATAAAGTTCAGATGTTGGATGAAGTAGTGGTGAAAGCTAAAAAAGAAACACAGGATTCTCGTAAAATTTATGGAAGAGCCAGTAATACTTTAAAAGTTGATGATAGATTATGTGCTGGAGCTACCAATGTTTTACAAATGTTGCAAGGTAGAGTGCCAGGAGTACAAGTTTCGTCAGATGGAAGTGGTGGATATAAAGTATTAATCAGAGGAATAAGTTCGATTAGTTTAAGCAGTGACCCATTAGTTGTTTTAGACGGAATGCCTGCTTCTATAGATATTTTAACAGGAATTAACCCTTGTGACGTAGAACAAATTGATGTATTAAAAGGAGCTGACGCTAGTATTTTTGGCTCAAGAGCATCGAATGGTGTAATTTCAGTACTTACCAAAAGAGGCGGACCAAACTATGATTATTCAAAAGACCCTGCGATGGGCGTATCAATACAAAAACGGTTGGGTTATAATGTTCCAAGAGAATTTTATGCACCCAAATATGATGTAGATAAACCAGAACATGTTCGTCCAGATTTTCGTTCAACGCTTCATTGGGCACCAAATGTTCAAACAGATTCTACAGGAAAAGCAACAGTAACCTATTGGAATACAGATGCTAAAACCAATATTAATATTGTGGCAGAAGGCGTTGCTTATAATGGAGGAATCGGAGTTGCTAAAAATACGTATCAAGTAAAGTAAGATATTTTACTTTTTGAGATAGAAAAAGCTAATCAATATATTTGTTGATTAGCTTTTTTTATGATTCTCCTTTTCTGAAAGTTAGTCTTTCCCTACCTTTGCAAAAATTATTGATTATGCTCAGAATTATTATCCTGACGATTGGCTTAGGTTTGATATTTTATTTTTCTCCTCAAATAGGACTTTCCCAATATCTCCACGAGTATAAATGGATTATTTTGGCTTTCTTTTTTGCGGTTTCTTACCTGAATCATTTACTTGCCCAATTAGGTTTTGCTAACAATCGTGAAAACTTTGTGCAGTTCTATTTAGGAGGGATTGTAACACGATTAATTCTAAGTCTGATTTTCGTAGGAGTAATTGCTTACATGGGTACAAAAGACATCTATATCTTTATTACCAATTTTTTTGTACTCTATTTATGTTATACAGGGTTTGAAATTTACGGATTGTATCGTAACTTGCGACACTTTTAGAGGTCAATCAATTACTTTTATTTATAAAGTATTGATTATCACCAACCAAGAGTAAAGATTATTATTAAGAATATTCAAAAAACAACCATATACTTCCAAGAAGCCGTGATGAAGAAAGTGTATTTTTCAAATATTTTAGCTTTTTTATTTTTGTTCTCTTCAGTAACTTTTGCTCAGCATGAGCACAGTGCTGATACAACAGCTACCCCTACAACTGAAACTACCACAGAAGCTGTAGAAGGCAAGCATGAAGAAAGTCATGGCGAAGCAAAATTTGAGCCGGGCAAACTTATCCTTGAACACATTGGTGATGAACATGAATGGCACTTTGCTACGATTGGACATTCGCATGTTTCAATTTCTTTGCCTTGTATCGTTTATACTAAAGATGGATTAAAAGTATTCTCTTCAAGTAAATTCAAAAACGAACACCATGAAGCTGTTTCTTATGAAGGTTTAAAGTTAGATCATCATCACATTGTAGCTGAAGATGGTTCTGCGGTTTATGATTTTTCTATCACTAAAAACGTAGCGTCATTATTACTAAGTGCTGTTCTTTTATTGACCATTTTCTTATCAGTAGCGAAAGGTTACAAGGAGCGTGAAGGAAAAGCACCTAAAGGTTTACAATCTTTGTTAGAACCAATCATCATTTTTGTTCGTGATGAAATCGCAAAAAATAACATTGGCGAAAAACACTACAGACGTTTTACTCCGTACTTATTAACATTGTTTTTCTTTATCTGGATTAACAACCTTTTAGGTTTATTACCGGGTGGAGCAAACTTAACAGGTAACATCGCAGTAACGTTAGTGTTGGCTGTAATTGCTTTCTTTGTAACTAACCTTAATGGTAGAAGTACTTATTGGGGACATATTTTTGCAATGCCAGGTGTACCGAAATGGTTATTGATTTTATTAACGCCAGTAGAGGTTATCGGTTTGTTCATGAAACCTTTCTCATTAATGGTTCGTCTTTTTGCTAACATCAGTGCAGGACACATCATTTTATTGAGCTTAATTTCATTAATTTTTATCTTTGAAAGTATCGCAATTAGTCCAATTATCGTTGGTTTCTCAATTTTCATGAACCTTATCGAATTATTGGTAGCTTTATTGCAAGCATATATTTTCACCATGTTGACATCAACTTATATTGGTTCAGCCGTTGAAGAGCATCATCATTAATATTCAAACGTTTTTCAAATTAATTTAACAAATAAACAATTACAATTATGTCACTTTTGTCAATCTTAGGAGAAGTTTCTTTAGGTTTAGGTCTTGCTGGTTTAGGTGCTGGTGTAGCAGCTATCGGTGCTGGTTTAGGTATTGGTCGTATCGGTGGTTCTGCAATGGAAGCTATCGCTCGTCAACCTGAAGCTTCTGGAAAAATCCAAGGTGCTATGTTGATCGTTGCAGCATTCGTTGAAGCCGTAGCTCTTTTCGCAGCGGTAATCTGTTTGTTGGTAACGTTGAAGTAATTCAAAACCAACTGATTCGATTTTATCCCCGAAAAAACTAGTTTCTCGGTAATGAAACTGAATCAAAGCAACATTTGAAAATCAGCAAGTAAAGCATTAGGCTATTGCTGATTTTCATCTCAAAAAAACTCAAATGTAGCTAAATCACTCATAACAGTATTTAAGCCTACATTTTTAGAAAGCATTCATAGAAATTTTCACATACAAAATCACAGACAACGATGGATTTAATTACCCCTGGTCTTGGTCTAATAGTTTGGCAATTAGTAATTTTTGGTCTTTTGTTTTTCTTGTTATCAAAATTTGCTTGGAAACCAATCATGGCATCTTTACAAGAAAGAGAACAATCAATTGAAGATGCTCTTTCTTTAGCAGCAAAAACTCGCCAAGAAATGGCTGAATTGAAAGCTGGTAACGAGAAATTAATCGCCGAAGCACGTGCTGAACGTGACAGAGTGTTAAAAGAAGCAAAAGAAGCTAGTGAAGCAATGATTACACAAGCAAAATCAGAAGCGCAAAAAGCTGGTGCCGAAGAAATTGAAAAAGCTCGTGCTGCATTCAACCAAGAGAAAGTAGCTGCTGTTGCGTCATTAAGAAAAGAAGCTGCTTCTTTATCTTTAGAAATTGCAGAAAAAGTATTACGTAATCAATTAGCTGACCGTGCAGCGCAAGAGGCGTTAGTAACGAGCTTATTGGCTGATGCTAAATTAAACTAATATCATTATTGATATTAAGATTTGAATAAAGAATGACGATACTTAGGTATCTAAATTCAACATCAAAAATCCAAAATCGAAATGTCCCAGCAAACCGTTGCGTTCAGATATGCCAAATCTTTACTTGGTTTGGCGATAGAAAAAGGCGTTGAAGCTCAGGTATATGAAGATATGAAACTCTTCAACCAAGTTTGCGACGAAAATCATCAGTTTTTTTTACTGTTGAAAAGCCCTATCGTTTCTCATTACCATAAATTGACGATTCTTAGAAATATCTTCAAAGGTAAAGTAGATGATTCAACGATGGCTATTTTTGAAATCATTACTCAAAAAAACCGTGAAGCTGTATTGCCACTTATTGCTGAAGATTATTTAGTGCAATACGAATTGCATAAAGGTATTCAAAAAGCTTATGTTACTACAGCTACTCCTTTGACTGCCTCTCAAAAAGCTGAATTTCAGCAAATTGTTGCAGAAAATACAGGTAAAACAGTAGAAGTAGTTGAGAAAATTGACGCTGACTTAATTGGGGGATATATCCTTCAAGTTAACGACCGTCAGATTGATACTACTGTAAAAGCAAGACTTAACGAATTGAAAATGAAATTTAATAACTAAATTTCATTGAAAATCATCTAATAAAACCCGTTAGAATCTATCGTTCTTGCGGGTTTTTGTGTTTAGCTTCGGATGGTTTTGACGTAATATCGGATAATTTTAAATCATTACGATATGAATATTTTAGACGAACTCAATCAAGTATCAATTCTTCAAGTAGCAGAAGATTTGGGATTGGACGTGAAAAGGCAACGAATGATTTGTCCATTTCATGAAGATGATACCCCTTCGCTTGTACTTTATCCACATACTAATAGTTTTTATTGCTTTGGCTGTGCTAAAACGGGTAATGCTATCAGTTTGTACTCGGAAATTAAAAAAATGGATATAAAATCTACCATTCAAGAAATGGCAGTAGAATATATTCCAGGTTTTCAACAGTCTAAAAAATTCGCTAAGAAAAAACTACCAACAAGTAATTTATTTGATGTTGCCGCCATCAGAAGAATACAAGAGAGAGAAAAACCTACAGAAGAAATTCACTCTCAGATTTATGAAGCCTTTCGTAATTTTTGTTTGCAACAGCAATCCAACGAATTATCACAATCAGCACTTGCTTATTTAAAACAACGTGGTTTTACGGATAAAACCATTAAAGATTTTAATCTGTTCGTCATTAAAGATTATACCGAAGTAACATGGTATTTAAAACAGCATTTTTCTACTTTAGATTTACAGGAATCAGGTTTATACAATCAGCAAAATAACCTGATTTTTTACGCCCATTCATTGATTATTCCTTATTATCGTGAAGGAAGAATTGTGTATTTACAAGGACGTGTCATTGGAAAACCCAGCGAAGGCACAAATCGTTATTGCTTTTTGAACAATCAGCCATTAACGCTTTTTAATGTTGATGCTTTGAAGAAAACCAAAACAGACGAAACCGTTTATGTAACTGAAGGAGCTTTTGACTGTATGCGTTTGGTACAAGAAGGAAAAACAGCCGTAAGTTTAGGAACAGCCAATATTTTTAAAAAGGAATGGGCAAAGCTTTTCAAAAGAGTAAATGTGGTTTTTTATTTAGATAACGATAAGGCTGGACACAAAGCAGCCGAGGAATTAGAGAAAATATTCACTCATTTCAATATCTCAAGTACTCGGAAAAACCTTCCAGAGAACTACAAAGATGTTAATGATTATTATACAGGAAAATTAGGAAGTAACGAGCAGCTGGGAATGTTTTGATAAGTTTTTTTCTTCTTTTTGCTTTACAAGCAAAGACAGAATCTATTAAAATGATGATTTTTTATTAGGTAAATCAGGATAAAAAACTCGAAATAATAAGAGAGATTTAAGTATATATTTAACGATAAAGTACTCAAATAATTGAAATTTAAGGCTTTTTGATTTGAACTTTACAGATAAAAATTTCTCTAATCCAGTCGGAATTACTAAATTCGGAAACTCAATGAAATTATTAGGTTAGCCATTGACTAGTGCTTGCCAAAATTAACTTATTTATGGAAGAAACATCGCAAAGCAGTGGTTTTTGGAAAGTATTAACTGGTTTTTTAGCTATAATAGTCGGAATTCTTGTCTATTTGTTATTTAATGCTAACAGTTTTAAGAAATCTCAAGAAGAAGTTATTCGTCAAAAAATTCAAGCTTTATCTTCAACAAGTATTCGTTTAGATTCAATCGGGATTCAATTAGATGCTAAAATTGCTCAAATAAAGTCATTAGGAGGGAAAGTTGAAGATTTGGAAGCGACAAAAAAGCAATTAGAAAATGATAGAATGCTGATGAGAAGAGCTAATACATTTTCAGTAGCTCAATATGAAGAGAGAATCAAAGAATATGTAAGTATTTTAGTTAAAAAAGATTCAGAGATTGCCAAATTCAAGAAAGAAAATACCAAATTAGTTGAAAAAAATAAAAGTCTTGTCTCAGAAAATGTGTCATTAAGCAGTGAAAATATTCTGCTTAAAATGGTAAAACAAGGATTGAGTGATTCCCTAGAAGTTTATGCAAAAAGAAATCAAGCACTCACTGCAACAGTAAATTTAGCATCTTCTTTACAAGCACAATTAGTGAAAGTAAATGCTATTTCTAGTAGAAATAAAGAACGAAGTAACGGAGTTTACAGAGTATCAAAAATTGAAAAGATTAAAATTATTTTTCAATTGCAGCCTAATTTGATTGCGAAACAAAATGTAAAATCGGTTTTTGTAAGAGTATTAGACCCAGACGGTGCAGTAATGTTCGATACAAATGCGGGCTCTGGAAATTTTGAGTTAGCAGGAAAAGAAACTACTTATACTGTTAAAAAAGATATTCTTTATCAAAATATCGGACAAGCCGTTGAAATGATTTATGCAAGAGGCGGAGCGACAAAATATAGAATTGGTCATTATATCGTAGAAATTTTTTGCGAAGGATATAAGATTGGTTCAGGTAGTTTTGATGTTAAATAATCTGATAACAACTTAATAAAACAACATAGCCCTTTCTTTTGAAAGGGCTTTTTTATGGAAAAGTCACTCAAAACATACGATTTTAAAAGTAATGAAACCATTGCCTCTGTCGGTGCTTCTGGTGGAGTTTGGGAAATTTACTTTGCTTCACAAGTGGATGGATTAACATTTTATCTGCAAGATATTAATGAAGCATTATGTAATGAGGAAGAAATTAAGGAAGGCATTTTGTTCTATGAAAAATTCTTAGGAAAGTCAATTCAAGGAAAATTTATCCCAGTTATTGGTACAGAAAAAAACACAAATCTACCCGAAAATACTTTTGATAAAGTATTGATTATTAATAGCTTTCATGAGTTTCTATTTCCCAATGCAATCTTGAATGATTGTAAATCAATACTGAAAAAAGGAGGAATACTTTTTATCGAAGAACAATTAGCAAGGTACGCTGGAGAAATTCATGAAGGATGTTTAAAACCGCTTTATTTAGAAAGTGAATTGATAGCTTTTGCAGAAAGCTGTGGTTTTGTCCTTCAAAGAATTGTTGATAAAGGAAATGAAGTAAAGATTTTTTGTTTTGGAAAAGCTTGAGTCTAAAAGCAAAAAGGCGATTCCGTTTAACAGAATCGCCTTTTTATGTTTAAACTATAGCTTACTTCTTACTTAAAGAACTAATCCAAGTAGCAATTTTCTTCACATCACCTTTTGGTAAATGTGCCATTGGTGGCATCGGAGTAGCGAATTCTGGCCAGTTAGAAGGCTTTGGTTCATAAATCAAGGCTTCAATTTGAGCCACTGTATATTTACGTTTAGCAATTTCTTGATACGAAGGACCAACTGCACGTTCGTTTACTTTATGACAAGCCAAACAAGTACTTTTGCTTAATAATTTCATTGCCTCAGCATCTGAAATCACGCTTGATGTCATTTTTGCTTTCGCTTTTTCACCAGCTGCTGTTGGCATTGCTTCTTTCATTTGATTGTCTGGCGTATTTACTTTTGCACCAGCATCAATGCGTTCACGTTGAGCACGAGTTTTTGGCGTTACTAAAGTGATATTTGCCTTAGCACCTTGTGGAATACTGTTTAAAGTGTAATATGCCGAACCATGTAATACATTTAAACGAGAATTTGCAGAAAGTACGCCTTCTGGTTTAATGTCATGAATATAACCTTCACGTAAATTATCAACAACGATACGTACTTTTAAACCGTCTTCACTAGCTTTTGCACCTCTTACAGCATTGTCTTTTCTATCAACAATTGGGCTACCATATACTGGATGATACTTGTATGTATAGCTAGAAACATCATAATTATTTACATTTTCAGCCGTCTTTTTATCAACTGGCAAAGTAAATTCAATTTCAAAACCATCTGGCATTGCTCTAACGGCTTTCATTTCGAAAGGCATTTTTCCAGAGAATACTAATCTTTCTAAACCGAAAGCTTCTTTCCCTGTAGAACCCCAACCACGATTTGTTCCACCTACAAACATTGCTTTGTCTGTTCCCCAAGCCATTCTTAGTACGCCTGAACGGAAACCGCTTCTGAAATCAAAAGAAGCACCTTGGAATTTACCGTTTACTTTTTCTAAGAATACTCTGGCAATTTTAGACATCCCTTCGTCACCAACAAAAACTTGACCTGCAAAAGGACCAAAACCACCTTGTGTTTCATCTTGAATGATTTCAGAAGTTGAAACGCCTAATACTCCATGAGGCAACCATACTGCTGGCGATTTAATGCCCATGTTTGGATACGTAGTTTTGCCCATTTCGTAAATCGTAGTCATTGGTTCATTTTTTACGTATTCTGGTTTTACTTTCGGGTTGTCTCTTGGGTCAACCTTTGAATAAATCATATCAGCACGCATTTTCACAGGAGAGTCTGGACGGTCTGCCCAAGCCAATGAAGCTGGATGACCCATGAAATCTCCTTTTTCTACTTGTGAAATAAAACCAGAACCCATCCAGTCACCTTGGTTATCTCCGTAGAAGAATTCTCCGTCAATCATACCAATTCCGCAAGGAGAACGCATACCCGCTGCAAATGGAGTCATTTTTCCATCTTCGGTAATTTTCATTGTCCAACCTCTCCAAGGCACAAAAGATTTTCCAGCCCACCAGTCAGAATTTCCAAATCCTACGTTTCCTGTTACATAAAAAGAACCATCTGAACCGATTTTAGGACCAAAAGAGTACTCATGGTAATGTCCAGAAATTGGCCAAGAATAAACTGTTTCATAGCGGTCAGCTTTGCCGTCGCCATTTTTATCAACCAATTTGGTTAATTCACCTCTTTGTGCACAATACAGATTACCGTTTTTGTATGCAAGTCCTAAAATTTCGTGCAGACCGCTTGCAAATTTGCGGAATACTGGAGCACTAGAATTTGGGTTTTCGATGATATAAACATCTCCACGACGAGTAGAAGCAGCCAAATCACCATTCGGTAAAGTAACTAAACCACCAACTTCTAAAACGATTCCTTCTGGAATTGGAAGTTTGGCAATTTTATAATAATCGTTTTCGGTAGGAGTATCCTGTGCGAAAGCTCCAGTAGTCATTGCCAATGCCAAACCGATTTTGGTAATTGAATGGCTAAATGACTGGCTTATATTTTTGATATTCATTTGATTTTTCAGATTTAAAACCTCATTGTTTTGAGGGATTTTTACCACATTACAGAATATTGTACTTTGTCTTTTACTGGAACAAGTAAGATGGTATTGTCTCCAGATTTTTCAATCGTAGCAGCACTTGATACTTTGATGAAATAGTTTTTTCCATCTACTTCATACAAATCGTCAGTCAATTTTGTAATGCTTTTTCCAACTGCCAAACGGCAAAGCAAAGCAGTATTTGCTTCTGGATTTTTAAGCGTTAAAGTACGAGAAAGGTATTTTCCGTCGATTACTCTCACTTGATCTTCTACTTCTGTACCATAAATCTGATAACGGAAAGTTGGTAAATTATCAGCATCAACATCGTAACCTAAGGTACGGAAGTTAGCATTACTTGCCACAGCATCAGTCAATGAAGTTTTGGTTTCTCCTGATACAATTAAAGGAACATCACCAAGATTCAAGATTGGACCTCTTGGACGAGAAGAACCATCGCCACGGTCATCCCACATAGGTGAAGTATTCAAGAAATCTCCTTTCCAGATTTGTGCAATTGAACCATTATCTAAATCATAAGTATAGTGCAATTTGGCAGGATTTCCCACATTGATGGCATGAACGATACGTTTTGGCTTTTTACCATCTTTATAAATATCCGAGAACGAACGAAGTAAAGTAGATTCTGGAGCATCCAATAATATTGGGTCTGAAGGAGTACCCGCTAATACTGAACCTAAAGTATGGAAAGGAACGGCTCTGAAGTTAGGGCCTTGAACTTCCATCCCAAGAATTGGCGAAACCCAACCATCAGTTTTATAAATCGTGATTTCAACGGGAACATTTCCTGCTGGTAAATCCATTGAAGCAGTACGTTTGTCACGTGAAGTTGTCCACTCGTCAGCAAGTAATTCTTTACCATTTACGTTCACATAATATTTACCACCCGCTTGAAAAGTAAAAGTATGTTTACCCGCTTCAGGTACTTTTAAAGTAGCATTGAAGATTTGAGCGAAATCGTTGGTTTTAGTGCCAACTTCCCAAGTAAGTTTATCTAATTTACCTGTAACATCAGGTTTTTTGCTCAAGAAATCTTTAGGCTCTCTGAAATTACCATAAAACACTTTGTAAGAAATGTCTGAAAGTTCAGCAGGTTTTCCACCTAAATTTGAAAGCTTAAAATTGCGGAAAGCCACTGGGCCGTGGTCTCCCTGAATCATAAATGGCCCTGTTGGTGCTTCTGTTTCAGAAATTGGGCCACCTGTTGGACCAGTCAATTCAACATTCTCTTGAATGATATACCCATTCAATTTAATAGAAAGTACTTTAGCATTAGCAATTTTTTTGCCAGAAGCATCGAAACGTGGTGCTTGGAATGAAATATCCATGTGTTGCCAAAGACCTGGAGCAAGGCAAGCATTTAATCTTGGAGCATGTCCTTCAAAAAGAATTTCTTTTCCATTTTCATAACGACGACGTTTGTAAATACCGCCGCAGTCGCCCGTTGCAGGATTTTTTACGCCCCAGCTATCTAATAACTGAATTTCGTATCTTCCCATCAAGTAAAAACCTGAATTAGAATGTACTGCCATCATAAAATCGAAAGAGACATCTACATCAGCAAATTCTGCAACTGACTGTAAATTAGCACGATTTTGAGGATTTGGTAAATTGGCAAGGACACCCTTTCCTGTTGCCAAAGTCATTGTTTCAGGTTTAGTGATGTCTGCTGTTACGTCACTAGCGATTTGCCAGTTTGTTTTGTCAGATGTTTTCCAAAAAGACATATCGTCTAAGGAAACACTTTGCTGGGCATTTACAAGCATTGGTAAACACAATGCAGAAACAAGCCAAGCTTTCTTCATAATTTGTAAATTGGACATTTTTATTGGGATAATATTTTTAAAAACGAGCTTAAATATAGCACTCAAAAACTATACTATTATCCTTTGTTGAAGAGATTTTCAATTTACTTGTACCCATTGTATCCCATTTGCGTAACTTTGTTTCAACGATATTAATTGAATTTTTCATGGAAAATAAACTATTTATAGCTCCAAATGCTTCAGTAATGGGAAACGTAAGCTTTGGTAAAGATGTATCTGTTTGGTACGGAGCTGTTATCAGAGCTGATGTAGAGAAAATTAGCATTGGCGACCGTAGTAATATCCAAGATACTGCTGTTTTGCATGCAGACCCTAATGACCCAACGGTTATTGGAAACGATGTAACAGTAGGGCATGGGGCAATTGTTCACGGTGCAACCATTGGGGATTCTTCTCTGATTGGTATGCGTGCAACTGTTTTGAATAAAGCCATCATTGGGAAATATTGTATTATTGGGGCAAATGCTTTAGTGTCTGAAGGAATGCAAATTCCAGATTATTCTTTGGTGGTTGGCGTTCCTGCTAAAATCATCCGACAAATTTCACTAGAACAAGCAGAAAAACTTACCTTGAGTGCCCTGCATTATGTAGAAATGGCAAAGAGACATCAAGCTGGCGAGTTTCCTTTGATTTAGTAGAAAATTTGAATTTTTTCATTACTGCTGAACTTAATTCCAAACCTAAAGAAAAAGATAGTTTGTAATATCTCATCGAAGATCAAAAGTATGTCTCGTGAGTCACAAAATCAGTCATCGAAGACCAAAAATATGTCTCGTGAATCACAAAATCAGTCATCGAAGACCAAAAATATGTCTCGTGAATCACAAAATTAGTCATCGAAGACCAAAAATGTGTCTCGTGAGTCACAAAATCAGTCATCGAAGACCAAAAATGTGTCTCGTGAGTCACAAAATATCTCATCGAAGACTTAAAACATGTCTCGTGAGTCACAAAATATCTCATCCATCAAATAAAAAAATGGCTAATGATTTTTCATGTCATTAGCCATTTTAACCTCTTAAAGAGAGTCTATATTTTACTTCTTAAATATCCTACTAAAATTTCAAGTCCTTTTTCGAAGTGAATATTGTTAGGAATCACAATATCTGATGTTTTACGATAAGGTTTTACGTATTTTTTGAAAGCAGGTTCAACGTGGTTATCCCAGCGATACAATACTTCTTCTTTTTCGCCATAACCTCTTTCTTGTGCATCTCTTTTGATACGTCTGTCGAGTCTGATTTTACTTTTAGCATCCACAAAGATTTTTAAATCTAATAAATCTGCAATTTCTTTAAAGTAAAAAACGAATAATCCTTCAACAACAATGATGGGCTTAGGCTGGAAGGTGATTATTTCTGGAACAATATCAGGATTGTTGAAAGTATATTCTTTTCGTTGGAAAGCTTCTCCTGAACGAATCGTTTCAACATCCAAAGCATACTGGTGTAAGTCTAACGATTCGGGTTCATCGAAATTAATATAACCATGTTTGTCGATAACTTGCTCGTGTCTGTTTTTATAATAATTATCTTGCGAAATCAAACAAATTTCATCTTTTGAAAAAGAATGAAGTAATTGATTGAGAAATAATGTTTTGCCCGAAGCACTGCCTCCGGTGATGCCTACGATAAATGGTCGTTGGTCTGGTCTCATAAAATGATTAAAGTCGTTGAAAAATTTTCACAAAGGTCGGAAAAGATTGTTACAACTTGTATTTTAATACTGACTCTTTTCTTGTTCCATCTCAGAAAGAATGCTTTTTGCCAGCTTTAAATGTATTTTGAATGGATGCTTTTTCAAGTTTTAAAAAAGGTTTTTATAGAAAATGCTATAGTCTGAATCTTCGGAAGTTTACTATTTTTCAGAAAATAAACAAAAATTATAGTCATTGTTAATAAATGACTATTCATCAAAGTGCCTTAGTTAACAGGCTAAAAAAACTTTTTACGGAAATTGCTTGAGCTTAAAATTACCTTTTTTAATTTCTCGACTCCCAAATCGAAACTTTGAGCTTATCTTTGTCGTTCAATTTTATTAGAAGTGTTTAGTATGATTAATAAAGGTTTTTTCAAATAAAAACTATTCAAATTTTTGAAAAAGCGCAACCTTTAACACATAAAAATGGGCGATTTAAAAATAAAAAAAGAAGACATCATCAGAGCCTTGTCAACAGTACAAGAACCAGATTTGAAAAAAGATTTGGTGACGCTCAACATGATTAAAGACATTGAATTAGGCGTTGGTGAAGTTCGTTTTACGGTAGTACTTACCACTCCAGCTTGTCCATTAAAAGAAAGAATTCGCAAAGAGTGCGAAGAAGCAATTCATACGCATGTTGACGAAAACCTAAGTGTTGTAATTGATATGACGGCAGATGTTACTTCTTCAAGAATGGGAACAACACTTTTGCCTAATGTAAAAAATATTATAGCCATTGCTTCGGGTAAAGGTGGTGTTGGGAAGTCAACAGTAACTGCTAATTTAGCAATGGCACTGAAGCTTTCAGGGGCTAAAGTTGGTATTATTGATGCTGATATTTCTGGACCTTCTATTCCAGTAATGTTTGGTGCAGAGGATATGCAACCTTTAGTAAGCCAAATTGATGGCAAAAACATGATTCAACCTATCATGCAATACGGCATCAAAATGATTTCAATGGGTTTTCTTGCTCCACAAGATAATCCAGTGCCGTGGAGAGGTCCAATGGCAACACAAGCTTTACGTCAGTTTTTTAGCGATACTCATTGGGGCGAATTAGATTATTTATTGATTGATTTACCGCCTGGTACTTCAGATATTCACCTTTCTTTGGTGCAATTAGTACCAGTAACGGGTGCGGTAATCGTAACAACGCCACAAAAAGTGGCTTTGGCAGATGCAACAAAAGGATTAATGTTCTTCCGTCAGCCACAAATCAATGTGCCAGTTTTAGGAGTTATTGAAAACATGGCATATTTCACGCCAGAAGAATTACCTGATAATAAATATTATATTTTCGGGAAAGATGGCGGAAAGAATTTAGCCATTAAATATGAAACTGATTTATTAGGAGAAATTCCTTTGGTACAAAGTATCAGAGAAGCAGGTGATGAAGGAAAACCTGCGGTAATGAGCGATAGCATAATTGCTACTGCTTTCAAGAAATCAGCTGAATTGTTGGCTCAACAAGTTGCCATTAGAAACGCAACAAAAGAAAAGACCAAGCCAGTACAAGTAAAAGTGTAGTTTTTTCTAGTATATTTGAGAGAAATATTACCATTAAAACGCAATAAAGAATCCTTTATCAGCGTGATACATTTTATGGAAACAACCGTTGAATATCCTTTACAGGAAAAAATAGAAAAAGCCTTAGATAAAATTCGTCCATATTTAGTAGCCGACGGAGGAAATGTAAGAGTACTTGAGATTGTAGATGGTAACATCCTTCGCCTCGAATTGGTGGGTGCTTGTAGTGCATGTTCGATGTCTGCAATGACTTTCCGTGGAGGAATTGAGGAAACCATTCTTCGTGAAGTACCCGAAATTATTAAAGTAGAAGCCGTAAATATGTAATTCAATATGAATTAGTCATAAATCAAAAACCCTTGTAGCGTAATTCTACAAGGGTTTTTTCTTAACTTTGCTAGTGTTAGAGGCTGTCGGAATTCGGTCGTCGGCTTTAGGCTTTCAGTCTTTTTTATAGAGACATTCTTATTAATTATAAATGACTGATAATTAGGATGCTGTACTAATCACTATTTACCAATTACGCTTAACTAACTTTTACCCGTTTTTATTTCATCCATTCAACATCGAAAAATCAATCCCTTTTATGAAAATAGGCATCTTCTTTGGCGGGCCTGCTCGTGAGCGTGAAATCAGTTTTGCTGGTGGCAAAACCGCAATGGAAAATATTGATAAAACCTTGTTTGAACCGATTCCTGTTTTTGTGGATGGTTTGGGCAATTTTATTATTTTAAATCCTGAGTTAGTTTATTCGGCTTCCATTCGTGATTTTTATCCTCCAAAATCATATCAAGGCGATTACAGTATTTATGTTGAGTCTTTGGGAGAATTGTCTGAAGAAGAATTAAATAAAATCATTGCAGAAGTAGGCGAACGCATTACGCCAGAGCAATTTTCAAAGAAATTTGATTTTATATTTATCGCCATGCACGGCCCAGCTTGCGAAGACGGAAGTATTCAAGGTTTGTTGGAGTGGTACGGTGTGCCATATTCTGGACCAAGTTTGATGGGTTCTTCTATCGGAATTGATAAAATTGCACAAAACGATTTAATTCGTTTGGCAGTTGGTTTAGATAAAAAAACAACCAGTATTAGTCGTGAATATTTTGAAAGTAAAGATGCTAACGAACTTTTTGAAGAAGTAAAAGCCTCAGTTGGTTTACCTTTCGTGGTAAAAGCTCCGCATCAAGGTTCATCAATTGGTGTGGCTTTTGTGAAGAAAGATTCGGTGGATGATTTTGTAAAAGCCGTAAAGCAATGTTTCTTTATCAGAGAAGTATCTTTGGAAGAATGGAACAGTGTTGAGCATCAGGAATTTGGACAAAGAATGGCAAATTTGGATGAAGGAATCGGTTTGCCAGTCTCGATGAATGGTGAAGTAGTGTATCATCCTGCTGAATTGTTAGCAAAAATTTCAGCTCATTTTGGAACATCTAAAGAAAACGTAGCCTTAATTTCGATGAATTCGGAAGATGCCGTTTTGATTGAAGGTTTTGTAAAAGGACAAGAATTTAGCTGTGGTGTTATCCAAAATCCAGATTGCGAATCTGTTGCTTTGCCTCCGACCGAAATTGTAGCCAATGTTGAAGTATTTGATTTCAAAGCAAAATATCAATCGTCGGCTACTCGCAAGAAAATCCCAATTAGAACTTCTTTAGAAAATAATCAACAAGTACAAGCGGATGTGAAAAAAGCATTCGATTCCTTAAAATTTGGGGTTTGTACTCGTATCGACGGTTTTGTTACGCCAGAAGGAAAAGTACTTTTACACGATCCAAACACCATTCCAGGAATGTCTCCGACTTCTATCATTTTTAAACAAATGGCAGAAATTGGCTTGAATGTAACGGATTCTATCACGTACTTTATTCGTCAGTCGATTCGTGAAAGAATGCGTACAGGCAAAAATACTTTCAAGTTTCAGCAATTATTAAGCAAATTGGATGCTGCCATTGCAAAAAGAATCGAAGAACTTGACGACCGCCAAAAAGTAGCCGTTATTTTCGGTGGTTTTTCGGCAGAAGAACAAGAAGAAAGTTTTGTAAAAGCCCGAAAAGTATATGCTACCTTGTCGGCTTCTACGGAGTTTTATCCAGTACCCGTTTTTGTAACAGGCGAAAATCATTTGAAAGAAGAACTGTACTTGTTGCCAACTAATTTGATGTTCAAGGAATTTGCCGAAGACATTGTTGCTGTTTTAGATGGTTCAATTCACCCTTTGATTGTCGAAACCAGAATCAATGCAGAAAAAATCACGCTACATTACACAGGAAAAAAAGTAGGAACAGTAGAAAAAATCACTCGTGAAAAATTGCTTGAAATTGTAGATTTAACGTCAATTTGTACAAACGACATTGCTTTAGATTTACCAGTTTATCTTTGATAAATAACTTTCCCAATTTATCCAAAAGCCAGTGAAAACGATTTTCACTGGCTTTTGGACTTTTTGAAAGAAATTAATCTATAAATAATCACTGTATTCTGATAATTTTCGTTGAAAATACTATGAAAAATACAAAAACTATTAATTTTGCATCTTCTTTTGAATAATCTTTGAGTTTTAGGTAAATTTTTACTGCTCAGAATCCCAAAATCATGTCTTCCAAAAAAATACAATCAGCTCTTATTTCGGTTTATTACAAAGACGGACTCGCTCCGATTGTCGAATTACTTCATCAAAATGGCGTAAAATTATACTCGACAGGTGGTACGCAAACTTTTATTGAAGAATTAGGCATTCCTGTTACGGCAGTTGAAGACCTTACAAGTTATCCTTCTATTTTCGGAGGAAGAGTAAAAACACTTCATCCAAAAGTTTTCGGTGGTATTCTTTATCGCCGTGACCATGAAGGCGATGTAGCTACGGCAGCACAGTACGAAATTCCTTCAATTGATTTAGTGATTGTTGATTTATATCCTTTCGAGGAAACTGTTGCGAGTGGTGCATCTGAAGATGATATTATTGAAAAAATTGACATTGGCGGTATTTCATTAATTCGTGGTGCAGCGAAAAACTTCAACGACGTATTGATAGTTTCGTCACGCACACAATATGCTGAAGTACTTTCTATTTTACAAGAAAAAAATGGTGCTACTGATTTATTAGACCGCAAGCGTTTTGCAAGATTAGCCTTTGAAACGTCTTCAAATTATGATAGTGCCATTCAGTGGTATTTTATGACTGCACTTGACGGAGTATCTAAAGAACCTTTAGCTGGTTTAACGTATGATGCTGATAAAAAATTGACTTATGACCACTCAAAGGTTGTCACGCTTCGTTATGGCGAAAACCCACATCAAACAGCTCGATTCTATGGTGATTTAGAGGCAATGTTTGATAAATTACACGGAAAAGAATTGTCATACAACAACCTTGTGGACGTTGACGCTTGTATTACTTTGTTGGATGAATTCCAAGAAACTTCATTCGTTATCATCAAACATACCAACGCTTGCGGTGTAGCTTCTGCTGAAACTGTTCACCAAGCGTATTTGAATGCTTTTGCTTGTGATACAATTTCTGCATTTGGTGGCGTTTTGGCAACCAATGGAACGGTTGATAAAGCTGCGGCAGAAGAAATGAATACTTTGTTCTTTGAAATTTTAATTGCTCCAGACTTCACAGAAGAAGCTTTGACGGTATTAAAATCTAAGAAAAACCGTATTTTATTAAAAAGAAATGCAGTAGAAGTATCAAAAACAATGTTCAAAACATTGTTGAATGGTGTATTGGAACAAGATAAAGATTTAGCGACTGAAACCGTAGCGGATTTCAAAACAGTAACGACTAAAGCTCCAACAGATTCAGAATTGCGTGCTTTAGAATTTGCGTTGAAAATCTGTAAACATACTAAATCAAACACGATTATTTTAGCGAAAGAAGGTCAGTTGTTGGCTTCTGGTGTTGGTCAGACTTCAAGAGTAGATGCTTTGAAACAAGCGATTGAAAAAGCAGCTGAATTTGGTTTTGATTTGCAAGGAGCTGTGATGGCTTCTGATGCTTTCTTCCCATTCCCTGACTGCGTAGAGATTGCACACAAAGCTGGAATTACTGCCGTAGTTCAGCCAGGAGGTTCAATCAAAGATAAAGATTCAGTAGCTTATTGCGATGCTAGCGATTTAGCAATGGTAATGACTGGCGTAAGACACTTTAAGCATTAAAAATCAGGAATTTAAAATGATTTTCTTAGAACCTCGCTCATGTTTTGAGTGAGGTTTTTTGTCTTATTTTGACAAGTAAAATGCAAGCTAAAATTTCATTTCATCAATTCTAAAAAAAAGCCCCATTTTTAGCTCGAATTATACGCAAAAAACCACAAACGTTAGATGATTTGATAGGTTTTTTGTATTTTTACTTTTTAATTGGAAATAAAGCAAATTGCGTAATTAAAAGACCACGTTACAAAAATCTTCAAAAAATATAAATGAAAATGGGAGAGAGGGTTTTGTCGTTTATATTGAAAAGATGAACGACATCAAAGGTCAACCTTCCAAAATCAAATAAAATATGTCAGAATTTCAAGAACCAGAAGAAAACAGTAGAGCAAATTATGATGCCGATAACATACAGGTCCTTGAGGGACTAGAGGCAGTAAGAAAACGTCCATCCATGTATATTGGAGATACGGGCTTTAAAGGTCTTCACCACTTAATTTGGGAAGTTGTTGATAACTCAATTGATGAGGCACTTGCGGGTCATTGTGATACGATTAAAGTAACCATCAATACCAATAATTCAATTACTGTTGAAGATAACGGTCGTGGTATTCCTACAGGAATGCACACAAAAGAGAAAAAATCTGCTTTAGAGGTTGTAATGACGGTGCTTCACGCTGGTGGTAAATTCGATAAAGACACTTACAAAGTATCAGGTGGTTTGCACGGTGTAGGGGTTTCTTGTGTGAATGCTCTTTCTACAGATTTGAAAGTTACTGTTTACCGTGAAGGAAAAGTATTTGAACAAGAGTATAAAATTGGTATTCCCCAATATGCTGTAAGAGAAATCGGAACAACTGAAAATCACGGAACAACCGTTACTTTCAAGCCAGACGAATCAATTTTTACGGTAACAGAATACAAATACGAAACCGTTGCAGGTCGTTTACGTGAACTTTCATTCTTGAATGCTGGTATCAAAATTAGTTTGACCGACCTTCGTGATTTAGATGAAAAAGGTGAGCCTAAATCTGATTTGTTCTTCTCAGAAGGTGGTTTAAGTGAATTTGTATTGTATTTGGATGCTAGTCGTGATAAAATCATTGAAGCTCCTATTTACATGGAAGGTGATAAAAACGGCGTTCCTGTTCAAGTAGCGATGATGTACAATACTTCATACACAGAAAATGTAGTGTCGTATGTAAACAATATCAATACAATTGAAGGTGGTACACACGTTGCTGGTTTCCGTGGAGCTTTGACTCGTACGTTGAAAAACTATGCTGATAAATCAGGTGCTTTAGATAAATTAAAAATTGATATTGTTGGGGATGACTTCCGTGAAGGTTTAACAGCGGTTATCTCTGTAAAAGTAGCAGAACCACAATTTGAAGGACAAACCAAAACCAAATTGGGTAATGGTGAAGTATCAGGTGCAGTTTCTGCAGCGATGTCTGATATGTTAGAATCTTGGTTGGAAGAACATCCAAAAGAAGCTCGTCAGATTGTTGCGAAAGTTGTATTGGCAGCTCAGGCTCGTCATGCAGCTCGTAAAGCTCGTGAAATGGTTCAGCGTAAAACCGTTTTAGGAGGAAACTCTTTACCGGGTAAACTAGCTGACTGTTCTGATAATGACCCACACGTTTGTGAATTATACTTAGTAGAAGGGGACTCAGCAGGTGGAACAGCAAAACAAGGTCGTAACCGTGCTTTCCAAGCGATTTTGCCATTAAGAGGTAAAATTTTGAACGTAGAAAAAGCACAAGAATATAAGATTTACGAAAGTGAAGAAATCAAAAATATGATTACTGCTTTGGGCGTAAGTTTTGGTAGAGATGGCGACGAAAGAGCCTTGAATGTTGAAAAATTACGTTACCATAAAGTAATTATCATGACGGATGCCGATGTCGATGGTTCTCACATCAGAACTTTGATTTTGACTTTCTTCTTCCGTTATATGAAAGATTTATTGGATAAAGGTTATATTTACATTGCTCAACCACCATTGTACCAAGTTAAAAAAGGACAACAAATGGAATATTGTTGGACTGAAACACAACGTGAGCAAGCTATCAAACGTATTGCTGGAAATGGAAAGGAAGATTCAGTAGGAGTACAACGTTACAAAGGTCTTGGAGAGATGAACGCTGAACAATTGTGGGAAACTACAATGAATCCAGCTACTCGTACTTTGAAACAAGTAACCATTGAATCTGCTGTTGAAGCTGACCATTTGTTCTCAATGTTGATGGGTGATGAAGTACCACCACGTCGTGAGTTTATTGAGAAAAATGCTAAATATGCAAAAATTGATGTGTAGTTAATATTAGTCATGATAAAATTTTAGGCTCAATCCTTAAATTAGGCTGATGACTTTTAATGTATATTTTTGTATTCAAAACATATAAGATATGCAAATACAACTACATAAGATTTTAGAT
>NZ_JACHKT010000002.1 GCF_014204325.1 Arcicella rosea
AAAGGCTTTACAAGAAACTTTTCAACTACTTTTAACGCCAGATTTGAGAAATTATCAACAATGTTTAATCATCAGCCCAGTTTAAGGGTTGAGCCAATTTTTTTTATTGAAAAATAACAAAAATTCTATAATATAGTTATATTTATAAAAATTCTTGAAATAATAAAATATAATATTATGGATATTTTTCATTTCGATTACGACTTTCAGGAAAACTCGCAAGGAGCTGGCAACGATTTACAACTGCTAGAAGAAAAATGGCTTGGCGATTCTTTAGTAGGCTATTGGGTAGAATCACAAACCCAAGACTGGCTTATTTCTCTGGTTTTTGTTTCAAGAGAAACGCCATTAAAATTCCTGATTAGAAGATTGGAGAAGACGCCTTCACATGTAAAAATGGAACAATATCTTGTACTTTCTAGTAAAACTTCTAGGCTTTTGAAACCATTTTATCAAGCCTCTTTGAATTAATTTTCGTCGAAAGTTAAGTAAAAGGATAGACGTTACTGAAAAGTATTAATTAGTTAAAAGCGTTTATATAAAATCGAATTTTATATAAACGCTTTTTTTGATGTGTAATATTGGGTTTTCAGTTTATTATAGCTCGTTTTTTCTGCTAGTAAAGAAATAGATTTTTCAGTGACTTCGGATACCAAACACCTTTTTTTTTATTTCACTTCAAAAAAGCCTTCGCCAATTTTGTAGCCTTCGGCATATAATTCTATGATATGTTTGCCATCTTTATAAGCTTGTCCACGGCTATAAACGAATTCAACAGATTGATGACTGTTATCATAAACAATCCTTTGTTTGGCAGTATAAGTAACATCTCTATTTTTATACGTAAAACTGCCAGAACCAGTACTCATATCAGCAACAGACTGACCAGATGGATCTATAATTCTTAAAAAAATCACTTTCGCTTCTCGTGTCGTCAATGGATTTTCTTGCAAATAGAAGGTGATTCTTACTTTATCTACTTTTTTTGATTTATAGACACCACCATCACTTTCTTTTCCTTTTACAGAAATCGCATAAACATTAATACTTTCAGCATGAAGAGCCGCCGCCTGAGAAACCTTTTCAGATAATTCTCGATTACGTTCGGATAATTCTTTTTGGCGAAGAGTATAATTAATGGCAGAATCGTTCAAGGCTTTCTGAGCAAAAGTAATGTCTTCTAAAAGTGCTTGGGCTTCTTTACTCAGCGAATCGTTCATCGCAGCCAGAATGCCATTTTCTTTTCTAAGTTTCAGCAATTCATTATCTTTCTCTCCTAATAAAGTAAGGTATTTCTTGAATTTCAACTCATACTTTTTCATCGAAAAACCCACTGATTTCTGTAAAGCTATTTTATCTTTTTGTAACTGTTGCTTTGCACGAATCAACTCACTTACATCTCCACCCAAACGTTTAATTTCAATAATTTTTGTATTTAACTGGTTTTCTATCGAATCTAATTTGGTACTTGCTACTAACAAATCCTTCGCTCTTAAATCGCTTAAGTCTTCGTTTCTTTTATTAAACTGGCGTTCTCTGAAATATAAAAAACCCAATGCTGTAACTAAAATAATCAATACAGCAACGGCGATTTTAAGTTTCTGTTCACTTTGTCTATTTGGATTGTACTCCTCCATTGGCTAGTAATTGATAATTTATGTTTGTATTAACTTTAAACGTTATAAGTTTGGTTTAATTTTGCAAAACTAAGTGTTTGCCCCTGATTACACAAAAATACAAATATTTACCAATCATTCTTGAGCCAAAACCATGAGCATCGCAAAAAATTTAGATAAAATCAATATTCAATTACAAGGCACAACAGCACGATTAATTGCTGTAACTAAAACTAAACCCATTGCTGATTTGGAAGAAGCCTATCAAGCAAACTGTAAAACCTTTGGCGAAAATAAGGTTCAGGAAATGGTTGAAAAATGGGAAATCTTGCCTAAAGATATTGAATGGCATTTGATTGGTCATCTACAAAGTAATAAAGTAAAGTACATGGCTTCTTTTGTAGCAATGATTCATTCTGTTGATTCTTTGAAACTACTTCAGGAAATTAATAAACAAGCTACTAAAAATAATAGAATTATTGACTGTTTATTACAAATTTATATTGCCCAAGAAGAAACTAAATTTGGATTATCGCAAGATGAAGCCAAAGAACTCTTACAATCTGATGAGTTTAAGAGCATGAAAAACATCAAAATTGTGGGTTTGATGGGTATGGCAACTAATACCGACGACCAAACTCAAATCAGATTAGAATTCAGAAGTTTAAAAACGTTTTTTGATGAATTAAAAGTTTCAATTCCTGAAAGTGATAACCTACAATTAAAAGAAATTTCAATGGGAATGTCGGGCGATTTTCTGATTGCTGCCGAAGAAGGTTCAACTCTGGTAAGGGTTGGTTCTGCGATTTTTGGGCATCGTTAATTTTGAGTGATGAGTTTTTAATGCGGAGTTATTTTTTTGTAAAAGCTCAAAATACTTTGCAGGGCAATTAAACTAGCCTTGCAAAGTACTTATTTTAACTCTCTCTTTTTATCTTTCATCGCATATTTTAATACTACTTTTTTCCTAGAAACAGTTTCCAGAAAAGGCTTTAAAATTTGCTCTGCTGATTTTTTAGTTTGCTCCAGAATACCCATTTCCCTCGCCGATTGTGCTACTTGTACTTCAGCCTTTTTGAAAGCTTCATCAACCAATTTGGCTTCATCCATAAAAGCGTATTCTGTATTATAAACCTTTGATTTTGAATGATCTATTTTAAAATTACAGATTTCAGGTTCTGGTAAATGAACGACTAAAATACTGTCTTGTTCGGTAATGTCGGCTACTCTAATCTTGGTTAAATCCAAACAACCTGTGGCTTCTCCCGTGACGATTAACAATACTTTTGCATCTGGCAAAAAGTCTTTTTTAATACGACTTTCTACCACATCTCTGAAATTATACTTTACCAACTCCAATTTTCCCATTGAAGTAATCTTTTGTAAAAGTACGCTGTGCGATACTTCTGGTTCGGCATCTCCAAATGGATTTTTGAAACTTTTAAATTTTTCCCATGCCCAAACAGCCAAAAGAATCAATAGAATCAAAGGGATTAAACGAAGTAATCTACGATATATAAGCATAGTATTGAGATGATATTTATCTAAAAACAAAAAACCCACGAAATAATTCGCAGGTTTTGAAAGTATTATTTATCGAAGATTAGTGACTGTAAGCAGAATTATCTGGTTGTTTTTCTAAATCAAATAATTCGTTCAATACATCTACTAATTGATCTGCATCTCCACGTTTACAAGCTGCTTTCAACTGAATTACTGGCAACTTCATGATTTTTTGCACAATGCCCATCGTAATTTTCTCGATTTTCTCAGATTCTTCAGGTGAAAGATTCTTCAAATGACGAGCCATCTCTTCTTTACGAATTTGCTCAAGTGCATTTTTCAATTTGTTGATTGTTGGTGAAACAACCATTTCTTTCGACCAATCATCAAAACCTACAATAGCTTCTGCAATGATTCTTTCTACATGAGGAATCGACGCTAAACGACTTTTCAAAGCTTCATCAGCACGTTCACGAAGACTATCAATGTTATATACTAAAGCTCCTGGAATTTCCTCTACATTATCTTCTACACTTCTAGGAACTGATAAATCAATAAAATATTTGAAAGTAAGAATTCCGATTCTTTCAATTAATTCTTTGGTAACAATTGGTTTATCAATCATCACTGAAGAAATAATTACGTCGGCTCTTTTCACTTCTCTTTCTAAAGTAGAAAAATCAGCGATTCTGAAATTACGTCCCGTAGCGATTTTCTCCGCTTTTGCACGAGTACGATTCATCACTGTGATTTCAGCAAATTCTTGGTCTGCCATGTTTTTGCAAACATCAATACCAATTTCGCCTAAACCTAAAATCAATACTTTCGGGTTGTTGATATTTCTAGTTACTTCTTCTGTCAAAGCTACTGCGGCATACGACGTAGAAGCGGCACCATCACGGAAAGAAGTTTCTTGAGCAACACGTTTGTTTGCAAAGAAAATCGTGTGCATCAAACGGTGAAGGAATGGCCCAGCCATGTTCAAATCAGCAGCGATTTGGTATGATTGTTTTACTTGGTTAGGAATTTGCAAATCGCCAACAACTTTTGAATGCAAACCTGTTGCTACTTCAAAAAGATGCTGAACCGCTTCTGCTTGTGTATTAAGTTGTTGAAAATAATCAAAATATAATTCAGTATTAATAATTCCTTTTTCGATTAATAATACTTTGATTAATTCAGCCGTGATATTTTGTTCGGCTACATAATATACTTCAGTTCGGTTGCAAGTAGAAACAACAAGGCTTTCTTGAATGCCAAACAAATCTCTAATTTTAAGTGAGAAATTTTTGATTTCTTCCTCCGTTAGAGCTACTTGTTCTCGCACCGCCAAGGGAGCAGATTTATATGATAAACTTAATGCTTTGAAAATATTTTTCATGACTCCTTACAATTCCGATTCGCTTCAACAAGGAAAAATCCTTATTTTCAAGCTATACAATTAAACAATTTGTAACGCTGTGTGCCATATTTTCACAAATTGAATAATTGTGTAAAATTACAACACGAATGATTATGATTGGTCTTAATAAAGGCTAATTATTTATACTTATCTATAATTTAGAATACATATAAATAAGGCACTTGTTCTTTGACCAGTATTCTATAAATAATACAATTTTACTGTTTTTAAATTTTGTCGAAAGGTAGTAGAGTTTTTACGCATCAAAACTGACTTTAATCAATTTTATTGTTAATATTGATTAGCTTGATTAGCGATGAGTATTGATTTTATTAAATACAAAATCTCTATTTCACAAAAGTAAACAAAGATTGTTGATAGTAAAAATTGATATTTTGTATATTGAAATAGTTTTTGACTATAAATATGCTGAATAAAAAAGGCAAAAGGTATTCTTGAAATGGAACATAAAATTCTTTTCTGAAAAACCTTTTACCTTTTTCTTTGTAAAACTATTGTCCTACAATATCTCCTTTAAGACTTGCTAGCACTGTCAATAATTGAATTTTAGTTCTTGATTCTACTTTGAATTTTATCAAAGATGCGTTCAAGTCTTCAACTAAAGCATTGAAATGAGCGTCTGTAATATTCATTCCTTTGTGAGCCGTTTTCATATCCAAACCTGAATACTTTTCTGGGCCACCAGAAGCCTGTCCAACTTGATTCACTAGGTTTAATTTCAAGCGATTCAAACGAGCTGGGTCAGCAGCGGCAGCAGCAAAAAAAGCATTGATACGAGTATCAGCAGCTACTTTTCCAATAAAATCATCAATCACGGCAGTAATCGCAGGATTGCCTCCCAAACGTACATATACTGAAGTAGGCCCTTCAACAATATCACCTTTCATAGTAGCCAAAGCTGTTAATAATTCTGTTTTTTCAGTAGCTGGTACTTTGAATTTATCAAGTGATAATGATAAATCTTCTACTAAAGCATTAAAATGAGATTCTTCGATACCCATTCCTTTGTGAGCCGTTTTCATGTCAAGTCCCGAATACTTTTCCATTCCACCCGTTGCCATTCCAACTTGGTTAATCAAATTGTTGCGTAATCTTGTAAGACGTGCAGGATCTCCAGCAGCATCAGCAAAGAAAGCGTTGATTCTAGCATCACCAGCAACATTCGTAATAAATTGGTCAATTACTGCTGAAATAGCCGCATTACCACCCAGACGGTCGTAAAGAGATTTTACAGGAACTACTTCATCATCTTTACTGCAAGATGTAAACACAAGCATTCCTGCCATGAGGAATGCACCCCATAGTTGCATTGTTTTTTTCATGTTTTAAAAATTTTACCGATGACTGTAAAAGTATTGCACGCTCGCTATGCGCTACTTTCACGATTAATTTTAAGGATATTCGAGCAAAGAAGATTAAATTTTAATAGTCAAGAAGTAATAAAAACTTTATAGGCTTATTGATTAAAAATGCACTATTGATAATACTTATCGAAAACATAATGCCTTTTTTGCTCCTAATATAAAATCAATGTATTCTGAAGGAACTGGACACTGTGGACCTTTAAAAGCAGTAAAATCTAATTTTGAAGGATTGAAATCCTCGGAAGTTAATACTTGGTTCAATACTTCTTCTGAGGTCTCGTCTTCATGGAAAGTAACACTTACTGTCTTTCCTATGCGGTTTACTGTGGCAGCAGTAATTCCTTTATTAGCTGATAATTTGTTGGCGATGTTGATACTATCTTGAACCGATAAATCACGGTCGAGATTAAAGACAGCTAGGGAAATTGGTTTTAAATTCATGCGATCAGAAAGTGGCGGTTCTTCCCAGTTGGCATAAATAACAAAGGCAACGAAAAAACTTAAAATGACAATGCTTGTTACTTTGAATATTTTGCTTAGCGTTTGCATGACTGAAAATATTTTATTTGGAAGTTCTTAGATACGTTTTTACATTCAACTGACATATCTACGCAAGACTTTTCATCTTGGATTGCTGGATTCAAAAAAAAATAAAAAATAAAAAAAGGGAATCTCTTCTCAGAAATTCCCTTTTCAGTTAATATTTAATCGTTGTCTTAATATCCTTTTTCCCAGATTTCGTGTACTCTTTCGCCTGTAACACTTTGTCCAGCATGAATCCAATCTTTGCCATTGATTACACAATCGTATTCAAATGAAGTATTTGCTTTTTTGTTTCTTTTTGAAGAAAAAGTAAGTTTTTCGAGATACTTCTCCTTTTTCTTGTTAAAAGTACCGCCAAAAGTTCCAAAAAACTGATGCGTATCAATATTGAAACTTGCCGACTGAAAATGCTCTCCAGAGAATATTTTTATTGTTTTGAAAGGGCCTCTAAAAACCGTTTGCATTTTAAATGCTGTGTCTTCTTTGGCTCGTAAACGCCAAAGTGAATTTGAAAAAGGTTCTGTACTTAATTTTTCAGTGATTCGTAACCAAGTACCAGCCAAAGGACCTTGGGTAACGGTTAAAGTATTTTTATCTAAAGAAAAAACATTTGCGACCGTTAATCCTACCAAAGTAGAATCTTCAGTATTAAAATCTCTTTTGAACGATAAAATCGTTTTTGAATCAGCTTTTAATATTTCAAAAGCACCGCCACCAGCACTGACAAAGTGCTTATCAGTAGTTTGATAAGTAGCAAACATCAAATAGTTTTCAGTGAAAATTAGCCTTGAAGTATTGCCCTTAGGATTTACTTGTTGCCATATTCCAGCGATAGTCTGAGCAACCAAAAAATTGCTAAGTGTTAGACAAAAACAAAAAATGAGTACTAATATTTTCTTAGTCATTGAAATGATTAAAGTATTGATAATGATTGAGTAATCAACGAAACATTCATCGCCTTTAGCATAAATATTTTATTAGTTTTTCCCAATGAGTTTTAATACTTCATTAGCGATTTCTTTTGCTGCCTCTGGTTTGGCTAATTGATGGATATTCTTGCTGAGTACTTCTTGCTTAGAAGCATCTTGTAATAAATCAATCGTTGCTTTTACTAAGCTTTCTCTGGCAGCAATATCTTTAACCAAAATAGCAGCATCATTATTGACCAAACTCATGGCATTCATGGTTTGGTGGTCTTCGGCAGCGGTAGGCAAAGGCACTAATATAGAAGGTTTTGCCGCCAAACATAATTCAGAAACCGATAATGCTCCCGCTCTTGAAACTACGACATCCGCCACGGCATAAGCTAAATCCATTTCATAAATAAAATCTGAAACATAAACCTGACCTTTGAAAACGTTCGCAGTCGTTTTGGCTCTTTCGATATACAATTTACCTGTTTGCCAAACGACTTGATAACCCGCACCAACCAAATTGGTTAATCCAGCATCAATAGATTCATTGATTGTCCTAGCTCCTTGACTTCCACCAATTACTAAAACTGTCTTTTTAGTAGCTTCTAGTCCGAAGTGTTTTAAGGCTTCGTCTCGTTTTGATTTTACTTCTAAAATATCTTTTCTGACAGGATTACCCGTCATTTTTATTTTTTCAGCATCAAAAAAAGTATCCATTTTTGGATAAGCCACACAGATTTTTTGTGCTTTTCTTGCTAATAATTTATTAGTAATCCCTGCATAAGAATTCTGTTCTTGAATTAAGTAAGGAACACCCATCATGGACGCTGCCAAAAGCAATGGACCTGAAGCGTAACCTCCAACACCCACGGCAACATCAGGTTTAAAATCTTTAATAATACTTCTGGCTTCGCTCAAGCTTGCGATTAATTTTCTTGGAAAGCTAAGATTCGCTAATAAATTAGAACGATTAATTCCCGCAATGGGTAAACCAATAATTTGATAACCCGCTTTGGGTACTTTTTCCATTTCCATTTTCCCTTCTGCTCCTACGAACAAAATTTCTATGGATGGATTTATTTCCTTTAAAGCATTAGCAATAGCAATGGCAGGATAAATGTGTCCGCCTGTTCCTCCACCTGAGATGATGACTTTGGTCATTTGAATGATAATTAAGCAATAAGTTTTGAGCCTAAAACAAAAAACTTAATTGTACTGTTAAAAACAAATAGCTGACAGCTGAGGGCTGAAAACTTATAAAATTGGATTGTTTACTTTGTCTCTACTCACTGCAATGATAATTCCGACCATTGCACCTGTAAACAAAAGGGAGCTTCCCCCCATACTTAGTAATGGTAAGTTTTGCCCAGTAACAGGGCCTAAGCCAGTAGCAACACCCATGTGGACCATTGCTTGAATTACCAAACTAAAGGTTAGCCCAGCCGAAAGTAATCCCCCGAAGGCTCGCCCAGAACTATCGACGGCTTTCATCCCTCGATACAAAAACCAGAGATAAAGCCCCAAAACAAATACTCCGCCAATCATTCCCCATTCTTCGATAATGATGGCGTAAATAAAGTCAGATTCAGATTCTGTCAAGAAGTATCGTTGTTGACTTTTACCTGGCCCTTTTCCTAAAACTCCACCGTTGGCGATGGCGTAAAAACTCCGTTCAATTTGATAATCAGAAGTTTGTGAAGCGTCTTTTTTCTTTGTTCCTTTTAATCCACTGGCAAAGTTGATAACACGGTTTCTGGCTGTTTCGATACGGCTACCTGTACCTGTCATAACCAATAAAGTTGCCGTAATGAAAATACCCGCTAATGCCAATAGTAAATATTGGCTTGGTACTCTTCCGAAAAACATCAACAAAAAACAAGTGGTAAATAAAAGCAAAGAAGTAGAAACGTTGGTGAGTGCAATTGCCGAACAGACCAAAATGATTTTTACAATCATCGGTAAAATTTCATTAAAAGTATAACTCACGTGTTGTCGCTTGGCTAACATTGCCGCCAAATTGGTAATTAATGATAATTTGGCTAAATCGGAAGGCATAAATGTTAAACCACCAACGTGAATCCAACGATTGGCATGGTTAATTCCTTGTTCAAATTTATAGGCATAAATCAAGAGAGCAAAAGATAGAATTACACCCGCATTAGAATACATGGCAAAACGATGATAGTCTAGTCGGTGAAAAAACCACATCGAACCAAGCCCCAGCGAAACCAAAATAATGTGTTTAAAGATATGATAAAAAATACCTCCACTAGCCATTACCGCTAATTTCCCAGATGCACTCGATACGACGATAATACTTATCATCGACAAAGCTGCAACGATAGTCCATATTTGATGATCGCCTTTAAGATTACTTTTTAACCAATTTGTCACCATTTTTCAATGAATTTTGAAATAATATTTTGTTTAAGCGATTGTCAATGCAGATACAGCCGCTTTAAATTGTCGTCCTCTATCTTCGTAATTTTTGAATAAATCAAAGCTTGCACAAGCGGGCGAAAGTAAAACTACATCGCCTTCTGTGGCTATTTCTTGCCCAAGCGCAACTGCTTTTTGCATACTATCTACCGAGAAAATCAAGGGTACTTTTTTACCAAAGTAATCTAATAATTTTTGATTATCCGTTCCCATGCAAATCAAGGCTTTTACTTTTTGTTCAATCAAAGCTTCAATTTGGCTGTAATCATTACCTTTATCAACACCGCCCATAATTAGGACAATTGGGTCGTTAAAACTTCCAAGTGCATAAAAAACAGAGTCAACATTTGTCGCTTTTGAATCGTTGACAAATTTTACGCCTCCAACTTCTCCGCAAGGTTCAAGGCGATGCTCTACACTTTTGAATGATTTTAATCCTTCTGCAATTTTATCGTTTTCAATATCCAATACTTTTGCAACCAAAATAGCAGACATTGCATTGATAGCATTGTGCGAACCTTTGATAGGCAAATCTTCTAAAGCAAATGAGAAATGATTTTCTTTATAAGTAACCTCAAGCTTTTCGTTTTGTAAACTTCCACCTTGTGGTACTTTTCCTTGTAATGAAACTGGGAGATAATTGATTGGAAATGTTTTTTTTGTTAATTCATTGGCAAGAGCTTCACTTTCTTGATAAAAAATAAAGTTATCAGAAGGTGTCATATTTTGTAATATTCTGAATTTAGAATCTATATAATTCTGAAATTCATAATTATATCTGTCCAAATGGTCGGGCGTGATATTCAATAAAATAGCAATATCTGCTTTGAATTCGAAACAATTATCCAACTGAAAACTGCTAAGTTCCAATACAAAATAATCTAGCGTATCATCAATTACTTGTTTAGCAAAACTATAGCCAATATTACCAGCCAAGCCGACATTCAGCCCTGCATTTTTGAGTAAATGATACGTTAAAAGTGTTGTCGTTGTTTTTCCGTTACTTCCTGTAATCGCAATAATTTTTGCTTTTGTATATCTTGAAGCCAACTCAATTTCTGAAATAATTGGGATTCTCAATGATTTCAACTTCTGAACTAAAGCAACTTTATCAGGAATTCCTGGGCTTTTCACTACTTCATCGGCATCTAAAATTTGTTCTTCTGTATGTTGTCCTTCTTCAAAAAGAATATCATTTTGATTCAAAATTTCTTTATACTTATCCGATAAAATACCTTTATCCGACAAAAACACCTTAAAGCCTTTTGCTTTTGCCAATAAAGCTGCCCCAACACCACTTTCACCTCCGCCCAAGATTGCGATTTTTTTCATATTCCAGACTTTTGTTATTCTCTAAAGATTCAATTTGCAAAGTAACCAAAAACTCTGCCCTCTTCTAATATTTTTGATGGAAAAATAAAAGCCCAAAGTTATTACACTTCGGGCTTCTCTGAATCATATTATTAATTTCTATGCTTATTCAGTCGTTTTATCTGTAATTCCTGCCTTATTGGCTGCTTTAATGATTAAAAAAATCACAAGAGAAATGATTAAAAACTGAACTGTTACTTGGATAAAGTTTCCGTATTTCACTTCTGCTTTACCAACTAAGACGGATAAATGTGAAAAATCCTCACCACCGATGATAATACCAATAATAGGCATTAAAAGATCATCAACTAATGAAGCAACTATTTTACCGAAAGCTCCGCCGATGATTACACCAATCGCCAAGTCAAGCACATTACCTTGGGCAATAAATTTTCTAAATTCTTTTAGCATTGTATGAGTGTTTTTACAGTAATTGACAATACTAATATGCAAAAAACTTTAGAATGTATGCAAAAAACCTAAACCTAAATTTCTAGCTTGTTGAATTTTAGTGCTTAAATCGTCATCATAAAGTAGGATAAAGTCAAAAGTAGCACTAAAGTATTTATTGATTTTAGCCGCAACTTTCGCATCAATTCTATTATCAATATGTCCCAAAGAATTGGCATTGATAAAAACCTGATGACGCAATTTCAAGTTGACATTTTTGGCAATATCTTTATCAAAGTTTGAAACAATTTGAATTAAGGCAAAATCATTACGAAACTTAGAACCCACTCTTATACCATAAGCTGGCTTCAATGCACCAGTTGTAGCGTCTTTTTCTCTTACTCCATCATCTGTTACAATTGTCTGACGAATGGCACCAGGCGAAGCAACCATGCTAAAAAATGGTTTTGGTCGCCATTCAAACCCGATAGATTCTGTAATATAAGCAGGCGATAAAAAGTTAGAAATCTTTATATCGTTGGCAGAAACATCGCCATATTTATAACCCGAAGTAAATTGTGATTGAAAGTTGAATACGCCAACCAAAGCCCATGTAGGAGATATTTTATGACCAACCTTTGAATCAAAAAACAAGCGGTCTATACTTTTTCTGAAACCGTTACCATTATTGAGTAAGCCATATTGCATTTGCAAATCGTTTACCCAAGTAGTTTTAGCTTTGGCGTACTCTCTTTTTGTATTGAAAAAAACGGTAAAACCTGTAGCGTTTTGTCCTCCGGGACTCCAGTTACTAAAATCAGCATTGCTGAAATTAGCACCATATTGTGTTTTCTTTTTCCAGTATGAAGTATCTTTTTTAATCTCTTTAGGTTTTACTTCCTGTGGCTTGATTTCTTGCGTTTTTGCTTCTGGCGTTTTTGCTTCTTGAGCGACAATGCTCGACGAATAAAATAAGCTTACGATAAAGAAGAGGAAATGCTGTTTCTTCATAATATATTTTTTAGTCCGTTATTAATTTTTTCACAAATAACGGACTAAAGTATTATATTCTTATTTGGCACTGTAGTTAGGTGCCTCTTTTGAAATGGTAATATCATGTGGATGGCTCTCTCTTGAACCAGCCGCTGTGATTTTTACAAATTTCGCTTTTTGCATCGCTTCTATGTTGCCTGCACCGCAGTAACCCATACCAGCTTTTAAGCCTCCCACCATTTGGTAAATGATTTCAGCCACAGCACCTTTGAACGGTACACGACCAACGATTCCTTCTGGGACTAATTTCTTAATATCATCTTCTGCATCTTGGAAATAACGGTCTTTTGAACCATCTTCCATTGCTTCTACAGAACCCATACCACGGTAAGTTTTGAATTTACGTCCTTCAAAAAGAATCATTTCACCTGGTGCTTCGTCTGTTCCAGCCAACATAGAACCAATCATTACAGTACTTGCACCGCCAGCGATAGCTTTTACAATATCACCAGAGAAACGAATACCACCATCAGCAATAATCGGAACGCCTAAGTCTGCAACGGCTAAAGCAGCTTCGTAAACAGCCGTTAATTGTGGCATACCTACACCAGCAATGATACGAGTTGTACAAATACTTCCCGGGCCAACACCTACTTTTACGGCATCAGCACCTGCTTCGGCTAAAGCTCTTGCACCTTCGCCAGTAGCTACGTTTCCAACAATGACATCAAGATTTGGGAATTTTACTTTGACTGATTTCAACGCATCAATTACTCCTTTTGAATGTCCATGTGCTGTATCAATACTCACTACGTCAACGCCAACTTTTACTAAAGCTTCTACTCTTTCCAATAAATCAGCAGTAACGCCTACGGCAGCACCTACTCTTAAACGACCTAATGAATCTTTAGAAGCATTTGGATGACTTCTTCTTTTCAAAATATCTTTGTAAGTAATCAAACCGATAAGTGTTGAATTCTTATCAATGATAGGTAATTTTTCAATTTTATATTCTTGTAAAATACTTTCAGCATCTTCTAAAGAAATACCTTCATTAGCAGTAATCAGACCATCTTTAGTCATGATTTCTGTTACTAATCGAGACATATTTTTCTGAAAACGTAAATCTCTATTAGTAAGAATACCAATAAGTTTTCCTGCATCATTCACCACTGGAATACCTCCAATTTTGAAATCACGCATGATGCGGTGAGCATCTCCCAAGGTTTGTCCTTCAGTAAGGGTAATTGGGTCGATAATCATTCCTGATTCCGAACGTTTTACTTTTCTTACTTGTGCAGCCTGCTGGGCAATCGTCATATTTTTATGGATTATTCCGATACCACCTTCTTGAGCCATAGCAATAGCTAAATCAGCTTCGGTTACAGTATCCATCGCAGCAGAAACAATTGGAGTATTTAAAATAATGTTACGAGTAAGTTTTGATTTCGTACTTGTATCTCGTGGAAGGACTTCAGAATAAGCGGGAAGAAGAAGCACATCATCATAAGTGAGGGCTTCGAAAAGGAACTTGGATGTATCTAACATGGCAAATATCGTTGATATTGTTATTTGCAAGACAAAATTACTACCTTTTTTGTACTTTTAAAAGATTCGTGAAAAAATTCTTATTAAATGATTGTAAAATTCTAATTCTATCGAAATTCCTGATTAATTTTTTATTAATCCTGTAAAAGATGGCTTTTACTGAACGAAAAAAATGTGACTCCCATTAAAATCAAGGAAGTATGATTAATCAGGACATACACTAAAGGTTGTTTTTTTAATTTTGAAAAACATTAATTTTTTCAAAACCTTATGAAAAAAACACTTTTTATCTTATTAATCATTATTACCCAAAAATCTATTGCTCAAGATTTTAAACCTTACGAGCAAACTATTACAAACACTTCAGTAAAGTACAAGATGATGCCAATTCCCGCTGGGGAATTTATGTTAGGAAGTCTCGCTTCTGAACAAGGACATGAAGTAGATGAAAGCCCACAAGTAAAAGTAAAAATTGAAGCTTTTTGGATGGGTGCTTATGAGGTTACTTACGATGAATATCAATTATTTTTTGAAGAAGAAAGAGACCCAGAACCTAGACCTGATGCCATTACTCGTCCTAGTCCTCCGTACATAGATTTTACTTTGGGAATGGGTAAAGTAGGTGGTTTTCCTGCTAATTCAATGCAACAATACGCCGCTGTGATGTACTGTAAATGGTTATATTACAAAACAGGAATCTTTCACAGATTGCCAACAGAAGCTGAATGGGAATATGCTTGTCGTGCAGGAAGCAATACGGCGTACTTTTTTGGAAATGATGCTTCAAAATTGTCAGATTATGCTTGGTTTAAAAGTAATTCTGAAGAGAAGTACCATCATGTAGGGGAAAAGAAACCAAATGCTTGGGGTTTGTACGATATGCTTGGCAATGTAGCAGAATGGACACTCGACCAGTACGACGAAACATTTTATCAGAAAATACAAGCAGGCGAAACCAATCCTTATAATATAAAACTAAAACGTTATCCAAGTACTGTAAAAGGTGGCAATTACCAAGATGAAGCTATTCAATTAAGAAGTGCTAATCGCCTGAAATCAGATGCAGTTTGGAATAGGAGAGACCCACAGATTCCCAAAAGTAAATGGTGGAATGCTGATTCTCCTTTTGTAGGTTTCAGAATTATTCGTCCTGTAAAACAGCCCACAAAAGAAGAAGTGGAAGCTTTTTTTGAGAAAATGTTAAAATAAATTTTAGCTTTCGGTCATCGGCTTTCAGTCGTCGGCTTTGGTCTTTTGCTTTTGGGTATTTGATGAACGAAAACTAAAACGCATCAACTAATATCCGAAATCCGACGACCGAAAGCCGAATTCCAACAGCAAAAAATAAACAATTAACTAAACAACTATGACCTTTAACAGAAGAGATTTCGTGAAAAGTACTTCTATCATCACAGGTGGAATACTTACTACTCCGTTTTTATCGGAGGCTTCCTTTTTCAATAGTAATTCTGATGATACTATCAAAGTAGCTTTAATTGGCTGCGGGGGTAGAGGTACAGGAGCAATTATTCAGGCATTAAGCACTAAACAAAATGTGAAATTAGTAGCTATGGCGGATGCTTTCAAAGACCGTTTGGATAGCTGTTATGAAGAAATTACTAGCGATGATTTTGCTCATTTAAAAGCTAAAATTAATGTGCCAGCTGACCATAAATTTACTGGCTTTGATGCTTATCAAAAAGCGATTCCTATGGCAGATGTGGTGATTTTGACTACTCCTCCAGGTTTTCGTCCTATCCATTTTGAAGCAGCAGTAAATGCAGGCAAGCATATTTTTATGGAAAAACCTGTTGCAACTGACCCAGCGGGAATTCAAAGAGTATTAGTCGCTGCTGAAAAAGCAAAAGCGAAGAAATTAAATGTAGTGGTAGGTTTGCAAAGACGTTACCAAAATTCATACCGTGAATTAATGAAGCGTTATCAAGATGGTATGATTGGTGACATCGTTTCGGCTTCTGTTTGGTGGAATAATGATGGCGTTTGGACAAAACCAAGAGTAGCTGGTCAGACTGAAATGGAGTACCAAATGCGCAACTGGTATTATTTTAACTGGCTTTGTGGTGACCATATTACTGAACAACACATTCATAATATCGACGTAATCAACTGGGCGAAAAATGGCTATCCAGTAAAAGCAAGAGGAACTGGCGGACGTGAAGTAAGAAAAGGAAAAGATACAGGAGAAATTTTTGACCACCATATTGTAGAGTTTGAATATGCTGATGGAACAATTATGAATTCTCAATGCCGACACATTAAAGGTACTTGGGCTAAAGTAGATGAATTAGCAATTGGAACAAAAGGAAAAATTCAGTTTGATGCTGCCAAAATCACAGATCATAAAGGAAAACCTTTGTTCTCTTTTGACAAAAAGACTAAAGAAAACCAGCCTTACCAAACCGAACATGATGAATTGTTTGCAGCCATAGCCAAAGGTGAATACAAATTTGCTGATGCAGAAAATGGTGCAAAGTCAACGATGACTTCTATTTTGGGAAGAATGGCAACATATTCAGGACAAGTAATTGAATGGGATAAAGCCATTAATTCGGGCATTGATATTATGCCAAAAACTTTTGCTTGGGATGCAGATATGCCTCTGAAACCCGATGCAAACGGCAATTATCCAGTAGCCATTCCGGGTAAGACTAAGTATTTTTCATAAAAATATACTTGAATCATAAAATATTTCACGATTAACAAACATGAGTCATCCCGAATTTTAAAATCACAAAAAAGCGGTCAAAATTAGTTTTTGACCGCTTTTTTGTGATTGATGAGCAATGAATTCCTACTGTTTGAGCGAAGCGAGTTTAGGAATTCTTGAATTTCCTTTGTTACTTTTCTTGTTTCAAGACAAGAAAAGTAAGAATTGTACAATAATAAAGATAAAAACCTCTCAAATCGTCCTAAACCTCACTATTCTAAGAAAAAATTCGGGATGACTCATGTTTCGTAATGATAAAATTCAGAATTATACAGGTTTGATAAATCCTGCTACTTTAATTTATCTTTCAAATAAGTAATTGCCAAAGAGTATGCTTCTTCTGATGCTTCTCTGTCAAATTTTGGATTTGATGGATTGGCAAATGCGTGTTCTGCATCAAAAGATTTTACTTTTACAGATTTACCTGCCGTCGCCATATCTTTCTCGAATTGTGCAACAATCGCTGGAGAAATCCATTGTTCTTTTCCTGCAAACAATCCTAATACATCACATTTCAAAGTCTTCAATTGTTCAACATCTTTTTCTGGCATTCCATAATACATTACACAACCTACCGCTTGCTTACCTTCTAAAATAGCCGATTTTAGCGAAAGTCCACCACCAAAACACCAACCCACCGAAGCAATTTTAGCTTTCGTGCCTACATAAGCTAAAGCACCTTTGATGATAGCTTGTAAACGAGCAGGGTCAGCACCTGACATCAATGCACCAGCATCTTTAGGGTCTGTAGCGATTTTTCCATCGTACATATCAATTGCTAGAACGTTTACGTCTTTCAAATCACCATAAAATACTTCTGATTGTTTTTTGATATAATCATTCAAACCCCACCATTCTTGATATACAAATAAATACTTATTAGAAGGCTTTGCTGATTTAATCAGATAAGCATTTGCCATTTTGCCATCTGGCGTTTTGAATTCAATCATTTTTCCGCCAACAGTACTTACGTGTGTATAAGGAAGTGGGGAAAGGTGAGCCGCTTGAAATTCTTTAGTAGATGCCATCAATTGCATGTCATCTTTTGTTAATGAACAACAACTCTGTGAAAAACCAAAGTATGAAAGAGTTGTTAAAGCCAAAGTAGTCAATAGTTTTTTCATCGAAATAGATACCTCCAATCCCCGATGGAGTATTTGTTTTTGGTTTAAACGGTTCATTATTGGGGGACAGTCGATAATGAACAAGAACACTGTTGATGCACGTACATGAGATTAACGCAAGATAGCCTAAGATGGTTTTGATTGGAAAAATATTTCTGAATGGATATTGTGCTTTTTCTAATCAAGAATCAAGACAAATGATAGGAGTGAGGACTTATTTAGCACAAAGAATGGCTAAATACAAATTGCGGTTTTTTTCACTTTTGTACGGGAAATTGCGTGAAAAAGATGGGCAAGCCTATCTCCGAGATAGGATGTCCTATCTTTTTCACGCAAAAAACCGCAAAAATGATAGGTCAAGCTATCTCTGAGATAGCTTGACCTATGAAAATGATGGAATGACCTATCTCCGAGATAGCTCGTTGGTTCTTTTTGATGGATTTGTCTATGAAAAAGATAGGTTGATGTGTTTTTGAGATAGATTTTCCGTACTCTTACATACAAGGAGATTGTAGCGGAAATTTCTTAGTTTAAAGCTCAACATCATTATCAGGTAGTTCTCTCACTTCCACCTCTTCAGGCTTAGGATAAGTAATTAAAGCAGAGAAATCTACTTTCCAAAAATCTAAATCTAAGAGTTGGTTACTTTTATTTTTGGTAAGTGTTATCAATACTGGTGTTCCGTCGGTATCGGCGTATTCTACTTGTATCAAATCGCCGTCGTATTCATCTGGATTTTTATTGCCAATGCTGATACTTCCCATTTTTCCGCCTTCGTATTCAAATACTTCTTCGTCGATAGGATAGTCTTCTGTTGTAAAATTCAATTGGGCTAAAAGATGAATAATTAATGCCTTTTCGTTATCTCTTATTTTTCTGGTTTGATTCATGTTTTTTAATTGTGAATGAGTGAGTTAGTGAATGAGTGATTTTGTTGTACGAAGGTTTAGATTTGTCTTTAAATCGAAAATTGATGTAGCGGCAAACCCTTGCGGTTGCCGTACTCAAAACGGCAACCGCAAGGGTTTGCCGCTACAAAATGTTAATTTAAGAACTCATTTGAACAAAATTAAACCTTTCGTAAAGATCTAATGATTGATTGAAAATATTAATCACTCATTCACCAAATCACACAATCACTAAATGTATCAAAATTACGGCTTATTTTCTTTGATGATAAGCCTTTCAAGCTTCATTTCTAAAACAAAGCTGTGTTCATACCAAGCCCTCCCTTATTTTTTCGTAATTTTGAGGTCAATTCAAATTGAATTAAAAATTTATGGATTATTTAAAAGGATTAAACGAACCGCAACGTGAAGCGGTACAACATATAGATGGCCCTTTGATGATTATTGCAGGTGCTGGTTCTGGTAAAACTCGTGTTCTTACTTATCGCACTGCTTATTTAATCGAAAAAGGCGTTGACCCATTTCAGATTTTACTCCTCACTTTTACCAATAAAGCCGCTGGCGAAATGCGTCAGCGTATTGAAAATGCGGTTGGAAATGATGGTAAAAACCTTTGGATGGGTACTTTTCACTCGGTATTTGCAAAAATCCTTCGTTTTGATGGCAAGCATTTGGGCTATACTTCCGATTTCTCGATTTATGATACTGACGATTCTAAATCTTTAATCAGAGCAATCGTCAAAGAGCGAGGTCTGGACGATAAAGTATATAAAGCCAATGTAATTTATAACCGTATTTCTGGAGCAAAAAACCGTTTGATTGGCCCAGACGAGTACTTGAATAATTCTGTCATTGCAGCAGATGACACAGCGGCGAAGTTGCCAGAAATGGGCAAATTGTATAAGCTTTATACTTTGCGTTGTTTCCAAGCCAATGCGATGGACTTTGATGATTTGTTGTACAATACCAATATTCTCTTCCGTGACCACCCTGCGGTGTTGGATAAGTATCAACGCAAATTCAAATACATCATGGTAGATGAGTTTCAGGATACGAATATTTCGCAGTACTTGATTGTGAAGAAATTATCGGAATTGTCGAAAAATCTTTGTGTAGTTGGTGACGATGCCCAGTCGATTTACGCTTTCCGTGGAGCAAGTATTGATAATATTTTGAATTTGGAGAAAGATTATCCAAATATGGCAACCATTAAATTGGAGCAAAATTATCGTTCAACGAAAAATATTGTGGAAGCTGCCAATTCTATCATTGCCAAAAACAAAAATCAGTTAAAGAAAAAAGTATTTACAGAAAACGAAGTAGGTTCATTAATTGAACTTATCAAAGCGAGTTCAGACAACGAAGAAGGACGATTAATTGCGACGCACCTTTTTGAATCAAAAATGGCTCATGGTTTGAGAAATACCGATTTTGCTATTTTGTATAGAACCAATGCACAGTCAAGAGCTTTTGAAGAATCGCTTCGTAAACTGAATATCAAGTACAGAATTATCGGTGGTTTGTCTTTCTACCAACGTCGTGAAGTAAAAGATTTATTGGCGTACTTCCGTTTTGTGGTGAATCAAAAAGACGAGGAAGCATTTAAAAGAATCATCAATTTACCGAAAAGAGGAATTGGAGATACGACCATTGCGAAGATTGCTGTAACGGCTTCTGAAAATCAGATTTCTGTTTGGGAAGTAGTTTCAAACATCAAACAATTCCAAGCAGGACGATTTGCCGATACCATCGAAGGCTTTGCTGATTTGATAAAGTCTTTCAAAATCATGGTTGAAGTCAATAAAAAAGACGCTTATGAAGTAGCTGCGCACATTGCCAAAGCATCGGGTTTACTCAGAGAATTGCATGAAGATAAAACGGTAGAAGGACTTTCTCGCTACGAAAACGTACAGGAATTATTGAACTCCATCAAGCAATTTGTGGATGATAACGAAGTAGAGGAGGAAGATAAATCGCTTTCGAGTTTCTTGCAAACCGTTTCATTATTAACGACCGCCGATAGCGACGACCCAGATGGCGATAACGACAGAGTAACTTTGATGACAATTCACGGAGCAAAAGGTTTGGAGTTTAATCATGTGTATGTAGTGGGGATGGAAGAAGATCTTTTCCCAAGCCAAATGATGTTGCAAAGCAGAGCGGATTTAGAAGAAGAACGTCGTTTGTTTTATGTAGCCATTACTCGTGCTGAAAAGAAATTGATGATGTCTTATGCAGAATCTCGTTATCAGTACGGACGTTTGAAACCTTGTGAACCAAGTCGTTTCTTAGACGAAATCGACCCGCAATATTTGCAATTTGCTAAAAATATCCGTCGTCCAGAAGAAAAACCTGCTCCGCAAGGCTTTGTAAGAATGACCAACAGAGAACAAAAAGCCCCTGATTTTGGTACTTCAAACAAACCAACTTCTACGGCAAGTCTGATAGCCAAACCTGCGGCTCGTCCTGTGGTTGGTAATACTTATATTCCTTCGCAAGATTTTGTACCAAGCGATACCAAAAATTTAGTAGAAGGCGACAGAGTAGAGCATTTAAAATTTGGTTTCGGAAAAGTAAAAAAGATAGACATAAACGGAACCGACCGCAAAGCAGTCATTCAATTTGAAGGAACAATTGGCGAGAAAACGCTTTTATTGAGCTTTGCTAAATTGAGGATTTTGTAGATTTTAATGTTTATCACTAGGGCTGGGCTGGACTTAAATTCCAGCCCAGCCCTAGTGATAAAATAATTTTTAATACCAATCCTCCTTTTAAGGAAAGACAAATCCCTACTCCTCCACCATCCTATTATTCTTCACATTAGCCAAATACACAAAAGTACTCAAACCCCCTACGAGTGTTATTAAACACATTATCAACTGCATTAAATTAGGTTTAATAACCCACATCGCTCCAATAAATTGAACGATTAAGATAATGTATAGAAAAGTGGCAACAGCTTTTCTAGGTACTTTATTGATGACAAAAGAACCAAGTGGTGCAAAAAAAGCCACAAAAGGAATACAAGCCAACCACATTTCAAAGGCTTCTGATTGAAAATCTTTTATTACACCTGCATGAAGGAAGAATCCTAAGATAGTCTCTAAAGTCATGATGATTACGGATGATGGCACAGCTACTTTTTCGTCGATACGATAATAAATCGTCATCAAACAGAAAGAAAAAATATTAATCCCTGTTCCGAATATAGAAGAAATCATTCCTCCGACCAATCCAAAAAAGAGTAATCTCGCCATATCCGAACGCTGGAAGGACTGAATTTTATCGAATACTGTTCGTTTCGGCTTGGTGTTTTCATACCATAAAACCAAACCAAAACTTAGCCAAAGTGACACAAAAAAGAGTTTTGCCAAAGGCGGAGAAATAAGCGGAACAATGTAATAAGTACCGAAAATCAGTCCGAAAATGCCTCCGAACGTGACATATTTAATATAATTCCACTCAACTTTTATTTTTAAGTTTAAAATCAGTAAACTTGCTGAAGTCATTCCAATACTTTGAATGGCGAAAGCAAAATTTCTAGCCACAGCAGGCGGTATTTTTAGGAGTAAAGTAAAAACAGGATAAGCAATAGCCGCACTTCCTTCGGGACTAGAACCCGCTATGAACGAACCAAAAATCATAGTAAGAATTGCATAACCATGTTTTGCAAAAATATAGAAGCTATCGGTGGATACCATGTGATATGTCCAAACACTCAATACCACTATCAAGAATGACAGGTAAAGCCAAGGTAGTTTGATTTTTTTCAGTTTGTCGGTTTGCATCAATAAAAATCTTTAATTTTACGGGGAACAAAGGTAAACGCAATTTTCAATTATAAAAATTCTCATTCAAGAGTATCAATATGCAAAATATAGAGGAAATACTTCAAAAATTGATAGCCGAGCATAATTTCTTAAAAGATATGCAAGAACGCATCGTGGGTAACCATGATATTATGATTGAAAACCAAAAGCGTAATGCTGATAATCATGATTTGGTGATTCAAAATCAATCAACGATTATCAAAAACCAAGAAATTATTGTCAACAATCAGGTAAGTATTATTCGTAATCAAAGACAAATTGCGGATAACCAAATTACGCTTTCTGTGATGTTACAAACGCAAACTCATTTGTTGAATTTAGTCAAGAAACTTTCTGGTCAGGAAGAATCTTTTGAAGATACCGAAAAGTTTGTTCAAGCTTTAAAAAGACAAACGATTGATAATTTGAACAGTCCTTCTCTGAACGACCCACAAACGCTTTAGCAAAAAAATCACTCATCATATTTTGCCAGAATGATTTACTTTATTCTGGCATTTTTTATTATTAGCTTCTTCTAAACTATCGTATCTCAATACTTCTTTATTTCCTCTTTTTTGGAAATGCAAATCTCGCTATTTATCTCTGTATAGCCAAGAAATATAATAATTCTTATAAGTAGAGCCTTTTAATTACTATTTTAAGCTCTTTTTCGGAGGTTCTTAAATTTTTAAAAATAAAATTCCATTTATGTGGATTTTAATAATGTTGTTCCACTTGTTAGAAATATTTCTATTGAATCTATCAAGCCAGAGCGAAGAAAATTGCAGAGGAAACAGGTTATGCTAATCCAATACTAATACTAAACTAAATTTCCATATTTACGGAAATAGATTTTGAAAATATTCATGTTTTCCCAGAAACGAATAAGAATTTGTCATATTAATTGCCATTTCAAGTCAAATATTCAAAAAATAGAAAAATAAGTGGAAATTTTTTCCGCTTATTTGGAAATTGTAAATTTTAGCTATTACTTTGTATCAGAAATTAGAAAAGTGACAAAAAATCTATATTTAGTCATTTTAATTTGTTTAGCAGTGGAAAATCAAAATATTAAAATTGGGGTATTACAAACTTTCCATATTTAACGAATGTGGAAAGTTTTAAAAACAAAAACCCGATTTAATAAATGATTCAAAGATATTTTAAGTATTTATAAATGGTTAATAATTCAAACTCTACTTATCAGATTGATGTGTAGAGTTTTTTCATTATTAGTCCTCAACAACATTCAAAGTATTCATTAGCCAAATAAAAAATGAAAAAACTCTTCTATCTGGGTATTATCGGACTCATCATTTTTGAGATTTTAAATGTTTATTTCATTATGCCAATGCCAGGAAGCCAGCAAATGCGAAGTATAGACATTGCTTATTTTCTTTATACTTGGCGTTGGATATTTAGAGGAATATTTGGAGTAATGATTGTGTTTGGCATTTTTCCTGCTTTTCAACAAGCTCGTTGGTTTACTCTGTTGGGTATTTTATTCGCTGCTGGTGTTTGTTATGCTTTTAATTTCAAAATGGCGGCTGATGCCATGTTTGAAGAAACCCAAGCCCTAAGCATGAAGCCTGCTAGTGAAAACCAAATAAAACTTGACAGAGTAATTATTGGCGTTGAACTCAACGGAGAAGCTAAAGCTTATCCAATTTCACAGATTATCTATCATCATCAAGTTTGTGATACTTTAGCGGGCAAGCTTATCATGGTTACTTACTGCTCGGTTTGTAGAACAGGAAGAGTGTTTGAGCCAATTGTCAATGGGAAAGTAGAGGCGTTCCGATTGGTTGGAATGGATCATTTCAACGCCATGTTTGAAGATAACACAACAAAAAGTTGGTGGCGACAAGCTAACGGTGAAGCCATCACGGGCGAGCTAAAAGGAACGATGTTGCCAGAACTTGTATCACAGCAAGTTTCCTTGGATACTTGGCTAAAAATGTATCCCACCAGTAAAATTATGCAGCCTGATTTAAAGTATAAAGAAGAATATGATAGTACTGCTAAGTATGAATCTGGGAAATCGAAAAAGAAGTTGACAGGTACTGATTCTTTATCTTGGAAAGATAAATCTTGGGTGGTGGGTATTCAGCTCTATGGCGAAAGTAAAGCTTTTGATTGGAATCGTTTGAAGAAAGAACGAATTATTCAGACCAACATTGGGAAGAAGGCTGTCATTTTAGTACTGGCGGATGATAATAAAAGCTTTTTTGCTTTCTTGAACCCAACTTCCAACGGAAAGTTTTCGGTTAAAAATGATACTTTAATCGAAAATAGAAATCGGTATAATTTAAAGGGTGAGAATCTTGAGCAGATTACTAATAAACAGGCTTCTTTGATTAGAATAAAGGCTTATCAGGAATTTTGGCACAGTTGGAAAACATTCCATCCTGATACTCAAGAATATTAATGTTCTTAATTTAAAAGTTTACAGGTGAAAATTCAATAGTTATGTATCTTCTTTCTCAAAAATTAATTTTATATTCAGTGGAATTCCATATTAATGGAAAATTGTTGTTCTTTATAGTTTTGAATTGAAGGAATATCTTTCTTATATTACTTTAGAAAGTTAACGAAAAACCTACTGTACTATTCAATACTAGTAATAAGTGTATTTTTATTTATACTTTTTTGATAAAATCATTTATTCTCAATATTTATTCCGTTTGTTTGGAAATGTTTTTTGTATTCCATAATTTTGGAACAACTTCCAATTTTAAAGAACTTAATCATTACAAAATGAAGAAACATTTACTAACGTTTACTTGTACCTGCTACTTACTATTTTTCACTAAGATGAGTTTGGCACAAACAACTCAAGACGGCTTGATGATGTCAAAAAATGAGCTGTGTTTAGTACTTAATTACGATAAAGAATCTTGGAATCAATACTGGGAAGGCGAAAGACTTCGTAATAATCCTAATATAGGTACGCTTTCTACACAAATGGCTTCGTTCATGGCAGCTTATGGTGTTACTCAAAAACTAAATGTTTTTGCCGTTTTGCCGTATATCAAAAACGAAGCTTCGGCTGGAACGATGACAGGCTTGCAAGGAGTTCAAGATTTAAGTATTGCCGCAAAGTATAATTTCTTTTCTTATGGCAAAATGCAATTATTCGGAGTAATCGGTGCTTCTGTTCCAGTTACTGATTATGTGCCTGACTTCTTGCCTTTCTCAATCGGATTACATTCTAAAACAGCTTCTGCTAGATTGATTGTACATCAATTATTGCCTTATGGTATTCATGTAACGGCACAAGGCGGTTACATTGCTAGAAGCAAAACTAACGTTGACAGAACTAATTACTATACTGGTAATGAAATAGAATATAGCCACGAAATGGCTGTACCTGACCAAGTAAGTACTTCTTTAAGAATTGGTGTAAATAAAAAAGCAGTATTGGCTGAGGCTTTTATCGACAATATTACTGCAACAAGCGGAACAGATATTCGCCGTTACGATATGCCTTTACCTGCTAATAAAATGGACTGGACTCGTGTTGGTGTTTTTGTTACTTGGCACACTCCGATTGAGAACTTTTCTGTAAACGGACATTTCTCGCATGTAATTGCGGGTAGAAACGTCGGCAAAGTGGAGGCTTCTTATGGCGCTCAATTACAATACATTTTGAATTTTAAGAAAAAGAAATAGCCTTTCGTTAGCCATTTCATTCTGACAATTATCCCCATAGCATCATGAAATCAAGAATTTTATCTATATTTTTTATTAGTCTTTTTGCATTATCTTGTTCAAAAGAAGTTGAAAGAACATCACTTCGCCCATTAGTCCCAACAAGTAATGAGCCCAACGCTGGTACTTGGAAAATGTATTTTGGTGTAGCAACCGACTATGCTATTCCAGCACCGAAAGAAACAAGTTCTGCTGAATACAAAGCTGAATTAGCAGAAGCACAGAAAGTAGCTTCAAATTTAACTGCTGAACAAAAAAGTGCATTAACATACTGGCAAGTTGGTGCCGTAGGTCGTTGGAACGAAATTGCTCGTGAACTTATCGCTAGATACAACCTTGCTCCAGAACCAAACGAAAACGGTACTTATTCAGCACCGAATTCAGCTAAACCTGATACTTTACCTTATTTCCCTTTTGCCAATCCTCCTTATGCTTCAAGAGCTTATGCTTTAATTAGTGTGGCTCAATACGATGCTTTGGTTGCAACTTGGGCTTATAAGTACAAGTACAACAGAAAAACAAATACAGATGATTTACCAGATTATCCTTCTGAAGATGCTGTTATTGCAGCTGCTTCAAGTAGAGTATTGAAGTTTTTATTTCCAGGAAGTTATCCAACGCAATTGATTGATAACCGTTATGAAGAAGGTCGTAAAGTAGGCATTTGGGCAGGTAAAAATGTACAAAGTGATGTTGATGCCGCAGATGTTTTAGGAAAAGCCGTTGCTGATAAAATCATTGCTTATGCAAAAGCTGACGGAACAGGTTCGGCGGGAGGAAACCTTACTATTCAAGCACAAATGGCTGAATCTGCTATGGCAAGAGGATTAAAAACTGCTTGGAAAAGTCTTGATATTCCTGCTCGTCCGGGAATGTTAATGAAATTTGGAGAAGTAAAAACTTGGAACTTCGATAAAGCTACTCGTGATGCCATTCGTCCTGCTGCTCCTCCTGCATTAGATTCTGAAGCTTTCAAAAAAGATTTAGCAGAAGTAAAACATTACGCAAACAATATTACTCGTAAACAATGGTCGATTGTACAATTCTGGGCAGATGGCTTGGGTACTTCAACACCTCCAGGACACTGGAATCAGATTGCAATGGATTTAATCAGAGAGGCAAGTATGTCTGAAATCAGAACAGCAAGAGCTTTGGCATTGATGAATACTGCTATTCATGATGCGGGTGTTTGTTGTTGGGATACCAAATACTACTATTTTTATCCAAGACCCAACCAAGTTGACCCAAGTATCAAAACTGCGACAGGAACACCGAATTTCCCAAGTTTTACCTCTGGTCACGCAACATTTTCGGCAGCTGCGGTTTCTGTACTTTCCTATATCTTTCCTAGCCAACAAACTAGTTTAGATGCAATGGCAAAAGAAGCTTCTGAATCAAGAATTTATGGAGCAATTCACTATCGTTTTGATAGCGAAGTAGGTTTAGCTTGTGGCAAGAAAATCGGTGATTTCGCTGTAGCTCGTGGTAAAGCTGATGGTGGCAATTAGTGAGTGATGAATTGGGAATGTTGAATTGTGAGTTTTCGTATTTCACAATTCAATATTCACAAAGAAATAGAAAATTCTTCTCTTTTAAATATCTAAAAACAATCTCTATGAAAAAAACTTTACAATCTTTGACACTTGCCGCTATTGTTTTGTTCGCCAACGAACAAGCTAAGGCACAAGGTTGTGTTGCTGTTCGTCAGATGGGCGGAATCAATGCGATGTCGGCTTCATCTTCTTATAACCTCTCAAAAGGTGAATTTCAAGTAGGAGCAAACTACCGTTACTTTCACTCTTGGCGTCATTTTGTGGGTACTGAAGAACAACCGCAACGGCAAACATTAGGCAATGCCGTTAATATTTACCAACATGCTGTTGACATAAATGTTTCTTACGGACTTTCAAGCAGATTACAGTTGAATGCAACTGTTCCTTTTCTTGAAACCGAACGTTCACAAACACTTACTTTAACTGCTGATGCTGCTACGAAGAAATTAACTCGTTATAGTGTAAGTGCTGGAGGTTTAGGGGATGTTCGTTTTGGAGCAAATTATTGGTTAATTAAACCAGAAAATGCACACAAAGGAAATATCATGATTGGTGCGGGTATCAAATTAGCAACGGGTAGTTATACTGCTACTGATGATGCACTGCAAACAGATGGAACAAAGAAAAATGTAGTGATGGATCAAGCCATTCAACCGGGTGATGGTGGTGTTGGTTTTTCTATTGAATTTCAAGGATTCAGACAATTGCACAGAAATATCTATGGTTTTGCCAATGCTTATTATTTGTTTAATCCACGTGAATCAAATGGTTCTTTCAAATCAGCACCCAAAGCGGGTTTAGATGGCTATAATATTTATGCTTCGCCAGACCAATACTTCGCTCGTGCAGGGCTTACAACAGCCGTTGGTAAACACCAAAATCTAGCGTTCTCATTAGCAGGTAGATTTGAAGGAATTCCTGCTTATGACGTCTTCGGTGGACAAGTAGCCTATCGTCGTCCGGGTTATGTAGTAGCCGTTGAACCAGGTGTTACTTACCGTAAAGGACAACATACTTTTAGTTTGTTTGTGCCTTATAACTTTATCAAAAATCGTATTCAAAGTGCTGCTGATATTGCAGACCAAAACTTACAAAATTCAAAAATTACTGATCCAACAAAATACGTTCATGTACAAGGCGATGCCGCTTTTGCCGATTATTCAATCAGTTTAGGTTATTCATACAGAATTGCTAAAAAAGCAAAAGTACCTACTTGGAAAGTAAACTAACACTATAAAACATCCCATCGTTTAACCTTTAAAATATTTAACATATCCAAAGAGATTATTCCGAAAGGAGTAGTCTCTTTTTGGTTTTTAGGATTTATCCGTAGGTCGAGTTTCCAAACGACTAAAATCTGTTGGGGCAAAATGATGCAATGAAGGAATGGAGTGGACTGGTTAGGAAACCAGCCACGGGAAGAAGAAAACCCACCAATCTATCTTTTTTATAGCCAAACCTATCGAAAAGAACCAATAACCCATCTCCGAGATAGGTCATTCCATCTTTTTGATAGAACGTGCTATCTCCAAGATAGCTTGACCTATCATTTTTGCGGTTTTTTGCGTGAAAAAGATGGAACATCCTATCTCCGAGATAGGTTCGCCTATCTTTCTCACGCAATTTCCCGTATAAAAGTGAAGAAAACCGCAAATTTAAAGTTCCAATAATTATTTGACCATCAATTGTTTGGCTCTAGTAAATAGTTAAATAAATGCGAATAAAAAACCTTCTTTCAAAATTTTACCCTAATTCTCGCTACAATTGACCGTTTACTAATTTTATAGAAAGATTTATGCCTAAAAAATTGAAAATCAATCAAAGTTTTCTGAACTTCTCAGCAGTTTTTAATAAACCCATTGTATTCTGTTTTTCGATTTCCAAAATCGACTCAAAGCTCTATGAAAACCTCTTTCTCTCGCCCTAAATCGGGTCTCTACTTCCTGCTCATTTCTTTCTTTTTGTTGTTTTCTTGTTCAAAATTTGGGGATGTTTCTATCCGAAATATGAATTTTGAAGATGAGGTTCAGCTTACTCAGAACCTTGTGTTTACTTTCAACAAGGATTTGGTCAAAGAATCAGATTTGAATACTTGGTCGTCTGAACCTCTGATTGAATTTTCGCCAAAAGTAGAAGGTAAATTTAAGTGGACTGCCACCAACGAATTAGTATTTTCGCCTGCTGTGGGTTTTGAACCTGCTACCGATTACTCAGCAACAGTGTTAAAAAGTATTTTGACAAAAGCTGAAAAAGATTTAGGCTTGGATGTGGATAAAATCAAGTTTCATACGCCTTATTTGAAAGCAGAAAATGTAGAAGCGTTTTGGACAAAATCAAGAGAAGACGGGCAGGCTTCGGCGATGTTGAAAGTGAATTTCAATTATCCCGTCAATCCACAAGAGTTAGCCAAAGTATTGGTTGTGACCGACGAAGACGGCAAGCCACAGGATTTTCAAATTACGCAATCGGGTGCTTTGTCGAATGTGTTGGTAAAGCTGAAAAATCAAAGTAATGCCAGCGGAAAATCTTTTAAAATAACCATTGAAAAAGGACTTTCAATGCCCAATTCTACTTTTGAAACTTCAGAAGAATTGAGTTTAGAAACGACTTTACCCGATATTAAAACCTTAGAAATTATTGACGTTCAGCATGGTTTCGAGAATAACCAAGGTTTTATAAAAGTAATTACCAACCAAAGTGTGTCGGCAGAACGTTTGCAAGAAATGTACTCAGTAACGAGCGATGGTGGCGAAAAACAGCAAGAAACCGTTGAAGAAGCCGTTGTAGAGTACGATTCTACGGGAAATCCCATCGAAACAAAAACCGTATCTGTAACGCCAGAAAAGAATAATCCAACACTCACAACGAAAGTAGAAACGATTGAGAATGGGTTTATTATTCGTGGAGATTTCAATGAAAGTGATAATTATATTCTGACAATCAATAAAAATATTAAAGGAGTACTCGGAGCAAATTTGTCAGATGAATACGTGAAAGATTTGTACTTCGGACAAATGCCTGCTTCGATTGGTTTTGTGAATAAAAAAGCCATTTACTTGTCGTCGAAAGGAAGTAAAAATATTGCTGTCAATATCGTTAATACACCCAAAGTAAATGTAAGAATCGCCAAAGTGTATGAAAACAACATTTTGCATTTTATGAAGAATGGGCGTTATCAGGATTATAACGACTACAACGAAGAAACAGGCGAATACAAAGCAGGTTCGTTTATGTACGATACAGATGAATCGGGGCAATATTCGGATGTGATTGTAAATAAAACTGTAGAAACGTCTAACCTTGCCAAAACAAAAGGCGTGCGTGCCTTGAATTTATCTTTGCCCGAACAAAATAATATCAAAGGCATTTATTTAGTCAGTTTGAATTCAAACGATGAGTATTACAACAGTGCGACCAAACTGGTAAGTATCTCAGACATTGGTTTAATCATGAAAACTTCTGAAAATGAAGTAGTGGTTTTTGCTAATTCTATCAAAACAGCAGAACCCTTACGAGATGTAGAAATCCGTTTGGTTTCAAGTAATAATCAAACCATTCAAACGGCAAAAACAGATTCAAAAGGCATTGTTACTTTCAAAGATTTAAAAGCTTCTGGCTTTAAAGTAGCGATGATTTCTGCTCATACGCCCGACGATTTCAATTACTTATTGATGGATGGCTCGCAAGTAGAAACCTCTCGTTTTGATGTAGAAGGCAAACGAGATAATACTTCTGGTTTTGAGGCTTTCGTTTACGGCGACCGAGATATTTATCGTCCGGGAGAAACCATCAACACCAATACAATCATCCGTAAACAAAACTGGGAATCGGTTGGAGAAATTCCTGTGAAAATTCGTCTTTTATTACCAAATGGACGAGAATTTAAAAGCTTTAGAAAAGAAACCAATGCACAAGGGGCAGTGGCTTTATCTATTCCAACCAATACTTCTGCCATTACGGGAACTTACGTATTGGAAGTACTGAATGCCAACGATGTTTTGTTGGCTTCCAGAAATATTGCGATTGAGGAATTTATGCCCGACAGAATTAAAGTAGAAGTAAAATCGGGCAAAGAATTTTACCGAAATGGCGAAACTGTACAAATTTCAGCTACAGCTTTAAATTTATTTGGGCCGCCTGCTGCTGATAGAAATTACGAAATGCAGTTTAAACTAAAACGTAAACGCTTTGAAGCAAAAGATTTCAAAAACTATATTTTTGACATTCAAGACAATACCAATTTTGAAGACATAGCTCGTGAAGGTGTAACAGATGCCAACGGAATGTTCAAAGAAAACTTCCAAATTCCTGCTACTTACAGCAATATGGGCGTACTGGAATCCAAAACTTTTGTGACTGTTTTTGATGAAACGGGTCGCCCAGTGAACAGACTCAAGAAGTTAGACATTTTTACACAAAGTGTTTTTTACGGAATCGGAATGCCCGATACATACATAAGTACCAACGTTCCCGTTCAGATTCCTTTGGTGGTGGTAAATAAAGATGGAAAACTAACGACTGCGAAAGGCAAAGTAGAAATTGTCCGTTTTGAATATCAGACTGTTATTCAGAAAAATTCAGATAATACTTTAAAATACTCTTCAAAAAAACAGACGAAAGTCGTGTATTCAAGAGCTTTATCGTTTGATAATGGTAAAACTACTGTGGCTTACGCTCCGCCAGTTTCGGGAGAATACGAAGTAAGAGTACACAGCGAAGGAGCGAAATCTTGGACGGCACAAAGTTTTTATGCTTATGGTTTTGGCAGTACACAAAACAGTTCTTTTGAAGTAAACAACGAAGGACAAGTAGAAATGGAATTTGATAAAGAAAAGTACAATGTAGGCGACAAAGCCAAAGTACTTTTCAAAACGCCTTTTGCTGGAAAACTGATTGTGACGGTTGAGCGAAATCACGTGTTAGAAAATTTTGTGATTGAAACTGACAAAAAATCGGCAGAATTGAGTTTCCCAATTCGGAAAGAACATTTGCCCAATGTGTATGTTTCGGCTACGCTGATTCGTCCTTTGGATGATTCAAATTTGCCGCTGACGGTGGCACATGGTTACGCTCCTGTGATGGTGGAAGATGTTGATAATCAATTACCGATTGAAATTGTGGCGGTTGAAAAATCTCGTTCAAAAACCAAACAAAAAATAACGATTAAAACCAAAGCCAATACAGAAGTAACGATTGCGGTAGTGGACGAAGGCATTTTGCAATTGAAAAATTTCAAAACGCCCGACCCTTACAATCATTTTTACCAAAAACAGGCTTTAGAAGTAAATAGCTTTGATTTATATCCTTTCCTTTTCCCAGAATTATCTATTTCAGGGAGTTCGTCGGTAGGTGGTGATGGTTATGATTTGGAAAAAAGAGTCAATCCATTAATCAACGGCAGAGTAAAATTAGTAGCGATTTGGTCGGGCATTGTGAAAACTGGTTTTGGTGGAGAAACTACTTTTGAAGTCGATATTCCACAGTTTTCTGGCGATTTACGCATCATGGCGGTTGGCTACAAAGACGAAGCATTTGGCTCGGCTACCAAAAACATGAAAGTTGCCGACCCATTGGTGGTAAGTACTGCTTTGCCAAGATTTGTTTCGCCTAATGATGAAATACAAGTACCCGTAAACATCACCAATACTACCAAACAAAATGCTTCGGTAAGTGCCAATATTACTTTATCGGGCGGACTGACGGTTACGGGACAAAGAACGCAAAATTTGGTAATTCCAGCAGAAAAAGAAGGTAGAACTTACTTCTCTGTAAAAGCAGGAGCAATGACGGGCAATGCCGTAGTAAACGTTACAGTAAATGGTTTGAAAGAGAAGTTTACTGAAAAGATTGATTTAACCATTCGTCCAAGTACTTCTTTACTCAAAACGGCTGTTGCTGGACAAGTAAATGGCGGCGGAACGGCTACGGTAAATTTGGTACATGATTATTTACCAAACAGTATTAGTTCTGAAATTACCTTGAGTAAATCGCCAATGGTGCAGTTTACCAATCAGTTCCAAAGTTTGTTAGATTATCCTTATGGTTGCGTAGAACAAACTACGGCTTCGGCTTTTCCACAATTGTACTTTGCCGATTTAGTAAAACAAATTCAGTCGGGCAAAAAGCCTTATATGAAAACAGGCAACAATCAGTTGAATCCACGCTTTAATGTAGAAACTGCCATTCGTAAATTAGAAACGATGCAATTACCAAGTGGAGGAATGTCGTACTGGCAAGGTGGCGAGCGTGAATCTTGGTGGGGTTCTGCTTTTGCAACGCACTTTTTGTTGGAAGCTCAGAAAAATGATTTTGAAGTAAATAATACCACTTTGGGCAAATTGATTGAGTACCTCAGCAATCAATCTAACACGAAAAAGACCGAAAACGAATATTATTATCAAGGAAGTGGCTTTACGACTAAAGTAATTGCAAGCCGAGAAACCATTTATAGTTTGTACGTTTTGGCTTTGGCGGGCAAACCCAACCGTTCGGTAATGAATTATTACAAAGCCAATCCGAATATTTTAACAACCGACGAAAAGTATTTATTAGCGGCAGCTTATAGTTTGATTGGCGATGTAAGAAGTTACTCAGCCATTTTACCGAAAAGTTATGCTTTTGAACAAACTGAAAAGCAATCTGGTGGAAGTTTCAGCTCGCCTATTAGAAATCAGGCTTTGGTATTAAATACTTTGATTGATACCGACCCGAATAATATTCAAATTCCGACTTTGGCAAGACAACTTTCCACAGTACTCAAGCAAGAACGTTGGCTAACGACGCAAGAGCAATCTTTTGCCTTTTTAGCTTTGGGTAAATTGGCGAAAAAAGCCAACGTAAGCAACATTACTGCTTCGTTGATTGCCAACGGAAAAGTGGTAGGTAATTTTACGGCAAAAGATTTATTAGTAAAAAATGTCGCTAATCAGTCCCAGATTCGCACGCAAGGAAAAGGTACTTTGTATTACTTCGCTCAAGCAGAAGGTCTGAGTGCTTCGGGTAAATACGAAGAAACGGATAATATTTTGAGAGTGCGTAAGCAATTCTATACTCGTTCTGGACAACCTTTGGGCGAAGCTAAATTCAAACAAAATCAGTTAATTGTGGTAAAAATCACTTTATCCACATCGAATGGTTTGAATGTGGATAACGTAGTGGTTACGGATATGCTTCCAGCAGGTTTGGAAATTGAAAACCCAAGATTGAATGCTGATAGAGATTTAGTATGGATAAAAGACCAAAGTACGCCAGAGCATTTTGACATTCGAGACGATAGAATTAATTTCTTCACCAATGTTTCGGATAAAACTCAAACCTTCTATTATTTGGTAAGAGCAGTTTCAAAAGGGAAATTCCAAATGGGACCAGTTTCAGCAGATGCCATGTATCGTGGAGAGTACAGAAGTTATTCAGGCGGAGGTATTGCGGTGGTGGAGTAAAGCTTTCGGTTTTCAGCTTTCGGTCATCGGCTAATTAAAACAAATCTAAGGGGAAAATTATTGGATAAATTTTCCCCACTAAGATTGAAGAAAAACAATCACTCATTCACAATTCACTCAATCACAATTAACTATTTTGAACCAAACAAGATTTAAAAAATGTTTCAAACAAAATAAGTAAAAGGCTTTAGGCTACTATCATTTACATTAAACAATCAAAAAATGAGTTTTGCAGATACTCGACAAGCACAAATGCGTGAAATTTTAGCGAACGAAATTGCCAAAGGAGAAGCTTTTTTGGCAGAAAATAAAAAAAGACCAGAAGTTATTGAAACGCCAAGTGGTTTACAATACGAAGTATTAGTTGAAGGCGATGGTCCAAAACCAAGTGGTTCAAGAAGTAAAGTATTAACACATTATCACGGTACAACTATCGACGGTAAAGTATTTGACAGTAGTGTTTTGCGTAACGAACCAATCAGCTTTGGCTTGAACCAAGTAATTACAGGCTGGACAGAAGGTTTACAATTAATGCCAACAGGAAGTAAATATAAATTCTATTTACCACATCATTTAGCTTATGGCGAACGTGGAGCAGGTAGAGACATTCCGGGCGGAGCTACTTTGATTTTTGAAGTAGAATTATTAAAAACGAACTAAGGTTTTTCAAGAATTTTTAGTTGAAAAAGGGTAACTTTCGTTACCCTTTTTTGTTTTTATACCTTTATGGTTAAATAGATAAATTTGAGTTTTGTATTTAAAAAGAAATGTAATACTTTAGATAATATTTTGAAAATCTATTACTTATTTAAGTTTCACTCATCCTGATTTTATATAACTCTATCATATTTAACACATGAAAACAATCATCACCTCCATGTTGGCTTTAACGAGCTTTGCTTCTTTCTGCCAAAATTCCAGTACTTTTGAAATTGAGACACTCTTGAAACCTGAGAAATTTCTTTATCAAACACCTTCCAATAATGTTTTTAAATTCTTAAAAGCAGATATTGAAAAAAACTCTCAACTTCCTGACAGCCTTGTTACTTTCGGAGAACATCCTTTCTTAACAGGTATTCTAATGGCTTATAAAGAGCATCGCCCTTTTACGATTTCGCCAGATATTATGTGGTTGCTGATTAGCCAAGGTTTTGCTAGACATATTTCGAATAATTCAGAAACATTCAGAAAAGAACTTGTTGGTTTTAAAGACAAAAAGACCTTGAATATTGTTTCAAACGATATTCAACTTGGTAATCCTAACAGTAATTGGGAAGCACTTTTTCCACAATTTAAGCATCAAATTAGTGATTATATTGGCAACAAATTGACAGCAGTACTCACTTCCGATTTTAGTACAACTACGCCAACAAGCAGAATTGTAAGTGAAATTACAGTGATGGAAACCGTTAAAGAATACTTCAATTATAAAGTGATTATGATTGGTTGTGGGCTACCAAAAATTACAATTGAAGGAACGGTTGAAGATTGGCAAAAGGTACTCGACAAAACAAAATATATTTCCAAATACAATTTAACTTGGTGGACTTCAGAGCTTGAGCCTGTTTTACAGGAAATTATTGAAACTAAAAAAGGCAATTTCAAGAAAGATTTCTGGATGAATATGGTAAAAGCACATACTGAGAAAAAGTATGGTTCGCCCACAACGATTGACGGATGGATTGTTAAGTTTTTCCCTTATACCAAAGAAGGTAAAAAGACAGATTTAAAGCCCATTTTAGCAATCAACGATTTGGCTTCTGAATTGGTGAAAGTACCATTTGTTTTAGAAGATAAAAGAAACAAAAAAAGTTATAAAATGGAGTTTTGGGCTGGTTTTGTAGGTTTGTCGCAAAACAAAAATGACTATACTTTAAAACCAGAAATCGCTTGGGCAATCAATAATAAAAATACTTTCGACCCGAAAAAGTCAGCATTTAGGTATCAAGAAACAATCGATGATTTATCAATTAGCAATATTGAAACCATTCCAAACGATATTTACTCTTTACAGAAAATAGATAATTTACATTTATCGTTCATCAAAACAGTTCGTATTCCAGATGAATTAGCCAAAATTTCAATCGAAAATCTTGAATTAAAAGGGCAAATTTCTGCGAAAGAAGTACAAAGAATTAGAAAATTATTACCTAATACCAAGTTGAAGATTAATGGGGAAGTAAGAGAATAGAAGTATTTCAAACAAAAAGGCTAGTTACTTCAAGATGAGTAACTAGCCTTTTCATTTTAAAACCTTTACTTAAAACTTCAAACTGATCCCAGCCATTACATTGGTTCCAGCTTGTGGATAGTAGAAGTTTTCTGTATAAACTGTTCCTTCTGAAATGTAAGAATAAGTATAACCGTTTGATTCGTATAAAGTGTTAAAAAGGTTATTTACCAAGAAAGTGAAATTTACTTCTCTCAAAGTTTTGCCTTTTATCGTATAAATCGCACGGAAATCATTGGTAAAGTAAGCATCCAATTTACGGTTTTCGTTAGCAGTATTGTCCAAGTATTGTTTGCCAACGTATTTAGACAATAAGCCCAATTCTAAACCTTTAGCAGGTGTAAATAAAATTTGTGAACCAACAATTACATTCGGAGAAAAAGCAATATCTGTTTTACTAAGCGTTGGCAAAGCTACTTGTGTTTCGTTATCGTAATTGTAGATTGATTCCGTGAAGTTCTTGATTTTGTTCTCCGACAAAGTAGCGTTTGCATTAATCTTCAAGGTTTTGTTTACTTGAATGCCAGCTTCTACTTCTAATCCTAAACGATAACTTTCTGGCACGTTCACACGAATTGGAGAGCCAACATCATTCAATTTTCCAGTTAAAACCAATTGGTTATTGTAATTCATAAAGTAACCGTTCAAAGCAAAAGCCGCTTTTCCTTTTTGAACTTTATAACCTGCTTCAAAATCGTTCAACTTTTCAGATTTAGGCGTTGCACCAACATTATCAACAAAGTCAGAACGGTTTGGTTCTTTGTTGCCGACGCTGTATGAAGCATAAGCTGAAGCATTAGACGCTATTTGATAACTCACTCCAAACTTAGGATTAAAGAATTGATAATCTACTTTTTGTCCGATGTTCAAAAGGTTATCATCCGTTCCTTTAATTTCATAATTTACAGTTCTTACTTGTAAATCCGCAAAAGCATTTACTTTTTTAGAAAGTTGACAGAATACTTTTCCGTAAATATTGAAATCTGTTTTCTGTGCCGTTCCGTTATAATATCTGTCTCCTAATTTTGAAGTAGAAGCATATTGTGCCCAAATGATTTCCCCATAATGACGACCCTCATATTGATTTAATCCACCGCCGATATTAGCTTTTAACTTTTTACTTCCTTGATAATCAAAAGAGAAAGTTGTTCCATAAAAATCATTATCCAACCATTTTCTACGAACTAAATCTGTTTTTTTTACTGTATCTGTTCCTAAAATCACATTTGGCAGGCCGTATTTTGAAAACTTATCTTGTTCCTTAAATTGTTCGTAATAACCACGACCATAAGTATAATGGAAATTCAAGTTGAATGTCCAAGCATTTGATAACGTATGTGAAGAAAGCAATTGATAATGGTCTTGCTGATAATTATCTGTTTGATTTGGATAAGTATATAAATTGAATGTACGATTTATCGGCAAAGTTGCTTCTGATACACCTTCCCAAGCTTGATATGTTTTTTCTTTTCCAGAGAATACATTCAAACGAACAAAGGATTTTTTTCCGAAGTAAGCTCCCGAAAGGTAAAATGATTTTAAATCAGCACTAGCTCTGTCAACATAACCATCAGAAGTAACTTTCGACAAACGAGCATCAAAAGTAAATTTATCATTTACCAAACCAGAACCAACCAAAATAGTATTCTTTAAAGTATTGAATGAGCCATAAGCGGAGTTTATTTCGGCATAAGCCTGTTTTCTGAATTCGTTAGTAGAAATATTGATAGATGCCCCAAAAGCACCCGCACCGTTGGTAGAAGTCCCCACGCCACGTTGTACTTGAATTGAACTGACCGAACTAGCCAAATCAGGCGTATTGACCCAAAAAGTACCTTGAGATTCTGCATCGTTCACAGGAATACCATTGATGGTTACATTGATTCTGGTAGCATCTGTTCCTCTGATTCTAACACCTGTATAACCTACACCAGCACCAGCATCGGAAGTAGAAACTAACGAAGGCGTAAAGTTTAACAATTGCGGAATATCTTGTCCAAGATTTTGTTTCTGAATATCTTCTTTAGAAACATCCGTAAAAGCAATGGCTGATTTTGCATTGGCTCTGGTTCCATTCACCACTACTTCATCTGCCGCAAAAGTAGATTTGTTAAGTTTAAAATCAAAAGTGACATCTTTTTGTAAATCAATCACTTGTATATTTTTCTCATAACCAACATAACTTACTTTCAAGGTATAAGTACCTTTTTTTACATTTTTGAGTGTGAAAAAACCTTGTGCATTACTTTGTGTTCCTCTTACAGCATTCACTAACACAACGTTTGCACCAGCCAAAGGTTTGTTACTTTCGGCATCAAGTATTTTCCCTGAAATAGTATATTGAGCGTATGATTTTGTGGAGAGAAAAAGTACCAAAACGAATAGATTTGAATACTTTAAAATAGCAAAATGTTGATTCTTTGAAGAAAGAATCATGGCAACGAAATGTTTGAGAATCGCTGTTTGATTAAACAGTTTTCTCAGATTAGTCGTTAAATTTTTCATTTTTGAAAAGATTAACAACAGGCAAAGGAGTCAAATCCCGTTAGATTTAACAATGTGAAACCCTATGTAATTGATTGATTTTAAATCTGTTTACGTAATCTAAACGCTAAACCAAATTTACAAAATCCCTTCGACGGAATTACCCGCATCAGGTTCAGTGGGTATAATCTCAGCCCGTTATATTAAGGCACCCCTTTTTGTGATTGTAGGACAAAGGTATGACGAAAACTGATAAATTGTATTTTTTTATTTTGAAGACTTTTAAGATTTGAGACTTTAGGATTTTAAGACTTTAGACTCAAGAGACAAGACGCAAGAATTTTCTTTTTAGATTTTAGGATTTTAAGACTTTAGAGTCAAGAGACAAGAAACAAGAATTTTTTTTTAGATTTTAGGATATAAAGACTTTAGATTCAAGAGACAAGACGCAAGAACTTTCTTTTTAGATTTTAGGATTTTAAGACTTTAGATTTAAGAGACAAGACGCAAGACTTTTCTTTTTGAGATTTTAGGATTCTCTGGTTTTAAGACTTGAGGTGAGTGAATATATTACTCACCCTCAAGCTTTAAAAATGGGGAATATTTATTTGCAAAATTTAAAATCACTCATTCACAATTCACTCAATCACAACTAATTATCTCGGCACTTCTATTTTTTGTAAAATCTGAGCAATTACATCTTCTGGCGTTGAGCCTTCCATTTCTTTTTCTGGTGTCAGAATTATTCTATGACGAAGTACTGATGGCGTAAGTTCTTGTACATCCTGTGGCGTTACAAAATCTCTCCCACGAATCGCTGCTAAAGCTTTTGAAGCATTCAACAAAGCCACGGATGCTCTTGGCGAAGCACCTAAATAAATGAATTTTGAATTACGTGTTTCATGAATAATCTTGGCGATGTACTCCAAAATCTTAATATCAACAATCGACTGGCGTACTTTTTCTCTTAAAGTACTGAGTTGTAAAGGTGTCAAAATTCTGTTTACTAATTCAACTGGATTACTTGATTCAGCACTAGAACGCCCGTGATTTCCTTGAAGAATTTGTACTTCTTCCTGATAAGATGGATACTTAATGATGATTTTAAAAAGAAAGCGGTCGAGTTGGGCTTCTGGCAAACGATATGTTCCTTCTTGTTCAATCGGGTTTTGGGTTGCCATTACCAAAAATGGGAATGACATCGGATAAGTAGTTCCAGAATTGGTGATTTGTCGTTCTTCCATTACTTCAAACAATGCGGCTTGCGTTTTGGCTGGAGAGCGATTTATTTCATCAATCAAGACAATATTTGAAAAAATTGGGCCTTTTTTGAAGTCAAATTCTGCTGTTTTAGGATTAAAAATGGCTGTTCCCAACACATCAGAAGGCATCATATCAGGTGTAAATTGAATACGACTAAAATCCGTAGAAATGGTTTTTGCCAACAATTTTGCCGTAAGTGTTTTAGCTACGCCTGGAACTCCTTCTAACAAAACATGACCATCTGCAAAAATGGCAGTAAGTAATAAATCAATTGTATTTTGCTGACCAATGATGATTTTTCCGATTTCTGCTCGGATATTTGCTACAGCTTCTTGTAAATCGCTTAGGTCTATTCTTGATTCAAATTCCATTGTTTCTCAATTGTGTATTATGTGTATTATTTGTAATATTTTGAAAATCCTTTTTAAATGTTCAAATACAATGACTTATTTGAATCTATAAAATATTCGACGTTATTGTGTGATTTAAAGGATGATATATCACTATTTTAAACCCTAGTGCTAGACAGCTCACAATTCATCACTCATAATTCACAACTCATAATTCTTAATCAGGTCTTTTGATAAAAATCTTCAATGTATTTATTCAATTTGATTAAGTCTTTTTCTGTTACTTTTTCACTGGCTTGGATATTTTCAACATAATCAAAAAGTTCGTTAATTTCAGCGATAGTTAAATTAGTTTTTCTACTTAAATCATCTCTAAACTCTTGGTCGATTACGGTTGTTTTTAGGTGGAATTTGTTCCTGATATACGCCAACAAGTAGGTAATTTTCTTTACTGAAATAGCTTGATGGTCTTTCTGATTATAATACAAAGCACCAATTGTTTCTACGAAAGCTAATGAAGTATTTTGTGGTGTTTCGATGATTGGAATAATTCTTTGTTTCCGTTTTCCTTCAAAAATCAAGTAAATAAATAGCGATGCTAAAGTAATAAAATAAGCACATTTCAAAGCTGGCTGACTTACAATAAACTTGAAGGGAGAAGTATCAATATCGTCGTCTTCACCTTTTGCATTTTTAGCTTTCAAAATACTTCTGTCCTTTTTTCCAAAGCCAACGATGCTTACATATTCATCCCAAAAAACTTGGTTTTCGGGTAAGTATGAAAGTGCCTTGAACGCATAATCTGCATTATTATCTTTCACCAAATAAAAGTTTGAAAAAGCTTTAGGAGTTGTACTCAAGTAAAAAGAACCTTTGCCAAAATTTATTTTGATAAAATTGGGTTTACCATCGTAGTTTTTGCCCAAAATTTCAGCATTCGTTTTGATAATTACTTTCTTCAAACTATCCTTTGGTAAATCAAGTGAAAAGTAACTTCCTATTGATTGATGATGATAAAGATAAGGCTTATTGGGCTTGAGGGCTGGATTTTCTAAACTGATATTAACAGAATCTTTGGTGAATTTCCGAAGATAAGCCGTTTCAAAATGTAGTGTATCGTTTAGTCCGTAAAAATCTTCGGCAGCGATAAAAGCATTATTTCCAGCACCGACATACGCTAACAACTTTTTGAGGTTGATGGAATCTGCCCTGAAGTACTGATAAACATAGATATAATTACTCTTTCGGTTTTTCCAAGCTGCTTTTTTGTGGTAAATCGGTACTTTACTATCTGATATTTGCTGATTTCTAAATACTTGTGGAAGCAGTTTATACAATAGTTCGCAACCATAAGGAATTTTGTCCTTACTTGAATAAGTCTGAGTCCAATCGATGGGTTTTGGTTTGTAGATTTCTACCAAAACGAAGCCAAGAACGGTTGAAAAAAGGATTAGAAGATACAAACGGTGTTTTTTCATGCTTACTCTTCTGAATCGCTACCATCATCGGTGATGGTTGTTAGGCTAATGATTTTATCGTTTTGAACAGTAATTTCAAGAAAAGAATCACTTGTTCCGAATCTTATACTTATGGTTGTAATCCAATCTTCAACAGAGTTATCCACATCACGAACTTTATATGATTTTGGAAAACGCTTTTTTACTTTCGCCATCGCATCGCCAACTTTTAAATCTAAATTATCGATTTTAAACTTTGGAGTTTTCAAATCAAAACCACTTACGGTTTCATCCATCACAAAGAAAGTATCTTTTCCATAGAAGTACATTTCGAAATGATTTGATAGCTGCGCATCTTGGGTTTCCTCTTTTGTTACTGAATCTGGCGAACCTAATTTGTCTAAAATTACACCATAATTACTCGCTAATTTAATGCCTGAAACACTCATTGTGTAATAGTCGAGTGTATCATAATCATCGCCTTCATCGTGAATATTATTAGTTTTTGAAGAAGGTTTGAAGGATGAAAATGCAATAAATACTAACATTGAAAAGAAAGTAACTGAACCTAGATATTTCATATTTTGATGTACGATTTAGATTATGAATCGTATTAATTAATTTGATTACTGAATGTTAAAAATGAATCACGGATTTCGATAAAATGTGCTTCATCAATCGGGAAATCACCATACCAAGTATATTCAAATTGGCGTGTTACTTGGTTGAAACTGGTATTAAGTTTTGATGATTGTAATTCATAAACGTAAGACTGATTGGTTTTATTGATTTGCCAATGAATCAGACCTGCATCGTTCAATTCTTTCAATGCTTTTAAATAATATAACCTTACGGCTAGACGATAATTTTTTTGAAGTACGGCTTCTGCGATGGCATCGTTAAAATCTATTTGATGAATATTTTCTTGAATGGTTTGATAAGGAATATTGTACTTAGATTTCTTCTTGAAAAGTCCATCGAAATCAACACCCATCAATTTCAAAATAATAAAAACAATGACGACCGCTACAAAAAAGTAAGCAAAGGTTTTCCACATATCTGGGTTACCAACGCCTGAAAATCTTTCTGAAAACCAATCAAAAAGTTCACGAAGAAAACGTCTCCACCAAGTATCTACGTAATTTACTTGTTCTGTTCCGTATTGATAATCTTTCAGTTTTTTGAAAGTACTCATCTGACTTTCGCTTGGTTTTCTGACAATTACTTTTGTCGAATCTGCCAAAGTATCTGTACCAAGCAAAGCGGTAAGTAATATTAAATTTATAGAAGTGAGATAATACAATCTAATATTCTTCATCTTCATTTTCAAATGTTTTCTTCTGACCAATGTCTGAAATTTGAGATTTTAAAGAGTTTCCATCTCTTCTTTCTACCAAATTAAAGTATTGAAAACTTAATGCCACATAAGTTAATGAGGAAATTAATACACGCCCGATGGTAGCAAAAATCGTTGAAATAATAATAGGAAGATTTCCTGTACCGCCAGCACCTACTTTAAAAATTTTCAGAAAAGTAATAATGATAGATGGTGCTGAAAAAATCAAAGAAAGAAAGTAATTGATAATGGCAAAAATTACCATCAAACCAAAAGTTGACCACCATTTTTGCTGAATCAAATGATTGGCTCTGCCGAAAGCTTCCCAAGTGCCAAGTCCTTCAAAAGCTACAATCGGAGTATTTAAAATAAAAATAACTCCTAAATATAAAATCGTTACAAAACAGAGCATTCCCGTCAAGAAAATGGACAAATTTGCCCCAACACCAGAACCCGCACCAGAACTAATTAAACTTATAAAGAGAACAAAAGCTAAAACAATAATCAATAATGCAATGGTAACACTCAAAATACTGGCAAGAACTGGTAAAAATAAACCTTTTACTCGCTCCCAAACCATTGAAACAGTAATGTTTGTTGGCTCTTCCGATTCTTGATACTCAATGAAAAAAGCATAAACCGTAGCCGAAACCATAATTGTTGCTAGAAAGATAAATAGCAAGGCAAAAAAGTAATTTGCCGATAATAAGTATGCCGTATTTTTACCAATAATTTCCCCGAAAATCTCAGCTGGATTTGTACCTTCTGGGCTTTGTCCTTGGGCAAGTCCTCCAACTTCCAAGGCAGCAATTTGTACCAAACCACTAAAAATACCGCCAATCAGTACCAATGGGCCAGTTAAGTACAGTAACGACAAACACAAAGGTTTAAAATTGGCAGTCACAAAATTGAAAGTGACATTGATTTTATCACTGAAATCACGTTCTTGTTCAAAGACTATTTTTGATGAATTTTTCATTAGAAAAACGGTTTAATTGTATAGGATAAACTACAAAATACCAGATGATAAACAGTGCCGATGGCAAAATAATCATCATACTTGGTATCAGAGAAAGATGTTTACGAGTAAGAAAACTTTCGATAAAACCAGCAGTAATAAACAAAGGAACTAAGCCAATGATAATCTTTAAGCCTTGTTTTGCTCCTTTTTTAAAAGATTCAAGTCGGGTAAAAGTTTTGGGAAACAATAAGCTATTCCCCATTACCAAACCTGCACAACCTGCAATAACGATGGATGAAATTTCAAGTGTTCCATGAAGCCAAATTGTTAGCAAAGAAGTCTCTAAAAAACCATGTTGATAACAAAAGTATTGAAAAACACCCACCATGATTCCATTGAAAACTAAAAAATATCCAGTGCCGACCGAGAAAAAAATCCCCATGACAAAGGTGATGAATGAAACCCTGATATTATTGATAGTAATAAGAAAAAACATAGAGATTTCATCCTGATTTCCATAAACTGCTAATGGGTCACCTTTTTCTACATTTTCTAAAGTCATTTCTACGTATTCATTTCCTAAAATTAAACGGGCAAATGAATCATCATAAGCTACTGAAACGGCACCAATCAAAGCCGAAATTGTGAAAATGATGAATGAAAACAGTAACTGTTTCTGAGATTGATAAAACAAAAAAGGCAGTTCTATTTTCCAGAAAGTAAAAAACCGATTCGCTTTTTCACGTTTATTCGCATAGATTTTACTAAAAAGACTTGATGTTAAACCATTCAAATACTTTGTAGTAGGGGAATCTGGATAGAAAGTACGAGCATAAGCAAGATCGTCTGTCAATGCAATAAATCTTTCAGAAAGTATATCAGGATTCACATTGAGAGCGTCTTCCTCAAATTCCTGCCATTTGTCGAGGTTATGCTTTTTAAATAGGGCTTCCCGCATGAAAGTAAATTAGGGCTTATAAATAAAATTTGTTTGAAATGCTTCTCTCTGCTAACTTTCGGAAAGTTACAAAACTTTCTGAAAGTTGCCACACTACTAGCTTTTTTGCATCAAAAACTTTTCTTAGTTTTAGGTAAATTAATACACATTCTCAGCCTTAAAAAATTAACAATGAATAAAATACGCATTCAAACCACACAAAATGTTGCTTTAGACTTTACACCTGCAAGTGTTGGCGACCGTATCTTAGCTCATATTATCGACTGGGTTATTTTCATCGCTTGGGGTACTTTGTGTTCAATCTCTTTTTCTGGGCTATTTGCTTCTTTTGAGGATAATACTTTCGTCGTAATCATTTTTATTACTTTTATCGTTTTACCCATCATGTGTTATGATTTACTTTTTGAAGTATTCATGAATGGACAAAGTATTGGTAAAAGAGCGATGAATATCAGGGTAATTAATCTTGATGGAACACAACCCACGCTGGGTGCTTATTTGATGCGTTGGCTTTTTAGACTAGCCGATACCATGATTTTTGGCTCAGTTGTGGCATTGGTTGTCGCTTCTGTAAATGGTAAAGGGCAAAGAATTGGTGATATTGCCGCAGGTACTGCCGTTGTGAAAATCAAGCCATTAGTAAGTTTAGAACAGCTTCGTCAAGAAAGTATTGCTGAAAATTATCAAGTAGTGTTTCCAGAAGTAAGTATTTTATCTGACCAAGATATTATTACTTTGAGAGCCGTTTTGAAAAAGGGAGAACACAATCACCAATTGATTGAAGAAGCAACCGAAAAAGTAAAAGAAGTAATGGGCATTAATACTGATTTGAACGATACCGATTTCTTGAAACAAGTATTAAAAGATCACACTTATTTAACCACTATTGAGGGATAGCTTTTACCCATCTTTCACTTCTAATAAAAGCGGCTTTTGCCAAAAATACTTTTCTATAACCAAGTGGGCTTTGTCCAGTTACTTGTTTGAACTGCTTGTTGAAATGCGAAATATTACCAAAACCACTTTCAAAACAAACTTCGGCTACTTGTTTTTCAGAATTAGCCAATAAATTACAAGCGTGTTTGATGCGATATTCGGTTACTAAATCTAGGAAGGTTTTCTTGGTGATTTTTTTGAAGTATCTACAAAAAGCCGTTTCTGTCATACTTGCTAAATGGGCGGCGGTTTCTAAATGGAGTTCTTGCGTGTAATTTTCGATGACGTAAGCGTAAATTTTATTGATTCTATCTAAATCCACAGCCGACATTTCGAATTGCTTTGGTTCGCTTTCAATCAATTTCAAATCATTAGAAATGGCAATTGTATTCAATAAATCTAGCAAACCAAGCATTCGTTGAAAAGGAGGAACATTCAAAAGAAAAACCATTTCCTTGGCAATTCTATCTCTGGTTTTTCCTGTGATTTGTAATCCTTGTTTAGCTTTTTCAAGAAGTATTCTTATGGGTTCTGTTTCTTGATTTTTAAAAAACATTTCGCCCCAAACTTCTTCTTTAAATTGTACAACGATAGCCTGTGAAGAATCTTCTGGGCCGATTCCATCGTTTTTCCAGCAATGAGGAATGTTTGGTCCTAACAAAACCAAATCACCTGTCTGAAAATCAGCCACGTTAGTTCCTACAAAACGTTTTCCCTCACTTTTTACAATTAAAGTAAGTTCAAATTCTGGATGAAAATGAAAAGGAGCATCGAAATAAGAATAACTTAATTGTTTGAAGAAAATTGAGCTATTCGATGAATCACCCAATTGTTCAAAAGAAGCTTTCATTTATTGTAATTTTATCGAATTGATTGAAAACCAAAGTTTTAGGGTAAAAATGCACATATTTTACTAAAAAACCATAAAAAATCAATCAAATTGAAAAATGATTAATGCTTCGGACAGCCACAATCTTTTTTCTTGAAGATTCCCCAAAGAAAGCCTTTTTTACGACGACGCTTCACTTTCAAGCTCGAATGTGATTGACTTTCTGCAATAGTTGTTTTGGCAGTACTTGAAGTAAATGCTTCACTTTCAACTTGTACACAAGAAAAAAGAACGGTAATAAGAATTAATTTTTTCATCATTGACAATACTTTAATGATTTTTAACACAATGCTATTTCAACGAAAAAATAGCAAAATCGGTATCACAACAGTTCAAAACTTACGAATTAACACAACAGCGATGATTAATAAAATGGCTCCAAAAATTTTCCCAATCGAAATAGGTTTTACGGGTAAATCAAATAAACCAAAATGATCTAAAGCCATAGAAATGACCATTTGTCCCGCTACAATTAAGCCAAAAGTAAATGCTACGCCCAATCTTGGAATCAAAATTACCACTGTACTTACATAAAAAGCACCCAAAATTCCTGCAAACCAAACATACCAAGGTGCATTTTGTGCATAAGTGATTTGTTTGAGAGGTACTTTTGTGATGATAGCATAAACGCCTAAAGCAATTAAACCTGTCAAGAATGATAAAAAAGCCGCTAAAATTGGGTTTTCAACAATTTTAGTCATTTTTCCATTCAAACCAGCTTGTATCGGAAAAACCACTCCACAAATAAAAGCCAAAAACATAAAGAAGTATTGCATCATGAAATTTAATAAAAATAATTCATTGAGTTCGTTTTTTACAAAATCATATTTAAAGTTTGATAGTTCATTATTGTTGTCTTTCTGATGAACAATCCCTATTTTTAGACAAAAACCGTTTATATGTCACCAACAACTAAAAAAACTGAAATACTTGCAGGCATAAGTTCATTTTTAGCCACGATGTACATTATCATCGTCAATCCTTCTATACTTTCTCAAGCAGGAATGCCATTTGATGCCGTGCTGACGGCCACCGTTTTACTTTCATTCTTTTGTAGTTTGATGATGGGCTTGTATGCCAAAAACCCAATTGTGGTTGCTCCAGGCATGGGAATGAATGCTTTTTTTACTTTCACAGCCGTAAAAGGCATGGGAATTTCCTATCAAGTTGCTTTGGGAGCAGTATTTTGGGCAGGTGTTTTTTTCTTATTTTTGTCGATTTTTAATTTGCGTACTTATATCGTAAAGGCAATTCCTAAACCACTTCGTTTTGCCATTTCTGCGGGAATTGGTTTGTTTATTAGCCTTATCGGTTTTGAAAATGCACATTTTATCGTTTCAAATCCTGTTACTTTGGTGAGCATTGCCAGTTTTCATAATCCGATTGTTATTACTTTTTTAATTGGTTTATTGCTGACAGCGGTTTTGGTAGTTCGAGAAGTAAAAGGTGCGATTATTATCGGAATTGTTATTACTACTTTATTGGCAATTCCTATCGGAAGAATTTGGGGAGATGCTTCAGCCATTAATTTCGGACAAAAAACTTTAGTCAATTGGAATGGACTTATCGCTTCGCCAGATTTTAGTTTACTTTTTCAATTAGACATCATTGGTTCGTTCAAATTTGCTTTGTTTCCTATCATTTTTGCTTTTGTGTTTACTGATATGTTTGATAGCCTTTCTACTTTTGTAGGTTTGGCAGAAGCGGCTTACTTGTACGACGAAAACGGTGAACCACGAAATATTAAGCAATCTTTATTGACCGACGCTGTCGCAACTTTGTTGGGGGGTATTTTAGGAACAAGTCCCGGAACGGCTTATATAGAATCAGCCGTGGGTATTGAACAAGGCGGACGAAGAGGTTTAACGGCTATTACGGCAGGGATTTTGTTTTTGCCTTTTATGTTTTTATCGCCTTTATTGTCGGTGATTCCTTCCATTGCTACGGCTCCCGCTTTAATACTTGTTGGAGTATTTATGATGAAACCCATTACTAAAATCAGTTGGTCGAAAATGGATGATGCCATTCCTGCTTTCTTGGCTTTGGTACTGATTCCTTTTTCTTACTCCATCACACAAGGAATTATTTGGGGTTTTCTTTCTTGGACAATCATCAAAGTATTCACAGGAAAACACAAAGAAGTTTCAATGGCTCTTTGGGTGATTGATGCTTTTGCGGTATTGTCATTAATTATTTCTTGATGTGATTAGTGATTGGTTATTAGTGATTAGATTTCTGCCATAGATAGTAAAATTCTAATTGCGAAATCCAACCCTAATCACCAATTACTAATCACCAATCACTCAATCAACATGAAAAAAGTACTTTTATTCCTCTTCATCAGTTTACAAATTCAAGCTCAAAAGCCTTTAACAGCCATTTTAGGAGCATTTAGTCAAGAAGTAAAATTGTTGGAGGATTCACTAAGTAATAAAAAAGAAGTAAATCTAAAAGGTATTCGTTTCTTGACGGGAGAATTACGTGGACGTTCCGTAGTTGTTGCTTTAACAGGCGTTGGCAAAGTAAATGCCGCCATGACGACCAGTATTTTATTGATGAAATGGAATCCCGAACAATTGATTTTCACAGGAATCGCAGGCGGCATTCATCCAGATTTACAACCGGGCGATATTGTAATCGCAAAAGCTACTTTTGAACATGATTTTGGAAAAATAGATTCTACAGGTTTTACCTTGCGTGCTACTCGAAATCCTGGATATATTGAATTAAATCCGATTTACTTTCCTGCGGATGAAATCTTGCTGAAAAAAGCAAAAAGTATTTCCAACAAAACAAAGTATAAAATTGTAGGAAACAGAAACCTAAAAGTAATGACAGGAACAATTGCGACTGGCGATGTTTTTGTGAATTCTAATCAGAAAGTAGAAGAATTAAGACTGAAATACGGTGCAGATGCTACAGAAATGGAAGGTGCTGCCGTGGCACAAGTATGTTATCAACAGAAAATTCCTTGCTTGGTCATCAGAAGTATCAGCGATAATGCCAATTCAAAAGCACATTTAGACATGAAAACTTTTGAATTTGTGGCAGCATACAATTCTGCAAGTTTGGTTTTGGGTATTTTAGGAAGTTTATAAAAGTTAATGATTGTTAAGAGAAAAACTATTTTTATTGTGAAAAGCGTTCTTTCTTTTTAGAAGCAAGATTTTAGAGACAATACGCAAGACTTTGGACTTGAAGACCTTAGGACTAGAAGACCTTAGGAATTTAGGACTGGAGGAATTTGGAGTTTCAAAAACAAGATTCATTACTTTAGGATTTTAGACTTGAATTATAAATACAAGAAACAAAAAAGCTCATAGCTCAAGGCTAATAATATGAATTCAAAAACACTCAGAATATTCGTTGCACTTTCTGTACTTCTTTTGGGAGGAGTAATCATTGTACAATATTATTGGTTTCGTCAGGCTTACGATATTCAAGACCGTGATTTTGACCAACGAGCAACTTCTGCTTTGCGAGTAGTGAGCAAACGTTTATTGGATTTCAACAAAAATCCAAATAATAAATTAATTGACCCTGTCGAGCGAGTTACTTCAAATTATTATACTGTTCAGGTAAATGATACCATCAATCACATGATTGTGGAGGAATTTCTAAAACAAGAATTTGCTCATAATGATATTAGGCTCAATTTTGAATTTGGTGTTTATGATTGCCTCAAAGACAATATCAATTATACTTCTTTTGTTTGTCATTCTGAAAACTGCGACCGTTCGGATTCTACCAGTAATTATCATTTTCCAGATTTGAATATCCATAATTATTACTTTGGTGTTCACTTTCCAGATAAAAAATTATTCCTTTTAAGCGACCTCGACAATTGGTTTGTTTCATCTGCAATTCTGTTGGTGGTGATGGCTTTTTTCGTGTATGCTTTGATGTTGATTTTCAAGCAAAAAAGGCTTTCAGAAATCCAGAATGATTTTATCAATAACATGACTCATGAATTTAAAACGCCGATTTCAACCATTTCTATTTCCAGTGAAGTACTGATGAAACCAGAAATTGTGAATACTCCTGAACGATTATTGAGTTATGCAGCCATTATCAGAAAAGAAGCCGCACGGTTAAAAAAGAATGTAGATACCGTTTTACAAACTGCCAATATTGCTCAGAAAATTGATAAACTCAATTTTGAAGAAGTAGATATTAATGAATTAATTGAAGATTTGTCCATCAATTGCGAACCATTATTTAAGGAAAAAAATGGGGAACTAATTATTGAATTGAAGGCCAAAAATGCTTTAATCAAGGCTGATAGACTTCATTTCACCAATATTATTCACAATTTAATTGACAATGGTGTTAAATATTGCGAACGAAAACCTTACATTAAAATTTCTTCTGAAAATATTGGCAACAACTTGGTGATTTCAATCAAAGATAATGGCATTGGCATTTCGGATAGAGATCAAAAACAAGTATTTAACAAATTCTTTAGAGTACATACTGGGGATGTTCATAATGTAAAAGGCTTCGGTTTGGGACTTTATTATGTGAAAGAAATGGTGGAAGGGCATAAAGGAAGAATAGAATTGAAAAGTAAAATAGGAGAGGGTTGTGAGTTTAGATTATTCATTCCTTATACTGTTTAAATCAAAAAAGGTATCGACAAATGCCGATACCTTTATCAAAACCTAAACACCTAACTAATGATTTTTATTACTTCGTACCAGATTTCTCCGTTTTGTAAAACTGCTCTGTATTGCACTCCATCAACGATATAATAAGTATCGCCATTGATTTGTAGTTTCTCATAACCATCAGGAATACTTTCAACCAAAGCACCAATTGGAGGAGGAACAACTACGTAATCGTTGTTTTGATATTCATAATACGCTCCGTTGTAATAATGATATGGACGATTATAAAGATTAAAGACTCTGTGTTCACGTGGTAAATATCTAACTCTAATACCAATCGGTGCAGGCGTAACCATGTATGTATTTTGGTATGGTCTGTAATAAACACCATTATTATAACGGAAATTTATCCCTCCGAACGAAACAGCAATAGAAGTACTCGGTGCAACATTTACGACTGTGTTACGTCTTGGTAAAGAAGCATAACGCCAGTTTGGAGTACTGTTTCTGTAAACAACAGTTGTTTGTTTAACAACAGGTCTTCTATTGATAATTACTTTATGATTATCATATCTGTCATTACCACGGTTATCGTCTCTTCCACGTCCATTATTTCCATTGTCGTGTTGTTCTTTTTTGCTTTTGTCGTCTCTTCTATCACCATGTGGATTTTGGGCGTTACTTATAAAAGAGCTACTAAGACCTATACTTGCCATCAAAATAAGTGTGGCTAATGTGATTTTACTTTTAGAACCAACTTCTATCGAAGTGTTAGGTTGAATGTGCATTGCTTTCATAATCATGTTTTTTAATTTTATGTCGTTTAGATTGGGTATAATTTTAAAAGTTTAGTCTCTATCATTATCGTTAACAATCATTAACATTTGAGTAAATTGAGCATTTATTGGCTTAAATATTCAAATCATTTAAAAACCTTCTAAAAAATAACAGATGAAAAAGTACTTTATTTTAATCTATTTATTAAACGGTTGTTTATTCTCAGTTTTTGCACAAAAAAAAGCGGAAAAGCAGGAATGGATAAAACTATTTAATGGTAAAAACTTGGATGGTTGGGACATCAAAATTGCTGGCGAGAACCTCAATGTGAATTATAAAAATACTTTTCGGGTGGAAGATGGAATGATGCGTATTGCTTATGACCAATACAAAACTTTTGACGATAAGTTTGGACATATTTATTACAAAACGCCCTATTCGTATTATATCATTCGTTTTGAATATCGTTTTCAAGGTGAACAATTGGCTGGCGGTGCTTCATGGAATGTGAGAAATAGTGGAGTAATGTTGCACTCTCAGTCGGCTAAAAGTTTATCGAAAGGACAAAGTTTTCCAGTTTCTTTAGAGTTACAATTATTGGGCGGTTTAGGAAAAGGTGAGCGTCATACTGGAAATTTATGTACGCCAGGTACGGAAGTATATATGAATGGGAAAATAGTTACAGACCATTGTACGGATTCACATTCAAAAACATATCATGGCGACCAATGGGTAAAAGCAGAAGCCATTGTTTATGGCGATTCATTAATTCACCATATTATTGAAGGTGATACAGTACTAACTTTTGAAAAAATGCACATTGGCGGAGGTTTCGTAAGCCAAGATTACGATTGGAAGCAAGCTAAGATTGATAATGGAGCAGAATGGATAAAAAAAGATGGACAACCTTTGAAAGAAGGCTACATCGCAATGCAAGCCGAAAGCCATGCCATTGATTTCCGTAATATAGAATTATTAAATTTAAAAGGATGTACCGACCCCAAAGCAAGCAATTACAAATCTTATTACAAAGAGTCTGACAATAAAAGCTGTACTTATCGCAAAAAATAGTGTCGATTTACTTGTTCCATTTTTCGATACATTCTTGTTCCGCTTTTAGCCAATGGTCGAGTGCTCTGCCACGAGGACGACGTTCTTCAAGATAAATTTCGTAAGCACGCAATTTTATTTGTTCAAAACGCTGAACATCTTGCCAGAAAAACTCGCAAGTATTTTGTTCAACATCAAAAGGGGGATTAGGGAAAAAATCCTGTCTCCCTTCAATGTCTGCTGTATGTCGATAGCAAAGATATTTCTTCGGACAGTTGTCACCTCTGCACATGGTTATATCGTATAGCATTATTCTAGCATTAAATAGAATTATTGTTTGTGCAAAAATATCAACATAATTTATTGAATTTCGTTGAATTATCTTCTTTAAATTAATTTCACGCTGACTTTTGACAAATTATTCTTACTGATATTGTCAATAAAAGCACTTCATTGAAAAAAACTCATCAAAATCTTTCATAACTATTTGTATATTAAGAAGAAAGCCGTAATTTTGCAGTCCGTTTCATAGACCAGTTAGGTAAAAAGTATGAATAAGTACTTTCAAATGACTGTGAATCAGATTGTTTAGTTACAAAATAATCTACATGAAATAGACCGAGGATTTTCAGGTAAGGAAGCTTCCACCCTTATTGGCAGAAAATTTTCAATAACTCAAACGATTTTAAATTTTTACCATAATGGCAAAAGAAATAGCAGGCTACGTAAAGTTGCAATGCAAAGGTGGTGCCGCTAACCCATCACCCCCAATTGGTCCAGCCTTGGGTTCTAAGGGTTTGAATATCATGGAGTTCTGTAAGCAGTTCAATGCTAGAACACAAGATAAACCAGGTGTTATTCTTCCAGTTTTGATTACTTACTACAAAGACAAATCTTTTGAATTCGTAGTTAAGACTCCTCCTGCACCAATTTTGTTGTTGGAAGCAGCGAAAGTGAAATTGGGTTCTGCTCAACCAAACTTGAAAAAAGTTGGTTCAGTATCTTGGGATCAAGTTCGTACTATCGCAGAAACAAAAATGCCTGATTTAAACTGTTTCACCATCGAATCAGCAATGAGCATGGTAGCAGGTACAGCTCGCTCAATGGGCTTGAACGTAACAGGAGAAAAACCTTTTTGAGTTATGAGTTATGAGTTATGAGTTGTGAGTTGAAATGAGGACATATACACAAATAATCCAGTTTTAATCAATAACTAATAACTAATCACTAATAACCAATAACGAAATTAAAAAAATGGCTAAGTTAACAAAAAAGCAAAAAGAAGCTCAATCAAAATATGACGCAACGCAATCGTATTCACTTACGAAAGCTGCTGAAATTTTGAAAGAGATTTCATATACGAAGTTCGACTCTTCAGTAGATATCGACGTTCGTTTGGGGGTTGACCCTCGTAAAGCTGACCAAATGGTTCGTGGCGTAGTTGCTTTGCCTCATGGAACAGGAAAAGAAGTACGAGTTCTTGTACTTTGTACTCCTGATAAAGAGGAAGAAGCAAAAGCGGCAGGTGCTGATTTTGTTGGTTTGGATGAATATATCCAAAAAATTGAAAAAGGTTGGACTGACATTGATGTAATCATCACAATGCCAACCGTAATGGCTAAGTTAGGTCGTTTAGGTCGTGTTTTAGGACCTCGTGGCTTAATGCCAAATCCAAAATCAGGTACTGTTACCTTGAACGTTGGACAAGCTGTTACAGAAGTGAAAGCTGGTAAAATCGACTTTAAAGTTGACAAAACTGGTATCATCCACACTTCTATCGGTAAGGTTTCATTCACTCCTGAGAAATTAGCTGAAAATGCTCAGGAACTTATCAACACTTTGTTGAAATTGAAGCCATCTTCAGCCAAAGGAACTTATGTGAAGTCAGTTAATTTGTCTTCTACAATGTCTCCGGGTGTTAAAATTGACCAAGGAACAGTTAAAGGTTTGTAATCATGACAAAGGAAGAAAAAGGTATAATTATCCAAGAGTTGAGCGAAAAGTTCGCTGCTACTCCTTACTTCTATATTACAGATACCGGTGGTTTAACTGTTGCAGAAGTAAACGCATTTAGAAGAATGTGTTTCCAACGTGGTTTTGAGTACCGTGTCGTTAAAAACACGCTTATCGCAAAAGCATTGGAAACAACTGGAGTAGACTATACTTCATTTAACGATACAGTTTTCAAAGGTTTATCAGGAATCATTTTCTCACCAGAAAATCCTAAAACTCCTGCGAAATTGATTAAAGACTTCAAAAAAGAAGCAGGTAAAGATAAAATTAAATTCAAAGGTGCTTCTATTGAAGGAGGTTTATACATCGGAGAAGATCAATTAGCTGCTCTTGAAAATGTTAAGTCTAAACAAGAGATGATTGGCGAAATCGTTGGATTGTTACAATCTCCTGCGAAAAATGTTGTTTCTGCTCTTCAAAGCAGTGGTGGCAAATTAGCTGGTATCATCAAAACTCTTTCAGAGAGAGAAGGTTAATTTTCAAACTTGATTCTGATTGTAATAATCACTTTCAAATTTTTAAGTTAGTTTATTTTCAAATTGAAATAGGCTTCCAAGTACAAAAACATATAGTAAATTAATAAAATCGTAAACAATAAAAAATCTTAATACAATGGCAGATTTAAAAGCATTCGCTGAGCAATTAGTGAACTTAACTGTAAAAGAAGTTAATGAATTAGCAGCAATTTTGAAAGATGAGTATGGTATCGAGCCTGCTGCTGCTGCTGCAGTAGTTGTAGCTGGTAACGCTGGTGGTGGTGACGCTGCTGAAGCTCCTGCTGAACAAACATCATTTGATGTTATCTTGAAATCTGCTGGTGCAAGTAAATTAGCAGTAGTTAAATTGGTGAAAGACTTAACAGGTCTTGGCTTGAAAGAAGCTAAAGATTTAGTTGACGGAGCTCCAAAAGCTGTTAAAGAAGGCGTATCTAAAGACGAAGCTGAAGGTTTGAAAAAATCTTTAGAAGAAGCTGGTGCTGAAGTTGAAGTTAAGTAATTAACTGACATTTTTAGAATAGAAAAAGGGTTGCAACTTAGTTGTAACCCTTTTTTCGTTTGTACCCATTACGCTAAAACCATTAAAAAAGTGAGAGAAAAATCCCTCACCTTAATAAGCTATTTATTTTTATTGAATTTGTCTAATATCTGCATTAAATACAGTTAACTGATTTCAGATAACTGTTAACCATCTCCTAATAAACAAACTCTCCAAATTCAGATTGAATCGTTACTTGTTTACCTTCAAAGCCTTCTACTCTACCAATGATTTGTGCCTCTATTCCGAATGATTTTGAAATATCAATCAAAGTTTGAGCATATTGTGGGTTGATATATACTTCTAGTCTATGCCCCATATTGAAGACCTTATACATTTCTTTAAAATCTGTATTACTTTCTTCCTGAATCATTTTAAACAATGGAGGCAAAGCAAAAAGATTATCTTTGATAATGTGTACGTTATTTACAAAATGTAAGACCTTCGTTTGTGCGCCGCCTGAACAATGTACCATTCCATGAATTACGGGTCTTAATTCGTTTAATATCGCTTTTACAACGGGTGCATAAGTACGAGTTGGAGAAAGTATTAATTGCCCTACGTTCAATGGAGTTCCTGCCACTTCATCAGTCAGGCGTTTTGAGCCACTGTAAACCAAATCTTTTGGTACAGCAGGGTCAAAGCTTTCAGCGTATAAATCTGCCAAATAATGCCCAAGAACATCATGACGGGCAGAAGTAAGTCCATTTGAACCCATTCCACCATTATAAGCCTTTTCGTAATTCGCTTGTCCATCAGAAGCTAAACCAACAATCACATCGCCCGCTTGAATAGTATGATTAGAAATTACGTCTGAACGTTTCATTCTAGCAATTACGGTAGAATCTACGATAATTGTCCTCACTAAATCACCCACATCTGCTGTTTCGCCTCCAGTACTCCAAATACCAATGCCATTATCTCTAAGCATTTCTAATACTTCTTCAGTACCATTGATAATTTCAGCAATTACCTCGCCTGGAATAAGGTTTTTGTTACGTCCAATCGTGCTTGATAGCAGCATATTATCAGTTGCTCCTACACAAATTAAATCGTCAGTATTCATCACTACCGCATCTTGAGCGATACCACGCCAAACAGAAACATCGCCAGTTTCTTTCCAATAAAGATAAGCTAATGACGATTTTGTACCCGCACCATCGGCGTGCATAATATTGCAATAGGTGTCATCGCCACCCAACATATCTGGTGAAATTTTACAAAATGCTTGTGGAAAAAGCCCTTTATCAAGTTTTTCGATGGCTTTATGTACGTCTTCTTTAGAGGCAGAAACACCTCTTTGCATGTAACGATCGGTCATTATGCGGTTTACTGTTTTCGTTTGGTTAATCAATGTTACAAAGTTACGCTTATCTAAACAAAAAACTTCATTTAAAGCTTTACTAAAGAATGCTTGTCTGCAAATTTCTTGAAAAGAGATAAAACCTTCTGAATTCAGGGCTTTTTTTAATGTTTTTATAAACTTCTGATTAACAAAAGATTAAGTACAACAAAAAAGTATAACAAGACGTTATTTTTTCAAGATTTATCAGTAATTTACTAAATCATTAAATACATCTGTTAAAAACACATAAAGCAGTAAAAATTTACAAAAGCAATCACGAGTTCTAGTATATTCTTTCAACATTAAAATTTAAGGATTATGGGTCGGAAAGTTTTAGTTTTAAATCAAGATTATAGTGCTTTAACCGTTTGTTCGATTCCTAAGGCTTTTTTACTAGTGTTTCTAAAAAAAGCTGATTTAATATCTGAGTCTGCTACTGAGCAACTAAGAAGTGTCTCGCAATCTTTTCCAATGCCTTCGGTAATTCGCTTACATCGTTATGTGTATTTACCTTATAAAGGTGTGATGTTATCAAGACAAAATATTTTTAGACGTGATGGTGGACAATGCCAGTACTGCGGAACACCCGAAGATTTAACCTTAGACCATGTTTTGCCAAAGTCAAGAGGTGGAAGAACTTCGTGGGATAATCTCACAACGGCTTGTAAAAGATGTAATTCACGAAAAGGAGACCTTACTCCAGAAGAAGCAGGAATGCCTTTAAAGACAAAACCTTATAAACCTTCTTTTGTGATGTTTTTAAGAGATTTTGGTGGAAGTATAGAAGATAGCTGGTTACCTTTCTTGGGGAAGAAAAAAGAGAAGGTGATGGTATAATAAGTAAATTAAAACGAGGTCGCCCATTCCTGAGCGACCTCGTTTTAATTTATTATTGATTCGTAGAAATTCTCTACCTAACCATTGCCTTTTTATAAAGTGGCACAGTACTACAAGGTTCACCAAACATTAACGATTGTACATAAGGCTTGAATAATCTAGTGATTTCTACATAAGCACTGGTTGGTACAGGTACTTTTGAGCAGCCTTTGATAACAACTTTCGCTCCACGGTAATCTTCTAGATTAATTTTGGCAAGGGCTTCGTAAAACAGTTTATCTTCCAAGGCTTTTAAATCTCCGAAAACGATACAATTTGCAAAGTCTTGCATTTTCAAAGTCAATAACATATATGCCCAAGTAGGAATTACGGCATCTTCAGAACAAATCACAGCCACATTTTTACCTTCATATTGCGACCAGTCATGATTTTTTAGAAATTCTCTAAAGTCTTTTTCCTTCAAAATCATGCCCATAAAAAGATTGTCTTTCAAATCATAAACTACTCTTTCGCCTTGATGATAAAGTTCTTCAAGGTCGAATGAGATTAATCCACTGCTGGCTACTTTATTGATGATAATATCTTCTTCCATATTCGATTAAATTTTCTTTGGCTGAGTTCCTACAAAATCCTTTAAATAGAAAGGTTCAAAGCTCACTACGTTTTCAAACAACGATTCTTCAAAAGATTTAGTTGCCAAAACACCAATGGTTTTAGCAGAAGGATGAACAGTGTTTTCTAAAAAAATAGCGTTTTTATGCGAAATGGCTTCACGACATTTTTCTGCTCCGTCGCCGAAGAAAACAATGGGCTGTGTATTCAGTAAGTCAAGAAAGGAATATTCGTCGATAATTTTAGCTTCGGTTTCTAAAATATTGTGATGTTTTTTATCCCAAATACTACAATATACTTCCATTCTTCGAGCATCAATCATCGGACAAAACAAGTAATTCTCAGGAAAGAAATCACTTATTTGCATTATCATCGCTTCTAAAGTATTTACGGAAATCAGCGGTTTATCCAAAGCAAAACAAAAGCCTTTTGCCGTAGAAACACCAATTCGTAAGCCTGTATATGAGCCTGGTCCTTTGGCTACGGCGATGGCATCTAACTGGTTTAAGCTAAAACCAGCATGAGTAACAATATTTTCGCAAAGCGTTGTAAGCATTCCTGAATGAGATTTTTCAGTGTAAAGCTCACTACAAGCCAAAATTTTGCCGTCTTGATGAAGGGCAACCGAACATACTTTGGTGGAAGTATCTATACTAAGGATTAATGCCATTGAGATTTTAAGAATTAATTTCCCACAAAATTACATCCAAGCTATGGCAAATAAAAATGGCGATAGATTTCTCTAACGCCATCTTGTTTTTATACTTGTGTAATTTGCTAATTCCCTTTCAAAATTGATTGATAGCGAGGCATATCTCCAAATAATTTTAATGCTTCTTGAATTTCTGGGTCTTTGGCAAACGATTGTTCACGAGTACCTTTTTGTAAGTAATAATGCACCACAATTTCTTGCTCTAAAGCTGTTTTGATTTCATCCTTAAACTTCATAATATCAGCTTCTTTACTGTGTGAAAGTTTATTTCTTAAAGCTTTCAATTGTTCAGAAATATTTTCAAAATAACGTTCTCTTTTCGCTGAAGCTTCTAAAAGATTAAGGTCTTTTTCGGCTTGCGTAGTATAATCAAAATCTTGTGTAACCGCCCATTTTACAAAGTCGTTATACTCTGCATTGGTCAATTCAAAATCTTTTGCAGGTTTGATGGTAGGATGTTCAAAATGATATTTGATAGCATAATCAAACAAAATAAACTTGTTTGACAATGCCAAAGTAACCGCCGCTGGATATGGTTTGTCAACTTCAATATCTGGTAAAACGCCACCGCCATCATATACTACTCTTCCACTTTTTTTGGTTTTGAATGGTCTGCGGAGCGAATCTGGTAATTTACCAACACTTCCATCTGGATTACGGTGACTATAATCAATTGCCTGAATGCAACGTCCGCTTGGAATATAATACTTCGCTGTAGTTACTTTTAATTTAGTATTGTAGGTTAAATCACGAGTAATTTGAACCAAACCTTTTCCATAACTACGTTGTCCGATTAACACGCCACGGTCATAATCTTGAATGACTCCTGCTACAATTTCAGCGGCTGAAGCACTTCTTGAATTTGTTAAAACCGTTACTGGAATTTCTGTATCCATTGCCGCATTTAAGCCAACATAAGTTTTATTCCAATCTTGTACTTTACCTTTGGTTGAAACAATTTCGGATTCTTTTGGAAGAAAAATGTTACAAATATCAACTGCCATGTTCAACAATCCTCCCGGATTTTCACGTAAATCCAATACTAATTTTTTCATGCCTTTTCCTTTCAATTCGGTAAATGCCGTACGAACTTCTTTGGAAGCAGTACTTGTAAAATCTTTTAAATCAATATAACCTACTTCGTTATTAATCATGCCGTAATATGGCACGTTTTTCATTTTTACGACATCACGAGTAATCGAAAATTCTTCTAATTTATCCGTTCCATAACGTTTTACGGTTAGTTTTACGGCTGTTCCAGTTTGTCCTTTGATTAGTTTTCCAGCATCACCAATTTTTCGGGCTGCTAAATCAATGCCATCTACTTTTACAATTTCATCGCCAATGCGTAAACCTGATTTTTCTGCGGGTGTACCTTCATCAATGAGCATAATCAATATTTTGCCGTTTCTATTACTTGTAACAATGCCAATGCCATTGTACTTGCCCGTCGTCATCGTCATATAATCTTCGATTTCATCTTCTGCATAATACACAGTATATGGGTCGAATGATTTCAACATGGCATCAATAGACGTTTTGATGGTTCTATTGGGATTGATTTCATCTACGTAATAACGGTTCAATTCCTTGAAGAGCGTTGCATAAATGTCTAAATTTTTGGCGATTTCGAAGAAGCGTTCGCCCGGGTCAGTAAATGAAGCCAACGAAAAGCCCACCACAGTAACAGCTGTGATTATTAATGACTTAGCAGACATTTTTATATTCATTTGTCAGAAAATGTTAAAAGGGGAAATCGTAAAGTATTCATCCTTTACTTGATTGTACAAAGAACCAAACGAAGAAGTTTGTAGAAGTATTTCATAGCTTTGGTTAATTTCTTAGCTGATTGAAATACCGTTGGCTACACCATTTTTTTGAAAATCGCTTTCATCGATTTTTCAATTTTGGCATAATCTTCTATCGTCTTTGCAATATACACAAAAGCAATATAAGCTGGAATTTGTGAAGAAGGTTTTTCCATCAAAAGATGTTTGTTCAAACGATAAGCCTCACGAGTACGGCGTTTGATGAGATTTCTGTCAACAGCATGTTTGAAGTAACGTTTTGAAACAGAAATTAAAATAGCAGTATTAATTTTTGGTGTATTTTCTGTAGAAGTTTCAGGAATAATGTCAATCTCTGCATCAATGAATTCTGTACTCTCCGTTACAGCGACTAAACTTGCATTATCGAGAATATAAGAAACACGAAAGGGGTAGAGAAAAACCGAGTTGATTTTTTCACTACCCTTTCTATCGAAGAGCTTATCTATAACTTTCTTAGAACTTAGACGTTCCGACTTTTTGAAAGTAAATTTCATGCTTTAATTTGTTAATTTGAAGATTTGCTCGCTTGAAAATGTCATTAAAACAAAGTTCAAACGCTACTCATTTTCAAATTTTCAAATTGTTCACATTCTAAGACTATTTACCTCTTTTCTCGTCTGAAACTGTCAATTTGTGTCTTCCTCTTGCACGACGAGCAGCCAAAGTACGGCGACCGTTTGGAGTTGACATTCTTTCACGGAATCCGTGTTTGTTCTTTCTTTTCTTTACAGAAGGTTGAAATGTTCTTTTCATGGCATTATATCTTTATAATTCTTATATTTCTAAAACAGGACTGCAAAGGTACAGAAGTTTTTTGAAGTTGCAAATTCTTTCTAAAAACTTTCTGACACTAAGGTAATGATAATGAGTATCTTTGATGGAAATTATTAGAAAATTAGTCCTAAATACTTATTCAACACGCTAATTTTATATCACTTTGAAAAGCTTAATAAGAATATGAATTATAAAATTGATGTTAAAGAACCACAAAGCCATCTCTTAGATATAGAAATGCTTATTGAAAATATTCAGTCGGAAACGATTGAAATTCAGTTGCCTGCATGGCGACCAGGACGATATGAATTACAAAACTTTGCTAAAAATGTTCAGCGTTTTGAAATATTTGACTTAGCAGGTAATTTACTTGAATTTAGGAAAATTGCTAAAGATAGATGGAAAGTAAACACTTCTGATATTCAGTCAGTTAAAATAGTTTTTACTTATTTTGCAAATGTACAAAATGCAGGAAGTTCCTTTGTGGATGATACGGTAATGTACATCAATTTTGTAAACTGTTTGCCATACGTTGAAGGCAGAATGGATGAAGCCTGTGAAGTAAGTATTTCGTTACCAGACGACTACAAAATTGTGTGCGGTTTGCCTAATAAAGTCAACGAGCCGCATACTTTGTTGGCATCAGACTATTATCATTTGGTGGACTCACCGATGCTGGCAAGTCCGTATTTACAACATAAAACATATCGTGTTGCCGATACAGAATTTTTTATTTGGTTTTTGGGAAATTATATTCCAAACTGGGAAAAAACTTTGGCAGACTTCCAACAATTCACCCAAAAACAGATTGAAGTAATGGGCGATTTTCCTGAAAAGGACTATCATTTCATCAATTGGATGTTGCCTACTTCTTTTTATCATGGCGTAGAACATCGCAATTCTACCATGATAGTTTTAGGACCAGCTTCCGAAGGCGAAGGACTTTATACAGATTTATTGGGCATCAGTTCACATGAATTATATCATGCTTGGAATATCTGTAAAATTCGTCCGATAGAAATGTCACCTTATGATTTTACCAAAGAAAATTACTTCCCAACGGGTTTTGTGGCCGAAGGCGTAACTACTTATTTTGGCGATTTATTCTTGGTGCAATCAGGAGTATTTAATTTAGAAGCCTATTTAAAGGAATTAGAAACGGTCATCAAACGCCATTTTGAACAAGATGGAAAAGCCTTTCAATCGCTTGTAGAATCTTCTTTTGATTTATGGTTAGATGGTTACAGTCAACCCATTCCGCATCGCAGAGTATCAATTTATCAAAAAGGAGCAGTAGTTGCTTTGATTTTAGATTTAATGATTCGCTTGAAATTCGGTAATCGTCGTTCATTGGGCAATGTGATGCAATTGATGTGGGAGCGTTTTGGAAAAACAGGCGAAGGCTATTCGATAGAAGATTATCAAAAAGTTTGTGAAGAAGTATATGCAGGTTCATTAAAAACCTATTTTAAAGACTGCATTTACGGCAATATACCTTTAGAAAGTTTAGTAAACGAATTACTACAAGCTTTTAGCATCAGTATAGAATGGAACGAAAACGGCAAAATACATTTGGAATTATTAGATTCAGAGAATGAAAACCTAAAGTTGTGGTTAAATTTGTAAACTAATTTTGTATCACCTGTTTTTATAAATTAAAAGGTTATATTTTGTTATGATAATTGAATTTGATAACGATTATCATTAATAAAATAAAAAGAAGATTAGACACAAACTACCTTACTCCTGTGGCAATGCCCCCAAGCGATTTGTTGCGTAATGAAATCAAAGAAAGAGGACTAAAACAAACTGACTTAGCAGAAAAATTAGGAATTAGTCAGCCTTTTTTGAATTGTTTATTAAAAGAAAAGAAGAAAGTAAGTATTGAGTTAGCCATCAGATTAGAAGAAGTATTAGATATTGAAGCCGAGCAATGGGTGAAACTCCAAAGACTTTTTGATAAAATAGAAACAAGAAATAAAACAGAGCAAAGTCTTCAAAACTTAAATATTTCATCTTAAAAAAGAGAAAGTATTTTAGTGGCGATGATGGCGTAAAAAGAGTAATACTCTTGTCTTTAACAATCTTAAATCTATTTCTTTTGTACAGCAGAATTTAAAAAGTAATGCGAGTATTTCATTTTAAGAACACAGACAACTGAAAGAGTATGAAAGTAAAGCCCCAAATATTTAATCAAAACATAAAAATAGATTTATGAAAAGAATATTATTACCAATACTATTTTCAATATCAAGTTTTTGTTATGGACAAACAACCGACAATACTTATTTGTTGAGAGCAATAAAGAAGGACAATGCAGGAGATTACAAAGGTGCTATACAAGACTATAACAAATTAATCGAAATTAACCCAGAAGATGACTATTATTATGGTAAAAGAGGGATGGCAAAGGCTAGTTTAGGAGATCATGTAGGAGCGATACAAGACTTTAGTAGAGCAATCAAAATTTATTATCCAAAAACTCATTATGCTCCAAATCCTCTTTATTACCAGCAAAGAGCGCTAAGTAAAGCTAAACTAGGAGATCATAGAGGTGCAATACAAGACTTCAACAATGCAATTGAAATTGTACCAGAATATCCTTGGCATTACTATTACAGAGGGATTTCTAAGGTGATGTTAGGTGATAAAAATGGAGGCTGTTTAGACTTTAGTAAAGCTGGGGAGTTAGGGAATAGGCAAGCTTATGAAGCGATAAAAAAATATTGTAATTGAAAAGTAGAATAGATTTTAATAGAACATTTCATTGTCAGTGTCTTCACAGATAATAACGAGTGTCCAATATTAAATTAACTTATATAAATATACCTCTATTGCTTTTACGATTAGGAAAAATGATAAAATTGGTTTCGTCTTTGTGGGTAAAAATCACCAACAGTTGTGTAAAGTTAGGGTTAAATTTATAGTGGAAAAACTGTTTACTTTGATAGAAGATGATTTTGAAGGTAAATTAATTACCTTCAAAATCATTGACCAAACTCATCGATGAATACTTGGTTTAACATATTTAATTCTTCAATAAATAAAGGAATTAATATACAAACTATTGACAAGATAAAAATTAAGAAGAAACAAAAGGAAGCCTCAGAAAGGTTTTCTACTTGAAATTTTAGTTCTTTAGATGATAGTTGAAATTTTATTTTACTATGCTTCATTACTTGGTTTGTTTAAATTGATTTTCTATATGTTGTACTTTATACTTTGTTATTATTCTTTCTCAAATTTCATAAAGGAAAATAATAGGATGAAATTTAGCGTAGATTATTATAGCTATTCTACTGTCAACTATCAATGTAAAATTGTTGTATAAGCCACAAATGGCTTGAAAAATATGAAAGATAAAATAAAACAATTAGCCAATGATTTGGCTGGAGAATTCGTTGCGAATCGCAGACATTTGCACCAAAACCCTGAGTTGTCTTATGAAGAATTTAAAACTCAGCAATACGTTGCCGCACGTTTGAAGGAAATTGGTATTACGCCAACAGAAATTGCCAATACTGGTTTAGTGGCAACGATTGAAGGCAATAACCCTTCTTCAAAAATCGTGGCTTTGCGTGCTGACATGGATGCTTTGCCGATTGTTGAAGCAAACGATGTACCTTATAAATCATTAAATCAAGGGGTAATGCACGCTTGCGGACATGATGTGCATACAGCTTCTTTATTGGGCGTGTCTAAAATTTTATACAATCTCCGCAATGAGTTCGATGGAACGGTGAAATTAGTTTTTCAACCTGCGGAAGAAAAAGCACCTGGCGGAGCTTCGGTCATGATTGCCGAAGGAGCTTTGCTAAACCCTGCACCCAGTAAAATGCTTGGTCAGCACGTTGCACCGAATATTCCTGTGGGTAAAATCGGCTTCCGTGAAGGGATGTACATGGCAAGTGCGGATGAATTGTACTTTACCGTAAAAGGCAAAGGTGGACACGGTGCTATGCCTGAATTGGGCATCGACCCAGTGTTGATTACTTCGCATATTATCGTGGCTTTACAGCAAATTATTAGCCGAAACAGAAATCCACGTTATCCGTCTGTTTTGACTTTCGGAAAAGTAATTGCCAATGGTGCTACCAACGTGATTCCAAACGAAGTATATGTAGAAGGTACTTTCCGTGCGATGGACGAAGTTTGGCGTGCAGATGCTTTGGCTCGTATCAAAAAAATGGCAGAAGGCATTGCGGAATCAATGGGTGGAACTTGTGAAGTATTTATTCAAAAAGGGTATCCATTCTTGAAAAATGAACCAGAACTCACTCGCAGAATGAAAGGTGCAGCAGTGGAGTACATGGGCGAAGAAAACGTAATTGACTTAGATATTTGGTTGGCTGCCGAAGATTTTGCCTATTATACTCATCATGTTGATTCATGTTTCTATCGTTTGGGTACTCGTAACGAAGAAAAAGGCATTATTTCAGGGGTTCATACGCCTACTTTTGATATTGATGAAAGTGCTTTGGAAATCGGAGCAGGCTTGATGTCTTGGTTGGCAGTGAGTGAATTGGCTTTATAATCATTCAATAATTTAACAAAACCCCTTAAACTTTACAGTTGAGGGGTTTTGTTTTTGTAGCATACTTTTGTGATTCGCATGACACAAATTCTGTCATCGAAGAGATGTTTAGTGATTCGCATAACACAAATTCTGTCATCGAAGAGATATTTAGTGATTCACTTGACACAATTTCTGTCATCGAAGAGATGTTTAGTGATTCACTTGACACAATTTATGTCATCGAAGAGATATTTAGTGATTCGCTTGACACAAATTCTGTCATCGAAGAGATATTTTATGATTCGCTTGACACAAATTATGTCATCGAAGAGATATTTTGTGATTCGCTTGACATAAATTAAGTCATCGAAGAGATAAAAAGTTTTTAATTATCACGGAATGGTAGGGAGTGTCAGGATTGATATAAAAATGGCAAAAATGAATTTCTGTCCACAATGTGGAAAAAGCTTGATTACCAAGTTTAAAGATGATAGAGAAAGGATACTCTGTGCCGATGAAGACGATTGTGGTTTTGTGCATTGGAATAACCCAACGCCTGTAGTAGCTGCCATTGTTGAACACGAAGGCGATATTATTCTTGCTAGAAATACCGCATGGCCCGAAGGCTGGTTTGCTTTAATCACAGGCTTTCTGGAAGCAGGCGAAACGCCCGAAGAAGGTATTTTACGAGAAGTAAAAGAAGAATTAAACCTTGATGGCGAAATCGTAGAATTGATAGGTTTGTACGAATTTCACAGAATGAACCAATTGTTGATTACGTATCATGTTCGGGCAAAAGGAACGATACAATTAAGTCCAGAATTGTTGGAATATCAACGTAAAAAAGACTATGAAATCAATCCGTGGCCATCAGGCACTGGCAAAGCCGTACAAGACTGGCAAGCAAAAAGAGGGATTTTTAATGAAGTAATTGAGTTTAGGAAATAGCTTGGCTTTTCTTCCAGTCCTGATAACCTTTAATTGCCAAAGCCAATAAAAGTAAATATAAAACACTTGTTCCGTAAAGCCCTTTATATAAGTACATACCTGTATAAAAAAAGTCAGCACCAATCCATAGGAGCCAGTTTTCAAGGTATTTTCTTGCCATCATCCATTGAGCAATTAAACTAATTGCTGTCAGTGCTGAATCCACATAAGGCAAACTAGCATCCGAGTATTTACTGTGCATATAGCCAGAAGCCAAGGTGAAAGCCAAGAAAATTACAGAACAAGCGAGCCAAAATTTAGTGGGCATTGTCGTTACTGGTAATTCTGTTCGTGCTTTGCCACCGAAAAGCCATTGATACCAGCCATAAATACTCAAAACAATAAATACTCCTTGCAATTCCATATCCGAATACAATTTGAATTGCCAGTAAATCACGCCATAAATCCCAGAAGAAACAATTGCCCAAAACCAGCCCCAAATATTTTGGCGAGTATTCAGCCAAACACAAATTAATGTTGTGAGTATCCCTAAGCCTTCTAACCAGTTTTGTTGGATGTATTCTTGCATGATTATTTAATTTGAAAATATGGGAATTTGAAGATTTGAAAATGTTTTTTTGATAAAAATAAAAAAGCTCATAACTCAAGGCTCAAAGCTTTTCCTTACTCTTTTCTTTCATCACCTTCTTTTCAAGTGCTTCGTAGTATTTACAAAGATGCTTCAAAGCACATTCTCCACATTTTGGGCTTCTTGCTACACAAATGTATCGTCCATGAAGAATTAACCAGTGATGTGCCACGGGTACAGATTCTTTAGGAATAAATTTCACTAATTCCTTCTCAACAGCCAAAGGCGTTGTGGCAGTTTTGGGAACTAATCCTATTCTGTGAGAGACTCTAAAAACGTGAGTATCCACTGCCATGGCTGGTTGATTATAAATCACCGAAACAATTACATTTGCCGTTTTACGACCAACACCAGGCAAGGTTTGTAGTTCTTCAATAGTACTTGGTACTTCTGAATTATATACTGAAACCAAACGTTGTGCCATGCCAATCAGATGTTTGGCTTTATTGTTCGGATAAGAAATCGAACGGATGTAATGAAACACTTCATCAAATTCAGCTTTTGATAAAGATTCAGCATCTGGAAAGCGTTCAAATAAAGCTGGTGTTACCATGTTCACTCGCTTGTCGGTGCATTGTGCTGATAAGGATACCGCTACCAATAATTCGTAAGGCGTGCGATAATGCAATTCCGTTTCTGCAATCGGGAAGTTTTCGGTGAAATAAGCGATTAGCTTTTGATAACGTTCTTTCTTGAGCATGGTATGGGTATAATTTAAAAGAAGCCTTCGATTTAGGCAAAGGCTTCTTTTAAGAAAATTAAATTTTATGTTGAAGAATATTTAAGTTTAAAGCTGTCAAAACCTTATCAACTCATAATCTCATAGACTTATAAACTTCACTTACAACATTTCTGCTTCACGTTGGCGGTTTACTCTTGCCGAAACGAGGATACTTACTTCATATAAACCCAATAATGGAATAGTGACCAATAATTGAGAAATCATATCGGGCGAAGGTGTAATAACAGCAGCGACAATCAAAATCACAACTACTGCATGGCGACGATATTCTCGCATGAATGAAGGTGTCAGTACTCCAACTCTAGAAAGGACATAAGTAATCATTGGTAATTGGAAAGTTAGTCCACAAGCCAAAGTCATCATCGAAAGCAATGAAATATAATCACTAATATCGAATTGGTTTTGGATGGATTCGTCTAATTTAAAGCTTGCCAAAAAGTTGATTGCCATTGGCGAAACCACAAAATAACCAAATGAAACGCCCATGAAGAAAAGTAAAGAAACCCAGAAAACTGCTCCACGAGCAGCTTTTGCTTCTGTGATTTTTAAACCTGGTTTCACAAAACGCCAAATTTCCCAGAAGAAATAAGGGAAAGAAAACAACAAACCCACAAGGATTGATTGCGTAAGTGCCATCATAAATTGACCCGATACTTCTCTACTTTGTAAAATAAAATTGGCTTGTTTGAAACATAATCCTTCTACACCTGTAGCATCGGCTAATTTACAAAGCATTCTGTTGGTCCAAAATTCAGATTTTGAAGGTCCCATAATTACTTTCCCAAAGATTTCTTTTTGGAAAATCCATGCGGCAATTGTAAATATTAAAATAGAGGCTACCGAACGTAAGATATGCCAGCGGAGTTCTTCGAGGTGGTCAAGGAAGGTCATTTCTTCACCTTCTGTTTCGTCTAATTCTTTGTCAGATTCTTGGTCTAAAGCCATTTGTTGAATATTAATTTGCTATTTTAGGGTCAGGGTTTCTTTTGAAAACTCCTTTTAATTTAAGCTAAACAAACATCTAGTTGTTCACAAAGAAACAAGTCCATAATTGTTCAGATGCAAAAGTACATCAAAAACACAAAAAAACTTGATTACCTGTATGATTGTATGTTTAATTGTGGGGATTATCTAAAGTTGTTAACGTATTTTGGGCATAAAAAATCTCCAATAATTCAAGAATGAAGCATTGGAGATTTTTCAGGATTGAAAGATTTCAATCAAATATTATTTACAGTAATGATTTCTACTTTCTGATTTTGTAAAATACTCAAAGGGAAAACTGTATTACTCTCACCCGTTTTTAAGGTGATAGAAGTTGTATCAATCGTAATGATTTCGCCTTTTATACCATCCAACACCACAATTTGTCCTTCTTTGAATTTGTTTTTACTGTAGAAGTTTGAAAGAATATTGGCTAAAACATCTTTCGATGCCATGCCATAACCTACTGCAAAAGCCAAAATAATTCCACCAATAATCAGGTTAAAGCTAGATTCTAGCAAGCTGGTTTCAATGCCCGCTTGTTTCAAAGCAGCAATCAGTGCGATAATTAAAAAGAAAAAGAAAACAATGTTACCCAATAATTTCCCCGAATCAATTTTCAAGGATTTACAAATATTAGTGACCGAATTTTTGAGTGCATCGGCAATCATCACTCCTGCTAAAAGCATCAATGCAGAAGCAATTAATTTAGGGATTAAATTGACCAGAGAAGTAACCATGTTGGTCAATACTTCCATTCCCAATGTCTCAGTAGCAGCCGTTGTGAAAACTAGTAAAATGAAGTAATAAAGTGTTTTTGAAACCAATTTACTTAGCTTAATTGAACCAAAACGCTGAATAATTTCAATAGTATTCAGCTTATCGCCAAGTTTATCAAATCCTGTTTTTTCAAGCCCTTTTTGTAAAATATTCGTTACTATTTTGGCGATAATAATGCCAAGAATCAGCAAAATGATAGCACCAAGTACTCTGGGTGTGAATAAAAACAACTGTTCTAAAAGTTTTTGAAAAGTTTGAAAAAGTATTTCTTGAATATTAGGCATAATCGTAATTGTTTTTGTAAATGAATGAAAAGGAAATCAAACGGTGGGATTTTTTTCTTCGATGTGTATATCTTCTATTGATTTAGTAAAAGTGTTGATAAAATTACCTACAAATAATTCTACCAAAACAGCAGTATTTCTGATGGTTTCGATTTCTGCTATCAAGGCAGACTTTACGTGGGCAGGTATTTTTTTTTCGGTGTCGATATTTTTAAATGAATTATTGTTCATGATTAAAAAAAACATGGATGGCTTTTGTGATAATCACTCCCCAGAAAAATAAACTTTCTAAATATGCCTTTTTGAGTTTGTCTTTCGCTCTGAGCAAACGCATTTTTACTGCACTTTCAGAAATATCTAAATTGCCAGAAATCTCTTTGATACTCATTTCATCTTGATACTTCATCATCAAAATGGTTTTGTCTTCAGGCACAATTTGCTGTAAAGCTTTGCGAAGTCTGTTTGCTTCCATTTCTGCTAATTCCGTTTCATCATCTTCTTCGACTACATCAAAATGTTCTTCAATCGGATTTTCAGCAAATCGTTTAGCAATTCTTGTTTGGTCAATGCAGTAATTATAAGTAATAGCGTACAGCCAAGTAGAAAACTTGGCGGTTTCTTTGTATGAAGCAATATTCAGCACAAGCTTCATGAAAATATCATGCGTATAATCTTCAGCTTTAGCTTCTTCTTTGACGAACGATAAGCATTTGCGATATATTTTATCAGCATAGCGGTCGTAAAGTTGTTCAAAATATAGATTATTTTGATTATTGATGTACAGGGAAACTAATTGTTCGTCACTTAAATTTTTAAGATTCATTGATAGGTAATGCTAAATGCTCAACATGAATTCTTAACCGTTTTTTGATTTTCTGTCAATTCGGTTAAACAATTATATCTTCAGGGGGAATTTTGGTGGGCAGTGACGCTGTGTGTTTTTGAATACGAAAATAACAAAAATATTTTATATCCAATTATATATTAAATGGCGAAAAGCCTTAAATTAGCTAAATCGCAAGGTTTTATATAATATTTTTAATAGAAGGAGCGTTCAAATTTATACATCATAATTTATAGAAACGATGAAAAACCTTAGCCTTTTTTGCCTAACTATCTTGCTTTTAGGAGCTTGTAAGAATACCAAAAATGTTACGAATCTTAATTCGGAGCAAATTGCAAATAATGCGGGAAAGGTGGTCAAAACTATTTTTACTTTAGAGAAAACAGCCTGTTATGGTACTTGTCCCGTATATCAATTGAATATCTTTGAAAACGATAGCTTGACTTTTGCAGGTGAAAGGTTTGTAGGGAAAATAGGTTTACATTCCAAAAAGCTAGCGAAAGGTACAGTAGCACAACTCAGCAAAACATTCAGAGAAGCTAATTTCTTTGCTTTCAAAAGTAGTTATGAAGCCAATATTAGCGATTTGCCAACAACAATTATCGCTTTCAACGACGAGTCGAAAAAATTAAAGATTACCGACTATCACGGTAGTCCTGAAACACTGAAAAAACTAGAACAATTACTCGCTAATTTGGTAGCTGACGAAGTACAAGTTAAAAAGGAGTGAGTTTAAAATTTAATAATTTTATAATAGAGGATATATTCTGATTAGATTTAACTTTGTTGAGACATGAGTGGAATGATTCCTAAATACAAAAAACGCAGTAGAGTAAAGGATTCTCTTGTGGGGAATCTTTTTTCCTTTCTTAATAATTTTATGAATACAAAGCAAACGCCAGATGAGAAACGTCGTCTTGAAAAAGTCATTAACAAATCGTATGACGTCATTGAAAAGTCTGACTATATCAGCCGTGATTTAAGTTGGTTAAAATTTGATGAAAGAGTACTTGACCAAGCTAGAGACGTTCGTAGAAATATTTTCGATAGATTAAAATTCTTAGCCATCACAGCATCAAACCTTGATGAGTTTTTTACCATTCGTGTAGGTTCTTTATATAATTACATCGACTACGGTAAAGAACGTACAGATTACTCAGGATTGAGAGAATTACCTTTCAAAAAAACCTTGATGGCTGCAACACAGTCTTTTGTGACAGAAACACAAAGATTGTATAAAGAGGATTTAACGCCTGAATTTCTTGAAAATGGCTTTAGAGTAATCGGCTTGAACGACCTCAATCATGAGGAAATGGAACAAGTACTTGATTATTTCAATCGTACCATTTACCCAATGCTTACGCCTATGGTTTTCGACCATACGCATACTTTTCCGAGTTTATTGGGCAAAACCTTGATTTTTGGGGTTGTCACCAAAAGCGAAGGCGAACGTACCGAAAGTAACATCAACGAAAGTAGAAAAATTAGTTTTGTACAAATTCCGCAAAACTTAAAACGCTTTTATGTAGTAGAACGTGAAGACGAAATCATGTTTTTACCCATCGAAGAAATCATCCGTCATGAAATCTGGAAACTCTATAAAAATGTAGAAATTGAATCGGTTGCTTTATTCAGAATTACCAGAAATGGCGATTTTGATTTAGTAGAACACGAAGATTCTGAAACAGATTTTATCGACGAAATCAAGAAGAAAATCAAAGACCGTCGTTTGGGAAGAGTAACCCGAATTGAAATGGAAAGTGGTTGTTCGGAATGGATGTTGCAGATGATGTTGAAGCGTTGGAAGCTTGAAAAAAACGATATTTTCTTTAGTAATAGTTTGATTGATTTTACCGCATTTTGGCAAATCATCAAACATGCAGAATTAAAATCAAAGCAAGTAGCACAAAGAGCTTCAGTGCCAGCTTTGGGTCAATTAACACAAAAACCAGAAAATATTTTTGAAACAATGAGGCAAGGAGATATACTCCTCCATCATCCTTTTAACAATTTTGAACCAGTACTTCAATTGCTAGAACAAGCTGCGGAAGACCCACAAGTATTGGCGATTAAAATTACACTTTATAGAATTTCAAAACATTCACGCATTGCAGAGGCACTTTTACACGCCGCTGAAAATGGAAAACACGTTTCTGTTTTATTTGAAGTGAAGGCTCGTTTCGATGAAGAAAATAATATTCGGGAAGCACTTCGTTTACAAAAAGCAGGCTGTTTTGTGATTTATGGAATTCCTGGGTTGAAAACTCATACAAAACTCCTGCAAGTAATTAGAAATGAAGGTGATGCCGTGAAAAGTTATGCCCATTTATCTTCTGGAAATTACAATGAAGACACCGCAAAACTTTATACTGATATAGGTTTACTTACAACGGATGAAGTATTGACAAGAGATATTTCTGAGTTTTTCAACGTAATTACTGGACATTCGCAACCGCATTCTTACCAAAGATTAATTACTGCTCCACGTGATATGCGTAAGAGTTTAGTAAAAATGATTCAGCACGAAGCAGATAATGCAAAAGCTGGTTTACCAAGTGGAATTTGTCTTAAAATTAATTCACTACAGGATAAAATCACGATAGATGAATTATACAAAGCTTCACAGGCAGGTGTAAAAGTTCAATTGATAGTGCGTGGAATTTGTTGTTTGCGTCCACAAAGAAAAGGATTATCTGAAAATATTACAGTGCGTTCTATCGTCGGAGATTTCTTAGAGCATACTCGTATTTATTACTTCCATAACAATGGCGAGCCTAAAGTTTATGGCGGTTCAGCCGACGTAATGGTAAGAAGCTTTGATCGTAGAATCGAATCCCTTTTTGAAATTTATGGTACACAAGTAAAACAACAAGCCATTCATATTTTAGATTGGAATTTGAAAGACAATGTAAATGCTTATACCATGCAAGAAGATGGTTCTTTCAAAAAATGTGCTTCGCCAACCGAATGTGGAGAGGAAACATTTGATATTCATAAAAAATTCTTTGAAGTAAATGCCACAGAAGTAATGGAAGCTAAACTATTTCAGGAAGAAGAAATTATTGAGGAAACATTGAGTACTGAAGTTTAAATAGGTCAATTGCTCAGAAGTTGAGTATTTGCAATGAGTAAAAGATGAGTCATTCTAATTTTATATTTGGAATGACTCATCTTTTGTTTTACCTATCTCTTCAAAGCCGAAGGCGTATGACCGTATTTTTCTTTAAAGGCTTTTATGAAGTGTGAGACACTTTCATAACCAATTTCCATACTGATTTCTGAAACGTTTTTCTCGGTTTTTTCTATTTGTAAACAAGCGTACTCCAATCGTTTATTTTTAATCCAAAGGGCTGGCGTTGTATTGAATTCTTGTTGAAAATCTCTTTTAAAAGCCGACAAGCTTCTGCCTGAAAGTCTTGAGAGTTCTTCTAATGAAAGTGGTTTTAAATAGTAAGAATTCATCAAAAAAGCTAAATCAGGTTTCTCGCCTTTGTACAAACTAAAAAGTATTGATTTAAACTGTTTTGAATGGTCAATTTCCAGAATGTGCAAGAGTAATTCTTGTAGTTTTAATCGTAAGAAATGGTTCAAATATTGGGTTTCATAATGAAAGTACGGGAAGATAGATTCTGTGAATTTATCTAAACTTTCGGTGATTTCTAGCACCAACAGTGGGCTGGCGTTATCCCACATTCCTTGTAATGCTTGGTTGCTTTGATACTCTTCAAAAAGCTCTAAATGTTGGTTAACAAACTCCTTTAGCAGTTTTTCGTTAAAGAAAAAAACTAAACTTCGATAGCTTGAATCAATGGTTTCTTGCATCAAATAATAGCCCCTTGGAATAAATACTACATTTCCTTTTCGCACATGAATCGTCTGGCTGGGAAGCGTAAAACGCTTTTCTCCTTCCAACACAAAAATCATGGCGTGTTCTTCAAAAAACACTTCATTCTTGAGTGGCGGGTCTTGGTTGCGGTAGGCAACGAAAGTCATATCCTGAATTTTCAGGGATTGAAATTCACCAGCGTGTATAAGGGAAGGGACTCTAATCATGGCAAAAATTTATACATTTCTTTCCGCATATCCATATTATTTCTAAAGAAATTTCATTCATGAAACGATATTTATAAGGTTGTTATCCTGAAGATTTAACTTTTGTTAAGACTTTTTAACTTTTCACATGCAACATTTTGTACAACCTTTGCATCTTCTTGTCAAATCATCAAAATGCTAAATGCTCATGACCTTTAAACCTACTATTTTTGCATTATTCCTCTTTACTACTATTCAAGCTTTGGGGCAGTCAACTGTTTCAGGAATAGTATTAGACGAAAAAAAACAAGCCTCTCCTTTTGCTAATGTATTGATTTTGAGCCAAAAAGACTCAACAATGATAAAGGGTGTTGTGGCTGATGTGGATGGGAAGTTCCAAGTGCCACAAATTGCTCATAATACTTATTTACTTGCCATCACAACCATTGGCTACCAAAAGCACTATCAAAAAATCGAAGTTCGTGCCGATTTGAATCTTGGAAATATTCAATTATTGCCAGAAAGTAAAACGCTTTCGGAAGTAGAAGTAAGCGTTAAAAAGCAATTAATCGAACGTTCGGGCGATAAGATGATTATGAACGTTGAAGCCAGCCCGATTACTTCTGGTTTGAACGGTTTGGAGCTGATGGAAAAAGTACCAGGCGTTACAGTAGATAGAAATTCAGAAACGATAAAAGTAAAAGGAAAGTCGGGCGTTTTGGTTATGATTGATGATCGTAAAACTTATTTAAGTGATGAACAATTAGCCAATTTTTTGAAAACTTTAAAGAGTGATGACATTGATAAAATTGAAGTAATCACCAATCCTTCTGCTCGGTATGACGCTTCTGGAACTACGGCAATTATCAATATTAAAACCAAAAAAGGCAAAAATTTTGGTACAAACTACATCGTGGACATGGGTGTAGGCTATAGCAATTACAAAGAATATGGCAGTTTCCCGAAAAATAATCAGGGAATTACGATGAATGCCAAGAAAGGGAAATATACACTTTATGCCAATATCAGCAGAAATTACATGACTTGGTTCAATATTTCAAAGGAAACTCAAGAATTGTATGAAGGCAGTAACTTGGTAGAGACACGAAATAATATTGGAAATCAACATGGAGATGGAAACTCTTGGTCATCGAAAGTTGCTTTTGATTATGATTTTACCAAGAAAACAAGTATTGGCTTTACTGTGCAAGGAGCATTGTCAGACAATGCTTTAGAACGAAGTATTAGTCAAAGAAACCAAAAAATAGGTACTTTCCAGCAAATTGAAATGCTTCGTAACCGAGATTCAAATAATAAAAACTACCTTTTCAATACGCATTTGAAACAAACTTTTGATACTTCGGGAACAGTACTCAATGTTGATTTTGATGTGATTCTGAACAAGTCGAATATTAATGACAGATTTACAACCACAACATTGTCGGAAGGAAATAATAGCCTTGTGAAAAATCAAATCATAACTCCCAATGATTTCACTACTTATGCTTTGAAAGCTGATTTTGTAAAGAATTTAACTAAAAAAGTAAAATTAGAAACAGGTTTTAAAAGTAGTTTCTCAGATAATGCAAAAGACTTTAATGATAATTTCAGAGACAATGGTGCATTGGTGAATTCATATTTCAAGTTCAAGCAAAATATTCATGCTGCTTACTTTATGCTGAATACAGAACTCAGTAAAACCCTGAATCTACAAACAGGTTTGAGAGGCGAACAAACCTATACTTCTGGAACTGACAGAGCTGGCGAAGAACTTTCAACTCAGAACTATTTTAATTTATTTCCAACATTTTCTTTGAATAAAAAAGTAACAAAAGATTACGCTGTTTCATTGGATTTTTCTCGTAGAATCAATCGTCCAAACAGTGATAATTTTAATACTTTTAATCGCTTTTTCTCGCCACAACAATATGCTAAAGGAAACCCAAATTTACTTCCTTCATTAAACAATAGCATTTCTATGACGCATACTATTAAAGATGCTTTTAGTTTTTCGGTAGATTACGTAACCGTAAAACAGTTTTTTGCTGATGTGTATAGTGTAGATTCTGTGTATATTCCAGGCAATCGTTTAATAAAAGAATCGGTAGAAAATGTAAATGGTAAAGTATCATGGTGGAGTTTCAGTACTTCGTTGCCTTTCAATCTTACCAAATGGTGGAACGTGAATGTTAATATTTGGAGTGGAATCAATATCTACAATTATAGCCGAGAAAATGCCGTGGTTGATGTAAACCAATTTTACAGCGGATTGTATTTACAACAAACATTTACTTTGAATAAAACGCTCTCTGCCGAAATTTCGGGTTATGTCAATTCGGGTGAAACATGGGGTTTTGAAACCAGCAAAGCACAAGGAGCATTTGATTTGGGAATCAAGAAATTCCTTTGGGATAAAAAAGGTACATTAAAAATTTCAATCGAAGACCCTGCCGATTTGAACCGTTTCAGAAACGTAGCTCGTACCAACGAATTGATTTCTACGGGAGAGTATCGTTGGGACAACCGCAGACTAAGAATCAACTTTACTTATAATTTTGGTAATACCAACGTAAAAGTAAACCAAAGACCAAGCGACAACGACGGCGGAGGCGGAGGTAAAGGCAAAGGTTAATATAAATTTTCATCTTAATTTTTGCGTTCCAAATCTATATCGTCTAACTTCAACATTCACAGGGAAATTACTGATTTACAGTTTTTTCTCTGTGAATTTTTTTATTCCCAAAAACATGGAAACGCTCAAAATCTCAATCCAAAAGCATATTGCTCATCTCATCATCAATCGTCCTGATAAATCCAATGCCTTGAACCAAACCGCTTGGGATGAAATCTTACAAGTCTTTACTGAACTCGACGAAAATCCCGAAGTAAGAGTAATCGTACTAGAAGGTGGCGACAGCAAGCATTTTTGTGCAGGCATCGATTTAAGTTTGTTGATGTCGGTTACACAATCGCAAACCTCATGTGATGCACGCCAGAGAGAGAAAATCAGAAAAGATATTTTGCGTTTACAAGCTCCAATCAATGCCATTGAAAATTGTTCTAAACCAGTATTGGCTGCCATTCATGGCGGTTGTATTGGTGGCGGCGTAGATTTAGTTTGTGCTTGCGATATGCGTTATTGTACTGATGATACTTTTTTTACGATTAAAGAAATTGATATGGGAATGGTAGCCGATTTGGGTACTTTGCAAAGATTACCCAAATTGATTGGCGATGGGTTAGTACGAGAAATGGCTTATACGGGTAGAAATGTGGATGGAAAAGAAGCCGAAAAAATCGGAATGGTGAATCGTACTTTTGTGGATAAAGCAACGATGTTGACAGAAGTAATGCAATTGGCAGCAACAATTGCTCAAAAATCGCCTGTTGCCATTCGTGGAACGAAACATATTTTATTGCATAGTCGTGATAATTCTGTTGCCGACGGACTTAATTACATGGCAACTTGGAATGCGGGAATGTTACTCTCTGCTGATTTGCAAGAAGCTTTTGAAGCGAAAATGACTAAAAGAGAACCTAAATTTGGAAATTGAATAAAAGGACTCCTCCGTCCTTAGTATATTTGTGAAGAATTGACAGACAAGGCTTTTATGCCAACAACTTATGCTAACGAAGTTACAAATAAAAAACTATGCTTTAATCGAGCATCTCGTATTAACACCAGACGTTGCTTTAAACATTGTTACAGGCGAAACAGGTGCGGGGAAGTCTATTATGTTGGGTGCTTTAGGATTGTTATTGGGCAATCGTGCCGATACTCGGACACTTTTCAATCCCAATGAAAAGTGTGTCATCGAAGGTGAATTTGATGTTTCGGGTTATATCATCAAGAGTATTTTTGAAGAAGAAGAATTAGATTATGATGAACATTGCGTAATTCGTCGTGAAATTTCTCCACAAGGTAAAACCCGTGCTTTCGTCAATGATACGCCCGTTAATTTAGAAACCCTTCGCAGAGTAGCTTCGCAATTGATGGATGTGCATTCACAGCATGATAATTTATTATTGGGAGCAAACGATTATCAACTAGAAATCGTCGATACTTTCACCCAGAATCATGATTTATTAGATACTTATAAAAAAGATTTTCAGGCTTTTCATAAAGCCCAAAAAGTATATGAACAGCTTCGAATAGAAGCCAAAGAAAGTAAAAAAGAGTTTGATTACAATTCCTTTTTGCTGGATGAACTACAGAAAATAAAGCTAAAAGCAGGTGAATTAGAAGTACTAGAACAAGAGCTGAATAAATTAGAAAATGCCGAAGAAGTAAAATCTAAATTGCTTTTGTCAGCCGAATATTTGAATGCTACCGAACAATCTATCATTCCATTACTTACTTCTACTTTAGCCAATTTGAATAGCATCAGTACTTTTGGCGAACAATATTTACAATTAAAAGAGCGTATTCAAAGTTGTTTGATTGAACTCAAAGACATTTCAGTAGAAGTAGAAAGTGAAGCCGAAGAAGTAGAATTAGATGATGAAAAAATCACTAGTATTCAACAACGACTTGATGTAATTTATAATCTTTTACAAAAACATCAAGTAAAAACAGATGTTGAATTATTAGCCATTCAGAAAGATTTAGAACAAAAAGTCAATAAAGTACTGAATATCGACGAAGCTTTAGCAGATGCCAAAGCGGAAGTAGAGAAAACGGAAAAAGAAGTATTGATAAGTGCTGAAGCTTTATCACAATCAAGACTTTCGGCTTTGCCTATTATCGAAAAACAAATTTCGGATTTGTTGAAAGATTTAGGAATGCCCAATGCTAGTTTGAAAATTGAAGATGAAATCATTAAGCCATCGCCAATGGGCATCAATGTGATTAATTTATTGTTTTCAGCCAACAAAGGTATTAAACCACAACCGATTAAAAATGTGGCTTCGGGCGGAGAATTTAGCCGTTTGATGTTAGCGATTAAATATATTTTAGCCAATAAAAGAGCCTTACCAACCATTATTTTTGACGAAATTGATACAGGAATTTCGGGAGAAGTATCAATAAAAGTTGGAAATATGATGCGAGAAATGAGTCGCAATCACCAATTGATAGCCATTACTCATTTGCATCAAATTGCGGCACAAGGTTCAGCACATTATTTTGTGTATAAAGATAATTCTTCCGACAGAACGGTTTCAAGAATCCGAAAACTAAGTAATGAAGAACGAATTATGGAAATTGCACAGATGATTGGCGGAGAAAATCCTTCAAAAGCTATTATAGAAAATGCTCGTGAGATTTTAGGGAAGCATCTTGCCCTCAGTTAAAATATTATCGTTTAGACTAAACGTTCAAGGTCGAAAGCTTGTTATCTCAATAAATTTGTTCCAAACTAAACAGATACATATCAATATGAAGAAAATATTATTATCGGTATTAATGTTGTCAGTAGTTTTTTCTTGTTCAAAGTCGGAAGACAAACAGAAAAAAATGATTGAAGAAGTAATGGCTGTTCATGATGAAGTAATGCCCAAAATGGATGAAATCATGACCTTGAAAGGACAATTAGATTCTATTTCAAAAGTATCTTCAGATTCTTCAAAAGCGAAAGAATTGTATGTGGCTTTAGATTCTGCCGATGTACAAATGATGGAATGGATGGAAAAATATAATCCAGACCAAGTAAAAGGAAAATCAGAAGAAGAAGTGGTGAAGTACTACGAAGTAGAGAAAAACAAAATTATCAAAGTAAAAGAATTAACGAATGCAAGTATTGAAGAAGCAAAAGCTTTTTTGAAAAAGTAAGTTTTGAATACTTGTAAAATATCATGAAGAGAAATATTGTTCAATGTTTATCATTAATCTTTCTGTTAAACATTGTATTGGGCTGTTCGCAAGTGCCTAAAGAATTACCTTATTTGGGCAATAAAGAAACGGTTGAGAAAATGATTGATGGCAAAATGGTGGTTGATACCATTTACCACAAAATTCCTGATTTTGAATTTATTAGTCAGGATTCTGTAAAAATCACGCAAGAATTTGTAAAAGGTAAAATCTATATTGCTGATTTCTTTTTCACGACTTGCCCGACGATTTGCCCAAAAATGAAAACGCAAATGCTTCGGATTTATGAAAAGTATAAAGATAATCCAAACATAATTTTACTTTCTCATTCAATCGACCCACGCCACGATACGCCTGCGGTGTTGAAAGAATTTAGGAGTAATCTGGGAATTAAAGGCAATGCTTGGCAAATGGTGACGGGTGATAAAGCGAAGATTTTTGAAATCGGACAAAAAAGTTACATGGTTTCTGCCGCCGACGACCCTACACAACCGGGTGGCGTAGTGCATAGCGGAGCATTTATTTTGGTAGATAAAAATCGCCACATCCGTGGAATTTATGATGGAACAGTTCCTGCAAAAGTAGATAACTTGATGGAGGATATGGAAATACTTTTAAATGAGTCGAGTTCAAATAATAAATAATAATTTATTGAAAAAGATATTAATGTTAAGTCCAATTACTGCTTATAAATTTGGTTTTGTTTTTTGTGTATTGACGATGTTTGCTTGTGATAGCAAAGAGGAAATCAAAAGAAAACAGTATTATATCGACGGACAAGCACTTTATAAAACACATTGTGCAAATTGCCATCAAGAAAAGGGAGAAGGTTTAGCGGGATTGTATCCGCCCATTGCTGGTTCTGATTTTTTAGCAAAGAATAAAGAATTAATTCTGTGTTCGATGCGCAATGGATTGATGGATACCATTGTTGTAAATGGGAAATCGTATCGCCAACCAATGCCAGCCAATTCGCAATTACAAGCGTTGGACGTAGCTGAAATCGCTACTTTTATTTATAATGAATGGGGCGGAGAAAAGACCATAACAGAAGTAAAAGATGTTCAGAAAATATTGGCTACTTGTAAAAATAAAGTAGAATAACAAAATAGGCGATGTTCATCACATCGCCTATTTTGTTATTTATGGTAAACTTTTTACGTTAACAACTCCCGTTACTTTTCTAAGAGTATATTCTGTAAAATCCTGATTAGAATCCATTCCTATACCGTGGAGGATTTGTTCGGGTGTTTTTACATCTACTGGCTTTTCGGTATAAATCTTCTTGGTGTCTGGATTCCAATAAAGTTCATCAGTGGCAAGCGTTTCATGTTTAATTTGATTGTTGATAAGTACTCTTCCCATGATATGATAAACATTTTTCATCCGAATGAATCTTGCAGAATCACTTCGTAAGGTAGTTGTGTTATTCCCTAATTTATCAAAAAAGAATACTCTTACTTCATGAGGATATACTTTATCTTCATTGGGCATCGTCAACTGGCTTTCGGTGGACATTCTAACGACTAATCTAGCAGAATCTGAATAGGTCATGTTTACACCATAAATCTCTGAGAGTGGGCCGTTATAAGCTTTTTTTGCAATTACTTTCTTTTCTTCTTTACAAGCAATTAGTAAAAAAAATGGAATAATTAAACCAAATATTGGGCGTAAAACTAATTTGACAACCCTTAGCGGAGTTGTCAAATTAGTCAATTGCTTAGAGTATATTTTAAATTGATTCATACTATCAGAATAATTAATCAATTTTCGGTTTACGGAACCAGTAAAAGTCACCTAAGGAGAAGCCAACAACAATTTTGCTGTATTGTTCTTCTAATCCATTTGTTGAAAGTACTCCTCTTTTACCTCTTACATAAGCAATATTTACATAAGAAATAGTACGTAATGGTAATGAAACACCTACAGAGAAACTCATGTCTTTAGCAGCTTCGTTTCCATTATAACTGTAAGGAGATTGTGTATAATTTGCTCCTACACGATACATTACGTGATTGAAATAGCCAGAGATAGCATCAAATTTTGGAATATATTCCGCTCCAACAGCTACAGTGTAAGCATTTTTTAGCCCGTCATTATCGCCTTCTAAACTTTTATAGCCAGTCCATTTTGTTGTTGAGTAATCTAACGAAACTAATAATTTTCCTGGTTTTTCTAAACTTATCCCAAATTTGTAATTGGCTGGTAATGTAACACTACCATTCGGATTTGAAAGCGTATCAGCATTAATAAGCGTTATGCCAGAAGCATCAAAAGTATTGAATCCTCTAAGGTTTTTGATGCCAATGCTTTGTGATAATTCAGCTGTTGCACCTATATTCAAGAAATATTCTTTGCTAATTTTTGGTCTCCAAGCGTAGCCTAATTTAAAATGTACACTTGAGTAATTAGAACGGTTAAAGCTTTTTACTTGATAATTTTGTCCATCACTAAGGTTTTGTGTGGTAATATCTCTGTTGATTACTCCGAATAAATAAGAAGTTTCAAGACCAACATACATATCTTTAGTTATCCTAACACCATTACTGATGATAGCCTTATTAAGTCCGCCTTCGCCATTATAAGTAAGAATAGTACTATCTGTACCAACAACGTTAAGTTTTCTTGAAGTAAGGGTTTTGTAACTTACGTTAGAATAAGGCATTAAACCCAAAGCCAAAGTCCAGCGTGGAGAAGCAGGTAACGCTAACACAACTGGGCCTAAAGTTCCATTATAAGTATTAGAGCGTTGTCTGTTATCTTGCATTGCTTTGAATTCAGTATTCACACCCATTTCAAAAACGGTATAACGATTTCTTGCAAGCATCGCTGGGTTTAGCGTATTTACATAAATACCATTAGAACTTGCAACGCCCAAACCACCAGACATTGAGTTTACGGCAGTTCCGCCATTATAAACTTCGCCAATACCTAAGAATGAAAAGGGAGAATTCGTTTCTTGTGCTTGAATTGAATGAAATGCCAAAAGGCAAGAAACAGCAAAAAATAAACGAGAGAATGATTTGAATAGGAACTTAGAAGCAAATGCTTGATTGTTACTTTTTCTATTTACAACCCTTGAAGGGATTGCTGCTCGCATAAAATTTGAAATACTATTTATTTTGTTCGACATTATATTCTAAAATTCTGTTAAGTCCAATCAGCACCAACTCTGGAATTACAAAGTTCGGGTATTTTATGCGGTTTGCAAAGAATGTAGCATCTCCGCCACATAAAATGACGTTAATTTTTGTTAAAAGCTTGTGATACTCTTCAATAAATCCATTTATCTCCGCAGTAATACCATTCATTACGCCACTTTGCATTGCGTGTTTTGTACTTTTTCCAAGAATTGCGGGTGCTTCTTCTGGTGCTAATAACGGCAAACGTTTGGTAAAAGTATTCATAGCGGTGAATCGCATCCGTACGCCAGGTGAAATAATTCCTCCGTGGAAGTTATCTTCGGTATCAACCAAGTCATAAGTAATACAAGTACCTAAATCAATAATTATAGCATTACTTTCAGGAAAAATAACTCTTGCACCAATGGCAGCAGCGATGCGGTCTGCACCTAAAGTTTCGGGAGTATCGTACAATTTAGTAATAGGAACGAGCGTAGTATTTTTTAAAAAAAACACTTTTGTACTGGTATCCGAAAAATCTTGGCTTAGTTGTTCTTCAGAATAACTCACAGTTGAAATGATAATATTCTCTGGTTTTAGTTCTTTTACGTAGTCTATCAGTTCGGAATAGGTAAAAGAACCTTTACTTTCGACGAGTTTTCCTTGTTCAAAAAGACCTATTTTGGCAAAAGTATTTCCTAAATCTATGGCTAAATTCATGTAAAATAATATAAGTAAAATTTGCTTCGGTATGATTTTTTGGGATAAAAAATGAAAGCAAATCGTTTAAAATAAAAGCAATTTTTACAATTTTGGGAAATAGTTTTCAAAACGCTTGTGTTCACTCCCAATCCAAACATTCATTTTTAGTAAAAAAACAAATATTATGGAATTCTTAGAATCTGAAATTCTTGAAAATAAAGTTAATGATATTCTCTGGTTTATCGGAATTATAGTGAGTAGCTTACTATTAAAACGTTTATTATCAGTATCGCTTAGTAAAGTTTTATATCGTTTTATCAAACACGATAAAGTATCAATTCATACTTGTATTGAGATGCTCAGAAAGCCCGTTGAGCTTTTCATCATCGTGTTGATGGTTTACTTTGCTTTTCTTTACTTGCACTTTCCTCTTACTTGGAATTTGGCCGCTACTTTGGGTTTGAAATTAGTACTTCTGAAAATTTTTCAATGCCTTTTAATTTTTTCAATTTCTTGGATTTTGATTCGTTTGGTGAAATTTATCGCTCTTATTTTTCAAGAAAGAGCGGCATTGACTGAAACGAAACTCGACGACCAATTTGTCCCTTTTTTCAAAGATTTGGCAGTTGTAACGGTATCTATTATGACTTTTTTCTCCATGCTAGGCATTGTTTTCAAGATAGATGTTGTGGCATTGGTAACAGGTTTAGGAATTGGGGGTTTGGCAATTGCCTTAGCTGCTAAAGAAACCTTGGAAAACTTGTTTGCTTCCTTAATGCTTTTTATGGATTTACCTTTTGTTGTTGGGGATAATATACAAATAGATAAAGTATCTGGAGATGTAGAAAAAATTGGTTTTAGAAGTACTCGTTTAAAAACTGCTGATGGAAGCGTCGTCACTGTTCCGAATCGTTTATTGACAGCCCAAGCCTTAGAAAATATGAGTACTCGTCAGTTTCGTAGAGCAAAATATTTGATTAAACTTCAGCAAGATACTCCTTCAAGTACAATTCAAAATATTGTTTCCCAAATCCAAGAAGAAGTATTAGCCCATGAACATATTTATAAGCCAGAACCTGGTGTTACTCGTTTTGAAGGTATTGGAGATGGCTCTATGGATATTCAAGTAGCTTATAATGTAGAGAGTAATAATGTGGCTATCCTTAACAAAACTCGTGAAGAAATCAACTATATAATTGTAAATATTGTCCAAAATAATGAAGCAAAATTTGCAGATTTGAATAATAGGACATAACCAAGAAGTATTTTTCAGAAAAGGATAATTTGTTATAGTATATTTGCAGACTAACTGTTTTCTTAATACTATATAATACTTTAATGAAAAAAATCTTACTCACATTGCTTACTCTTGGTACAACAATGTTAACAACTCATGCCCAAAAAGTTTATCCCACATTAGGGAAAATCACTCAATTTGATTCAGCACTTGAAAGTCTGGTTTCTATTGATGCAAAAATAGAAATTATATCCTCAGGTTATGTTTGGTCGGAAGGACCAGTCTGGAACAAAAAAGGGAAATATTTACTTTTCTCGGATGTTCCGGTCAATACCATTTTTAAATGGAACGAAATCGAAGGAGCGACGATTTTCTTATCTCCTTCAGGTTATACAGGTTTGGGAGAATACGGTGATGAACCGGGAAGTAATGGTTTAACAATTAATAATAAAGGTGAATTAATTGCTTGCGAACATGGCGACCGAAGAGTATCGTCAATGTCTTTGACTTTGGGTGGAAAAAGAACTTTAGCCGATAATTATCAAGGAAAGCGATTCAATAGCCCTAACGATGTTGTTCAGCATTCTGGCGGAGCTTATTACTTTACTGACCCGCCTTATGGATTACCCAAAAAAGAAAAAGACCCAAGCCGTGAGCTTGAATTTGGTGTTTACCGAATTGGAACAGATGGAAAAGTAACTTTGGTGGCGAATGATTTAGAAAGACCAAACGGTTTAGCTTTTTCGCCAGATGAAAAGACATTGTATGTGGCACAATCTCATGAAGACAAAGCTATTTATATGGCATATCCAGTTAACGAAGATGGAAGTTTAGGAACAGGGAAAGTGTTTTTTGATGCAACTTATATGTTGAAAAATGAAAAACGTTCAGGCTTACCAGATGGCTTGAAGATTGATAAAAAAGGAAATTTATTTGCAACTGGGCCGGGTGGAGTACTAATTATTTCGCCAGCTGGGAAGTTATTAGGAAGGATTGAGACGGGTTCACTAGCTGCAAATTGTGCTTGGGGAGATGACGGCTCAACCCTTTACATCACCGCAGATATGTACCTTTGCCGTGTTAAAACATTGACTACTGGAGTAGGGTTTTAATCAGCTTTCGGATGTCGGACATCGGATGTCGGATTTTTGCTTTTTAATAAACATGAGTCATCCCAAATTTTAAAATCACAAAAAAGCGGTCAAAAAACTAATTTCGACCGCTTTTTTGTGATTGATGAGCAACGAATTCCTACTGTTTGAGCGAAGCGAGGTGGTTCGCCACTCCGATTACGAATTCTTGAATTTCTTTTGCGGCCGCCGCTGCGGTTACTTTTCTTGTTTCAAGACAAGAAAAGTAAGGATTGTACAATAATAAAGATAAAAACCTCTCAAATCGTCCTAAACCTCACTATTCTAAGAAAAAATTCGGGATGACTCATGTTTATATCAAAGACATAAATGCCGAAAGCTGAAATCGACATCCGAAAATCTACTTGCTTAAACTCTCAATCATTTCTTCCAAAGCCTTAATTTTCGATTCAGCATCAGCCAATTTTTGGCGTTCTCTTTCTACTAATTCTGGTTTGGCATTAGCTACAAAACGTTCGTTGGCTAATTTCGCTTCCGTCGATTTTTTGAAACCTAAGTTATATTCTAACTCTTTTTTGGCATTGGCTAATTCAGCTTCTACGTCAATTTCTCCTGCAAGATTGATGAAAAATTCATCCGCTTTTACTACAAATGAAATTGCTCCGTTCACTTTATCACTTACATATTCAATCGTTTCAGTATTCGCTAATTTTTGAATAATGCCTTCTAAAGTTTGGTAACGTGCTTTTTCTTCTGTTTTGATAGACAAAGGCAATGCTGTTTTCGGAGAAAGCTGTTTGGCATTACGTATCTCACGGATTTTTGTTACAAGGGTAAACATTGCATCAAAATCCCCTAAAATTTGTGTGTTTACTTCACCTGCCAATGGATATTCAGCTCTACAAATACTTTCGTTTGCTCCACGTTCGCTGATTGCTTGCCAAATTTCTTCTGTAATAAATGGCATATATGGATGAGCCAAACACATCAACTTTTCAAAGATAGAAATCGTTGCTTCAAAAGTCGCTTTGTCGATAGGTTGTTCGTAAGCTGGCTTAATCATTTCTAAGTACTTGCCACAGAAATCATCCCAAATCAAATTATAAATCGACAACAATGCATCCGAAATACGGAACTTCACAAAGTGTTCTTGAACATCAATAATTGTCTGATTCAAACGTGATTCAAACCATTGAATTGACAGTAGATTTTCCTGTGGTTGTGAAATCTCTGTTGCGTTCCAACCTTCTACCAAACGATAAGCATTCCATACTTTGTTGCAGAAATTACGTCCTTGTTCAACGAGTTTCTCATCAAACATCAAATCGTTTCCTGCTGGCGAACTGAAAAGCATACCAGTACGCACGCCGTCTGCACCATACTTTGCAATCAAATCTAATGGGTCTGGCGAGTTCCCTAATGATTTAGACATTTTTCTGCCTAATTTATCACGAACAATACCCGTTAAATATACATTTCTGAAAGGTAATTCGCCTCTCCATTCATAACCAGCGATAATCATACGAGCTACCCAGAAGAATAAAATTTCTGGAGCAGTTACTAAATCATTGGTTGGGTAATAATATTTAATGTCTTCGTTATCTGGATTTTCGATACCATCAAAAACAGAAATTGGCCATAACCACGAAGAGAACCAAGTATCCAAAACGTCAGGGTCTTGGGTTAAGTCTTCTTCCGTTAAGGCAAATAATTGTAATTCATGTTGAGCTTTGTGCAAAGCCTCACGCTTGCTTTTTGCTACGATAACCGTTCCGTCTTGCAAGTAATAAGCAGGAATTTGCTGTCCCCACCACAATTGTCTTGAAATACACCAATCTCTCACATTTTCCATCCAAGACGAATACATATTCTTGAATTTTGGTGGATATAATTTGATGTTATCATTCATTACGTTCTCCAAAGCAGGCTGAGAAATCTCTTTCATTTCTAAGAACCACTGTAAAGACAATTTCGGTTCGATAACCGCACCAGTACGCTCAGAAGTCTTAACGATAGATTTGTACTCTTCTACCTTTACTAAATGCCCTGCTTCTTCTAAATCTTTAACGATATTTCTACGAGCCGCAAAACGGTCTTGACCTACATACAATACCGCTTTTTCGTTCAAAAAACCTGCATCGTCTAAGATGTCGATTACTGGTAATTTATGTTTTAAACCTAATTCGTAGTCATTCAAATCATGGGCAGGCGTTACTTTCAAACAGCCCGTTCCAAAATCCATGGTTACGTACTCATCCAAAATCACAGGAATTTCACGACCTAACAATGGAATCTTTACAGTTTTGTCATGAAGATGTGTATAACGCTCGTCGTTCGGATTAATACAAACGGCAGAGTCAGCCATAATCGTTTCAGGACGAGAAGTAGCAATCGTTAAACTTCCTTCTTCCCCAACTACATTATAAGTAATATAATAAAGCTTCGCTTGAATATCTTTGTCGATTACTTCTTCGTCAGATAAAGCTGTTTTCCCTTGTGGGTCCCAGTTTACCATTCTTACGCCACGGTAAATTTTACCTTTTTCGTACAAACGAACGAAAGTATCAATTACGGCTTGGTACAAAGAAGGCTCCATGGTAAAACGAGTTCTGTCCCAGTCGCAAGAAGCACCCAGTTTTTTCAATTGTTCCAGAATAATCCCGCCGTACTTGTCTTTCCATTCCATCGCATAAGCCAAGAATTCATCACGAGTCAAATCCTTTTTCTCGATGCCTCTTTCTTTCAACATCGCCACCACTTTTGCTTCCGTTGCGATAGACGCATGGTCTGTACCCGGCACCCAACAAGCCTCTTTACCTTCCATTCTTGCCTTACGAATCAATACATCTTGGATAGTATTGTTCAACATGTGACCCATGTGAAGTACACCCGTTACGTTTGGCGGAGGAATTACGATAGAGTAAGGTTCTTTGTCTGGATTTGGTTTTGAAGCAAAGAATTTATTTTCGAGCCAATATTGATACCATTTGGCTTCAATGTCTTGTGGAGCGTATGTTTTTGAAATCATTTTATAAGAATTGTGGGTCAGTTTTCAGTCCTGACGAAATTTGTTGCAAAGATACGGATTTTGAAGGAAAGGATTCAATTGAATAGGAGGAAGTCTTTTCTATTTGATTGATTTAGGGTTAGCTATTCCAAATAGAATGATTTATTAATGATTAGTTGATTTAGGAAATCTAGGTTAGATTTATCAGCTTGGGTATATGGATGTTCTTGACCAAAAAAATCTAATTTTATTTTATATGCTTTTTCTAATAATTCTTTTGCTCTTTCATTGTCTCCCAAGTACATAAGTACTATACCTAAGTTTGAATAACGAATTGCTACAGTGGGGTTATTTTCTCCAAAGGTACTAATGTCAGAAAATAATGCTTTTTCAAATAAATCTTTAGCGGTCTTATAGTCTCCTAAGTTTGCATAGACAGTAGCTAAATTTGCATAACATATTGCTGTCGATGGATGAACTACTCCGAAGTTCTTTTCATTTATTGCTAGAGCTTTATTTAATAAGATTTTAGCCTCTTCATATTCTTTTAGGTCAATATGTACTAATGCTAAGTTTGAATAACTTACAGCAGTATTAACATGGCTTTTGCCAAAATTAATTTCATTTGAAATCAATGTTCTTTTCAGAAGTTTTTTGGCTTCTAGAATATCGCCTAAATCTTTAATTACTAAAGCTAAATTAGAATTGGCTATTGCAGTGGTTGAATGGTTTTTACCAAAATGTTTCTCAGCTAAGGATAAAACTTTTTTAGATAGTGTTTTAGCTTTTTCTAAATCCCCTAAGTCTTTATAGGTACTTGCTAAATTAGAATATGTAATTATAGTATTTGGATGTTCTACACCAAATCTTCTTTCATCGAAACGCAGAATTTTTTCTAATAAAGTTTTGGCTTCATTTAGTTCTCCCAATTCTTGAAGAAGCGTTGCTAAATCATTTTGAATATGGATTATTACATTTTCTAAATCAGGGTTATTTTGTTTTACCAATACTGATAGCAACTGTTTATACAATGTTTTACTTTTTATATAATCAGCATTAAAGCGATATGCACGAGCTAATTTAATTGTCAAATTGTAAATCAACGAAGCATTTTCAGGAGTTTTCTCAAGTGTTGTTAATCTTTTTTCTATTCTTTCAATTTCCTTTTTTGCATCCTCTATATTATCATAATCGTTATTGGTATTATCAAAAGGGATTCTACTTTGAAGATTTTCTGCCGGTAAATTTTCAGATTTTAAACTAATACTTAGGTTGATAATCGAATAAAAATCAGGCATTGTTTTTTGAAAATGTTGTAAAGTATCTCCTCCAAAAGGCACAAATACAATTAATTGAATGGGAAGTGTGGAAAATAAATCTCTTCTCTGGTTAAAGCCAATGGCTAATGCTTGTAAATCTTTTTGAAAGAATAATTCAAATTTTTCGATAAAGACAAAACCTGTTTTACAAGCTAAAATAGAATGAATAAAGGTATCTGGATTAATATTTTCAAGGTTAAATTCGGCAAAAGGTCGTTCTGGATACTTAGCTTTTAAATCATTTTTCACTGTTCTTACCAAATCTAAATGTTGATATTGAACAATAATAAAATGAAAAAGCTCATGTCGTGTTGCACGAATGAGCAATTCAAATTCTGCCTGATTGGAGCTATCCTTGAACATATTGTTGATACAAATTAGAGCGTTCCAAAATAGGGTTTATTCTTTTATAACTTCCACTGTTGTATTCCATCACATAGATGTTTTCTAACATAGTCTGTAATACCTCATCAAAAGGGGTATCTTTTCCTGCACGATTATTTTCAATGATTTTTTTCATTTTTTCCAACATTGGTTCAGTAATATATTGTGCAGTTTGATTCGCCAATCTATTCAAAGCTTTATCTAAAGCCACTTCATCAATTTGCTGTTGCTCATCTTCCACATAAAAAGCCGTAGTTTCCAAAATCTTTAAAAGTTCTCGTGGCGAACCTCCAGAATACTTAATGGCTTTATGTACAATGACTTCGTTTACAAAAAGACTGCTGTCTATCCTTTTATAGACAAACTCTTTGAATTTATTGAAGGCTGTCTCATCTTCTGAGCCATTTCTTTCAATCAATTTTACAAAAGGAAAGGCTTCAACACTACTGAATTGGGTAAGATTCGGTCTTTGGCTCATCAATTCAATCGGTAAAGTAAAAATGGTATAAGCCCTAATCTTATCAATGCGGTTTTGTTCTTCTATAATTATTTTCTTACGAGTATTGGCACTCAGTGTTTTCTCTAAACCATCTACAATGAATAGAATTTCTTGTGCAATGTCATTTTGACGAAGTGAGACATTGACTTCTTCAATAAATTCATTAAAAATAGTCGCAAATGAGTTGAAATTATTTTTAAGGTTCTGTCTAACAACATTCGCTCTTTCATTAGACCCCACCACCCCAGTTTTAAATTTGCCAAAGATATTCAATAAGCTAAAAAGTGGATTTTTAGTACTGATTTCAATTCCTGCTTCTAATTCGGCTTCAACCTTTAAATCTCGTTTAATTTCTGTTTCTCGTTTAGCAAACCAAGTTTCTAATCGTTCTTTGATGCCTTCATTGATAGTCAATTTTTTTTCACTCAACCGCTTAGTTAATTGCTCTAATTGAAGTATCAGAATATCCATGTACTCCAATTCATTCAAATCTAACTCTTGGTCGATATTACAAGTAACACAAAAAAAGCATTGAGGACTATTGAGTTTTTCGGCATATTTGGCTAGTTCGGATGTTTTGCCAGACCCACGCATCCCACCCAGAAAAAGAATGGATTTATTTCCACCATTTAAAGCAACATTGAAAGTGAAAACGTCGTTTTCTCGTTTAACATTTAAGTTTTTATAGACGATTCGGTCTTCAAACTCTCCTCTCAACCCCGAAAAATCGGTGAAAAAAGCATGACTTGGGCCAATCGGTTCATTAAATTTAACCGCTTGGTCTATTTCATTGATTGTTTGAGCTTTACGAGACATAGTATTTTCTATTGTTGATAACTTTACAAATGTAATTCCATTTTGACTAAATTGGAATAGTCTTATTTAAACAAAAAAGCCCTCAGTACAATTATTGTCTGAGGGCTTTGTCGTTATTGCTAGATATATTGACTAAAAATCCTCATCCAAAGAGAATGACATTGATTCTTTTTCAGACATGACACCTGATTTTTGATATTCTGCCACTCTTTTTTCAAAGAAGTTAGTTTTGCCCTGTAATGAAATCATTTCCATGAAATCAAAAGGATTGGTAGCATTATATTTTTTCTGTAAGCCCAAAGCTAATAACAAACGGTCTGCTACAAATTCGATGTATTGGCACATCAATTCTGCATTCATGCCGATTAATGAAACTGGCAACGCATCCGTCACGAATTCTTTTTCAATAGCAACCGCATCCATGATAATTTTATAGACAGAATCTGGTTCTAATTGGTTCTTGATATGGTCTGTATAAAGCAAACAAGCAAAGTCGCAGTGAAGACCTTCATCTCTTGAAATCAATTCGTTCGAGAACGATAAGCCTGGCATTAAACCACGTTTTTTTAACCAGAAGATTGAACAGAAAGAACCCGAGAAGAAAATACCTTCTACAGCAGCAAAAGCAATTAAACGCTCAGCGAAGTTCCCGTCATTAATCCAACGCAATGCCCAGTCAGCTTTTTTCTTTACGCATGGAATTGTATCAACCGCACGCAACATTTTATCTTTTTCTACTGGATTTTTGATATAAGTATCAATCAACAAAGAGTACGTTTCAGAGTGGATGTTTTCCATCATAATCTGGAATCCATAGAAGCATTTTGCTTCAGCATATTGTACTTCAGAAAGGAAATTTACCGCAAGATTTTCGTTTACGATACCATCTGAGGCTGCAAAAAAAGCCAATACGTGCGAGATAAAGTGTCTTTCACCATCATTTAAGCGATTTTCCCAATCGGCTAAATCTTGTTGAAGGTCAATTTCCTCGGCAGTCCAAAAAGAAGCTTCCGCTTTTTTATAGAATTGCCAAATATCGTTTTGCTTAATCGGAAACAATACAAAGCGGTTTGGGTCTTCGACTAAAAGGGGTTCTATTTGCGTAATGTTTGTCATGGTTGTTAAGGGAATTTTTGTTTGTCAGTTTATTTAACTGAACAATCTTTTTCTATATAATACTTTTTGTTATTACTTAATGTTCGATTTTTAGTCATCAAAATCTACGTGTTTTTTAATTCACGATTGAAAGTAATGATAAGCTTTTAATCTTCAAATCACTATTTAACCGAACACCAAAACTAGCGATGAAGTTATATTTTTTAGGAAAAAATTTGATGTTTTTGATAAGCTCGTTTTTTTCAAGACAAGCGATGTTTCAACAAGTAAAATAATCAGATAGAATTTTTAGTGGGCTCTTAGGCAGGTACAAAATACTTGTTAGATAGAAGCTCATATTGATATTATCGCCGAGCTAACTTCTCCAAATTTAGAAAGGTTTTACTTCAATAACTAAGAAAAATTATTGAAATTTTTTAAATCATATTTTCCACCAAATGGTATTTTTTATAAGGTTGAATTGATACTATTGTTTTTCAGAATGTTATCAATGCCCTTAAAAATCTATGCCAGTACTTTTTAAAAATTTGGAAGAAATTTTTGATTTACTTGTGATATATCTTACGCTAAAACCTATGTATGGAGCAACAGGTAAGCTTGAAGTACTGAGATTTTCGTTAGCAGCATTAAAGGTTTTTACTTTTCTAAAACCCGTCAAACCACCTTCAAGACCAAGGTTAAAAACATTCAACACATGTGCATTGCCTGATAAGGTAAACCTAACTTGTTGATAATTTTGGCGACGAATCATTTTTTCTGAAACCGTATATTCTTGATAGCCAGCACTGTATCCATCGTAAACCGAGTTGAAATCCAGATGAAGCCAAGGATTTACTTTATAGCCAACGCTGGCTCTGAAAGGCAAAATGCCAGAAACCTTCCAATCATTTCCGAGTGCTTTTGTGAAACCAAAAACGGGAACAATTCTGAATTTCTGGTTATAAATAATGGCTGTGCCATAAAGTATTTGCGTTTTTAAACCCAGAATTCGCAAACGAGCTGCTCCACCATAAAAGTAAGGTTGTGGATTCAAAAAGGTTTCGTTGCTTTGTGTAATGCCACCGCCAACTGCATACACCCAAAGTTTTTCTCGTAAACTTGCTTTAAGTTGTACATAAGTCATGCCCAAAGTTTTATAACCACCATTTGGGTCATCTTTGCCATCAATGGTTGTGTTGATTTGAGCAAGATTTGCCACCAATAGCGAATGCTTCGCCTGAATATCAGCCTTTTTCCCGAAACCAATCCCTGCCTGAATTTCTGTACTCAAAGGAATAATTCCTAAAGCCGTACTTCTATTGAAGCCAAATTTCTGCCCGTTTGACATAGATGTTTCGGGCATAAATTCGGCTCGTAACGTAATATTTGGATAAAATAATTGGCTTAAAGAAGGCGTTTGTGCCTTACTTTTCGAACAAAAGCAAAGCAACAAAACGCTAAGAAATGAGATGTTTTTTTGAAATAGCATAATAGAGAATTGTTAGTCTTTCTTAAAACGACTTAATCAAAGACTAAAGTATTTGAGCAAAGGTTTGTCTAATCAGGACAGTAATTTTGATAAAATTGCGAGAAAACGAGTAAAAAATAATAATATTTACTTTTAGATATATCTTAGATTAATTTAGATTTTATCCATTTAATATGAATTCGCTTCATCAGCTCGACTACGTCGTTTTTTCATTGTATTTAATACTTGTTGGTTCGTATGGCTATTGGGTATTTCAGCGAGATAAAACAAAAAACTCAACGACAAAAGGCTTTTTTCTAGCCGAAGGTTCACTTACTTGGTGGGCAATCGGAGCATCATTAATTGCTTCAAATATTTCAGCAGAACATTTTATTGGAATGTCAGGCTCAGGCTTTGCCATCGGTTTAGCTATTTCTTCTTATGAATGGATGTCGGCTGCAACCCTAATTGTTGTGGCAGTTTTTTTCATTCCAATTTACTTGAAAAATAAAATCTACACCATGCCACAATTACTGTCATTACGATATAATGATACTGTAGCGACGATTATGGCGGTATTTTGGCTTTTGTTATATGTATTCATTAACCTTACTTCAATTTTATACTTAGGCTCTTTGGCTTTAGAAACCATCACAGGTTTGCAGTTTGAATATTGTATGGTTGCTTTAGCCATTTTTGCGATATTGATTACCCTTGGAGGCATGAAAGTAATCGGTTATACTGATGTTATCCAAGTAGTTGTGTTGATTTTGGGAGGATTAGCCACAACTTATTTAGCCTTAAACATGGTTTCGGATAAATTTGGAGGCGATGGTGTTTTCGATGGATTATCTTTATTAAAAACCAAAGCAGACGACCATTTTCACATGATATTTTCTAAAGGAGACAAGTATTATTATGAACTACCCGGTTTGTCGATATTAATAGGAGGGATGTGGATAAACAATTTGAATTATTGGGGATGTAATCAATACATCGTTCAAAGAGCATTGGGAGCAGATTTAAAAACAGCAAGAAGCGGGATTATTTTTGCAGCCTTTTTAAAACTACTAATTCCATTGATTTGTGTTATTCCAGGAATTGCTGCTTATGTTTTATACGAAAATGGTTCATTACAGCAAGAAATGGTAGATTTACAAGGCATCGTAAAACCAGACCATGCTTATCCTTCTTTAATGAATCTTTTGCCGATGGGTTTGAAAGGACTCGCCTTTGCGGCACTTACCGCAGCAATTGTGGCATCTTTGGCAAGTAAGTGTAATAGTATAGCTACGATTTTCAGTTTAGATATTTATAAAAAAATCTTGAAGAAAGACGCTACTGAGCGAAATACCGTTTTAGTTGGACGATATGCCGTTTGGGTCTCATTTGCGATAGCATTGTTGGTTACGCCACAGCTTCGTCATCTTGAACAAGCTTATCAATTCATTCAAGAGTATTCAAACTATATTACGCCAGGTGCATTTGCGTTGTTTTCTTTAGGATTGTTCTGGAAAAAAACTACTTCAAATGCGGCAATTATTGCTGCCGTATTGACTTTGCCACTTTCGCTTTTATTCAAAATATTACCAGAATGGATAGGAATAGAGCCAATTCCTTTTTTGGATAGAACACTTTGGGTTTATGTAATTTTAGTCGTTTTAATGGTCATAGTTTCCTTAATTGAAGGAAGAAAAAAGGAAGAAACAAAAGGTTTAGCCATAGATTCGAGTATGTTTAAGGTTTCAGATTCTTTTGTGGTTGTTTCGGTACTGATTTGTGGCGTTTTGGCAGCACTTTATACTGTTTTTTGGTAAATCAAAAAGTCGGAATTTCTAAAATTATGCTAGAAAATTCATACTTTTGAAAATATATTTTGTGAGTACAATTATCTAATTTTTTAACATTCAATATCTTAATTTATAGCCATTTAATCTGTTTTGGTCTTATGGAATTTTCAGAAAAAGAAATCGCTCCCTTAGCGAGCCTTGATGTTTGGGAAGACGACGTTTTGCAACGTTATCCTGAAGAAGATACTACTTTTAAAAAGACAAAGGACGAGTATCGTAATTATGATAATCCTGAAAGAGATACCGTTCGGGAGTTTTATCGTTTGAATCACAAGTATCAAACTTATGACTTTGTAAAGCAAAAACAGGCAGAGTTCTTGAAGTTTGATAAAAAAGAAATGCCGATTTGGGATGCTTTTGATTTCTTGAATTCACTGGTTGACGATTCTGATCCTGATACTTCATTAGACCAATGGCAACATTTATTACAAACTTCGGAAGCTATTCGTGCAGACGGACATCCAGATTGGTTTGTATTAACAGGCTTATTGCACGATATGGGTAAAGTACTTTGCCTGTTCGGTGAACCACAATGGGCGGTAGTTGGTGATACTTTCCCAGTAGGTTGTAAGCATTCGGATAAAATTGTTTATTCAGAATACTTTGAGGCAAATCCTGATGCACACGACGAACGTTTTAATACTAAATATGGTGTTTATTCACCAAACTGTGGTTTAAGAAACGTTGATATGTCGTGGGGGCATGATGAATATTTATATCAAATGGTGAAAGATAATTTGCCAGAGCCAGCTTTGTATATGATTCGCTATCACTCATTTTATTCACAACACCGTGAAAACGCTTACGAGCATTTGATGGATGAACATGATCACGAAATGTTTGAATGGGTGAAGAAATTCAATCCTTATGATTTGTATTCAAAACTTCCAGTTCCTCCAGATACAGAAGCATTGAAACCATATTACAAAGAGTTGTTGAAGAAATACTTACCAGCAACTTTGAAGTTTTAAAATAGACATAATAGCCACTCAGTACTCTGGGTGGCTATTGTGTTTTAATTTAGGATTAATAGCAAACAAAATTTCATTACGCTACCATTTCTTCGATATTAGTAAACTTTTTACAGAAAAGCATCAAAAAATATTTTTCCTCCTCATTATCAAATCATTACAAATTTTTTCTATCTTTGCACCCCCGTAAAGTACTACTTTTAGGGAATTTCACTTAATTTCTTCGTCTTTTGCCCGTGACGTTGATGTATAAAGGGCTTTTAATCAAACACATGGCTAACCAATTAGCAGATTTCGACTGGGATGTAGTCGGCACAAAAGGTATCGGTGGAGGTTATTCTGCTGAGCAAAGAGCTCAAATGGAGGCTCTAATCGAGGAAACTTTAAATTTAGTTACTGAGAAACAAGTAGTAAAAGGAACAGTCGTAGGGATTACTGACCGTGAAATTATCTTGAATATTGGTTTCAAATCAGATGGTCTTGTACCAACCTCTGAATTCAGAGATATGCCTGATTTGAAAGTAGGTGATGTAGTAGATGTTTACGTAGAAAACCAAGAAGACAAATCAGGTCAATTGATTCTTTCTCGTAAATTAGCTAAAGTAATGACTGCTTGGAAAAACATCGAAGATGCTCTTGAACAAGACATCGTTATTGATGGTTTCGTGAAACGTCGTACTAAAGGTGGTTTAATCGTGGATATCTATGGTGTAGAAGCATTCTTACCAGGTTCACAAATTGATGTGAAACCAATCCGTGATTTCGACATCTTTGTTGGAAAGAAAATGGAAGTGAAAGTGGTTAAAATTAACCACGCTAACGATAACGTAGTTGTATCTCATAAAGTATTAATCGAGAAAGACCTTGAGCAACAACGCCAGTCTATCTTGACTAACCTTGAAAAAGGACAAGTACTTGAAGGTGTAATCAAAAACATGACTAACTTCGGTGTGTTCATCGACTTGGGTGGTGTAGATGGTTTACTTCACATTACAGATATTTCATGGGGTCGTATCAACCACCCACAAGAAATGCTTAAACTTGACCAAAAAATCCAAGTGGTTGTTTTGGACTTCGATGAGAACAAGAAACGTATTTCATTGGGTATGAAACAATTGCAAGCTCACCCTTGGGATGCTTTAGCAGAAACAACTGAAGTTGGTTCTAAAGTAAAAGGTAAAGTTGTAAACGTTGCTGATTACGGTGCATTCTTAGAAATCACTCAAGGTGTTGAAGGTTTAATCCACGTTTCAGAAATGTCTTGGTCGCAACATTTGCGTAACCCACAAGACTTCTTGAAAGTTGGTGATTTAATTGAAGCGGTAGTATTGACACTTGATCGTTCTGAACGTAAAATGTCATTAGGTATCAAACAATTGACTGAAGATCCTTGGACTAAACAAGATTTGTTAGCTCGTTATGCTATCGGTTCTAAACATACTGGTACTGTTCGTAACTTAACAAACTTTGGTTTATTCCTTGAATTAGAAGAAGGTATTGATGGTTTGGTTCACGTATCTGACTTGTCTTGGACTAAGAAAATCAAGCATCCATCTGAATTCGTTAAAGTTGGCGAAAAATTAGATGTTATCGTTCTTGAATTAGATGCTGACAACCGTCGTTTAGCTTTAGGACATAAGCAATTGGAAGAAAACCCTTGGGATACTTTCGAATCAATCTTCACAGTAGGTTCAGTACATAAATCTACAATCGTTGCGAAGAATGATAAAGGAGCTACTTTAGAGTTACCTTACGGAATCGAAGGATTCGCTCCATTGAAGCAATTAGCGAAAGAAGATGGTTCAGTTGCTGAAATCGGTGAACAATTAGATTTCAAAGTAATTGAATTCCAAAAAGAAGATCGTAAAATTGTTCTTTCTCACTTGAGAGTTTACAACGATGCTAAAGAAGAAGCAGTTGTTGAAGAGAAAAAGAAAACAGCTAAAGACGTACAGAAATTAGCTGATAATACTGAAAAATCTACTTTAGGTGATTTAGATGCTCTTTCAGCATTGAAAGCTCAAATGGAAGATTCAGCTCGTGAAGAGGCAAAAAAGAAATTAGATAAAAAAGCAAATACTGCTGAATAGTCTTTTTCCTTAATGAATGTAAAAACGACCTATTGGCTTTGCTGATAGGTCGTTTTTTTGTTATTTACACTCTAAACTTACTAATTTGATAATGTTTTAAGGTGCTTTAAGCCAATAAGTTATATTAAATAAAGCTTCTTTTTTGAAAAAGATTACAGATAAATGTCAATGATACTTTTGTTTTAATCTTTTTTCTATTAATTTTGCACTCCAATCAAATGGTCTTGTGGCCGAGTGGCTAGGCAGAGCTCTGCAAAAGCTTCCACAGCGGTTCGAATCCGCTCGAGACCTCAGATTCAAAAGCCTTTTAGCATTCGCTAAAAGGCTTTTTTTGTATCTTTTGATGGATGATAACTTTTGTGTTAGAATTTAGTTAATTCTTTAGGGTAATTTTACTTATATAAAATCAATCTAAATATTGTTTTCGTACTGCAAAAAATCAATTCTTTATTACCTTTATGAGCGGTTAATTTAGATATAAGGGTGGTCTTGATATTGTACAAACGAATCAGCGTAAATTTCAATACGATAAAGTGGCTAAATTATGCCCTTGCTTAGAAAGATTCTAAATTGATAAGAGCGATACGAAATTTGCAAAAAATGCACATTGAATTAATTGGTTCATAAATAATCCAATTGTACTTTTGTGACCCGCAAAAGTGTCTAATTGATAATATTGCAGGGAAAAATGAACTTGTGTCTCTAATTTACTGAAAGAGTAATCAAGTTGAGATAATTGAAAGAATTGAATTAAATCTTGTATTTTAATATAAATGTTCTGTTATAAAACGATTATGATAACCATGAAACGCTTGAAAATTGTTGCACTAACGGCAGTTTTAGGCTTCTTCGCCGCAACTGTGAATGTTAACGCACAAGACGTAGCCGAGGGTGAACAAATTTTCAAAAACAACTGTGCAGCTTGTCACAATACAAGCGATGAGACCCTAGTTGGTCCTGGATTGAAGGGGATTGGTGAAAGAAGACCCTTGGATTGGATTGTTAAATGGGTACACAATCCTCAGGCCGTAATTGCATCTGGCGACAAATATGCGAACGATCTTTTTAAGAAGTTCAATCAAGCTCAGATGACTGCTTATCCAAACTATTCTGAAGATCAAATCAAAAGTGTTATTGCTTACATTGATGCACAGGCGGCACCAGCAGCTCCAGTAGCAGGAGAAGGTGGAGCAGTAGCAACTACTCCGGCAGAAGGTTCTTCAAACGGTGGAATGATGCAATATATTTTAGTAGCATTGTTAGGCGTAATGATTCTTGTTTTAGTTGCGTTATTATCAATTGTTTCTTCTCTTTCAAAATTAGCTTCTGTAGATCCTAATTCAGATGAAGCTAAAAATGTTCCTTTCTTTCAGAAAATTGCTGAAAATGGAAAGAAGTTAGCTGCAAATAGTGCTTTCAAAACGGGTGCAGCTTTGTTAATCACTCTTTTGATAGGTAAAGCTACTATCGATACTGCTTATGGAGTTGGTATTCACCAAGGTTATGCTCCAGAGCAACCAATTCAATTCTCGCACAAATTACATGCTGGTCAGTACGAAATCAATTGTAATTACTGTCATACAGGTGTTTATAAAGGAAAAGGTGCAAACATTCCTTCTGCAAACATTTGTATGAACTGCCATAATGTTATCAAACGTGAGTCTCCTGAAATTCAAAAAATCTATCGTTCTTTAGAAAACGACGAGCCGATTCAATGGGTTAGAGTACACAATTTGCCAGATTTAGCTTATTTCAATCACTCTCAACACACAAATGTTGGTGGTTTGGAGTGTACTAATTGTCATGGTGAAATCAACAAAATGGAAGTGGTTGAACAACGTTCATCATTAACGATGGGTTGGTGTATCGACTGTCACAGAAAGACAGAAGTAAACACTAAAGACAACGCTTACTACGACAAATTGGTAGAATTACACAATAAAGAAAACAAAGAACCTTTGAAAGTTCAAAACATCGGAGGTTTAGAGTGTTCAAAATGTCACTATTAATCAAAATGATTTTCAGTATTGACATTTTAAGTTTATAATCAAGATATTTCGTTATACATATTAGATATATGGAAAATAATACAAAACGATATTGGAGAGGGCTTGAGGAATTAACCAATGAAGCAGAATTTGTAAAGTATGCTCATCGTGAATTTGGAGATGCCCCTACAACGGATGAAAAAGGAGAAGCTATTATTGATGGTACAAACACCAATCGCCGTGACTTTTTAAAAGTACTTGGTTTTGGAGTATCAGCAGTTACTTTGGCAGCTTGCGAAGCGCCAGTAAAAAAGACTATCCCTTATTTGAACAAACCAGAAGATGTAGAACCAACGATTGCAAACTGGTATGCATCTACTTTTACAGATGGTGGTGACTATGCTTCGGTATTAGTTAAAACTCGTGAAGGTCGTCCAATTAAAATTGAAGTAAACCCTCAGTCATCTCTTACAAAAGGTATTTCTGCTCGTGTTCATGCTTCTGTTTTAAGTCTTTATGACAACGAAAAGTTAAAAGGTGCTTTAATTGCAGGAGCTAGTGCAGACTGGAAAGTAGCTGACAAAGAAATTATTTCAGAACTTACTAAAGTAGCAGCTAAAGGTGGACAGATTAGAATTGTATCAAATACAATTTTATCACCAACTACCAAAAAAGTAATCTCTGAGTTTATTGCAAAATATCCTACAACACAATTAGTAACTTATGATGCTAACTCGTTGTCTGGTCTTGCACAAGCAAACGGAGGTATTTTACCAAGTTTTGATTTTAGTAAAGCAAAAACGATTGTTTCTATCGGTGCTGATTTCTTAGGAACTTGGTTATCAGGAGATGAATTTTCAGAACAATGGGCTAAAACTCGTAGAGTTAGCTCTGCTGAAGGTGGAAACAAAGAGATGTCTCGTCATTATCAGTTTGAGACTATCATGTCTATGACTGGTGCTAATTCAGATTATCGTGCAACTTATAAACCATCGCAAGAAGGTTTAGTTGTAGCTTCACTTTACAATGCAGTAGCTTCTAAACTTGGTGCTACAACGATTGCTACTTCAACTGTAAAAGTTGATCATCTTGATAAAGCTGCTGCTGACTTAGTAGCAACTAAAGGTGCATCATTGGTTGTTTCTGGTTCAAATGATCCAGCGGTTCAGTCAATTATTGTTGCTATCAACAGTTTGTTAGGATCTTACGGAACGACTATTGATGCAGGTTCTCCTGTAAACTATCGTTCAGGTTCAGATTCAGCAATGAATAGCTTTATTTCTGAAGCGAAAGCTGGTCAAATTGCTGCAGTAATCTTCTATAATGCTAATCCAGTGTATAACCACCCACGTGGAGCAGAATTAGCAGAAGCATTACCAAAAATTGGATTAACGATTTCAACTAACGACAGAGCAGACGAAACAGGTTCACTTTGTAAATATAGTACTCCAGATTCTCATTATTTAGAATCTTGGAATGATTCAGAACCTAAGAAAGGTTACTTCTCATTCATTCAGCCTACTATCTTAACAATTTTCAAGACTCGTCAAGCACAATCTAGCTTCTTAACATGGGCAGGATTGAACGGAGACTATGCTACTTATCTTGAAAATAGTTGGTCTGCAATTTTAGGCGGAAAAGTTGCTTGGTCTAAAGTATTGCACGATGGTATTTATGAGTTAGGTTCAACTGTTTCTGCAGTAACACCAGCTGTAAATCTTGCAGAAGCTGCTACTTTAGTTGCTAAAAACTATAAAGCTACTTCTGATAAAATGGAATTAGCTATTTATGAAAAAGTAATTATGGGTTCTGGTTCTCAGGCAAATAACCCTTGGTTACAAGAATGTCCAGAGCCAGTTTCTAAAGCATGTTGGGGTAATTATGCCACTGTATCTTTAGCAACGGCTAAAAAATTAGCTTTAGAACAAGAAGTAGAATTAGATACGCTTGAAGTAGAAGTAACAGTAAATGGTAAATCTGTTAAGTTACCGTTCATTGTTCAACCAGGTCAGGCAAACGATACAGTAGCTATCGCTATAGGTTACGGACGCACTAAAGCTGGTAAATCTGCTGATGGTGTAGGTGTCAACGCTTATCCATTTGCTTCAGTTGTTAATGGAAATATCGCTTACTTCAATGTAGGTGATGTTCAAGTAAAAGCAACAGGCGAAACTGCTAAAATTGCTCGTACGCAAACTCACAATACAGTAATGGCTCGTGAGGCTGTAGTTCAAGAAACTGTACTAGGTGCTTACAAGAAAAATGTAGAAGCTGGTCGTTTCAAACCAGAAATTTCAACAGCAGAAGGTAAGAAAAGTGCATTAGACATTACATTGTGGAATGGTCACAAATATAATAATCACGCATGGGGTATGGTCATTGACCTTAACACATGTACTGGTTGTTCAGCTTGTGTGGTTTCTTGTAATGCTGAAAATAATATTGCAGTAGTTGGTCGTCAAGAAGTAATTAACCGTCGTGAAATGCACTGGATGCGTATCGACCGTTATTATTCTTCTGATGCTGATGTGGAAGATGTAAAAGGATTAGAATATGCTTCTGAAAATCCAGAAGTTGTATTTCAACCAATGTTATGTCAACACTGTAATAACGCTCCTTGTGAAACAGTTTGTCCAGTATTGGCAACTACTCACTCTACAGAAGGACTTAACCAAATGACTTACAACCGTTGTATCGGTACACGTTACTGTGCTAACAACTGTCCATATAAAGTTCGTCGTTTCAACTGGTTCCGTTATTATCAAACAGATGAGTATGATTTCCACTTCAACAACGATTTAGGTCGTATGGTGATTAACCCAGACGTAACAGTTCGTTCACGTGGAGTTATGGAAAAATGCTCAATGTGTGTTCAACGTATCCAAGCAGGTAAATTAGAAGCGAAGAAAGAAAAGAGAAGACCAAAAGATGGAGAAATCCAAACTGCTTGTTCTCAGTCTTGTCCAACTAATGCTATTACTTTTGGAGATATGAATGATGAAACATCAGAAATCTCAAAATTATTAGCAGTAGAACGTAAAGGCCGTGCATTTGGTGTAATCGAAGAAATTAATGTTAAGCCAAGTATTTCTTACTTAGTGAAAATCCGTAACAAGGATGAAGTAGTTAAAAAAGAAGAGGCTAAAGCTGAGCATAAAGAACACGCATAATATTGTCAGAATGATATTGAAGAGTAATATTTATAAATAGATTTTACTCTTCAATCATTTTTTTTGATCCATCACTGAAATTAAAACTATCAAATATTAAAATATGTCGCACGTAGTATCACCCATAAGAGAAACCCTCGTTTCAGGCGGTAAATCTTATCACGACGTTACAAATGATATTTGTAAGCAAGTAGAAGGGGCTCCAACGAAGGAATGGAAAATTGCTTTCGGAGTATCTCTCGTAGTTTTTGCTTACGGTGCTTATTGTCTATTCTGGACATGGTGGCAAGGAATCGGAGTCTGGGGCTTAAATAAAACAGTTGGCTGGGCTTGGGATATTACCAACTTCGTATGGTGGGTAGGTATTGGGCACGCTGGTACTTTGATTTCTGCAGTACTTTTATTGTTCCGTCAGAAATGGAGAACATCTATTAACCGTGCTGCTGAAGCAATGACAATTTTTGCCGTACTTTGTGCTGCTTCATTTATCTTGGCTCACATGGGTCGTCCTTGGTTATTCCACTGGGCATTACCTTTGCCAAATACATTTGGTTCACTTTGGGTAAACTTCAACTCTCCATTAGTTTGGGACGTTTTCGCTATCTCAACTTACCTTTCAGTATCATTAGTATTCTGGTATTTAGGACTTGTTCCGGATTTAGCAACAATTCGTGATAGAGCACAAACTAAAGCTTCTAAATTCTGGTACGGTTTGTTTAGTTTAGGTTGGAATGGTTCAGCAAAAACTTGGGCACGTTATGAATACGTATCTTTAATTCTTGCAGGTATTTCAACGCCACTTGTACTTTCTGTACACACGATTGTATCAATGGACTTTGCAACTTCTGTAATTCCAGGATGGCATACAACTATTTTCCCTCCATACTTCGTTGCTGGTGCGATTTTCTCAGGTTTTGCAATGGTACAATCTTTATTATTGATTACTCGTGTAGTATTCAAACTAGAAGATTATATCACAATTGAGCACATCGAAATGATGAACATCATCATTACTGTTACAGGTTCAATCGTAGGTATTGCTTATTTAACGGAATTCTTCATTGCTTGGTATTCAGGAGTAGAGTATGAAAGTTACTGTTTCGTTAACCGTGCTACTGGACCTTACTGGTGGGCATATTGGATGATGATGAGCTGTAACGTTATTTCTCCACAACTTTTCTGGTTCAAAAAATTACGTACAAGTATCCTTGTTTCATTCATTTTATCTGTGATTGTAAATATCGGTATGTGGTTCGAACGTTTTGTAATTATCGTTTCTTCATTACACCGTGATTATATCCCTTCTTCATGGGCTATGTTCTCGCCAACAATGTATGATATTGGTGATTATATTTTCTCTTTCGGATTATTCTTTACATTATTCTTCTTGTTTGCGAAATTCTTACCTGTAATCAATATGTTCGAGGTTAAGTCTGTAATGAAAGGTGTTTCAACAAACTACCCTTTCAAGAAAAAACAAGGGGGAGAAAAATCTAAAGAAAATGTTCACTAGTAATTAAGTTCAACATTTTACTAGTTACAAATCACAAAACAGAATAAAGATTCAAACAATGGATTCAACAGAAAGATATTTAGTCGGAGTATATGATGATGATGATGAAGTCTTACAAGCTGTAACAACAGTGAAGAAAAGCGGAATCAAAATCGAGGAAGTTTATACTCCATTCCCAATTCACGGATTAGATGTTGCAATTGGGCATCCACGTACTCGTATTCCTATCGCAGCCTTTTTATTCGGTTGTTTAGGTTTAACATGTATTTTCTCTTTGATAAACTATACAATGGTTTTCGACTGGCCAATGATTATTGGGGGTAAAGATTTCTTTGCTTTACCAGACTGGATTCCAGTTTCATTTGAAGGTACAGTATTGTTTACTGCCTTTGGTATGGTTGGTACTTTCTTAGTATCAAACAGCTTATGGCCAGGTAAGAAACCAAGAACTTTCGATTTAAGAAGCACAGATGATAGATTTATTTTGACTGTCAATATGGCAAATAATAAAAAGTCAGAATCAGAAATCGAATCTATTTTGAAAGCAACTGGTGCAATCGAAGTGAACGTTAAGCAATTTTAGTTTATGTCACTTGAAATGATTTCTAAGTGATTGACGAAAAAAATATTTCTAAAATTATGTTTACTAACAAAACAAAAAGTCTTTTAGTAAGTGGGGTTATCGCATTATCACTAACTGCTTGTAAAGACAAACATAACGATCCAGGTACTGAATTTGCTCCTAACATGTATCATTCGGTAGGATATGAGCCAATGTCACAGTCAGAAGGAGATACAAACCATATTAATCCATACGGAATGAATATGCGTTTACCTGTAAAAGGAACTGTACCTCGTAGTAATTTTGGTAAAACACAAAGTGATTCTGTGAACGCTAAATTACTTCAAATGGATTTAATTGCTCGAAACATTAAATCTGGAGACATGGCTTCTTCTGAAGCTATGTTAAGTAATCCTTTTGCTCCGACAGAGAAAAATCTTGAGTCTGGAAAAGAACAATACGAAAGATTCTGTCAGCACTGTCATGGTGAGGCTGGAAAAGGGGATGGTCTTGTTGGAAAAAAATATGCAGGTGTGCCTGTATATTCATCTGATGCTTTGAAAGATGTAAATGACGGACATATTTATCATACAATTACACATGGAAAAGGCAGAATGTGGGCTCATGGTTCACAGATTTCTTCTGCTGACCGTTGGAAGATTGTATTGTATGTTCATGAATTACAAAAGCAATAGTATTTCTTGCTAAAGATTATTTCGGAGTTTCATTGCAAACTCTTTAAAAGTATAAAATCAAACTTACAAACTTTATAGTATAATGGCGGGACATTCACATTTTTCCCCAGCTAACGTCGAAGAATATTTTGAGTTCACGGCGGAGGGTCGCAAGAGAATCATTTATGCTTTTGTGGCTGGAGTTGTAGCTCTACTAGTTGGAATTTATTTGTTATCACGTGGTGAAGGGCACGAAGTAGTTCAAGCTGCTGCTGAACATGGTGCTGAGCACGGAGAACACCTTTCTGGCGGAGCAGTTTCTCATCATGGAGATTACGACTGGACGAACCGTATTTGGGCAAACGTTTGGTTAAACGGAGTATATTTTACAGGTATTGCTGTAATTGGTATGTTTTTCGTTTCAATTCAATACCTTGCTAAAGCAGGTTGGTCATCAGTTTTAAAAAGAGTTCCTGAGGCATTTCCACGCTTTTTGATGATAACAGGTCCAATTTTAATTTTGACTTTCATCTTAAAAGGAGATGTCATTTTTCACTGGATGCACCACGGAATTACAGATAAAGGAAGCGAGCATTACGACAAAATTATTGCTGGTAAATCTGGATATTTGAATTTTGGTTTCTTCTTAGGAAGAATGGTTGTGTTTTTTGTGCTTTGGTTACTTCTTTGGAGTTGGATGCGTAAAAAATCAATTGACGAAGATTTGAATGGAGGTACTACTAATTTTTACGATATGGTGAAAATTGCTACAGGGTTTATTGTAGTAATGGGTATTTCAAGTTCAATGTCTGCTTGGGACTGGGTTATGTCTATTGACACACACTGGTTCTCTACGATGTTCGGTTGGTATATGTTCTCTTCATGGCATGTTACAGGTTTAGCTACTATTACTTTAACAGTATTGTTATTGAAAGACAAAGGGTATATGCAATATGTGAATTTTAACCATTTGCACGATTTGGGTAAATTTATGTTTGCATTCTCTATTTTCTGGACTTACGTTTGGTTTGAGCAATTCTTATTGATTTACTATGCTAACTTCCCAGAAGAAACTATTTATTTCTTGGAGCGTTGGGAAGGACACGATAAGCTTTACAAGGCTACTGAAATTTTGAATGTTGTATTCAACTTCTTTTTCCCATTCTTAGTAATGATGACTCGTGACGCAAAGAGAACTGCTATTTTCTTGAAAATCTGTTGTTGCTTTATCTTGGTAGGTCATTATTTAGACTTTTATCAAATGATTATGCCAGGTGTACTTGGTCCACACGGTGGATTTGGATTAGTAGAGTTTGGTATGGTTACTATTTTTGCTTCTGCATTCATTTACATTGTTTCAAGTGAATTAACGAAAGCTTCTTTAGTCGCTAAAAACCATCCTTTCTTAGAAGAAGCACTTCATCACGACATTTAATTTTATTAATATTGAAAAAAATGTTTTATCACAAAAAACATTTTTGATAAACATTTTATTAAGAATTTATAATTAAAATTTATTTACGAACATGACGTATTTAATAGGACTTTTGTCAGTAATATTCTTGATTTTGGCAATAATGATTGTCAACAAGAGTATGGCTTTATCAAAAGGTATTCAGGGTACTGAAACAGACGCTGATGTACCAGTTGACGGAGCTAATAATCTAAATGCAATTGGGTTCATTATATTCTTGGTTTTAGGTTCTATTGGTGCAGCATGGTCGTTTTTCCACGCAAGACCAGACTTTTTACCAGTTGCAGCATCAGAACATGGTGTTAAAACGGATAGTATGTTTTGGATTTCAATGGGTGTAATTACTTTCGCATTTTTTGTTACTAATGCTCTTTTGTTTGTCTTCCCTTTTCTCTATCGTTACAAAAAAGGAAATGTTGCAACTTTCTATCCTGTTAATCACAAGTTAGAACTTATCTGGACAGTTATTCCTGCTATTGTAATGGCAGTACTTGTATTTACAGGCTGGAGAACTTGGAGAGACATTACTTCACAAGCACCAGGTAATGCTGTTGTAATTGAAGTGACAGGTCACCAGTTCGGATGGTATGTTAGATATGCAGGTAATGATGACAATAAACTGGGAAATAATAACTACAAGCTGATTGATAATACAAACAGTATAGGCATTGATTTTACAGATGAAAAATCATTTGATGACTTTACTGCCAACGAAATGCATATTCCAAAAGGAGTGCCTGTATTATTGAAAATTAAAGCTCAAGACGTATTACACTCTGTTTATCTACCTTATCAAAGAGTTAAGATGGATGCAGTACCAGGAATGCCAACTAAATTCTGGTTTGTACCAACGATTTCAACAGATGAGATGCGTTATAAAACAGGAAATCCTGATTTTAATTACAAGTTGAACTGTACTGAAATCTGTGGGAGTGGTCACTTTGGTATGGCAATTACAGTTTTTGTTGATGAACCAGATGAATATGCAGCTTGGTGTAAACAACAAAAACCTTTCTTGACTCAAAATCCTGATTACCTAGCTAAAGTTCCTGAAAAGTTCAAAACAAAAGCTCAAAAATACATTGAAGCTCCAGTTGTTGAAACAGACAGTACTACAGCAACAGAGACAGTTACAGCTGGAACGGCATCTTTACGTTAAACTACTTATTCAACAAGAATAAATTTTATTAATTATGGCAACTGCGACACTAAACGCTACCGATGCTCACACACACGAGCATGAACACGAGCATCACGAGTTAGGCTTTGTACAAAAATATATTTTCTCAGAAGACCACAAAACAATTGCTAAGCAGTACTTAATTTCTGGTATTATTTGGGCGTTTTTTGGTGGTGCGATGTCAATTATTTTTCGTTTGCAATTAGGATTCCCTGATATGGATTTAACTTGGTTAAAGCCAGTATTAGGTCAATGGATTGTTGATGGAAAACTTGAGAAAGAGTTTTATTTAGCACTTGTTACAATGCACGGAACCATCATGGTATTCTTTGTATTAACTGCTGGTTTGTCTGGTACTTTCTCTAACTTTTTGATTCCTCTTCAAATTGGAGCAAGAGATATGGCTTCTGGCTTTATCAACATGTTATCTTATTGGTTCTTCTTTTTAGCATCAATAATCATGTTTGCTTCTTTGTTTACTGAAACGGGGCCAGCATCGGGTGGTTGGGTAATTTATCCTCCATTAAGTGCTTTACCACAAGCAATGCCAGGTTCTGGCTTAGGGATGACTTTGTGGTTAACAAGTATGACATTCTTTATTGTTTCACAGTTGATGGGAGGTATTAACTATATTTGTACAGTTATCAACCTTCGTACACGTGGAATGTCGTTTACTAAATTACCATTAACAATCTGGGCATTCTTCTTTACAGCGATTTTAGGTCTTTTATCTTTCCCTGTATTGTTATCGGCTGCATTATTATTGATTTTCGACCGTAGCTTTGGTACATCGTTCTATTTGTCAGAAATCTATATTGGTGGTGAAGCTTTACCAAACGTAGGTGGTTCGGCTATTTTATACCAACACTTATTCTGGTTCTTAGGTCACCCTGAAGTATATATCGTATTACTTCCTGCTTTAGGTATTACTTCTGAAATTATTGCTACTAACTCTCGTAAGCCAATCTTTGGTTATCGTGCGATGATTGGTTCAATGATGGGTATTACAATGCTTGCATTTATTGTATGGGCTCACCACATGTTTGTAACAGGTATGAATCCATTCCTTGGCTCGGTATTTATGTTCTTGACGTTGATTATTGCAGTGCCTTCAGCGGTTAAAGCATTTAACTATATTACAACACTTTGGAAAGGTAATATCATCTTTACTCCGGCGATGTTGTTCTCTATTGGTCTTGTATCTTTGTTTATCTCAGGTGGTTTAACTGGTATTATTCTTGGGAACGCTGCATTAGATATTAACTTACACGATACTTACTTCGTAGTTGCTCACTTCCACTTAGTAATGGGAGCTGCATCTTTCTTCGGATTGATGGCAGGAGTTTATCACTGGTTTCCAAAAATGTTTGGAAAAATGATGAATAAAAATATGGGTTATGCTCACTTCTGGGCAACTTTCATCGGTGTTTATTGTGTATTCTTTCCAATGCACTATGTAGGCTTAGCAGGTTTCCCACGTCGTTATTATTCATTTACGGCTTTAGGTAATGGTAGAATGGAAGCTTTTATTGATATGAACATGTTTATTTCAATTGCAGCTATTTTAACATTCACGGCACAAGTAATCTTTGTAATCAACTTTGTTTATTCTATCTTCAAAGGAAAAACAGCTCCTCAGAACCCTTGGAACTCTACTACTTTAGAATGGACTACTCCAGTTGAACCAGTACATGGTAACTGGCCAGGTGAAATTCCAGCAGTATATCGTTGGGCTTATGACTATAGTAAACCAGGTTCAGCAGTTGATTTTATTCCTCAGAACGTTCCGTATTCAGCAACACCTGAATCTAACTTACCAGAGGAAAATGATGAGATTGCACATGAAAAAGATATTGAAGATTTATTAGATATTCAAAATTCATCTTACAGTCATTAAGATGTTAAAACCTCTAAGATTGAGAATATGTTAATTTAGGCTATCTTAAATTAATATATTCTCAATTTTTCTTTTTAGAAGATTCATTTACTTCGATTTCGTATTAAATGAATTTAGTTTCTCAATGTTTAAATATTCTAATGATGCTTTTTAGGAAATTAGGAATATTAACAATTATTACAATTTACCTGTTAGTGTTGGCTGGTGGAATTGTTAGAAGTACTGGTTCAGGAATGGGTTGTCCAGATTGGCCAAAATGCTTTGGAATGCTAATACCTCCAACTGATGTAAGCCAACTTCCGCATAATTACCAAGAAATTTATGCAGAAAAATTGCATGGGGAAGTTGAATTTAATGTAACAAAGACATGGATAGAGTACGCTAATAGATTATTAGGTGCTTTTACTGGAATAGTTGTATTTGCTACCTTTTTAGCTTCGATTTTCTATTACTTCAAGAAAGATAGAGTAATTGTATATTTATCGTTTCTAGGCGTTATTTTAATAGGGGCGAATGGAGTATTAGGAAAGTATGTAGTTGATTCTTTTTTGAAGCCAGGAGTGGTAACACTTCACATGTTGTTAGCTGTATTGGTTGTATTTGTATTACTTTATGCCATTGCTAGGGCTTGGTCTGAAGTAATTTCAATTGAAACAATCAGTCGGAAATCAACATTGAATATGATTTTGGTTTTAACATTAGTCCTTTCTACTTCACAAGTATTACTAGGAACTCAAGTAAGAGAAGCAATTGATAGAGTAGTGGCTAATCCTTTGTTTGGTTATGATAGAAATACTTGGATTGAACAAATGGGCTTGCCGTTCTTTATACATCGTTCATACTCTTTATTAATACTTGGACTTCATGTCTATTTGATTTGGCTTCTGAAAAAGAATATCCAAAGAGAAGGTTTGACATATAAATTTATGGTAGCACTTTTAGCGATTGTTATCATAGAAATTATCTCAGGTATAATAATGGCTTACTTTGGTGTGCCAGCATTTATTCAGCCCATTCATTTAACGCTTGCTATTTTGTCATTAGGAATACAGTTTATTGTATATCTGTTGATAAATGCTGAACGAGTGTTTAAAGCAAGTAAAAGCTAGTTTTAGCGAAGTATTTAGGTTAAAATGAATATTTGATATTCATAAAGTATAATGATCTCAAAAGAAGAAAACATTCCTATCGGAATAGCTTTAAAAGTGAAAGCATATTACGAATTATTGAAATTTAGATTGTCGGCACTGGTTGCATTTTCTGGTGCATTTGGTTATTCTTTAGCTGTAGATCATATTGATTGGGAGAAAATAATTTATATTAGTTTAGGCGGTTTTTTCATTACTGGTGCAGCAAATATTGTAAATCAGATTAAAGAAAAAGAGCTAGATAAACTAATGAAAAGGACACAGAACAGACCATTACCAACAGGTAGATTGTCGGTAAATGAAGCCACTGTATTCTGTATTATTTTATTAATTATCTCATCATATATTCTCTTTATTGAATTTAATTACAAAGCAGGTTTACTCGGCTTATTAAGTTTTGTACTTTATGGTTTTGTATATACACCATTGAAACGAGTGGGACCAATTTCAGTTTTTGTAGGAGCTTTTCCTGGAGCTTTTCCTCCGATGATTGGTTGGGTTGCAGCTACAAATCATTTTGGATTAGAACCCGGAATTTTATTTGCGATTCAGTTTTTCTGGCAATTCCCTCATTTCTGGGCTATTGCTTGGGTTGCTGATGAAGATTACCAAAGAGCAGGTTTTAAAATGTTACCGAACAATGGTCATAAAGATTTAAGAACAGCTTTGACGATGATGATGTACACCATTTTTTTAGTTCCTTGTGGTTTTGTTCCTTATTTATTGGGTATGACTGGCACAAACTCAGCAATGGTAGCCGTATTATGTGGTGTTTTGTTTTTATCTCAGACATTCTATTTGATGTCTAAGCCAACGGATAAAGCTGCATTAATGATGATGTTTGGGTCGTTTATATATTTGCCAATCGTGCAAATAGCTTTTTTGATGGACAAGGTATAATTTTGATTTAGAATTGACATTTAACAAATAATGACACAAGAACATTTAGCCAATATAAAGCTAGGAGAGCCAGAAGAAACGCTCTCGATGAACCCAAAGAAATTTATGCTTTGGTTAGCAATCGTATCAATAACCATGATGTTTGCAGGATGGACTTCAGGTTATTTAGTAAGAAAAGCAGAAGGTAGATGGCACGAGTTTGAAATGCCTCAAATCTTTTGGTATTCAACAATCATTCTCTTTGTAAGTAGCATTTCAATGATTTTCGCAGTAAGAGCTGCAAAAAAAAATAAATTCAATACACTCAAAACAGCAATTTCTATTACTTTTGTGTTCGGGTTGGTATTTTTAATCACTCAAGTAATAGGTTTCTCTGATTTAATAGAGAATCAATTATACTTTGCTGGTAGTGATGTTGCTGCTTCTTGGATTTATGTATTAGTAGGTTTACATGGCTTACATGTATTTTCAGGATTAGTAGTTTTATTGGTTTCTTTAGTTTCATCGTTTAAGTTTACGGCAGAATCTAAAAACCTTACTAGAATCCAATTATGTGCAACTTATTGGCACTTTTTGGATATACTCTGGTTGTATTTATTCTTTTTCTTGTATTTTAATCGTTAATCTGTTTAAATTAGCGAACTTTTAAATAATTAATAAACCCCAAATTATAAAAGATGTCTGCATTACACGCTGCTACTGCCGTTCCTGAAAAATTGACATGGTCGGGTGGTTCAGAACCTTTGAAAGCTAGTTACGGAAAACTAATGATGTGGTTTTTCTTACTTTCAGATACGTTCACTTTCTCAGCCTTATTGGTAACTTACGGTATGATTCGCTTTAGCCAGCAAGCATACACTGGTGTTCATGAAAAGTTTTTCTTCTCAACTGCTCACTGGCCGATTCCTGATAAAGTATTCGAAGCTGTTCCATTTTTACATGGTGTTGAGGCTCCATTGGTTTTTGTTGGAATCATGACCTTCATTTTGATTTTCAGTTCTGTTACAATGGTATTAGCTGTTGAAGCTGGTCATCGTGGCGACCGTGCTGATGTTGAAAAATGGATGCTTTGGACAATTGTAGGTGGTTTTACTTTCTTGGGTTCACAAGCTTGGGAATGGACTCACTTTATTCATGGTCCAGCAGATTTAGCTTTAGCTGCAAAAGATGCTTTGGGAAATCCTATTGAAGGAGCAAACTTGACTCGTAACCCTTATGGTCCTCCAGCATTTGCAGATTTATTCTTCTTTATTACAGGATTTCACGGAACTCACGTATTCTCAGGTGTTATTTTAAATATCTTGATTTTCTTTAACACAGCTACAGGTTTGTACGAGCGTCGTGGTCACTACGAAATGGTTGAGAAAGTAGGTCTTTACTGGCACTTTGTAGATTTAGTTTGGGTGTTTGTATTTACATTCTTCTATCTTGTATAATTCGATAACTGTTAATCTAAAAATATAATGGCATCACATAATCATTCATCACATGCTGATGAAAAAGTAATTCCACCGGCACAAACGGCGGCTATCTGGAAAACGTTTTGGATTCTTTTAATCCTTACAGCTATAGAGTTCGTTATTGCATTTACTTTACCAGCTAATCATACAAGAGTTGCAATCTTCGTTGTAATGACAATTGTTAAAGCATTTTTCATCGTAGGAGAATTTATGCACTTGAAACATGAAGTGAAAACGCTTATCTGGTCTATTTTAATACCAACAGTATTTGTAGTTTGGTTATTAATTGCTTTGATGTACGAAGGCGGTCACCTTTACTGATATAACTTGTGGATAATTACTTCTTGATAATTATCCACAAATGTTTTAGTAGCGATACTAAAATATTAAGATTGATTAAAGAAAACAATCATGCAAAAGTCTCAAAAAGCTGGAATCCTAATCGCTGCGTTAGTTGTTCCAGCTTTAATTTTTTTATATTTAAAGGGTTTTGGTGAAAACCATTATGAATTGCCCTACATGATTCCATTGACAGATTCTACAACTGGAAATGTGATGATGAAGAAAAATCCAAATCCAAGATGGAATCAACCAGAAATGGATACAGTTTTTCATACTATTCCTAATTGGGAATTGATAGATGAAGATGGGAATAAATTTTCAAGCAATGCTTTGAAAGGAAAAATTTATGTAACAGATTTTTTCTTTACAAGATGTACTTCTATTTGTCCAAAAATGTCAACTCAACTTACACGGGTACAAGATACTTTTTCGGAAAATGAAGAAGTAAGTTTTGTATCAATCTCGGTTGACCCTTCTCATGATGACCCCCAACAATTGAAAAAATATGCTAAAGAGTATGATGCAAAGAGTGGAAAATGGCATTTTTTAACGGGAGAGAAAAAAGTGATTTATCCTTTGGCTGTAAAAGGATATTATATTCCAGTAGCGGATGCTTCAGAATATGATAAAGCAATTAAAAGCCCAGATGAAACATTTATACACTCTGAAAAGTTAATACTTGTAGATAAAGAAGGACACATCAGAGGTTTTTATGATGGAACAGATAAAAAGGATGTAGATAGATTAATCCTTGAAATGAGAGTACTCTTGAAAATATATCAAACCAATAGTTGATTTAGATAACCGTAAAGAAAAGAAATGGCTTCATTAGTAGTAGAGAAAAACGAAAAAAATGAAAAGCTAGTTAATATTTTGTCAATTGCAATTCCTTTAGCAGTAGCAGTACTGATTGGTGTTCGTACAAAAATTGACTTAGGAGCTTGGACAAAAATATTACCTCATGTAATTGGAGTACTTAATACAACGACTTCAATTACATTAATTGTTGGTTACATTTTCATTAAGAACAATAATATTAAATGGCACCAAAAAATGATGAGCGTTTCTTTTATTCAAGGCTCATTATTTTTAGTATTATATATTTTATATCATATTTCTAATCCTTCTACTCCTTTTGAAGGTGATGGTATTATTCGTCCAATTTATTATTTCTTATTAGTTTCGCACATTCTTTTGTCAATAGGCGTAGTTTGGTTTGTACTTAGAGCGATGTATTATGCTTTGAGTAATCAGATTGATTTACATAAGAAAATTGTAAAATTTACTTTCCCAATGTGGTTATATGTTTCGGTAACTGGCGTGATTGTTTACTTAATGATTTCTCCATATTACAAGTAATTGTTTCCCCAATAAAGGATTTATGAAAAAGCTCATTTTAACTTCAGTAATATTTTTGATTTCAATGTCTGTAAGCCTTGCTCAATGTGCAATGTGCAGAATGACGGTAGAAAGTACGGTTTCGAATGGTAGAAGCCAAATAGCATCAAACCTGAACTTTGCTATTTTGTACTTATTGGTTACGCCATATTTAATTGTAGCGGTAGTAGGTTATTTGTGGTGGAAGAGTTCAAAAAAGAATATGTCGCCTCAAACAATTTTGAGACAACGTTTAAGAAAAGCTTTCAGTTAATAAAAAATGGTTTCAGATAATACTCTGAAACCATTTTTTATTACTCCCAAAGAGGATAATATTCTAGCCGAATTTGTTCGCCAAAAAATATTTTTGTTGACGTTTCAAAGGATTGTGTATAGTCTGAAACATAAAAGTGTTTGATGTGTGCATTCAATGCGTTCAGTGCATTGTTTTCAGATAGAAATTCCTTTACAGATTTTGCTACGATTTCAGAAGTATCCAAAACAGTAACAGCATCTTTGTAATAACTTTCTATTTGTTTTTTGATTAACGGATAATGCGTACAGCCTAAAATAAGTGCTTCTATATCATTCAATTCTTCATTTTTCAGGTATTCTTGAATAATACTTTCAGAAATATTATGGTTAAAAAAACCTTCTTCTATCATCGGAGCAAGTAATGGTGTTGCCAATGACTTTAAAGTAATATCTTTATCCAAAGCATCAGTTTTTTTACGATAAATATTCGAGTTTACTGTTTGTTTTGTACCAATCAAGCCAATTGTTTTACCTGCATAGTTTTCTGAAATATAATTAACCACTGGGTCAATTACATTCATTACTTTAGCTTTGCTACCAACATATTCTTTTACCAATTCATAGGCCGCCGCCGAGGCAGAATTGCAAGCAATCAGAATAATTTTACATTTTTGTTGCAATAAAACATTACAAATTTTGATGGAATATGCTTGAATCGCTGCTGCAGATTTATCGCCATAAGGCAAGTGTGCAGTATCGCCAAAGTAAATAATGTTTTCGTTTGGAAGTAGCTTTGTAACTGCATGAGCAACCGTTAAGCCGCCAATACCGCTATCAAAAATGCCAATTGCCGCAGATGAATTCATATAAAAAATGATTAGAATAGAAAATTTTGCATGGATTTGAGCTTCCTCAAAATTGTTATTTTGAAAGAAAAATCAATTATTGTTTACAAATTTGAATATTCAATATTTATCGTGCAACCTTTCATTAGTATATTTCATCTTGAAAGTAATTAGGAAAACAAATTGCTCTGAACCATAACATTTACAAAAGCTAAACCAGAACTTTATACCGTGAAACTGATTACTTTATTTCAAACAGAAGAGGCATTAGTAAAAGCTTGTCAGAAAGGCGACCCAAAAGCCCAACGAAGGGTTTACGAGAAGTATTCCCCTAAAATGTTGGGGATATGTTTTAGATATGTACACGATGAATTTGAAGCTGAAGAAATAATGATTGAAGGTTTTGTGAAAGTATTTGACAAGATTAATAGTTTTAAATTGGAAGGAAGTTTTGAAGGATGGATTCGTAGGATTATGGTTAATGAATCGTTGATGTATCTAAGAAGTAACAAGAAAACGCAATTTGAAGTAAGTTATGACCAAATTCTTTACGAACCCGAACCTGAACAATTCAAAACAGACCTTGAAACAAAAGATTTACTTAAATTGATTGAGAAACTTCCAACAGGCTACAGAACAGTATTTAATTTATATGCTATTGAAGGATTTTCTCATGCTGAAATTGCCAACCAATTAGGAATAACAGAGAGTACATCAAAATCTCAATTATCAAGAGCAAGAGTAATTTTACAAAATGCAGTCGTTCAAATGATTTAAATCGATTTTGATTAATCGAAAAATATATGAAAAATCAAGAAAATATTGATAAGTTTTTTGCCGAAAGACTACAGCAATACGAGCGTCAACCACGTGCTGCTACATGGGAAAAACTACAAACAAGATTAGAAAAGCAAGAAAGTAAAGTAATACCACTTTGGTGGAAGTTTGCTTCTGCTGCTTCTGTGGCATTATTATTCGCCTCTGGAGTTTATTGGTTGAATACTCCTGAAAATACTGTGGATAATAAATTTGCTTCCGTAGAGAATAACAAACCTATATTGAAAACGGAAAAGGATATTGTGGATGTAATAAAACCTTCAGAAGAAAAACAGAATCTAGCCAATATTGAAAATAGAGAGAATATTCCGTTGAAAACTGTTTCTGGTAAGCAAAATTTAAAAGTACTTGTTTCTAAGAAAAGTAAACTTGAAAAAAGCCTAAATAATGAAAAAGAAGAAGTGTTTTTAAGTAAAAGCATTACTCCTCAACCTATTTCAAAGCCTGTTCTTGAAACCAACACGATTGTTTTAGTTGTAGAGAACACTCAAAAACCAGCAGTAAAACCAGAAAAAGAAACAATCGTTCTGAATTTAGTGGAAACACAAGCAGAGGCTGTAGCAGAAAATACGGTTCTTGATGAAAGTGCAAATAGAAAACAAAGCAAGTTTAATAAAATTTGGCAACAGTTAAAAAGAGCTAAAAATGGTGAAAATGTGGATTGGAAAGAAGTAGGCTTTAAACCACAAAAGCTATTAGCCAGAGCAGATGCCAAAATAGAAAATGCTTTGACAAACGGAGAAGAAACAGAAAAATAAATTAAATTGATGCAACTCAAGATTAGTCATTTGCATCTTAAAATGTAAACAACGAGTTTTTAGATTAACTACTAATTTAATTCAAAACCAAGTCATGCAGGAATAGAATTAACCAGTACAGGAATCTCTTAAAACCTAAAAACAATAAATAAAATCGCCATGGAAACGTTCAAAATCAAGAGTGTCGTGAGCAAAATCACTTTCTCAATATTTTTTTCAATTTTTGTTAGCTCAATTACTAGTTTCAAAAGTTTAGGAAAAACAAATGAAGCAGATTCAACAGTCATTAATATTGACAAGCGTAATCAGACTTTATTAAACAGTAAAAATCCTAATAGATCTTTGAAAGAAGATTTACAGGAATTGTTTCAAAAAAATGGAATGAACCTTGATGATGACACTTGGAAAGGTATTCGCAGAGTAGTTAACAGTGAATTAAGTAAAGATACTGTTTTGGTTATTACGCAAAACAATAAAAGTATCAATGTGGCAATTAATGCTAAAGCAGATGAAACAGTTACAAGTTCTAATGCTAGTTCTGGACAGTCGTCAAGAAGAGTGTACAATGGTAATAGCAATAATGGCTCGAATGTAAAAATTGGTTTAGGGGGCGTACATGTCAAAGACGGTAGTGACGAAGTACATGTAAGCTGGAATGGAGTACTAGTAAAAGATGGTAATGATGAAGTAAAAGTAATGTTGAAAGATTCTGCCAAAGTAAATAAAAGAGAGCAAGGCTTTAGTAGTCGATCAGGGTTTAATATTTATTTTGGCTTTAATAGCTTTGCTAATACAGGAAGTATTTCAGGAATATACAATTCTAAAGATTTTGAATTAAGCCCGTTTGGGTCAAGATACTTTGGCTTCGGTTGGACAAGAAGCGGTATGATTAGCAAAGGGACAAAAGCAGCATTAAAAATAAGCTATGGGCTTGAAGTATCTTGGAACAACTTTATGTTTGAAAACGATAACTATTTGGTAAAAGGAGGAAACAACATTGAATTTGCTAACTATCTAGACAGCAAAGGGAATGTAATTCCACTTTCTAGAAATAAATTAACGGTTGCCAATATCAACATTCCAATAATGCCTTATGTTGCATTTAGAAAGAATAGCGTAGTTACTTATATTGCTGCTGGTGGATATGTAGGTTACAGAATAGATAGTTATACAAAAACCAAAGAAGAAGATGGTGGTTATAAAAGATGGAACCACAGTAGCTTTTATTTGAATAATCTACGTTATGGTTTAGCATTTGAATTAGGATTGAAAAATTTCCCAGATTTGTTTGTAAACTATGATTTAAACAAATTGTATCAAGATGGAAGAGGTCCAGGTATCAGTGGAGTAAGTTTTGGAATAAGATTATAATCTAACTATTTTAGTTAAATGAGACATTGGCATTAATTGAATATTTTAAACAAAAAATATTCAATTAATGCCAATTTTGTAACTGTCAAATTATCAGGTAATTATATTTTTTTACGAAAAAAAAGTAAAAAAAAACTTATTTAACGTTTGACAAAATAAAAAATAAACTTACCTTTGCACACTCTTTCACCAGAACGCTAAACGAAAGCGGTTCGAAAGTAGAGAAAATGGGGGTGTACCAGAGTGGCCAAATGGGGCAGACTGTAACTCTGCTGGAGTATTCCTTCGGTGGTTCGAATCCATCCGCCCCCACGATTTGAATGAGTGAATGTTTAAATTGATTTTAAAGTTCAATCTCAATCATTTCACTATTAGAGTAAGCGGGAGTAGCTCATTTGGTAGAGCGATAGCCTTCCAAGCTATAGGTGGCGGGTTCGAGCCCCGTCTCCCGCTCCAAAGGAAACAATAGTAAGTGGTTAGTTGTTAATTAGTTAATAGTTATTAGTTTAGCTAAAAACGATTAACAATTAACCTCTTATAATTTCTGAGGGTTAGGTTTTGGAGTTTGCCTTTGTAGCTCAGTGGTAGAGCACTTCCTTGGTAAGGAAGAGGTCGGCAGTCCGATTCTGCTCAAAGGCTCGAATCTTTTGAAGATTGTTTTAATTTGAAGATTTGGAAGTTATTTTGTTGTTTTTACAGAATAAGTTAAAATGTTTTCAAATATTCAAATCCTCAATGTTTCAAATGTAAAAAGTATCAAACAATTATTTAAATAAAACTAATTAAGAACTAAATATCATGGCAAAAGAGAATTTTGACCGTAGTAAGCCCCACGTAAACATTGGTACAATCGGTCACGTTGACCACGGTAAAACTACATTGACTGCTGCAATTACGAAAGTATTGTCAGAAAAAGGACTTGCTGAGAAAAAAGATTTCTCATCAATTGACTCAGCTCCTGAAGAAAAAGAGCGTGGTATCACTATCAATACTGCTCACGTTGAATATTCGACAGAAAATCGTCACTATGCACACGTTGACTGTCCAGGTCACGCCGATTACGTTAAGAACATGGTAACTGGTGCTGCTCAAATGGATGGTGCTATTATCGTAGTTGCTGCAACTGACGGTCCAATGCCACAAACTCGTGAACACATCTTGTTGTCTCGCCAAGTAGGTGTACCTCAATTGGTTGTATTCATGAACAAAGTGGATATGGTTGATGATCCAGAATTGTTAGAATTAGTAGAAATGGAAATCCGTGAATTGTTATCATTCTATGATTTCGATGGAGATAACATTCCAGTAATTCAAGGTTCTGCTTTAGGTGGATTGAATGGCGAACCGAAATGGGTTGCTACAATTGAAGCTTTAATGAACGCTGTTGATACTTGGATTCCACTTCCTAAGCGTGATGTTGATAAGCCTTTCTTGATGCCAGTTGAAGACGTATTCTCGATCACAGGTCGTGGTACTGTAGCAACAGGTCGTATCGAAACTGGTATCATCAACTCTGGTGAAGCAGTAGATATCTTAGGTATGGGTGCAGAAGGCTTGAAATCAGTTGTAACTGGTGTTGAGATGTTCCGTAAAATCCTTGACCGTGGTGAAGCTGGTGATAACGTAGGTTTATTATTACGTGGTATCGACAAAGAATCTATCCGTCGTGGTATGGTTATTTGTAAGCCAGGTTCTGTGAAACCACACACTAAATTCAAAGCTGAGGTTTATATCTTGTCTAAAGAAGAAGGTGGTCGTCATACTCCATTCTTTAACAAATACCGTCCACAGTTCTATTTCCGTACAACTGACGTAACAGGAGAAATCATGTTGCCAGAAGGAGTAGAAATGTGTATGCCTGGTGATAACTTGACAATTGATGTAACTTTATTGAACAAAGTAGCGATGGACAAAGGTCTTCGTTTCGCTATCCGTGAGGGTGGACGTACAGTAGGTGCTGGTCAAGTAACTGAAATTTTAGACTAATTTTAGCTAAAAATAGATTGAGAGCGTTACAAACCTTGTGACGCTCTCTTTTTTTAGAATAAATTTGTAAGTATTTTTTGCATTTTTAGGATAAATAACTATCTTTGCAGTCGATTTACACGGGAATAGTTCAATGGTAGAATGCGGGTCTCCAACACCCTTGATCAGGGTTCGAATCCTTGTTCCCGTGCTTAGTATTAAGTTCCAAGTTTTAGGTTTTAAATTTATATACATTCTAAATGTACTAATTTTAAAGCCTAAAATATTGGAACTTAAAAGTTTATAAGCATAACTGTTTTTGCTTACGGATTAAAGAGATTATTAGTATAATATAGAAAAATAAAACCATGAACAAATTACAACAACTTGTTAAAGAGTCTTGGACAGAAGTTACTGAAAACGTAACATGGCCTAAATTTTCAGAATTACAAGCAAGTTCAACACTTGTATTAGTGGCATCTTTAATTTTTGCATTAGTGGTTGGTATGATTGACTTCCTTTTCAAGTCTGGATTAGAGTGGTTCTATCAATAATATTAATGGCAGATTTCGGAATATAGCATTAGCAATAAATCTGCTTTGATGTAATATCAATCCAAAATCTACAAGGGCAAACTGAAATTTATACTCATACAATGGCAGAGACTAATTGGTACGTTCTGAGAGCTGTTTCAGGACAAGAAAAGAAAATAAGGACTTATCTCGAAAATGAAATTGCGAGACAAAGTCTTCAGGATTATATTCCACAAATTATTATTCCAACAGAGAAAATATTTGAAATGCGTAACGGTAAAAAAACTGTTCGTGAAAAAACTTTGTTTGCTGGATATATTTTTGTTGAAGCAGATATTAAATACGGTGAAGTAGCCCATTTAATTACTTCTATGCCTGGTGTTATTGGCTTTTTAAGCTGGAATGATGGTAAGACATCCAAAACGCCAATTCCATTGCGTGCAGGAGAAATTAAGCGTATTTTAGGTAAAATGGATGAAGCGGTTGCCGTTGAAGAATTAGCACCAACATCGTTCTCGAAAGGGGAAACCATCAAAGTAATAGATGGCCCTTTCTCTGGATTTGAAGGTTCTGTTGAAGAAATCTTTGACGATAAGAAGAAATTGAATGTTATGGTTAAAATATTTGGTCGTAACACTCCAGTTGAATTGAACTATTCGCAAGTAGAAAAATAGAGAAACTAGCTCAAAGAAAAAGAGGAATATTCATTGCGAATATTCCTCTTTTTCTTTACTATGAATTTGTAATTTTACTTATTTAATAATTCATCAAAAGCAATTCCTATATAAAACATAGAGCCAACTGTTGGGTTACCCCATGAAGTAATGTATGATTTCCCTAATATATTAGTTCCACCAATTTTTACAATAGATTTAATACTTGATACTTTTTTAGAAACTTGTGCATCAAGTGTACTGAATGCTGGAATGTTTCCTTGTTGTAAAGTATTTACCGCAGGGCTTGCAAAGCTTGACTGCCAAACGAATGATTCTTGGTATCTCCATACAACATTGAAACCAAAACCAGTTTTGCCAACATTACGGTTACCAAAAGAGGCATTAAAACGGTATGCTGGAGTATTGTATTGTAATTGTCCAGAAGTAAGTCCCCCATTATCGCTTAAAACGTTATGTGAAACATTTCCACCAAGGTTGAATCCTTTTGGAAAAGCGTAGTCTAAACCAACAGCCCATCCTTCGGCTTTTATATCTTTTTCAGCATTGGTTGGTAATGAATATGGTTGTACTCTACCAGCGATAGCAGGGTCTGGTTTAACAACGACTTGTGAGATAGCGAAATTAGTAAATGTACTTGTGTAGTAATAAGCATCAACAAATAGTTTCTTACTAATTAAGCCTTTATAACCAACTTCCCATGAGCCAACTCTTTCGGGTTTGTACTCCTTACGATTATATACTTGCCATTTTGTTGGGTCGGTAGGGTTTGCCAAAACAGAATTATAAATATAACTTTTACCAGATAGTTGGTATCTATCATTGAATAATGGTAAACCACCAATTAAACGAGCTTGGGGTGTTAACAAGTCAATATACTGGTCTTGTGTTGTTGGGATTCTAAAACCTGTTTGATAAGATAAACGGAAATTGTGATCACTAGTTGGCGAGAAAACTCCAGAAATTCTAGGAGTAAATTGACCTGCAAAGTTTTCATTTTTATCATACCTTAAAGAACCTGAAAGCTTAAACTTCTTGTCAAAAAAGTCTTTGGCAAGCTGGGTGTAAGCTCCAAATTCACTAATTGTGAATTCTTTGGCGTTAGGGTTACTAGAGCCATCAGCATTAGCCTGTTGTGTAGCAAATAATGTACCGCCAGAGTTTAATGAATAAGTACGGTAATTTGCACCAATAATTACATCAACTACATTATTAAAGGCTTGAGAAAGATTATACATCCCTTCAATAGCATAAAGATTTGATTTGTCATTAAATTTCGCTCCACGAGGGATTGGTAAGCTTTTTACATTATCGAGTGTTGCATTCCAATTTGCACTTGAAGGAGTTAAGCGACCAGCATCAGCAAGTGTACGTGCTGCTGTATGATAAGCCCCAAATTGCCCTTGAGTACTAGCACTAGCTGCTGTAACAGCAGCAGAAGGAGCAAGACCTTGTCCTAAGGCACCAGCAAAAATAGTAGCATAATTGGTAAGGGCTGATTGGGCGAAAGTACCAAAATATTGTGGGTACCATGCTGTACTTGGTTTCCAAGCCTCGTTAACCAAAGAACCTAATGTTCCAGTAGCATAAGCATCGCCTGAACGTTCTTGCGTTGTGTATGCTCTTACAAAAAAGTTAGAGCCTTTTACTTCTAATTTGTACTGCCCTAAACTAAAGTTTTTGATGGAGTAGCGGTCTGCACCTGTATAAAGAGTTGTTCCATTTCCCCAACTTGCTTGAGCGATAGCTTCAACATTATCGTTAATTCTATAGTGAACGGCACCGTTAAATTTTATACTGGTAGTTCCATAAGATGCCAAGTCTCTTTCATTATAACCGATTCTTGAAATGTTTGCATTGGTTTGCCCGGGAATAATAGCATCAAAAATTTGTTTTGGTGTTTGACCAGACAATTGAACTAAAGATTTTCCGCCAATACCTGGAATATTAGCTGGATAAACAAAAGTAGCAATTGCACCTAAAATTGCAGAAGTACCGTTTGCTCCATTACCAGGAATACCATTTCCGAATAAACCGCCATACATATTTACGTTTGTTTCATCTCCATAAGTATTCACACCATTGTAAGCAAAATTGTTATCACGTGTGCCATTGAAATTGCTACCGTTCAAAAAGCTTTGGTCTCTGAAATCATTTGCTTGCCAATCATCGGCTTTTAAGTAAGAGAAGTTGACTTTGAATGCAATTTTGTTGTTAAATGCTTTTGCATAACGAAATGAAGCATCATAATAACCAGTTGTAGCTACAGAACGATTTTTTTCATTCATTACTCCAGTTTTAACTGATGCACTAAGTCCTTGATATAAAAAAGGACTTTTTGAATTCATTAATAAAATCCCATTCAAGGCATTTGGCCCATAAAGTGCTGAAGCTGCGCCAGGAAGTAATTCGGCAGATTCAAGGTCTAATTCTGAAATCCCAACGATATTTCCTACTGAGAAATTTAAACCAGGTGCTTGATTGTCCATTCCATCAATCAACTGAACCATTCTAACGTTTCCATTTGAATTAAAACCACGAGTATTTACAGAGCTAAAAGTTAGCGATTGAGTACTCACCTCAACACCTTTTAGGTTTTTTAAACCATCATAGAAAGTTGCCGAAGGTGTATTTTGTATAGCACGTATATCCATTTTCTCAATAGAAACTGGAGATTTCATGATGCTTTGTTCTACTCTTGAGGCTGAAATTACTACTTCCTGCCCCATAATACTTTGCTCAGAAAGTGTAATATTAAAATTACTCTTACTGCCATCCACTAGAATTTCCTGAGTATTGTAACCAACACTTGAAACAACAAGCGTAAAAGGCGTTGGAGTACTTGTTGTGAGTGCAAATGCTCCTTTTGTATCTGAAATCGTACCAATTACTTTTCCTTTTACTGCAATACTTACACCAATCAATGGCTCTTTTGTAGAACCATCACTTATTTTGCCTGATATTTTTGTTTGGGCAAATAGCATCGAGGTCATAAACAATAGCGAGGTAATTAGACCAAGCCTCATTGTTGTAAAATGTTTTTTCATACCTTTATTTGTTAGTGAATTAAAATTAAAATAATGCCTTTTTCCTAATACGATGAATTATTATGCAAATAGAAAGAATTTTTTGGATTTTATTATGCAAGCAGAGTAAATATTTTACATTTTTTCTTAAAATTATTTTATTTTGAAAGTAAAAATAGTCAATGCTAGTACTCTTGAAGTTAAGATAGTATTTTTTAATTTAGGAAAGGAGTACATTTACGAAAATTTAAAAATTAAAGAAATCAATCAATTAAAAAAAATAGAAGGTAGTAAAGAAAGAAATTTTGGTATTTTATATAGCTTTTATTATAAATAAATGAAGCTTTTCATTATAATTTCCTTTTTTTAGAAACTATACATATCTTTAAATTTCAGAAGGATAGCACACAACTAGCATATATAATAATAATACTAAATCATGAATAAGAATAACTATGTAGTAATTATGGCAGGAGGGGTTGGTACTCGTTTTTGGCCATTTAGTAGAACGAATAATCCTAAGCAATTTCATGATGTTTTAGGAACAGGTAGAACGCTCTTACAACAAACGGCTGACCGATTTGAAGACATTTGTCCAAATGAAAATATATTTATTGTAACAAGTACTGATTACATTGATTTAATCAAAACGCAATTACCTTTTTTATCAGATAGTCAGATTTTAGCTGAGCCAATCCGTAGAAATACAGCTCCTTGTGTAGCTTATGCTTGTTATAAAATTGCTAAACAAAATCCCGATGCCAATATTGTGGTAGCACCAGCCGACCATATTATTTTGAAAGAAAAGGAATTTGAAAAAAGAATTAATATTGCTTTAGAAACTTCTGCTAAAGGTGATGTACTGGTTACGCTTGGTATTACTCCAACTCGCCCTGATACTGGCTATGGTTATATTCAATATGATCAATCAGAAACTGAAGTGAAAAAAGTTAAAACTTTCAGAGAAAAGCCAGATTTAGCATTGGCAAAAACCTTTTTAGAAAGTGGAGATTATGTTTGGAATGCGGGTATTTTTATCTGGACTGCTAAAGCAATCAAAAACGCATTTTCAAAAAACAGTCCTGTAGTACATAGTATTTTTGAATCGGGGAATGATATTTACTTCACAGATAAAGAAACTGATTTCATTAATAACATTTACCAAAATTGTGAAAGTATCTCAATTGACTACGCTATCATGGAAAAAGCTGATAACGTATTCACCGTTTTAGGAAATATTGGCTGGTCTGATTTAGGTACTTGGAAGTCTCTGTATGAAGTGTCGGACAAAGACGAAGATGCTAACGTAGTAGATGGAGCAACGATGCTTTACGGTGTTAAAAATAGTATTGTAAAAACGCCAAAAGATAGATTAGTGGTAATTCAAGGTTTGGATGGCTATATTGTTGCAGAATACGATAATGTCTTAATGATTTGCGAAAAAGAACAAGAACAATTTGTGAAGAACTTTGTAGCGGATGCTACAAAAAAAGGAAAAGAATTTGTTTAAAATATTCGGGATAGGAAGAATATGAAATTCAATATTCTTCCTATTCTAAAGCAATATCCATCAAGTATTTAATCTGAGTTATAATTTCCACATTATCTGGGCAGTCAATGTCCTGTCCTACTACTTGATAACCTGATAATAATATTATTGAATCAGGAAATTCCTTCGCCAATTTGTACACATATCTCTGTACTTCATCTTGCCCAGGCACGGATGTTATCACACTAAAAATATAATCTGGTTTGTGTACTTTATGAGCAAAAATTAGTTCATTGAAAGGTAAGCTTTGCCCTAAATAAATTACTTTATTCTGGCGTGAACGAATGATATAATTCCCAAACAATAAACTGATTTCGTGCATTTCGCCTTCAGGCAAGTACAGCATATATTTTTTAGCACCCGGTCTGAGTGAAGGCAATTGCCCATCAATAGCTACAATAAGCTTTTGGCGTATTAAATTAGAAATAAAATGCTCTTGAGCAGGTCCAACAGACCCAGTAATCCATAAAGTGCCAATTCTGCTCAGAAAAGGGAAAATGATGTTAATCATCATGTTTTCAAAGCCAAATTGAAGGGTATTGGTACTTACAATTTTTTCAAATCTTTCTTCATCTAAATCCAACATCGATATCGTCAAAGCATGAATTTGTTCTGGATAACTTAATTGTTTTTCCGAAATCAACATCACTTCTTTTGACATCTCATCGGCACTCATTTTAGAAATCTCCGAGATTTTATAGCTATGTTCTTTGAGCAAAGCAATGTTTAAAACCAATTTAAGGTCTTTGTCGTCATAAGTACGTATATTGGTATCTGTTCTATCAGGTTTTAAAATATCATAACGTTGTTCCCAAATTCTGAGAGTATGAGCCTTGATACCAGATAATTGCTCAAGGTCTTTGATAGAATAATTGCTCATGTTTTTTGGTCGAAGGGATTAATTATTTTCTACAATCGAAATTCAAATCAATAGGTTTACTCAACGCTGTATTGATATAATAGAATTTAATAAAATTGCTTCCACTAAAGTTTTCAATTGAATAAAATGATGTAACACAACCGAATTACAAAGTATAAATACTTGTAAACTTAATATTAAGGTATTAACCTGTTTGCTTAACGAAAGGTTTACAAAATTATACAATAATATCGATGTAGCCTAAGCAGGGAGAAGTACATTGAGGAGAAAAAACAGCAATTGTAAACAAAATAAAAGCGGTGCTAATGAGTTGTTTTTAAGGAATTTACTATTGATAAAATAGAATTGTAAAACAAAAGAAACTCCAAACCAACCAAAGTAGTTTTGTAAAGGAATTTTATTGAATGACCATTGCCAAAAATCTAAACGAATCGCTACGGGTTCTATCAATAAATCTAAACCAACCATCAAACAGGCAGCAATAATTGATAATATGATTCTTCCTAGAATACTTGATTTTAGGTTTTGAAAGAAGAGTTCGACAATTATTCCTGAACAATAAACTAGAATAAGCCAATTAGCACCAATGACTATGGGCACTTCAAAGAGTTTGAAGCCAAGAGTTTTTCCATACTGATAATCGCCAAAAACAATACCTGTATGCACGCCAATTACTTCTATAAAAAAGCCCACTAAAAAAGTAATAACAGCAAATAGAATAAATTTTGGTTGAAAATCTTGATGGAAAATAAGTAAAAGGATTAATGAAGTCCAAAGATTAAAAGGAGATAATACTTTAAAATATTCTTGGGTTAAAGGTAATTTCAAGCCTATCAATCCAACAAGATACATTAGCGAAAGTATCGTGAATGTAGTTTTACAATAACGAGTCGTGATTAATGTTTTGAGTTGAGTATAATTCATGGCTTATTATGAAATTAGGCAATAAAAAAGGTCTTGTCGTATTGACAAGACCTAGGGAGGAAGATGGGGCTCGAACCCACGACCCTCGGAACCACAAACCGATGCTCTAACCGACTGAGCTACAACCTCCGTGTTGTTATGGGACTGCAAAGGTAGAAAGTCAATTTTAAAATAGCAATTTTTTCAATGAAAATATCACGAAAAAATTGCTATTATTTTGTAACTTATTAAGCTTTAGCTGCTTGGAAACGGCTTTCTGCACCAGCCCAATCTACCAAATTCCAGAATGAATCGATATAATCAGGACGTTTATTTTGGAATTTTAAATAATATGCGTGTTCCCAAACATCAATACCGATGATAGGCGTACCTTTTACATCAGCAACATCCATTAATGGATTATCTTGATTTGGTGTTGAAGAAACAGCTACAGAACCATCAGCAGTAACAACTAACCAAGCCCAACCTGAACCGAATCTTGTTAAACCAGCTTTCTTGAATTCGTCTTTGAAAGCTTCAAATGAACCGAATTTAGCAGTGATAGCTTCTGCTAAAGTACCTACTGGAGTTCCGCCACCGTTTGGAGAAAGAATATTCCAGAAGAATGTATGATTCCAGTGTCCTCCACCATTGTTACGAATTGCTGGTGAGTATTTACTTACTTCAGAAATTAATTCTTCAAGAGATTTGCCTTCTAATTCAGTACCTGCTACAGCAGCATTAAGGTTAGTAACGTAAGCATTGTGGTGACGGTCGTGGTGAATTTCCATCGTCAACGCATCAAAATGAGGCTCTAAAGCATCATTTGCATAAGGTAAAGGGTCTAATACGAATGCCATTTTTATAAGGAGTTATTTATTAATTATATAGTTAAGGAGTTCGAGAGTTTTCTCTACTCATGTTGTTTCAAAAACTATCAAAACGCCAATTAAGTTCTTAATTGACTAAAAAAACTCTTCAATAGTTGTTCGCAATCATCTTGTAAAACACCAAATGTAATTGTTGATTTGGGATGAATGATAGATGGATTTACTTTTTTGAAACCTCTTTTTTCATCCGAAGCTCCCCAAACAATTCTATTTAATTGTGACCAAAAAATTGCACCACCACACATCACACAAGGTTCTAAAGTGACATACAAAGTACAATCTTTTAAATATTTTGAACCCAAAGTCTGAGCTGCCGAAGTAATTGCTAACATTTCAGCATGTGCTGTAACATCGTTGAGTTTTTCAGTTTGATTATATGCTTTAGCGATAATTTGATGCTGACATACGATAACTGCTCCTACTGGAATTTCTCCTTCTTCATAGGCAATAGTTGCCTGTTGAAGGGCAATCTGCATAAAGTATTCATCAGAAAAGAGCATATTTTACCAAGGTAAATCAGAAGAAATTTCTATAGCAACTTTGCTAGTTGCACGGTTTCTCAAATAAAAATCGACTAATACTAAGGCTGCCATGGCTTCTACAATCGGTACTGCACGTGGTACAACGCATGGGTCATGGCGTCCTTTTCCTGATACCACAACAGTATTTCCATCAGCATCTACACTGTCTTGGTCTTGCATAATGGTTGCTACGGGTTTAAAAGCAACTCTAAAGTAAATATCTTCACCGTTAGAAATTCCACCTTGTACACCGCCCGAATGATTGGTTTTTGTTTTTACACGATTATCTTCATCCAAAAACATTTCATCATTGTGTTCTGAACCGTACATTTCAACACCATCAAAGCCACTGCCATATTCAAAACCTTTTACAGCATTGATACTTAACATCGCTTTTCCTAATTCGGCATGGAGTTTATCGAAAACAGGTTCACCTAAACCAACAGGTGTACCCGTAATTACACAATTAACAACTCCTCCGATAGAATCTCCCTTTTTACGGGTTTCGTCAATTAAGTCAAACATTTGTTGTGCTACCACTGGGTCAGGACAACGAACGGCATTTTCTTCGGCAAGATTCAAATCTAATTGTTGATATGGCGTTGATAATTTTAATTTACCAACTTGCGAAACATAAGATTTAATATCGACACCGATTTGCTTTAGTATCAATTTTGCCAATGCCCCAGCCGCTACTCTTGCTACTGTTTCACGAGCAGAGCTACGTCCACCGCCACGATAATCACGGTTGCCATACTTTGCTGTATAAGTATAATCAGCGTGCGAAGGACGAAACTGTTGGGCAATATGTGAATAATCCTTTGAACGTTGGTCGCCATTCAAAACCATCATAGCGATTGGCGTGCCAGTTGTTTTTCCTTCAAAAATTCCTGAAAGTACTTGAAATTCATCGGCTTCACGGCGTTGTGTGGTAATTCTGGATTGCCCAGGTTTGCGGCGATCTAATTCGCTTTGAATAAAAGATGAATCGAAGTCAATGCCAGCTGGACAGCCGTCAACAATTACACCAACTGCTGTGCCATGCGACTCGCCAAATGTACTAATCTTGAATAATTTACCGTATGTACTGCTCATTTGAGTTGTATGAGAAATAACAAAATGTTATTTCATTCTTTTGATTGCGCTTACTTATTTTCGTTTTTTATTGGGTAATAAAATATAAACCATTCCTATCAACATAATTGAAATTAGGATATTGGCTTCATCTTTCAAAAACTTACTGAATTCATTGGGGATTTCAGACGAATCTTTTTCTTTCAACCCATCATAAACCGAAATTACCGTTAAAGGAGTATCGGCTGTTTTAATGGTTTCTCCACTTACTTTTAATTGGAGTTTTGATTGTAGAGTATCGTATTTATCGGTTTTTGTATTGAAAAATATCCATTTAAAATAATTTCCGAGTGCAAAGTTACCAGCCTGTTTCGGAATTATTAGAAAAGTGAAGGTTTTTGTACTAACAACTTTTCCATTTTCTGGATATGAACTTGAATTTACTTCAGGAGGGAAAAAGTCGAAGAGGCTATCGTTTTTCATTTCGGGTAGTTTGATATTATAACCATCGCCCGTAATTTGAATGCGATATTGAACCGATTTACCCGTACTTATGCTATTTTTATTGATTACTTCTTTCAATGAAAAATCTCCAACGGATACCTCTTGCTTTAAAGGATGGCTTGGTAAATCTTTCGTTTTAATGATAAATGGTTTGGTTTTGAAAGTGACAAATTCAGGTATTTTTTCACCATTTTTTCCAATGGTATATTTTATCAATTTTAAACTGACCGATGGAAAAACGATAGGTTTGTTATTTAAGGGATAAAAGGTAGCTTGATAATATTTGTACTGAGTGTAAGGTTTACCGTTTAAAACTAATTGCCCTTGCTGCATTTCTGTTAAACCAAAACTCTCTTCCCAGCAGTTTTCAGGTTTCAATTTTTTGGTAATTTCAGGAATTTGAGCTTCGTTTTGGTAAGATTCAAATTCTGTTGGATTATTATCAGCTACATAAAAAGCAAGCGTAACAGTAAAACCTTCACCAGTAAAAGGAGTAAATTTATTGGTGCTCAAACTCAGAAAAGCATTATTTTTAGCATCAACGGTTTCAGATTGATTTCCTTCAATAAAATCTGTAAAATCTTCATCTTCAGAGGTTACTTCTTTTTTTTCAGTATTGGTTTTGTCTAAAACGGCTTTACTTACTTTTATACTGAATCCTTCAGATTTTAGATTGAGTTCATTTACATTTACTTTGAAAGAAGGAATTTTAAAAGTGCCAATTTTTTGTGGAGAATAGTTTTGAGAAATATTGCAAGTAGAGACATTCTGACCATTTACATAAGAATGTGTAATGGAACGAGAGAACCCTTTTTTAGTAAAATTCGGTAAATCAGGAAACTTACAAGTAGGAACTTGGGCTTCGCCAATGTATTTTACAACCACCGTCACCACGAAGGGTTCATTCATAGAGATACGCTTATCGCCTAAAATTAACGATACATCATTATCCTGAGCCTTTGAAGAAAAGCACGTTATAAAATAAAAAAATATTGAAATAATTATATAATATTTTTTTTGTTTCACCGTTGAAAAAATAAACGTTCAAAAATTAATAATGGATGGTATAAAATAACAATTATTTATTTTATGTAAAATGCTTGATTTTCAGCTATTTGTATCATAAATTTGGTTAGAGATTTATATTATTAATTATTAAATCCTTTAAAAGCTATGGTTACCTTAAACTATGTCAAAGTTATATTGGAAAAAGTTAGTTTTGATGCAAAGTTATTCGAGAAAGAATTAAAAAAAGCAATCAAGACTTTATTATCTGATGAAGTAAAAGAATTGCAAGTATGGTGTTATGATAAATTCGGTAAAACCTACAAGCAAGTAATTGAGAAATGTTTTAATAGAATTCGTAGAAAAATGATTAGACTATCAGCCTAGCATTTTCTAACACACTGACGAAATATACAAAGCCCAACAAAGTAAATTTGTTGGGCTTTGTATATTTAAAAACCTTCTTTCGCTTCTTCCTTCTTCTTTTCTACTTTTGGTTTTTCTTCTTTTTTATTGACTACCTTTTTACCTTTTTCAACCCTGGTTCTATAATTATCCACGAATCTTTCGGTAAAAGCGATTTTCTCTTCAGCACCTACTCCTAAAAAAGTATAAGCATTTTTGCCACCACCTTTTTTTACCCCTTTAGATTTTGCCGCAACCGCATTATTGAATTCTCCATCTGAAGAAATTACGCCCATTTCGTTTTTCAAATAACCCATAAAGTACCAAACATCTTCTGAAGGTTCGAGGTACAAATAAAATTCATCGCCTTCATTTGTCTTCTTGATTTCTAACATTCCTTCAATTTCAGCATTGATGTCGGTTCCTCCAATATTGGCAATGGCAATTTTCCCAACAGTATAAAAGGCTGATTGCTGCTCGGAATATCGCAAATTAGCTTTAGAAATTACCATCGTTGTATTGAATTTTGAAGAAATTGAAAAGAGCGGAACATGCTCATTTTTCAAACGTCTTTCAAATGGTGCAACCGTTTTTCCTCCTAGAATATTGGCTATTTTAGATAATAGATTTTCCTTGTCTTCAGGTTCATCAGCACTTGTATTATCACGTGAATCTAAATTTACTTTAACAATTTTATCAGCCATTGCCTTTAATACTTCTGTAGGCATTGGGAAATTTAGGACTAACATTTGGTCGAACTTGTATTTCCCACTATCAATACGCATTTCGGCAAAACCAGATGTTTGTACTAAAGTACTTGGGTTAAAGAAATTGAAAGCTCCTTCTAATTTCAAAGTCTTTTTGGCATCATCAAAAATATAGCGATTGGCTTCGTAAGACTGTGTTTTGTCGTCAGCACCAATTTCAAAACGAGATGTTTTTGGAATATCTCTGAAAGCACCTTTTGCTACGAAAATATCTTCGTCTTTTGCGTCTTCTTTACTTGATAAAAAAGTAGTGTACAAACCACTAGAAGCTGTTCTGAAATGAAGCCCAGCCAGTAATGGAGTATTTGTTTCGCCCATCAAAGTTGGTTGAACGTCGATACTTACGCTATCACGACTACTTCCTTTGTAGGCAATCCAGTTAGAATCATACCTTTTATTTTTTGTGTCTGGACGCACAAAACCATTTAAAGTAAGATTTTTATCCGTTGAAGTCATCTTAATTTCTCCACGGAATAATAGTTTTGGAGTAAGGTGAAAATTATTACTTTGTTCGATATTTGCTTTGGCAGAAGTAATATATCCTTTAGTTTTTTTACGATTATCAAGAATGGTTTCTTTGAAATCAAAATCTCCCATCTTAATATTTAGTGAATCTCCCGCAGCGTTTACATAGCGATAAATAGCATCTCCCTCGAAGCGTAATTTTGATAGAATTTTAATGTTTCCATTAACCAAACGATGATAAGTATTTGCCGTATCAAGGATAATTTTAGCTTGATGGAAATCTTTCATTTCAGCATCTTTACTAACAACAACTGCTCCTTTGTCGGGAAAGATTTTTGCATCTGCCGTTCTAATAAAAGGCACGCCATTGATATTCAAAGATTGTTTTTCGATATTATACAAAGCTTCAGAACCATTGAAAGAGAGCCCTTCTTGACTTGGTTCCATTGATGAAAAAGTAGTAGTTTTTACATCACCTTTCATCGTGATTAACTTTTTATTGATGTCCCATTCAGCACTGTTGATGGAAGTTTGATAAGCCGTATATGGGAAATATAAACTGGTAGAATCTTCTAATTTCAAATTCGTTGGTGTTTTGATATTAACCAAACCCGTTTGAATATTAAAATTGATATTCATTTTTTTACCAAGTAGAGCAGGTTTTGCTGCACTCATTGTATTTCCAACAAATAAATCAGCAGATTCAGCCGTGAAAACACCTTTGACAAATTTGAAATTATTCGAACTAATTTCAGAATCTTGTCTTTTTACTTTTCCAAAACCAAACAAACCCGTTTGTCTAACCAAAAGTTTTCCTTCTAGTTTTGAACTTCCAGCATAAAAATCGAAAGTATTTTTCTGAGTTTCAATCAACATACTATCCACTTTCGGTTGCCATTTCAATTTGAAGTTATTGATGGCAACTTTGGTAAAATAAGCTTTGCCAACTTCGCCTTCGTTGATAATTCCCGTTGTTCCGTTTGCTGTCACTGAATCGGCGGTAAACAAAGCTTCTTTTGCCTTAATTTGAGCCGTCAGGTGATTGATTTCTCCTTCGGTATGCAAACCTTTGCTATCCATCAATAAGTTTGACGTAAACTTTACAAAAGTCTTGCTGTTGTATAAATTGTACTTTCCTTCGGGTACTTTGTGGCTAAAGCCCAAAGTATTGTCGGGCATTGAAATCAATGTTTCCTTGAAAGGAGGGAAGATACCATCAGAGTAAAAAGTACCGACGAAATTAATGTCTTTCACATTCAAACTATCGAAATCAATACTTGGTACTTTGAAGTAAATCTTTTTATTGTAAATTCCATCCAATCGCCAAGGATGGTCGAAGTAAGCCGTAACTCCAGTCGGAACAACTAAACGAGGATAATTCAACATTCTTTGGCGACCAGATTTATTATCAGGTTTATTGATATAAATTACGCCAGCTTCATATTTTAAATCTCCACCAATTTCTGTGCGGCCTTTTTTAGCTAATTCCTTTTGTGGAATAAAAGTAATGGAATCAATTTTATCTAATTTTACACTGAATTCACTGTAGTTAAATGACAAATCTCTTCCTCTGAATCTAAAATTTCCTGTTTTAAGCTCTCCGCTGATACCAAAATTTCGGTCTTTATTTACTTTAATAATGTTATCATAAGGTGCCATATAAACATTAAGCGAATCGGAAAGGTAAAATTGCTTAACACCTCTGATGATTAACTGATTATTGTTCAAATCTAAAGAAGCATTGGCGGTAGAATCTTTAGCACTTGAAGCATAAAAAGAAGGAATCAAGAAATTATCATAATCTTTTTTCGCTCCATAAACTGCTAAATAATGTAAGCCTTTTCTTGAAATTTTAAGTCTTTCAACATCTGGGTCATAGTCGAAATATCCTTTTTGCATCATTTCTAAAAAGACAGATTTTAAAGCACTGGCATCTTTTTGATATGAACGAGCAAGTTCACTCACTGTGGTTGATGGAAGATTATTCTTTTTGATAAAATTAGCAACAACCAATAATGGATTGAAACTGTAGTTAGCAGAAATTTTCGCAAAACGTTCAGGATTGAAATAATCGAAAGATTCAAACAAAGCTGGAACGATGTTCTTGGCAGTAACAATCATGAAATCCATTTTTTTATCTTTCAGGTTCCATCGCATTACATCTGAAGTAATATCTAATTTATGATAACTATCTGAGTATGAAGATTCCCTAAAACCGCCGTCATCTACTTTATTTAGTCGTAAATACTCTAATTGACGATTATAATTCAGTTTTACTGACGGATGATAGAGGGAATCTTGACTAGCAAAATAACCAGTAAAAATTGCAGATGGAGAAGTAATCAAAGAATCGCTAATTTCAAAACGTTTACTAATTACTTTAAAAGCCGTTTTACCATCTTTTTTTACTAAAATCGTTGCATATTTAGACTGAACCGAAGCACTTGAAATTTTAGTGCCAACGATAGTGAAACCGCCAGTATAGTCGATGTCTGAGCTGTTTTTTAAAGTAACATCATTTTGTAATGACATAAATCTTGGAAAAATGGACAAACTATTCTTTACTCTTTTTCTACTCTGAAATTCAAAAATCCCTTTTATTGGATTATTCAATTTTTGTGGATAATTGAGTGTAGCAACATCTGCTAAAAGTTTTGGATTTCTAATTGCCATACTGTAATGGTCTAAATTGACAAAGATTTCAGGTCCTCCAACTGTTTCCCAAGAAAACTTTCCACCATTTCCAATCAAATTTCCATCTTTAATATCCAAAAAAGCTTTTGTATTTTGAACAATCGCAGAATCGTTGGCAGTAACGATTGCCAAATTAATATTATTGAATTCTATGCTTGGTCCAGCATTTAGAAATTGAACAATTGGCTCTTCAGCTTGCGGTGCTGTTGCAGTATTATTGTTTGAAGGAAGTGGTGCATCCCATTCATCCCAAGCAGATTTTTTTGGTGCTTCTGGTGTACTAGCAGGAGTATTCGTTTTTTCAGATTTAAAAATTTCTGTTTTCTGTTCGTTGAATTTAAAATTTACAGTACCATTAAAAGCGTACAATCGGTTGAAATTCGTAAAGTAAAGACTATTGTTTTTGAAAAATAGCCTACAAACATCAATGAATCTGGTTGTGGTTTTTACATCGCCAGTTTCTACCGATTTTTGAAGTGTACTTAAATAATTATCAAAGCTAGACGGAGTAAGTACTCCGCTGTTCAGTCCAAGATTAATTGCATCAAAAAAAGGAATGAATTGTGGCGATTTGTAGCCTTTTTTGAGCATAAAACTAGCAACTTTTGCCAGAGAAGCTTTTTGTGTCTCAGCGATTTTACCAGCATTCCAGTTTTGGTCAAAATTCTGAGCAATAGCATTTGCTTGTGGATTTCCAGAAGCCGCTAAGACGTTTTTTGCATCCGCTAAAAATTCCTCAGGTTTCTCAGAAAGTTTAAGTCCTTGTGCTTGAGAAGACAAGTAAAAAAGAATAATTCCAAAAGTTAAATAAAAGCGTTTTATAGTCATCATTGTAGGAGTTAGCTTCAAGAAAGAAACGAAATCATAGAGATTAGTATTTCATAACGAAACGAAGTATTCATGTTGAATGATTTGCGGAAAGAAATCTAATGTGCAAATATCATCATTTGAGATGATACAGAAGAAGGAGTAATGAAAAATAAGAGGAGTATGGACAAAAAAATAAACTCTTGAAATCGAGCATTTTGCTAAAACGCTGATGAATTAGTTTTCATGACCTTGCCAAGTTGTACGACCTTTCAAAATTAAATTAAGTTCTAAATTACCTTGACCAGACTCATTAATGTTATTTTACCTCGTTTTGAGCGTTTCGGATTTCTTGTATTTACCCTCCTTATCAAACCTCCTAACAGTAAAATAACCGAAATAAGGCTATTGAAATACCTTCTCCAATGATGACTATAATGAAGCTTTAGGTAAGGTGATTTATTTTCTGTAATAGGCGATATAAGATGACAAAAAGGGATATTTTCCTCTTGAATTTTATTATATTTGTAATACTATAGTATTAGTATTGACTATATTAACTTGTAAAGTACTACTATGTTATCACTTATATCAGCTTCAAAAGCACAATTGAAAATTGCTGAAAATATTCGGGCAAGACGGTTATCTATGGAACTTACCCAAGAGGGGCTTGCTGAACGGTCGGGCGTTCCTCTGGCTACTTTGCGAAAATTTGAACAAAAAGGGGCTATTTCTCTGGAATCCTTTTTGAAACTCCTGATGGTGGTTGGGGAAGTGGAAGAACTCCTCAATATCCTTAAACCATCAAAACCAACATTCAACTCTATTGATGATGTATTGAAAGATACGGATAACGTATCCCGAAAAAGAGGATGGAAAAAATGATGAAGCCCGTTACAGAAATCAAGGTCGGCTTAGACTTTGGAACAGCCATACAACAAGTAGGACGTTTGGTAGTACGTGACCACATTATTTATTTTGAATATGATGATGAGTTCATAAAAACAGGCATACAAATATCCCCGTTTCGCCTGCCATTGAAAAAGGGCGTTTCAGCATTACCGCAACGACCGTTTGAAGGATTGGCAGGTGTTTTTAGTGATAGCCTCCCAGACGGTTGGGGACGATTGCTTTTCGACCGCTTGTTGAGGTCACAAGGCGTATTACCAGCCACCATATCCCCCCTTGACCGTCTTGCACATGTCGGATTGTCGGGCATGGGAGCTCTTGTCTATGAGCCTGACCGTAGCCCCTCAGAGGTTCAAGAAGTAATAAATCTCGACCAACTTGCTTTGCAATCGCAGGAAGTGTTACAAGGCAGCTCAGAAGAGGTTATTAGGGAATTGCTCGCCTTGAACGGTTCATCTGCTGGAGCCCGTCCAAAAGCTCTTATAGCTGTCAGTGAAGATCGCCAGCAAATTATATATGGAGCAGGAAAGCTTGATGAAGGGTTTGAACCTTGGCTGGTTAAATTTACGAATTCTCAGGATGGTAGCGATGCTGGTGCGATTGAATATGTTTATGCCTTAATGGCAAAGGAAGCAGGTGTCCTGATGCCTGAAGTGCATTTATTCCCATCACAGAAAGGGGCTGGTCACTTCGCTGTTAAACGTTTTGACAGAGATGGTGGCAAACGACTGCACATGCACACGGCAAGTGGGTTGTTGCATAGTGATTTCAGAGTCCCATCGCTGGATTACGAAGATTTGCTCAATTTAACTGGAGCAATTACCAAAGATATTCGTGAAGTAGAAAAAATGTATCGGCTTGCCGTTTTCAATGTGCTTGCCCATAATAGGGACGACCACGCTAAAAATTTCAGTTTCCTAATGGATAATCATGGGGAATGGAAAATGTCTCCTGCTTATGACCTTACTTTTTCAAGTGGTCCAAATGGAGAACAAAGCATGATGGTCATGGGAGAAGGCAAGACCCCTACGATTAGCCATTTGGTAAAATTGGGTAGAGAAGCCAAGTTACCTCAAAAGCACATAGATGAAATTATTGGCGGAACAAGACACGCTCTGGATTCTTGGAGAACCTTGGCGACCGATTACAATGTTCTGCAAACAAATATCGACTTAGTGGCAAAGACCATTGGCAACAATTCGTAGGTCAAGCGAGCTGGACAACAAACTAGACAGGCAGGAAACGAAACACTCTGTTGGAGTGGAAGCTTGTTTGCTGGTAGCAGATTTAGGTTTTGAACCCATGGCAGAAGAAAAACATACAGCATATACTGAGTCATGCCTGAAAGTTCTCAAAGACGACAAGCGATTCATCTTCTCGGCAGCATCCCATGCACAAAAGGCTGTGAGTACATTCATGTTTGCAATATCAGGAAAGATTTACTTCTTCTTGAGGGAGCAATTTAGAGTTCAGCGTTTGTTAGTCTATCAAATCACCATATTCTTCTTGTGTCGGTTGAATAATTGAAAAATTCAATCGCTTGAGTAGGCGTTAATCGCTGCTCCTCTATTTCTCGGACTAACCAGCGACGAAAAGCCACTTCATAAGTGAAATCTTCATCATGTGGCTCGAAAGAAGATGAAACTAAAATTGTATAAAAAGAAGATTGGGTCGATAAAGACATCTTTGTAAAAGTTAACTAATACAGTCAAGCTTTTTTAGGATGTTACAGAACAGCGAATAGACTAAGTGTTGTTTTATTCTTAATTGAAAGATAGTTGCCGACAGTGAATTCGAGTAACATGATACAAGGGCGTTAATGAGATATTTTCTTAAAAATAAGGAAACATTTAGTAAGCATGTTTATGTGCTGTGTGATTTATTTGTAAGAAAAGAATTACGAAAGGGAAGTGAAGGCTTAAACTAAAAGCTTATAATTTTTTCAGGGAATTTGCAGTTTTTTTACCCCTAATTTATGCGAAAAAAATGTTGTACCTATGTTGTACCAAATAAAAAGGGTTCTTACATTTTACTGTAAAAACCCTCTTTAAACTGTACCGGGGACGGGAATCGAACCCGTACGAACTTGCGTTCACAGGATTTTAAGTCCTGCGTGTCTACCAGTTCCACCACCCTGGCATGAAATCAAAGTTATAACCTTAATCTCTTAAACTTAAAAAGCACCATAAGGTGCTTCCATAAGCTGAGCGAAAGACGAGGTTCGAACTCGCGACCTCAACCTTGGCAAGGTTGCGCTCTACCAGCTGAGCTACTTTCGCTTGTGATTTTTCTGAATTGTTGTTGTAATTCCGTTGAATTGTGGTGCAAAATTATGCGATGTAATTCGTCTGTGCAAGCTTTTTGTGAAAATTTTTAATAAAAAAAATCACAAAATTTATAAATAGCTGATTATGTTTGGATTAAGCTTGAATTTTTTTTAGATTTTTTGTGCATTTAAAGGTGCTTGAGCATGTAAAATTGGAAAGTAGCTAAGTATTCAAGTACTTTGTGGAATATTTATTTACTGCTTTAAATGAAAAAATATGTTTGGGGCTTTGCTATGATTTTTTTAGCGAGCTTTTCAAGTTATGCTCAAAATTATCCACACTATACTTTGTGGTCAAGGTTTTCAATTCAGAAAAAAATTAGTAAGTATTTTGATGTGAATGCCGATTTTCTTTACAGAAGACAAAATGATTTTAGTAAGAGGAATTATAATCTTTTTGATTCAAGATATGTGGAGGCGTACAGAATTTCGTCAGTTTATAGAAAGGGAAATTGGGCAGTAAGTTTTGCTCCAATTGTTTTTAATACTTATCCACTTTATGGAAAAATAGATGATTTAAAAAGACCTGTACGTTTAGAAATAAGACCTGTTGCTTATTTAGAATGGACTAAAGTATTAAGTCCAAAATGGACTTTTAGGTCAAGATTTGGTTATGAATATCGTTTGTTTAAAAGAAGTGATAATACTTTTGGAGATGAACAAGCTAGGATTCGCTTACGGATTCAGTGGAGGTATAATCTGAATAAAAACAATATTTTGTATGTCAGTGAAGAACCGCTTTTGAATATTCCTCCTAATTTACCTGCCAATAATTTTAGTCAAAACCAGCTTATATTGATGTTGAGCCACGTATTTTCTCCGCATTTTACAACTGAGATTGGTTACATGTGGAATCATAGACAAAGGGCTAGTTTAGTTGAGTTTGATGAAGAAAATGCTTTTCATACTCATTTCATTATCAGGCTATAAACAAAAAAGAGTAACTGCTTTTAAACAATTACTCTTTTTGTAAAACGAAACTTTCCAATCAATTTATTTATTCAATAACTACTCTTTTTGCAGTACCGTCTTCACGTTGTGTTACGGTTACAAAAAGTGTTCCTTTGGTATTTTTCTTTAATTCTACTTGTCCCATAAATTCACCTTGAAAATCTTTGAATTTTTGAGTACCTACTTCTTTGCCATTCACATCAGTTACTGTAACATTTACATCTCCTTTTTCAGGTGTGTAAAATTTCAAGTTCAATTTATTATCAAAAGGTTTGTTTGGATAAATCTTCAAATCTTTAACTGTTTTTGAATCACTGAAAAGCTCAAAATCTTTAAAGTCGTTGTCAAATTTAAACTTGAATTCCTTCATAGCTGGCTTTAATGAACCAAGCAGTTTGTCATGGTCAAAATCTAAGCGAAACTCTTTAAGGTCGTTTCTCCCTAAATTGTTGTCAATTCTTTTGCCATCTCTGTAAATTTCAATGTGTCGTTGTCCGTTACTTGGAGCTTTAAATGTTTGGGCAAATCTTTCATTACCTCTATCAACTTTAATTCTAATTTGCTTTCTTTCTCCTTTTCCTAATGTCGTTGATAAAGAATCAGTAATACGATTAATAAGATCTTCTTTTTGTTCTGCATTCATTCCTTCGGCATTGTAAGTACGGTCAAAAACTTGTGTTTGTCCGTTTTCTGTAGATTCTACATGGATTTTAATTTTGCCATCTTTTTCCTCAATGTTTTGTGAAGTACTTTTTTGTGCCATTGCAGTCATGCTAACCACAAATAGGATAGCCGTTCCGAAAATTTTGATGTTCTTTTGCATAGTGATTTTTGTTTTTTTGAGTAATAAAAAATCATGTAAAAACTACATGAAACAAACTTAATCAACCTATTCTATATCAAACCTTTAAACTTTGTTAAAAGATGTTAAACGGAATAAATTGCTTGAGAATTAGTTTAATTTTGTTGCGCTGTAACAGACACGCTAAAAATAAAAATGTTGCAAATCATATATAAGCACAATTTTTTTAGGTTTTTAGCTTGTTTTAAAATGTAAGAAGATAAGTAATTGGAAGACTTGAGCTGCTAATAATTGCTGAAAAGCCTCATTGCTTAATATTTAAAGCTCAAAATGTTAATGATTTAGAATGACTAAGCGGAAAATACAATATATAATTGCTTTGATGGCTTTTGCTTTATTAGGTTTAATTGCCTTCCAAATGTATTGGCTAGGTTTTACGGTTCGCTCTAAAAATGACCAATTTGGAAGTGATGTTCGAGATGCTATGCAGCAAGTTGTTCGTAAGCTTGGAAAACAAGAATTCTACTATTTTGTACAACGAAAAGTAGAAGCTGAAGAGAAGCAAAAGCAGCTTATGGCAATTGCTAAACCAATTCAAGAGAAGTCTATAGAGACACCAAAACAGAAAGTACCAAGTAATATTGCTTCAAATCAAGCGGGAATTGGTTTAGATAAAGTAGGAGGAACACCATTCCCTTCAGATATTTTGGTATCTAAAGGAACAGAAATTTTGCCTAATGGAGATATTCGAGAATATCAGGAATTTTCGATGAATATTGATATTCAAGATTTCCAAAATCGTTTGAATGAACATAAACAATTAGACGAAATTTTTTCTGAAGCACTGCAACAACATCAAAATACACTTCAGAAGCAGGATTCTATGCGAAAAGCAGAATTATCAGCAGCAAGAAAAAAGCAAGTAAGCAAAAAACATGTTGATAAAATTGTTGACCCTTTAGAAAACCAAGATAAAGTAATGAACAAAGCCGAAATGGCGAAAGAGGTTTTCAATGATTTTTTGTTCAAAAAGAGAAGTATTTATGACAGAATCAATTATTTAGTACTAGATTCTTTGTTGAAGTATGAAATCAAAATGAAGGGAATTGAAATTCCTTTTGAGTACGGAATTAGCAGCCAAGAAGAGCCTAATTATTTACATTATGCGTCTTCGATGAAGTACAAAATGACAGGCTTGAAAAATGATAAAGATACGTATATGGTCAATCTTTTTCCGAACGATTATACCAATTCCGAGAATTATCTAAGAGTATATTTCCCGAATCAAGACCGATATATTATCCGAAATATTTGGGTGATGTACGCAACTTCATTATTGTTGATTTTGGTGGTTTTGAGTTGTTTTTATGTGGCAGTAAGCACGATTGTCAAACAAAAACAATTGGCTGATATTAAAAATGATTTTATCAACAATATGACGCATGAGTTTAAAACGCCTATTTCTACCATTTCATTGGCGACTCAGATGTTACAAGATGAAGCCGTATCGGCTAGTCCTTCGATGTTTAAGCGTTATTTAGGTATTATTCGAGATGAAAACAAACGTTTGGGTTCACAAGTGGAGAAAGTGCTTCAAACGGCACAAATGGAAAGAGGCGATGTACAATTGAAGCTTAGAAAAGTTGATGTTCATGAAATTATTGAGAAAGTATTAGAGAATATTAGTCCCCAAATTGAAATGCGAGAAGGCATCATCGACTTAGATTTGCAAGCCGAAACCACAGAAATTGAAGCTGATGAAGTACATTTGACCAATATTATCTTTAATCTTTTGGATAATGCCAACAAGTATTCGCCCGAAAAACCTGAAATTACCATTGCTACAAAGAATACCGAAAAAGGAATTTCAATTACGATAAAAGATAAAGGTATCGGGATGAGTAAAGAATCTTTGAAGAATATTTTTGAAAAATTCTATCGAGTACCAACTGGTAATTTACATGATGTCAAAGGTTTTGGATTAGGTTTGAGTTATGTAAAAAAAATGATTCAAGAACATCACGGCAAAATAAACGTACAAAGTAAAATCAACGAAGGGAGTGAATTTGAGGTGATTTTACCGATTGATATTACTTTACAACAAAGTTAACATATACATTTAAGCATTATTCCTATTATTAACATGACAAAGATTCTCCTTGCCGAAGACGACCCCAATTTAGGTACTTTACTTCAAGAATATTTAACGATAAAAGGCTACGAAACCATTTTGGCAAAAGATGGCGATGATGCTCTTACAAAGTTTGTACAACAAGATTATGACCTTTGTATTTTTGATGTGATGATGCCCAAAAAGGACGGTTTTACTTTGGCAAAAGAAGTACGAATGTCTGACAAAGATACGCCTATCATCTTCTTGACGGCAAAGGCGATGAAAGAAGATACTTTACAAGGTTTTAAATTGGGTGCAGACGATTATATGACCAAACCTTTTTCGATGGAAGAATTGTTGGCTCGCCTGCAAGCCGTTTTAAGAAGAAGCCAAAAAGTAGAATTACAGAACGAAAAGATTTCAAATTTCATTATCAGAGGTTTTGCTTTTGATGCTGAAAAGCAAATATTGGAAAGAAATGGAGAGTCACAGAAATTGACAGCCAAAGAGTCAGCTTTATTGAAATTACTTTGTGAAAATATGGGTAAACCAGTCAGCCGAAGTTTTGCTTTGAAAATGGTTTGGGGGGATGATACTTATTTCAATGCCAGAAGTATGGATGTGTATATTACCAAATTAAGAAAATTCTTAAAAGAAGAACCTGAAATTCAAATTCTGAATCTTCATGGCGAAGGTTTTAAATTGATGGTTTAAATAAAAAAATATAATGGACATATTACTATTAATTGGTTCAATAATATGCCTTTTGGTGGGTTTGGCTGGTGCAGTATTGCCATTGCCAGGTCCACCTCTTAGTTTGATAGGCTTGTTTATGTTGCATTATTCCAAGTATGCTGATTTTGATAGAAAGACTTTAATTTTCTTTACTTTAGTTACTATCGGAATTAGTATTTTTGATTATTACGCACCCATTTGGGGAACAAAAAAGTTTGGTGGAACGAAGTATGGCACTTGGGGTTCAACGATTGGTTTGCTCGTAGGCTTATTTATTATCCCAGGTTTTGGAATGTTTCTTGGAGCCTTTTTGGGAGCATTTTTAGGTGAAATTCTTGGAAAAGCGGAGCCTAAAAAAGCCCTAAAAGCGGCGATTGGCTCATTTTTAGGGCTGATTGCTGGAATATTTGGTAAAGTATTACTTTGTTTGGCGATGCTGATTTTAGCTTGTATCGCTATCGGAGAGTATTTTATGATTATGCTGTAACTTCTTCTTTCACGACTGGCGGTTTTTTGCCAGCTAATTGTCCACAAGCGGCATCAATATCTTTTCCTCTTGAACGACGGACATTAATTACCATATTTTTGCCTTCAAAAAACTGAGCAAATTTTGCTAAAGTTTGTGGGTCTGTATTGGTATAATTGGCTTCTGCAATTGGGTTGTACTCGATGATATTGATTTTACAAGGAAACTGTCTGGCAAATTCCCAAAGCTCTTTTGCATCTTGCAAAGTATCGTTAAAACGATAGAAAAGAATATATTCCAACGTAATTCTACTGCCTGTTTTCTTGTAAAAATGCAATAAAGCATCTTTCAAAGCTTCTAAAGTATTCGATTCGTTGATTGGCATAATCTGATTACGCTTTTCGTCATTGGCGGCGTGAAGCGAAAGTGCCAAATTGAATTTTACTTCATCATCGCCCAATTTTGTAATCATTTTTGCAATACCAGCCGTAGAAACCGTAATACGTTTTGGCGACATTCCTAAGCCTTCGGGCGAAGTAATATAATTGATAGACGACAACACGTTGGCATAATTCAACAAAGGTTCGCCCATACCCATATACACGATGTTGGTAAGCGGAGTTTGGTAATGCGATTCTGCTTGGTCACGAATTAAAACTACTTGGTCGTAAATTTCGGCTGGGTCGAGGTTTCTTTTTCTCTCCATATAACCCGTAGCACAGAATTTACAAGTAAGCGAGCAACCCACTTGCGAAGAAACACAAGCCGTCATTCTATCGTCGGCAGGAATCAATACGCCTTCTACTAAATTATGGTCGAATAATTCAAAGGATGATTTGATAGTTCTATCTGAACTGATTTGTTTTTCAGATACTTTTACGGCTCTGATGTCGAAGTTATTTTCTAACAACTCACGAGTTTTCTTAGAAAGATTAGTCATTTCCTCGAAAGTCTGAGCCGATTTTTTCCAAAGCCATTCATAAATTTGTTTAGCTCTGAAACCCTGTTCGCCATGCTCTGTCAAGAAATCTTTGATTTGAGCCAACGATAATTTACGTATATCTTTTTTGGTGATTGTTGCTGTTTCCATGAATTTGGCAATCATTACTCTGGCGTTTTACCGAAAGTAAGATTATTTTTATCGACAAAAAAAGAGCAAAGATTGTCGTCTTTACTCTTTAGGTTAATTTCCCACAAAGTTAAGGATAAAAACAAACCAAACCAAGATGTTGGTATGGGATTGATAATCAAATGTTTATAAATGTTAATATTGTAGCTTTAAAACCATTGATGACATGACTTCGAGGCATGACTTCAATAAACTGCAAGCTTACAAAACTATTTTGTTGATTTACAACACTTCTCTGAAAGCTTACAAAACTGTTTTGTTGCCTTAAAATACTTCTCTGCAAGTTTACAATGCTATTTTGTTGACTTACAATATTTCTCTGCAAGCTTAAAATACTATTTTGTTGATTTACATTACTTCTCTGCAAGCTTACAATGCTATTTTGTTGACTTACAATAGTTCTCTGCAAGCTTGCAAAGCTATTTTGTTGACTTCAAAAACGCTATGTAAGCTTACAAAACTATTTTGTTGAGTTACAATACTTCTCTGTAAGCTTACAATGCTATTTTGTTGACTTAAAAAACTCTGTGTAAGCTTACAAAACTTCTCTGCAAGGCTGCAAAACTATTTTGTAAAGAAACAAAACTCCTATGTAAGCTTACAAAACAGCATTGTTGACCAAGAAAAGTTCTTTGTAAGCTTGCAAAGCTATTTTGTTAACTTCAAAGACTCTTTGTAAGTCTGGGAAACTTATTTAGGATGTGACAATTACCTATTTCATCCCCTCCAACAGCAATTCTGCCAAGTCATATACTTTTACAGAATCTTCTTTTTCTTTGTTTTTCACACCGTCCGACATCATTACCATACAAAATGGACAAGCTACGGCAATGGTGCTTGCTCCTGTGGCTAAAGCGTCTTCAATGCGTTCAATGTTGATGTCTTTATTACCTTTTTCGGGTTCTTTAAACATTTGTCCACCACCAGCACCGCAGCATAAACCTTTGGTTTTGCAGCGTTTCATTTCAACTAAATCAGCATCTAAGGCTTCCAAAACCGACCGTGGAGCTTCATAAATATCATTGGCACGTCCTAAATAACAAGAATCGTGATAAGTGATTTTTTTGCCCTTAAATTCGCCACCACCTTGTAATTTTATTTTTCCTGCATCAATTAATTGTTGCAAAAAAGTAGAGTGATGAATTACTTCATAATTTCCGCCCAAAGCTGGGTATTCATTTTTTAAAGTATTAAAACAATGCGGACAAGCCGTCACGATTTTTTTTACGCCATAGCCATCCAATACTTGAATATTCATAGTGGCCTGCATTTGAAATAGAAATTCATTACCAGCTCTGCGTGCGGGGTCGCCTGTACAAGATTCTTCTGTGCCAAGTACAGCGAATTTTATCCCAACTTGATTCAGAATTTTTGTAAAAGCAATCGTTACTTTTTTGTATCGGTCATCAAACGAACCAGCACAACCCACCCAAAACAAAATTTCAGGGCTTTCGCCTGTACTCATCATTTCTGCCATTGTTGGCACTTTATATTCTATTTCTTGCATATTGTTATATGATTAAAGTCTGTTGTTTTGTATTCCCTCCTGCATCTGTTTAGCCGTTTTTCTCGAACCATCGTGACTCCAACCCGGAGGAGCAAAAATATAGTTGAAAGCGTTTTTCAGAGAACCAGCCTTCCAAACATCTTTGGCAATATCAATCCATTCGCTGAAAGCAATTTTTACAGGATTATAAGTCTTTAAATTGTTGGTCAAACCATACGTTGGTCGCTCTTCTTCTTCAATAAAAGTACCGAACATTCTATCCCAAATAATCAAAATACCTGCGTAGTTTTTATCCAAATACTTCACGTCAGAACCATGATGAACTCTGTGATGCGAAGGCGTATTAAAGATAAATTCAAAAGGTTTCCACATTTTGCCAATGGTTTCTGTATGAATCCAATACTGATAAAGCAAGCTAATTTGTTGCATAATCACCACGACGATGGGGTGAAAACCAACAATCGGCATCCACAGATAAAAAATAAATGAACCCGTAATATTGCCCGTCCAAGTTTGTCGAAGTGCCGTTGCCAAATTATATTTTTCAGAAGAATGATGCACTTTGTGCGAAGCCCAAAAGTATCGAATCAAATGTGCTTCTCTGTGAAACCAATAATAGCTAAAGTCATCGGCAAAAAATGCTAAAACCCACATCCACCAAGCCGAACCGTCTAAAGTAAAAACATGAAAATTTTCGTACAAGTACAAAAAGATAAAAGCGATAAGCGTTTTTGAAATTAGGCCTGTGAATAAATTTCCCAAACCCAAAGCGATAGAAGTAAAAGAGTCTTTTACTTCCAAATAATCTTTTTGTTCACGAGTAATAAAAATTGCCTCAAGAATAACCGTCAGCACAAAAAACGGAACAGCGTATAAAATTAGATTAGGAGCCATTGAGCGTAATTTGAAAATTTGAAAATGAGCTAAATTTGAAAATAACCGACGACTGAAATCTGATTTCCGAATACTTTTATTTCAAAACCTTATCTAAAAACTGCTCAGTTTTTCTTTGAACGTGTTGGTAATCTTTTGATAAAACATAAGAGCCAATCACATGATTTCCTGCATTGGGGAAAACAACTTTTTGTTTTTGATTGGTAGCAACGCCCAATTCATCGTACATTTTTAGCATCGCTGGCACAGAAACTACTTTATCTTGTTCTTCTTCATTTTTGTAGTAATATCCCATAAAAGTTGGACATTTTACTTTTGCAAAGGTTTCTGGAGTCATTACGTTTGTCAAGAAATTTTGCAAAGCAATTACGCCGTTGATATGATAATGCGTACTCCAATATTTGGCATGAATTGGATTTTGTGGAGGAAAATCTCGTATTTCAGAACCTGTAACCAATTTCGCCATAGCCAAACCCCAGTGATTATCCAACAACTTAGCATTTTTATCAAAAATCTCAATACAAGGCGAGTAGAGTACGATAGCTTTAATTTCTGGATGTTGCGAAGCCAAATACAAAGTCAACGCTCCGCCGAATGATGTTCCAACCACGATTACTTCATCGCCCAGTTTTTTGCCAATTGCCAAAGCCTCTTCGGCAGAATTGATAAAATCATTGGCTTTTACGTTTTTCATGGTAGAATCGCCCAAATCAATGCCATGACCAGCCAAACGAGCCAAGTACAAATTTGCTCCGTACTTTTTTGCCAAATTGCTATGAATAGGGTCGCCTTCTTCCTGACTTGCCGAAAAACCGTGGACATACACAATGGCTAATTTGGTTTTTACTTTTTTGACGGTATCAGCCCAAATAATTCTGGCTTCACAGTCTGGACGAATACCTACTACGGCTTTTTCAGCGGTATTGATTTTTGTTTCTAAGTCCACCAATGAATCTGGCAATTCAAAAACGGGTACTTTTATCGAAGGAGCATCAGGCTTTGGCCCCATTAAATAGCCAAAAATGCCAACGACAAACAGTATGATTAATACTCTCAATAATGGTTTCATTATTCAAAAATTGTTAATGTTTCTTGTTAAAATTATTTCTGAAATCTCAAATCTCACAGTTTAAAACGCATAGCTTTACTTCACTTCATTCGCCCAATTAAATCTATCAGAGGTTGCAAATTTCCATGGAGCTTGATTGGTTTCTAAATTTGAAAACATCGCATTCCAAGAAGCAGGAGCGTCGGATTCTTCCATGATTTGATAGCGACGCAATTGCAGAATAATGTCTAAAGGCGAAATATTTATCGGACATTCCTGCACACAAGCATTACAAGTAGTACAAGCACGCAACTCTTCAGAAGTAATATAGCTTCCGTACAAAGCTTTGCCGTCTTCTACAAAAATGCCACCGTTTACAGCAAGATTTCTGCCTACTTCTTCGAGTCGGTCACGAGTATCCATCATAATTTTTCGTGGCGACAAAGCTTTGCCTGTTAAATTGGCAGGACAAGACGAAGTACAGCGACCACATTCTGTACAAGAATAGGCATCCATCAAGTTTTTCCAAGATAAATCTTTGATGTCTTTCGCTCCGAAGCGAGCAATTTCGGTACTTGCCTCAGCATCAGGCTGTGCCAAACCCAACATAATTTGTACCTCTTTCGTCACTTCTGGCATATTTGGCATTTCTCCTTTTGCTTTCAGATTCGAGAAGTAAGTATTCGGGAACGCCAAGAAAATATGTAAATGTTTGGAATAAGTAACGTACAAGGCAAAACCTAAAATGCCCAAAATGTGTAGCCACCAAGCCGTGCGTTCATAAATAATTAAAGCAGTTTCGTTCCAATTACTGAAAATAGGTTTCAAAAAAGAACTAATCACAAAAGAACCAACTGGATGATAATGTTCGTTGCCACGTTCTTGTAAAATGCTATCAACAGCATTCATACTGAGGAGTGCTGTCATTAAAATAATCTCAGCAAAAAGAATCGTATTGGCATCAATAACCGGAAAACCATTTAATTCTCGGTGGCGAGTTGCTTGAAGGCGTTCTACTTTGGTAATATTTCTACGAATCAAAAACACAATACAAACCAAGAGTACGCCTGCGGCTAATATTTCAAAGAAATTAATCAAGAAAGCATAAAAACTACCCAAAACAGGAGCAAAAAGCCGATGAGTACCCAAAATGCCATCCAATACAATTTCCAATACTTCAACATTAATCAACAAAAAACCTGCATAAATGACAAAGTGTAAAATACCTACGATTGGGCGGTCGAACATCTTTTTTTGTCCGAACGCAATGCGTAGCATCGTCTTCAATCGTTCAGAAGGATTATCCGAACGGTCTTCGGCTCTACCCAATTGAATGGTCTTTTTAATGATTTGTATGCGTTTTGAAATAAAATAAGCCGCCAAACCGAAAGCTGCTACGAAGAGAATTTGTTGGATGATTTGCATAGTTCAGAAAAAATAAGTTTTGGTACTTATTTATTTTTAAATTGAATCAGAACCCTTTTTTGATGAATTTAAGGTAAATCTTGTACTTTATTTAACAATTTACTGATTTTATTGTGTGATACAAAGATGTTGATTTTTCAAATAGTATGCAAGCATACTATTTGAAAATAATTTCAAAAATTTTTAAAATTATTTTCAGAAAATGTTTGGTGTTAAAAAAAAGTTTCCTACCTTTGCAGTCCCGAAACACAGGCGGGATTCAGGTGAAGTAGCTCAGTTGGTAGAGCATCGGACTGAAAATCCGTGTGTCGGCGGTTCGAGTCCGCCCTTTACCACAAAAAACCCCTTAGACGTAATGTTTGAGGGGTTTTTTATTGTATGATTTTTTTTCTGAAATAAGATTTCATAATTTTTTTTAATAAATTTTATCAGCTCGACATGAACTACATAGAAGTAAAACTAAACATCAACCCAGAATTTTCGGATATTTTCATGGCGGAGTTAGGTGAAATTGGCTACGAAACTTTTACCGAAGAAGCGGAGGGTTTAAACGCTTACATTACGGAGGACTTGTTTTCGGAAGAAAATCTGGATGAAATTATGGAGCGGTATTTAGCGATGACGCCTATTAGTTATAGCTACTCGACTTTAGAGAAAAAGAATTGGAATGAAGAATGGGAGAAAAACTATGAGCCAATTTTAGCCGCCAATGGGCGTGTAAGAGTACGGGCGAATTTCCATGAGCCTGACCCAAATATTCAATATGAATTGTTAATTAATCCTAAAATGTCCTTCGGAACGGGGCATCATGAAACTACTTCGATGGTGTTGAGTTTACAAATGGAGATTGACCACCAAGCTAAAAAGGTATTAGATGTTGGTTGTGGAACGGGTATCTTAGCCATTTTTGCTTCAAAATTGGGAGCTTCGGAAGTGGCAGGTTTTGATATTGAAGAATGGGCAGCTGAAAATTCTCGTGAAAATGTACAATTGAATGATTGTGATAATGTAGTGATTCGTCAGGGAACAATAGAAGACGAACCTGCCGACCAATACGATATTATTTTGGCAAATATCAACCGTAATATTTTGATGCGTGATATTCCGAAATATGTTGAATTTATGAAAGCTGCTCCATCAAAATTAATTGTCAGTGGTTTTTATCAGCACGACATTGAAGATATTGAAAAAGTAGCCAACGAATCAGGTTTAACAAAAACGCATACCGAAAACAAAAATAATTGGGCAGCGGTGATTTTTGAAAGAAAATAATTGGCTTTCAGCGGTCAGCAATCGGCTTTCGGTTTTTGAGATGGACATAATTTTAAGATAAAAAGTAGCGGCAACTTTCATAGTTGCCGTTTTTATTTTCTTAAAACCGAAAGCTGACAGCCGAAAGCCTTTTACCCCCTCACCAATCCTTCCGCTCGCAAGTAATCATTCGTCAAAACTTCTTTGTCGGGGTTTAGTACTTTTTGTGTCAATACTTCACAGACAAATAATTCATGGTCGCCAGAGTCGATACTTCCCACACAGCGACATTGAATATAGCCAATGGCTTCGGTTAAATAGGGGCAACCTCTTTCATCCATCTCAAAAGGAAGGTTTACAAATTTGTTTGAAGTCCTTCCACTTTTTCTTCCCAATTTAGGAATAAGTTTTTTGGCTTGGTCTTTCGCCAACAGGTTTACATTCAATATCATGCTTTCTCGTACCAATGCGATGGTATAATCCGTTTTGTAAAGAGCAACGGTAATATATTTGCCTTGCATGGCACTTTGCATAACCCAAGTAGCAATGTTAGCGTTGATTTGTCCTAATGGTGAAACCGTTGTGATAGAATGTACATCATAATTTTTGTATTTTAGTAATGCTTTAGCCATGAGTAGTATTTTTTTAGGAAATTTTAAATTATAAAATGGGTCATTAAACAACTATAAAAGCTTGAATTTTAGTGACCATTTACTCAATTACTAATATTTAATTGTCCTGATTTTTACAATTTGATGTAACTTTGAAAACTGTTAATCAAAAAAGTTGTTTAAAGAAATGGAGGTAATTAGTAATTCTTCTGATATTGAACTGTTTCGGGTTGATGCTCCTTCGGAGGGAGATACTCGAAGAAAAATGAAGAAAATGAAATCATTTCAGATTCCTGATCTATACAAGAGTACTATCATTGGCGGTATCAAGGAGAAACGCCGTTTGCAAGATAAACTCAAAAAAGACTTTACGCCGACCGTCTTGGATTATGGCATGGTAAAGTTTTTGATTTCTAGGCATTTTGGCTTTTGCTATGGTGTCGAGAATGCCGTTGAAATTGCTTACCGAACGATAGACGAAAATCCTGATAAAAGAATCTTTTTGTTATCAGAAATGATTCATAATCCTGATGTAAATGCCGACTTGTTGAGTCGTGGCGTGAATTTCATCATGGATACTTCTGGAAGACAGTTAATTCCTTGGGAAGAATTATCGGCCAATGATGTAGTAATTGTACCAGCTTTTGGAACGACGGTTGAAATCCAACAACGTCTTTCTGATATTGGAATCAATGCTTATCAGTATGACACTACTTGTCCTTTTGTAGAGAAAGTGTGGAATCGTGCCACAGCGATTGGACAAAAAGATTATACCATTGTAGTTCATGGAAAACCTTCGCACGAAGAAACCAGAGCTACATTTTCTCATGCCAAAGAAAATGCTCCGACGATTGTTGTAAAAGACATGAAACAGACCATAGAATTGGCGAAATACATCACAGGCGAAAAATCTGCTGAACAATTTTACGAAGAATTTAAAGGACAGTACTCTGAAGGTTTTGATGTTACTAAAGATTTACAAAGAATTGGCGTAGTGAATCAAACTACCATGTTGGCTTCTGACACACAAGGAATTGCAGATTATTTGAAGCAAATCATGATTCAACAATATAATATTGAAGGTTCTGATGTAACGGCATATTTTGCTGATACTCGTGATACGCTTTGTTATGCTACTAACGATAACCAAAGTGCTACTTATGGTTTATTGAAAGAGGAGGCAGATTTAGTAGTAGTTGCGGGCGGTTATAATTCATCAAATACTTCACATTTGGTGGAATTATGTGAACAAAAATTACCAACGTATTTTATTTCTTCTGCCGATAAAATCCTAACAGAAAATCTAATCAGTCATTTTGATTTACATTCAAAAACTGAAAGACACACAAGTAATTTCATACCTCAAAAAGACCAAGTTACTATCATGCTTACTTGTGGGGCTTCTTGTCCTGATGCAGTAGTAGAATCAATTTTATTGAAATTACATTCGTTTTTTCCAGAAGCCTTGCCGATTGAAGCATAAAAATCATCAGAGTATCTAAAAACCGCAAAATACCGCAAGAAAGTATCTCTCGACATACTTGAAGTATCTCCAGAGATATTTTTTACCGCAAAATACCGCAAGAAAGTATCTCTCGACATACTTGAAGTATCTCCAGAGATATTTTTTACCGCAAAATACCGCAAGAAAGTATCTCCCGACATACTTGAAGTATCTCCAGAGATATTTTTTACCGCAAAATATCACAAAAATTATCTCTCGATATACCAAAGTATTGCTTAATATCTCTTCCTAATATTTCCACAATTTCTTCGTTTCTACCTTTGTACATTACCTTTTGGCTTTTACGCTTAGTTTTTATCTTACAATATTTTCTTGTAATTTGACATAGATTTGATTTTTTGATTATTCGGCTAATCAATTGATTTTTTCCAGCTTACAGAAAGCATATAAGTCATACTACAGTCCAGTTCAAAAACTCTTTTATTTGTATTCTTAAATTAATTATAAAATAATGCAAAGACGTTCGGCAATTAAAAATTTAGCGCTGACGATTGGTGGAACAATCGTTTTACCAGCATGGGCAAATGCTTGGAGTAAAGAAACGCTTCAAAATGGTACTTTTAAAATTACTTATGCAGAGGGGACTTTATTAGCAGAAATCGTAGAAACAATTATTCCTAAAACTGATACTCCCGGAGCTAAAGAATTGGGTGCTGATAAATTTATCTTGAAAATGGTAGCAGATTGTTACGATAAAAAATCTCAAGATATTTTTGCGAAAGGGCTTGTTTTAGTAGATGAGCTATCGAAAAAAGAAAATGGTAAAACTTTCGTAGAAAGTGATTCAAAACAACGTTTAGAAGTTTTGAAAAAAATGAGTACTTCACAAAATAGCGAAGAAAAAGGTTTTTTACAATTGGTAAAAGGACTTACTATTGACGGATACTTAGTCTCGGAATATGTGATGACAAATTTAAGAATCTTTGAAATGGTTCCGGGACGTTATCACGGTTGTGTGCCAATCAAAAAGTAATACGAAAATATTGTTTGAAGACTTAAAGGTCTAAGTTATTATCAACGCTCTCAAATTTTATATCAAGAAATGTCCAATTTTAATATAGATGCGATAAAAAACCAAACTTACGATGCTATCGTGATTGGTTCAGGAATTAGTGGTGGCTGGGCTGCTAAAGAACTTACAGGAAAAGGATTACGTACATTGGTTTTAGAACGTGGTAGAGAAGTAAAACACGTAATAGACTATCCGACAACTTTGATGCAACCGTGGGAGTTTGAACACCACGGAAGAATCAACAAAGAAGTAAAAGATGCCAATCCAATCGTAAGTAAATGTTATGCTTTTTATGAAGGAACAGAACAGTTTTTTGTAAAAGATGCCGAACATCCTTACGTACAAGAAAAACCTTTCGACTGGATTCGTGGCTACCAAACTGGTGGAAAATCTTTACTTTGGGCTCGCCAAACACAACGTTGGTCAGAATATGATTTTCAAGGCCCAGCCCGTGATGGCTTTGCTGTTGATTGGCCAATTCGCTATGCCGACCTTGCTCCGTGGTATAGTTATGTAGAGAAATTTGCAGGTATTTCTGGTAATAAAGACAACGTGCCAAGTTTGCCAGATGGTGAATTTTTAGCACCGCATGAATTAAACTGTTTAGAGAAATACTTCAAAGAACAAGTAGCCAAAAATTACAAAGACCGTCAGATTATCACAGGTCGTTGTGCACACCTTACTTCGCCCAAACAAGTACATTATGACCAAGGCAGAGCTCAGTGCCAAAGCAGAACAATTTGCGAAAGAGGTTGTCCTTACGGTGGATATTTCAGTAGTAACTCTTCTACTTTGCCGTGGGCGGCTAAAACAGGCAAATTAACTTTGCGTCCGCACTCAGTGGTGCATTCTATCATTTACGATGAGAAAAAAGGCAAAGCCACAGGCGTAAGAGTAATTGACTCCAATACCAAACAAATGATGGAGTTTTATGCAAGAATCATTTTTGTAAATGCTGCTGCATTAAATTCAAATTTGGTATTGTTAAATTCTACTTCACATCGCTTCCCGAATGGTTTAGGAAACGACAGTGGTGTATTGGGTAAATATGTAGCTTTCCACAATTATACTGCAACGATTGATGCTGAGTATGAAGGATTTTTGGGAAGTACAACGGATGGACGTAAACCAAATTCTGCTTATATTCCTCGTTTCAGAAATGTTGAAAAACAAGAAACGGATTTCTTGCGTGGTTATGCGGCTGGCTTCTCGGCAGGTCATTATCAACATGATGACAGAAGTGGCTTAGGCGAAGATTTGAAAAAGGCTTTGTTGAAACCAGAGTATAACAATGTTTGGAACGTAGGTTCGCACATGATGGGCGAAACTATTCCTAAAGAAAGTAATTATGTGGCTTTGGATAGCTCGAAACTTGATCCATGGGGAATTCCGCAATTGAAAATTTCAGTAGATTACGACGACAACGACCGCAAAATGGTGAAAGATTTCTTTGAACAGCTTACAGAAATGTACACAAAAGCAGGTTTCAAAAATATCAGAACTAACGACTCGCATCGCACTCCTGGTTTGGATATTCACGAAATGGGCGGAGCAAGAATGGGTAAAGACCCTAAAACATCAGTCTTGAATAAATGGAATGCGATTCATAGCTGTAAAAACGTGTTTGTGACTGACGGAGCTGCCATGACTTCTACTTCAACACAAAACCCATCGTTGACCTATATGGCAATGACGGCTCGCTCTGCTGATTATGCTGTGAAAGAAATGAGAAAAGGGAATTTGTAAGTTTTAGCTTTGAGATTTTAGAAAGAATAAAAAAATATGAGTCATCCCGAATTTTTTCTTAGAATAGTGAGGTTTAGGACGATTTGAGAGGTTTTTTTATTTATTATTGTACAATCCTTACTTTTCTTGTCTTGAAACAAGAAAAGTAACAAAAGAAATTCAAGAATTCCTAAACTCGCTTCGCTCAAACAGTAGGAATTCGTTGCCCATCAATCATAAAAAAGCGGTCGAAATTAGTTTTTTGACCGCTTTTTTGTGATTTTAAAATTCGGGATGACTCATGTTTTTCTTTTTTTGAAATTTGGAAATATTTCAGTGGATAAAAAGCTCACAGCTCATTACTCAAGGCTTACAGCTACACCTTAAATTTCTCTCTCGAAGTTCTAATTTCACCAAGATTATCGTTTGCCCAAGCAGCTAAATTATGAATATGTGGCACAAGGCTAATCCCCAAATGCGTTAATTCGTACTCTACTCTTGGCGGAATTTCTGGAAATACTTGTCTGGAAACCAAGCCGTCGGCTTCTAAAGTCCTCAACGTAACCGTCAACATTTTCTGCGAAACATCGCCAATCGTTTTATTAATTTCATTAAAACGCATCGTCCCTTTTTCTCCTAAAACCAAAACTACCAGTATCGACCATTTATCACCAAACCTATCCAATACATTTCTTACGGGGCAGTCAGTCGAAGTCATAAATTTTTCTATATTTTTTTCCATTGTAATTGATTGATTTTCAATAATACTTACGAAAAAGTAAGTGTCTAACTTTTTCGTACCTTCTTGTTAGACATTAACTTACTATTTACCTTTGACTTACCAAAAGTAACTTAATAACTTTTAGTTTGCAAAAAAACATTCACAAATAAACATTTAAAGAAATGAGTAAGATATTAGTAACAGGAGCAACAGGTGGATTAGGTAGTGCCGTTGTAAATTTTTTATTAGAGAAAACTGACGCTTCAAACATTGCAGTATTGGCAAGAGATACTGCTAAAGTAGAAGCCTTGAAAGAAAAAGGAGTAAACATTGTTGTGGGTGACTATAATGACGTAGATTCACTAATTGCTGCTTTTCAAGGAATTGATAAATTATATTTTGTTTCAGGAAGTGATGTTCAGCATAGACTTTTGCAACAAGAAAATGTTGTGAAAGTAGCCGTTGCTGCTGGTGTAAAACATGTAGTTTATACAAGTTTCCAACGTAAAAACGAAACTGAAACTTCACCAATCGCATTTGTGGCAGAATCACATATCAAAACAGAAGAATGGCTAAAAGCATCTGGATTGGCTTATACAATCTTGAAACATACTTTATATACAGATTTATTACCAATGTTTGTAGGCGAACAAGTAATGGAAACTGGTGTGATTTATCAGCCTGCTGGAGATGGAAAAACTGCTTTCGCTTTGCGTACAGATATGGCAGAAGCAGGTGCAAATATCTTGACAAGCGAAGGACACGAAAACAAAATTTATGAAATTACAGGTGCGAAAACCTATTCGTATCAAGACATTGCGGAGATAATTTCATCAATCACAGGTAAGCAAATCGTGTATGTTTCGCCAAGTGTTGAAGAATTTAGCAAAACACTTACAGAAGCAGGCGTACCAGCAGAGTATATTGGTTTATTTGCTGGTTTCAGCGGAGCAATCAAAGATGGAGAATTTGACGAAGTAAGCACAGATTTAGCAACTTTATTGGGCAGAACACCAACTTCTGTTGAGACTTACTTACAAGGAGTTTACGGGAAGTAATTTGAAAATTTGAAGATGTGTTAATTTGAAAATTAATGCAAAAACCCCTTTGTTGAAAATTTCAACAAAGGGGTTTTATGTTTTTACATAAACCGAAAGCTGATGACTGACAGCTCAAAGTTCACGGCTCAACGCTCATAGCTAAAAACCTACAAAGCCGCCAAAGCTTGTTCAATATCTTCTTTTAAATCGTCGATATGTTCGATGCCTACCGAAATTCTTAACATCGTAGGTTCAACCCCTGCCGAAATTTGTTCCGCTTCCGAAAGTTGCGAATGTGTTGTTGAAGCTGGGTGAATTATCAATGTTTTAGCATCGCCCACATTTGCCAAATGACTGATGAGTTTTAGGCTATTCACAAATTTTTCTGCTCTGGCTTTATCACCTTTTAGTTTAAATGAAAACACGCCACCAAAACCACGAGTAAGGTATTTTTTCGCTAATTCATGGTAAGGACTACTGGCTAAACCTGGATAATTTACGCCTTCAACTTCTGGGTGTTCAGCCAGCCAATTAGTAAGTGCAAGTGCATTTTCGCCGATTCTTTCTACTCTTAAAGTCAAAGTTTCTAAGCCTTGCAATAACAAGAAAGAATTAAATGGACTTTGTGCTGGTCCCCAATCACGCAAGCCTTCTACTCTGGCACGAATGATAAACTGAATATTTCCGAAAGGACCACCGATACCAAAAACATCGTTCAGTACCAAGCCATGATAACTTGGAGACGGCTCTGTAAACTGTGGATATTTTCCATTTCCCCAGTTGAAAGTACCTGCATCCACAATTACGCCACCCATCGTAGTTCCATGTCCGCCAATCCATTTGGTCGCAGATTCTACAATGATATGAGCACCATGTTTGATAGGCTGTGCAATAGCACCGCCCGCACCAAAAGTATTATCAACGATAATTGGTAAGTCGTATTTTTTAGCTAATTCAGCAAAAGCTTCAAAATCAGGAATACTGAAACTTGGATTCCCGATAGTTTCTAAATAAATCGCTTTGGTTTTATCATCAATCAAGGCTTCAAAAGAAGAAACATCGTCGCCATCAGCAAAGCGAGCTTCAACACCAATATTCTTGAATGAATTTTTGAATTGATTATACGAACCACCGTATAAAAACGAAGTAGTAATAAAATTGTCGCCAACCGTAGTAATGTTATTGATAGCGATAAATTGTGCCGCATGACCAGAAGCTACTGCTAAAGCCGCCACGCCACCCTCTAAGGCTGCCAAACGCTTTTCAAAAACATCACTTGTTGGATTCATAATTCGGGTATAAATATTCCCAAATTCTTTTAAAGCAAAAAGGTTTGCACCATGTTCGGAACTGTTGAACTGATAAGCCGTAGTTTGGTAAATAGGTACTGCACGAGAATTTGTTGTAGGGTCGATTTCCTGCCCAGCGTGCAATTGGAGTGTTTCAAATTTCATGAGATTGTTTGTTAATTAGATTGAGTATATTCTATGTATTCGATAGACAAAGTTATGAATTAATTTTAAGAGAAAATATTTTAGGTTTAATTTTTAATAGAGGTTAAGGAGTTTAAGTAAACCTTGCGTTTATGCCATCAAGTTGATAATTGTTAATTGATTGTACAAAAACTTTAGTAGTCAACCATTTACATTTACTTTTTAGTTTTGCATTAATTGTTTGTAATCTATTTTTAGCCTGTGGGTTATTTAACATTACATCTTCCTCTAACCAGAAAACGTAACGAATTTCAATGTCGTTTTGTCCTATTTTTTTATGAAGCGTTTGCCAAAAAACATTATTATGAGTACTATTTCTGGATGCTCCAGCTATTATAGCGATAGTATCTCGTAGTTTTTGAGCAACTTCATTTGTCAATACATCAATGTCTTCATAATTTACGCCTCTAAAATTTTTAACTTCCATAAAAAAGATTTTATCAGGAGTATAGAAACCCAGAAAATCTGTGTCTTTTGTACCTTGTAAAAACCTTTTTGCATTGACTATATTGACGTTATTATCAGATTTGATAATGTTATACTTATCGTCGAATTCAAAATGTAGATTACTTTCTTCAAAAACAGTCATCTTGTTTTATGATTTGAGTGCTTTATTAAAATAGGTTTGCTCTAAGTCATAGAAGTTTGAAAATTCCTCTAAAATCGAATTTTCAGATAAATCAGCAATAGATTCACCTTCATCAACCAATAGTTCATTTTCTTTTTCATACATTCCAAAAAACTTAATAGGAGGAAGGGTTTCTTCGATTAAATCTTTTCGGTATTCTGATTTTAAAGAAAGCAAATTGGTCAATAAATAGTCGTGCGAAGCAATGAATACTTGAACTCCATTATTGGCTAGTGTTATCAAAATTTCAGCAATCTGACTGATTAATCTGGGGTTTAAATTAGCTTCTGGCTCATCCCAAAAGAGTACGGAGTTTTTTCCTAACTCCCCATTGAGAATCAAATACATCAGAGTAGCGATTTTTCTAAAACCTTCGGCTACTAGAGGCATTTCCATTTTTCCTTGTTCATTTTTGAAGTAAAATCGTCCATTTTCTTTTAATACATTTGCTCCTGTAATTTTTTCTAAGGGATTTACCAACTTTTGAGCTTCATCAAATCGTCTGCCTTTTAGTAAGCTGGTGTCTAATGCTAATGCTAACTGGTAATATGTTTCATCAAAACTAATTTCTCTTTTTTGATATAAACTGATAAAACCTTCAAAAACAGAGATGATTTCTCGTGGAGGAATATATAAAGATGCTGTTTGTGGTAAAGTAGAATATTTATCAGTCTTTACACTCGTTTTTGAATTGGTTGAAAAATTAAAACTTTGTATAATTCCGTCTATTTCAATATTTATTTCAGCTTTTGCTCTTCCTTGACTCCTTTTAACAAGCCTTCCTAAGTTTTCAGGCTTGAAATAGTTTACTAGGTTTTCACCTAATAAGCTCTCAAATTTTTCTTTCCCAGAGCCATTATTTGCTTCATTAGTTTTTAGAATTACTAATAAGAGCTTTAACAAATGAGTTTTTCCAGAGCCATTTTGTCCAACAAATACATTCAAGCCTTTTGAAAATTCAAAAGAATTATCCTCAAAGCGAGTAAAGTTTTTAATATGAATTTTCTGAATCATTTTAATGTGATTTTAGAGAAATATAATTACTTATCAGAGTTTCTTTTTATCAATACTTCTTCAAAATCTTCTCAACGGCATCTAAATATCCACCACCAAAAAGATTTACATGAACCATCAATGGATACAAATTATACAATGGAATGCGGTCGCCAAAACCATTTTCGATAGGATATACTTCGTGATAAGCTTCATAAAATTCTGGTTCAAAACCGCCAAACATGGTTGTAAAAGCTAATTCTGCTTCACGTAAACCGTAATAACAAGCAGGGTCAACTAAGGCAACAAAACCGTTGTTGTCTGTCATTACATTGCCTGACCATAAATCGCCATGAAGTAATGCTGGTTTTTCGTTTGGTATTAGGTTTGGTATTTTTTCGAAAAGTGTTTGAAATTTATCGTATAATTCTTGTGAAATTTTGCGGTCGTAAAGGGCTAAACCAGCTTGTACTTTCAATCTTTTTTCTATAAAAAACTGAACGCCATCTTCCATCCATTCATTATTTTGGCGTAAAGCACCGATATAATTATTGAAATCTAAACCGTGACTGTGGTGTGTATGTGTATGGAGTTTGGCAAGTTTTTGACCAAAATCTTGCCAATAGTTTTCTTGTTTATAACTTGCCGTCAAGAATTCAATCATCAAATATTCTTTATCCAAAATCTTTCCATAATTGATTACTTCAGGAATAGATAGAACGTCTTTATCACTTAAAGTTTGTAAACTTTTGGCTTCAGATTCGAACATTCCTTCATGGTCGCCTTGGTTCCATTTGATAAAATAATCGCCTTCAGCAACTTTTACTTTTACGGCAAGATTAAAATTTCCGCCATAAAAAAACTGGAAATCAAGTACTTCTGGATGGTGACCTAAGTTTTCAAAAAGAATACTTTCGATAAACTGATATTGTTCTTGTGTCTGGAAAGTCATACAAATATTGATTGCAAAATATGTCGATCAGGATTTATTTATCTCCTGTCTTCTTGGGTTTATTCCAAAATTACGAGAAAACCGTTAAATTGCATGGATTGAACGATTTTAACAACAACAAATTGTTAAAACTGATTTATCAGCCGTCAGCGAAAATTAAAAAACTAAAATGAAATACAAGAAACACGTTTTTATTTGTACTAATCAGAAAGATGCACCCAAAAAATGTTGTGGTGCAGAAAGAGGAAGTGCATTAGTGGAAGCTTTTAAAGCATCTTTAAAAGAAAAAGGATTATCTGCAGAAATTAGAGCTCAGAAAGCAGGTTGCTTAGATGTTTGTGCTTTTGGTCCAGGTTTAGTAGTTTATCCAGAAGGAGTATTCTATGGTAATGTACAATTATCAGACGTAGAAGAAATCGTGGAAAGCAATTTAGTTGGCGATAAAGCCGTAGAACGTTTGGTTATTGCCTAATAATGTTACTCAAATTTGAAACGGAGAAATCCGTTTCAAATTTACAATCCAGCATAAAATGTACAGAATTTATCCTACATTAATCAATTCATTTGTTTTGTATGAGCAACAAGTATTAGATGCTCAGGGTAATATTTTGGTGGATTTGTGGGAAATGATTGATAGAATTAACAGAGTAAAAAAGCCAACTACCGAAGCCCAACAAAAAGGGATTGATTTTGAAAAAGCAGTAGTAACTGGCGAAAATGAAGAATTATTTGGTGAAAAAATTATTGAAAAAGCTCGTGAGTTTTTACCCATTAAATACAAAACACAGTTTTACACAGAGGCCAAGTATAAAAATTGTTTGATTTACGGTTTTGTAGATTTAGTAGGTGGCGATCGTGCCGTTGATTTAAAATCGACTAGACTTTATGAGCCTAATCGTTTTGCGTTGAATCATCAAAATTTGTACTTATTAGGTTTACAAAAATGGGGCGTAAAAACCTTAGATTATATCATCACTGATTTTGAAGACGTATATCAAGAACGCTACGACATCAAAACTTATGATTTCACTCCACTCTATCGCCAAATAGACGCTTTCGTAGCATTTCTTGAACAGCACAGAAAATTAATCAAAGACAAAAAGATTTTTGATAAAAAAGGAGATACCAATCAGTTGTCGTTGTTTTGAGATTGCTTTAGGCTGTAAGCAGTAGGCTTACTAATTTTTACAAAAATCTAAAATCTTTAATTCTTAAATCTTCAGTCTTGTTTCTTGCTTCTTGTATCTAAAAATCCAAAATCTTCAATTCTTAAATCTTCAGTCTTGTTTCTTGCTTCTTGTATCTAAAAATCCTCAAGTCCAAAGTCCTCAAGTCTTCTAGTCTTGTCTCTTGCTTCTTGTTTCTAAAATCTCAAAACTAAAGAATCTCCTTCAACTCAATCAAATCCTTCACTTCATGTTTGGGCTGTAAAGTAATATCTTGTTTTCTACCGTCTGGATTAAAGAAAACCGTATCAATTCCAGCTTTGGCAGCACCCACAATATCACTTTGAAAACTATCGCCAATCATGATACATTCATGAGGTTTTGCTCCGACCAACGCTAAAGCATATTCAAAAATACCTACTTCGGGCTTTTTGAATCCTGAGTTTTGAGAAGTAACAATTTCTCGGAAATACTGTTTAATTCCGCTAGAAGTCATTTTAATGTCCTGCACTTCCATAAAACCATTGGTAATAATATGTAATGGATACTTTGGAAAAAGATAATTCAAAACAGATTTGGCATTTGGTAATAAATTGGGTTTGCGAACAGAAATGTTGATATAAGTATCCGAAATTTCATCACAAAGAGAATAATCATAACAGCCTAATTCAGTAAAAATCATCCTAAAACGATTGTGGCGTAATTCGGGCTGAGCAATTTTTCCTTGTTCGTATAAATCCCATAATTGATGATTGATTTCGTTGAACTTCAAATAAAATTGATGCGAAGAAGGAATGCCATAAGTATGCAAAGCGAAGTGCTGATATACTTCGTCTAAAGCTTGTTTAGAATTGGTGTTATGATCCCAAAGCGTATGGTCAAGGTCGAAAAAAAGATGTTTATACATAAGGATTTTTATACAAATATGCTCACTAGAATCTATGAAACAAAGCGTGAAGTATTTTGTTTTGGACTATAAAAACCGAATTAATTTGCAATAAGACATTCTTTTGTATAAATTCATAGTCTGTAAAAAAACAATTTCAAGAAATCTAATTGAACTATAAAATGGCTAGTCAACCCACTGAAGAAAACCAGATAAATGTAGAATTAACCGAGGCGATGGCAGAAGGGGAATATGTGAATCTGGCGATGATTGCGCATTCTCAAAGTGAATTTGTGATTGATTTTATCAAAATGATGCCTGGAATACCAAAAGCAAGAGTGAAATCGAGAGTAATTCTTACACCCGACCACGTGTATCGTTTATTGAATGCTTTAAAAGAAAATATTCAAAAATATGAGGAAGCTTATGGTCCCATAACTGACGATAAAAACCAAGATGGATTCCATTTTCCAACAAATTATCGTGGCCCGATAGGCGAAGCTTAAGTTAAAGCATAAGCAACATAAATTTTAGCATTATCATCAATAAAGCGTAAAGTGAGGAATAGACGGTGTTCTATTTACTTGATTTACGCTTTATTGTTAAGATAATAATGAGTAGATAATAAGTACTTTGAGGCTTTAAAAAATATATTTAATTAAATATTTTGATACAATGAACCAAAAACTGACCAGAGAATATTTAGCGTCGAATGCTGAGAGCTTGAGTAAACTTGTTGAATTACCTAACGATAAAATTTTTGAACTTCCAGAGAAAGTACTGCAATTTGGTACTGGAGTATTATTGAGAGGACTTTGCGATTATTTTATTGATAAGGCTAATAAAAAAGGAGTGTTCAATGGTCGTATAGTGGTTGTTAAATCTACAGACAAAGGTGGCACTGACGATTTTAATGAACAAGATGGACTTTTTACACATTGTGTGAAAGGTCTAGAAAACGGACAAGCTATCGAAGAATATATCATTAATGCTTCAATTTCTCGTACTATTTCTGCCCGTTCACAATGGAATGAAATTCTAGCTTGTGCGAAAAACCCTGAAATGCAAGTAATCATTTCCAATACCACAGAAGTAGGAATCATGTTGTTGGAAAATGATAAAATCACGAATACTCCTCCACAATCATTTCCAGTAAAATTATTAGCCTTTTTATACGAGCGTTGGAAAGAATTCAAAGGTTCTGCCCAAAGTGGAATGGTAATTATTCCGACAGAATTAATTGTTGGAAATGGAGATAAATTACAAGAAATCGTACTAGAACAAGCACATCGTAACGGACTTGAACCAGAATTTATCGAATGGCTTGAAAACCATAATTCATTCTGTAATTCATTAGTAGATAGAATTGTACCAGGAAAACCAGATAAAGAAATTTGCGAAGAATTAGAAAAGAAATTCTCGTACCAAGATGATTTGATGATACTTTCTGAGGTCTATCGTTTATGGGCTATTCAAGGCGATGAAAAAATCCGTAAGGTTTTATCTTTCGCAAGTGCAGATTCAGGTGTTATCATCGAAAGAGACATCGAAGTATATCGTGAATTAAAGTTAAGAATGCTTAACGGAACACATACTTTAACCTGCGGAATGGCTTATTTGTTAGGATTCCGTTTGGTAAAAGATGTAATGAGTAATAGTTATTTAAGTAAGATTATCACCAATATGATGTTGGGCGAAGTTTCTTTAGCTATTCCATATAAAATTGATCCAAAAGTAAGAGACCGCTTTGGTAGAATGGTTTTAGATAGATTCCGTAATCCATTCTTGCAACATAAATTATTAGATATTACGGTACAATATACTGCAAAAATGAAGATGCGTAATGTGCCAATTCTTTTGCAATACTATCGTGAATTTGGCAAAGCACCAGAATTGTTTGCCATGGGTTTTGCAGCATATTTACAATTCATGAAGGCAGAAAAAGAAGTGAATGGTAATTATTTCGGAGAATGTAATGGAGAGTATTATCCTATCAATTGTAATTTTGCTCCGTACTTTTATGAAGCATGGGAAAATTTTGATTTAGATAAAGTATTATCCAACAGAAGTTTATGGGGTGAAGACTTAACACAATTAGAAGGGTTTTCTGATACAGTAAGAAAATATTTATGAAAAAAGTAGTCACTTTCGGAGAGATAATGATGAGGTTGAGTACTCCAAATCATGCTCGTTTTCAACAGTCGACAAGTTTTGATATTAATTTTGGTGGGGGCGAAGCAAATGTTTCGTCCTCATTGGCTATTATGGGGATTCCTGCGAGTCACGTTACTCGTTTTCCTGATAACGATTTAGGTACAGCTGCTATCAACACTTATCGGAAGTACGGATTGAGTATGCAAGATGTAGTCCGTGGAGGCGAACGCTTAGGCATTTACTATGTAGAGCAAGGTGCAGCGATGCGTCCAAGTAAAGTAATTTATGACCGAGCTAATTCATCTTTTGCTAGCCTAAAACCTTCTGAATTCAACTGGGAACAAATCTTTGAAGATGCTCAATGGTTTCATTTCACGGGTATTACTCCTGCTATTTCAGCTAGTGCAGCTCAAGCTTGTTTAGAGGCAGCACAAACAGCAAGTCGTTTAGGTTTAAAAGTTTCTGCCGATGTTGGTTATCGTTCCAATTTATGGAAATGGGGCAAGAAACCTAGTGAAATAATGCCCGAACTGATTGAAAACTGCGATATGATTATTTGTAGTAAAGGCGATGCAGAAGATATGTTTGGCATTGTACCTAATGACGAAAAGAGAAGCTTTAAATCGGTTTGTCAACAACTTACTGATTGTTTTCCTAAATTGAAAAAAGTGTTGTCAACCAAGCGAGGACAAATTTCAGCCTCACACAATACTTTGGTAGGAAAATGCTGGAATGGATTTGAAATGTTAGAAACCAAGCAAATTAACATTCCAGATATTGTGGATAGAATTGGCGGAGGAGATGCTTTTATGGCTGGTTTTATTTATGGAGAAATCATTTATCAAAATACTCAGAAAGCAATAGAATTTGGAGTAGCTGCTTCGGCACTAAAACATACGATTGAAGGCGATTTTAATTTATCGTCTGTAAAGGAAATTGAAGTCGTGATGAACGGCGATGTAAGTGGAAAATTAAGAAGATAAATTAACTATGAAATTTTCCAAAGAGACTTTGTACGAAAAACTTTATCAAACACCCATCATGCCACTTTTCAATCATCCTGATGTTGAAAAGTGTAAAGCCGTGGTGAAAGCGTGTTATGATGGTGGAATCAGAGTTTTTGAATACACCAATCGTGGTGTTGGTGCAGATAAGATTTTCGCTGAATTAGTAAAATATATTCGGAATGATTTCCCTGAAATGGCAATTGGTATTGGCACTATTTACAATGCCGAGGAAGCCGAATACTTTGTTGATTTAGATGCTGACTTTATTGTTCAGCCAATCTTGGATGCTGGAGTAGCAAAGGTTTGTCAAAAAAATAACATGGCTTGGTTTCCAGGAGTGCTTACTCCAAACGAAATTTATAAAGCCAACCTTTTAGGTGCAGATATTGTTAAAATTTTCCCTGCAAATATTTTAAATCCTTCTTTTGTCAAATCTGTTAAAACGGTGATGCCCCAAGTTGAAATGATGATAACTGGTGGCGTTGAACCCAATCAAGAGAGTTTGAATACTTGGCTTGATGCTGGAGCTAAATTTTTCGGAATGGGCGGACAACTATTTCCTAAAGCAATTTTGGAAAGTAATGATTTCAATTGGATTCATCTTAAAGTAAAAGAAAGTCTAAAAATTATTTTAAAAAGATAAACCTCACTTCGCTTTTGTCTTTTATCTTCTTGTACTTCTAAATTTTTTCCCTGTGGTTTTAAGGTAATCTCTTACATTCTCATTAATTTTGTACTTTTACAAGAATATCTGAAAACAGGTGGTTTTAAATGATTAACTTTACAAAGAACCTGTCGATAAAAATATTAATATAAAGAACAAAATCATAAAATGGGATTATTCAATTTCCTGACTTCAGACATTGCGATTGACCTTGGTACTGCCAATACGTTAATTATTCATAAAGATAGAATTGTGGTTGACGAACCATCAATTATTGCCCTTGATAAATTGAGCAATAAAGTATTAGCCATTGGAAACAAGGCAATGCAGATGCACGAAAAAACTAACGATAATATCAAAACTATTCGTCCTTTGAAAGACGGAGTAATTGCCGATTTTACGGCAGCCGAATTGATGATTCGAGGAATGATTAAAATGATTGATACGGGAAATCGTTTTTTAACGCCTTCTCACCGTATGGTTGTTTGTATTCCTTCAGGAATTACAGAGGTAGAAAAAAGAGCAGTAAAAGATTCTTGTGAACACGCTGGTGCTAAAGAAGTGTACATGATTCACGAGCCTATCGCTGCGGCAATAGGTATTGGAATAGATATTGAACAACCAAATGGTTCAATGATTGTGGATATTGGTGGTGGTACAACTGAAATTGCAGTAATTGCACTTTCAGGAATTGTCTGCGAGGCTTCTGTACGTATTGCAGGGGATGTATTTACTCGTGATATTGTTGATTATATGCGTCGTGAACACAATTTATTAATTGGTGAACGTTCAGCAGAGTTAATCAAAATTGAAGTAGGTTCAGCTTTGCCAGAATTAGAAAACCCACCAGCAGATTACGAAATCCGTGGACGTGATTTAATGACTGGTATTCCAAAAGAAATTAAAGTTACTTATTCTGAAATTGCTTATGCTTTAGATAAATCAATTTCTAAAATTGAAGAAGCAGTAATGAAAGCACTTGAGGTTTCGCCTCCAGAACTTTCAGCCGATATTTACCACAATGGTATTCATTTAACAGGTGGCGGAGCTTTATTGCATGGTTTAGATAAACGTTTGGCGAATAAAACTAAATTGCCAATTCATATTGCGGATGACCCATTAAGAGCTGTAGTACGTGGAACAGGTGAAGTATTAAAACATCTTGACCACTTCAAGCCTATTCTCATCTCTTAATTAACAAAGATAAGAAATGAGTAAATGAAAGAATGATATTTTTATGTTCTTTCGTTTACTCATTTTTACATTATAGACTTTTCCAAAATCAATTACTCCAAGATTCTTCTTTTAGCAAATGTATCAGTTAATCCAATTTATTTCTAGGAAACGAGCCTTCATTCTGTTTGCATTACTGGAGGTACTGAGTCTATGGTTTTTCTATTCAGTCAATAATTATCCAAGTGCTGTGATGTTTAATACCACCAATTATTATGCAGCAAAGGCTTTAGATATTTCAAATTCAATTGTGGAATATTCAAATCTTAGAAAAGTAAATGATGATTTAAGTGATGAAAACAAACATCTCTACGAAATAGTAGAAAAATTACAAGCCCAACAGTCTCCAGTTTCTCAATCAGGTTTTAATTACAAGGCTGATTCTGCTGTTGCTGCTCGTTTTAAGTTTACAGTAGCCAAAGTAACCAATCTTTCAGTAGCACAATTCAATAATTATATTACCATTGATAAAGGTACTGCTGATGGTTTATCTCCAGGAATGGGCGTAATTTCTTCAACAGGAGTAGTTGGTAAAATTAAATCTTGTTCAGAACATTATTCAAGAATAATTTCTATCCTTCATTCAGAATATACCGTTTCTGCGAAAGTAAAAAGTAATAACGAAATTGGTTCAGTAAAATGGGATGGCAAAAATCCTTCTATTGTTGAAATGACTGATGTGTCAAGATATAAAAATGTTAGGGTGAAGGATACAATTATGACTTCAGACTTTAACTATGTCTTTCCTTCCAACATCGTAATTGGTTATGTTAGTAAAGTAGGTTTAAAACCAGACCAAACTTTTCATGACATCAAAGTAAAATTGGCGACTGATTTTAGTACACTTTCTTATGTTTATGTCATTAATAATAAACTTGAAAAAGAACAGAAGGCTTTAGAAAGTACTGACAGTGAAGTAAAGAAATAAAACCTGTTGTAATAATTGTGCATAGCTTAAACTCGGCAATTTAATTTAAGAATGACTCCAAGAAATATTTTTCCACAAATACTTACTTTTATTTTTTATCTTTTGCTGCAAATTTTCTTTGTCAGACAATTGGTATTCCTTAATCACGCATTTTGTTTCGTTTATGTAGCCACGGTTATTCTACTTCCTTTTGATATTAGTAGAGTTCAACTAGTGTTTCTAGGCTTTATTGCCGGAATGTTTATTGATATTTTTTATAATACCATCGGTGCAAATGCCGCAGCGATGACTTTCATTGCTTATATTCGTACTCCTATTTTAGCACTATTAGTACCACAAAGAGGCTATGACGAACGCCAAGTACTTAGCCTAAAATCAATGGGTTTATCTTGGTTTGTATCTTACGTAATGATATTGACTTTTGTTCATCATTTTATACTTTTTTCTTTAGAAGCCTCAGATTTCGGTCTTATTCTACCCATTCTAGTCAAAGTAATTGCCAGCACCATTTTTACAACCTTAGTAATTGTCATTATTCAATTTTTTAGAAAAGATTAGTTACCAATCGTGGTTATGCCTTTTTGTCAGGAAAATGATAAAAATCATGCTTGGCAAGTTGTTTGTTTATAAAAATTATCTAAAACAATGTAATGTAGATTCAATAAATTACTTGATAATTAAGGTATCATTTTCTATTTTTATCAAGTGATATTCAGCAGCAACCATGGACGAGCAAGAAGAAATTAAAATAACTCAAACCTATACTGAAGTAGAAAAACATAGAGTTTTCGAAAAGGAGTTTATGCCGTACATTGACTCAATGTACAATTTTGCCTTTCGTCTGACGAATGATGAAGACGATGCCAACGACCTTGTTCAAGACACATATCTCAAAGCATTTAGATTCATCAACTCTTTTGCTGAAGGAACTAATGCCAAAGCATGGCTGTTCAGAATCCTGAAGAATAGTTTCATCAACGACTTCAGAAAGAAGTCTAAAGAACCTTCAAAAGTTGATTATCAAGATGTTGAAACAACTTATAATTCTGAAGAAGATGCTGAAACAACCCAAACAGTAGATTTAAGAGCTGACACCGTTCAAGATTTAATTGGGGATGAAATTGCAAACGCTTTAAATGCTTTGCCAGTAGATTTTAGAACAGTGATTATCCTTTGTGATGTTGAAGGATTTACTTATGAAGAAATGGCAAAGATTTTGGATATTCCTATCGGAACTGTGCGTTCTCGTTTGCACCGTGCCAGAATGTTGTTGAAAGAAAAATTGAAATCGTATGCCAAATCATTAGGCTATGACGTAAATGCTGACAGCATGGCAGAATAAGTAGTTGTGGATATAAAAAAATGAACTTTCAAAGGAATATTTTTTATATTTTTAAACATAAGGGAATTTTTTTATAAACCTTCCTGTTGATTAACTACTTGATTATCACAAATAGTAACCCCAATAAAACGCCAAATTAAATTTGCTTAATCCAATAGAATAATGGTTTCCGAGGTTGAAAAAATTCAAAAAAAGACAAGCTGCGAGCATCAATCTGACTGTATGAAATTAGTCCAATTAATTGTGGATGGTCAGGCAACAGATGAGCAAATAGCCCAATTTAAGCAAAACATGGATAAATGTTTGCCATGCGAGAAAGGATATGAATTGGAGAAATGTATCAAAGAAACAATGCAATTGAAATTGGAAAAAAAATGCGTTCCTTCAAGCTTGATTGATTGTATCAAAAAGAAAATAAGTGCATTGTAATTGAGCTATCTTGCTCTTTTGATAAAGGTTATTAAGTCCGTCGTGATTGTTACGATTTACTTAATAGCCTTTTACTTTTAATTAATTAGGGTATTTTGTACCTACTTACTTGTTGAAAATTGGAAAACGGAAAGCTTATTATCTTCTCAGCCCCTTCTGGTTCGGGCAAAACAACTATTGTAAAGCATTTGCTTGCGAATAATGACAATCTAGGATTTTCTATTTCTGCCTGTACACGTGATAAACGTGGACGTAATGAAGAAAATGGAAAAGATTATTACTTCATGACTCCCGATGAATTCAAAGAGAAAATTGATAATGATGAATTTGTAGAGTGGGAGGAAGTATATCCTGGGGCTTATTATGGCACATTGAAGTCAGAAATTGAAAGGCTGTGGGCTTCTGGAAAACATGTCATTTTTGATGTGGATGTTCGTGGTGGTGTAAAATTGAAAGAGTATTATAAAGATAGAGCTTTATCAATCTTTGTGAAAGTACCAAGTGTACAAGAACTAGAAAAACGCTTACGTGAACGTGGTACAGATTCAGAAGATTCTATCTCGAAAAGAGTATTTAAAATGAATTTTGAAATGTCTTTTAAAGATAGATTCGACATCATTTTATTGAACGATGATTTAACTGAAGCTTTCAGAAAAGCACAAAAACTGTTTGATGATTTTACGAAAAAGCTTTAGGCTTTAAGCTTTGAGCCTTGAGCTGATAGCTTTGAGTAATGAGCTTTGAGCTTTGAGTTTTGAGAATTAAGATAAAATAAGGGAAACCTTAATCTTTTACCTTAATTCTTTTACCTCAAACTCATAACTCAAAGCTCATTTCTCATAACTCAAAGCTCATAGCTTGCAGCTCATAGCTCATAGCTATATGAAAATTGGTCTCTTTTTTGGGTCTTTCAATCCCATCCATATTGGGCATTTAATTGTTGCCAACGTAATGGCAACCACTACAGACTTAGAACAAGTCTGGTTTGTAGTTTCTCCACAGAATCCTTTCAAGAAAAATAAATCTTTACTGCACGAATTCGACCGTTTGGATATGGTTGAAAAAGCCATAGCCGATAATCCTAAATTTAAGGTAACCAACATAGAATTTTCGATGCCAAAGCCTTCTTTTACGATTGATACCCTCATTCGTTTGCAAGAAAAGTATCCGCAGCATGAATTCAAATTGATTATTGGTGGCGATAATCTGGCACAGTTTCCAAATTGGAAAAACCATGATAAGATTTTAGAGTACTTCGGTTTATATGTTTATCCACGCCCGAATTCAGAACCTAGTGATTTAGAAAACCACCCGAATGTGCGTTTAGTGAAAGCTCCTTTATTGGATATTTCAGCTACGTTCATTCGTGAATGTTTGAAAAATGGACAATCAATTAGTTACATGATTCCAGAGGCGGTAGAAGAGTTTATCTTGAGAAAAAAGTTTTATCTATGAAAATAAGTATTTTAGGTTGCGGTTGGTTAGGTTTGCCTTTAGGCAAATACTTAGTAGAAAATGGTCATGAAGTAAAAGGTTCTACTACTTCTGAAGCCAAATTATCATTGCTTCAAAGTGTAGGCATTCAGCCTTTTTTACTGAAATTTTCTCCAGCAGTAGAAGGCGATGAACTTGCTGAATTCCTTCAATCAGAAATATTAATTATTTGCATTCCACCTCGTGCTGGCAAGTATGGTGAAGATTATCATATCCAACAAATTCAATCTTTAATTCCTGCTCTTAAAAAATCCAGTATTCAATCCATCATTTATACTTCTTCAACGTCTGTTTATCCAGATTTGAATAGAGAAATTACAGAGGATGATGAGGTAATAACTTCTTCGGCGTTGATAAAAGTAGAAGAATTATTAAAAGCACTCGATACACAAACAACTATTTTACGTTGTGGAGGTTTGATGGGAATGGAGAGAATAGGAGCGAAGTACTTTGCTGGAAAGCGTATCAATACTGGACAAATTCCTGTGAATTACATCCATCAAGATGATGTAATTGGCATTATTTCAACGATACTTGAAAAAGGTTTTTGGGGAGAAACTTTTAACGTTGTCTCACCTGAACATCCAGTCCGTAAAGAAGTATTTCTAAAGAATTGTGAAGAATATGGTTTTGAAGTACCAATTTTTGAAGAAGCTACCGAAGCCATTCCATTTAAAATCATCAGTCCACAAAAGCTAATTGAGAAAACTGGTTATCAGTTTAAATATGCTAATCCTTTAGATTTTACTTATTCATTTTTGTAGTTAGTTCAGTGATTGGTGATTAGTAATTGGTGATTAGTTTAGGTTTTCCTTTAATGTGCTTGCCTAAAATAGATTGACAAAACTTTCAACCTATTTTAGGCAAGCACATCTAATCACCAATTACTATTCACCAATCACTTCCTCAATCATTTCTTCTTCAATGTCGTTTCAAACAGTTTGAAAATTCTTTTGTACTCATCCATCCATGATGTTGGTTCTACAAAACCGTGATCTTCCATCGGATATGATGCTAATTCCCAATTCTCTTTTTTCAATTCAATTAATCTTTGTGCTAAACGCACGGCATCTTGGTAATGTACGTTGACATCAATCATTCCATGGCAAATCAATAAATTGCCTTTTAAGCCATCAGCATAATAAATCGGTGAACTTTTACGATACGCAATGGAATCTGTTTGTGGCTCATTTAAGATATTGGCTGTATAAGGATGATTGTAAGCTGCCCAATCTGTTACGGGTCTTAATGCTGCACCAGCCGCAAATACATCAGGCGTAGTAAACATTGCCATTAAAGTAATAAAACCACCATAAGAGCCACCGTAAATACCAATCTTTTTAGGGTCAACACCTTGGGTTTCTACCAACCATTTAGCACCATCTACTTGGTCGGTTAAATCTTTACCACCCATAAAACGATAAATACCTGTACGCCAATCTCTGCCATAGCCAGCCGAACCACGATAGTCAATATCCAATACGGTATAGCCATTATCAACCAACATATTATGGAACATATATTCACGGAAATACTGACTCCACCATTTATGCACATTTTGTAAATAACCTGCACCATGCACAAAAATTACGGCTGGCTTTTTACCTTTTTCTCCTTTGCCTTCATACAAACGAGCATACACTTCTGAGCCATCTTTAGCATTAAAAGTAACGATTTCGGGTTCACGCCATTTATATTCTTTAAACTGCTGGCTTTGCGATTTTGTAATTTGGCTAGGCGGAGCATTAACTACATTATCCTGAACATATACTTCCCAAGGACGATTTGAATATGAATTCAAATAAGCCAATTTGGTTTCATCAGGCGAAAGTACTACTTGGTTTGACCCCGTCATTTTTGTTAAACGTACTCTTTCTCCACCTGTCACAGCCATTTTGTAGAAATGCTGTTCGCCTGGATGTACTTCATTGGAAGTAAAGTAAAAATGTTGTTTGTCTTTTGATAATTGAAGACTTTGAATCTCAAACTTTCCTTTGGTTAATTGCTTTTTAGCACCTGTTGTAAGATTAACAGTATATAAATGTGAGTACCCATCTTCTTCTGACTGATAGTAAAGTGTTTGGTCATCGCCTAAAAAGCCAATGTTTCCAGTACTAAAATTAGAGCCAATCCCAGGGCCACCAATCCAAGCTTCATCTCTTTGTCTATCAATCGTTTTAAGCTTTCTTGTGGCAATGTCTAGCTTTAAAATCCAACGGTCTTTATTATCCTGACTTCTTACTACTACTACGCAGTATTTTCCATCTTCCGACCAAATCGGTTCATTGAACATTACTTTTCTAGGCTCAGCTTTTTTATTTTTTGTAGTATCTTTTTTAGCATACTCTTTCAAATAAGCTGGTTGTTCATCAATGCCTTCAATTTCTTTGGTTGACACTTGCAAGGCAGTATCTTTTTTAATGTCATAAACCCAAAACTCATAAGTAGGCATTGGTGCACCCACCTTAGTTCTAGCAGGTAAATCTTCTGTAAAACCAGATTCTGTTACATAACTTGGTACAACTGCATTTTTTGCACCAGTAGCTGATTTTGTGAGTCGATAGGTAATATAATTTTCATCAGGACTCAAGGTCTGAATATCTACTCTTTTATCTTCAATATAAATCTCTTTGGCACGTTTTGGTAAATCTTCTTTGGCAATTGCCTCACCTTGTTTTTTCTTATCTGCACGTTCTTTCAATACTTCAAAAAGACTTAATTGATCTTTCTTGAGCCATTTTTCTTGTTCATTAGCTTTCGCTTCTGCTTTCTTAGTGCCAGTCAAGAAATTACTTAATTGCTCTGTTTCACCAGTGGCAAGATTAAAACTGTACAAATTACTTGCCTTACTGTAAATAATTTTAGTCTCTTTGCCATTAAAGCTAGGATTACTTTCTACTTCTACCGTATTAGTCAGCTGACGAACCGCCATTGTTTTACAGTCTAGCAAAAATAAATCCCCATTTTTTGTGTAAATCTTTTTTGAGAAATCACGGCTATAAACGCCATTAAAAGCAGGCAAAGCTCTACGAACTTGCGGAGGAACTTTAAAAGGCTTTTTTTCAGTAACCGAAGCACTGTATAAAGAATCAGCCTTATTACGGAAAGGGTTCCAGTTGAAATAAACCATTTTACTATCTTCCGACCAATTGATGGAAGATGGCAAAGCTCCAATAGTAAATTTAGGGTCTTGCATGATATGCTCAATACTCAAATGTTGGGCATTGAGTTGTACATAAAAGCAAGTAATAGCAATGAACGTAAGGATTTTTTTCATGTTGATGATTTTTACTGATAAATATAGTTTTTAGGGATAAGACAAATCTAATCAAACAAAACAATTGATGCAAAAAGTATGGAGCTTGATGTAATTTATATGAAGACTTATGTGATTTTAATAAATGATGATTTGTTGTGGAAAAGAATGTTTAGGTAGCAGATTAATGAATCTCCTATGAGTTTAGTTTTTTAGTAATGGCGTAGGTTTTGGTTGGTTTAGCTTTGACAACTTTTTGAAAGTTGTCAAAGCTATGAAAACTTAAAAACATTATAAACTCAATCCCCATTCTTTAATCTTAGGAATCAAAGTATCAATATCGCCTGCTCCAACACTTACTATTAATTCAGGTTGTTTTTCTTTGAGGAGGTCTAATACGGCCTCTTTGCTACAAAGTGTTTTGCTTGGAGAAGTTACTTTATTAAAGATTATATCAGAAGTAACTCCTTCAATTGGTAATTCTCTGGCTGGATAAATATCTAGTAAAATCAAATCGTCGGCTAAACTTAAACTTTCAGCAAAACCTTCTTGAAAATCTCGGGTACGAGTAAACAAATGTGGTTGGAAAACTACCGTTAATTTATGTTGTGGATACAAGGCTTTTACAGACGATAAAAACGCTTGTATTTCGGTAGGATGATGTGCATAATCATCAATATAAACAATCTTCTTCGAGCGGATATGGTATTCAAATCTACGTTTTACGCCTCCAAAAGTACAAATGCCCTCTTTGATTTCTGCTGGACTAAGTCCTACTTCTAAAGCCACTGCTGTAGCCGCCAAAGCGTTTTCCACATTATGGAAACCGGGTGTTAATAAAGTACAATCTTTGATGATGCCATTTGGATAAACAATATCAAAAATCATTTCGGCATTTTCAATTCTTAGATTTTCAGCATAAAAATCACCTTCGTACAATGAATATTCTGTCGATTCATTGTTGGTGAAACTTGCCAAATTCAAACCTTTACGCTGATATAATTTACCGCCTTCTTTTAGTTGAGAGACAAATAATTGGAAAGATTCCAGTAATTGGTCGTGGTCGCCATAAATATCCAAATGGTCGGCATCGGTAGAAGTAACAATGGTTAAGTTGGGATATAAAGTAAGAAAAGAACGGTCGAATTCGTCTGCTTCTACTACACATATTACATCCTCTGGCGATTCGTTTATCAAGAAATTTGTACCATAATTCTGGGTGATTCCTCCTAAAAAAGCAGTAACATTTTTACCAGCATTTTTTAGAATATGCGAAACCATTGATGAAGTAGTGGTTTTACCATGCGTACCCGAAACGGCGATGGTAAAAAAGCTTTTGGTCAAAAGTCCCAATACTTGTGAGCGTTTCATCAAAGTAAAACCATTATCTTTTAAATAATTAAATTCAAGATGGTCTTTCGGAATTGCGGGCGTGTAAACGATGAGTGTTTCTTCTTTATTGGCTAAAAATTCAGCGGGAATCAGGCTAATATCATCAGAGAAATGAACAGGAATTCCTTCAGCTTGTAAAGCATTGGTTAGTGGAGTAGCGGTTTTGTCATATCCTGCTAATGAATATCCATTGGCAATAAACCAACGAGCAATTGCCGACATACCAATGCCACCGATTCCAAGAAAATAAATGTGTTTTAGGGCTTTAAGATTCACTTCTATCAAGGGTTAAATTTCTATTAGGGCAAAGATATTTAGTTTTTTATAATTATTACCAAAGGCTTTTGTGGCTGTTCTACTCTTCTGGAATATTATTTTTAAAAAAAATGTAAATTTTTAAAACAAAATCATTTTACAAAGACTTACCACTAATAAGTTTAAATTTATTTTGTAAAATGACTAATCTTTCCCCAGAAGTCCATTGTGATACTTTCAAGAATGTACACTTGGTGAGCCCACTGCTACATGCCTATGAGTTTACAACTAGAGCGAGCAACAACATAACAGAGTATGAATTTTTAGAAGAATATGCTAGAAATCGTGCTTGGCATTTTAATTTAAGTAAAATCAAGAATTTTTTGAAGCATCGAGAAAATGCGATTGTTATTACTTGTGCCAACGAAAAAATAGAGTGGGTCAATAGAGGTTTTAGCAGAATGACAGGTTATGGTGCTAATGAAGCTATTGGGAAATTTCCAAATTTCCTTCAAGGAGTCGAAACGTCAACAATAATTAGAAAACAAATTAGAGAAAAGTTGACCGAGAGATCTACATTTACAGGACAGGTAGTTAACTACAGAAAAGATGGAGAGCTGTATTTGTGTAAAGTAGAAATTTTACCGATTTTTAATAAGAATAATATATTGAGTAATTTTATGGCTTTAGAACGAGAAGTAAATTAAGGTTTAGAAAAAGGATTGCTAATCCCATAAGGTGAAAAACTTTATGGGATTTTTTTTGTGACTTATAGAATCGTTTGAAATCTGATAGTAAGACAAAATATTATTATTGATATTCATTAAAATATATACTGTTGATTTGGTTATTTATTTTCTTGATAAAATTATATTTGTAAAATAAAAATTAAACTTCTCGAAGAAAACACATAAATTTAATTCAAAGTGTAAATAGTAAAATGTAATTTCGCATTATATTATCTAATTGAACTATCAAGATTGAATAATTAACTGAATTATGTCCTATCAAAGAAAAACTAAAATCGTAGCAACAGTAGGTCCTGCTTCCGATTCAAAAGAAATGCTAGTTAAGTTTGCAGAAGCTGGCGTGAATATTTTCCGACTTAACTTCTCGCACGGAACACACGAAGACCATTTACAGAGATTAACAACTATTAGAGAAATATCTCAAGAGTTAGGAATTAATCTTGCAGTTCTGCAAGATTTACAAGGACCTAAAATTCGTACACAACTTGTAGAAAATAATGGTGTTACTATTACAGAGGGAAATAAATTGACATTCGTAATGGATGAAACTTTATTGGGAAATTCAGAACGTGTAGGAACAACTTATACTTCTATGTATTTAGATGTAAATGTTGGAGAAAGAATTTTGATGGATGATGGTAATTTAGAAGTTAAAGTTTTAGAGATTGATAAAGTAAAGAAAGAAGTAATTACTGAGGTTGTTTATGGTGGCGTTTTAAAGTCGAAGAAAGGTATTAACCTTCCGGGTACTAAAGTTTCTTTACCATGTTTAACAGAAAAAGACCTTAAAGATTTATATTTTGGTTTAGATAATGGTGTTGATTGGATTGCCCTTTCATTTGTTCGTACTGCTGCTGATATTCACGATATTAAAGACAGAATCAAGGCTTATGGTAAGAATACTAAGGTAATTGCTAAAATTGAAACACCATTTGCGATTGATAATTTAGACGAAATCATCGAAGCTACAGATGCAATCATGGTTGCTCGTGGTGACCTTGGTGTTGAAATTGATGGTGCAAGAGTTCCTCATTTACAAAAACTAATGGTTGAGAAATGTACTTTGGCTGGAAAACCAGTTATCGTGGCTACTCAAATGTTAGAGTCGATGATTACTAACCCTGTACCAACTCGTGCTGAAACATCTGACGTTGCCAATGCAGTGTTACAAGGTGCTTCTGCAACGATGTTGAGTGGTGAATCTGCTTCTGGTGCATATCCATTGAAAGCTGTTGAAACAATGGCACATATTCAAGAAGTAGTTGAGCAACAACAAAACGAAATCAAAATTGTAAAAGGAGATGAAGCATCAATTTACTTTAAGAATCACTCTTTAAGTAAAGGTTCAATTGAGTTTCCTTTAAATGATCGCATGATTGCTGGAGCTTGTCGTTTAGCTCGTGATACTGAAGCAAAAGCAATTTTGTGTATTACTAATAGCGGTTATACTGCTTTCCGTTTATCTGCTCATCGTCCTAAAGCAGGCTTATATATCTTTACTTCAAATAAAGCCGTTCAACAAGAAATGGGTTTATTATGGGGAGCAAATGTTTTCTATTATGAAACAAAAGGAAAAGATGTTGAAGCAACTGTAAAAGGAATGACAGATTTCTTGAAAGAAAAAGGTTTATTAGCTACTGGTGATACTTTCGTAACGACATTAAGTATTCCATCAGATAAGAGTTTAAAGACAAATACTGTTCAATTAGGTATTGTTGAATAGTTTTCTTTTATGATATTAAACATGAGTCATCCCGAATTTTAAAATCACAAAAAAGCGGTCGAAAAACTAATTTCGACCGCTTTTTTGTGATTGATGGACAACGAATTCCTACTGTTTGAGCGAAGCGAGTTTAGGAATTCTTGATTTTTTTGTTACTTTTTGTATCAAGACAAAAAGTAAGGACGAGAACAAATCTAAAAAACTTTTTAATCTTCTAAAACTCGCTATTTTAGGAGAAAATTCGGGATGACTTATGTTTTTAATGCCCCAAAAGCAAGAAAACAAAAAAGCCTGACGAAAACTAATCATCAGGCTTTTTGTTGTTATTTTTATTTACTTAAAAATTACGTTCTCCAGCTTCTCTTTTTCCTAACATTACTGCACCAACCATAGCTACAAAAAACAAGATAGAAACTAATTCAAAAGGAAGTACATAATCACGATAAAGGATTTGTCCTAGCCCTTCAACCATCCCTGTTTGTGCATCGATTGGTTTAACATCCTTTAAATCTACCTTGCGTGAAGCTGCAATTAAAATTACTAAAAGTGTTCCACCTAAAATAGCACCAGCTAGTTTGGTTAATGTACTTTTCGAATCGGGTGAATTTTTGCTTAAATCCATCATCATGATTACGAAGAGAAATAGTACCATGATGGCACCTGCATAAACTACAATATTAACAGCCATTAAAAACTGGGCATTTAACAATACGTAATGACCAGAAATACAGAAGAATGTGAAAACCAAATACAAAACACTGTGTATTGGGTTTTTAGATAATATTACCATTGAAGCACTCAGGAGTGTCAAGGCAGTTAGGAAGTACCAAAAGTTCATATTTTTAATGAATCGTTATCAGATATTACAAATAATTTATTTACAAAATGGCTATTTCCAACCTTCTCTTAAATAGCGATTATCCATTTTTTCAACCAATTTATCTTTTCCAAAGATTACTTCAGAACGGTCTTCAAAAACAGGAACCATTTTATCGTGTTGTAAGTAAATGGCTTGTTTAGGACAAGCTTCTTCACACAAACCACAGAAAATACAACGAAGCATATTTATTTCATAAACGCTTGCGTATTTCTCTTCACGGTATAAATTTTCTTCGCCTTTTTTACGTTCTTCCGCAACCATTGAAATTGCCTCTGCTGGACATGCTACAGCACATAGCCCGCATGCAGTACAGCGTTCTGCTCCTTCTTCATCACGTTTCAGGATGTGATGTCCACGAAAGACAGGGCCTAAATAACGTTTTTGTTCAGGATAACGAATGGTTACTTTTTTAGAAAAGAAGTGTTTTAGCGTAGTAGCCATACCACCAACGATAGCTGGTAAGTAAATGCGTTCGGCAAAAGTCATTTCTTCTTGCTCTAAGACTTTGGATTTATTTGATAATTTCATAATAGTCTTCAAACCTTAAAGGAAAGAGTTTTTATTTTGAAGCTTAAAATATTATGATATTTTAAGCTGTTGCTAATTTCTTTTTCTTGTATTTCATTTCGCTGTAAGCAAATGTTACCACTAACATGATGATAACGCCAGCCCATGATGCTCCAACTGTCATCCAGTTTGAACCGCCATCATTTACAGTAAATAACATTGAAGCACCCGTCAATACAACATTGAACATTGCTAATGGAATTAATCCAGTCCAGCCTAAGCCCATTAATTGGTCATAACGGAAACGTGGAAGCGTCCAACGTACCCACATGAATATAAATACGAATATCAATGCTTTTACGATTAATACAACAAGACCTAAAAGTGCAGATACATTATAAGCATATTCTCCTAACCATGAAATTTGGGCGACATAATCATTGAATAAATAATCGTAACCACCAAAGTATAAGGTAGCCATTACTGCTCCTGAAATAAACATATTAATGTATTCAGAGAATAAGTAAAAGCCTAATTTCATAGAAGAGTATTCTGTGTGATAACCACCAATTAGTTCAGTTTCACATTCAGGTAAATCGAAAGGAGTACGGTTACATTCAGCAAAGGCACAAACTAGGAATATTACAAAGCCTAAAGGCTGATAAAGGATATTCCAATGACCGTTTTGTTGTGTTTCAACGATTGATTTTGTTGAAAGTGAGCCAGAAAGCATCAAGATAGCGATGATTGAAAGCCCCATTGCTAATTCATAAGAAATGTTTTGAGAAGCTGCACGAATAGCACCAATTAATGAATACTTGTTATTTGAAGCCCAGCCACCGATTAAAACACCATAAACACCTAAAGAAACTATTCCAAATACCCAAAGAATACCGATGTTAACATCAATTCCTTGTAAGTCTAGGATTATTCCATCTCCTAAATCTAATTGGTCGCCAAAGGGTACAACTGCTGATGTCATCAAAGCGGTAAGCATAGATAAACATGGTCCAGCTATAAACAGCCATTTATTTGAGTTTGCAGGAATAAAATCTTCTTTCATGAACATTTTTACAGCATCTGCAAGAGGCTGTAAAATACCAAATGGCCCTGCTCTGTCTGGCCCAACACGGTCTTGCATAAAAGCAGCAATGATACGTTCAAAGTAAGTAGAATAGGCCGCTACACCAAGCGTGATAGCGAAGATAATACCTACATAAATGGCTTTGGCCGTAAATAATGTTGATGTAATTTCCATATATCTAAATGAGTAAATAGTAAACTATCTACAATCAATTAATTTAATTGCTTTTGTGGGGCTAAAAATGAACGATCACGGTTATCGTCAATCTTTTTATATTGTTCAGCTGCTTGTTTTAATGGGAATGCTGGCGTGATTTTGTTCGCTCCATACTTATTAGCAGAAATTACTGAATTATGTGGTACTTTGCTTGGCCCTTCGATTGTCCAATCAGAAGTCTTTTTACGTTCAAAACGGCAAGTATTGCAGATAAATTCTTTTACTTCACCCCATTCGTTTTTACGTGCTGTTACTCTGATTACTTCGTCGCCTCTGTACCAAAGTGTTACTTTGCCAGAACATTTTCCACAATCGCAACTTGCATCTACGGGTTTTGAGAACCACACACGACTTTTGAAACGATATGTTTTATCTGTTAAAGCTCCTACTGGGCAAACATCTATAATATTTCCAGAGAAATCGTTATCAATTGCTTTTTCAATATAAGTGCTAATCTCAGCATGGTCACCACGGTTCATTACACCATGCACACGTCCGTCTGTAATTTGGTCTGCTGTATAGACACAACGGTAACACAAAATACAACGATTCATGTTTAATTTGATATTCGGCCCTAAATCTACAGGATCAAATGTATTTCTTTCTTCTACAGTACGTGTTTTAGATACACCGTGCTCAAAAGTAAAGTTTTGTAAGTCACATTCACCAGCTTGGTCACAAATTGGACAATCTAACGGATGATTCAATAATAAAAATTCTACAATGCCTTTTCTTACCTCTAATACTTGTTCGTTGATAGTGTTTTCAACCACCATACCTTCTTGAATTTGAGTAATACAAGCAGGCACCAATTTTGGCATAGGACGAGGATCTTTTTCAGAACCCGCTGTTACTTTAACCAAACAACCACGGCATTTACCACCCGAAGCCTTTAGCGGTTCGTAATAACACATGGCAGGAGGTGCTATATGGGGCCCAATTTGACGAGCCGCTTGCATTATGGTTGTACCAGGCGCTACGTCAACGGTGATGTTATCTATTGTAACTTTCATATAAAAGCTTAATATTTAATTTTGTCGATTAAAACATGGTCTTTCCTAAGAGCAACCCAATTATTAACGATTCAAACTGTATTTCACTTAAAATCAAGAAATACTTTCGTGTTCGTTTATTTCTTCTAAAATTTGTAATATCTGCGGAGTTATCACAGAAGCATCATAATTTAATGCTTTCTGATACATTTTTTGCCCAATTTCTTCTCTGAGTAACTTATTCTCAATCAAGGCAATCAATTTACTTTTAGCACTAACTATACTTCCATAAGGAATGATTACTCTTTCATCTTTATCAACGTATTCAGGAGCACCACCAGCTTTGTCAAAACACACGACAGGAATTTTATTCAAACTTGCTTCAATCATCACTAATGGATGAGGGTCTTCTCGTGAAGAAAGAAAAAATATATCAAAGCAAGCCATGTAGTCGATGTTATCTCTGGTAGGAGCAATAACATGTACGTGATTTTCAATGCCCATTTTTTCTAAATCATACAAAATGTTTTGGTGTTCAACGGAGTTTTTTTGAATACCTATCCACAAAAAGTGGACATCTTTCTTTTCATTAAAAACAGCATTTGCTACTGACAAAAATGTGTCAACCCCTTTTCTCCATTCAAAATTACCGCATCCTCCAATTACTAGAGCATTACTGGGAATATTCAGGCGTTTTCTAATGCCTGTTCTATTAGCATAATGCAACTTGTTGAGGATGCCATTTACTGATATAAATGGATTTACAACAGTTATTCTATCTTCAACAATTTGATGGTTTTTAAAAAGATTACTTTTAATCTCTTTTGATGCTGCTAAAAAATGAGTACAATTTTGTACTTGATATGCTAAATCCTCTGGTAATGTGTATTTTTGGATAGAATTTTCAAGTTCATGCACATAAACTACAAATGGGCATTTCAAAAATTCAAGATTTCGTAATAAACCACCATTGGCAATAGTATTTGAAAAAATTAAATCAAATTTTAGGTCGGCTAGCTCTTTAAGTTTTTCCTGATAAAAGTTCAGTTTACGGATTTTGTTTAGTTTAAAAACTTTATCGTAAATGATTCTTGAATAAGGATTTCTTCGTGATGATTCTTCATTGTATTCCCAAAGAATCACATTTGCTACTTTATTAAATTCAGCTAATAAAGTCCCGCCTTTAGCTAATAAAAGATATGTTTCTAAACCTTGATTTTTTAAAGATTTAAGTAAATCAAGTAGTACATATTGTGCACCCGCAACATTAGCGTCGTGTCCAATAAATAATATCTTTTTTTGCATACCCTTAAATTATAAACTCCAGCTTGCACCTTCACGCATAAATACTGCACCTTTTTGTGTTGCTTTTTCAGGATGTTTGATATGCCATTCGAACTCGTCACGGAAGTGGCGAATCGCAGCGGCAACAGGCCAAGAAGCTGCTTCACCTAAGGGACAAATTGTATTACCTTCAATTTTCTTTGCTACATCCACTAGCAAATCAATATCTTCTTGACGACCTTTTCCGTGTTCTATTCTATAAAGCACTTTGTCCATCCAACCTGTTCCTTCACGACAAGGCGAGCATTGTCCGCATGACTCATGATGATAAAAACGACCGAAAGTAAGTGTATTATGAACAATACAAGTAGTTTCGTCCATTACCACAAAACCTCCAGAGCCTAGCATGGTTCCTGTGATAAAACCACCATCAGAAAGCGATTCGTAAGTCATCAAACGGTTTTCACCATTCACTGTTTTCAAAATCAACTCTGCTGGAAGAATAGGGACAGAAGACCCACCTGCTACTACCGCTTTTAATTTATGACCGTCTCTGATACCGCCGCACCATTCATCTGCAAAAATAAAATCTTCCACAGTAATACCCAATGGAATTTCATAAACACCTGGTTTACGAACATGCCCAGAAGCTGATATTAATTTAGTTCCTGTACTTCTACCAATACCAATTTTAGCGTATTCGTCACCACCATTGTTAATAATCCAAGAAGTAGCAGCAATCGATTCTACATTGTTAACAACAGTCGGGCATTGCCACAAGCCTTTAACCGCAGGAAAAGGAGGCTTGTTACGTGGGTTTCCACGTTTTCCTTCCAACGATTCCAATAAAGCTGTTTCTTCTCCACAGATGTAAGCACCACCACCCGGTTGAACGAAAAGGTCAAGGTCATAACCAGAACCTAAAATGTTTTTACCTAGCAAGCCTTTGTCGTAAGCTTCTTGAATGGCTTTTTCAAGAATATTGACAACATACATTAATTCGCCTCTTACGTAAATATAAGAAGTATTTGCACCTAAAGCATACGACGATACAATCATTCCCTCAATTAGAGTATGAGGTGATTTCATCATCAAATAATGGTCTTTGAAAGTACCCGGCTCTGATTCATCCGCATTACAAACTAAATAACGAGGAACACCTTCTGGTTTAGCCAAAAACGACCATTTCATACCCATTGGGAAACCAGCACCACCACGACCACGAATACCTGATTTTTTTACTTCTTCAGTAACTTCATCAGGAGTCATCGTTTTCAAAGCTTTCTCTACTGCGCTATATCCACCTTTTTTACGAAAAACATCAATGGTTTCAATGCCTTGTACGTCAATATGTTCGGTTAATATTTTCATTTTTCTATTAAATTTGATTAGCGATACTTCGCATCGAATTCAGATAAAGTGTATCAATTAATTATTGAATACATTATTATTTTGACAACTCATCAATGATTTCATCAACTTTCTCGTTCGTCAAATGCATGTAATATTTTTCTCGAATCTGGAAGACAGGTCCCCAACCACAAGCTGCTAAACATTCTACTTCTTTAATCGTAAATTTACCATCTGCAGTAGTTTCACCAGTTTCAATACCTAATTTTTTCTTTAAGTGGTCATATACTTCAACACCACCCATTAAACAACAAGGTCCTGTACGGCAATATTCAATTACATGCTCGCCTACTGGTTCAAGGTGAAACATTGTGTAAAATGAAGCCACTTCATAAACTTCAACAGGCTTTATTTTTAGCAAATTAGCCACATAATCCATTACTTCTGAACTACACCATTTCCACTCTGCTTGAGCCAAATGTAAAATAGGAAGTAAAGCAGATTTTTGCTTACCTTCTGGGTAACGTTTAATGATTTTATGAACTAACTCCAACGTATCGGCTGGAAACTGTATGGTTTGTGTATTTGTCATGTTTTAGTCTGAATTAAGCAAAAATTACACGTCTAATTCCCCAGCAATCACATTCATCGACGACATCGTAACGATGGCATCAGAAAGCGTTGAACCTTTAATCATTTCTGGGAATGCTTGATAATAAATATAACAAGGACGACGGAATTTCAAACGATATGGTGCACGGCCACCATCTGATACCAAATAGAAACCAAGTTCGCCATTACCACCTTCTACTGAGTGATATACTTCGCCAACTGGAGCGTCAATTTCACCCATTACAATTTTGAAATGGTAAATCAATGCTTCCATATTGTTATAAACCTCTTTTTTTTCAGGTAAATAATAATGAGGGGCATCTGCGTGATATGGGCCTTCAGGGAGGTTATTAAGAGCTTGTTTGATGATTTTTAGACTTTGCCACATTTCTTCGCCACGAACCAAGAAACGGTCATAAGTATCACCTTTTGTTCCAACTGGTACTTCAAAATCAAAGTCTTCGTAAGAAGAGTATGGATTCATCGCACGAACGTCATAATCAACGCCAGCGGCTCTAAGGTTAGGGCCAGTAAAACCATAGTTTAAAGCACGTTCAGCAGAAATAGCACCCACATCAATGGTTCTATCCATGAAGATACGGTTTCGTTTTACTAAGCTTTCAAATTCTATGAGTCCAGCAGGAAATTCGTCAAGAAGGATTTGGATTTTACGGATGGCTTCTTTAGATAAGTCTCTTTCCATTCCACCACAACGACCCATGTTCGTTGTAAGGCGAGCACCACACATTTCTTCGTAGATTTCGTAAATGTGTTCTCTCCATTGCATTACATACAAAAAGCCTGTTAAAGCACCTGTATCAACAGCAAGGATGGAATTACAAATGATGTGATCGGCAATACGTGCCAATTCCATCATAATTACTCTAATATATTGTGCTCTTTTAGGTACTTCAACCCCTAAAAGTTTCTCTACAGTCATGTGCCAACCCATGTTGTTGATGGGCGACGAACAGTAGTTCATACGGTCTGTAAGCGTGGTAATCTGATAAAGAGGACGACGCTCAGCAATTTTCTCGAATGCACGGTGAATGTATCCTACTGTCTGTTCTGCATCAATAATAGTTTCACCGTCCATCGTTAAGATGTTCTGAAAAATACCATGAGTTGCAGGGTGAGTTGGTCCTAAGTTTAGGGTTGTCAACTCATTGACATATTTTTTATCTACTTGTGCTTTCTCTAAGCCTACAAACGGGCTTGATACTAATGCGATTTCAGACATATTTTTATAAATTTATCTACCAAACAAGGCATCAATTTTATCTTGACGAGTGGCGTCTTCCAAAGGATATTCTTTACGCATCGGATGATAATCCATGTCTTCTGCATTCAGAATACGTTCCATTTTTGGATGGCCAGAGAACAAAATTCCGTAAAAATCAAAGGCTTCTCTTTCCATCCAATTGGCACAAGCATATAAACCTGTAATGGTTGGCACTACGATATTTTCTCTGGTAACATATAATTTGATAATCAATCTTACATTGTTTTCTAAACTATGTAAATGATAAATAACACCAAATTCATGACTTGGAACGTCTGGGAAATGAATACCGCCTAAATCTGTAAGAAATTGGAATTTGAAGGTCGGATGTTGATATAAATAATGCATCAACGGCACAATGGTGTCGGTTGTAGTGGTTACGTTAAGAAGACCGTAATTTTCTACAATTCCAAAAATGTTATCTTCGCCAAATTGTGCGACTAAATCTTGTGCTATTTGTTCGTTTGTCATTGTTAGCTTATCTGTCAATCGTTTATCTTTTACTTGTCATTCAAACAAGCGAAGTAAACGGATAACTGTTACTCAATTCCGTAAGATGCTAAAAGTGCTTTATATTCAGGGGATTCTCTGCGGCGGCGTTGTTCAGACTTTGCAATTTCTTGAATTTGCATAAAGCCATCCAAAATTTGTTCAGGACGAGGTGGGCAACCCGGCACATAAACATCAACAGGAATAATACGGTCAATACCTTGTAAAACAGAATAAGTATCAAAAATTCCACCAGAAGAGGCACATGCTCCCACTGAAAGCACCCAACGAGGTTCGGCCATTTGAAGATATACTTGTTTGAGAACAGGCCCCATTTTTTTAGAAATAGTACCCATCACCATCAAAATATCGGCCTGGCGAGCAGAAAAAGACATACGTTCTGAACCAAAACGAGAAATGTCATAGTGCGAACCTGCAGTTGCCATAAATTCAATACCGCAACATGAAGTAGCGAAAGGAAGTGGCCAAAGTGAATTTGCACGAGCAAGACCCACGAAATCATCTAATTTGCCAGCGAAGAAACCTTGTCCTTCAATTCCTTCTGGAGCATCAACTGTTTTTATTATTCTATCGCTCATTGTATCAATTTGAGAATCTGAATACTCAAGAAATCATTTATACTTTGATTGTCTATCATATTCATAAATCAGTATTTTAATATTCAACTTCTGTGATAACCTTGTTAGAGATGAAAAGTTTGTTATTTTCTCTACAAACAATTCTATTAAACGATACTATTTCTCCCAAGTTAAAACACCTTTCTTAATAACGTAGATAAAGCCTAATAACAATAAGCCCATAAATACTAACATTTCAAGAAACATTGTAATGGCTACATCTGAAGTCGATTTTACCCATCCCATAAAATTTACAGCCCAAGGATACATAAAAATAATTTCCACATCAAATAGTACGAAAAGAATGGCTACAAGGAAGTATTTAACAGAGATAGGCGTGCGGGCATCACCAACTGATTCGATACCACACTCAAACGCATCATCTTTAAGTACACTATGACGTTTAGGCCCTAGCCAGTGTGTTGCAAGCATTGTTGCAACAATAAATGCTAAAGCAGCCACTAATTGAACAAGTATTGGAAGGAAATCTGACGGTTGATAGTTCATTGTTGATTTTTGAGTTTTAGGTTTTGATTTTCAGATGGTTACATCTTCGTCTCCAAACCGATACGTTATTTGACTAGTATCTTTTCAAAATTTATCTGCAATTTACTGATAAAATTTTGTTTGCGACATTTTTTTAATGCTAAAATTAGGGGAAATGTTAAAGTGTACGGATTAAGTCTTTTTTATCATCTGTTATATAGATTGGTACTAAATAGTATGTGTCCATTTAAGCAAGCACAGATATTTATGGAATGAGTTTTAGAGGGAAAAATACTTTTGATTAAGCATTTGTACTTATTTTCAAAACCTTCAAAAATAAATATGAAAGCAAAGGTTCTACACGGTCGTTAGAGTTTTGATTGAGTTTGCTAACTTGCTGAAAAAATCATCATGGAACAAGACAAATTAAAATTTATGAAAAGAGCCATCGAACTTTCAATTCAGGGAAGTGCTGGTGGAAAAGGTGGTCCATTTGGTGCTGTTATTGTAAGGAATGGAGAAATTGTGGGTGAGGGTTTTAATCAAGTTACTTCTACCAACGACCCTACGGCTCATGCTGAAGTAGTCGCTATTAGAAATGCTTGCAAAAACCTTGATTCTTTCCAATTATCAGATTGTGAATTATATACTTCGTGCGAACCTTGTCCGATGTGTTTGGGTGCAATTTATTGGGCTCGTCCTTCAAAAGTGTATTATGCCAATACTCGTGATGATGCAGCTGAAGCGGGTTTTGATGATGCTTTTATTTATAATGAAATTCCATTGCCACTCGCTGAACGAAAAATAGAAATGATTCCTTTGGGAAGAGAAGAAGCTAAAAAAGCTTTTGATTTATGGAATGAAAAGAACGATAAAGTAGATTATTAAACAGTATCCAATTTAAAATTATATACTATTTCCAATTAATATTCATGAAAAAAACAATGACACGCTACTCTTTGAGTTTAGCATTATTTTCCTTACTCTCATCCCAAACTTTTGCTCAAAAGCAAAGTAAAGTAGAAGATTTCACCGCAGAAAACTTATTTACTAATAACATCGAAGGGCCAAATTTTGACAAAGCTGGAAATTTGTATGTCGTAAACTTTAAAGAAGATGGCACGATTGGCAAAGTAAATCCAGATGGTACTTGTGAATTATTCTTGACTTTACCCAAAGGAAGTACAGCCAATGCGATTCAATTTGATAAAGCAGGAAATATGTACTTAGCCGATTTTTCAGGGCATAATGTCTTGAAAGTTGATATGAAAACTAAAGCCGTTTCTACTTATTGTCATAACGATGCTTTTAATCAGCCGAATGATATTTGTATTACTAAAAAGGATGTAATTTTTGCTTCTGACCCAAGTTGGAAAAATTCAACGGGTAAAATTTGGCGAATAGACAAAGGCGGAAAAGAAACACTTCTGACAGACCAAATGGGAACAACCAATGGCATTTGTTTGAGTCCAGACGAAAAAACTTTATATGTAAATGAAAGTATTCAGAGAAAAGTTTGGGCTTTTGACGTTGACCTTGCTGGAAATATTTCGAAGAAAAGACTTTTCGCTTCCTTTGAAGACGGTGGCTTAGACGGCATGAAATGTGATGCAAAAGGAAATCTTTACGTTTGTCGTTGGGGATTAGGCAAAATACTTGTCTTTTCGAAAAAAGGAAAATTATTAAAAGAAGTACAATTAAAAGGTTTGCAAAGTAGTAATTTGGTTTTTAGCCCAAATGGGAAATATGCTTATGTTACTTTGCAAGATAGAAAAGGAATGGAGCGATTTAAGGTGAAATAATATTGATAGTCGCTACATTTTATTGAAAATTAACCATTCAAAATTATGCTAATTAGAATTGTAAGAATGACATTTCATGAAGAAAAAGTAGCAACTTTTTTGGCAATTTTTAATGCTTCCAAGCACAAGATTAGGCATTTTGAAGGTTGTCAGCATTTAGAACTATTACAAGATAAAAACTTTCCCAATATCTTTTCTACTTATAGTTATTGGGAAAGTGAAAATCATTTGAATACTTATCGAGATTCTGAATTATTCAAAAATGTGTGGACTTCAACGAAAGTACTATTTGTTGAAAAACCAATTGCTTTTTCTTCGGAAAGAGTAGAGTTAATTACTTAGCTTTGAGTTGAGTATTGAGCTTTGAGAATTACACAGCAAAACTTGTAGAGCTTTCTCAAAACTCAAAACTCGTCACTCAACATTCATAACTCATATTTATTCGCCTCCATTCAAAAACGTTTTTAATTCGGTTGCTTCCGAAGGTTTCATTCTTCCTGCTAAAACCAAACGTAGTTGTCGTCTGCGTAAAGCTCCTTCGTAAAGTGCTTTTTCATCATCCGTTTCAGTCAAAGAAATAGGAACATCTATTGGGCGACCGCTTTGATCAACTGCCACAAAAGTGAAAAATGCTTTGTTGGTACTTACTCTTTCTTGTGCAGGAATATTTTCTGCCCAAACATCAATCACTACTTCCATGGAAGAACTGAAAGCTCTAGTTACTTTAGCTTGAAGGGTAACTACGCTGCCCAGCGGAATAGATTCTTTAAAAGAGACATTATCGACAGAAGCAGTAACAACGATACGATTTGAATGTTTTTGTGCACAGATTGCACCGACAACATCCATCATTCGCATGAGGTTTCCGCCCATTAAATTTCCTAAAGTATTGGTATCGTTCGGAAAAATCATTTCCGTCATTGTAGTGAGAGATTCTGAAACGTATTTAGTTTTTGTCATTTTATTGAATGAAGGATTTGGGAATTTAGGATGTTGGATTTAGGATTTCAGACTTCAGCTTTCGGTCGTCGGATGTCAGCTTTCAGGTGACTGCAATTTTATATTATTTATAGATATTTTAGTTTTCTGTGTTTACATTTAAAGTCAAAATTTCGCAGTCTGATGACCAATTACTCAAATCCGAAGACCAAAAGCCGAAACCTGAAATCCGATGACTGAAAGCTGAAAACCATTTACTTTTCCGAATTATTACTTATCTCGTCAAGATTAATTGATTGGAAATGTTCGTGGGCTTTCAACACGATGGCTAATGCAACGACTGCTTCACAAACGGCAACGACAATCACAAAGAGTGCAAACATTTGTCCTTGTAAATCTGGGTCATTTTTACTGAAAGCCACTAAGTTTAGGTTTACAGCATTTAGCATCAGTTCAATTCCCATCAAAACCACAATAACGTTTCGTTTGGTAACTACCACAGCCAAACCAATGCTAAACAATAAAGCACTTGTGAGTAAATAATATGAAAGAAAACTATTATCCATTTTGAAATATTAAACTTTAGTTTTGCTACTTAAATAAGCAGCACCAATTAGTGTTGCCATCAGCAGTACGCCAGAAACCTCAAAGGGTAAGACAAAATCAGTCATTAATAAAACACCAATATTTTGAGTAGTCGAGAATGTCTCAATTGATTCAAATAAGTTTGATTGAATATTGACGAAATTAGCCTTAGCAAAAGTGAAAAAAAGTAAAGCAAATAAACCAAATGCCACAGCGAAACCAATGAGTCGATTGGTATTAGTTCCTATAATATCGTTTTTGCCATTTTCTTTGTTACCATTCTGGTTGGTAAGCATTACTCCAAAAAGAAGTAAAACCAAAATTCCACCAACATAAACAAGTAACTGAGTAATGGCGATAAAATCGGCACCAACCAATACATAAAGTGCGGCAATGCCAAAAAACGTAAGCAAAAGGCTAAAGGCAGCGTACAAAACATTATTACTCCACAAAACAACACATGCAGAGATAACAGTTAAGACGATGAAAGCTATGAAAACAAAAGGTATCAATTGTCAGTCTTGGGTTTTGGTTTGAACGAAGGTTTAAAAACTGGTTTTGGTTTTGAAACAGGAGCGATTTCCTCTGTTTTTACTTCCGTTAGCTGTGAGCTATTTTCTTTCATTCCAGAATCCTCAAGTACTTTTTCTTCTGAAAGCTCTGAGCTTTTTACTTTAAGTCCTTCATCTTCAAGTCCTGATTCCTTTTTCTTAAACGAAGGTTTAAAAACGGGTTTCGGTTTTGGTGCTGGCGTGATGTCTTCAGTTTTTACTTCTTCCGAATCTTTTACTTCTGAGCTTTCAATTTCTTCCTCTTTTTTCTTAAACGAAGGTTTGAAAACTGGTTTCGGTTTTGGAGTAGGAGCAATTTCTTCTGCTTTTACTTCTTGTATCGTTTCCTTGAGTCCAGAATCCTCTATTCCTTTATCTTCTATTCCTTCTTCTTTTTTCTTGAATGAAGGTTTGAAAACTGGCTTCGGTTTTGGTGCAGGAGTAATTTCTTCTGCTTTTACTTCTTGTATCGTTTCCTTGAGTCCAGAATCCTCTATTCCTTTATCTTCTATTCCTTCTTCTTTTTTCTTAAACGAAGGTTTGAAAACTGGCTTCGGTTTTGGTGCAGGCGTGATTTCGTCTGCTTTTATTTCAGTTAGCTGTGAGTTAGGAGCTACGAGCTGTGAGTTTTTTTCTTTTAGTCCTTCATCTTCAAGTCCAGAATCTTCAAGTCCTTCATCCTTCAGTCCTGATTCCTTTTTCTTAAATGCTGGTTTAAACGTTGGCTTTGCAACAGGCTTTTTCTCTTCTTGTCCAGCATCTTTTAGTCCTGAATCCTCCAGTCTTGTATCTTGTGTCTTTCCGTCTTCCGTCTTCTTCGTTTTCAACCCTTTCATCGCTTCTTTTTCAAGCATGAATTGGTCGTACAAATCACGTTTTTCTTGTGCTTGTTCTGGACTAAGGTTACCGAATTCAAAATTATGTTTAGTAATGTCAAAAACAGAGAAGTCATATTCCTGTGTCATGGTCAAACACTCTGTTGGGCAAACAGTAGTACATAAACCACAGAAACAGCATTTTGCCATATCAATATCAAACTTCGCCGCATACAAACGAATGGCAGAACCGTCAGAAGCGTAACCAGCAATTCCAGTAGCTTTGATGGGTTCAATTTCTATACAATCGACAGGGCAAATTTTAGCACATTTATCACAGACGATGCAATCGTCCATTTCATTGTGTAATTGATAGCGACCATTATCAGGAATTGGTAGCTTTTCATGAGGATATTGTAAAGTAACAATCCCAGTTTCTTGTTTGAAGTAGTCAGGATTATTGACAAAGATTGGTTTTCGGCTTTGGCGAGCTTCTTTCAGGTGTCTCCATGATAATGAAAGCCCTTTCAGCGAAGATTTAATACCTTCTTTGATGTTGCCGAAATATGTATTATTTGCTCCTTTTGACACAGTTTTAAATAATTTTCATTGTTAGTTCACAGAATGAAACCTAGTTTGACTAGTAAAATACCAACAATTAACCACAAAGGTACGTTCTGGAGTTTAACAAAAGAAGGAAGAATAGGCTTTTCTCATCTGTACTTTATCCAATTGATACTATTGCCTGAGGTTCTGAGAGTTATTTTTATTAGAAAGCGAAAAAAAGATGAAAATATTTAATAAAAACACAGAAAACAATGTAAAACTTTTTGCATATACCGAAACAACTCCGTAATTTTGCGTTCCCAATTTTTAACTGGATGCCCGTTCAGAAAAAAAATAAGGCAAAATCATTGAAAATCAGAGACGTTCCAACTTTGATTTACCGAAAATACTTTCACAGCAATTAATAAGAGTCCACCGTGAATATATTTTTTGTAACGCCTCTTGGCAGAGGTGCTTTCTTTGAGAAAACATTTAGGACTTTTAAAATCTTAATAAAGTGGATACTTTAAGTTATAAAACCATCTCAGCCAACAAGGCTACCACAGAAAAGGGATGGGTTATCGTTGATGCAGAGAATCAGATTGTAGGTCGTTTGACTTCTGAAATCGCAAAAATTTTACGTGGAAAGCATAAGCCTTCTTTCACTCCACATGTTGACTGTGGTGATAACGTTATCGTTATTAATGCTGATAAAATTCGTTTTACTGGCAAGAAAATGACTGATAAAGTTTACATCCGTCACACAGGGTATCCAGGTGGACAGCGTTTTGCAACGCCGAGAGAAGTGTTAGCGAAAAACCCAAGAGGAGTTGTAGAAGCTGCCGTTAAAGGTATGTTACCTAAAAACCGTTTGGGAAGCCGTTTGTTCACTAACTTGTATGTATATGCAGGTACAGAACATCCACATGCAGCTCAACAACCAACTGAAATCAAATTCTAATAATCGTTATTTGTTATTCGTTATCCGTTGTTCGTCTTTACGAATTAACATTAACAGATAACTGATAACTTCTCTATAAAAAAATGGCAGAAGTAACTAATACATTAGGAAGAAGAAAAACAGCTGTTGCCCGTCTTTATATGACTCCAGGTAACGGTACTATTCTTGTGAATGGTCGTGCTTTGAATGAGTACTTTCCATCTGAAATTTTACAAATTATCGTTAATCAACCATTTGCATTGACTAAGACTGAAGGTTCTTACGATATTAAAGCAAATCTTGATGGCGGTGGAATCAAAGGACAAGCAGAAGCTCTTCGTTTAGCAATTTCACGTGCTTTACAAGAAATCGATCCTGAGCGTCGTCCAGCTTTGAAAAAAGAAGGATTCTTAACTCGTGACCCTCGTATGGTAGAACGTAAGAAACCAGGTCGTAAGAAAGCTCGTCGTAAATTCCAGTTCTCGAAACGTTAATATTCCTTGTAATTTAGAAATCAGGCAATTTGATAATTTGAAAAGAATATTTTTAGATTATCAAATTGCTCGATTTTCAAATTATTCCTTCACTAATACTTACAGTGACCGATGTGTTAGTGATATATTTTTTCATATTTTTCATTTAAAAAATTGGTCGTTCAGTTCTTAAAAATGAAGAAAATTAAATGATTTAAAATTTTTAAATGCAAGTCATTTTCAAATTTTCAAATCCTTAAATTTTCAAATTATTAAAGCTGATGACTGTCAGAAAATGGCACAATTAGAATACAAAAACCTTTTGGATGCTGGTGTTCACTTTGGACACATGACACGTAAGTGGGATCCAAGAATGGCTCCATATATCTTTATGGAGAAGAATGGTATCCACATTCTTGATTTGAACAAAACTTTAGCTTGTTTAGACGAAGCTTGTACTGCTATCAAAGCGGTAGTTCGTTCTGGCCGTAAAGTAATGTTTGTTGCTACAAAGAAACAAGCTCAAGAGATTGTTTCTGAAGAAGCTCGTCGTTTGAAAATGCCATACGTAACTGACCGTTGGTTAGGTGGTATGCTTACAAACTTCGCAACTGTACGTAAATCAATCAAAAAAATGTCAACTATCGACAGATTATTGAAAGACGAAGTAACAGTAAAAGCTTTAGCAAAACGTGAGCGTTTGATGATGTCTCGTGATAAAGAGAAAATGGAAAGAGTATTAGGTGGTATTACTGACCTTACTCGTTTACCAGCAGCTCTTTTCGTAGTTGACGTTAAGCGTGAACACATTGCAGTAGCAGAAGCAAAAAGATTAGGTATTCCAGTTTTCGCAATGTGCGATACTAACTCGAACCCTGATTTAGTTGATTATCCAGTACCATCTAATGATGATGCTTACAAATCAATCGCTTTGATTACTCTAGCAATTGGTAAAGCTATCGAAGAAGGTTTAATGGAGCGTAAGCAAGATAAAGACGATGCTCGTTTAGCAGAGGAAGAAGAAGCGAAGCGTTTAGCTGACGAAGAAGCAGCTAAGGAAGCAGCGAAAGTTGCGGCTAAATACGAGAAAGAAGATTAATAATAAGTTGAAGATATGATAATCTGAAAAAGCATCAAAACTTATCTTTTTGTCATAACTTTATCATATAATTTATCAAAACTAAATAGCCCATAGTCTTTCTGTGGGCTATTTAAGTAAAAAGATTTTTCTACTTTTAGGAAAAATCGACTTAAAGTTTTCAAATCATAAATTTTCAAATACGAAAAACGATGGCTATTTCAGCAGCAGACGTTAATAAATTAAGACAAATGACCGGTGCGGGCATGATGGATTGTAAGAAAGCCCTTACTGAAGCAGGTGGTGATTTTGAAGCCGCTATTGATATTCTTCGTAAAGCTGGTCAAAAAGTGGCAGCTAAACGTGCAGACAACGCTACTAACGAAGGTGTAGTATTAATTGCAATCAGCGAAGATGGTACAAATGGTAAATTAGTTGCTTTAGCTTGCGAAACTGAACCAGTTTCTAAAGTAGCAGATTTCAATGAATTGGCTGCTGCTTTATTAGCTTCAGCTGTTGCTATTGACGCTGCTGATAAAGATACTTTATTAGCTTCTACTTTAGCTGACGGACGTAACGCACAAGAAGCAATGATTGAATTGACTGGTAAAATTGGTGAAAAAATCAATATCGCTGGTTACGAAAACATCACTGCTGATAAAGTTGTTTCTTATATTCACTCAAATAACAAAATCGGTGTTTTAGTAGCATTTACAAATGTTACTGGTACTGATGTAACTGAAGTTGGTAAAGATATCGCTATGCAAATCACTGCAATGAAACCAGTTGCTTTAGATAAAGATGGCGTAGATGCGGCTACTATTGAACGTGAAATTGAAATTGGTAAAGACCAAGCTCGTCAAGAAGGAAAACCAGAAGCAATGTTAGAAAAAATTGCAACAGGTAAATTGGAGAAATTCTACAAAGAAAATACTTTGTTGAATCAACAATTTGTAAAAGACAGCTCAATCAATATCAAACAATTGTTAGAGCAAACTCAAAAAGGATTAACTATCAGTACTTTCAAACGTATTGCTTTAGCTTAATAATTTTGTAGTAATATTTAAAAAGGCTTCCAGAAATGGGAGCCTTTTTTGTTTATAAACCTAAAGGTAATATTAATACTTTTTCAATGTTTTGAAGATATTTTGGGTGGCATGCGCAGGTGTTTCATTAATTTTTAAAATAAGTATCTCTACTACACAAGCAACGTTTAAGAAAGATGGGTTGTCTAAGTAATAGAAATGATCAAAATTTATTTTAAACTTAAAACCATTACCCAATGAAAAAATTATTGTTTTTAATGACAGCCTTAGTGGGTTTCATTTTCGCAAGTTGTGAAAAGCAGAATGATTTAACAGCTTCTGATGATGCTTTGGAAACCTTAGAGGTTTCAGCGGCACGTACTGCGGCAGTGACAGACACCGTAACGAAACAAAAATGCAGAGGAAAAATTACAACTGTTGACCCAGCGACTTTACCAACAGTAATCGTTACTTATATTTCGACGAACTATGCTGGTGCAACGATTAAATTTGCAGGAACGGATACTCAAGGTCAGTATGTTGTAGGAATCACTTTAAATAGCGTTGAAACAGGCTTACTGTTTGATGCTAACGGTGTTTTTGTAAAAGCACTTCAACATTATGCTAGAAAAGCTAAATTGACAGCGGTTGAAGTATCTGCTCTACCAGCATCAATTGCTACTTATGTTACTGCAACTTACGCAGGTTACACAATCAAGCGTGCAGGAACAGATGCTGATGGCAACTATTATGTAGCTATCAATGATGGAACAAACCGTAAAGTACTTTTATTTGATGCTACTGGTGCATTCAAACAGGAGTTGGAAAAACCTTTACACAAAATGAGAAAGCTTAGAAAGCAATAGTCTTTTGATAAAATCATTTTATAAACCCCATAATGTTGAATGTTTCAATGTTATGGGGTTTATGCTTTTATAAAGCTTAGCCTTTTTTAAAATATAATTCAATAAAGAGCCGTATTTTAGCATTCTTTTTAATCTAGCATGATACTCCATGAAAATTCTACATACTGCCGACTGGCATTTTGGGAAAAAACTCCATAAGTACGACCTTCACGAAGACCAGCAAATGTTTTTGGAATGGCTGATTGCCCTTATCCAAGAACGAGAAATTGATGTTTTATTGATTTCTGGGGATGTTTTCGACCTCGCCAATCCGCCTGCCGAAGCCCGAATGTTATATTATTGGTTTTTACGACAAATGATTTTGCAAAAATGTAAAATCATCATCACGGGCGGAAACCACGATTCGGTGTCGATGTTGAATGCTCCCAAAGATATTTTGTCGATGTTGGATATAATCGTTATTGGCGGAGCTACACCCAATATTGAGGACGAAATCATTGATTTAAAGGAATTAATTGTTTGTGCCGTTCCCTATTTGCGTGATGCAGATTTGCGTCAGGCAGTGGAAGGTGAAACTGCCACAGGACGGATTGAAGCCATTCGGAATGGCATTAAAAATCATTACGACCAATTAGCCAATATTTGTCAAGAACGCTTTCCGAATACGCCAGTAATTGCGATGGGGCATTTGTACGCCAATGGTTCGGTCGCTTCTGAATCTGAGCGAGAAATTCAGATTGGCAATTTGGCAGCTTTTGAAGGAAATGATTTTTCAGAAACCTTCGATTATGTGGCTTTGGGGCATATTCATCGCCCACAAAAAGTATCTGGGAAAGAAAATATTCGTTACTCTGGTTCGCCGATTGCCTTGAGTTTTAGTGAAAAAAATGATTTGAAAATTGTGATTGAATTGGAAGTTTCTGGAGGAAAAATTCAAAAAATTGAAGAAATTCCTGTACCTAAAAACAGAATATTGAAGAAAATTTCAGGCGATTTTGAGAAAGTAAAAAGCCAACTCAGTAGTTTTCAAAACGAGTTACCGCTGAAAGCTTTTTTAGAAATTGAAGTAACAGAAGAATTACACAATCCTATTTTGACCAGAGAATTGAACGATATTATTGCCGTTTTTGAAGACGAAAATGCCATCGTTTTAAAACACAGAATTTCATTTAAAAATGAAGTGAACAGTACTTCGGAACTATTTTTTGAAGGACAAAATATTGATGATATTAATGAAACTGAGATTTTGAAACGAAGATTAGAAAAAGAAAACGGACTTTCGGAAGAACATCAAGCTTTGTTGATGGAAGCTTTTGTGGAATTATTACAAAAAGTAAAAGAGGAAAACTAAGCGATGAAAATCAATAAAATATATTTAAAAAATATCAACTCTTTCAAAGGCGAGCATCGGATTGACTTTACCGAAAATCCGCTGTCGTCGGCAGGGCTTTTTGCCATTGTTGGCCCCACAGGTGCAGGGAAATCTACCCTTTTGGATGCCATTACTTTGGCATTATTCAACCGTGTGCCAAGATTTGATAAAAAGATTTCTAAAGATTTAGTGGGTTCGGGCGGTTCAATTCTTACTCGTGGCGAAAAAGAATGTGCCGTAGAAGTAGAGTATGTTTGTCGGTCGGGCGTTTTTGTGTCGAAATGGTGGATAAATGTCAACCGAAATAATAATCTGAACGATTATGGAATGGAGGTTGTCGATAAAACCAAAGAGCAAATTATCACCAATAAAAAAACAGAAGTACCCGATAAAAATCAAAGTTTGATTGGACTGAATTATGACCAATTTGTGAAATCAATTTTGCTGTCGCAAGGGGAGTTTTCTAAATTTTTAAAATCTGGGAAAGATGAGCGAGGTAAACTTTTGGAAGACATTACGGGAATGCAAATTTATCGTTTGCTTGGCAAAAAAGCCTTTGAAATGAACAATGAAAAAGGCGGAGAATTAAAGCTTAAAAGGAATCAAATCAAAAGTGTTTCGGAGAAATTAGTTGCTCAAGAAATTGCAGAAATTTGGGAGAAAGATTTAGCCGAAAAAGAGATTGCGATTGCCAAAGCCAATGAAAATTCAGAAAAAACTTCGGAAAGTATTCGGCTAAAAAATACGTTAAAAGTTATTGGAGACGAAATTCTTCAAAAGGAAAAGGACTACACGAATACCGCTACTATTTGGCAAGTATTTGAACAAGAAAAATTACCGATACTTCAACAACATGAATTAGTTGAACCTTACAGAGAACGTATTTTACAAGTAAAAAATGATATAAGAGAACTTAGAAATCTTCAAAACCGACAATTAGTTCAAAATCAAGATTTAGTTCAAAATCAGCAAGATTTTAATCAAAACCTCAATGTTATTTCAGATTTTACAGGTGAAAAAGTTAATGCGGAAAATGCCACAGAAGTATTACAAGAATTCCGTAGGAAAGTAACAGAATTGCAGCGTGAACTCAGTGAGCAAGAAGGAACACTGAAAGCCAAGCAACAACAAATTAGTGAATCTCTTTCGTTTTTGAGAATTCCAGAATTGAATGCTTTATCGGTCAATCAATTGGCTGATAAATCTTTAGCTTTAATTGAATCGGTTGCTAAAGAACAGAAAGTACAAATGGAAAAGTGGTATGAAATTGCTGAGATTTCATCTCCAGAAGAAGTAGAAGAAAAAGGACAAAAATTAGCATTTGAGTTAAAATTATATCATCATCTCAATCAATTAATTGGTGATTATAGTAATTTAAAAACACTTTTTAGTGAAGCTGAAAATGAGGAGAAAACACAGCTTGATTTTCAAAATATAAATACTTTAGTTCTTGAAAAAAAACAAATTTTATATACTGAGCTTGTTCAGAAAATAGAGGCTTTAGAAGTAGAAAAAGAGCGTTTAGGAAAATCCTACAATTTTGAAAAAGACCGAGCCAAACTTTTGAAAAAAGATGAAGCTTGTCCGCTTTGTGGTTCTTTGGAACATCCATTTTTAAGTCATTATGCCAATAACTATGTGGAAATTGACCAAGATTTGAAAGCTCAAAAAGCCGAAGAAAAAGTATTGAACAATGAAGTTAATACTTTAAAAACACAAATAGCCTCTGCACATCAATTGGAGTTAAAAGAACAAAGGAGAAGAAACGAACTTCAACAAAAATTGGAAGTAAAACATGTAGAAATTACAGAAGTAAAACAGAATTTACAATTAGAAAAAGTAGGCAACAGAGCGTGGGTTCAAGAACAAATTAAGTTGAAAGAACAGCAAACCGAAGCCTTGAATTTGTTGGTTAAATCTGTAAAAGTATTGGCAGATTTAAAATTGCTTTACCGTATTGTTAAAGAAACGAAGGGTCTTCAGGAACAAAAAAATGTACTGATTGATACGATTAAAGGTTTGTACACAGGTAAACATATCAATAATGATTGTGATAAACTACAACAAAAATTCTCGGAATTACAGACAAAAATCACTGCTAATTTACAGCAAATTCAGCAACTTGATGCTGAAATCAAAGAGAAGAATGAAGCAGTTAAAATATTAGAAAACGATTTGTTGACGGCTTTAAATGGATTAGGTTTTTCGAATTTTGAAGAGGCTCAGCAGCACTTACTTTCTGTAGAACAAAGTAAAAATTTAAGAGATGAACAGGAAATGCTCAGAACTAGAATAACTGTTTTACAAAGTGAATTAAAGAGTAAAAAAGCAGAATTTGAACAAAAGCAGGAAGAAGATAATCCTTCAATAAGTCTGGAAGAACTTCTTTCAGTAAATCAACTTTTGCAAGAACAGCGAAAAGCTGTCACTGATGAAGTGATGGATTTGAAAGTAAAAATTCAAGTTCAGAATGACCACCGTCAGGAAATTTCAGCTTTAGAGCAAGAAATATCCTTCTTAGAAAAATCTAATTTGAAATGGGAATTATTAAACCGCTATATAGGAGACGCAGAAGGAAAAAAATTTAGTACATTTGCACAAGGGCTTACTCTGGGAAGACTAATTGCTTTGTCAAATCGACGTCTGGCTGAGCTTTCAGATCGTTATTTATTAGATAAACCCGCTGAAAATGAGGATGATGAGTTGATGATAATTGACCAGTATATGGGTAACGAGCGTCGTTCGGTAAAAACACTTTCGGGCGGTGAAACGTTTATGGTGAGTTTGTCGCTGGCATTGGCTTTATCAGATTTGGCTTCAAAGAATGTAAAATTAGAAAGTTTGTTTATCGACGAAGGTTTTGGAACACTCGACCCCGAAACACTTGATTTGGCTTTGGGCACTTTAGAAAAGCTACAACAAGAAGGACAAAAAAACATCGGTATTATTTCGCACGTGGAATCCATCAAAGAAAGAATTTCAACCCAAATTCGTTTGGAAAGAAATAATAGAGGCTTTAGCAAGATTGATATTGTAGGTTAAAAATGTATTTTATTTCAATATCTTTTCTTAATTAACTAATTGAAAAGAAGGAACAAGTCTTTCTTTTCATTATAAAAATTACATAATGAAAGAAATATTATTCATCGCTCCAAGTGTTCCAGCTAATATTTATCAAATAATCCTAAAAGGTTTTATTGAACATAAAAATGAGGTAAATACTTCATTTTTATCAAGTGTAACGCCGAGCTATAAGTATAAGAATAAGCGAGATAGAGTTTGTAATTTTTTGTCAAAAGTATTTTTAAATAGGAATATTAAAGAGAAGTATCATCAAAAAATATTACAAAAAAGATTTGATACACTTAAAGATAGTTATGATTTGATATTTGTAATTCATCCAGATTTATTAAGTAATCAACAGATAGAAATTTTACGAGGTAAAACCAAAAAATTGCTTGCTTATTATTGGGATTCGATTTCTTTCTTCCCAAGAAAAAAAGAAATCATTCCTTATTTCGACAAAATCTACTCTTTTGACCTTGAAGATTGTAAAACCTATCAATTAGAATTACTCAGCAATTTTTATTTTTTTGAACCCGAGCCAGTGGCGATTGATAAAACGGTATTTTGTATTTCACACCTTGAAAAGAAGCGTTTTGAAATGTTTAATCTTATGGGAAAATACTTGGAAGAAAAACAGATTACTTATCGTTTTCTGACAAGGCAATCTAAAGAAAAGCTAAAAAGTCCTTATATTGAGTACTTGAGAGAGTCGATTCCGTATCCTGAAATGCTAAAATTATTGAACCATTATGAGGTAATTTTGGATATTGCCAAACCGCAACAACATGGGCTTTCTTTTAGAATTTTTGAAAGTTTGGGCATGAATAAGAAAATTATTACCAATAATCAGTCGGTGAAAGCTTACGATTTTTATCATCCGAACAATATTTTGGTCATAGATTTTAATGATTTAAATATTCCAGAAGCATTTTTCAAATTACCTTATCAGCCCATTGACGAAGCCATCAAAAAGCAATATCATTTAAAAACCTTTGTTAAAAAAGTATTGAGCAATCTCAACTAACTATGAATATTTTATACTTGGTCTTCGGAGAAGAACAGCGAAACCATACACAAGCGTACTTTTCTATTTGTTCATTTCTTGGACAAATGAATGAATCAGACAGAATTTATATCCTGACTGATGCCCCAAAGTATTATCAGCGTGTGGCAGAACGAGTAAATATTGTGGAAGTAAGCAAAGGACTTCTGGAAGAATGGGAGGGTGTGCATCGGTTTTTCTGGCGAGTAAAAATCAAAGCGATTGAATATATTTGTACCATTCATCCCAACGAAGATGTAATGTATTTGGATACTGATACTTTTTTGTATGCTGATATTCACAAACTAAAAGCGGATTTAAAACAGCCCTTGATGCACCTCAACGAAGGAAAACTTTCTTTGCTAAGAAGTAAAACCGAAAGAATGATGTGGAAACAGGTAGGGAAAAAATCATTCGGTGGCGTAGTAATTCAGCCAGACCATTGTATGTGGAATGCTGGGGTTGTAGCTTTGCCAGCTTTAAAAAGTATGAATATCGTAAAAATGGCTTTGGCAATTTGCGATAATATGCTTTTGGCAAAAGTAAGCAGACGTTTGATAGAGCAATTTGCCCTGTCGGTAGCCATGTCTGAATTTGGAATTGTAAAACCAGCGAGTGAAAATATTGGGCATTATTGGGCAAATAAATCAGAATGGAATGAAGTAATTCAACGCTTTTTGGCTGATTCTTTTTTGGGTTTACGAACTTTAGAACAAGACATTGCCATTGTAAAACAATGGGATTTTGGAAAAACGCCCGTGCAGAAAAGAGTACCGAATACCCAAACCCGCCTTAAAAAATTAATAGAAAATTTGTTTCCTGCCGAGAATATTCAGCACGTGAAAACTCGATAATAATTGTACATGAATATACTTATTCAACATAATGCCTTATTGCCTGTTAGTCAGTATGGAGGAACAGAACGGGTGGTTTGGTGGTTGGGTAAACAATTACATCAACTGGGGCATCAGGTTACTTTTTTGGTGAAAGAAGGTTCTACTTGTCCTTTTGCAAAAGTATTACCCTACAACGAACAAAAAAGTATAGATGAGCAAGTGCCAGATGATATCGACCTTGTTCACCTCAATTCTACTTATGAAGCTACGCAAAAACCACAAGTAGTAACCGTTCATGGCAATCCGCATGAATCTGAAAAGTTAGCCATTAATTCCGTTTTTGTTTCCCAAAATCATGCTGAACGTTATGGAGCGAAAGCCTTCGTTCATAATGGTTTAGATTTTGATGACTACGGAAAACCCGATTTGAATCTTCCTCGAAAACATTTACACTTTTTAGCAAAAGCTGCTTGGCGAGTAAAAAATGTAAAAGGAGCGATTGAAATTTCGAGGAGAAGTCATCATAAATTAATTGTTATGGGCGGTACTCGTTTGAATCTAACAATGGGTTTTCGTTTTACCCCCGATTTACACGTAAAATTTTACGGAATGGTCGGTGGAGAACAGAAATTATCTTTATTAAATCAATCCAAGGCCTTATTATTTCCAGTACTCTGGCACGAGCCTTTCGGAATAGCCATTACCGAAAGTTTGTACATGGGAGCTGCCGTTTTCGGTACGCCTTATGGTTCTTTGCCCGAATTAGTGACGGATGAAGTAGGTTTTTTATCTAATCATAAATCAGAATTGGTGGAACAACTTTTGAATGTTGACCATTTTTCGCCCAAACGTTGTCACGAATATGCTCAAGATATATTTTCAGCCAGAGCGATGGCTGAAAAATATATTGGCTATTACGAAAACGTTTTATCAGGCAAAACCCTCAATTCTCAACCGCCAAAAGCTTTAGAAAATTATCCAAAGTTTTTGCCTTTTTCAGAATAAAGCATGAAAATATCTGGATTTACTTTTGTTAGAAATGCCATTAAATTTGATTATCCAATTGTCGAAGCCATTACTTCAATTTTACCAATTTGTGATGAAGTAGTAGTAGCTGTTGGAAATTCAGAAGACGAAACGTTGGCTTTAATTCAAAGTATTGATTCTTCGAAAATAAAAATTATCGAAACCGTTTGGGACGATTCGCTTCGCAAAGGCGGACAAGTACTTGCCGTAGAAACAGACAAAGCTTTAGCCGCCGTTTCGCCAGATGCAGATTGGTGTTTTTATATTCAGGGAGATGAAGTTGTGCATGAAAAGTACTTACCCGTTATTAAACAAGCCATGCAGGATAATTTACATAAATCTCAAGTAGAAGGTTTACTGTTTAATTATACGCATTTTTATGGTTCGTATCGCTACGTAGGCAACGCTCATCGTTGGTATCGAAGAGAAATCAGAGTAATTAGAAATACAGGAAAAGTAAGTTCGTACAAAGACGCACAAGGTTTCAGAACGGTTGATAATCAGAAATTGAAAGTAAAATTAATTGATGCCTATATTTATCATTATGGCTGGGTAAAACCTCCTGAAATTCAGCGTGAAAAAATGAAAAGTTCGATAAATTTTTGGGGAGATGAACATGATGTTGATAAAATACAGGAAATTTATGAAGCATTTGATTACTCAGAAATAGATTCACTTACGCTTTTTCATGGAACACATCCTGGGGTTATGCAAGCCAGAATCGACAGTGTAAATTGGACGTTTGATTATGACATCAGAGAGAAAAAACTCAGTTTCAAGAACCAAGTAAAAATGGGAATTGAAAAGCTAATAGGCTATAGAATTGGCGAGTATAGGAATTATAAGATAGTTTAATATTCCAAAAAAAAAGCCTGAAACTTGCATTTCAGACCCATGATAGATTAGAGGGAATATTTTTTCATGATGAAACATAATTCAAAAAAGAAATTATGTAGCTAGAGTCTGATTAAAAATAGGGTACACTTTATGTACTAGGTGTTTTGGGATGTTAAAAAGTGTAGGATGAAATAATGCTGCCAAAATTTCGATACCATTTACTAAGGTCGATGCACTTGGTTGTGTGAACAAATCATAATCAAGCACAAAAACAGCTTTATTTTGAACTGCCCTTAGATTTCCCCAACCGTTTTTTATAGTTAATAGATGTAATTCCTCTATACTTCTTTGGGTTTCAAAACCACAAGGAGCTATCACGAGTACTTCGGGGTCATACTTTACTATTTTGTCCCATTGCGTCACGATGCTGTCGCCCGAAGGATTACTCAGCATATCAATGCCACCAGCGTAGGCAATTTGATGAGGAATCCAGTGTCCGCAATTATAAATGGGTTCAATCCATTCTAACAACAATACTCTTTTAGGCAAAGCTCTGTGTTCACGAAGTTTGTCGATGACGCTGTCAATTCTTTGTTGAAGTTTTGCTAAATGTTGATAAGCCGCTTCTTCTCTGCCCAAAGCCTTTGCAATTGTAATCACAGAATCAAAAACATCCTCCAGGCTTTGTGGCGTAATCGTTAGAATCTGAGGCGTTTTTTCTAAATTATCAATAACCGCTTGTGTACATTTTGTATCAATTTGGCATACTTCACAAACGTCTTGCGTAATAACAATATCAGGTGCAATGGCTTGCAATTTGTCCTCTTCTACATAATACAAACTTTTTCCTTGGGCTTTGGAAGCCGAGAAAATTTTGTCGATTTCTTCACTTGAATACTCTTTTCCTTCCAGCACGCAACGGACTAAAATTTCATTTTCAGTTCTTGATGTTGGCGGACATTCAAAGGTTACGCCATAGAGTAAGTCTTGCAAACCCATGTCGTAAATCATTTGCGTTGCGGCAGGAAGAAAAGAGACAGCTTTCATAATGAGTGATTTGTGATTGGTAATTGAGTGATTAGATTAGGGATAATTTTCAACCGAAATCCAAAATCCCACCTCCAAAATCGTTTATACTTTTGCCAAGCTTGGAAAACGTACTTGCAATAATTCAAAACTGCCGAACATTAGGGCAGAATATGCCAAAGTACCTACCAAGAAGTTTTTCATATATGGAAAACCTTGTACAAAACATTGTTGTAAACCAGCCCAATCACGACTCAAGGGTAAATTCGTTCTTAAATCCGTTCCACCGCCAATCCAAACGGTTAAGTCAGCCAAAAGCCAATGTGAAACCGAAGCAATTACTGCCGCTAAAACGATATTTTGAACATTGATTTTTTGAAGAATTAATTTGCCAAACAAAACGATGATGGCGAAAATACCATAAATCCAATACCAACCTTCGTACATCATTCCGTACTTTCCTTGAAAAATCACTTTGTTGATAATGACATCGCTGACCAAAATTGTAAGTAAAGGAAAAGCAAAAGCCTTCCAACGGTTACTAAAATACGCTCCGCCAAAAAGTGCCATCGCACCAAGCGGCGTATAATTTGCCACAGGCGTAAGTTGTGCGGCATTGGCAATTCTTAACAAAGCAATCGCTAAAATGAAGCAAAGCAAAGTCAGAAAACGAGGGTTGATAGTTTGTATCATTGATTGTTCTTTGTTTTATCAAGATTATTTGAAAGAGAATAAGCTATCAGAAAGAATCCTTAGAAACTCATACTTAAACCTGCCATAAAGTTGAATTTACGACTGTTATACCCGTAAACATCAAAATACAATTCGTTAGTAATGTTTTTTAGGTCGATATAAGCCTTGAAGTTTTTTGTGAATTTATAATCTGCATAAGCATCAATGGTTGTGTAAGGAGTTAGCGTAACGATGCCTGTTCCATATACCGATTCTAAGCGTTTACCTACGCTATGTACATTGGTACTTACATACAATTTTGAAGAAATTGTATAACCAATACCAAAATTTATCACACTTTCTGGACGACGGAACAAGTTGTTGTAAGTTGTATCTTTCTTTTCAATTCGTGTAGTAATTGCACCTTGAAGTAGTGTAACATTTGCCCACAAGTTTACTTTGTTCAATTGAACTTTTCCTTCTACTTCCCAACCGTAGTCGTGTTGTTTATCGAAGTTGATGTATCTACCGTAAGGGTCTTTAGATAATGATTGAAAGTAAATTACATCTCTTAAATTTCTATCAAAATACACTACACGAATGTTTGAACTTTTATCCTTTGAAAATATTTGGATACCTGCTTCTGTAGAAACAGATTTTTCAGGATTCAATGTTTTGTTACCGTATGGTGAATACAATTGGTACAATGTTGGAGCTTTGAAACCAGAAGATAGATTGACGAATACTTTAAACTGGTCATCAATCAGATACGAAGGATTGAATGAATACGTAAAATTGTCTCCGTATAATGAGTGATTGTTATAACGTGCACCAAGTTCTAAAAAGAAATTAACCTTAGTTTTAATCAAACCAGAAGCATATACACTAAAAATAGAAGTATGTGCGGTGTCAGTCCCAATTGGTGGTGAAGAGTATTTGCCATAAGCACTATATGATTCGTAGGTTTGTGAGGTATTGGCAAAACGGAAATCACTTCCTACCAATAAATTGATATTAGGGTGAATCTGCAAACTTTCGTATAATTCAGCATAGTGAGTATCTCCGCCATAAAACTGGGTGACATATTTGTTAAATGCTCCTTTTTCAATAGATGTAGAATCATCTACAAATCTGCGTTCACTTTTGCTATAACCGTAGTTAAAGGTTAGTTTTCCTTTTTTTTGAACATAATTTAAACCAACAGCATACAGCGAAAATTTTTGATTAATAGTAAAATCTTTTTCGTCTTTAAATGCTCCTGCATCAACATCTGTCTTATATCCATTAATTACGGCACGTAATTTTAATTGTAGGTTTTTAGAGATATTATAGCCGATATTAGCTAAAATATTGTTCTGACGAATGCCATCATTATCAAAATTTTGATTTCCTAATTGGTCATTAGCTGCTGAAAAACCTCTTGAAGATAAACGAGTATATTGTACATTATAATACCCTTTTTCAAAAGCACCATTAAGACCCAAAGTAGCTCGTAAGGTATTATAAGTTCCTGCATTTACTGAAGCGTTTCCACCAATAGTCTTATCTGTTTTACCTTTCTTGGTAAAGATATTAATAACGCCTGCTACTGCATCTGAACCATAAATAGTAGATTGAGCTCCCTTTAAAATCTCAATACGGTCACATTCTGCTACCGTAATCATATTTAAATCAAAATTCGAAGAAATTCCAGATGGGTCATAAACAGGCATTCCATCAATTAGAATTAGGGTATTCCCTGTACTTGCACCTCTAAGATATACGTCTTGATTGGTACCATAGGTATTTTGAGATCCCACTACCATAAAACCGGCTTGACGAGTTAGTAATTCGCCTAGGGTTTGTGACTGATATTTTTGCAAAATAGAATCCGATAAAATGGTTACTACTTTACCAGTTTGTGATTGTTTCTGGTCAGTTTTATTTGCTGTAACAATTACCTCATCAAGGTTTTTATTATCAACAGTCACGTTGCTTTTTTGTGCTAATGAAGTTTGTGCAAGGCACATTCCCACAATAATAATTGATTTTTGTAATGTATTAAACATTTTGATTGGTAACCCAAGAGCGTAATAATCACGTTATACTTTCATTTATTGAAAGGACAAGATGTGTTAACGAAAGTGAAATTCGTAGGAATTTACGTACAATTGAGTTAAATTAAAGTAAAGAAAATCGAACGCTCAATGATGCTCATCCTCCGTAAGCAAGCAATAAGAATGATTTAATGGCAGGTCTCCTGACTTGTTTCGTCATTACCTAAACCTTCCCAGTTTTGTGAGTTATTAGTGATTGGTGATTAGTGATTGGAAGTCAGATGCCTCCTATTTATCACTAATAACTATTCACCAATAACTAATCACTTAAAAAAACCAGTGGCTATTGAAGAGCGGCAATGATGTTATTGAAACTTACAGTTGCGGGGACAGTTCGGGTATTTCACCTGATTCCCTATTAAGCTTTAAACTTGTAGCGACACAAGTCTATTGCACCATAAACTGTTGCAAAGGTAGTAGAATTTTTATTTTATTTAGAAGAAAGATTTTTAATTGCTTGATTTACAGGATTTGATTTGTGTATTATTTATTTGTAAATCAAGCAATTATATAATTTATTCAGACATTAATTTTTTTAAGTCATCCATTTTAATTGGCTTGACCAAATAATTACTTACAATTTCATAAGATTTTGCTCTTTTGATGTCTTCGGGATCAATTGAGCTCGTAACAATATAAATTGTAATAGGCTTTTCGATAGGAATTTGGATAAATTCATCTAAAAATTGCCAACCATCCCAGATAGGCATGTTTAGGTCAAGTAAAATTAAATCTGGAAGTTTCTCGCCTGCTAAGATAATTGCTCGAAGGTTATCATAGGCTTCTTTGCCATTATGAAAAACCAAGAAGCCATTACAAAAATTTGCAATTTGCATAATTCTTTTAGTGCCAAAAACAAAAATAGGGTCATCATCGATGATGCAAGCGATGTCAATTTTTTTCATGTTTTAAATATATACTGAAAGTTGTTCCTTTATTTACTTCGCTGGTTACTTCTACTTTACCACCCATCGCTTCAATTTGATTTTTTGTGATAAATAGCCCTACGCCTCTGGCATCTTTATGAGTGTGAAACGTTTTGTATAAACCAAAAAGTTTAGCACCATGTCGTTTTAAATCTATTCCCAAACCATTATCTTCTATTTTTAGCACTAAGTAATCATTTTCTAAAACGGTTGACAATTTAATAAAACTATCTCTTTCTTCACCATGATACTTGATGGCATTGGTCAGAAAGTTAAGAATAATACTATCCAAGTATGCAGGAATTACAAATACTTTTTTATCAGTATTAATATTGTTAAAAATGGTTACTTTAGAATCTCTGGCAAGTGCCGAAACATTTTGAATGGCATTTTCGATAGCTTGAAAAAGACCAACGCCTTTTAAGTTATCAATAACTGTGGTATTCATTAAAACTACTTCGTTGAGATGGGCAATTGTTTCACCGAGATTTACCGAAGCAGATTTTAATAAACTTAAGAATTCATTTTCAGATAATTCAGGATTTTCATCAAGAAGTATATCCAATAGCATTGAGATATTTCCAGAATGAGATCTCAAATTATGGGAAACAATATGAGCAAAGTTTTTTAGTCTTTCGTTTTGGTCTTTCGTAACGTCTAAAAGTGATTTTATTTCTTTTTCCACTTTCTTGATTTCACTAATGTCCACTGCAACGCCCATATAGCCAACTATTTCGTCTTTAACTTTGATAGCCGTTACACTTAATTGAACTGGAAATTTTGTGCCATCTTTTCGAACATAAGTCCATTCTCTTGTGTCAGGAGTGCCCATTCGTGGCAATGCAATGAATGTTTCAAAGCCTTCAATTTTTCTATTAAATTCTAAAGATAACTCATTTGCTCTTTGAAGAACTTCTTCCTGCAAATGAATTATTGCTGGATTTTCTTTGTAAAGAACATCCTCTCTTTGATAACCCAAAAGATTTTCAGCTCCTTTGTTGAAGATTGTAATGCGTCCTGTTGTATCAGTTCCAATAATACTCACTTTACTGCTCGAATCGAACAGTGCTTGGTTTTTTGAAAGAGTTTCTTGAAGTTGTAGCTCTGCAATTTTCTGAGGAGTAATATCAATGATTTGAGAAATAAAATATAAGGGAGTATTAGAAATACTTCTAACCAAAGAGACAGCTAGTATAGCATATATGATGCTTCCATTTTTGTGGATATAGCGTTTTTCCATTTGGTAATGCAATCTTTTCCCAATTATCAATTCATTTACAAGAGCTAAGTCTGTTGCTAAATCATCTGGATGGGTAATGTCTTGAAATGTGAGTTCAAGTATTTCTTCTTCTGAGTAACCGAGAAGTTGAGCTATCCTTTGATTAATTTTCAACCATTTCCCGTCAATATCAAGCAAAGCCATACCAATTGCTGCATTTTCGAAATTACCTCTAAAAGCCTCTTCGCTAATTTGTAGTTTTTCTAGTGCTTTTCTTCTTTCTGTAATATCGTGCATGGCTATAACAGCACCAAATAACTCTCCATTAGGTCCTTTCAGTTGAGAACCAGAAGTAGATACAATATGGCTTGGGCCATTGTTAGGGGCAATAATCATTTCCACATTATGAATATTGCCAGAATGTAAAGTTCGAATTAGCGGTAATTCTTCGGTAGAAAGTTTCGTTTTACCATCTAAATGATAAAGTCCATAATAATCAGAAAATTCTGTCGGAGGGATATTGGCAATAGGTAAGCCATGCCATCGTTTAGTCGTATTGTTAAACAAAGTAAGACTACCGTGCTGGTCGCAAGCCACAATACCAATATCTATACTTTCAAGAATGGTTTCTAATAAAGTATGGTTTTCCAGAAGACTTTGTTCAATTTTTTTGCGTTCTGTAATGTCGTCGGTGTACATAATAATACCACCAATATTGTTATAATCTTCTGTGTACCAAGGTTTCACTTCCCATTTCAACCATTGGACAGAACCATCTTTCCTAACAAATGGATCTTCATCTCGTTTGATAGATTTTCCTTGTAAACACTCTTGGTGTATTTTTTTCCATTCATCACCTATTTCTGGAAAAATCTCGTAATGTGATTTTCCAATTAAATCAACTCCTTCTAAATTATAGTCCGTTCGCCATTTTTCAGAAACGGCCAAGTATCTCAGACTATTATCAAACATGGCAATGGCTGTAGGAGTATGCTCAATAAATACTGTATTGCGTTCTACTCTTTTCTTTTGTTCGCTGATGTCGGTATGTGTGCCGTACATCATCAAAGGTAGTCCTTCGTTTGTCCAGTTTACTACACGTCCTCTGTCGAGTACCCAAACCCAATGACCATCTTTGTGTTTTATTCTACATTCGCATTGATAATATTCTTCTTCTTTATCAAAACAAGCTTTTATTTTTTGTTCAGAAATCTTTAGGTCGTCGGGATGAGCCAATTTTAACCAAGTATCAATACTTATTGGCGATAATTCTTCAAGCGTATAGCCAACTATTTCTGCCCAGCGTTCGTTGAATATAGTTTCACCTGTTTGTACATTCCATTCCCAGATACCAGCGTTAGTACCTTCAATAACACTTTGTAGTTTTTGTTTTTCTTTAAGAAGTTCGTCTTGAGCTATTTTCTGAGCATGGATGTCTTGAAAGGTACCATAAATTCTAATACAATTCCCTTCATAAAATTCCGATTGGCAAATTGCCCTTACCCATTTGATATTTCCTTTTGCAGTAATAATTTTTGAGTCGAGGTCGTAGCCTTTTCCTTCTGTGATGGCAAGATTTACCAGCTCAGTTATTTTTTCTCTACTTTTACCTTCTTCGTAGAAATCAATAGCAGTATTTATATTGGGTACAAAATCATCATCAACTTCGTGTATTCTGTTGGTGATGTTACTCCATTGTAGTTTTTGGGTTTCGATTTCTAATTCCCAGTAGCCCACCATGGCGGCGGCGTTACATCTTTCCAGGAATTCTTCTTTTCTCATTAATTCTGTTACATCAGTAAAAGAAATAATGACTCTTATGGCTTCGCCTTGGCTATCGCTAATTACAAGTGCACGACAATGAAACCATACTGTTGAGCCATTTCGATGTTTGAATCGAATAATTTGGTCGTATGGTTTATCAGTATTTTTATATTGTTCAAAGAATCTTTCAGCATCTTCCGAGTGAATTAGATTTCGCCAAAGCGACTGATTTTCTGGAATTTCATTTGGATTATAACCTAGAGTAGTCCAAAATTTAGGGTTCATCCACTCGTTAGTTTGGTTTTCAACATCTAGGTATCCAAAGCCATCTAATGCAGCTTCTTGGATAAAATCAAAAATTGAGAAATCACTTTTGATAAGGCTATATAATTCTTCTTTTGGGTTACTCATTAACTTTTAGTTTTGGCGGAAAATCATTAATGACATTCTATCTCAATGCTTTTAGCAAAAGATTAAGATAATTTTTGAGAATATTAAAAGTAGTTTATAATATGTGTGGGTATTTTTTGAATAAAAGTGTTTTGGAAAGTTTTATAAATGTTAATCTCATTGAATATTGATTGTTTTGTGGATAAAGAGTAATCCCTTGATTTTAGCGTAGAAAATTAAGGAAGAATTTTTCAGAAAGAAAATTAATCAAAAACTTTTAGACGAGCAAGGAGAAAAACCAAGATATTTTGCTGACATTCCTCATATAAATGGTTGATAAGACCCCAAAAATCAAATCGCATAACATTGCGGTAACATAAACATAAACTAAGCATAATACAGACGTAATACTGCGGTTATATAGCCGACCTAATTTTGTGCCATCAAAAAACAAACCAGTATGATGAAGCACAAATTACTTTATACGTTAATTATTTTATTTTCTTCCCTTTCATTCACCTTCGCACAGGAAGGAACTATCCGTGGTACAATCAAAGATGCAGTTAGCAAAGAAGACTTAGTTGGAGCAACTGTTTTTATTGAAGGAATCAACAAAGGAGCAGCCGCTGATATTAACGGTTTCTTTTCATTCAATAAAATTCCAGTAGGTAGTTATAAATTGAAAATCTCATTTGTTGGATATAAAGTAAAATTTATTGAAAATGTAAAAGTTGTTGAAGGTTCGGTTACAGAAATCAACACTTTTATCGAAGAAGACCAAGCAACTACTTTAAACGAAGTAAGAGTTGTAGCAAAAAAATTAACAAACACTGAAGTTTCAGTAATCTCTGAAATTAAAGCAGCTCAACAAATTGTAAGTGGTATTTCAGCCGCTCAAATTGGTAAAACTTTAGACCGTACCGCTGCTGAAGTAGTAAAACGTGTACCAGGAGTAACAATTTTTGGAGACCGTTTTATTAATATTCGTGGTTTGAACGAACGTTACAACACTGTAATGTTAAATAACGTATTTACACCAAGTATGGAATCTGATGTTCGTTCGTTTTCATTTGATGTGATTCCTTCAGGACAAATTGACCGTATTTTAGTATATAAATCGCCCGCAGCAGAATTACCAGGTGAATTTGCAGGTGGTGTTGTGAAAATCTTCACGAAAAGTATTCCAGACGAAAATTATTTAACAATTGATGTAAGCGGAGCTTACCGTGATGGAACGACAGGAAACGAATTTTTCCGCCCAAAAACTGGAAAATACTCTTACACAGGTTTTAATAATGGTTATTCAGATTTACCAAAGTTTTTCCCAAGTACTGACGAGCTGAAACAAATTGCGGTTTCTAACCAAGCTGCTTTGGCACAAGCTGGACAAATGTTAAGAAATACTTGGACGCCAGAAGCCTCTACTGCTAGTCCTGATTTACGTTTTTCAATTACAGGAGCTTATAAGTTTATTGATAAAGAGAATTTGAAGTTAGCCAATATTACTGCCGTAAATTATAGTAATACTCGTACAACTTTTGAAATGGCAAGAAGTGATTTTGGTTATTCAATCGACCAAAATAATGTAGAAAGTATTAATGAAGATACCAAGTTCAGAGATTTACAATATAACAATTCAGTTCGTACAGGAATTCTACATAACTGGGCTTTGAGATTGAACGAAAATCACACTTTCGAATTCAAAAACCTTTACAACCAAATGAGCAACGCTCAGTATGTAAACAGAAATGGTTTAGAAAATGGTGGAACTTGGAATATTCGTTCATTAGACCAAGTATATCGTGGAATTTATACTGGTCAAGTATTGGGTCGTCATGCTTTCAACGATAATAAAACAAAATTAGACTGGGTAGTTGGTTACAACAAATCAAATAGCGATCGTCCTGATTACAAGCGTTATAGATATTCTACAGAAGGAGCAACGCCAGCATTATTAGTGCCTTTTGGTGCGGCACAAACTGTAAATTTAGGGAGAACGAACATTGTATTAGATGAAGATGCCATTTTAGGAGGAATTAATTTAGTACAGAAATTAACAATCGTAAAAGGTAAAACAGCAGAAGAAAGTAAGGAAATTGAATTGAAAGCAGGAGTTTTCTATGAAAATAAAAAACGTACTTTCAACGCTCGTAACCTTGGTTATGTTCGTGCCAATAGTTCATTGTTCGATATTGGGAGTTTGCCAATTGATGAGATTTTTGCCCTACAAAATATCAATACTACAAATGGTATAAAAATTGATGAGCAAACAAATGCTTCTGACTCATACACGGCAAGTAATAATCAAATAGCTGGTTATGTTTCTGGAAACTATTCTTTTACTAAGAAATTAAACTTGATTGCGGGTGTACGTGTAGAAAAGAACGTTCAGAAATTAAATAGTTATGATATTAGTAGAAATGCTCCAGTAAATTATAACCGTGACCTGACAAATATTTTACCATCAGCTAACTTAACGTATAATTTCTCTGAAAAAGCCTTGTTGCGTCTTGCTTATGGTAAAACATTAAATCGTCCTGAATTCCGTGAAGTTGCACCATTCTCTTTCTATGATTTTGTTAACAATCGTGTAATAACAGGTAGTCCTACTTTGAATAATGCAGATATTGATAACTACGATTTTCGATATGAATTCTACCCAACACCAGCAGAAGTAATTTCAGTTGCGGCTTTCTACAAAAACTTTAAAAACCCAATTGAAGTAATTTTTGACGGTGTTAACAATGCAAACTTATCTTTTGGAAATGCTGAAAGTGCTTACAGTGCTGGTTTTGAAGTAGAAGTAAAAAAATCTTTGGATAAATTAACAGCTTCAGCTTTGTTAAGTAAAATCAATTTAGTGTTCAACGGAGCGTTTATTTATAGTCGTGTAAAAATTGGTTCATCGGCTCAAAACCAATCTGACAATCGTCCACTACAAGGACAATCTCCTTATATCATCAATGCAGGTATCAATTATAACGATGCCAAAAAGAACACCCAAATTAGTTTATTATTCAACGTGATTGGTAAGCGTATTTATGCTGTAGGTAATTCATTTGCAGCAGGTTATCCAGATTGGTACGAGATGCCACGTAATGTAGTTGACTTTACTTTCTCTAAAGAAATTGCAAGAAATCTTATTTTGAAAGGTGGTATTACAGACATTTTGAACCAAAGAAATTTGATTATTCAAGACGGAAACAAAGACAATACTTACAATGCTAATGTTGATCAAGTTATCCAATCATATTCGCCAGGAAGAACCTACTCTTTAGGTCTTGTTTACACATTAAGAAAAAAGTAATCATCATTTATTAATACATATTCAATAAAATTTTTAAAGCGTTATTTCTTAATCTAACAATTAAATCAATGAGACTTTTAAACATGAAAGCTACTCGAATTATTGCTTTGTTGCTCTCGATGGCAACGGTATTTCAAGCTTGTAAGGACGACACAGCAGAAGTGGTTCCTTTACCAACAATTTCAGTGTCAGGAACTTTGTCTGGTTTACCAGGAGCAACAGTTCAGTTAAAAGCTTCAATCAATGCTCCAGGTGGTGTAAAATCGGTAGTAGTATTGAAAAATGGTGCTGCTTTTGATACAAAAACAGGAACAGGAGAAAAAACACTTGAGTATGCTAAGGATTACGTAATTGATAACGTAGCGGCTGGTTCAGTGGTTAACTTTACAGTTCAAGTAACCGACCAATCAAACCAAGTATCTGCTTTGACAACAATTCCAGTTACAGTATCAGCAGTTCCAGCGCCTACCGTTGTAACAGTTGAAGGTGTATTAGAAGGTAACATAACTTGGACTTCTGATAAAATTTACAAACTAAAAGGTTTTGTACGTGTAGGTCAAGAAGCAGTTTTCGGAACAGTTACTAAAACTGGTACTTTAACAATCCAACCAGGTACTATCGTTATTGGAGACCGTGCTACAAAAGGTACATTGGTTATTCAAAGAGGTAGTAAAATTATTGCTGAGGGAACTGTGGCTAAGCCTATCATCATGACATCTGAGCGTGCAGTAGGTGAACGTGAACCAGGTGACTGGGGTGGATTAGTTATCTGTGGTCGTGCAGTAAACAATTTGCCAGATGCTCAAGTTAATCGTGAATTAGAAGGTTCTTATGGTGCATTCCACGGAGGTACTGATAATGCTGATAATTCAGGTTCATTAAAATATGTACGTGTTGAATATGCAGGTATTCCAATCAATCCAAATCAAGAAGTTAACTCATTTACTTTTGGTTCAGTGGGTTCAGGTACAACTTTAGAATATTTACAAGCTTCTTTTGGTTTGGATGATTCATTCGAGTGGTTTGGTGGAAATGTAAATGCTAAATATTTAGTTGCTTACAAAGGATTAGATGATGATTTTGATATGGATAATGGTTTCTCTGGAAATATTCAGTTTGGTATTGGTATTCGTGGAGCAACTCAAGCAGATATTTCTGGTTCAAATGGTTTTGAAGTAGATAATGATGCAGCAGGTTCAAACAATACACCATTTACTTCTGCAACATTAGCAAATATGAGTATCATCGGACCTAAAGGAAGTTTAGCAACCACAATTAGTACTCAATTCCAAAATGGTATGCAATTGCGTCGTAACAACAAATTGAAAGTTTATAATGCAGTTGTTACTGGATATCCTTACGGAGTTTATATTGATAGCCAAAGAGGTGATGCAAAAGGTAATGCTTTGAGAGGAGAATTATTACTTAACAACGTTGTACTAGCAGGATTAGAAGGCTGGGGAACAGGTGGTTTTGGAACAAGTGCAGTTTCTGAAAAAGAGCAAGGTGGAACATTAGCTGATATATTAATCGGTGATCAAAAACCATCAGCTTGGTTTGCAGCACAAACTGGAAACAAAATTTTAGCAACGAGTGCAACAATTGGTTTAAGTCCTTCATTATTCTTGACAGGTCGCCCAACATTTACTTTATCAGCTGGCTCTAGCTTAGTAGGTGTTAATTTACCAACTACTTTACCTGCATTCTTTACAAAAACTACTTATGTTGGTGCATTCAACGATGTAGATTGGACAGCAGGTTGGACAGAATTTAACCCACAAGGTATTACTTACGTAAAATAAGATTACTCAGTACAATTTAAACTTCAGTCTGTATATTTTTAAAATATCAGACTGAAGTTCATTAAGCTTTCAATTACCAATATGAAAAATATCTTAATCATTCTTTCTGTTTTTGTTTTACTGGCATCTTGCAGCTCAAAGAAAAACCAAGCTAGTAATTACTTTTCTACTCAAGAACAAGATACACTCTTAACCAACATCATTACTTATATCTATTCTCCTGCACCCGGTGCCAATAACATTACCAAATTTGAAACGAAGTATAGAAGTTTCTACCAAAAAGCCTTACCATTTTTTAAAATCCAAGAGTATTATCAAGCAGAAGACGGTTGGAACTATGTTTTCATTATTCGTCCTGTTTCATCAAGTCCAATTTTCAGAAGAGGAGTATTGGCAAAGTTTAAGTTAAAAGAAGGTTCGTTAAAACCAGAATCTTTTGAAGAAGTCATTAACACACCTCATTTAAGAGAAGAGATTGTAGTAGAGCGAGGAGGTTTTTTATTTAAGGAATTGATTAAAAAGGGAAATGTAGATGAATACCTTTCCATGAAACAATATATAGAGTGGCCTGACGACCACTTGAAGTACAACAAAGCGACTCATGAGTGGGTAGTAGTCAAGCCTTATTAAGGTTTTCTCCTTGCTTAGGCGGGGAGAAAGTCCGAAATGGATTTTCATATTGGTGTAATTATGCAAAAGCCGAAGCGTATCGCTTCGGCTTTTCTATTTTTTAGATATATATATAATCCTTGCACTAACTTTGTACAAAATCGGAATATCTTCAAACAATTAGGCTTAGATTTCCGTAAGTATTGTAAACTATCAAAAAATACACAATGAACCAAAATATTCTCAAAATTCAATCGGCAATTGAGCCAATTCGTCAAGCAATTACTTCGCATTCGGTTTATAAGTACATCCATGAATTAGAAGATTTACAACTTTTCATGCAAGACCACGTTTTTGCTGTTTGGGATTTTATGTCTTTGTTAAAAGGATTACAGCGAAATCTTACTTGTGTGGATATTCCGTGGATTCCTGTGGGTAACGCTACCACTCGTTTTTTAATCAACGAAATTGTGATTGGTGAAGAAAGCGATAAAGACGAAGAAGGAAATGTGATGAGTCACTTTGAATTGTATTTGAAAGCCATGCAACAATCTCGTGCGGCTACCGAGCAAATTGAAAATTTCATTACTTTACTTTCTCAAAGAGTAGGCGTTCAGGAAGCTTTGGCAAAAGTAGCAGTTTCAGAAAGTGTTCGTCAGTTTGTAGATTTTACTTTTGAAGTAATCAATACTCAAAAACCGCACATTATGGCGGCAGTGTTTACTTTCGGTCGTGAAGATTTGATTCCTTCAATGTTCCTTTCGATGGTGAAAGATTTAAACCAAAGTATGCCAGAAAGCATTTCTATTTTCAATTATTATTTAGAAAGACATATCGAAGTAGATGGTGACCACCACAGTCATTTAGCCTTACAAATGGTAGAAGAACTTTGTGGCGACGATGCCGAAAAATGGGCAGAAGCAGAAGCCTATTCACTTCGATCATTAAAGGTAAGAAACCAACTTTGGAATGGTGTGGAAGTAAAAATTAAAGAATTGGCAGAGAGTGTTTAGGAGTTATGAATTTTGAATGATGAGTTAGTTTTTTTATACGAAGGATTAAATCAGTATTCAAAATATTTTTATCCGACCATTTATGGTTGGTAGCGGTAACCCTTGCGGTTACCGTCTTTTCGGACGAGGCAACTGTAAGAGTTGCCGCTACAATTGGTAAATTTTTACTTAGTTAGGTCAAATATTTTAGAGAAAACTTAAAAATAAAAAAAAACTGCTTTACAGTAATAAATAGCTGTAAAGCAGTTTTTTCATTTTCAAATCTTCAAATTTTCAAATCCCCCAAAAAAGTCACTTCATTTTATAAGCTGGATGATTTTTTACGTACTCATCAAATGAAAATTTGCCAGAGCCAATCAGCCAGAAAAGTCCTAATAACAACAATACTACAATTGATAACCAAAGCTCTGAATTGACGAACGTAAAGCCATTTCTGATATTAGCAAAAAATACTGCTACAAACAAAATCGGTACTTGCGAAGCCGCCGCCAGTCGGGTAAGGCAACCTAAAGTAATCAACAATCCTCCGACCAAATGGGCGAAAGCCACATAATGCACCGCCACGAAAGTCCAGGCATTAAAATGCAGTCCTTCTACAAGCGTCGAGAGATAGGAAGTATCGCCGATAAAGCTCATTCCCTTGAAAAATAGCAACAACCCCAAGCCAATCCGAACAATGTCAAGCCACGCTGGGTGATGTCTATCACCCCAATTTTCTATGCTTTCAATAGTAGTCATTTTGATAATTGTTTAGTTTATTGAATTTATAATAAAAATATAATATTGTCAATATTTTGTTGAATTATTTTATGTGAAATGAAAATTTGTGAAATGGTAATTTGGATGACAATTTGTGGACGAAGAAATGTCAAAATTTGTATCGTAAACAAACCGTAACACAAATGAAAATTCTCATTATTTTATTCAGTATCATTAGTTTAAATGTTTTTTCACAAGACATAAACACACGTAAAAAACACTTCCTGACAGAAAAAGGAGTAGCACTCAGTGGCTACGATGCTGTAGCTTATTTTCAAGGAAAACCACAAAAAGGAAAAAGGGAATACACTCATACACAAGAAGGCATTACGTATCAATTTTCATCTACCAATAACCTTGAAATCTTCAAAAAAAATCCTTCAAAATACGAAGCTCAGTACGGCGGTTGGTGTGCTTATGCGATGGGAAGTAAAGGCGAAAAAGTAGATGTTGACCCCGAAACTTATAAAATCGTCAATGGGAAATTATACTTGTTTTATCATACTTTTTTTAGCAATACACTCACCGATTGGAACACAGACGAAGCCAACCTAAAAGCTAAAGCAGATATTAATTGGGAAAAAATAATCAAAAAATAAAGCCATGACCAGTCAAAAAATCTATATAACTTGGACAGCCCAAATCATCGCAGCGGTGATTTTAGCCCAAACACTTTTCTTCAAATTTTCGGGTGCAGCCGAAAGCGTAGCTTTGTTTAGCAAATTGGGCGTTGAGCCATTCGGTCGCTACGGGGCAGGCGTAACTGAACTTTTAGTAGTGATACTATTACTAACGCCACGCAAAGCTTGGCTGGGAGCATTTTTAGGAATGGGAGTAATGTTTGGAGCAATTTTGGCACATCTCACCGTTTTGGGCATCGAAAGCGACGGAGATGGAGGATATTTGTTTATCTTAGCACTGATTACTTTCTTTTGCTGTTCGTTAGTGGCATACATTCGCAAAGGAGATTTTTTTGCCTTTTTTTATACTTTAACCTAAGATTGTAATGCAAGAAGAAGCCAAATATTGGTACTTACATGATCATCAATTATTCTCGGTTTTAAGCCGTGAAGAAAACCGTGCTTTGTGTTTGATTCCGAATTTTAAGACGGTTAAAAAAAATGAAATTCTTTACTTTTCACATGATGACGAGCAAAGACTTTATACCATCAAAAGTGGAACGCTGAAAATTATTTTGGTAGATGCAGAAGGCAATGAAACAGTAAAAGAGATTTTACGTTCTGGAGATTTGTTCGGACAATATACTTTCGATGAAATGAATGAAAACGAAGACGAGTACGCCGTTGCCGTTTCCGACAAAGTAGTGATTTGTAGTTTCAAGCAAAATGATTTTGAAAATATCGTAAAAAAAAATCCACAATTAGCCATTCGTTATACCAAATTGGTGGGTTTTAAACTCAAGAGAATTTCAAATAATTACACCAATCTGATGTTCAAAGATGTACGAACAAGATTTGCTTTGTTCTTGAAAGATTGGGCGATAAAAGAAGGAAACGGACAAACAAAAAATATCGTGGTGAAAAACTATCTTACCCATAACGACATCGCAGGATTGATTTGTAGTACTCGCCAAACCGTAACTTTACTTTTTAATGAACTAAAAAATGCAGGCTTGATAGATTATACTCGTAGCGAAATTATTGTGAAAGATGTACATCAATTAGCTTGAAATAATGGAGTGATTAGTGAATGGTGATTGGTGATTAGATTTTTAAGTTATTGATTGTTAGTAATTTTGAAAGAATATCCATTTGAAAAATATACTTACTAATAACTATGCAATGATTGATGATTAGTTTTTTAAGTTGTTGATTATCAATGAGTAGAGAGAAATTTACTATAAAAATAATCTAATCACCAATAACTAATCACTAATCTCTTACAAATAAATTCACCAATTGCAATAAAGCCAGTCCAATAAAAATACAAGCAATTAGTTTATTGAGCCGTTCATCGTTGAGGTATTTAAAAATAAGATTTCGTTTCCAATTCGCCAGAAAAGCATAAGTATAAACCAACAAAAACGTACCTGTGCCAGCACCCAATACAAAGCTGATTTTTTCAATGGGAGAAGTGATTTTTAACCAATCGTATTTGCCATAAGAAAGTAAAACGACAACCCAAAAAGGTAAAAGGGCAGGATTGAAGAGCGATAAAGAAATGCCTTTGATAAATGAAAAAAATGGCTTGTTTAGCGATACTTTTTCATATTCAATGTTGGATGGCTTTTGAAAAAAAGTAAAAATGCCCACTCCGAAAAGCAAGACAATAATTGCCCTTTGCATCCAATATTCAATTTCAGGATATTTTTCAAAAATCATTAAACCTTCGATGGCTAAATAAGCGTAGGTACTTTCGCAAAGTATTCCTCCGAAAGCTACCCAGAGTGCAATTTTAATGTTTTTTTGTAAAGTACTATGCACCACATAAACACTTAGCGGCCCAGGTGGAATGGTAGCAACGTAGCTGATTGAAGCAGTAATGAGGTAAATAATAAAGGTTTTCAAAGCGTGATGATTTGGAGATTTCTTTAGCAAGTTATCTTTAAAATACTTGATACAGAGCAATCCCCACGACAAATTTTGGATAAATACTCTTTGGCATTCTCAAAATTGAATACAAAACCTTTAGTATTTCAATTTGCTAAAATTATCTTTGTGCCTTAACCAAAAAATAATCACAAAATGTCAAGACAAAATATCCTTACAGGCTCACCTTGGGAAGACAAAATGGGCTATTGCCGTGCCGTAAGAATCGGAAATATAATTGAAGTATCTGGAACGGTTGCCATTGTTGATGGTGAAAAAGTAAAAGCCGACGATGCTTTTGCACAAACCAATAATATCATTGAAAGAATTGCGAAAGTATTAGAAGAAGCAGGTTCAAGCTTGAACGATGTAGTAAGAACAAGAATTTTTACGACAGATATTACGCAGTTTGATAATATTGCGAAAGCTCACGGAGCGTTTTTTGGAGCGATTAAACCTACCACAGGTATTTACGAAATCAGTAAATTGGTTTCTCCAGATTACTTAGTAGAAATTGAATTTACAGCGATTGCTCAGTAATTTTCTTTGAAATGAAGACATAAAAAAAGCCTCAATGAAAATTGGGGCTTTTTACTTTTTTGGAGCGTATGATAGTAAAACGCCGAACGTTTATGAAAAGTTTTACGTTTGAAAAATAGTTGAATTATTTTTCATTAATATTTATGAAACAACAGACTATTTATGAAGTAGCCGTAATTCCGATTGGTTCGCTGAATACAATTCGTGAAAAAGAAACGGTTTTTAGCTATTTTTCTAACCTCAGTAAGTGTTTAGACCAAGTAATTGCGTCTTTGGTAATCAATGGTTGGGAAAGTAAAATTAATTATACCGCAGTGTATAGAAGTTTGAAAGAGAAAGGAAAGTACGTAGCCGAATTTAAAATTGCGAATAATAAAATTTTCAAAATCGTCATCACAACAAGAACTATCAATCCGTCTTTGACGATGTTAGGAATTGAGGAAAAGCCTTAACAATTGTGATTTAGTGATTGAATTGTTGCTTAACTGTAAATAACTTATTGAATCATAATCACTCATTCACAATTCACTCAATCACAATTAAACGCCATAAGGATTCACCACTTTTATCTGCATAAAATATTCAGGTTTTTCCAAAGGTTCAAAGCCGAACTGAGCATACAAACCGTGGGCATCCCAAGTGGCGAGTACCCATCTGCGTAAACCTTGTAAGTCGGGATGTTTTAGTACGCTTTCTACTAAAAATTTAGAAAGTCCATTTCCTCGGTATTCTTCCAACACAAAAACGTCTGCCAAGTAAGCAAAAGTAGCCAAATCGCTGGTGACTCTGCAAAAACCAATTTGCGTTAATGTATTTTCTTGTTGATGATAAATACCAAAAGCAATCGAATGAGCAATAGAACGCTGAACGATTTCCACATGAATACCTTTTGCCCAATAAGAACGATTAGCGAGGTAATCATGAATCACGTCAATTTGTAATTTTGATTTATCCGTAGAAATCAAAAAATCGTCTTTTTGTACTTCAAACATCGTAGTAAGATTTTAGCCTTATTTTTCTAAATGTAAAATGGCTTCTTTTTCTAATAAAGCCTTGTCAATTGGTACAACGCCCAAAGATTCACAAACCAAACCGCCGCCCAAATTGGACAAACCAGCCACTAATTCTGGCGATAAATTTAAAGCTACACAACAAGCCGCAATTGAAATAACAGTATCTCCTGCTCCTGAAACGTCCGCAATTTTACGAACATGAGCAGGGAAATGTTTCTTTTCGTTGTTGAAATCAATATAAACACCACGCTCGGAAAGTGTGATAAAAGCACCTTTTAATTGAAGTGCATTTTTCAACTGACTCACCGCATTTTCTAATTCTTCGCTTTTCTTTACGTCAAAACTGATGTCCAAGCCTTCACGTAATTCTTTCAAATTGGGTTTGAAGAGCGTGGCTTGCTGATAATGCAGGAAATTACGTTTTTTGGGATCAACTACGGTTGGAATATTGTAGGTATTGGCAAAATCAATGATGTCGGCAATGAGCGATTTTGAAAGAACACCTTTGTCGTAATCTTCAAAAATAATGACATTTGCTTCTTTAGCAAGCTCTTTTATTTTTTGACTCAATAGTTGATTTTCAGATTCATTAATCAATGAGTCGGTTTCGGTATCGATGCGTACAATTTGCTGAGAACCAGCAATGATTCGCTCTTTAACAGTCGTAATTCTGGTTTCAGACTGAATGATGCCTTCGGTAGATAAACCTTGTTCTTGCAAAAGTTTGATTAAATCATTGCCGTAAGCGTCGTTCCCGACCACCGAGCAAATGATAGCTTCCGCCCCCAAACTTTGTACGTTCATTACCACATTTCCTGCACCGCCTAAACGTACTTCACGCTTGAGTACATTGACCACTGGAACAGGAGCTTCTGGCGAAATACGTTCTACCTTTCCCCAAGTATAAGAGTCGAGCATTACGTCGCCAACGATGAGAACTTTTAATTGATTGAATTGATTGAAAATTTCAGAGATTGTCATAAAAGATAAATTCAAAAATGGGCTAACACCTGTTTCAGAAAACAAAATTAACGCATTTTGGGAAGTATTAGTCTAAAAACCTTTTTTCAAGGCGATTATCCACCAATCGTAGTCATGGATTCTGTAATGATACTTTTGCGGTTGCGTTCGGCTTCAAAACCGTCTTTTGGGCGTTGTTTGAAAACATTGATGAAAGTGCTTTTCAATTCTTCATCAGAAATACCATTTCTGAGTAAATCTCTGATATTCAGTACGCCGTCGTCGTAAAGGCAAGTTTTTAAATCGCCCGTTGCTGTCAGGCGGATGCGATTACAAGTACCACAAAAAGTACGTGAAAAGGCCGCAATTACACCGATATTTCCTTGATAATTAGGAATTTGATAATTGTACGAAGTAGAATTCGGAGCATCGACTAATTTCTGTAAATCAGGATATTTACTTCTTATTTCTTCTAAAATACGAGGTGCATTCCAATTGAGTTTTGGATAATGCGAGCCTTCGCCATTGAAAGGCATTTCTTCAATAAAACGAATTGAAACTTTATAGTCTTTCGTAAGTTCTGTTAATGGAATGATGTCTTGGGTATTTTGTCCGTCCATTACCACAGCATTTACTTTTACTTCAAAACCTGCTTCTAATAACTGAAAAAGTGTTTCATAAACTTTGTCGAATTCGTCTCTTCTGGCGATTTCAAAAAAGCGTTTTTTATCTAAAGTATCCAAACTCAGATTAACAGCACGGATGCCCATTTCTTTCATTTGACGAATGTACTGTCCTGTCAGAATACCATTTGTAGTAATATTGAGTTCTGTAATACCTTCAATTTCAGAAAGTTGATACATGAAATCAATCATATTATGGCGAACAAAAGGTTCTCCGCCCGTAATTCTTACTTTAGAAACGCCCAGTTCAGACAATACAGAAACAGTACGAAGCATTTCTTCATAAGTCAATAATTTTGATTTATGTAAGTACTTCACACCCACTTCTGGCATACAGTAAAAGCAACGCAAATTACAACGGTCAGTTACAGCCAAACGCAAATACGTAATTGGACGACCATGATTGTCGTAAATCAAGTTTTGGGTGTTCTGTTTTTTGTTTGGAGTTATCACGTCTAAATTCGTTTCTTTGTTGAACAAATTTAAGTAAATAACTGTAGTGAATGCAAAAACATTTAATTGTTGTAGCTTAAAGTTAATATTTAGGAAGTAATATGAAGTACGGCATCAACCTTTTTGGAATTACCAAAGAAATAATTGGAAATACTTATATTGAGATAGAAATGGAGGATAAAACAAGTGCGGAGCAATTGTTGGAAAGGCTAAAGAATGATTATCCGAAACTGAAGGCTATAAAATCGCTATTATTGGCAGTAAATAGCGAATACGCAGAGAAAGATTTAGTGATACATTTTAGGGATGAAATTGCTTTGATTCCGCCAGTAAGCGGAGGTTGAAAAGAAAAAATCCTTTGATTTTACAATAAAGATTGAAAATCAAAGGATTTGGAATTAAATACCATTAGAAGAAGATCTAACTGAAGCGGCATTCAGGGTTTTAATTTTTCTTTCATAACGATTGATAATTTCACGCTTCTGATTGGCATAAACCTTTCGTTCTTTAACAATTCTGTTAGTTAAAACTTTAATCGTTTTTTCTTGCTTTTTGATATGAGTATTAAGTGAAGTCACTTGAGTTTCATATCCTTCAATTTTTTGCTGTGTTTCAACTTTATACGCTTTGAATTCTTCGACTTTTAAATCTACATCTTTGAAAAGACTTAAAACTTTCAAGGAATCTTTTTTGTAATTGTTTCTGATGTTGCCAATTTCTACAAAATACGAGCGGTATTTGTTTTCTTGTGCAATTAGTTCTTCAGAGAGTGTTAGTGTTTTGGCTCTTAAATCTCTTACTTCAATTTGTGAACGTTTAAAGTTCTCATTGAGTCGATTCTTCGAACCGTCTAGTTCATTGTACTTTTTACTTGTCACACACGAGGATTGAGTTAAAACAAGAGAAATTAATACTACGGAGGCGGGGATGATACTTTTTTTCATGATTTTTTAAAATGGCGATGATTTAGGTTGAAAACATTACTCATAAAAATGATAATGAGAGATTTGAAAATAATTTTATGGATAAATTAAGAAGTTAAAAGAGTAAGTAAGTATCAAAAGATATTTACTAGTTAATGTAAGCGACGGTACCTATACACTGTTTTTTTACTACTATAATAGAGGGCGACAATGTTAATGTTAAAATGGTTTATTTATTTAAGTGGTTGATTTATAGTTGATAAAGTTATTGTTATTTGTCTTTAGTTAATGAATACAGGAAAGAAGTATTATTTGCAAAATAAATGGTTTTAAATTTACAGACCAAGAAAATTTCGAAAAGAGGACATATTTGATATTTTTTAATAATTATTTATGTATTAATGCAATATAAAATTACGACATATTTTTTTTAAAATTATCCTTTGCTACATCGCCTAATTATGGAGTGTTCGGGCAGTTACAGAGGATAACATACGTAGCAAAAAAATAAAAAAATATGCAGTTATGTATTTATTTCTTAGGATTTTACAGAAATTATTTATTGATGGAATTTTACTAAAAAACAATTTTCAATTTAGTACGCTATTGCTTATTTATTTAAACAGACTAAGCAATAGTATTTCGTAATAAACTTTACACTTTCAACACTTCGTGACGATATGGATATTTGTGAAAACGACGGTTACCAAACACCGCCTAAAGTAATTGCCGATTTAGTTACGGCAAGCCCAACACCAAGTGTAAGTGTGGATTCAAGAGGAGAATGGATGGTTTTGCTCCAGCGTGCAGCCCAACCTTCTATTGCACAATTAGCTGAACCAGAACTACGATTAGCAGGTCTGAGAATTAATCCTGCTAATAATGGCCCTAGTCGAACATCTTATTTTGTAAGTATTCGACTAAGGAAAGTAAGTGGAAAAGAGGAAATATCCATCAAAGGTTTGCCCGAAAAACCTTTGTTAAATTATGCAAGTTGGTCGCCCGATGAATCTAAAATTGCTTTTTGCCATTCAAGTCCTGAAAAAATAGAACTTTGGGTACTAGATATTGAAACAGCGACTGCTAACAAAGTATCTGATTTAGCAATGAACGCTGTTTTTGGTCATCCATATTCTTGGCTTTCGGATGGAAAATCTTTGTTAGCGAAAGTAATTGTGCCTAACCGTGGAAATCCTCCTCAGAAAAATGCTGTACCAACTGGGCCAACAATTCTTGAAAGTTTAGGAAAAACAAATCCTAGTAGAACATACCAAGATTTGCTAAAAAATGAAGGTGACGAAAGGCTTTTCGAATTTTATGCCACCGCAGAACTGGTAAGAATCAGTTTGGACGGAACAGAGGAAAAAATTGTTGAAGCAAGTATTATTCAATTGGCTAGTAGTTCGCCAGATGGTCAGTATCTTTTGGTAAAAATCATTCAACGACCATTTTCATACCTTGTTCCTTACAGCCGTTTTCCACTAAAAATAGATGTACTAAACATCGATGGAACATTTATTAAAACGTTGGCGGATAATCCTTTGATTGAAAATATTCCGATTTCGTTTGATGCTGTTCAGAAAGAACCACGTGGCTTTAATTGGCGACATGATACTCCTGCTACTGTTTATTGGATTGAAGCACAAGATGAAGGTGACCCTAGAAATGAAGTAGCTGTTCGAGACAAAGTAATAAGTTTGAGTTCGCCTTTTACTGGAGAAACAAGTACCATTGCTGAAACTGGCTATCGCTATGCAGGAATCATTTGGGCTAATGAAAATTTGGCATTAATTGATGAATATTGGCATAAAACCAGAAGAGTAATTACCAAAATTATTGACCCAAGCGGACAGAAAGAAGCTATCATTTTATTTGATCGTTCTTCTGAAGATAAGTATAACGAACCGGGAAGTCCATCAACGAAAAAGAATCAATATGGACGATTGGTCATGGATTTGCAAAAAGATAATTCCGTATTTATGACGGGCGATGGAGCATCAGTGGAAGGCGACCGACCTTTTGTGGATATTCTGAACCTGACGACCAAGGAAACAAGTCGTCTTTGGCGTTCAGAAGCACCTTTTTATGAACGCCCGATTGCTATTTTAGATAATGAAAAACAGGTTATCTTGACTGTCAGAGAATCGAAGCAAGAGAACCCAAATTACTTTATCAGAGATTTAAAACAACAGGGAAATACACAAATTACTTTTTTTCCACATCCATACCCAGCTTTAAAGGGTGTAGAGAAACAAGTATTAAAATACAAACGTCATGATGGCGTAGAGTTAACGGCGAATCTTTATTTACCTGCTGATTATCAAAAAGAACAAGGTGCTTTGCCGTGTTTGTTGGAGGCTTATCCTTTAGAATTTAAGGATAAAAGTAATGCAGGACAAATTTCAGGCTCGCCTTATGAATTTACTTCAATTTATTGGGGTTCACCGATTTTTTGGGTAACGCAAGGTTTTGCCATTTTAGAAGGAACGTCTATTCCAATCGTCGGCGAAGGAACTACCGAACCTAATGATAATTATTTAGAACAATTAGTAGCTGGTGCAAAAGCTGCTATCGAAGAAGGAACTAAATTAGGAGTAATTGACCCAAATAGAGTAGGCGTAATGGGGCATTCGTATGGTGGATTTATGGTGGCAAATTTATTGTCGCATTCTGATTTGTTTAAAGCTGGAATTGCTAGGAGTGGAGCTTATAATCGTACTTTAACGCCTTTTGGTTTTCAAGGAGAAGAACGTACTTTTTGGCAAACGCCCGAAACATATCATAAAATGTCGCCCTTCAATTATGCTGATAAAATGAAAACGCCTTTATTGTTAATTCATGGCGAAGCCGATAATAATACAGGTACTTTCCCTATTCAGTCGGAGCGATATTATAATGCTTTAAAAGGTTTGGGTGCAACGGTTCGTTATGTGCAATTACCTTACGAAAGCCACGGATACCAAGCGAAAGAATCGATTTTGCATATGCTTTGGGAAATGAATAATTGGCTGAATACTTATGTGAATGAGTAACCTAGTGATGAATTTTGAGTTGTGTACTTAGGTTAAATTAGTCCAGCGAGAATATCGTTGGACTAATTTTTTAATCTATTATTTAATAAAACTATACAAAAATGGTGCTTTGTGAGATTTGCCTAAAAACTGTTTTTCATGTCTTTTCAAAATCTCTAAGCCAAGTATTTGTCTTTGAAAAGTAGTTCTACGAATATTTTCACCTAAAATTGCTTCATATACTTGTTGGTATTGTTTCATTGTAAATTTTTCAGGTAATAAATTCGCTCCAACCAGTTTTTTATTGATATTTCCACGAAGTGTTTCCAAAGCTTTTTGTACTATTTCGTGGTGGTCGAGCATCAACGGCGGTAATTCATTGATGGGATACCATTCACAACTATCGGATAATTCATCTGGCTTGGGTTTTACTTCATTAAAATTGATTAAAGCATAATATCCTACCGAAATAAAACGCTCCAATAACCAGTGATTTTCTCCTGCTTTTAAATGTCCATTACTCAACATAATCTTTTCAATCGTTGCAGGAATGTATCTTTCCAAAGAACCAAAAGTGTGAAATTGTTCTAAATAAATATTTTCTAAACCAGTTCTATCGTACAAACCCCTTCTCACGGCATCGTCAAGACTTTCGCTTTCCTTCACAAATCCACCTGGCAAAGCAAACAGTTTAGTATTACTGTAGCCAGAAATTAAAATTTTTAAGGTTGAACCATCAAAGCCAAAAATGACTGAATCATAGGCGATATGAGCTAAAAAGCCAGATTCTTTTGCTGTTTTTACATATTTAGGAGAAGTGTTGTTTTCTGACATTTTAAAAAATAGTAAGATTTAATTGTATTTTTCTGTAATTCACTTTAATATTGTCACAAATTGAGACAATAGATTCAATCTTTCGTAAAACTAACAAATAAAATGAAATTTAACATCAGATTACTCATCTTACTCTGTGCAATAACAACGCTCAATATTACTGCACAAGCACAAAAAAACGGTTATGTATTGCCCATTCAAGTCAAAACCGTGAATGGAATTGTTGAAGGAGAATTTGATGTACGTTCAAATATCCATACATTCAAAGGCATTCCTTATGCACAAGCACCCGTTGGTGATTTGAGATGGAAAGAACCACAACCTAATAAAAACTGGACTGGCGTTTTGGAAACCAAACAATTTGGGGCTAAAGCTGTTCAACCAGCAATATTTGGCGATATGGGTTTTAGAAGTAATGGCATGAGCGAAGATTGTTTGTATCTGAATGTTTGGACACCCAAAGTAAAAACACAGGAAAAAATGCCAGTATTGGTTTATTTTTATGGTGGTGGTTTTATTGCAGGTGATGGTTCAGAACCACGTTATGACGGCGAAAGTATGTCGAAAAAAGGAATTGTTACAGTTACTTTAAATTATAGATTAGGCATATTTAGCTTTTTCTCGCATCCAGAATTAACCAAAGAATCTCCGAATAAAGCATCAGGAAATTATGGTTATTTAGACCAAAGTGCTGCTTTGAGATGGGTAAAAGCAAATATTGCAAGTTTTGGTGGCGACCCGAACAAAATCACGATTGCTGGTGAATCAGCAGGTTCTGTTTCGGTAAGTGCACAAATGGTTTCGCCATTATCAAGAAACTTAATTGCTGGTGCAATCGGCGAAAGTGGTGGACTGGTTTTCCCAACATTGGCAGCGGTGTCCTTACAAGATGGCGAAAAAACAGGTACTTCATTTGCACAAAAAGCTGGTGCAAATTCTTTGAAAGAATTGCGTGCGATGAGTACTTATGAAATTTATCAAAAAATGATGGAATTTGGTGTTTGGAATTTCAAATCAACACTTGATGGTTACTTTTTACCCAAAACACTTCCTGAAGTTTATGCCAATAAAGAACACGCCAATGTACCTTTACTAGTAGGTTGGAATTCGGAAGAAATGAACTACAAAGCTTTGACCAAAGGAAAAGAAGCCACTCTAGAAGTTTATACCAGCACGGTTAAAGAACTTTATGGTGAAAAAGCACAAGAAGTATTAAAATTATATCCAGCTGGAACATTAGAAGAAACAGAAGAATCTGCAACGGCACTCGCAGGTGATCGTTTTATCGCTTTTTCAACTTGGAAATGGTTTGATGCACATCGTAAAAATAGTAACCAGCCAGTTTATCGTTACTTTTACGCACATCCAAGACCAGATATGAAAGCCCAAGATGTTGAAGCTGCATTAGCGGGAGGCGTTGTAAAAAGAGATAAAAATGCTCCGAAAGCTCCAAAACCAAAAGGGGCAGTTCACTCAGCTGAAATTGAATATGCCATGGGAAATTTAGGAGGAAATGCCACTTACGATTGGAACGCAGATGATTACAAAGTATCAGAAACGATGCAAAATTATTTTGCGAATTTTATCAAAACGGGTAATCCGAATGGTGCAGGTTTAGAAAATTGGCCAGTAGCGAAAGACGAAGCCAATCCAGATGTGATGATTATTAAAGTACAATCAAAAGCAATTAAAACACCGAATGATAATCGTTATTTATTTTTAGATAAAGAATATCAGAAGAAATAAAATAAGTAAAAATCCGTTTTGGTTATGACTGAGACGGATTTTTATTTTTATAATAATGCCCAATTCTTAATTGAATCATCTAACACTCCTACTTCTACTAATCTTAAAGTCATGATTCATCAAGTCCTAAAAACTAAGTATTAAATACTAATACTTCAACTAAATCTAAAAATAATTACAAGCAGAGAAATTGTGAGAAAAAATACTATTAATGAATCTCGAAAATTTGCTTTTTTCAAAGTTATATCTGTAATTTTGCTTACAGAAAAATAACCCATCTTTAATTCTTTTTTAATCTGACATTTATTGCGAATTCTTACTGAAACCATTTGACATTTAATACATTGGTTTAGGGAACTTTATTTTCCAAAAAAAAAGGTTCTAATAATTCAAAAAAAATATAATTAAAGTCATGTCTGACGCAATTAAACACGAGTGCGGGATAGCGCTAATCCGTCTTCGGAAAGACTATCAGTATTATATCAACAAATACAACACGCCATTGTACGGTTTGAACAAATTGTATTTGATGATGGAAAAACAGGTAAACCGAGGGCAAGACGGTGCAGGAGTAGCCAACATCAAGATTGATGTTCCTCCAGGTCATCGTTATATCAGTCGCTATCGTTCTGTTGAACAAAATGCTGTTCCTGATATTTTTGGAAAGATTTACAAAAAATTTCGGAAAGCTCTGAAGGATAACAAAGACAAAGCTAAAGATGCTCATTGGATTCAAGAAAATGTGGCTTTTTCAGGCGAGGTATTTTTAGGACACCTTCGTTATGGAACCCACGGACAGAATGAAATTGAGAACTGCCATCCGATGCTCAGACAAAGTAACTGGAGAAGTAGAAACTTAGTAATGGCTGGAAATTTCAACATGACAAATGTTGAAGAGTTATTCGACAAGCTAGTTTCTCTCGGACAGCATCCTAAAGAAAAAGTGGATACTGTAACGGTAATGGAGAAAATCGGCCATTTTTTGGACGAAGAAAACCAACGCCAGTTTGAGTACTTCAAAAGTGAATATCATAATCCAGAATTATCGGATATTATTCAGGATAATATAGATTTACAAAGAGTTCTACAACGTTCTTGCCGAGATTTTGATGGTGGATACGCCATGTGCGGAATGACAGGATATGGTGCAGCCTTTATAGCCCGTGACCCAGCAGGAATCAGACCAGCATTTTATTATGCCGACGACGAAGTAGTAGTAGTAGCTTCAGAAAAACAAGCTATTAAAACAAGCTTCAATTGTAATTATGATGATATTAAAGAAGTGAAACCCGGACACGCTTTAATTATCAATAAAAATGGAGATTACTCTGAAAAGCAATTCATTGACCCAATCGAAAGAAAATCTTGTAGTTTTGAACGCATCTATTTCTCAAGAGCTTCTGATCCAGATATTTATGCTGAACGCAAGCAATTAGGTCGTTTAGTGATTCCACAAGTACTTCAAGAAGTAAATTTCGACCTTAAAAATACGGTATTTTCTTACATTCCGAACACTGCTGAAACTGCCTTCTTGGGCATGATTGAAGGCTTGGAAGACTATCTTGCCAAAGAGCGTAAAAAGGCAATTATGGAAGGTGTTTTGTTTGAAAAAGACCTTGAAGATTTGCTTACTTTCCGTCCTAGAGTCGAGAAATTGATTTCAAAAGATGTTAAGTTAAGAACGTTCATTACCAACGATGCCGACCGCAACGATATGGTAGCACACGTTTATGATACTACTTTTGAAGTAATCAAAAAGGGTGTAGATAATGTAGTTTTGATTGATGACTCAATTGTGCGTGGAACTACTTTAGAGCGTTCAATCGTGAGGTTATTAGATAAATTAGGGCCAAAGAAAATCGTTATTGTTTCTTCTGCACCACAAATTCGTTATCCTGACTGTTATGGTATTGATATGTCTCGTATGAAGGAATTTGTTGCTTTCCGTGCGGCTTATCAATTACTGATTGAAAGAAATATGGATGACGTTTTAGAGGAAACTTTAGGACGTTGTATGGCTGCTATTGAATTAGGAACTGCTCATAAAGAAAACTTTGTAAAAGCTATCTATGAGCCATTTACTACTGAAGAGATTTCTGATAAAATCGCTGAATTGGTAAAACCTAAAGATTTGAAAGCTGAATTAGCCATTGTGTATCAAACAGTTGATAGCTTGAACAAAGCTTGTCCTAATGATACAGGAGATTGGTATTTCACAGGTAATTATCCAACACCAGGAGGAAACAAAGTAGTAAATACTGCTTTTGTAAATTTCATGAAAGGTGTTGAAATGAGAGCTTATTAAGGTTGTAGATTCCTCCTAAAAATAAAAAAAGACTTGCCGAATAATATTTGGCAAGTCTTTTTTGTTTATGGGATTTATACTTAGAAATAGATGATTTTATGGGTAATAATCAATCCATTCTGTTTATCGTATCAAATTAAGTGAAAGATGATATTTCAATAGCTAAAATATTGAAAAGACTTTGTCTGTCAATCTTGAAGTTATCATAAGTATTGTTGTTGAAAATACGGAATGAGTAGAAAATATACTTTTTAAGCGTTGTTATTTTAAATTTTCAGAAAAACTCCCATCATTTCTTCTACTTCTAAAATACGAAATTCAACATTGGAGTAAGAATAAGCTAATTGCTCGTATATAGGAGATAATAGTGTTAAATTGCGAAAACTTTAAACGTATTTGCTTGATATTTAGTAATCTACAAAATTATAAACGCCTGATGACCAAGCGGAAAATCTCTTTATTTGTTATTTTATTTCTTCTCTGTTTAGTTGGCTTTGTTATGTCAGCTTCTATTCTTATTTGGGGATATGTAGAGTTTGCTTCAATATTTTTATCAGACAACTTTGAAGGGTTGGGCTCTTATGCCAACTAAGCTGATATTTAACTAATCCTAGCCCAGTTGCTCGCATTAGCTCTTTGGTTTTCAACTTGTTCTTTAATCATTGCGTTTTTAGGTAATTCCAAATCGTTATCTTCTTCTAAAATGGCAGTCGCACATTCTCTTGCTACTCTCAGAATTTCACCATCTTTAGCCAAATCGGCAATAAGTAAATCAATCACTCCACTTTGTTGTGTTCCTGATAAATCGCCTGGGCCACGCAATTGTAAATCAACATCCGCAATTTCAAAGCCATCGGTTGTTCGTACCATGGTTTCTAAACGAATACGAGTATCTTTTGAAAGCTTTACGTCAGTCATCAAAATACAATAGCTTTGCTCTGCACCACGACCTACTCGTCCACGTAATTGATGTAGTTGTGCAAGTCCAAATCGTTCGGCACTTTCTATTACCATGATGGAAGCATTCGGTACATTTACGCCAACTTCAATCACGGTAGTTGCTACCATGATTTGGGTTTCTTTTTTGATGAAACGCTGCATTTCAAAATCCTTATCGGCAGGTTTCATTTTTCCATGAACAATACTGACATGATATTCTGGAAATGCACGAACGATACTTTCGTAGCCATCCGTCAAAAATTTATAATCTAATTTTTCGGATTCTTCAATCAGTGGATAAACAACATATACTTGTCGCCCTTTTTTGATTTCATCACGCATAAATCCAAAAACATTTAAACGATGAGAGTCGTAGCGATGCACAGTTTTAATCGGTTTTCTTCCTTTAGGCAATTCATCAATGATAGAAACATCTAAATCGCCATAAAGTGTCATTGCCAAAGTTCTTGGGATTGGCGTTGCTGTCATCACCAAAATATGCGGATGTATTACGGGATTTTTCTCCCAAAGTTTTGCACGTTGTGCTACGCCAAAACGATGTTGTTCATCAATTACCACAAAACCTAAATTCTGGAATTGTACAATATCTTCCAAAATGGCATGAGTACCAACGAGTATTTTGAGAGAGCCATCTAAAAGTCCTTCATGAATAACGCCACGAGCTTTTTTGCGAACAGAACCCGTTAATTTATCAATTTTTATCCCGAGACTTTCGGAAAAATCTTTTAAGCCTTGATAATGTTGGTCGGCTAATATTTCAGTAGGTGCAATAATACAAGCCTGACAGCCATTACTGATTGCCAAAAGCATACAAATAAAGGCAACAATCGTTTTCCCCGAACCCACGTCTCCTTGCAATAATCGGTTCATTTGTTTGCCCGATTTCATGTCTTCAAAAATCTCTTTGATTACTTTCTTTTGAGCATTGGTTAAATCAAAAGGCAAGTGGTTTTTATAGAATTCAGTCACCAAACTTGTACTCTTAAATACTTGTCCGTTGTAGTCAATTCTTCTACTAAGCTTTTGCTTGATAAGTCGGAGTTGATTATAAAAAAGCTCTTCAAACTTCAATCTACGCTTTGCTTGATGTAGCCACGCTTCTGACTGTGGAAGATGAATATTGTAAACAGCATCTTTTTTTTCAACCAAACGGAATTTTAGTCGGAGATTATCAGGAAGTGTTTCTCGGATTTTATCATAAGCCAAATCCAGTAAATTGCGTTGCATCGTCGCAATTACTTTTGAATCGACATAACGTTTCTTTAATTTTTCGGTTAAACTATAAACGGGTTGAAAGTAACCACCTTTTTCATTGATAGGATTTGGCAATTCCATTTCTGGATGTTGCATTTGCGGACGACCTTGGAAAAAAGCAGGTTTTCCATAAATGATGTATTCAGTACTTGGTCTTAATTTTTTTTCTAAAAAACTAACTCCTTGAAACCAAGTAAGTTCCATCGAACCCGTTCCATCTGAAAATTGAGCAGTCAATCTAGCTTTATGTCCTTCGCCAATTTTTTCTACAAAATGTAGTCTCCCTTTAATTTGGGCAACATCCATACCATCATATAAGTCAGAAATTTTATGAAATTTAGTACGGTCTTCGTAACGGAAAGGATAGTATTGAATTAAATCTCCGTAGGTGAAAATTTGTAATTCGGTATTCAATAGTAAAGCTCTGGCAGCACCTACTCCTTTGAGAAATTCTATACGAGTATCGAAAAAATTATTTTGCATAATTTACTCTTAATTGCAACGTTATTAGTAAGTTAGTAGTCTTATATGTATCCTTAGTGATTGTCCCTTCAATTGTTCTTCTCTCTATTAAGCACATAATTTTTGTCACCAAGAAAAAACAATTATGTGAAAATACTGATTTTTAAATCAAAATACTCAAGACCTTCCCCTCATAATTCGCCTAAATAGTCTTCATAATTTTTATTTCTACTTTTTGAATACTCAATATGCTCTGAAATCCAAAACTATGAAAAAAAATTACCGAATTATTATTGTCCTTTTTTTCCTTTCATTAAGCCCTTTGATAAAGGCAAATCACATTCTTGGAGGCAATTTCGACCTCACCAGAGGAACCAATCATGGCTCTTTTACTTTAACCATGCACTTGTATTTTGACAATGCCATTAGAGTAGCGAATAATAATGATAATGGTGTCAGAGTAGGGATTTTTAGAAAAAGAGATAACTTTTTGATGAGAACCTTTACTTTGTTTACTTCTAATTTACAAGGTGTTCCTTTTGTATATGATAATGCTGCCTGTGCTACCAATCAAGGCTTAAATATTACTGATATTACTTTTATCGAGAATATTTATCTTAATCCTAGTCAATATGATGATCCACAGGGCTATTATATTGTTTATGATAGATGTTGTAGAAATGCAGCGGATAATATTAACAATTCATCAGGGACGGGGATGTTATTTTATCTTGAGTTTCCTCCATTGATGATGAATGGCTCTAATTTTATTAATTCATCTCCACAGTTCACTACACCTAAAGGAGAATATATTTGTAAAGGTAAGCCATTTAGTTTTGATAACTCTGCAACCGATGCAGATGGAGATCAATTAAGATATTCTTTTGTGACTCCTTATCGAGGTTTCAGCGTAGCGGGAAATAATGTTAACAATCCTATAGGTTCGTCTAGTATTCCTGAAATCAATTGGAATGGAGCTTACAGTGCTACATCAGCTATTCCAGCCGAAAGCCCAGGAATGAAAATTAATAATCAGGGAAATATAACACTTACAGCTACCGAACTTGGGCTTTTTGTCTATTCTGTTTTGGTTGAAGAAATACGAAATGGCGTAGTGATTGGTCAGACACGAAGAGATTTTCAGTTTAAAGTAATTGACTGTTTTGATGCACCTACAAAACCTCCTGTTTTTAGAGATTTAGATCCAGTGAAAATTCATGCAACCACGATTGATTTTTGTGATTATGGTTTTGTAGAGCTGGCTACTGAAATTAATGTAAGATATACTTATCAATGGCAAAAAGACAATGTTAATCTTGCGAATGAAAATCGCTATAAAATTCGAGTAAATGAGCCGGGAAAATATACGGTAATCATAGGCTACAATACTGGTTGTAGCGATATTTCTACTTCTGATGAAACCATCGTGAATAAAGTAGCAGGAGAACAATATGCTATTAGTCCAGATGAAAAAAAGGTTTGTCTTGATGAAATTCCAGTTAAATTAACGATTCAAAAACAAGATGGAAGTACTTTTGCGACGAGTGCTTATAGTTATGATTGGACTCGTAATACTTTTGATGTTCCCAACAGTAATAGCCATGAAATTGATGTCAGTATATCAGGAGAGTATCGTGCAAGAATGACTCAAATTGGAGGTATTTGTGAATATGAGCCAATTGCCAAAGTAACAGTTTATGCTTTGCCCGATGCTTTGTTTACGAACAGAATTGATAAAAAAGTAATCTGCGACGGCGAAAGTATTCCATTAATTGCTAATCAAGGCTATAATCTACAATACGATTGGTTGAAAGATGATGTTTCTGTGCAAAGTTCAGCCGAAAATAAATTTGATGTTAAAACTTCAGGGATTTATAAAGTACTGGTGACTGATGAAAACAATTGTAAAAAAATGTCGGATACTTTAAAACTGACAGTCAATCCATTAACGCCCATCAAATTCGATACAATTTCTCCCTTTTGTGGCACTGCTAATCTAAAACTTGATTTACTGAATTATGTTACTCCTTACGATGCAACGATGGGAAAATTTATAGGCAGAGGAGTAAATGGAACAACCTTTTCGCCTTTGATTTATGGGTCTTCGCCCATTACTTATCAATATACCAATGGTTTTGGTTGTATTTCTAAAATCACGAGAATAACCTTTGTGGATTTACCACCAAAAGTATTATTGGGCAACGATATAGTGATTTTCAGAGGAGATACCATTACGCTAAAAAGCCAAGTGAGCGGAGGTTTTGATAATAATCTAACTTACGAATGGTCGCCAGCCAATAGTTTGAACAATGCTAATATTCCAACGCCAATCGCTTCACCAATTGCAGATACTGAATATACTTTAAAAGTAACGTCATCGCTAAGTAATTGTACTAACAGCGATGATATTTTGGTAAAAGTAAAAGCAAAAATTATTGTTCCATCGGGTTTTACGCCCAATGAAGATAATGTGAACGACGTGTGGGTATTAGAAGGCATTGAAGAATATCCCAAAGCCGAAGTGAAAATTTATAACCGATGGGGAGGAGAAATTTTTAGTACAATGAATTATTCCTCTAATCCTTTCAATGGGCGAAAAGACAATGAAAATTTGCCAGCTACTACTTATTATTACGTTATCAAAGCAGATGATGACATTCGACCAATTACAGGATATTTAACCATTGTTCGATAATTTTTGAGAATAAACCAATAAAATGCAGGATTGAGATTAAATTTGCAGTTCGGGATACGCTTTTTTATCCTCAAAATCTAAATCATTATGCAAGGATTACTCGATCAACAATTCAACGAAGGTGGTGTTGTAATTACCAAAGTAGATGACCTTATCAATTGGGCTCGTCTAAGTTCCCTTTGGCCGATGGGCTTTGGTCTGGCTTGCTGTGCCATTGAAATGATGCAGACGATGGCTTCTGGCTATGATTTAGACCGTTTTGGCGTTTTTCCGAGACCTTCGCCACGCCAGTCAGACGTGATGATTGTAGCAGGAACAGTAACGTTTAAAATGGCGGATAGAATTCGTCGCCTTTATGAACAAATGCCCGAACCACGCTATGTGATTTCGATGGGAAGTTGCTCAAACTGTGGTGGGCCTTACTGGGAACACGGTTATCATGTGGTGAAAGGTGTGGACAGAATTATTCCCGTAGATGTTTATGTGCCAGGTTGTCCGCCACGACCAGAGGCTTTGATTGGTGGATTTTTGAAATTACAAGAAAAGATTAGAAACGAAAGTTTGGTCGCTCCAAAAGCTCTTTTAGCCATGGAAGAGGAAGAAGCCAGAAATCAAAAACCAGCCTTTGCCTTAAATGCTTAATGAAGATGTCAACAGAAAAATTTAAAAATATTCTTGTCGAAAAATTCGGAGAAGGAATCATTCTTCAAACCGACCAACAAAGTATTACTGTACCCACCGAAAAAATTGCGGAGGTTTGCCAATTGATGCTCGAACACGAAGATTGTTATTTTGATATGCTTTCGTGCTTGACGGGCTTGGATAATGGCGTCGAAAAGGCTACGATGGAAGTGATTTATAATTTATACTCCATTCCCTACGAACATAAATTGATGCTGAAAGTGGTTTTTCCTAGAAATGAAAAAGGCGAAATATTACCCGAAGTACCAACAGTCAGTAATATTTGGAAAACGGCAGATTGGCATGAAAGAGAAGCCTTTGATTTAGTAGGAATCAACTTTACAGGTCACCCAGATTTACGAAGAATCCTATTGCCAGAAGACTGGGACGGGCATCCGCTCAGAAAAGATTATCAAGCACAGGAATATTACCACGGCATTCAAGTAAAGTACTGATTTCAATCCAAAACCATGAAAATTAGCGTTGTTCTGATTACTTTCAATTCTGAAAAAACATTAACAAAAGTACTTGAAGCCCTTACTTGGGCTGATGAGATTGTACTGGTGGATTCTGGAAGTACCGATAAAACGCTAAAAATCGCCGAAACTTTTAAGGCAAAAGTAGTTTACCGAAAGTTTGATAATTATGGTGTTCAGAAAAACTTTGCCACTCTACAAGCGTCAAACGATTGGATTCTTTCCTTGGATGATGATGAAATTTTGAGCGATGAATTACAGACTGAAATTCAAAAATTATCGCTTGAAAATACTGAATTTCAAGCCTTTAAAATTCCTCGTTCTTTAATTTTTCTCGGTAAATTATTACGTTTTAGTGGCGAGTACAAAAGACTTACACTACGACTTTTCAACCGAAATTTCGGCAATTGGAATACCGAACACGTTCACGAAAGTGTAGCAATAAAAGGTAAAATTGGTCTGTTAGCGAATCATATTCTACACGATAGTTATCGTGATTTGACGGATTACTTCAATAAATTCAATAAATATACTTCGCTCGGAGCAAAAACGTTGGCTGAACGTGGGAAGAAAGCTTCCGTTTCAACCATCGTTTTGCGTTTCCCGATTACTTTCCTAAAAATTTACTTCCTCAAAGCCGCCTGTTTAGATGGCTACGCTGGTTTTATGTGGGCATTGCTCTCGGCGATGAATCCCGTCATTAAATATGCGAAACTGAAGGAATCAGAAAATCTTTAGTCGTTTTAAATTCAAAACCTTCTTTTTGTAAAAAAGCCATTAGTTTATCGAATCGCTCCAACATTTTTTTACCGTTATTTCTGTGCAAATAAAATGGATACTTTGCTCCGTTGGGTAAAGCTGTATAATCGGTAAACTCCCAAGGATGAAAATACAAATGCAAGTAGCTGTCTGCCTCCACTACTTTTTTGCATAAATAAAAGAAGTAAGACAATGGAAAATTATGAAAAGCAATCCAAAATAAAGGCACACGCCAAGCGGGCGAAACCGAAGCTGGAAAGTGTATTAAATCATTCTGAGTAAAGAAAGTACGAGAAATATGTCGGTAATCGTATCGCCCCGGCAAATAAGTGGGATTGATAGACGCATTGTACAAATAACCAGCTTCCAGCAAATCAGCATCCGAAACAGGAGCCATTCTTGGCATTCTGAAACCTACTATTTCTTGTTGCGTAATGTTTTCTAAAATGGCTTTAGAAGTACTCAAATCCTCTTTTTTATGACTTGAATGATAGTGATTGTGCGAAGCAATTTCGTGCTTTTTACTTAATTCTCGTATTTGTTCAGTTTTTGCCAAAGCATAAACGCCCGTGCAATAAAACGTTGCAGTGGCATTGTACTTTTCTAACACCGAAACAATAGTTTGTAAACCTTGATTAGAAGTAGCGATTTGCTCTTGCATTTCGGGCTTTCCTCCATATTCAAAAGGCATATCAAATTCTTCTACATCAAAACTCAGCAAGGCTATTTTCATAAATATTTTGTTCTTGTATAATGTACAGAGGTCTTTCTTTATTTTGGATTAAAATTTTACCAATATAAATGCCTAACACACCGAGTACTATTAAATTTAATCCTCCAAAAAAGGCAATCGTCATCAAGATTGAAGCCCAACCGTCAACAGCTTCACCAATTGCAAAACTGTAAAGCACATAAGGCAAGTACAAAAATGACATAAAGGCAAAAAAGAAACCGATATAAATGGCTGTATAAAGTGGTTTTATACTAAATGAAGTAATGCCAGCCAAAGCCAATCGCATCATTTTAGAGAAAGTATATTTACTTTCTCCAGCAAAACGTTTATTGGCTTTATAGCTAATTGTTGCTTGGTCGTAACCAATCCATTGAATCATTCCTCTCAAAAAAACATCTTGTTCTTTTGATTTTTTTAAGGTTTCAGTTACTTTTCGGTCGATTAAACGGAAATCTGCTTGACCAGGTTCTAGTTTTAAATCACTTACTTTATTGAGTACTTGATAAAAACGTTTGCTAGATTGTTTTTTGAACCATGATAAATCTTGGTCTTCTTCACGAAGCGTATTGACCATGTTTACTTTTTTCTTTAACCAAAGCTCAATCAAATCAGGAATCATTTCTGGTGGATGTTGCAAATCGCTATCCATCATGATAATTGCATCTGCATTGATGGTATCAATCCCAGCTTTTAAGGCTATTTGCTGCCCAAAATTCCTTGAGAAAGAAAGATATTTTACAGATTCATCTTTTTTCGCTAATGATCTAATCACCGAAAGCGTATCGTCTTTACTGCCATCGTTTACAAAACAAAATTCAAAAGAATAAGGAAGTTTATCAATTACTTTTTTTACGGCATGATAAAAAACTAAGAGGTTTTCACCTTCATTGTATGCTGCCGACAGGATACAAATGTTTAGTCTTGATTGATCCATGATGTTTTAATTTCTGAGGTTTCATTGAATAAGAGTTGATAAATACAAGCAAACCAAACCAAACAACATGGAAAGGCTTTGATTGAATACAGAATGATTTTCATCCGTAACCAGTCTGGAAAGACATCAGTCGCCGTGAGTGAAGTGACTACAGTTACGTTAATAAGTAAAACCCAAACCCATTTTTGTATCGGAAAATCCTGTGTAATAAACCAAATTGCTACACCAGCTACTGCAATGATAAAAGTGGGAGATTCGGATGATGAAGAGAAAATAACGACAAAAATGGATAGAGAAGCAAGGTATCTTAATTGAAAGAGTATGTTTGAATATTGTTTAAATCTTAATAAAGGCATTACTTGTAAAATAAAACCTGGAATGATAAAAAATAGATTGGATAGCTGTGGAAAACCTCCTACTCGTCTGACCAAACCCATCAAAGAAACATCTTGCATACTTGCCCCCATGCCATTGACAACTTCCTGATTTTGAAGATTTTTATGCACTAAACTATTGTACCAATCCAAATACGATTGTACGATAAAAGAAGGAGAGCTGATAGCCATCGGCAATACAAATAGCACGATTGCCCACAAAAAACAATAAGCAATATATTTGATTTTACTTTCTGAAAATACCCAGAATGCTAAACCAACAATTCCGTACAGTTTCACAAAAGCACCAAGCATTATAAACAATGTTGCCCAAATTACTTGGTCTTTTTTAACGAAATACCAAGAAAAAATAATAAAAGCGACCACCGTAGGGTTCACCTGAACACTGTGAGAAGAAGTATTCAAATCAACTAAACAAATGGCTAATAAAATCCATTGATAAGCGGGTTTTACTGGCAGTAATGTCAGCGCTTTATAAAGTGCAAAGGCTTGTAAGCTATTCCAAAGTGGTATGCCAATTCCGTTAGGAATATAAGTAAATGGCATAATAATTAAGCTGAATAATGGCCCGTAATGATTACTGTCAAAATACTCGTCTGGATACTGACTGTATAAATTTAAGCCTTCTACAAGGTGGTGATAAACCCCCATAAAAATATTATAATTGTTTACTTCACCAAGTCGCCATTTTAGAAAGCCAGCAAGGGCAGGCGTAAAAAACCATAAGAATGGAAAGAGTTTAGTTTTGTCTTTGAATACAGAGAATGTCATTTTTATTGAGTATTTATTACCAGCAATTAGTATTACTTTGCTTCTGACCTTTTTAGTTAATGATGAATTTGGTACTAACGTTTTGAAGGAATTACAGCAAAGTGCTATAATTGACGTTAAATCGGTCAAGAAGGTTGGATTTAAAACAATAAAAAGAATGAGGGAAATTCTGAAAAGAACAAGAAAAAACACTTTGGTTTAAACAAACCTTTTGTAAGAGAGGATAGAAAGTAAATTCTACAAGATATAACCCAAACCCGAGTAATGGGAGTGGTCTTAATGGTTTTAAAGACATTTTCATAAAAGCAATTAGTATATATTAAAGAGATTTCAAAGCCATTAGTGAGAGCTTCTATACAAATTTAGTATTAATCTTTTACAATTTAGTGATTTTTAACTAATCCTTTAAGTACTATAATGTAGATATAATGTTCTAGGAAAATAGTCAATACATTTTTACTAAATTTGTATTAGTTATTTTTAATTAACGTTCAAATCTGAAACAATTTTCATTGAAAACTTACTTGCGTATTCTTCAATATGCTGAGTCTTTAAAAGCCTTTGCATTTCCATACTTTATACTTTCATTGCTTGCAAGCTTATTCGGAATTCTAAATTTTACTTTATTAATTCCTTTACTTGATGTACTTTTTGATAAAGTACAAGCAATTGATTTACAAAAATTTAGTGTAAAGCCAGTGTTCTCGCTTGAGTCAGATTACTTTAAAGAAATCTTCAATTATTATTTCTATCAAATCATTGCTTTGTATGGTAGAATGGGTGCATTGAAATTTGCCTGTATTGCCATTGTGGTATCGGTAGTTTGTTCTAATATTTTTCGTTATTTCTCTCAAAGAATACTCAAAACAGTAGAAGCACAAACCATTGCATCTTTACGCCAAGCAATTTTTGAAAAGACACTTAACTTACACTTTGGTTTTTTCAATAATGAAAGAAAAGGGAATCTGATGGCGCATCTCACTACCGACGTTCAAGAAGTAGAAAACTCTGTAGGAAGAGCTTTCACGGCAAGTTTTAAAGAAGTATTTACTTTAGTGATGTACTTTGTCTTTTTGTTCAATATGTCGGTGAAACTGACGCTTTTCTCTTTATTGATTTTACCAATTTCAGGGGGAGTAATTGCCACGATTAGCCGTCGCTTACGTCGTGCTGCTCGTGAAGTACAGGAACGCCAAAGTGCAATGATTGGCACACTTGATGAAGTTTTCGGCGGAATGAGAATTGTTAAAGGTTTTAATGCGGAGAAAGTAGTTGCAGAAAAATTCAAGGAGCAAAATTATGGTTATAAATCTGCGGTATTGCGTATGGTATATCGCCAAGAAATGACGTCGCCAGTTTCAGAAGCTTTGGGAGTAACTGTTATTGCTGGAATTTTATTGTATGGTGGCTCGTTGGTGATTAACAACGACGAAAGCCTAAGTGCTTCTACTTTTATTTCATTCATCATTCTGTTTTCACAAGTGATGCGACCAGCTAAAGTAATTGCGGATGCTTTCAGTGGTGTGCAAAGAGGTATTGCTTCGGCTGAAAGAATCTTGAAATTAATTGATACTGTTCCTGCCATTCAAGATGCTAAAGATGCTGTTGCCATTCCAGAATTTAAGGAAGAGATAGAATTCAAAAACGTAAGTTTTGAATACCAAGAAGGTAGAAAAGTATTAGATAATATTTCTTTTAAAATTCAAAAAGGAAAAACCGTTGCTTTGGTAGGTACTTCGGGCGGTGGAAAATCAACGCTTGCCGACCTTGTCCCAAGATTTTATGACCCTACAGAAGGACAAATTTTAATGGATGGTATCGACTTAAAGCAAATTACTCAAGCATCATTAAGTAAGCAAATCGGTATCGTTACGCAGGAATCTATTTTGTTTAATGACACCGTTGCGAACAATATTACTTTCGGTTCGGTGGCGACCAGTGAAAAAATTGAGGAAGCGGCAAAGATTGCGAACGCTCATCAATACATTTCACAATTGGCTGATGGCTATCAAACTTTTATTGGCGACCGAGGAGGACGATTATCGGGTGGTCAACGTCAGCGTTTGAGTATCGCCAGAGCGGTATTGAAAAACCCACCTATTTTAATTTTGGATGAAGCCACTTCAGCCTTAGATACTGAATCAGAAAAATTGGTGCAAGAAGCCTTAACGCATTTGATGAAAAACCGAACCACTTTGGTGATTGCTCATAGACTCAGTACGATTCAGCACGCAGATGAAATTTTGGTCATTAATCATGGAAAGATTGTTGAAAGAGGAACGCATAACGAGCTTTTGGCAAATGAAAATGGTTTTTATAAAAAACTAAACTCAATGCAAGAATTATAGACAGTAAAACGAGTTTCCAACTCGTAAAAAATTAATGGAAAAACACGCACAAGAAAGTTGTCCAAGATGCCAAAAAGTGTTTATCTGCAAAGTAAACAACATTTTGGAATGCGATTGCATGAAGATAAACCTCACAAAAAAGCAAATAGAATATATCGCTGACATCAGTCAATGGGAATTTGACGGAGCTTGTTTGTGTAATACTTGTCTGGAAGAACTGAAAGCGATTTCGGATGTCGGAATTCAGCAATCGGATTCCTAAACAGATTCGCCAACCATCCGTCTAAAATCCAGCATCTTTCTTCTTGTATCTTTCGTCTTTAATCTTCCATCTAAAAATCTTGATACTTGTCTCTTGCCTCTAAACATTCTTTACACAAATTTTATCCACATCAGGGCAAGCCTGTGACTGAAAATGAATAGTTTTGCTGAAAATCTCCAAACAATCAGCAAATGAAAAAAACTTTCTATTCTCTGCTATTTATACTTTTGATAAGTACTTCTATGAGCAGTTTCTCCCAACAAAAACTTAACGTAATGACCTTTAACATCCGAATGGAAACTGTTCAGGATGGTGAAAACCAATGGTCAAAACGCAAAGAAAATCTCAGCAGTATGCTTGAATTTTATGAAGCTGATATTTGTGGAATGCAAGAAGTATTAGTCGGACAACTCAGAAACCTAAGTACTTTATTACCAAGCTATGCTTATGTAGGCGTTGGGCGTGACGACGGTAAAGAAGCAGGTGAATTTTCTCCTATTTTTTACAGAAAAGATAAATTTACGGTATTAGAAAGTAATACTTTTTGGTTGAGCCAAACGCCAGAAACACCTAGTAAAAGTTGGGATGCTGCCTTGAATCGTGTGGTGACTTATGCCAAATTCAAAGACAATAAAACTAAAAAAGTATTTTATGTTTTCAATACGCATTTCGACCATATCGGTCAAGTGGCTCGTCGTGAAAGTGCGAAAATGATTGTGGAAAGAATTAAGGCAATTAATGCTAAAACGCCTGTGATTTTGACAGGAGATTTCAACAGTACTCCTTCCGAAGAGCCTATCGTGATTGTAAATGCAAGCTTGCTAGACACGCAAATCTTGAGCAATTTGCCACATTTTGGGCCGCAAAGTACGTTTAACGGCTTTCAATCTAAAGAAATTGATAACAAATTGATTGACTATATTTTTGTAAACTCTGATAAAGTAGAAGTATTAAAACACGGAACGTTAAGCAATACTTGGGGCGGACGCTTCGCTTCTGACCACCACGCTGTGATTACGCAATTGATGTTTTAGTTTTGTTGGTTATCGGTCTTCGGATGTCGGATTTGGGCTTTCGGTCTTCAGCTTTCGGATTTTTTATTTATCTAAAAATTAATCATTCCAAAATCTGAAATCCGACAGCCGAAGACCGAAAGCCGATAGCTACAACAAAGCTTTCACCATTCTATCTTTCCCAAAAAAATCTTTAATCACTTCTACACTTTTAAAACCTTCTTTCCAGAACAAATCAGCCGTTTCTGTCCCGAAAGCTTGGTTGATTTCTACGATACAAAAACCATTTTCAGTCAAGTGTTTTTTAGCAAATTTGGCAATGGCTTTATAAAAAATTAGGGGATTTTCGTCTTCTACAAAAAGAGCTAAATGTGGTTCAAAATCCAAAACATGATGCTCCATTTCTTGCTTCTCCAGATTCATCACATAAGGCGGATTTGAAAGAATAATATCAAAAACAGGCAAAGTATCATGGACTGATTCATCCAAAAAATCTACTTTTTCAAAGTTTACGTTTACTTCATTCAATAAAGCGTTTTGCTTTGCCATTTTCAAAGCTTCCTCCGAAATATCAAAAGCCGTAACGACTGAATCTTGAATATTAGCCGCCGTCGAAATCGCAATACAGCCCGTACCAGTACCAATATCTAATATTTTAGGAGACGAAGGAATGAGTTGTTTTTTAGCTAAATCTTGAAAAGTATGAATCGTTAATTCAACCAATTCTTCCGTTTCTGGTCGTGGAATTAAAGTGGCGGGACTTACTTTAAAAATTCTTCCATAAAATTCTGTTTCACCAATAATGTACTGAACAGGTTCATGTTGTTTGATTCTGTGAATAATTTCTTGATAATCGAAAGCTTTTTTGAGCGGATTGTCCAATAAAATATCCGTTTTAGAAATACCTTGGAAGTGTTCTAAGAGTAAATAAACGATGCTCTTCGCTTCGTTTTCATCGTAAACAGCGTTAATTTCGGAGAAAAGTTCTTGGAATATTTTTTTTGTGGACATACAGGTTATCAATAAAATTTATGCAAAGTTACGAAGAATATCACGCCAAGCCTGCTGAAATGTGGATGGCTCGTGCATTACAATTGGCTCGTCTGGGAGCAGGAACGGTTTCGCCGAATCCAATGGTGGGCTGTGTGATTGTGCATGAAGGCAAAATTATTGGCGAAGGTTGGCATAAAAAATATGGCGAAGCTCATGCGGAAGTAAATGCCGTAAATTCGGTTGAAGACAAATCTTTATTGCCCGAATCGGAAGTATATGTGACGCTTGAACCCTGTTCGCACTTCGGAAAAACGCCACCATGTGCAGATTTGTTAGTAAAACATCAGGTAAAAAAAGTAATTATTTGTAATGTAGATTCCAATCCATTGGTCGGTGGAAAAGGAATTGTCAAACTAAAAGCCGCTGGCATAGAAGTAGAAACGGGAATTTTGGAAGCAGAAGGAAGGGCTTTGAACAAACGTTTTTTTAATGCTATCGAAAAAAATCGACCATACATTATTTTAAAATGGGCAGAAACGGCTGATGGTTTTATTGCCAAAGAAAATTTTGAAGCTGTACAGATTTCTAATCCACTTTCCAGAAGATTTGTCCATAAAATGCGAAGCGAAGAAGATGCGATTATGGTTGGCACAAATACCGCTCGCTACGATAATCCAGCCTTGAATACTCGTTTCTGGACAGGCAAAAATCCTTTAAGAATTGTGTTAGATAAAAACCTCAGTTTGCCCAAAACCTTAAAGATTTTCGATAATTCTCAGCCAACGATTTGCTATAATTTGCTTGAAAATAAAGTAACTGAAAATACTTCTTGGGTGAAAATCGAAGCAGAAAATTTACTCAAGAACATCATTCAAGATTTAGCAGCAAGAAAAGTCCAATCGCTGATTGTAGAAGGCGGAAGTACTTTAATTCAAGGTTTTATTGATGCCAAACTTTGGGACGAAGCCATCGTTTTGAAAAGTAAAAAAGTATTACAATCAGGTATTTCTGCTCCAAAAATTAATGGTATTACTGTTAAAAAAGAAGGCTTAGATACTGATAAAATTGTTAGGATTTACCGCCAACTACCTTTAAGCCAATAATTCCAACAGTAATCAGCATGATAAAGAAAATCTCTAACCAGTTTAGTTTTTCATGAAAGAAAAATATTTCTGCTATTTTGATAAAAATTAAAGTAGCCGCCGTCCAAACTGCCATGGCTGTAGCGGTAGGAACAGTTTTAAGAGACACCGAGAAAAAGTAAACATTGGCTAACCCAAAAACGATATAACCCAATAGTGGCATTAAGACTAAAATCCCTTCCATCTGCCAATACTTGTTTAATGGAAGAGCTTTGATGTCTTTAAAACTAAGTACTTTCAGTGAAAAAGTCCATGCTGCTTCAAATAAAGCAGCAATGATAATGTATATCCAAGCCATTTATTATAGGTCTGAGTGGTGATTATTCGATTCTTTATTTTCTTCCGTTTCGTGTTGCTCTATTCTACGATAATTCATCGTAGAGTTTTCAACCATGAAATAATGTTCAATGTCTTCTATCCAATGATTAATTTTCTTTAAAATATTCGGACGTAAATTATAATACCAAGCAAACCATTTGTAGCGAAGTAGTTTTTTCTCGTCAAAACGCTTTACAGAAAAGGCATGTTGGAGGAAATAATCTTTCGGATAATCGTAGTATAACCCCCAGTTTTCACGCTCATTGCCAGGTTTATGTCCCGGGAAATATGCTGTAGCAAAAAGATAATCCCAGAATGCAAATTTGGTAGAAAAGTTGGCATGAAATACTTCTTGATAATTGGAGTGATGCCATAAATGCAATTCTGGCGAATTGAAAATATACTTCCATTTACCCATTTTTACATTAATATTGGCATGAATAAACATGCCAAAAACAGCGTCCAATAATGCTTTTATCGGTAAAACAGCAGGGTCGGCACCGAGTACGATAATCGGTAAAAACTCTATGGTTTGATTGATGATAATCTCCACAACATGCGAACGTGAACCTTCCAGAAAATCTACTTCTTTTCCAGAATGATGTGCTTCATGAGTTCTCCAGAAAAACTTATTGCCGTGTTGTAAGCGATGAAACCAGTAAATATAAAAATCGTGGGTAATCAAAAAGAAAAGTACTTGTGCAGGCACAGACCAGTTTTTTACAAACTGATAATCCGACCAGTCATTACTTAGGTTGATTGGCTGAATGATATAATCAAAAATGAGAATTTTAAGAAAGTAACTTTGAATGATTGTGTACCAAACTAAATCAACCCAAAAGCCTTCTCTGAAGAATTTAAGTCCTTTTCGATAAGGATAAAGCCGTTCCATGATGATGATAAAAATTATCCAGCAGACGAGTATCGAAGTGGTTATTGTTAAGAGATTCATATTGGTTTGTGATAATCTTTTGGAAAAGGATTTCCAATAATACTACGCTAAATTTTATAATAAACGAAGTAACAACAAGTTACAAGTTTAAATTGTCATTACTTCGTTTATTTTGTTTAGAAAACTCAAATCTAAACAGAGTACTCTGCTGAAATATGTTTTCTTAATTTTTTCATTTGAGAAATTTCGGCTTCATATACTTTTTTAATACCATCTCCACAAGCGATTTCTACGTCACGAATGTCTTTTACTAAACGTGCCAAACCTTGAGGTTCAACTGAAGCAGCGTGGTCTGAACCCCACATCGCACGGTCTAAAGTAAAGTGGCGTTCTACAAAGGTAGCACCTAAAGCCACAGCAGCAACCGTTGTTGCCAAACCAGTTTCGTGACCAGAGTAACCAATTGGCGTATCTGGGAACATTTCCCCCAAAGTTCTAATCATACTCAAATTCAATTCTTCTGGTTTACAAGGATAAGCCGAAGTAGAATGAGCAATCATCAATGGGTAATTTTCATCGAAATTCTTGATGAAAGCAACCGTATCAGTAATTTCTTTCACGGTTGACATTCCCGTTGAAATCATCAATGGACGACCCGTGTGAAGTATTTTTTCAATTAATTCTAAATCCGTCAAAGAAGCTGAAGCCAATTTGTATAAAACTGGACTGAAATGTTCTAAGAAAGTAACCGACTCAACATCCCAAGGCGAAGCGAACCAGTCGATACCTCTTTGTTTGGCGTGTTGGTCGATGGCAGAGTATTCTAAATTGCCAAATTCTGTTTTACGTTTGTAGTCGATGTACGACATTCTTCCCCACGGAGTATCACGTTGGATTTCCCATTGGTCAAGCGGAACACATAATTCAGGTGTTCTTTTTTGGAATTTTACAGCATCTGCTTTTGCGTTTGCACCTTCGTCAACCAATTGCTTTGCGATGTCTAAAGAACCATTGTGATTGATTCCGATTTCGGCAATAATGTAGCATGGCTGACCTTTACCGATAACTTTTCCTGATGATAATGTAACGTTTTTCATTTGTAATGGACGTAAAAACCCCCTGACCCCCAAAGGAGGGTTTGTTTAGAAAAGTATTGATGTCTTGGGGATTAGGATTGCTCAGATGTGATAATTTGGACAATCCACTAAAGACATTCTGGATAAAATATTTTTATGAAATTCGATTAAGATTGTGTAGCGATGATTAATTCTGCAAATTCTCTGAAACAGCCTTCACCACCTTTATTTTCACAGATATAATCGGCTACTTCTTTTGTAAAACTGATGGCATTGCTTGGGCAAGCGGTTAATCCAACGTTTTGCATAATTTCAATATCATTCACATCGTCGCCGATGTAGGCAATGTTATTTTTGGTCAGATTTCTGTTTACCATAATTTGAACTAACACTGCCAATTTATCTTTGATACCTAAATGCAATTCAGTAATCTTGAGTTTTTCAGCTCTTTTGGCAACCGAAGGCGATACTTCTCCTGTGATGATAGCCGTTTCAACGTTTGCTAACTTGCGAAGTCTTTCAACACCCATTCCATCACGGATATTGAATTTTTTTAATACTTCACCATTTTCGCCATAATAAACGCCTGCATCCGTCAACACGCCATCACAGTCTGTAATGAGTAATTTGATATGCTTTGCTTTTTCGTGTACGCTCATATTTATATCAATTGTGATTTAGTGAATTGTGAATTAGTGATTGATTTTTAATTGTGATTGAGTAAATTGTGAATTAGTGAGTTATTTTTTTACTTATGATTAAATTTCAATCTTTCAATTTTTAATCACTCAATCACAATTCACTAATTAACAACTCACTAAATCACTCATTCACAAAATCACAATTATATAGCCGTCCATCCGCCATCTACAACCAGATTTGTACCTGTCATATATGCCGAAGCGTCGGATGCTAAGTAAATTAATGCTCCTTGATAATCGCTTGAAGTCGCCATTCTTCCCAAAAGAGTTTTGGCAGAATAGTTTTTTACGAAATACTCATCTTGCGAGTTTTCTACACCGCCCGGCGAAAGCGTATTTACTCTTACGCCTTTGTTGCCCCAATAAGCCGCCAAATATCGAGTAAAATTGATGATTGCTCCTTTGGTAGTTGGGTAAGATGGCGATTTGAAAAACAACTGTTCGCCAGCTTCGTTGCGGTAAATACTTTGGTCGGGGCCAACGATTCCATAAGTAGAAGCAATGTTAATGATACTTCCGCTGCCTTGTTCAGCCATTACCGCTCCGAATACTTGTGAGCATAAAAACACACCCAACACATTTACTTCTAAAGATTTTCGGAATGATTCTAATGGATATTTTTCAAAAGCAGAAAGCGAAGCCGCCAATTCTGGATTTTCAAACATATCGTTGATAGCAGCATTGTTCACCAAAATATCAATCGAGCCGAAGCGAGCTAAGATTTCGTTTTTTGCGTCTATCAAAGAGGTTTCATTCGTAACATCAATATTTACGCCCAAAGCATTTTCTCCCAATGTTTCAGCAAAAGCTTTTGGATTTGCTTGAGCGATGTCTGCCACTACAACATTTGCTCCAACCGCCTTTAAGGCTTCGCAATGCTTCTTTCCGATCAGTCCAGTTCCGCCTGTAACAATCGCCGTTTTTCCGACTAATGAAAACAGTTGAGGAATGGTACTTTTATTTATATTTTCCATAAAATGTTATCTCTAAAAACAAAATGCTAAAGAGGTTTAATCTAATTCAGCAATGACAATTCATCACTCATAATTCATCACTTCTTTAGGCTTTTGCCAAAGCAGGTTTAATATTATAATTGCTTGTTTTTCTGAAAACAGCTTCTAATACTTCACCTTTCAAGTACGATTTTACATCCTTACTTTCGATGGCTTCTTTCAAAATCGGCATTACTTCACGGTAAGCCGAAAGCGTGTATTGAATATCTTCATCAGAATGACTAAAACACATATTATGAAAACCAGCCCACAATACGCCACGCTTAATCATTTCTTGTTGCATCAAAGCTTTTACTTCTAAACCATTGCCAGCTTCTGGAGCGAAAGTAACCATTGAACGACAGTTGTAGCCGACACATTTGGTCAGGTTTTCTAAACCAAATTCTTTAGCGATTTCGTTGTAACCGTCTTTGATAATTCCACCTTTTTCATCCAAATAAGCTGGTACATTTTTATCTCTAATTTCTTTAATGGTAGCAATACTTGCCGCCAAAGAAAGAGCCTCACCACCAAAAGTTGTGTAACTAAATACTTCGCTATTGAACAATTCCATTACATCTGCACGACCTGTCAATAAAGCAATCGGCATACCGTTGGCACAAGCTTTTGAGTAAACCGCTAAATCGGGAGTAACGTTGAAGTACTCTTGAGCACCACCTAAAGCGATACGGAAACCTGTCCACATTTCATCAAAAATGAGTAGAGTACCATTTTCACGACAAACCTCAGCTAATTCTTGCAAGAAGTTATTTTGTGGTGCTTCAAAAATGAAAGGCTCAAGAATAATGGCGGCAACGTCTTCGTCTAAAGCTTCTCTGATGGCTTCGATATTGTTGTATTCAAAAGTGTAAGTCATGTTTTGGATGGCTTCTGGAATACCTGCATTACGACTTGTAATACCTATGTACCAATCGTGCCAACCGTGATAACCACAACAGAAAATCTTCTCACGACCTGTAAAAGCACGAGCTACACGAATAGCTGCCGAACAAACGTCCGCACCAGTTTTCGAGATTTTTACAGCTTCTGCATTAGGAATTACCTCTTGAATTAATTCAGAAAGTTCTACTTCTAAAGGGTGCATCAACGAGAAAGTGATGCCATCTTCCAATTGTTTTTTGATGGCTTCGTCCACCGCTGGATAAGTATAACCCAAAGAAAGTGGTCCAATCGCAGCGTTGAAATCTATGTATTCGTTGCCATCAACATCCCACACGTGCGAGCCTTTGCCTTTTTGCAAATACTTCGGTGCTACACCTTTGGTGAATTGTCCCGGCCCTTTGGCAAGTGTTTGTGTGATGGGCTTTTGTACTTTTAAAGCTCTATTATACCAACTATCCGACTCTGTGATGTTGGGATAATTTTCGTTTGATTTTATCGTATTGGGCATTTTTGGGGGACTTTAGGATTTTGGACTTTAGGACTTTAAGATGAAAGAGAAAAGACGCAAGATGCAAGACGAAAGAAGCTTTGAGCTGTGAGCCTTGAGCTGTTATCTTTCAAGCTCATTGCTCACAGCTTATAGCTTATAGCTCATAACTCACAGCTACTTCCAATATTTTCTCTGCCATTTGTTTTCCTGTGAAACCTTCATATTCTAATACTTCATTCAAGCGTGCTGGTTTGAACCATTTTTCGTTCAAAGCAATCGGTAAAACATCGGCTGTCATTCTGTTTTTCAACAATGTTTCTGCTACGATACTGTACAAACCGCCTGTTAGGAAATGGTCTTCAATCGTTACGATTAGCTCTGATTGTTGAGCAGCTTTAATGATTGCTTTTTCGTCCACAGGTTTCAAACTTCTCATGTTGATTAAACCCACAGATTTACCTTGTTCACGCAAGATTTCAGCCGTAATCAAGGCTTGTTCAAACATAAAACCGTAAACCAAAATCGTAATGTCTGTACCTTCTGAAATGATTTCAGCTTTACCAATTTCAAAATTTGTATCGTGCTGATACTTGGCTGGTCTGGTACAAATACGCACATAAGCAGGATTTGGCGTATTCCAGATTTTAGGTAACATCGTTACTAAATCGCTTTCGTCAGCAGGAGCAAAAACTTGCATATTCGGAATACCACGCATGATACTTATGTCTTCAATCGCTTGGTGTGTTGGCCCATTTCCATCCGACAAAAAGCCGGGAATAAAACTGCTCAACTTTACTGGAAGATTAGCAATTCCTGCATCGGTACGGATAAATTCAAAAGCACGCATCGATAAAAATGCCGACAAAGCATGAACAACAGGAATGCGTCCACGTAAAGCCAAACCTGCGGCAGCACCAATCATCGTTTGTTCTGTGATACCTGTATCAATAAATCTTTTCCCCAAAACTGCTGGTAGATTTTTAACCAAAGCACGGTTTTCGGCAGTCATTACCACAAAACGCTCGTCAGCAAGGGCTGTATTTTTTAATAATTCTTCGTACATGATTTTATTTTTTTAGCTGTGAGCTGTCAGCTTTCGGTCATCGGCTTTCAGCTTTCGGATTTGAGATTTTGGTCATCTGCTTTCAGATTTCAGCCATCGGATTTTACCTCTATTTCCTATTTCCGACATCTGATTTCCGAAATCTGAAAGCTAAAAAGTATTTCCGACATCTGATAGCCGAAATCCGACATCCGAAATCCAACAACAATCTATCTAACCACCAATACCTCTGATTCAATATTTGCTGAATGAAAACCGTGTAATTCTTCCATCAATTGTGAAACTTCATTTTCTGAAAAATTACAGAACCAACGGTCTGCACGAGCTTCGATACTTGGTAAGCCTTTTCCACGAACAGTATCAGCAATTACTACATGAAGTTTGCCTTTACGTTCGTCTAAACTTGTAAATGCTTCCTCTAAATCCAAGAAATTATGTCCATCAATTCTTACGACATCCGCTCCAAAAGCTTTGAATTTATCCGCCAAAGGTTCTAAAGGAATTAAATCTTCTGTGGCAACATTCGCTTGGAAATGATTACGGTCAATCACAAAAACCAGATTGTCTAATTTGTAAGCATTCGCTACCAAAACGGCTTCCCAGCAAGAACCTTCGTTCAATTCTCCATCACCCAAAATACATACGATTCGGTTCTCTGTTCCTCTGATTTTGCAATCTAAAGCTACGCCTAACGAAACCGCAGGAAGATGTCCCAACGAACCAGAATGAAATTCAATTCCCGGAATTTTAGTATTTGGATGCCAGTAAATATTATCGTTTGCGGAAAGATGATTTTGTAAACGTTCGGCTTCTAAAATGCCCATTTCAACCAAAGTACCATACAAAGCAGGCACATCGTGTCCTTTTGAAAGAAACAGATAATCACGGTTTGGGTCTTTGAGGTTTTCTTTGGAAATATTTAAAAAATCGTTGTAGAGATAAACCATCAAATCGGTAGCTGAAAGGGACGCACCTACAAAACAACCGCCATCAGTGGACATTCCGATGATGTGTTCACGTACTCGCAATGCGATACTTGTTAAGTTTTCTAGTTTTTCTTCGGTCATTTTATTTATTTGGAATTTACGCTAAATGCTCAATTTGGTTTGCTCTTGCGAAATTGTTTTCAGTTCATCTAAATGATTTCTGTACCAATTTACTCCAGCAAAATGTTGGTTGATTTCGTAGATTTCAGGTTTTTCTTGAAGTAACGAAAGTATGTCTTCTAATGAAAAAGCTGGATTTTGGGGATATAATTCTTCAAAAACTCGTTTGATAAACAAGTAATCTTCGTAATAATCTATCGTAAAACGATGCGACATTGAGTAGTCTAAACCTGTTTTCCAAGTCACATTCGCCAAACGAAATTTGTCTGGATTTTCCCAGAAATAAGGTGTTGTATGTTCTAACTCCAAAGGACGAGTGGCTTCTTGCCAAGCTTTTTTCAAAGCCTCAGAAGTCATTATTTCTACATCGTTGCCATCTGGATAAGTAGCTGGATGGAGGTTACTCACAAAATCGTATTTCCCTTCGTTTTCAAAATAAAAATCCAATACTTTATCCACAATACGTGGGTCAATCAATGGACAATCCGAAGGAATTTTAATGACAATATCCGCATTCGTTAATACCCCAACTTGATAATGTCTGTCCAATAAATTATTCAAACTTCCACGAAAACAAGTAATGTTTTTTGCCTGACAAAATTCTTCGATTACATCGTCTTCTGCGTTTTCAGAAGTAGCAATTACGATACTTGTTTTATGTTTGATTTGCTGCAAACGCTCAATCATTCTATAAAGCAGACTTTCGCCCAAAATCGGTAATAAAACCTTTTTGGGTAATCTACTCGACGACATACGGGCTTGAACAACAATGCTAATGGAAGTCATTTATGTTATTTTAAAGTTATTGAAAGACTAATTCTGATGGAACAGCTTTGTATTGATATGTTTTAACAAAGTCTTCTTTCTTTCCAGAAAATTCTAAAAAATCACGACAAATCTGAGCGATATTTTTAGCGGAAGTACCTTTGTTTTGAATCGGCATTTGTCTTTCCAATTCTTCTTTATCGAAATAAGAATGTACTTTTTTGCCCAATGCCATACCGACATAAACCGCAGAAGAGTACTGAGTGATGAATTCTTCACAGTTGGCAATCATCGGATTAATATTTCCAGTAGTATAAATCAAAGTACTTTCAGGCGTATTTTCTTTGATTTCAGCAACAGCTCTTTCCACAACTTCGTTGGGATGAAGTTTGAAAACGAGTTGTCTGCCAGCAGCTTTTTCCACACAATCTTTAATAAACCCAATTCTATCTTCAGGTCTGAAACACTCTCTGCTATCAGACGTTGCAACCAAAACATAATTTTGTAACGGAAAATCGTTCTCTAAATATTGTTCACAATTGTCAAAATTTGGAATCCCAGTTACTAAGATTTTGTGAGCCTTAGTACCAATCTTAGAGAAGCGTTCTTTGTAACCTTTTGAAGCAGCACAATAAATATCACAAAGATTTGAAGAACCATTTAATGCAGTACCAATCGCCCAATAACGAGGAAGATTTAATTTTTTGATGATTTTGCAGAAAAAGTTATATTCATCAACCATTCCTTCTTGTACCCAAATTGTTTTTTGTTGGAGTAATCTATCAGGAATAATCATATCAGAACAATACACCACTAAATCGTATTGATTTTTTTTGGCTTTGTAATCCATTTGCAGACCATTTTCAAGACAAAGCTTTTCGGAGTTTGTTCTGAATTGACCCGACAAAACAGTTTTTGCTAAAAAATCAGTTTCATCAAGCACCCATTGTATGAAAGGAGAATCTACAAAAATTTGACTAAACCAACAATCATATTCAGGTAATTGCGCAGCAATTTGATACATTTGAGTGGTTTGGTTGATTGAACCCGTAATGAATAATATCTTTTTTTGCATAAATGATTTGTGTTGGATTTAAAACAAAATTATCAAGCAAGTATTAGGTTAATATTATCTTGAAATTAAGTATTTGGTAAGTTTTCAAGATAATCAACGAAATTATAAATTCATGTGGTCAGTCAAATGTAAAGTAAAGTTACTGATTAGTGACCAAAATTGTTCATTCAAAGCTTTCTATATAAATCTTTAGGCTCAATAATGGTTATTAAAAATCAAAACGCATTCTAAATCTTATGGTTGGACTGGCACTTACATTTGGGTTTTCCAAGTAACTCAAACGCTTTACCAAGTCTAGTCTTAATACTTTAAAAATATTTTCAATCCCAAAACTTACTTCCATATAAGGTTTTTTCTCCAATGAAAAAGTACTTGGTTTGCCATTTTCATCGGTAGGCATTACTAATAAACCATTTTCAGCAGTCGCTTTATTTTGTTCGCTGAGTTTTCCCATCAAACCTTTAAAAGTAATTACTTCTCTTAATTTTAACTTTCTGATGATTGGTAATTTATTGAAAATGAATCCATTAAAGTGATGGTCGATGAATACAGCAGCATATTGGTCACTCACAAATTCCAAGAAATTCATTAAATTATAAGCTTCTGGCTGATAAGCATAGGTTTGGTTGGCTCGGTGGATTGTCAACAAAGCAAAAGGCAAAGGATTGAATGTTTTACCTCCTTCCAAAGCCACATCTGTATAACCAATCGGTGGAATGTAAATTCTTTTTTGTGCATAAGCCACCAGTCGATGGAAATTGTACTGTCCATCCAACAATCCTTTTACGCCCAAAGTATATCTGATTTGGAAAGATGGATACTTATTAATAATCGGAATACGATAATTTTTTCCTTGATAAAACTGCTCGTTTGGTGCATACCTTAGCCCAATCATTAATTCACTACTGATGATTTCTGGAGCACTTTTTAAGGTACCATCATTTTGTAAAGTATTGAAATACAAAGAACCAGTAGGCGTTTGGCGAATATTTTTGAAATTAATATTAACAGTTAAACCTGTTTTAGATTCGTTCAGATAATCAAGATTAAGTACTTTATTATAGGTCATTTTATTATTCTGACCTCTTTTGAAAGAAAGTAAAAAATTGTCTTCCTGTACAAACTGTAATTCTTGTCCCGGAATTTTGATTTCATTTTGATACGAAATCCTAAAATGTTTGATGGGATAAGTATAAGTATTGTGGTCGGTTAAGGAAAATGTTGCCGAAGCAAAATACTTGTAACGTTCATCTCTAAAACCATAAGCTGCATAGGTTTCAAAAGCCATGCGTTCGCTAAAAGTTGGTGTTGTTCTTCCGCCAATTCTAGCCCTAAATCCTTCAATTGGATTGAAACTGTAAAAAGTATTGACTGGGCCAATTTCAAAACCTCCCATTGGTTTATAACCTTCAAGCAGAAAAGTTGCCGTGTTCATTACTCTTTGGAAGGCAGGGACTTTTTTTACGCTGTCCACCATCGAATAAATGCCTAGTTCTTTACTTGATAAAGAATGATGGCGAGCTTGTTCCCAGAAAGCATCATCTCGTTTTTCAGCATCTTTTTGAATGTCGGTTTTTAAGCCTTCAAAAATATTTTTTTCAATCGTTTTATTGATGATATAGTCTTTATACGACACACTCCTTTGCCCGAAAAGTCCCATGCCATTTTCTTTTTTGAGAAGGTTGAATTCAATCGCTAAATCATCTTTGGTCAACATCAAACCTTCGTTTTCAATGAAATCATATTCTTGCGAAACCCGTAAATCAGTCACAAAATTAACATTGATGTCTTTTGAAAAACCCATTTGTACTTTTCTAATCGCATAGCTTGAATCTAAAGAAATAAGCATCGTTCCTTGAAAAAGCTGGTCGTTTGAATTTCTAGGAGAAAAACCCAAATTCACGCATTTTGTCCCTTTAAATGCTGTGGTGTCGATGATAACGTAACGATAAAACTGCGGAGAAACTGGTGCGGTGGGTCCTAAAAATTGCGTAGCTAAGAGTAAAATATTATTATCATAAACATTTACATCTTGATAAAGTGCTTCCAAATATAGCTTGATGCCATTATTATCCACATAATTTCCCAAGCCCGTCATTTTTTCGCCTTTGATTACCTCCTTTTTATTTTCGGGTAATTTTCTGAAATAAACGTCGGAAATAGTTTCCTTCAAATACATGGGTAAATTGACTTTTCCCGTGATTTGAGAAGTATCTAAATGGTTAAAAACGAAGTCGAACTTTCTGAGAGAACGTTTATTTCTAAACTTTTCAGAAACATTACTTAAATCAAATTCTAATTTTTCGTACTTGTTATATTGATAAAAATCTAGCGATTCTTTTCTATTTTGAGCTTTATGTTCAATTACTTTTCTGATTAATACAACCGCAGGATTATCTTTATTTCGGTACTTATCTTTTTTGCCTTTAACGGTTACTTCTTGTAAATCAGTGTTTTGTGTTTTGAGTTTAAAGGTCACAGATACGATTTTTCCACCATCTATTTCTCTTACTTCAGGCGAATATCCTACAAAAGCGACTCTAAGCGTGGGTTTTAATTGTGGAGTTTCTAAATAAAAACTACCATTCATGTCAGTCTGAGTACCTTGTTTCGTCCCCATAATACTGACATTTACAAAGGGCAAAGTTTCGCCTGTTTTAGCATCTATTACTTTGCCTTTGATTCTGGTAGTCTGTGCAAAAACCGAAGAAACAGTAAGTACAAGTAGTGTTAAGACTAAAAGAGGCTTGAGTATTTTAAAATATGCACTCATTATAATTTTATGATTAAAATAAAGCAGTTGAGTACTTTTTGTACTTCTTAACTAAGCTGATAGGAAAACACTTGGCTTTCCTATAGAAGCGTATCAAAAAAAAAGTGAACAAAGTTCCTTGATGATTTTTGAAGAGTGGCTAATTAACATTTATATAATATTGCCCCAAAAGTAATAACTTATAATTAATATTTCAGTAACTGTTTGGCTGTTTGAAATGTCTATTTTTGATTCCCTTATATTTTACAAGCAGACAACCACTTTTGTTGTTAAAAAATTAGAACAATGAATATTTTACCAAGTGCTTCAACCATGATTAAACTAATGGTGAGCGATTATGTATTTCAGATAAGAAAAGCTTTGTTGGTTTTTCCTCAAAAACTATCAAATGCACTTATTTTGACGGTTTTTGCACTCTTGTTTTTTCAGCAGGAAATATATGCTCAACATAAAACTGAGCATGTTTTTTTGATTACAACAGATGGATTTCGTTGGCAAGAAGTTTTTGGTGGAGTGGATTCTGTATTATTGAACAGTAAAGAATATACGAAAAATAAGGATAGAGTAAAACAAAATTTTTGGTCGGATTCTGCTGAAATAAGTAGAAAGAAAATTATGCCTTTCGTTTGGAATACGATGGCAAAACAAGGGCAATTGTACGGAAATCGTTGGGCAGGAAATAAAGTAAATGTGAAAAATCCATATTGGTTTTCATATCCAGGTTATAACGAAATTTTGACAGGTTATGCAGACGATAAAGTAAATTCAAATGATAAAATTTTGAATGAAAACGTTACTGTTTTAGAGTTTTTGAATACTCAACCAAAGTATAAAGGAAAAGTAGCGGCTTACGCTACTTGGGACGTTTTTCCGTACATTATCAACGAAAAGAGAAGTGGAATTTCAGTGAATTCGGGTAAAGAATTGGTGGAAGGAAATTTGACAGAAAAAGAGAAAATCTTGAATGAAATTCAAAGTACTTATCCAAGTTTAGCCAGCGACCGCCACGATTTTATTACGTATTATTTGGCGAAAGAGTACATCAAAAAGAACGACCCAAGTGTTTTCTTTTTGTCTTTTGATGAAACTGATGAATTTGCTCACGAAGCTAAATATGATGAATATCTTTTTGCAGCAAACACTGTTGATAAGTTTGTGGGAGATTTATGGAATTACTGCCAGAGTAATCCAAAATACAAAGATAAAACAACAATTATCTTAACGACCGACCACGGAAGAGGAAACAAAATCAAAAGTCAGTGGACGAGTCACGGACAAAAAGTGCCTGATTGTTATGAAATTTGGTTTGGCGTAATTGGTCCAGATACACCAGCTTTGGGCGAAATCAAAACAGAAGGGCAATACTTCCAAAACCAAATTGCTAAGACTTTAGCGAAATTTTTAGGCTACGATTTTCAGAATGGAAAAGAAATTGGAGAAGCTGTGAAAGGAGTGATGAAGTAGTTTTAATTTGGAGATTTGAAGATTTGAAAATGTGTGAATTTGAGAATTTGGAGGGTTGAAGATTAGGAAATGTGTTTTTGAATTATCAAATATAAACAAGAAAACCGCTTCAATTGAAGCGGTTTTTTTATGAGACAATTCACAGAAAATGAGTAGAAAAGCACCAGTTTGAATTTTTCTTAACGAAATCCGAAATCCGAAATTAAAAAATCTCCTCAACTCGTTTACGGCTATAACCTGCTGCCGTCGTCATACCTTTTCCGCCAATCCCTGTTGAAATATAGATTTTATCTTCAATTTGATACTCATAAGAACCACCATCAGCCGTTTGTGAATAATATCCAGCCCAATAATTTTGAATTTTCCAGTTCGGTAAAGCCATTATTCTTTTGGCTTCTTTCAGAATTAAATCGTTGATATTCATGTCTATTCCTAAAGGCAATTTGGCATTTTCGTCCACATCAGCGTACTCGTGCGAGTCGCCAATGATGATAGAGCCATTCAAAGCCTGTTTAAACAAAATATGAATGCCCCATTGTTTATAAGGTTTTTGCCATTCTGGCGTTTGTAAATGTTGGTAGGAATTACAAGATTTAAAACTATCATAACGACGAATCGAAAGTCCTGATAAAATATTGCCGTTTAGTTTTACTTCTGGTAACGGATAGGTTTGCATCATATTCAGTTTACAGATTTTCATACCACTTTGGTTGAAAATTTCTGGAAACAAAATTTTGAATTCATGTCCGTTGCAAATGGCTACTTTATCGGCAAATAACTTTTGGTTTGTAGCTGTACTTACTTCACAAATGCCATTTTTGATTTCACAATTAATTACAGCCGTATTGTTCATAAATACCAAACCAAAATCTTGTATCAACATTTGTCGAAGACGATGCACCATCGTTCTGGGTTCAACCGATACTTCGTCTGGGAAGAACAAACCACCTTTATAATATTCAGAATTGAGGTTTGGAAAGCGTTCATAACAAGATTTTCTGGAAAGGAGCGTAGAAGAATACTCTCTGATTTTAAATAAAGCACGAGCTTCTTCTAAAAGTACCATTTCCTCATCGTCCGAAGCAAAGTAATAAGTACCGTTTTGGCGAGCAGTAATATCAAATTTCGCTTGAATTTTCTTATAAATACCCAATGATTCACGACCGTATTCAAACCAAGTATCCAAAGCTTGTCCAGAAGGTACAACTTGCCCAAAATTTCTAACAGTAGCTTCAATCGGCTCAGAATCTTTGTCGATTAATAAGACCGATTTACCTTGCGTGAGAGCGTGATAAGCATGAAAAGTACCAACATTTCCTGCTCCAATAACGATTAAATCATATTTGTTCATAAAGTGGTTTTCAAAAAAGAGATTGTTTCAATTGTGAGTTAGTGATTTATGATTGAGTGATTAGAATTGTAAGATTTTAATCACTCAATCATTGGAAAAATTGTCTTTAGGCTAATTAATGGACAATTTTTATACACAGAGTTTAGCAAAGCTTTTAGTGAGTTTCACAGAGTATTTTGTTACAATATTTCTCCGTGAAACTCTGTATATTCTCTGTGTTCCTCTGTGTTTTTTATGGAACTGTCCCGTAGTCAGGTCGTTTAAATTGTATTCATTACTTAAATTGAAGACTATTTTAAATCTTCTCAAAGCTCACAGCTTTTTGCTCTCAGCTCCTAAAGCAAAAAATTAAGTTTTTTCAAGAAAGGAAAATCCATTTTGTCTTCAGTAGTATCTTTTTGAAGGTTCTCAATAATGTCTTTGATGTCAGAAACTTTGTTCAATAAACCATCATTTCTATGAATACTCAATTGTTGGCGAGTATGCGTGCCGTTAGTTACTCCCAAAGACATTCTACAACCAGCACGAACACCAGATTTTAAATCAGAAGGCGTATCGCCAATATTGATTACTCTCTGAGCGTCCGTCACACGGAGCGTTTGCATGGCTTTCTGAATCATCAAAGGTTCTGGGCGACCTTTCAATACTTCGTCGGATGCCACAGATACTTGAATGAGCGTATTCTCGTTCCCCACATAATTGGCGTTGAGTCCGTCTAACCAGCCCAATTTTTGTAAAATAATATTGGTTACTTTTCTGTAAAAACCCGTCGTTAAAGCAATTTTTATTTCTTTACTCTTCAAATAATCAAAGATTTCTAAACAGCCTTCGGTCGGAAAAATATCATTGTTGAGATAATGGTTTTCTAAAATCTCACAAAAAACCAAATAAGAGTGATTGACAAATTCTGGTAAATCTGGATGAGAGTCACCAATCATTTCAGACCATAACAATTCAAAAACATATTTTTTTGAATATCCCTGTAAAGCCAAAACACGTTCTGGAGAAACGGTTAAACCTGTTTGTGTAGCGGCTTCGATAAAGCACATTTCTACTTCATGGTGATCTTGAACGGTAGTTCCCGCCATATCAAAAGTAACTAATTCAATAAGTGACATTTGCTTTTTAATTTAATGATAACAAGCATTTTAAGACAGTACTAAAATCCTATTTTCTCTGGTTTGAGATGCTATTTTTTTGAAATCAAAGATAAATACTCTCATTTTAAGCATAGATTAAATCTTGATTAAGGCTTTGTAAAGTGTAGATTTTAAGGGTTTTTTGTTAGTAATGTTGCATGAAAAAGAGCCTCTATATAGGTTTTGTCCATGAACAAACTCGAAAAATTCCTTCATCGTCAATCTCAAATATTTCTTGCCATTTACTTAGGTTTGGCGGCATTCAGTACTTATTTCTGTATGTATGCTTTCCGAAAACCCTTCACTGCGGGCGATTTTCACGATGTTACTCTTTTGGGAATCGACTACAAAATCGTTTTGGTGATTTCACAAGTATTGGGCTATGCCACTGCCAAAGGTTTGGGTATCAAGATTGTTTCAGAAGTAAAAGCTCATCAAAGAGCCAAGTATATTGTAGGCATGATATTGTTTGCGGAAATAAACTTATTATTTTTTGGTTTAGTACCGTCGCCTTACAATTGGGTATTTCTGTATTTGAATGGTTTGGGATTAGGGATGGTTTATGGCTTGGTTTTTAGCTTTTTAGAAGGAAGACAAATTACAGAAATTTTGGGAGCAAGTTTAGCAGTAAGTTTTATCATAGCTTCGGGCATGGTGAAATCTATCGGCAAATATTTTGTGAATATTGGCGTAAATGAGTACTGGATGCCTTTTCTGACAGGTTTGGCATTTTTTCCTTTGTTATTACTTTCCGTTTATGCGATGTCTATCGCACCAAAACCAAGTAAAATGGATGAATCAGAACGGTCAGAACGTTTGCCAATGGATGCCACAGACAGAAAAATTTTTTTGAAAAAGTATGGATTTGGCTTAATTTCATTGATTGCGATTTATGTATTAATGACGATTCTGAGAGACATTCGAGATAATTTTGGTGTAGAAATTTGGAGAGAAATGGGCGTTACGAATGCTTCAATTTTTACACAAACAGAATCTTTAATTGGTTTAGTGATTTGTGCCTTTACCGCTTTTATGTACTTTGTGAAAAATCATAAGCAAGCTTTTTGGATGAATCATTTAATGATTTTTTTGGGTTCAGTTTTGATTCTAATTGCTACACTTTCATTTTTAAATCATACAACTTCTCCTTTTTGGTGGTCGGTTTATTTAGGGATTGGGCTTTATATGGCTTATGTACCATTTAACGGAATGCTTTTCGAACGACTTTTAGCTGTCTTGAAAGAAAAAGCGAATGTTGGTTTCTTGTTTTACTTAGCAGATTTTAGTGGTTATGTCGGTAGTGTCGTAATTTTAATTTATCAGAATTTTGGCACAAAAAATACTTCATGGTTGAATCTACTGACAGATTTATCCTTGATTTTGCCTTTAATTTCAATGGTATTAGTCACGATTTCTTTCTTTTATTTCAATCGAAAATTAACGTCTAATACTTCTTCCTCAATTGGTTCTGTAATTACAATTTAAGTCTAAAAAAATCTGAATAATATTCAAAAATTTGTATAAATTTGAGGGTATTTATCATTTTTTTAGTCTTGAAAATAATCATTAGCATATCACTTCTTTGTCTTTTGCTGTACAATATGTTCAGCACAGGAATAGTTTTGTTATGTTTTGATAAAGAGTATGCCCAAGCAACACCTTTTGAAGCTAACGATGAATTCTTGGAAGTTAAAATTCCAATTTCATTACCTTATACAGCAGATTTTTATAATACTTCTCCTGCTGAAGCTTTGATTCAATACAAAGGCGAATTTTATAACGTTATTGAGCAACGGTATGAAAACGATACTTTAATTACTAAGATTAAAACTAACCAATCGGCAAGAGAACGATTTGCTTCGTTAGCAGATGAAATCAATACAATTCTCGCACGTGACCATTCAGAGAAAGAATCTCCTTTGAAAAAAGCCTTAGAGCTTTGTAAATCTTTATCGGTTAATTACATCCAAAGCAATGAAATGCACCTTGCTAAATCTCGATGGGTGGAATTGAGCAAGACTCCTCAAACTTTTGCCTACCAAGCGTATTTGCCTACAGATTATAGTAATGCCTTTTTTACGCCTCCCAAATTGTCTTAATCTTCAATGATTTTTACCATCGTATCGACTGATATTTTGGTATTTGTTGCTATGTAAATAGCGATAGATTTTTAATTTCCATCAATCAAAGCATTTAAGACAATGGCACATATAACACTTACCAACCCAAATTTACCAGGCATTACTGGTTTGTTAGATTACAGCAAAGTAACGGCTGTTCCTTTATTAAACCTTGCAGAAGCTTTACTTCGTAGCGACTCTAGCCTGAATAGTGCCGAATGCGAATTAATCGCTGCACATGTTTCGTATTTAAATGATTGTCATTTTTGCCATACTTCTCATGCAGCAGCGGCGGTAGCACATTTAGGTTGTGATGCAAGTTTGATTGACGACATCAAAGAAAATTTTGCTTCAACGCCTATTTCTCCAAAACTAAGAGCCTTATTAGACATTGCTACCAAAGTACAAATAGGAGGTAAAAATGTATTGCCAGAAGACATCGCTAAAGCTCGTGAACACCAAGCAACAGATCGTGAAATTCATGATACTGTTTTAATTGCTTCGGCATTTTGTATGTATAATCGCTATGTGGACGGACTAGGTACTTGGGCACCTCAGCAAAAAGAGGAGTACTTAGAAATGGGTCAGGAAATGGCTTTAGTAGGTTATGAAGCTCAGTATTAAAAAACAAAGCCATTTATTGATATTTTAAAAAATATTACCCACTAAAGCGTGTCAATTATGTTTTTAGTGGGTATTTTTATGTTTATAAAGTGTGTTTTCGTGACAAAATTTGGTTTCTATAGCCATTTTACCTTCTCCTAATATTCCCCTAACACTAATCCCGATAAGCGATGCTTGCTCACATTTATTGTTCATAGATTGATAATGTTCTGCTAAAGTTGTGGTTAAAGCAAGGTTTTACTTTTGCGAAGAATTAAAAACCTTACTCACAATCCACATGAAAAACATTTTACGAATTGAATTTAAAAGAAATCTTAACTTGACTAAGAACGCTATGTTCTTAGCGGTCATGTTTCTTTTCTTGTCGTTCGTTACGCAAGCCCAAGAACGCATTGTTACGGGTAAAGTAACAGACAGTGCAGACAACACTCCCGTAGCAGGAGCAAGTGTAAGAATTAAAGGTTCTGGCAAAGGAACAACGACTAATGCTGATGGTACTTATAAAATTGCTACTACGGCTTCTGCTACTTTGCAATTTACATTTGTTGGTTATTCAAACCAAGAGGTAGCAGTTGGTGCAAAATCAGTCATTAATGTAAACCTTTTAGCAGATACTAAACAGATTGAAGAGGTAGTAGTAACGGCGCTAGGGATTTCTAAAGAAAAAAGAAGTTTGACGAATGCTATCCAAACTGTACAAGGGGCGGATTTAACGAAAGCACGTGAGCCAAACTCTATCAACTCATTAACAGGTAAAGTAGCAGGTTTGACGGTTGGTCCATCGGCTGAATTATTAGGTCGCCCGAATGTAGTGTTAAGAGGTAACACAGATATTTTGTATGTAGTAGATGGTGTACCTATCAACTCTGATACTTGGAACATTTCTGCTGACGATATCGAAACGTATTCAGTATTGAAAGGAGCTAACGCTGCTGCTCTTTATGGTTTCAGAGGAAAAAATGGTGCTATATTGATTACAACTAAAAAAGGCACAAAAGATAAACGTGGTTTCTCGGTCGAGTTCAATTCTTCGACCATGATTGAGAGTGGTTTCAACACCATACCAAGAGTACAAGACCTTTATGGCCCAGGTGACCACGGTAGTTATGAGTTCGTAAATGGTAGAGGTGGCGGAAAAAATGATGGTGACTACGATATTTGGGGACCAAAATTTGACCCAACTGGTCAGAAAAAAATCGCTCAATACGATTCACCTATCGACCCAACAACAGGAAAACGTATCCCTACTGCTTGGACTGCCCGTGGAGCAAACAATCTTACACGTTTTTTACGTGATGCTGTTTTGACGAACAACAATATTTCGGTAGCAAGTAGCAATGATAAAATGGATGTTCGTTTTTCATTATCACATAATTATCAAAAAGGTATTGTCCCTAACACACAATTGAATACTGCTAACTTCAACATTTCTACGAAGTATAGATTCTCTAATAAATTAACATTTGACGCTAACCTTAACTACAATCGTCAATCTACACCTAATATTCCAGACGTAAATTATGGGCCAAACTCATTGATTTACAATATGGTAATTTGGGGTGGAGCAGACTGGAGCGTTGACGATATGCGTAATTACTGGCAAGCAGGTAAAGAAGGTAGCCAGCAAATTTATGCTGAATATCAACGTTACAACAACCCTTACTTTGTAGCTTATGAATGGTTGAGAAGTCATTACAAAAATGATATTTACGGATATGCTTCTTTAGACTATAAAATCAATAATTATCTAAGCATTACGGGTCGTACTTCTATTACAACGTATGACATTTTCCGTTCAGAAAAATTCCCTTATTCTGCTACAGTGTATGGTCGTGAAGAAGCAAAAGGAGATTACCGTGAAGACAAACGTACATTGTTTGAAAACAACACAGACGTTTTAATTAAGTTTGATAAGAAAATTGCAAACGATTTTGATGTAAAAGTATGGGGAGGAGGAAACATCCGTACTTTCAAATACAATTCAAGTTATGTAACTACCAACTATTTAAATACACCAGGCGTTTATACTTTTGCTAACTCATTGAGAGAACCAAAAGCATATAGTTATTTGTCTGACATGGAGGTACAAAGTGCTTATTACTCAGCAGATATTTCATACAAAGGTTTTGTTACTTTGTCTACAACTGGTCGTTTAGACTATCTTTCTACTTTACCAAAAGGAAATAATAAATTCTTTTATCCATCAGTAGGTTTAAGCACTGTAGTTTCTGACTATGTGAAACTTCCGGAAGTTATTTCTTTTGTAAAATTACGTACTAGTTATGCTAACGTAAAAGATGGTTTAACACAATCTACAATTGGTTCAACTCCAGGTGTTAGCTCTCCATTAAGTTATGGTTCTGGATACAATTCTTCGTATGATGGACCAAATTATGGTAATTCAATTGGTTACGGAATCAGCCCATCTTACAATAACCTACCGGGTGCGGCTTACTTTGATAAATTAAACAACCCTTCTTTAAAGCCTAACACTTCAGAGCAAATAGAAGCAGGTGCAGAAGTAAGCTTGTTAAAAAACAGATTCTCTGCTGATGTTACTTATTTTACTTCAAACGATGGTCCAAGAATCTTTAGCCGTGATTTATCACAAACTACAGGTTATACTTCAGCTATCGTGAATGGTATCTTAACAAAGAAAACAGGTTGGGAAGTTACTTTAAAAGGAACACCTTTAAGACGTAACAATTTCTCATGGGATGTAATATTTAACTGGTCAACATTCAAAGAGACTTTGCAAGAAGTATATAATGAAAACGGTATCAAAATTGATAAAGTAGCTTCCGATTATTTTGTAAGTGGAAATGAGAAATCTCAGTATATCAATATTGGGGACAGAATAGATAAAGTTATTGTTAAGACTTTCCAAAGAACAACTGATGGGCAAATCATCAATGATACTGGTGGTCGCCCACTTCAAAACAACGCTGGTGCATTAGTAGGTTATGCAAATCCAGATTACGTTTGGGGTATCAACAACAAAGTGAAATATAAAAACTGGTCATTATCTTTCCAATTTGATGGTCGTGTAGGTGGAACAATTGAAGACTATATTCGTAAGCAAACATTCCGTGGAGGTCGTCATATCGAAACTACAGAAGGAGCTTATGGTATCGCTCGTGATTTTGATGCACAAGGAGTTAAATCTTATATTGGTGAAGGTGTAATGATTACAGAAGGAACACCAACTTATGATGGACAAACTGGCTTAATAGCCAATTATTCTCAGTTGAAATTTGCTCCAAATACCATCAAAACTTATGCACAAGATTATATCAGTAGATATAATGGAACTGCCGAAGGAAACTTAATGAGCAAAACGTTCTCGAAATTGCGTGAAGTAACCTTAGGATATTCTTTACCACAGTCAATGTTAAGAAAAACTTTCTTCAAGCAAGCATCAGTATCGTTGGTAGGTCGTAACTTATTTTACTTTATCGATAGCAAACATGATGGCGTTGACTTAGACCAATTCACAGGGTTGAATGCTACATCTGGTTTACAAACACCAACGATGAAGCGTTATGGTATCAATATTAATATTGTATTTTAAATAATCCTCTTGAACAATCCTCTTGCTTTATACTTATCCTAAAAAGCAAGAGGATAATACAATCGAAAATTCTCATGAAAAAATATATTTTATCATTTTTAATCCTTACGCTTTTAGCAAGCTGTAGCGATTATCAACAGTTGGAACTAAATCCAAACTTACCAACTTCTGTGCCTTCTTCTATCATTTTAAGAAATGTATTGAATGGAATGAACGAAGGTGCTTGGGATGACAATATGCGTTACAACCAGTTTTATTGTTCAAATTATGCTTATTACGATACCAACGAATACAATTGGCAAAATGCTTCTTTGCAATTTACTACTTTGAAAAACGTAGTAAAATTAGAAGAAGAAGCCTTGAAAAGTGGTGCAAAGGCATTGAATCCATATTCGGCTTTAGGTAAATTTTTAAGAGCATATTCTTATACTAATATGACTTTAAGAGTAGGTGATTTGCCAGTAAAAGATGCTTTAAAAGGAATTGAGGTAGATAAACCAAAATATGATACTCAGAAAGATGTATTCATTCAAGTATTAAAATGGTTAGAGGAGTCGAACAATGATTTAGCAGCATTGATAACTGCTGGTGATAATTCTTTAGAAGGTGATATTTATTACGCTGGTGACTTAAGAAAATGGCAAAAAGCTGTTAATACTTTTAGATTAAGAGTATTGGTTCACTTGAGTAAAAAGGCAGATGATGCAGATTTAAAAGTAAAACAAGATTTTGCGGCTATTATTGCTAACCCTACTAAATACCCTTTGATGACAGATTTGTCAGAGTCTTTACAATATGTTTGGAGTGTAAACAACAAATATCCACGTAACCCTGATAACTTAGGTAATAATGCTACACGTGAGAATATGGCTAAAACCTATATCGACTTGTTGAAAAACAACAATGACCCTCGTCTGTTTGTTGTAGCAGAACCTGCTGCTGCACAAATAGCAAAAGGCTTGAAAGCGACTGATGTTGAAGCTTATGTAGGAGCAAGCTCTGGGGAAGATTTAGCTGATATGTCATCTAAGGCTGGTCGTGGAGAATACTCATTCCAAAGTCGTGCTCGTTATTATAGTTCTTATACAGGCGAAAACACATTTATAGTATCTTACCCAGAAATGTGTTTCAATATTTCAGAAGCAATCAATAGAGGTTGGGTTACTGGTAATGCACAAGATTGGTACGAACGTGGTGTAAAAGCTTCGATGTCGTTCTATGGTATCGCTGATGCTACAGCTTATTTAGCGCAAGCTTCAGTAAAATATGCAGGCAATAATGCAGCTGGTTTAACTCAGATTTTGAGCCAAAAATACATTGCTTTCTTCCAAAACTCAGGATATGAAGCTTATTTCAACTGGCGTAGAACTGGCGTACCAACTTTTTTAACTGGCACTGGTACAGGTAATGGTAACAAAATTCCTTTACGTTTTAAATATCCACAGCTTGAACAAACTACCAATACTCAAAATCTTAGCGAAGCCCTAACCCGCCAGTTTGGTGTAGGGATAGAGGGTGAAAATATCAACGCAGCAATGTGGTTAATTAAATAAAATACCTATCAACCAATGACAATCTCTGAATCTATCCTCCGTCAAAGACTTGATTCAATCTTTGGTCTTTATGAAATTAATGGTGCGGACGAATACGTCGGCGAGCCATTGACTATCCTAGAACACAGTTTTCAAGCTGCCATGTTAGCAGAAGAAGAAGGCTATGATGAAGAAGTAATCTTAGCGGCTTTCTTTCATGATATTGGACATTTTTTGCCCAATCGAGATGAAATGAATGGTTTAGGAAACATCAGACACGAAATTGCTGGAGCTAATTTTCTGTATAAAAATGGTTTTTCAAATAGAATTGCTCTTTTAGTCAGAAATCATGTTGAAGCAAAACGATACTTAACTTTCAAGTATCCTGATTATTACCACAAACTTTCGGAAGCCAGTAAGAAAACATTGGAGTATCAAGGTGGAGTAATGACAGAAGAGGACGCAAAATCATTTGAAAGAATGCCTCTTTTCGATTTATACATTAGAATGAGAGATTGGGACGATAAGGCAAAAGAAGTAGAATTTGAAAAGCCATCTTTAGAAAAATACAAACAAATGGCTTGGAAACACATTGGTTATCGCTTGAATTAAGCAGCATTGTGTTGCATTAAATTTCAACTTTCTATAAAAGCGAAAGGCTGTCAGAATACTGACAGCCTTTCGCTTTTATAGTTTTATATGATAGCTTATTCCACTACGATTGTACGAGTAATATCTTGTGGTTTAGCAGAATTGATATTGATTGTACGAGTAATCGTATCAGTACCATCTGTTATTTCAATGGTATAAGCACCATCGTTAAGTTCTTGTAAATCAAATTTTCCATGATATGAACGAGCATTTTTGGCGATTCTTTCTGTGTGGATAACTTTGCCAGTTTTGTCTTTGATTAAAACACTAACTGTTTTTCCAGCGATTTTATCTAAAGTAAGGTGCATGTCTAAAGTACCAACACTTTGGTACATTCCTACAGCGAAATTGTTCGCTTTGTTAGCGTTTGCACTTGTTTCTCCTGCGATAGGATTTGCAAAAATTGAGCTAGTTGTTAAAGTAGCAATGGCGATGATTTGTGCTAAAGTTCTCATTTTTTTATTTGTTTAGATACGGTTAAATTTTTATTTTGAATTAAATTTAAGAGGTTAAACAGTTGTTTATTAATTACTTACAAGTGTTTTTTGCTTTATTGTTGAATCAAAATTAGCAGATGGATTGATACTTTCAACGCAAAAACCAATGGTCGGTTTACGTTATTGATAAACGGCAATTTTAGTAGGGGAGACCAAAATCGACTTCTTCCGACTGGTCATTTTTGAGGATGGGGACTGTTCATTAAACTGTGTCAATCTAATTTAGAACTTAAAAAGGTTTACTTTTACTTAGACACAATTTTATGAACACAACAGACACATTTGATTTTGAGACTTTTAAGCAAGAAGCGATAAAAGGTCTTTATTCGGGCAAACCTCTTACTGGGGAGAATGGTATTTTTGCACCGATGCTCAAACATTTTTTAGAGACAGCCTTACAAGGAGAATTTGATAATCATCTAATTGCCAATAAATCTGAGGGTATTAACAATAGGAAAAATGGTTTATCAAGCAAAATTATCAAAAGTAGTGGTGGTAGTTTTGAATTAGATACACCTCGTGATAGAGATTGTAGTTTCACGCCTCAAGTAGTTGCTAAACGCCAAATAGTTTTAACTGATACTTTAGAACGTCAAATTATTTCGTTATTTGGGCATGGGATGAGCTATTCCTCTATCAATGAACAGTTGGAAGAGCTTTACGGTTATCATCTCTCAGTAGGCGAACTATCAAACATTACTGATAGGATTATCCCTTTGATGAAGGAATGGCAATCCAGACCTCTTGCTAGGGTTTATGCGGTAGTTTGGATGGATGCCATGTTCTATAAAGTTCGTGTTGATGGGAAAGTCTGTTCCAGAGCCATGTACAGTGTAATCGGCTTAGGCTTAGATGGTAAGAAAGAAGTATTAGGGATTTATCTTGCAGAAACAGAGGGTGCTAAGTTCTGGCTTTCAGTACTTACAGACTTTAAACTAAGAGGAGTTGAGGATATATTAATCAGTTGCGTAGATGGTCTGAGCGGAACGCCGCCCGAAGGTTTTCCACAAGCCATTGAAGCGGTATTCCCTAAAACCCAAATACAGCTCTGTGTGGTCCATCAGATTCGTTATTCATCACGCTTAGTAGCAGACAAACATTTAAAAGAGTTCATTAATGATTTAAAGCTTATTTATAAGGCTAGTACTCTTGATATTGCCGAAGAATCCTTGGCGATGCTATCAGAAAAATGGGGGAAAACTTACCCAAAAGCCGTTGACACATGGACGAATAATTGGTCTAACATTTCGACTTATTTTCAATATTCTTCGGAAATAAGAAGGATAGTCTATACTACAAATACGATAGAAGGCTATCACAGACAGATTAGAAAAATCACTAAAACCAAGGGAGCTTTCACTTCTGATAATGCTCTTTTGAAATTAGCCTATCTGGCAATTCAGAATATGAATAAGGTTTGGAATACTACAACTAAAAATTGGAGGGACATCCTTGCAGAATTAATGATTACATTTGATGATAGAATTTCGCAAGTTGATTTATTGAGTTAGGGGGCTAGCCCCCTAACTCAATAAATCAACTGACACAGTTGAGTGAACACTCCCTGAGGATGAATGGCAAACGCTTATTTGAATGATTTTTGGGGATATTTTTACCATCAAAAAGAATATCTTTAGATACTATAAGTATGTCGAGAGATATATTTTTGCGGTAAATTGCGGTATTTAGTATCTCATGATATTCTTTTAGTATCTCACGAGATACTTTTTTGCGGTATTTTGCGGGAATTAGTATATAAAAACCGAAGAAAACCGCAAATTGTATTGTGGGCTTAGATAGTGATTATATTTGATAAATTATCTAGCTCAGAATGAAAGAGTTAAGTAGTTTTTTCGTTTTTTCAATAAAGCTAATACTCATTATGTATCATAAATTATCTCTAATCTTTATTTTCCTGATATTCTCCAATCTTAATTTTGGACAAAGAATCATCAAAGGGAAAACACTCAACAGAAGCACGAAAGAGGCTGTTCCTTACGTAAATATTGGAATTAGAAACACTAACGTTGGGACTATTTCCAATTTAGATGGAAGTTTTTCAATCGTTATCCCTCAAAAGCTAATTTCAGATACTGTAATTTTTTCAGCCCTTGGTTTTGGGAAAAGAATGATTCCTCTCAAATTACTTGAACAAGATAAAGAAATTACTATTTATTTAAGCGAGAAAATTACTTTGCTCAATCAAATTACAATCACAGCACCTAAGCAAAAAAATAAAACTTTTGAATTGGGCAATAGGTCTTTCAATGGTGGAGTCTATGAACCAGATACCACTTATGCTGGTCGTTGTATCGCATTACTGATAGAAAACAAAGATTCTTATATCCAAAAAGGACTCGTTTTTCCTGCTTATTTGGGGAAAGTAAATCTTAGAATATTCAGAAATAACCTAAAATCATTCAAGTTTAGAATTCGATTGAATGATGTCGATAGTTTAACGGGGCAACCGAATGAAGACCTTCTTCAACAAAGTATTATTGTAGAATCTTCTATGAAAAATGGATGGCTGAATTTTGACCTTTCTCATTTGAATTATCAAATCACAAAACCCTTCTTTATAACATTTGAGCAAATTCTTGACATAAACGATAGAACTGTCATTGCAGATGGCTACAGAGATTTCATGACAAAGTATCCAGAAAGGCTAAAAATTGATACTGTTGAGTTTGAAGGTAAAAAGGAAGTTCGTAAAAAAATCATGAGAGGAGGTATTGATTTACCCGGAACATTTATAGGCATTTCAAGTACAAAGACTAATCTTTTTTCTTGCTTTGAGAGAGAAAATAGCTGGGGGAACTGGAAAAAAGTACATGGTATCGTATGTGCTTATGTAACACTTAATACCCAAACTCAAGTAACTAATGATGTAACAAAAAGGATAGAAAATCCTTGTAAAGATGCTCTTGAATGTAAAATACAAAAGCTCTGTAAAGATTTTATGGACGAAAGTGCTATGAATGGAATGCAGCTCAATATTAGTAAAGGAAATAAAACCAAGTACTCTTTTAGTTTAGGTTATGCCGATGTAGAAAATAATATTCGAGTTACTGATTCTACTCGTTTTCGGATAAATAGCATATCTAAAGCCATGACCTCGCTTGCATTAATCAAGCTTATGTCTGAGCGTAAACTTGATTTAGATGCACCAGTGCAAAAATACCTTCCTGATTTTCCTGAAAAAAAATATCCAATAAGTACTCGACAATTGGCTGGTCATTTAGCTGGCTTTCGTGACTACAAAGAGAATGATTTAAGCGATTATATTCGTACAGAGCATTTTGATAATGCGACACAAGCATTGAGGATATTTAAAGATGATACGCTTCTTTTTAGACCAAATACAAAATTTCATTATTCAAGTTTTGGCTGGAATTTAATTGGGGCAGTCATTGAAGGTGCGAGTGGTGAAAACTATTTACAGTATATGAACAGAAAGATATGGCAACCATTAAAACTATCCTCTACTTGTGGGGACGATACTAAAAGTAACATCAGTAATAGAAGTAAATTCTACGATGCCACAGGTCAAGAAAACGATTTAGGAGATTTGAGTTACAAATATGCTGGTGGAGGACTTTTATCAACGGCAGAAGACTTAATAAAATTGGGGAATGAATTACTTCATGGTAAATATATTGACTCGAACTTAAAAAAGATACTTTTTGAAAGCCAACATACTGCGGATAATAAAGCGACTGGATATGGCATTGGATGGTACACTGGGAAAGACAATAATGGTCATCGTATTTGGTATCATGCTGGAGATTCTTTTAGTAGTTCCTCTTATCTAATCATTTATCCAGATGATGACATTGTTATTGCATTTCTTGGAAATTCGCAAGCGGGAGTTTTGTTTGATGTGCAGGATATTGGAGGTTTGGTTTATGGAGAGTAACCTGTGTTTAGAAAGGATTTGTAAATATTTAAATTGGTCAAAAAGCAAAAAGGGCAAGTAAACCCTGCCCTTTTCAACTCATACGCCTAAAAAACTACAACAATTCATAAATACCAGCTACGCCTTGGCCGCCACCAACACAAGCCGATACCATGCCGTATTTTTGATTTCTACGACGCATTTCATTAAATAATTGTATCGAAAGTTTTGCTCCAGAACAGCCCAGTGGATGTCCTAAAGCAATTGCTCCACCATTTACATTTATTTTTGAACGATCTAAATCTAATTCTTTGATTACTGCCAACGACTGTGCCGCAAAAGCTTCGTTCAGTTCTATTTGGTCGATTTCGTTGATACTTAATCCTGCTCTTTTCAGTGCCAGAGGTATAGCAGCAACTGGGCCAATACCCATAATACGAGGCTCAACGCCAGCCGTAGTATATGTCACCATACGGGCAATCGGTTCAAGATTTAATTCTTTTACCATCGCTTCCGACATTACCATTACAAAAGCTGCACCATCTGAAGTTTGGGAAGAATTCCCTGCCGTTACTGTTCCACCTGCGGCAAAAACAGGTTTTAGACTCGATAAAGCCTCCATACTTGTACCAGCTCTTGGCCCTTCGTCGGTATCAACTACGTACTCACGGTTTTTCTTTTTACCAGTATTGGCATCAAAATAAGTTTCCTTCACCGTAATCGGTACGATTTCATCTTTGAATAAGCCATTCGCTTGAGCAGCCAAAGCTTTAGTATGAGATGCTACTGAAAATTCATCTTGCTCTTCACGAGAAATTTTGAATTGTTCACGTACTTGTTCGGCTGTTAAACCCATCCCGATATAATAATCTGGATGTTTTTGAGCAATTTCAAAATTCAATGCCATTTTGTAGCCCGTTGTGGGTACTAATGACATAGATTCTGCTCCGCCAGCAATGATACAATCTGCTAAACCCGAATGAATTTTAGCCGAAGCCAAAGCGATAGCTTCTAAACCTGAACCACAATAACGGTTGATAGTAAAACCGGGTACATTTTGTGGTAAAGACAAAAGGGCAATATAGCGAGCAATTTGCATCCCTTGCTCTGCTTCTGGAACGGCGTTTCCTACAATTAAATCATCTACACGAGTAGGGTCTAAAGCAGGTACTTGTGCCACCAAATGTTTGATAACTTCCGCTGCCAAATCATCGGGTCTTGTAAAACGGAAAACACCTCTTGGGGCTTTTCCAACAGCGGTACGATAGCCCGCTACGATATATGCGTTCATGTTAATTTCTTTTTAAAATTGCTTTCGGCTTTCGGCAGTGAGCTTTCGGCTTATGCAGTTGATAATAATTTGGTTTATGAGCATTTGTCTAAAACAAACTCTTGTCGATTTTAAAGCTGAAAGCTGATTACCGATAGCCGATTTCCAAGATTAATTTCTCAACGGTTTTCCGCCATTTAATAAACTTTGAATACGCTCTAAAGTCTTTTTCTCTGCTGAAAGCGAAAGGAAAGCTTCACGTTCTAAGTCTAATAAGTACTGTTCTGAAACCAATTGTGGGTAACTCAAATCTCCTCCAGAAATTACGTAAGCTAATTTCTCGGCAATCTTGGCATCATGTTCTGAAATGTATCTACCCATTTTCATTCCTTGAATACCTGCTTTGAAAAGAGCAATACCAGCTTTGCCTTGCACCTTAATATCAGTACGCTTTTTAGGCTGAGTATAACCTGCTTCGGCTAATTCGATGGCAGCTTGTTTGGCATCTGCAATCAAGCGAGAGCGATTCAAAACAATTTCATCACCACGACGCAAGTAATTCATTTCAAAAGCTTCTTGTGCCGAAGTACTTACTTTTGCCATCGCAATATTCATAAAGGCATTTTGCAAAGTATTCAATTCTGGGTCGCCATTTTTGTATAAATCAGAGCAACGCAAAGCCATTTCTTTTGTTCCGCCTCCAGCAGGAATCAAACCAACACCAACTTCTACCAAACCCATATAAGTTTCAGCACCAGCCACTACTCTATCAGCATGAAGGTTGATTTCACAACCACCACCCAAAGCCAAAGAATGCGGAGCAACCACCACAGGAATCGAAGAGTATCGTACTCGCATCATCGTTTGTTGGAACTGAGCAATCATCATGTTGATTTCATCATACTCTTGTTCAATCGCAAACATGAATAACATCGCCAAATTTGCCCCAGCCGAAAATGCTTCTGTACTGTCATTTCCGATAACCAAACCACGGAAGTCTTTTTCTGCCAAAGCAATTGATTTCTGAATGCCTTCAATTACGCCAGCACCCATTGTATTCATTTTTGAACGGAATTCTAAACCCAGAATACCATCTCCCAAATCATACACATTACTTTCAGCATTTTTCCAGACGATATTATTAGAAAGATTTTCTAAAATAATAAAGGATTCCGTTCCCGGAATTACTTTATAAGATTTCGTCGGTATATCATAATACAAGCGTTTGCCACCTTCTCTTTTATAGAAAGTTTTTGCTCCCGAAGCTAACATTTCATGCACCCAATCTGCTGATTTCATGCCTTCGTTTTGCATCAGTTCAAGCCCTTTTTCTACGCCGATGGCATCCCAAGTTTCAAACAAACCAATTTCCCAACCGAAACCTGCACAAATGGCGGCATCAATTCGGTATAATTCATCTGAAATTTCTGGAATACGTTTCGTTACATAGCTAAAACCATCTAAAATTGTTTTTCTGTAAAATTCGCCTGCTTTGCCTTTGTCGGCTAATAAAACCGCAAAGCGGTCTTTCAAAGCCAAAGTTTTAGTTAATTCAAAAACTGGGAATTTTACTTTCTGTGAAGGTTCATATTCAAAAGTTTTGAGATTCAAGGCTAAAATTTCAGATTTACCACTTGCTCCTTTGATTTTCTTGTAAAAACCTTGACCAGTTTTATCGCCCAACCATTTATTTTCTTGGAGTTTCTTCACCATTGCTGGTAAAACAAAAGTCTCCTTAGCGTCATCGTCGGTTAAGCCTGCGTATAAATTATTTGAAACGTTGATAGTGGTATCTAAACCCACAACGTCAGACAAACGGAAAGTACCAGATTTCGGGCGACCAACCACTACGGAAGTAAGTTTATCAACTTCTTCTACAGTCAGCCCCATTTCTTCAACTACTTGCATGGTTTTCATCATCGAGTACACACCCACACGATTGGCGATGAAAGCGGGAGTATCTTTACACAAAACGGTAGTTTTACCCAGAAAACGGTCGCCGTAGTGCATCAAGAAATCAATTACCAAAGCATCAGTAGCAGGCGTTGGAATGATTTCCAACAATTTCAGGTAACGAGGAGGATTGAAAAAGTGTGTTCCGCAGAAATGTTTTCGGAAATCATCCGAACGTCCTTCTGCCATCAAGTGAATCGGAATTCCCGAAGTATTAGAAGTAATCAAAGTACCTGCTTTGCGAAAAGCATCTACTTTTTCATACAAAGATTTTTTAATCGCTAAATTTTCAACAATTACTTCAATCACCCAGTCGTACTGATTGATTTCCGAAAGGTTATCATCAAAGTTTCCTAACTTAATTCGGTTGGCAAAAGAGGCGGAATATAATGCCGCAGGATTAGCTTTTAAAGTTTGTTGAAAGGCTGTATTTACGATGCGATTTCGTACAGCAGGATGTTGAATACTCAGCCCTTTAGCTTTTTCAGCATCGTTGGGTTCTTTCGGAACAATATCCAAAAGCATGACCTCAACGCCAATATTAGCAAAATGGCAAGCAATACGGCTTCCCATAATCCCAGAGCCAAGTACGGCTACTTTTCTAATTGAACGGTTCATGTTGTTTGTTTTATAAAAAATATAAGTAAAGTTAAATAAAAATAAATTTGTTATGCAAGCATACCATTTATTTATTTCAATCTTTTCTAAAACAAAAATCCCCACCAATGGTAGGGATTTTATGTATTAACCTTTTCTAAAAATTCACACGAAAAGTGTAAATGCCTTTGATACTCTATTTTATGAAACGAGTATTTATACTTGAATTATCTTCAACTCTTTAGTCATCAAATAATCTGTTTGCTCTTCATCGCCTAACACAAAAATGTGCGTTCCATTTATTTCAAAACCCCAGCTTTTATAAAAGTTCAGTGCTTTTAAATTATACTCCCATACACCCAACCAGAGCAGGTCACAGCCGACAGCCTTTGTTTTTTCAATACACTGTTCAAGTAAATATGCACCCAGTTTTTTTCCATGAAATGCCTTTTTTACATAGATACGCTCAAGCTCAAGGGTATTTCTGTCTGAAAACTCTGCTTTGTTTACTCTTAGTTTAGCATAACCTACTACTTCTAGCTCAAATTCAACCATCAAGAAAATTGTACCTTTTGTTTGAATCTCACTTAACACTTGTTCTTGATTAAAGTGTTTAGAAAGATAAGCTTGCAGGTTTTCAGGAGTATTTTGATGCCCGTAAGTTTCAATAAAAGTTTGTTCACCAATCTGGCAGAGTACTGCTAAATCCGTATTCGTTGCTTCTTTAATTTGAGGGTTATTACTCATAAGAACGAGCTTTTTAAACGTATATTATTCTTCTTTACAAATAAACCATTTTCTATTTATAATAAAAAATGCTTAATTTATATCAACTTATGCTTTTTAGGCATAAATAGAAAAAACGGCACTTATCCATTTACTTTTTGATTTTAACATAATTAACGATGGATTTTAGACAGTTAACTTATTTTATGGGAGTTGCTTCTGAGCTTCATTTTTCAAAAGCGTCAGAAAAAATGTTTATTGCCCAGCCAGCCTTGAGCAGGCAAATACAGCAATTAGAAAAAGAATTAGGTGTTTTATTGTTTGAACGTGATAAACGAAATGTAAAACTTACGCCAGCGGGAGAGTATTTGAGTAATGAAGCACAAAAAATACTCTCGCAATTGGATCATATCAAACACAGAACGCAATTGATTCATAACGGAGAGGAGGGAGAAATTAGAATTGGACATCCCGGTTCGGCGATTTACTCGGTTATTCCGCCACTTTTATCGGCTTTGAAATTATTTTTCCCGAACATTAAAACCAATTTATCTGAAATGCTTGATAGTTCTGTGATTGAAGCATTGAAGAAGCATGAAATTGACGTTGCTTTTATTCGGGAACTCCATCCCGATAAGTATCTTACTTCAAAAGTTGTTTTTAGAGAACCTTTTGCTTTAATTTTACCTGAAAGCCATGCAATCAACGAAAATAACTTTGAAAGTTTGGCACAAGTAAAAAACGATAATTTTATTTTACCGCCTCGAAATTCAAGCTCGGTATATCATGATTTACTTTTGAGGATTTGTGAGCGAGAAGGATTTTTACCCAATGTTGTGCATGAATCAAATTATGGGGCTACGATTTTGAAATTGGTTGAACACAATTTGGGAGTTTCAGTCATGCCAATTTCATATAAATTTAGTTCGGCGATAAAAGTGAAATTTATCGAAATAAAAAACGTTCCAGAACGAACGAATCTGTCAATCATCTGGCGAAAAGATGATACCAATCCTGTTTTAAAGCATTTCCTGAAAGTATCAGATTCCTTGGATTTTAGTGATGGACACTTGTTAAAATAACATTTAATTTTCCGATTATGGCAGCTTTAGATAATATCGATTTACAAATATTACAGTTCTTGCAAGCAAATGCTTTGATGACAAACAAGGAAATTGCTTCAAGATTGAACCTCACGACTACGCCCATTCATGAAAGAATAAAACGTTTGGAAAATGAAGGCGTAATTGAAAAATATACAGCCATTCTGAATAAATCTAAATTAGGGAAAAGTCTAGTAGTTTTGGTAGATGTAACGCTGAAAGAACATGCTGCAAGTTTTTTGGAGCAATTTGAGAAAGACGTTTTACTCTTGCCCGAAGTGGTAGAATGTTATTGTATTTCGGGTGGTTCCGATTTTCTTTTAAAAGTATTGGTGAAAGATATGGATGAATATCGCCATTTTATTTTACATAAATTAGCGACACTCTCGAATATTGGAAATGCTCAAAGCAGATTTGTAGTCAACGAAATAAAAAGCCAAACGCCTGTGCCGATTAATCTTGTTCAGTGATTAGTTGTGAATGAGTGAGTTGTGAATTTTGGTTTCCTAAAGAAAGTCAATCACTAAATCACAATTCACTCATTCACAAACTATTTCACCGCAGGTGGTGGTGTTTTTTTGCCTCCAAATACAGAAATGTTTACATAACGTTTTGGAGCTAATCTGAAGTCAATTAGAAGTTTGTCTAAATCAGCCACTGAACGATTAAGATTTGTATAAAGTGAATCATCTTTCAATAATTTACCCATTGAACCTTGTCCTTTTTCAATGCCTAACATAATGCGTTGCAGTCCTTCTAAAGATTTTTGTGTGGTAGCTACTGCTTCACTAATTTTCAAAGCATTTAGCGAATCCGCCATCGTGTTAAATTTGCCAATCAATGGTTTTAAGCTTTTTTCTGTTTCAATTAAATTGCTAGAAAGGGATTTCATATTGGCAGAAATTCCAGCTAAATTATTTCTATTTTCGTTGATGGTCGCATTCAAAGAAGAAGTTAAAACACCAACCGAACGGTCTGAATTTTTCACAAAACCATTTACTACAATACCTGTATTTTCAAAGCTTTTAGCAACAACACGAAGTGATTTTGTTAAAGAATCAAGGTTTTGAATCAATGGAAGAGCTTTTTCTTTTAATAAATCGGTTACGCCAGTTTCAGACGAAGCGATTAGGTTTCCACCTTCTGCAATAAATTTTCCTGAAAGTCTTCCCATCTCAATTCTGATGAGCTTTCCGCCCAATAATCCATCAGAAGCCAATACAGCTTTAGTTCCTTCAGGTAATTGTAAATCTTTACGGATACTGAGAACTACTTTTACTTGATTGTTTTCGCCTTTTATTAACTCTACTGCTTTTACTTGTCCAATTTTCATGCCGCTTAATGAAACTTGATTAGCGGCAGTTAGTCCTTGTACGTCTTTGTAGATTACTACATATTTGTTTTCTTGGGTAAAGAAATCTTGTCCTTTTAAAAAATTGAATCCTAGGTATAAAATTACAAAGGTTGTAAGGGCAAGTATTCCTATTTTGGTTTCTTTAGAGATGTTCATGTGTTGATTATTGAAGTTTTAGCAATTGACTAATCGGAATGAATATGATTTTTTGCTAGCAACAATCAATTATTCTAATTTTCAATTTCTTCTTTATATGATTTGAATGCTCTGAAAATAGCGTCTGCCACATCACGTTGACCTGACTGAGAGGCTAAATATTGTTCTTCGTTTTTATTCGTTAAAAAACCAGCTTCTACCAAAACACTTGGCATTGCGGTTTCCCAAAGTACTAAAAAACCAGCTTGTTTTACACCGTAGCTATGTCTATCAGTTTTTTGTTTGAATTGTTTTTCAATTTTTTGTGCCAATTTAAGGCTATTCATCATAAAGGCACTTTGGTAATTTGCCATCATGATATGGCCCAAAGGTGAATTCGGATTAAAGCCATTATAGTTTTTTTCATAATTGGCTTCTTGCAAAATTACGGAGTTTTCTCGCTTTGCCACATCAAGGTTGCTACTTGTTTTATGTAACCCCATTGTGTAGGTCTCAGTTCCTGCAAGTTTAGAGGAATGATGTGCATTGCAATGTACCGAAATAAATAAATCTGCTTTGTTACGATTAGCAATGGCAGAACGTTCGTGCAAATCTACAAAGACATTTTTGGTACGAGTATAGAGTACTCTTACTTCTGGATATTCATCTTTGATTTTTTCACCAAGTTCTAAAACAATTTTTAGGGCTATTTTAGATTCGTCATTGCTGACACCGTGACAACCGGGGTCTTTTCCGCCATGACCAGCATCCAATACAACGGTTCTTACTCTAGTCTGCAACAAAACAGGCAGTTTTGCAGATTCTTCAACAAGTGAATATTGAGAAGTAAAACCACTGAGCGAGCAAATCCAAGTGATTATTAAAAAACCTTTAACAAACTTTAACATTATTTTCGGGTTGGTTCGCTATGTTCAACAAGTAATGAAGTATTTTTGTGCGTTGTTTAATAAAAGACAAATATAAATTTTAAAGACTTCTGAAAAAAGCAATCCACATATTCAGTATAGTAATTAGCTTACTTTTAGGGCTTTTAACGTTAAATCAGTCTTCGGCTCAAAGATTATTGGGCGGAAAACCCTTTAAACCTAAAGCCGGTAAAGCTAATGTAGTAATTCCTAAAGATACTGCTAGTTTAGACTCTACTAAGAAAAGTCTTGCAAAAAGCGTACCTGATTCTCTAAAAAAAGAAAGTGATCTTACTACAACAGTTATTTATTCTGCCAAAGACTCAACCATTATGGATACTGAAAACCAAGTGGTGTATCTGTATGGCGATGCCAAAGTTACTTATGGTGATGTTTCACTGGAAGCAAATTTCATTCAGCTCGACTGGGCTAAGAATGTTGTTTTTGCTCAAGGTACTAAAGATTCAACAACGAATAAAATCGTTGGAAAACCCATTTTTAAACAAGGTGGCGAGCCTTATGATGCAGAGGAAATCAGGTATAATTTTAAAAGTAGAAAGGCTTTTATCAAAGGACTTATCACCACGCAAGGCGACGGTTTGATTCAAGGGGAAAAAGTGAAAAAAGATAATGAAGATAACCTTTATATCAGAAACGCTATTTATACTACTTGTAATCTGGAACATCCCCACTTTAATATTCGGGCTACTAAAATTAAGGTGGTTGGTAAAAGGGAAATCGTAGCAGGCCCTTTCCATTTTGAGTTGAATGAGATTCCTTTGCCAATTGGTTTACCTTTTGGTTTCTTCCCTTATAAACCCCCTCAAGAATCGGGTACTTCTGGAATTATCATGCCTACTTATGGTGAAGAACCACAAGGTAGAGGTTTCTTTTTGCGGGATGGTGGTTATTATTTTGCGTTGAGTCCGAACATCGGTTTAAGACTTACAGGCGAGATTTACTCGAAAGGAAGTTTCGGGATTGCTGCCAATTCACAGTATATCAAACGCTATCGTTATTCGGGTACTTTTAATTTGAATTTTAGAAAAAGTAATAATGGTAGCGAATTCGACCGCCAGTCGAGAAGTGACTATGGTATTCAATGGTCGCATTCACCACAAAGTCGTGGAAATTCTAGTTTCTCGGCATCGGTTAACTTACAAAGTAATTCAAACAGTCAGTACAATAGTGTCAATACAAGTAGTTATATTTCTACGGCTTTAAACTCTTCGGTACAATATTCACGCAATTTTGGACAAACCATTCGTACAAGTTTAAGTTTACAGGCTGACCAAAACACTGTAACGAAGGCAGTAAATGTAAATACCAATTATACTTTTGGTTTGAACCAGTTTCAGCCTTTTAAGAAGAAAAATGCTGTTACCGACCGTTTTATCGACCAATTCCGTATGGGTTTAGATGTTTCTGGAACGTATGGAATTACCAACCAAGTAGCATTAACCAACCGTTCTTACAACAACTTTGGTTATACTGTTTACAGAACCATTGATACACTTGACCTTGACCCAACCAGACCTGTTATAATCGACCCTAGAACAGCCGCCAATTCAGCAACCAATCTTGCCAGAGATGGTGTAATTCCTTTCAATTTATCAACTTTACCAGAGTTGTTAAAGAATGCTCAGTTTAAAGCTCAATACAGTATTCCGATTTCATTACCGAATATCAAAATTGGTAAATACATTAACTTAACGCCTGGTTTTAACTTTTCTGGAAATATTTATCAGCAGAAGTATCGATACGAGTTCAAAAAAGTTAATGATTTAGCAGCTGTTTATAGTAAAGATACTACTTCCAAAAAAGGTGCAGTAGCTATTGATACACTGAGAGGCGGTGCATTTTATGCAGATTATACTTATGCTTTCTCTATGAGTATGAATACTCGTTTGTACGGAACAGTGAGATTCAAAAAAGGGAGATTAGAAGGCATACGCCATACATTATCTCCGTCTTTGAGCATTAACTATACTCCTGATTTTACAGACCCGAAATATGGTTTTTATCAAACAGTACAAATCAATAACAGAGTTCATAAATACCAAAAAGGAGAGACCATTCCAAGTTCTTTAGCAGGACAAGAAACCCTACCTGGAGATTTCTTGAATATCTCAAGCTTTAATCCATCACAAACCAACCGTGGTAGTCAATCAGGGGGGATAAGTTTCGGGATTCAGAATACTTTAGAAGCCAAACTTAGGGCGAAGTCGGATACCGCTCAGAAAGAATCAGAGAAAATGATGTTGATTGATAACTTCTCGTTGACTGGAAACTATAACTTCTTCGCTACGCAATACAAACTTTCTAACTTGAATTTCGGTGCGAATTCAAGAGTGAGAAAGTTTGACATCAATTTGGGTGGTTCGTTAGATCCATATAAATATGTTAACGATGGCTATTCAACATCAGGACGTAGAATTGATACTTTGTTAATCAGTGTAGGCGAAGGTTTTGCTAAATTGGCAAGCTTAAACTTCTCGGTAAGTAAAAGCTTTAAACCTGCGGTAGCCGATAAAAAGAAACAAAATAGTAATGGTACTGAAGGACAAATGAATCAAATCAACAGAAATATCAACGATTATGTTGATTGGTCTGTGCCTTGGAGTTTCCAGTTTGGCTTTAACTATAACATGAATAAAACAGGTTTTGCACCTGCTACGATTGTAAGTGCCTTGACTTTCAAAGGGGATGTGAAATTGACTGAAAAATGGAATTTTACTTTGAGTTCTGGTTATGACTTTGTGAATAATGGTATTTCATTGACCAACATCAGTATTCATAGAGATTTACACTGTTGGGAAGCTAATTTCGACTGGACACCAATTGCCAGCCCATATTATGGTCGTTCAAGTACCTATAATTTTACCATCAGAGTAAAATCAGCTTTATTACAAGAATTAAAACTTTCACGTAGAAATACTTTCTATGATAGAGGAGGTTTTTAATAGGCTAAATTGAATATTGATAAGTATTAGACAACAAAATATTTCATTATAATTAGGAAAACTTTTATTCTAATAAATGCAAAGTAAAATTACAAGATTCGCTTCTTCTTGACTGTGTTATCATATGAATACAGGTTTCTCTAAATAAGAGTGGCTTTCCTTGAAAATTGTTTTTCAATATTCATTCATAATAAAATCCACTCATATTCTGGGTGGATTTTTCATTTTATTTGAGGTGATTTACTT
>NZ_JACHKT010000003.1 GCF_014204325.1 Arcicella rosea
AGGCTTTACAAGAAACTTTTCAACTACTTTTAACGCCAGATTTGAGAAATTATCAACAATGTTTAATCATCAGCCCAGTTTAAGGGTTGAGCCAAATATAAAAACCACAAGAACTTTAATCCTTGTGGTTTTTTTACATTTAATACAATCCTTATTAATAAATGGTAATTTCGTATTATTTTCATAATGTATATATAAATTTCAAAACTACATCCCTGTTATGGAGAACAAAAAAAACTACTTTGATTTAGGTAAAATTGCCTTTGAAAAAAATGATTTTCATCAAGCTATTGAATGCTTTATTACTGAACTCTTAACTAATGTAAATGACGAAAAAGTATATTATCATTTAGGAATCTCTTATTCAGAAATTAGTGAATATCAAAAAGCTCTTGAAAATTTGTTGTTGGCAATACAAATTAAATCTGACTTTGTTGAAGCTTGGCACGAATTAGGAACAAACTATCATTTGGGGGGAAATATTGAAAAGGCTATTGAATGTTTCCAAAAAGCTATTGAAATACAACCAAATTTTGATTTAGCTTGGCTTAATTTAGGAGCTTGTTATAAATTTAATCGTGACTATCCAAGCGCAATCGAATCTGTACAGAAAGCAGTTAATATCTCTCCTAATTCTGCAATAGGATGGAGTTATTTAGGACATTATCATCATGATATTCAAGAATATTCAAAAGCAATCGAATTTTTTCAGAATGCTTTTTATCTTGATAAAAATCTATCAAGTCTATGGGTTAATTTTGGAATCTGTTTTTTAAAGGTTCACAAATATCAAGATGCAATAGAGTTTTTAAAAAAAGGGCTAACTGTAGAACCTAATAACGAAACTTTATGGTTTCATATAGGAGCTGCTTATATGAAACTTGAGGAAAAACAAATGGCTTTAAAATTTTATCAAAAAGCTGTTCAAATTAATCCTAAATATATAGATGCTTTGAATGATTTAGGAGTACTTTATCTTACATTAGATAAAAATGATAAAGCTTTAGAGACATTACAAGTAGCCATTGAAGTTGACCCCAATAATAGTGGAGTTTTGGGTAATTTAGGTAACTGTTATACAAAAATAAAAGAGAACAGAAAAGCTAAAGATTGTTATACAAAAGCAATTGAAATCAAACCTGATAATGTTTTAGCAAGAGGTAACTTAGCGAAGCTTTTTTATAGATTAGATGATTATTATGAAGCTATTTTGTGCTATGAAAAAATTATTGAAATTCAGCCAACTGATATAATAACTTTGCTGTCAATTGGCGAGATATACATGAAATTAAACGATGCTGAAAACGCATTTGATTATTTTACAAAAGTACTTGAAATCCAACCAAAAAATATTTACGCACTCAATCAAATTGGTTTGTACTATCATTCATGGAATGATTATCATAAAGCAGTAGAATTTTTTCAGAAAGCAGTAAATAGTTTTCCCTCTGACATACTTTTTGATGATTTATATATGGAGGTATTTTTGAATTTTAGTGCCACATTGCTCATGTTAAAAAGATATGACGACTGTATTAAATTTTTAAAAATGGTACTTGAAGTTTTCCCTGATAATTTATCGGCTTTAAAAAATATTAGTATTGCCTACGATGAATTGGGGAAGTATTCATCAGCTTTAAAATATTTGAATAAAGCACTTGTTATAGAGAACGATAATCTTGATATTTTACATTGTCTAGGTACAACATACTTTCAAATGAAAGAATATTCTAACGCACTTATCTATTTTGAAAAAATTATAGTTATTGCTCCTGAATTAGGTAATATTTGGCATAACTTAGGATTAACTAATTTTAAGTTAAAAAACTACAAATCGGCTTTACATAATTTCAATAAGTCGATTGAATTACAAGTAGAAGTTGAACAATCAGAAGCTATGATTAAATACCTATACGATAATTGTAAAAGTAAAAACGGTGAAATTCTTGATAATAAAGAGATTAAAGGTAAGGAAAAAATGAAAGGATGGATTGGCAGGTTTTTTAGTAAGTAGCATTTTTTTTAATCTACCCTATTAGAAAAATATAAATATATTTTTCACTATTTCATTTACTCAAATCTCTAAAATACCTCAACATTTGCCCGTAATCCATGCCCATTGCTAGACTTTGAACCGTCATGGCGATGCGTTTAGTTTTTGTTTCAATAGTTTTTGCTGATTCAATCCATTTACTGTAATAAAACTGATGACTTTTGGGCATTGCATGAAAAGCTTTTGAGGCGATTGCATCATCTTCTAAGCAAATTAATAGTTCAGGAGAAATCGTTAATTCACTTTTATCTTCTTCCAAACTTACTTGTACGCTTGCTCCTTCTGTTTTTCGAATTCCTTTTCGTATTTGTGCATTAATGGGCAAAATAAAGTCGCCCTCACCCATTGGGATAAGAGCGACCAGCTTTATCAAAAAATCATCTATTTTACCTTTTACTCTAAAACTCACACGAGTATCCGCTTTGATTTGCTGTGCAATATCTACTGGTACTTCAAAATAAGTCCAACCAGTTTTTTCCCCTTTCTTATCAAACTTTTGAAGTACCGCTGTGAATGTAACCATTTTTTTGAGTGATTTTCTATGTGATTAGTAATTAGAATTGGCTTTAAATGATATGAAATGTTTATTAAAAAATCTAATCACCAATCACTAATTTCCAATTACACTCTCTACACTGAATCTTTTTTAGTTGGTTTACTAAATTTGTTGAAAAGCCCATTAATAACACTTTTCTTTTGAGTTTCTAATAGTTTTTTAGCTTTATCAGCAGCTATTTTTTTAATACTATCTGCCGTTGCTTTTGCTTTGGCTTCCATGGCTTCTTTGTCTAAAATTTGTGCAGGCAAGGCATCTTTTTTGATATTGAGTTGATCTAATATTTTATCTTTGTTCTCATTGATTTGTGCCTGTAAAGTAGCTTTTGCAACATCTTTTAAAGAATTGGCAGTACTACTTCCTTTAAAACCAAAAGCTGGATTCTTGAGTGTTCCTCCCAATTGTAAATCAAATTTTACTCTGTCACTTCCTTGAAGATTTTTACCAGTCCATTTTTGAAATACATTGCCAAAAGCTTCACCAATTTTACCAGAAGGTACATCCAAGAGTAAATTATAATCCATCGAACCTGTCAAACCATGGCGACCGCTGGCTGTAATTTTATAATCTTCAAATTTAATATCAAAAGGTTTTACACTAAATGTTCCATCTTTGATTTCAAATTGCATTAATAAATTACTCAATTTAGTTTCTTTCAATTTAGCAATTTTCGTTGTTTCTACCAATTTCTGAACCAAAGGATTACTTTCTGAAATAGTTGCTTGTAAAACTTTCATCAAGCCATCGCCAGTCAAGGAATTGATTTTTGGCATCATATCTTGTCCTAATTCTCCACCGATCTGTAATTTAGAAGTAACATTTCCTATTAAATATTGTGCTACTGGCATCAAGGATTTTACGATATTCAAATGTTGATAAGCCTGAGCGATTTCAATATTTTCAAGGTTTAAGGCGAAGTCAAATAAAGGATGGGCTAAATTGGAAGTATTGTAAGTTCCGCTCGTCGTGAATTTTCCTCCCAAAGATTGAAAAGCCACGTTTTGCATTTTCACTGCACCATTTCCTACCACTAAAGCACCTTTGATATTCTGCATTTTCATCTGACTATACAGTGCTTCTCCAATGTCCGAATCCATCACTAATTCAATATTTTTTGGAATTTCAACTACTTGAAGTGGCTGTGCAGTTCCACCAGCAGTAGTAGTTTTCGGACTATCCGTCATCCACTCATTTACGTTGAATTTGTTCGATTTTACATTCATTTTACCTTTTACAGTGCCGTTGTTCAAGGCATAATCCATGTAATTGGTAAATGTTCCATCTGCCACAAAATCACTTGTTCCTAAGAAACCTTTTGCATTGGTTACTTTGATGGCTGTTGGCGTAAAAGTCATGTCGGCTGAAGTAACTTTTACTCCTTGTGGATATTCTTTTGAAACAAATTCAAAATTCTGCATCGTTGCTTTTCCAGAAGTAGGCAAACTAGCATAACGTTTTGCCTTCACGTCCGACATTTTTCCTTTGGTTTCTATATCTGCATCTATTTTTCCTTTCAAAGTCATGTCAGTCAAAGGATAGATTTTGGTCATTTTTGTTAAATCTATTTTTCCCTTTGCTTTAATATCCCAGTTGTAATTTTCGAAGTTTTCTATTACACCATTAGCCGTAAAAGGTTCGCCATCTAAAATCATTCTCATTTCAGTAATGGCTAAACGAGTCGAAGCTAAAGCGGCATTAGTATTTATTAAATTAGCCTTTACATTTAGGTCTTGAATAGGTTGAGGGAATTGGTCAGATTTAATGTATCCATTCACTAAACTCATTACAGCGTTCACCTGTGGGAAAGATTTTGTCAGTGAATCATAAGTGCCTTTTGCTTTTAAATCCATGCTGTAAAGTCCACGCATTTCTAAGCCTTTCATCGGAAAGATTTGCCCTATTTGCTGTAAGTCAACTTTAGCCACAACATCTGCATCCACTTTTGATTTTCCCAAACCTTCTATTAAAGCACGTGCATTGATAGGATTTTTACCCAAATTCATGTTGAATTTCTTGATGTTCAATACTGAATTATTCAGGTCGTTTGTGGTATTACTTGCTTTCAAATCAAGGTTAATTCCCGTAACTGCCGTTGGTAAATCAGGATATTGGAACATGGCATTTTCTACCAATAAATTAAAGGCATAAGTAGGAAATGAAGTAGCATTCATCGTTCCTTTTACAAAACCATCAAATTGTACATTTCCATCAGCATCAACATCTTTGAATTTATCAGTATAGATATTTGGGACTAATGAAAGTAAGTTTTTAAAGGTATTTTCTGGCGATGAATAAGTAATATCTAAAACAATACTTGAAGTATCGGGCATGGCGACTGAGCCATCAAAATTCAAGGTAAAATCGTTTATTTTCCATGAATTTTTAGCGAAGGAATACTTGTTTTTACTTTGGTCGATATTGATTTTCATATCAGCAGACAATGTTTTGTCGTGCAAATATTCTGTTCCTCCGTAGTTGATAGAAGCTTTTTCAACCTGAGTATTGGTCGTCAAATCATAGATTTCAGCACCAATATTTCCTGAACCTTCATGGGTAATATTTTGAAGTAACACAAAAGTGTTTTTCAGTCTATCATCATAAGTAATTTGTCCGTTGGTCAATTTCCATGATTCAATTCCGATATTGAAATTACTTTTTGTTTTTGTCTCTTCTTGCTGAACTTGTAGCGAATCCGACTTATAAATATCGTAATTGGCAGAGCCATCGGGCAATACTTTAACCAAGATTTTAGGGCTGTCAATTGCAATTGAGTTAATGGCAACTTTATCGCCAGAAATAATTGATTTTAAGTCGGCAGATAAAGAAAATACCTTCGCTTGTATCAACGTATCACTTGCAAATGGTGAATGTCCAACCACACCAAAGTCTGTTAAAGAAATGGTTAATGAAGGAAAATGCTTGAAAAAAGATAAATCAAAATCGTTATAGTAAACCTTTGCTTTTACTTTTTTCTGAATTTCCTCATTGACTTTTGCTTGAATCGTATCCTTAAAAAAGAAAGGCACTGCAAAAAGAACAACAGCCAATAAAGTAATAATCGAAATTAGAATGATGAATGCTTTTTTCATGGTTTGGGGAGACTTTAGGATTTTAAGACTAAAAGACTTTAGGATTGACTGTAAGACTTACACTGACTTGAAGACTAGAGGACTTAGGGACTAGAAACATTAGATTATATAGATTTGAAGACTTTAGTATTAAGTTTCCAAATCCATAGACAAATCCTTAGCCCTTTTAATCATTTGTCCTTAATTTAGTCTTTTAATCTTAAAGTCTTACAGTCCTAAAGTCTTATCATTAAATCACCAACTTTTCAATTAATAAAATCAAAATATGAATTACTTTTATGTGTACTTCTTGGATACGGTCGGCATAACCGAAATGTGGAACTCTGATTTCTACATCAGCTTGTCCAACTAATTTTCCACCGTCTTTCCCAGTAAGTAACACAATTTTCATGCCTTTGGCTTTAGCCACTTCGACTGCTTTGATAATATTAGCAGAATTTCCACTTGTAGAAATACCCAACAAAACATCTCCTTTACTTCCTAAACCTTCTACAAAACGAGAAAAAATATGGTCAAACCCATAATCGTTACTTACGCAAGAAATATGAGAAACATCTGAAATTGCAATGGCAGGCAACGAACGACGGTCGTCACGATAGCGACCTGACAACTCTTCTGCAAAGTGCATCGCATCACAGTGGGAACCACCGTTACCACAAGAAATTATTTTGTTCCCAGAACGAATAGCCTCAGCCATTATTTGGGCAGCAGCTTGAATATCAGCAAGATTTTTTGGATTAGCAATAAAGTTTTGAAGTACTAATTGTGCTTCGTTGAGTTCTTGTGCAATAATATCAATCACGAATTTTTCTATGTTTATTTTAATGTCAATCAAAATTACGAAACATTATTATAAATCTTGTAGCAAGGGCTGAAATAGAAAAGGCTTCGCCGAAACGAAGCCTTCTTATATTCTTGATTATGCTTAGTAATCTCCACCAGCACCACCGCCGCCAAAGTCGCCACCGCCAAAACCACCGAAGTCGAAACCTCCTCCGCCACTACTTCCTCCGCCAGAGTGTCCGCCACCAAAACCACCACCAGTGAAAATGATTGGGCCGCCCCAACCGCCACTGTTGAAGCCTCCACCACCACCTCTGCCACCACGTTTGTTGATTTTAGAGATAATAAACAATACAATCGCTACCAATATAAAAATGATGAAGAAAAAGCCTAAACCACCACCACCATCATCTTTTTCATCTGCTTTGAATTCGCCCGAAGCCCTTTTCATCATTTCGGTTGTGGCTTCATCTAAACCTTGATACCACAAACCCGCTTTGAAATTGGGTGATAACGTTTTATTAATAATTCTTTTGGCAATGGCATCCGTAATGGTTGCTTCCATGCCACGCCCCGTCACGATTCTGATTTTACGAGTTTCAGTCGCCCATAAAAGTACTAAACCATTGTTTTTATCTTTCTGACCAACGCCCCAATCTTTCGCAATTTTCATGGCAAAATCATAAGGGTCAGATTCTCCCGTATTTTTTACAATCACAATGGTTAATTGTGTGGAAGTTGAATCGGCATAACCTCTGAGTTTTTGCTCTAAAGATTCTCTTTCTGAACTTGATAAAATACTGACATAATCGTTTACTAATCTTTGCGGATTAGGTTTTTCAGGAATAGCCTGAGCATTCAAAGTGAATTGGAACGACAATAGCGAAAAGCTAAAGAGTAGCCCAATTACGTAAATGGAAAATTTCTTAAACATCTTCATAAAAAAATCCCTTCCTTCACAGAAAAGGTTTGGACTTATTTAACCAAACGAAATTTCGTCTGGCAGTTCGTTTGTATCATCTGTTTGGTAAGGGAAGTATTGTTTCAACTGTTCGCCTGCCAAATGTATCGCTTTGATAAAGCCTTCGGTGAAAAGTCCTTGTGAGAAATGACTTTTCAATAATTCTTTGGTCGATTCCCAAAAATCTTCTGGTACTACTTTATCAATTCCTTTATCGCCAATAACCGCAAATTTGCGGTCTTCAATGGCTAAGTAAAAAAGTACACCGTTTTGTTGTGCCGTGTTGGTCATGCCAATTTCTTGAAATACTTCTTTGGCTCTATCCAACACATCGGGCTTAGTACAATTCTTTTCAATATGCAGTCGAATTTCTCCAGAACTATTCAATTCTGCTGCCTGAATTGCCTTTACAATCTGTGCTTTTTGTGCTTCATTAAAAAAGTGCTGAGGCATGTCTATTGAGTGAATTAGTGAATTAGTGAATTGTGAATTAGTGATTTTTTTATTGTGTGATTTTTTTATTGAGTGATTGAGTGAGTTGTGATTGAGTGATTTTTTCAATGAATGATTTTATAAATATTAAATTCACAATTCACTAATTGATAACTCACAACTAAAAAAAAATCACTAATTCACTCAATCACTAACTCACTCAATAAAAAAGGCGAAAAGCGAAAATTTATCTTGTTTTCTGCTTTTCGCCTTGTGCGATTTCATCGAAAAACTATTTTCCAAAATCAACCGATGGAGCTTTTGATGCACCAGCGTCGGCTTCGAAATAGCCTTTGGTTGTAAATCCAGAGAAGCCAGCAATTAAACTGTTCGGGAAAGTAACAATTTTGTTGTTATAACCTTTAACAGTATCATTGAAACGGTCACGCTCTTCTTTGATACGGTTTTCAGTTCCTTCTAATTGCGACTGTAATTCCGAGAAACTCTCAGTAGCTTTCAATTGTGGATAACTTTCTGCAACAACCATCAAACGTGATAATGAGCCACTTAACTGACTTTGTGCCGCTTGATATTTCTGCATATTTTCAGGCGTTAAATCCTTAGCATCTAATTTGATTTGACTTGCACTTGCACGTGCATTGATTACATCGGTCAGCGTACTTTTTTCAAAGTTAGCTACTCCTTGTACCGTTTTTACTAAATTTGGAATCAAATCTGCACGACGTTGATAAGCAGTTTGTACTTTCGCCCAAGATGCTTCAACCTCTTGATTTTCGGTTGCCATGCCGTTTCTGACACCAATACCCCAGAATAACAATAATGCGGCAACACCTAATCCAATAAGAAGTCCTTTTGACATAGTTTTAATTATTTAATGTGAATATGTGAAGTAATACAAAGGTAAAATAATTATACCACTCTGTAAAACTGTTTCAAATGTAGATGTTTTTTCAACGCTTACACTACTTCTATGCTGAATATTTGTTTTTTGATTTTGAACGGTCAAAAACTCTTTTCAGTTATTTTTTAATATTCCATTTCCTTACATCAACTATCGCTTTTGGATAATCTACTCCTATCGTTACTTGATATTTTCTTTGTTCTTCGGCGGTCAACAAAGCTACTGAATGTACTTTTTCAGCAGTGATATTGGCTAAGACTGGCAACCAAAATTTTACGTACTCGCCTTTTGGGTCGTAGTTATGGGCTTGTTTCAGAATATTAAAATAACGATTTTCTCTTGGGTCGTTGCCAATACCCGCCACATAAAGCCAATTTCCCCAGTTAGAACATACATCATAATCTATCAATTGACTTTCAAACCAAGCAGCACCCCAACGCCAATCTATTTGTAAATCTTTTACCAAAAAACTCGCTACATTTTGTCGTCCACGGTTCGACATAAAGCCTGTTGCCAACAATTCTTTCATATTGGCATCAATCAAGGGAACGCCCGTTTCGCCCAATCGCCATTTTTCAAAAATACTTTTATGCTGTTTCCAAACAATCGTTTTGCCTTGAATACCTTTTTCAAAAAAGATTTTGTTGCCATACTTCAAAGCCACAAAACGGAAATAATCACGCCAAAGTAATTCAAAAATTAACCAATAAGTAGAATCATTTTGGGTGCGTTCGGCTTCGTATTTTTTTACTTGTTCATAAATATATCTTGGCGAAATACAGCCATTTGCCAGCCAAAGCGAGAATTTAGAAGAATAATCCAAACCCAACATTCCATTGCGAGTTTCTTTATATACTTTCAGCAAGTCTTTTTGCCAAAAATATTCCTCCAATCTTTTTAGAGCTTCGTCTTCGCCACCTTTGTATAATTGTTGATTTGTTTCGGGAAAATCAAGCTTTGGTAATTCTCCAATGTCAATCGTGTTTGAGAAATTAAGATTTTTAGGAATCGGGAAAGTACTTCTTACTTTGGTCGCTTTTTCTACTTGGTTTCTAAACTGGGTGAAAATATTAGGTAAATTTTCAATTTTCATGGGCAAATCATCCAAATGATAGAGCGTAGCTTGCCAGAAAAACTTAATTTTGATGCCTTCTTTTTTCAAAGCAACTTCTACCGAAGTATCTATATCCGTTTCTTCTGAAGTTACTTCTTCTGAAACAAATACTTCATCAATCAACAACTCTTTCGCTAATTGTGGAATAATTTCTTCAGGATGACCAATCCTGATAATTAAGTTTGAGCCAATACTTTGGAGGTTTTTACGAAGGTTTTCAAGCGATTCAACAAGAAATTGAGTACGCAAATTGCCTGTTTTGGGAAAACCCATCGGCATTTCTTGGAAAATTCTGGGGTCGAGTACGTAAAGCGGAAATACTTGAGCAGTTTTTTGAGACGCTTTGAACAAAGCTTCATGGTCGTGAACACGTAAATCGTTGCGAAACCAAAGGAGTATTTTCATAAAATTTAAGATTGCGGAAATCGGCAATAGTTTTTGAAAATGATTGAGCAAAACCTGAAAACAGTATCGGGGAATTGTATATTAATAGCTAAATTGTATCAACTAATAATTGGGCTGAAAGTTTTTTGAAGAGAGAGAAAGAGAAAGGTTTTAGTTTTCTAAAGACCTATTAACAGAGAAAGAATAAAATTAAAAGAAGAAATATGAAGCAAATCAATTTGATAACTAAGATTACTAAGAAGCTATTACTTTTATTTATAGCAATGAATATTATGGGATGCTTTAATTGTGAAGATCATATAAACGATGAGATTAAACCTATGTTTATAAAGGCAACAATTACTGAGGTTGATACTGTAATAGACAGACCATTAAAACTTAATTTTTATTCAAAAGAATCAGGAGCAAAGTTTATTTCTTTTGAAAGTTGCGGAGATGACAATATTTATCAATTAAGAGGGAAAATTAATATCGGTGATAGTCTAATAAAGAATATAGGAACAGACACATTCAATATAAAGCAACCAACAGGTAAGATACTTACTTTAAAGTATCAATGTTGTATTCAATAGATATTGAATACTCTATACTCTCGTGTGTTGACCTATTTTGTGATTTCCGAGAGATGTTTTATGTCATTGAAGACATATTTTGTGATTCCTGAATCATAAGGCGAGCTAGACGCTCTTTTCATTTTAGGACGTAGGAAAAACCTACGACCAGTTCCAGCAAAAGCATATTCAAACAAATACGAATAGACTTTTTGCTTTTCATTTATAATATACACTATTAGTTGTTAAAATTAACAACTAATTTTAGAAAATGTCAATATATATTGATACTTTTGTTTACGTTAAACAAATTAATCAATTGAGTATTTGTATTTGGGTTTAGAAATGCTCAATAAAAACATTTACTATCATGGAAAATGTAAAAACTATAAACAAGACAATACCTGAAGACTTCAAGAGAATGATTGAACAAAAAATTGAAGAAAAGAGGGATTTTGCAAGAAGAGTAAAAGCGGGCGAATTAGATTACTTAAAAACAAATGTTATTAGAACAATATAAGCCATACGAAATTAGATTATTAAAACAAACTCAAGATGAGTTTGTTTTTTCTTTTACAACGGATTATTCCATAGATTATATAGCCACCTTTAAGAGAGCAGATGTACATTTTAATGACAAATGCTATCATTCATTTAATATTTATGAATTTGGTTTTTTTAATCAACAAGAATTAGGAACTATTAAAGACTACCGAATTAGAGATACAATTCATAAGATATTAGATTTTTTCATGCAAGAAAATGGACATTCTATCATTTATATATGTGATAATCTTGATGAAAATTTAGAAGTGAGGAATTATCTTTTTAAAAAATGGATTGGCTTTTATAATAATCAAAACTACAATACCTATTTTAAAAAGATAAAGCTTACTTATTATGAAACTTACATTGGTATAATAAGCCCAATTGAAGACATTGGATTTACAGAGTATATAAAATATCTGGAAATAGTGTAAAGACAGAAGGTAGTAGCATTTACTGCCCCCAAAGAAAGAGAAATCTTTTTCTCAATAACAACCCCTGACCACTAAGTTATAAACTTCGTGGTGAAATAAATAGTAATCTTACACTTCAAATAGTTGGCTCGGTATAGTATTTCGAGTTCACCCTCCCCTCAACAGCAGTCTTAGAAGAACCTAACCCCTATAAAAACACTCGTATTTTACGAGTCAACATTTATCTTACAATGAAGCCAATATTGCTAATTTTTGCCCTAATATTTTTAACCTTAAACGCAAAAGGACAATATCCTTTTGAAAAATATCCAGCTATTAAATACCGAGAGTATAAGAACTGGAAATTTTATGATAAGACAGAAAAGGAAAATAAGTTTCATTGTACCTTGACAATTCCTAAATTCTTTGATAACCAAGATAATTTAACCATTCAACTCACAACTTTTGCGTATGATAGCTCTTCGATAAGAGTGTATCGTAATAAAAGATTGCTTAGAAAGAGTTTTGAGCCAATGTTTTTTCATGATGTGAATCTGGAATCTATAAGAGTTGCGGATATAAATGGCGATAATTTAAAAGACGTTAAAATAATTGCTTGGTATATGGGTTCTGGTACAGCATCAATGAATTTGCGAACAATATATCTCTTTCAAAATAAAGAAGGGCATTTTACAAAAATTTCTTTTTCCGACAAAGCCATTGATAGCAGATTAGAGAGAGATTTTGACGGAGATGGAAACTATGAAATTATCACGATGACTTTGAAAGGTTATGGAGGACACAGTTACTGGCTTTTTAATCTTTTCAATTACCTCAATGGTGAGCTCGAAAATGTAAACTCAAAAGATAATTATCCGATAATGATACAATACCTTAATCGTGAAAATTATCAAATAACAAAGAAAATAAGTAGGAGTAAAATGAAAGCCTTTACGATGAAACTACCAGAGGATTATGATAAGAAATAAAGCTCCTACTGGTCTTAGGCTCTCCTAAGACCTAAAACAAAGAAGAGCGTCTCGCTCGAAATTGCCTAATCAGAAGATTGAGAAGTTTTATTATCCCTGAATCATAGAGCAAGCGTGACACTCTTTACAATTTAGTCCGTAGGGGAATGCCTACGACTAGTTTTTTCCCCAATCAAAGCCCATTTAATCCCCAGTTATAATTCACAAATTGAATTTTGCCATCTGCGGGCATTTTTACTTTGGCGTATTGATTAACAAAGGCTTGTAAAGGCATTTTCTTGGTGAAATCGCCTTTGTACCAATCAAAAATACTTGACAGATTTGCTCCTTTGGCTGAGACTACATTTTTCTTGTTATCGTTCAAGAAATCTATGGCTTGGTCGGTTAATTGTTCGTCGAGTGTGGTGGCGGTAAAGGCTTCATTTCTTAGTTTTGGGCAAGAAATCGCTGCACAAACTAAAGCAAAATGAATGCGTGGTTCATCAAATTTTTTACGGATAATACCATTTTCAATATCGTTCAAATCAAATTTCTTCCCCATCAAATTGATGAATTTTATATCCCAAGGAGAATTGATATAAGTAATATTTACTTTCACAATGTCTTTAATACTTTTCAGAGGATAATTTCTTAGAATCAATTGTACCGTAAAAGCATTATAGGCATTAATCCAATAAGCCAATTGCTCATCTTTCGTCCACGTTTTTTCGTTGGGTGTGTTTTTTGAAAGCATTTCCAAATACTTATTCAGGGCAACAGAATCTTTTTGAAAAGCCTTATAATTCACCATGCCGTTGGTGTTTACATACTTTTTCAGCAAAGTAGTCCAAGCATCATGACTCACAGGCTTTGCATCCGAATTTGGCACATTTGAATTAAAACAACTCGCAGAAACAGTAAAAATTGTGGCAAGAATAATGAGTAATTTCATAGTTTTGGGGGATTATTAAAATACTCTTTCATGATAAAGAGTAAAACAAATGTAATAAAATTGGTTTATTCATAATACTCATGACATGACTCATTAAAATATTCTGTCAGTCATGCCATGAGTTATTTTTTTCTTTAAATCCCCTTCAATAATCCATCCATCAACACATCAATATCATTGGCATCGTTATAAACGTGTGGTGCTAGTCGGATGGCTTCGCCTCTGAACGAGACAAATACTTTACGTTCTTGCAAAGCTTTTTGTATGGTTAGATAATCAGCTTTGGGCGGAATCCTGATACCTACCAAATGATTACTTCTGTAGGGTTTTTCATCTACCCAATAGCCTTTTTCTTGTAAAAGCTTCAAAGGTTCTTTCAACAATTCATCACAATATTGATTAATTGAATCAACGCCCCAAGTATTGATTTGAATAAGAGCCGCCGCTAACATTGGGTTCAAAATAAAATTACTTTTTTCGCCCATGTTGTATCTATCAGACTTACTTCTATACTGCGTTTGATAATTCATCAAGCTTTTAAAATCTTCTGAACCTACTCGATTAATCCAGTTGCGTTCTAAAGGCGTTCCTTCATCAAAATAAGCCCCAAAATAGGCTACTCCTGCCGAATAAGGCCCTAAAAGCCATTTATATCCGGGATTGATAATGGCATCAGGTTGTACTTTTTGTACATCAAAAGGCATCGCTCCGATACTTTGCGTACCGTCTAAAACAAGTAATGCACCTACCGAACGACATTGCTTTCCGATGATTTCAGTATCAAACAAAGTGCCATCTGCCCAATGGGTTGGCGACACTACTACCAAACAAGTATTAGCCGTGATGGCTTCTAGCAACCTTTCATTCCAGATTTTTCCACGATTTTCCAATCCTTCAGGCGGAGGCACTACTTTCATAATCAAACCTTTATCTGCACAAACTTCTTCCCAAGCATAAACATCCGAAGGGAATTCTTCACTGACCATGATGATTTCTTGTCCTGCTTGTAAATTAGGTTTTCGGTAAAGATTTTTTGCCACAATCGCCATGCCGTAAGAAGATGAGGGAAGAATAACGATGCGTTCTGGTTCGGGACAATTAATCAATGTTGAATAGGCTTCTTTGACGGGTTCTACCGATTCAAAAAAACTTTGCGAAGTAATATATTGTGGTTGCGATTTGCGTAAAATTCCTTGAATACCAGCTTCTTCTACCGATTTTAGATTAGGTGCCATCGTGGCACAATTGATATAATGTGTGCCTTCTTCGAGGCTAAAAAGATGTTTTTGGCAGGATAAATTCATGTTGCTGATGTTGATTTGAAATTGTTCAAAAATACAAATTCTTAACGATTTTTAACTCATAAATGCTTTGTTCAAAGCAAAAAGATGTAATTTTGAATTATGCGAATAGATGAAGCCACCATAGAACGAATCCGACAAAGTGCTGATATTGCCGATGTAATTGGCGATTATGTTTCTTTGAAGAAAAAAGGTGCAAACCTTTGGGCTTGCTGTCCTTTTCATGGCGAAAAGTCTCCTTCCTTTTCTGTTTCGCCAGCAAAAGGAATTTATAAATGTTTTGGTTGTGGAAAAGCGGGTGATTCTATCCGTTTTATCATGGATATTGAAGGTTTGGGATATGGAGAAGCCCTTCGACATTTAGCCAAAAAGTACGGCATCGAAATCCAAGAGACACAACTTTCCGACGAACAACAATTAGCCCAAAATGAGCGTGAAAGCTTATTAATTGCCCTTAATTACGCCAAGAATTATTACCAAAATAATCTTTTTCAACACGAAGAAGGGCAGTCAATTGCTTATCCTTATTTCAAAGAAAGAGGTTTTTCAGATAAAACCATTCGTACTTTTGAATTAGGATATAGCCTTGAAAACTGGGATGCTTTTACTAAAGAAGCCCTGAAAAATGGTTATAATTTAGATATTTTGGTGAAGGCTGGGCTGACGATTTTGAAGCAAAATGAGCAAGAAAATCCTCAGCAAAACCAAAAAACATTCGACCGTTTTAGAAATAGAGTAACATTTCCTATCCATAATGTTTCGGGAAAAGTAATTGCTTTTGGAGCAAGAATTCTGAAAAATGATAAATCACAGGCAAAGTATTTGAACTCGCCTGAAACAGAAGTTTATCATAAATCGAATGTACTTTATGGCATTTTTCAAGCCAAAAATGAAATCAGAACAAAGGATGTTTGTTATTTGGTAGAAGGTTATACCGATGTTATTTCTTTGCATCAAGCAGGAATCGAAAACGTAGTAGCGTCTTCGGGTACTTCTTTGACGATAGAACAGATTCGATTAATCGCTCGCTTCTCGCAAAATATCACTGTGTTATATGATGGCGACCCTGCGGGCATCAAGGCATCTTTGCGAGGAATGGACATGATTTTGGAAGAAGGACTGAATGTGAAATTAGTCGTTTTTCCAGAAGGCGAAGACCCAGATAGTTATGTTCAGAAAATAGGCTCTGATGCTTTTGTAGAATATATCCACAAAAACGCCAGCGATTTTATTACTTTCAAAGCAGAATTATTCCTCAAAGAAGCTGGGAGTGACCCTTTCAAAAGAGCAGAGTTGATAAAAGACATGGTGGGGAGTATTTCTAAAATCCCTGATTCCATCACAAGGTCTGTTTTCTTTCAAAAAACAGCGAGTTTAATGCAGATTGATGAAGCAATTTTGATTACAGAAAGTAACAAAATTGCCTTTGAAAGAAGTAAACAGCGAGAAAAAGACAGTCAAAGAGATGCTAATCGTCAGCGATTGCAAAATGATTTACCTGCTGGCGTAACACTTAGCCAACCAACTTCGCAACCGAATGTAAATTTTGATGATTTACCAAGTTTTTCGGAGGAAGATGAATTTTCGGGTTTCCCAACTGATTTTGTTCCAAATAATAAGGTTCCAGTAAGTAACGTACCAGCTAATATTCCACCAGCTAATAAGGTAATTCCAACGGGAATTGCTTTGCAAGAAAGGGAATGTGTGCGATTATTGGTGAGTCATGGTATAAAAGAAGTAGATCCAGGTGTTGCACCGGGTGTTACTTTAATGCAATATATTTTATCAGAAATTGATGGCATGAATTTTATAACGCCAATTTATGATAATATTTTACAGCTATGTCGTGAGAAATTCATTCAAGGAATTGTATTAGATGCTAAGTTTTTTATCGCACATAGTAACCCCATTATTCAACAAGAAGCCATCAATTTAGTAACCGAACGATATGCAGCTTCGGAAGCTTGGTTGAAACACGAAATCATTGTGCCGACCGAAGACGATAAGTTGGCAGATTTAGCTTTTCAGAATATTTTACGCTTGAAAAAAGCATATAACGAACAGCAAATGAAGGATTTGATGCAAAAACTTGCCAAAACTTCGGATGCTGATGAACAAACACATTTGTTAGGATTATTTATGGAAGCCAAGCAAATAGAAAAAGAAATCGCCAAAGAATTAGGAACGGTTGTAGGTAGATAGACATTAATTAATCAACATGACAAAGACATTATATTTGGTTCGCCATGCCAAAGCTTCAGATTCAGTAAGTCCCGATATTGTTCGTCCACTTACCTCCAGTGGGATGATTGATACCGCTAGAATGGGCAGAAATTTATCTACCAAAATCAGCACAATTGATTTAATCATTACTTCAAATGCCGAACGCACCCAAATGACAACAAAAGTGCTTTGTGAACAATTGGGTATTCCAGAAGAGAAAGTGTATGTATTGAGTGATTTATACGAAAGCTCGCCAAAACATTATTTAGATGCAGTGAATGCCATTCCCGCCAATCTTAACCATGTGATGATTGTGGGGCATAATCCAAGTATTAGTTATTTTGCAGAGTACTTAACACATGCAGATATTGGTGCAATGCCAACTTGTGCAGTAGTTGGGATGAAAATAGAAAATCAGGCTTGGGCAGAAGTAGGGAAGAAATCAGGAGATTTGATTTTCTATGATTCTCCAGAAAGTATTTTGGGGTATAATAGTTAGTATAAAAAAAGCGGTCAAAATTAGTTTTTTGACCGCTTTTTGTTCGATGTCAGGCTCTGAGAGTGTTGACATAACTAGCACAAGTTTTAAACAAAGCCTCACTTGTGTTAAACTTTAATTCAGTTTCAAACTGAATTAAAACAAACGTCCAAAACTCAGTCTTGAACGAGATGAGATAATTTCAGAGAATGAATATTGTCAATCCTGTATAGGAATTATTGAACAGTTTAATCAAATGTTTCCAAACATAAAATTAATATTAGTAGATGGAGCAAAATAATGAATTAATATTTGACGTGATAAGCGGAGATGATGAAGTTATACTTGAGGCTATTTTTAAGTATAATAATATGCATAAAACAGATTTCACAGTTTTAGAATTTAATTATGATGAAGTAGTATTTGCTAAAATTAAAGTCACAAAATATAAAATATCTGATATTTTTAGATTAGGATATTTTTTTTATTCTTGTGAGGAAAAGAAACGCCAAAAAGGTGAGATAGATTGGTGATATTTCTACCATAATTAGCACAAGTGTTAAGCAAAGCGTCAAAATATCTAGGAGTTTTCTAAGACAATAAAACTTATGAATGATAAACTGTATTCAAGATTGTACGAAATTAGATACGTATTGGATGATAATATAGAGGAATATAAAGCTTTATTCGAGGAGATGTACGACAACAAAGACTCAACAACATTTAGAAAATTTTGTTCCGTTTTACTTGATGAAAGCCCATCGGGGAATACGTCTGATATTTATGCAATGTGGAAAGAGTATGTTGAAAATTATTTTGATGTTACCACTAATGTAGGCACTTATATATATGAACTTTTATTAAATGTCGATGCCTTTATACCTCAGGCTGAATTCATATTGCAAATGTCAATAATTAGAATATTGAACAATAAAAATAATATACCTATATTTTTAGAAATCATACCAACAATTCATTCTGAACATCATTCGAACTACATAATTATAAAAAAACTAATTGAAAACATTAAAAGTGAAGGAAGGTCTACTTTTTGGTTAGATACAATACTTGATGGTATGCCATAATGTTTTTTATAACATTTTCTTCCTGTTGTAAAAGCCCTCGCATGTCGTAGTGTTTAACTACGTCAGTGTGTCAGGCGTTCTTAGAACGCAACCGAGTCCGTTCCAAACTAGCGTAAGTGTTAAGCAAAGCGTCACTTGTGCTAAACTTTAATTCAGTTTCAAACTGAATTAAAGCAAACGTCCAAGACACAGTCTTGAACGAGATAAGTGTCCTTATTTCATGACTCAGTAAAGTGAAACATCCTATCAGTCATGCCATTATCGGCTTACTTCAACCCATATTTCAAATCCAAACTATCTCTTAAAGGTAAATCTGTTACGTTATGTTTTGTCCAATAGTCAGTTATGATTGTTTTCTTTAAAGTAGCTTTGGTTGTCAAAGACTTTCCTTTGCTGATGTTTGTCTCTGTCCAACCCATAATTTTATACGGAAATGCTTCTTGAAAAATAATTGCTACAGAACGCTTCTTTTCAGGATAATCAAGACTAAATACTTTCAGTTTTTTCTCGCTAAAATCCGTTCCAGCATAATCTTTTAAGCTTGCATTTGCTTGAAGTACTGCGGGCAATTGATGTCTCAATCGACAATAAGTAAAACTTGGAATAATTTTAATTTCACCCGTTGGTAAACTTTCAGGATTAAGTCGAATTTTATTCCAAATTTCATCTTCTAATAGTACTCTTTCTAAAGCTATATCCTCTTGTACTTCTTTTTCAAAATAGCTTTTTCCTTCTATTTGATAAGCTCTGTTTCGATTATTCAACTGTAAATAAGCCATTCCGCACCATTCTTGTACAGAAGTAGCTACTTTTAAAGCATGAGGAAAAGCTTTAGTATCAACTGGCGAAAACACAGAAGTCATCACAGAATAATCATAAATTCCAGTCAGAAACTTTTCGATAAAATTTACTTTTAATACATTCGTAGCAGCTTCTTTATTATCAGATTCTAGTTTTACTTGTTTATCCGTTCTGAAATCTTCGGTAACAAAAACTAACACAGCTTCTCCCGGGCAAATTTGTCCGTAACGGTCTTTTTCTAAAGTATAACTATTGATTTCGGCTTTGCCTTTATACCAATAATCAGCAAAAGCTTTGTCTGAAGCCGTCGGCATTGCCAGAGAAGTAAGTATTGCTTTGGCTGGTTCTTGTTGATAAACGGTTGCACCTTTTGCAAAAGCAAAAACAACCGCTAATGTAACCCAAATGGCTAAAAAATTATTTCTGATGAAGTGATTCATACAATGTAAATTTCAAAGATTGAAATGAGATTCAATTTACACATTTTAGATAAATTCCGTATCTTAGAAAAAGAATAAAACAAGTGTCGCTTTTCGATAGCCATTAATCTAAATTATCAACATTCATCAAACATTTAAACCATGAAAAAACATTTATCAAGTTTCCTTACTTGCTGTTTATTAATCTTTTCTTTAAAATCTAACGCACAAATTGAAAAAGCTCCGCCACGAGCAGAAGGTGAAGGACAATTCAACCGCATGATTATCAGAGGAGTAAATCTAGTCAACGGAACAGGCTCGCCCATGCAAGGACCTTGTGACATAGTTGTCGAGAAAAATAAAATTGTAGAAATAAAAGTAGTAGGTTATCCAGGCGTTCCGATTGACCCAAAAAGTCGCCCGAAACTGAATGCAGGCGATAAAGAATTAGATTGTACAGGCATGTATATGTTGCCCGGTTTTGTAGATATGCACGGACATATCGGTGGAAAATCGCAAGGAACACCCGCAGAATATGTTTATAAATTATGGCTTGGACATGGTATCACTACCATTCGTGACCCATCGGCTGGAAATGGTTTAGATTGGGTTTTAGAACAAAAAGCAAAGTCATTAAAAAATGAAATTACTGCACCAAGAATTTTAGCTTATACCGCATTTGGAATGGGTGCAAAAGAAACTATTTCAACCGCAGAACAAGCAAAAGCTTGGGTAGAGGAAAATGCTAAAAAAGGAGCTGACGGTATTAAGTTTTTCGGAGCAAGACCAGAAGTAATTGAAACAGCTATCAAAAGAAATAAAGAATTAGGCTTACGTTCGGCTTATCATCATGCACAAGTAGATGTGGCACGTTGGAATGTGTTGAATTCTGCCAGAGCTGGACTTACTTCAATGGAACATTGGTACGGTTTACCAGAAGCACTTTTTGAAAGCCAAACGATTCAGGATTATCCAGCTGATTATAATTATAGCAATGAACAAAATCGTTTTGAAGAAGCAGGAAAATTGTGGAAACAAGCTGCAAAGCCCGGTTCAAAACGTTGGAATGAAGTAATGGACGAATTGCTAAAGTTGGATTTCACCATCGACCCAACTTTTAATATTTATGAAGCCAACCGTGAATTAATGTTAGCTCGCCGTGCAGAATGGCATGAAGAATACACCATGCCACAATTATGGCGTTTTTATCAGCCTTCACGTATTTCGCATGGTTCGTATTGGCAAGAATGGGGAACAGAGCAAGAAGTACAATGGAAAGAAAATTATAAACTTTGGATGGCATTTATCAATGAATATAAAAATAGAGGAGGAAGAGTAACGGCTGGATCGGATTCAGGCTTTATTTTTCAGTTGTATGGTTTCGCTTACATCCGTGAATTGGAATTGTTGAGAGAAGCAGGTTTTCATCCTTTAGAAGTAATTCGAGCGGCAAGTTTAAAAGGAGCGGAGGCTTTGGGAATGGCTGATAAAATTGGAAGTATAGAAGTAGGAAAATTGGCTGATATGGTAATTTTAGAAGAAAATCCACTAAAAAATCTAAAGAATCTTTACGGAACAGGAGCAATCAGGTTAACAGAAAACAATGAAGTAGTGCGTGTTGGTGGTGTAAAATACACGATTAAAGACGGTGTAATTTATGATGCTAAAAAATTATTAGAAGACGTTCGTAAAATTGTAGCAGATGCGAAGAAAAAAGAAAACTTCGAGATTTTTCAACCGGGATTAGAGAAAAAGACTGGTTCAAAAATTCAGGGGAATAAGGAGTAATTATTATTCATTAATAAATAAACATGAGTCATCCCGAATTTTTCTTTGGAATAATAAGCTTTGGAGATTTGTATGTATTATTATCTAGTCCTTACTTTTCTTGTCTTGAAACAAGAAAAGTAACAAAAGAAATTCAAGAATTCCTAAACTCGCTCTGCTCAAACAGTAGGAATTCGTTATTCATCAATCATAAAAAAGCGGTCGAAATTAGTTTTTCGACCGCTTTTTTATGATTCCAAATTCGGGATGACTCATGTTTATAAAAAGTACTGTAAACAATTACTTCGGAAATTTCATTTTGTAATCTACTTTGATATTTCCTTTTGTAATATTAGCCAACTTGTTTTTCAGCATTCTCTTTTTCACAGGACTTAAGTGGTCGGTGAAAAGAATTCCATCGATATGGTCGTATTCGTGTTGTATAATACGTGCGGCCAAACCTTCGTACTCTTCAATATGTTCGTTGAAATCAACATCGACATACTTGATTTTCACAAATTCAGGACGATAAACATCTTCACGGATATTTGGAATCGACAAACAGCCTTCTTCAAAAGCCCATTCGTCGCCGTCTTCTTCTAAAATTTCAGCATTGATAAATACTTTTTTGAAATCTACCAAAGAAGGGTCTTTGTCTCGTTCGTCTAAATCTTCGCCTTCGTTAAACGGGCGACCGTCCACCACAAACATTCTGAGAGCCAAGCCAATTTGCGGAGCAGCCAAACCTACACCAGAAGCATTGTACATGGTTTCAAACATATCTTCTGATAATTTCTTAACATCAATTGAGCCTTTTTCTATATCAACGGCAACTTTTCTGAGAACGGAATCACCGTAGGCAACTATAGGATAAATCATTTTCTGTATTTTCTGAATTCGGCAAAACTCACCGATTGGTTATGTATGTGATTCGCTTTCGCAAATCTTTCCACAAAGTTACAGAAAAGGTTTATTTTTTCTTTCTTCGTTGTAAGCCTTCCTTTGTTGGAATGGTATGTTTTTCTAAAATTTGCTTTTTTGAGGCTTTTACTTCATCTGTTTTGTGGTGTCCCCATATTCGTTCTTTCGCAATTTTGGTATTTTCTTCAAAATTGATAAGTGGCAAAGGATAATCTATGTTGAGATGAAAACCGTAAAAATCTTGTTCTAAGGTCGTCATTTTCCAAGGTTCATGGAGGTACGCCAAAGGACAATTCTTTAATTCAGGAAGCCATTGTTTGATAAAAATACCTTCGGGGTCATGTTCTTGCGACTGTTTGATAGGATTATACATCCGAACCGTATTAATGCCCGTAACACCAGCTTGCATCTGGATTTGTGGATAATGAATGCCAGGCTCGAAATCTAAAAACAATCTTGCCAGATGCAAAGCTCCTTCTTTCCAATGCTGAAAAAGTTGATGAGTAAGTACCGAAACCAACATCGCCCGCATCCTAAAATTAAGATAACCTGTTCCAATCAAACAACGCATACAAGCATCTACTAACGGGAAACCCGTTCTACCTTCAGCCCAAGCTTTAAAAAAATCATCATTTTCAGCAATCAGAAGTGAATCGTAGCCACGGTTGAGATTTTCAAACTCCATTCGGTCTTCCATTTCAAACTTTTGGATAAAATGACAATGCCATCGCAATCTTGAACCAAAATTATCCAATTGCCACTTGAGCGTTGGATTTGCCTTTGAAGCCTTTGTTTGAGCTTGATAAATTTGTCGAACACTGATACAACCCCAAGCAATATAAGGCGAAAGCCGACTACATCCTTTGCGAGAAGCCAAAGGTTTTGAGAGCGATTTTGCATAATTTTTTACTCTTTCGTTCAGAAAGGAATGAAGATAACGATGAGCAAAACTTTCTCCTCCGGGCTGTTGTGCCTTATTGAAAGTATAGTCTTTGAAAAGTATTGCAGGATTGTTAATTGCTTGAATAGACAAATCTTCTGGTAATCTCAAATTCGATTCAATATTACTGAAATCAGCTTCTGCCAATGGCTTACTCATGTACTGATGCCATTCTTTTACCCAGTTTTCACGATTGCGTTTGCCTCTCACTACACCATTATGCTGAAATTCCTGCCAAGTAATTTGCTCTTGTTTACAGAAAGTACCTACCGCTTTGTCACGGTCATAAGTAATTTTAAGCCCCGTTTCTTGATGTGAAAAAATTTTATGAATCGTTTCTTTTTTGTGCAAAGTTTCCAAGTAGGAGCTTACTTCTCCGTGAATAATTTTAATAGAAAGTTGCGGATGGATACTTTGTAATTGTTGGTTCAAATCCTGTAAAGCCTCCCAAACAAACTGCCAATGTCGAGCAGAATAATGGGCATCTTGCATCAGCGAAGGTTCAAAGCAATAGAGCATCAAAAGCGGTTTATTATCCGCTAATGCTTCTTTCAAGGCTTCGTTGTCTCTCAAACGAAGGTCACGTTTAAACCACAAGATATTTATCACTTATTTTGATAGGACATTTGAGTACTTTATAAATCTTGAAAGGAGTATATTTGTTTTGAGAATGAGTTTTAATTTGTAGAATCACTCATACTTATTTTAAACGCAAAGCTGAATTTCCAATGCACATCTATCTCAACATCCACACACATCATCCTTCCACAGAAAAAGATACTTTGAGTATTGTTAATGCTCAAACCGTTTCGGGTTGGATGGATATGGCTGTGGGGAAATTTTCGGTTGGTTTGCACCCGTGGTATATCAAGCCTGAAAGTATTGATGAGGATTTTGCTCAATTAGAAAAATTAGCTCGCCAACCAAACGTTTTAGCCATTGGCGAATGTGGCTTGGATAGATTGATAGCTTTAGATTTGAGATTTCAAGAAGAAGTATTTATCAGACAAATTCGTTTGGCAGAAAGCTTGCAAAAACCTGTGATTATTCATTGTGTAAAGGCTTTTTCAGAACTGATTGCTTTGAAAAAAAAGTTAAAATCCAGTATTCCAATGATAGTCCATGGCTTTAATAATAATGCCCAAATTGCCGAAGAATTAATTAAACATCAATTTTATCTTTCTTTCGGAACGGCTATATTAAATTCTGAATCGAATGCCAGCAAAATCATCTCAACTATGCCAATTCAGCAGTTATTTTTAGAAACAGACGACAAAAATTGCTTTATTTCGACTATATTTGCCCATGCTTCAAACTATTTAAACCAGCCTGTTGAAGTTTTACAAGAACAAATATTACAAAATTTCAAAAAAGTAGTAAGTGTCGATTTGAGCGTGGTATGAAAAAAAAATCAAGAGTCAAAAAACCGGTTGCGAAAGAGATTAAAACGGGTATTCCTCACACACCACTGTCCATCCACTACCAACCAATTAGTATGCAAAGAAACTTTTATAAAGCCCATCCATGGCATGGCATCCAGATTGGAGAGAACATGCCGAAAGTAGTTACTGCTTTCATCGAGATTGTATCAACAGATACTGTAAAGTATGAAATCGACAAAGAGACTGGTTATTTGAAAATCGACCGTCCTCAAAAATTCTCTAACATCGTTCCTGCCTTGTACGGCTTCCTTCCTCAAACTTATTGTGGCGAAAGTACAGCACAGTATGCTCGTGAGCAATCTGGAAAAGCGATTGAATCAGGCGATGGTGACCCATTGGATATTTTAGTTCTTTCTGAACGTACTATCACACATGGAGATATTATTTGTCAGGCGATTCCTATCGGTGGAATTAGAATGATTGATAAAGGAGAAGCAGATGATAAAATCATCGCTGTTTTGAAAGGCGATTCATTATATGGTGCTTGGACAGACATCTCTCAGTGTCCTCAACCAATTATTGACCGTTTGGTTCACTATTTCTTAACGTACAAGAATATTCCAGGAGAAGAAAAAGTAGCGGTTGATATTGATGAGGTTTACGGTGCAGAAGTAGCTCACCAAATCATTTTGAAATCAAGAGAAGATTACCGTAACTTGGTAGGATAATATTTAATTTGAAGATTTGGAGATTTGAAAATTTGAAAATAATGTAGTGGATGCCTGATGTTATAATCTTTCCCCACAAGTACAATCTTCAAATTTTCAAATTACCAAATTTTCAAATTAAGAAACCACTTCCCCGTACAAATCAAATTCCTCTGCACGATTTACTTTTACGTTGGCAAAATCGCCCAAACGCACATATTGCGTAGCAGGAACTAATACTTCGTTATCCACTTCTGGCGAGTCGAATTGTGTTCTTCCGATAAAATATCCACCTTCTTTTCTGTCGAATAATACTTTGTAAGTATTCCCGATTCTGTTTTGGTTCAATTCCATCGAAATATCTTGTTGTAAAGCCATAATTTCGTCGGCACGCTCTTGTTTTACTTCCGCAGGTACATCATCTTCAAATGAATGTGAATGCGTATCGTCTTCGTGCGAATAGGTGAAAACACCCAAACGGTCGAAACGCATTTTTTCAACAAATTGATAAGTTTCTTCAAAATCTGCTTCGGTTTCTCCCGGATGCCCAGAAATTAAAGTCGTTCTCAAAGCAATTTCAGGTACTTTATCACGAATGGCATTGATTAAATCTTCAGTTTTTTCACGAGTAATTCCACGACGCATTCTTTTCAATACTTCCGAAGAACCACTTTGTAAAGGCATATCCAAGTACTTGCAAATGTTTGGATATTTTGCCATTGTGTCCAACACATCCATCGGGAAACCTGCTGGATAAGCATATTGCAAACGAATCCAATCAAGTCCTTCGATGTCGGCAAATTGCTCTAATAATTCAGAAAGATTACGCTTTTTATAAATATCTAATCCGTAATAAGTTAAATCTTGGGCAATTAGAATCAATTCTTTTGTGCCACGTTTTACTAAAGATTTTGCTTCAACGACCAAATCTTCAATAGAACGAGAAACATGTCCGCCACGCATCAAAGGAATAGCACAGAATGAACAAGGACGGTCGCAACCTTCCGCAATTTTCAAATATGCATAATGCGTTGGCGTAGTCAATAAACGCTCGCCAATCAATTCGTGCTTGTAGTCTGCTTTTAGTGTTTTTAGCAAACGAGGTAATTCGTTTGTGCCAAAAAAAGCATCAACGGCTGGAATTTCAGCCTCTAATTCATCTTTATAGCGATGCGACAAACAGCCCGTAACGTACAATTTATCAATAATGCCAGATTCTTTGGCATCTACGTATCTCAAAATTGTATCAATAGATTCTTGTTTGGCATTATCAATAAATCCACAAGTATTTACAATCACAACGTTGGCATCGTCCTTTTTAGATTCATGCGTAACATTCATGCCATTGCCTTTCAATTGCGTATAAATTACTTCTGAATCCACCAAGTTTTTACTACAACCCAGCGTTACGATATTTACTTTATTCTTACGTAATGTTTTAGTTTTCATTTCAAGAAGCCCAAATGCTGATGGGAAATTTTTAATTAGCCTGCAATTTACAACAAAATTTTTCAGCATTCAGCTTTGAAGAGAAGCCTTCGCTTTTTTCTTTTGAAGTGATGGCGTAGAAACGTTTAAATCAATTGTAGAATTTACTTTTATTTCTATTGAAAGCTCTAACTTTGTTGTTCAAAAATAAAGAATCATACTTTTTGTGACTGAATTGGCTTGTTAATTTTCAAATTAACATATCCTCAAATTTTCAAATTATTTATATGGATTTCAATTTCAAACAATATCATGTACGTTCAATCAACGCCGCTTCAGCAGAAGAGCGTGCAGCCATCAATCAAGAATTAAAAGATTTTTATGCTTCCTTGAATGAAGAAGATAAAAAAACTTTCAATGCTCAATTACAAACTTTTATTGCCAGAGAAATGGGACGCTTGAAAACGGATTATGAGGCGATTAAGCAGGGAACGCAGAATTAGCTGTCGGCTTTGAGCTTTTTTCTTAATATAATGTTCAATAAAAAAAGCTCAAAGCTCACGGCTCAGAGCTTAAAAGCTATTAAAAATCATAACTAACTGATACTCCTGATACATTGGCTCTTGAAGATGGAATTCGTGGCTTTATTAAGGAATCAGATGAGCCGAAGTTAATTCGTTCATAACGAACTTTGATGGTTAATTTTTTAATTTTTGCACCAATTTCAACAGCAGGAGAAAGTTGTCCTTTTAAATCTATTTCTGAATTAGGTGAATTGAGATTTTTTTCGTCTAACTTTAACTTAGAAATAAGGGGATAACTTCCTGAGATTCTTAGTGTAAGTTTTACTTTAGACTTGGTCGAGTAATTCAATTTTGCTCCAAAAGATGGTGAAAGAAATTTATATTTTTCTTCTACTAATAAAGGACTTCCTTCTGTGCCATAGTCGGTAGTACGATTCCAAATCTTCCCTTCTAATCCTAAAAAAGGCTCAATACTTATGTTTGAACTATCTCTTAATTTAAAAGGTATTCCAACATCTGCGTTGATAAAGCCACCACTGTATGTAGTTTTTGGCGTTGCAGTTACAACACCTTGATTAGTACCGAATTTATCGTAACTAGCATAAAAAGCCGCTGGATTTGATGGAGTCAAAACACTTGCTCCGATTGTTTTGAAGAATGCTGAACTAAGTGTGATATTTACTTTTTTACTTGGCTGAAGTTTAAGGTCGATGCCAAATTGACCAACCGTATTTTTCTCTAACCAGTCAATATTTTTGATTGAACCTGTTGGAGAAATAGTAATAAATTTGAGACTATCAGATTGAGCCCTTACACCTAAAGATGTAGCGCATAAGATGATGGTTAAATGTATAAATCGTTTCATAGGACAAGGGCAATGATGAAATCTCATTTTCTCAATTATATTCAAACGCAAAATTAATTTTTAAATTGTCAAAATCACGACAATTTAAAATAGTTTTCCCCTGAAAAAATCTTAAAAAGTCTTAAAATAAGTTGTTAAATAGCGATGAACTTTAAGTTCAAAGCAACAGATTTTGATAATTGATTCCTAAAATCGAGTAAGTAATAAACCTTCAAATATCATTAATCCTTATCAACAATAGCTTCAATTACTTGCTGAATATTTGTAGGAACATTAGACAAAAAATCATAACCCGTCAAGCGTTCTAATTCATCTACTGATATTCTATATTTTTTCCAATCTTCCGCTCCTACTGAATTCAGATTGGGCATATTTACTGCAATTACTCTCGTTGTTGTGTTAACTCTCACAGCATCTTTGTCGCCAACTGGCAATACTACAATTACTTTCCAAATAGTGGCTGGTACTACAACATTATTATTTTTGCCAATAGTTTTTGTTGTGCCATTTGTTCCTGTTCCACCTTGTCCGAGCGTTCCTGCTAAAATGTATAATTCATTTCCCTGTTCAAGCAATGTTCTTGTGTATTCTTCTAAATGCTTCCAAATTCCTCTATTATTTTCAGGAGCTTGTGGCACCATATTCGTCATGAAAAAAGTTTCTTGGTTTTCTTCAGGGCTGCCATCTCTGTCATCTGAAGGACATAAATGACCTCTATCAAAGCCTGTATCTGAATAATCTCTCGGATTTACTTGATACCAACCATCTGGCAATGTATTATCGGTACGAAAATTATTCTGACGAGCCGCATCACCTTTCCAAGCCTTACTTAAATGCCATGAAACCCAATTCGCAATGTTTTTACTTTTATTATAGGAAAGTGAATAAGATGCTTTTGTCATCAAAAAATTATTGGGTGAAGAAGTATTTGAAACAGCTTTTGAAGGATTCCCCAAAGCAAGATTGTCATCACGTGTGGGTTTTGAAATCAAAACTATGGGTTCTTGAACAGTAGTAGAAGTATTGGGCGATTTAACAGTGTTTGAATAAGTAACAACACTAATATCATCAATATTTAAGCGGTTTTCTGTACCATCGGTTTTTCTGATTTCTATTCTACTTGGCTTTTTAGTAATTACTTCAAATGTTGCTATTTTTAGTTTTTTATTCGTTGCTTTTATCGCTTTTCCCATTTTCATCCAAGTCTTTCCAGCGTTGGTTGAAACCCAGAGTTCAAAGCTAGCTTCTTCATCGGTTTGATAAATTCCGTACTTCAGTTTTACTTGCTGAATGCCCGTAGGAATATCAAAATTCATTGTCAGTTTAGCCTTTTCTTTCATTCTGACCGACTTTTCTCCATTTTTAGCGTCGTTATCAGAACCTCCAATCATCGCATTATCGAATGTCCATTCTCCTGATGAAGTACTTACAACATCAATTGCGTAGCTGTTTTTTGAAGCCGTTTCAAACTTTTCAGGAAAATTTTGAGCAACTTTTGTAATAGGTTCTTGAAAAGATTTTTCAACAGCATACGATGAAGGAACTGACATCGTAAACAAAGACATCATTACGCCAAGGAAAGTTGGAATGGAAGTTTTTCTGAACATTGTTTTTGGGAAAAAAATTGTGTGGAAATCGACTTTGGATAATTGTGATTGTTTTCAATTGTGATTGAGTGAATTGTGAATTAGTGATTGTTTTATAATTGTGATTGAGTGAGTTGTGAATTAATGATTGTTTTCAATTGTGGTTGATTATACTCAAATTTAAAATAATCACTAACTCACTAATTCACAACTCACTCAATCACTCAATTACACCACCGCTTGGCGTACTCGAACGAGTTTTTCTAATAATTCTTCCAATTTATCTAAAGGCAACATATTTGCTCCATCAGATTTTGCGATTGCTGGATTTGGATGCGTTTCGATAAAAATTCCATCAGCACCAACTGCAATGGCTGCTTTGGCAATGGTTTCAATCATTTTTGGTTGTCCGCCAGTTACGCCCGAAGTTTGGTTGGGTCTTTGTAAAGAGTGCGTGCAATCCATCACCACAGGTACTCCATGTGCTTGCATTTCAGGGATGTTACGATAATCCACGACTAAATCGCCATAACCAAAAGAATTTCCACGGTCTGTTAAAAATACTTGTGCCGAAGGATTTTCGTGAAGGATTTTTTCAACAGCAAACTTCATGGAAACGCCTGCCATAAATTGCCCTTTTTTGATATTTACCGCTTTGCCAGTACGAGCAGCCGCAGCCAATAAGTCTGTTTGGCGACATAAAAAAGCAGGAATTTGCAACACATCAACGTACTTCGCTGCCATTTCCGCTTCTTGAGATTCGTGAATATCCGTAACCGTAGGCAAATCGTAATGATTGCCAATTTCTTGTAAAATTTCCAAAGCAGTAATATCGCCAATCCCTGTAAAAGAGTCTAATTTAGTACGATTTGCCTTGCGATACGAACCTTTAAAAATGTAAGGAATGCCAAATTGGTCAGTAATTCCTTTAATTTTTTCGGCAATTTCAAAAGCCAAATCACGGCTTTCAATGGCACAACTTCCTGCCATCAAGAAGAAATTATTGTTTTCGGTATGTTTTAATTTTGGGATGTTCATTCTTGAGATGTTTTATATATAATTTACTTCTGGACTCAATTTAATACCAAATTTATCCAGTACTGATTGCTGTACTTTTTCGGCTAGTTTCTTGATTTCGTTGCCATTTCCTCCACCATAATTCACTAAAACCAAAGCCTGACGAGCATGAACGCCAATTTGTCCATCTCTAAAACCTTTCCACCCCGCTTGCTCTATTAACCACCCTGCTGGTACTTTTACGGTCGTTTCGTTGATTGGGTAACTTGGTAAAGTAGGAAAAGATTCGATTAAGGTTTTGTATTGTCCAAGTGGAATTTCTGGATTTTTGAAAAAACTTCCCGAATTACCAATTTCGGCTGGGTCTGGCAATTTACTTCTACGAATTGAAATGACGGCATCGCTTATGGCTTTGATTGAAAGTGCTGTCACATTCATTTCTGCTAACGTTTTTTGAATATCACCATAAGCAGTTTTGAAAGTTGCTATTTTATTCAAATGAAAAGTAACGGATGTTGTTACATATTTTCCTTTCAAAGAATGTTTAAAAATACTTTCCCGATAACCAAACTGACAAGCTGCTAAACTGAATGTTTCTATTTCAAGCGTTTCCAGATTAAGTGCTTGCAATTCCTGAAAAACATCTTTGATTTCTACGCCATAAGCACCAATATTTTGCATCGGTGCAGCACCAACAGTTCCTGGAATTAAAGAAAGATTTTCAATACCTGCATAATTGTTTTCAACACAATACATTACAAAATGATGCCAAATTTCGCCTGCTCCCGCTTTAATATAGACTGTATTTTCGTCTTCAAAAACTTTTTCAACTCCTTTTAAGGCAATTTTTATCACCAATCCTTCGTAATTCTTGGTAAGTAGCAAATTACTTCCGCCTCCTAAAAACAATTTATCAAGGTTCTTGAAATCAGGATTTTGGAGAATATCTTTCAGTTCTTCAACAGTATTTACTTCAACAAAATATTGTGCAGAAGCTTCCAGACCAAAAGTATTGAAGGGTTTTAAAGAAATATTTTGTTGAATATTCATGGGGTTTTTAGAAATCAAAAAATCAGAATTAAGGATACTCAATAGCGGAAACAAAGTTACAATGAAAAAGGATATTTCAAGTTTTTGTCAAAAATTGTATCTTTGATGAATACTTCTTTTCAAGCCACCAAAAGTCTATCTGAAAAACACAATTTTATATGCAACGCTTTCTTTTTATTTGTTTGTCCATATTTTTAGTAACCCTAAGTGCTTGTTCCCCCAAGGTCGTTTCTAGCAAAAGTTCCACTACTTCTGCTAGTACAAAGTCATCTCACAAAAAAATAGATAAAATTTACGAAGAAGATTTATCGCAATATTTGCCAAAATATAAACAGCTAAACGAGGCAAATGATACGCTGAATGCTCCGAAAAAAAATACAAAAAAGGCTTATTTAACCGAAGAGCCAATGCACATCAACAAAAAGCTAGATGCTATTTTAGATACGATTTCGCTAAAGAACAAAAGTATTCGTTACGCAAATGGTTTCAGAATTCAGATTTATGTAGGAAATGACAGAAAAGCCGCTGATGATGCCAAGATTTATACTTACCAAACATATCCAGAAATATATCCCTATCTTAGCTATCAGCAACCGATTTATAAAGTAAAAATTGGCGATTTTTTAAATAGAATGGATGCAGAAAGGTACTTTTTAACAATAAAAGATTACTATCCTTCTGCAATGATTTTGCCTGATAGAGTAGAGATTAAAAGAGGAATATTAGTGAAATAGTGTAAGAATTTGGTTTATTAGTTTTGGGGTTTAGTATTTTTGTGAGCATCAGCTTTTGCAAAATTTAACTCAAAATATGTGACTTTTATTAAGTAATGACCTTGAAAAGTCTATTTAAACGGTACAAAACCTCAATATTCTTGATAAATATTAATTACATTTGAAGGATTTGAATGTAGAGAAATATTATTATCTCATATAATTTCAACCAAAAAAGAATACTTATCCAAATAACAATTATTTAACCATGGAAAAAATCAAAGTCGGCGTAGTCGGAACTGGGTTTATTGGGCCTGCTCATATTGAGGCATTAAGAAGACTTCCAAATGTAGAAGTAACAGCACTTTGTGAAGTAAATATTGAATTAGCGACTGCCAAGGCTGCACAATTGGGAATCGAGCGTCCTTGTACGTTTGAACAACTGTTGGCGATGGAAGATATTGCTTGTGTGCATATTTGTACGCCTAACTTCTTGCACTACTCACAATCAAAAGCAGCTTTATTGGCTGGCAAGCACGTAGTTTGTGAAAAACCATTAGCAAAAGATTTACATGAAGCAGAAGAATTGGTTGCTTTAGCAAAAGAAACTGGTTTGGTGAATGCGGTTCACTTCAACTTACGCTATTATCCTTTGGTTCGCCAAATGAAAACGATGCGTGAAAAAGGTGATTTAGGAGATGTTTACTCCGTAATTGGTTCTTATTTACAAGACTGGTTATTCTATGAAACTGATTATAACTGGCGTTTAGAACCAGATAAATCTGGCGATTCTCGTGCGATTGCAGATATTGGTTCACACTTAATGGACATTATCGAGTACATCACTGGCTTGAAAACGGTTGAAGTAATGGCGGATTTCAATACCATTCACAAAACTCGTAAAAAGCCATTGAAACCAGTAGAAACGTATTCGGGCAAAATGCTTCAACCAGAAGATTATGCAGATGTAACAATTACTACTGAAGACCATGCCAACGTTTTATTACGTTTTGATAATGGAAACCGTGGTTCGGTAACAGTTTCTCAAGTTTCGGCTGGACGTAAAAACCAATTGAAATTAGAAATTTCTGGAGGCAAGAAAACATTTGCGTTCAACTCAGAAGCACCAAACGAAATCTGGATTGGTAATCGTGATGGCTACAACCAATCATTAATGCGTGACCCTTCTTTGGCGTACCCAGAAGCAAGTGCATTGATGACATTCCCAGGTGGACACAATGAAGGCTTCCCTGATACTTCAAAACAATTATTCAAAGAAGTATATGCAGCCGTTGCCGCTGGCAAACAACCAGAAAATCCAAGCTATCCAACTTTTGCAGACGGTTATAGAGAATTATTAATCTGCGAAAGAATCCTCGATAGCCACAGAAGCCAAAGCTGGGTGAAGGTATAATATTTAGTGAATGAGTGATTGGTGATTGAGTGATTGACTTAATCACCAATCTTATTTTACGCCTTAAAATGATGAATACTAACAATTATCTTCCAAAAGATGAGTTTGCTGAACTTATATTTGGACGCATAAAAGCATTTGGATTACGCTGTATGCCTTTATGTGATGACTTATTTTTAAAAACTGCTTCTGCTAAGAATATCGCCAGACAACTTATTCGTTCATCATCTTCTGCTGTTGCCAACTACAGAGCAGTAAGAAGGGCGAGGAGTAAAAATGAATTCTATGCAAAAATCAGCATAGTCATTGAAGAATTGGATGAAAGTATATTTTGGTTAGAATATTCCATAGATGCAAAGTTTTATGAAGATATAAAAGTTAGAAGTCTGATTAATGAAGGTTACGAAATTTTAAAAATCCTCGCTAAAGCCAGAAAAACAGTTAGCGTAAATAATAAATAGTAGATAAAATTTGGTAAAGTTTTAATGAGTTGTTGATTGAAATTTTAAAATCACTCAATCACAACTCACTCAATCATTCAATAAACACAATGAAAACAATCAAAGGACCTGCTATATTTTTAGCACAATTTTTAGATAACGTTGCTCCTTTCAATACCCTTGATTCTATTACTTCTTGGGTAGCTGACTTAGGATATAAAGGAGTACAAATCCCTACTTGGGATGCTCGTGCAATTGATTTACAATTAGCCGCAGAATCAAAAACCTACTGTGACGAATTGAAAGGTAAATTAGCTGATAAAGGTATCGAAATCACTGAACTTTCTACGCACTTACAAGGACAGTTGGTAGCAGTAAACCCTGCTTACGATGTAATGTTTGATGGTTTTGCTCCAGATTCAGTAAAAGGAAATCCTAAAGCTCGTACCGAATGGGCAGTGCAACAATTGAAGTATGCAGCAAAAGCGTCTCAAAACTTAGGTTTAAAAGCTCATGCTACTTTCTCTGGTGCTTTGATGTGGCATACGGTTTATCCTTGGCCACAACGCCCTGCGGGTTTGGTTGATCAAGGCTTTACAGAATTAGGAAACCGTTGGTTGCCAATTTTGGATGCTTTTGAAGACGTTGGCGTTGACCTTTGCTACGAAATTCACCCAGGCGAAGATTTACATGATGGTGTTACTTTTGAAATGTTCTTAGAAAAAGTAGGTGGTCACAAACGTGCAAACTTGCTTTATGATCCATCGCACTTTGTATTGCAATGTTTAGATTATTTACAATACATTGATTTCTATCACGAAAGAATCAAAATGTTCCACGTAAAAGATGCTGAATTTAATCCTACTGGAAAACAAGGTGTTTATGGTGGTTATCAATCATGGGTAAATCGTGCTGGACGCTTCCGTTCTTTGGGCGATGGACAAGTGGATTTTGGTTCTGTTTTCTCGAAATTAACACAATACGGCTACGATGGCTGGGCAGTGTTAGAATGGGAATGTGCTATCAAAGACCCTGTTCAAGGTGCAACAGAAGGAGCTCCATTTATTGATTCTCACATCATCCAAGCGACATCTAAAGTATTTGATGATTTTGCTGGCGGTGGTGCTGATATTGAATTGAATAAGAAGATTTTGGGAATTTAATTCGATTTGGGATTGTGGATTTCGGATTTCTGAAATATAGATTTTAGTAAAAGAAAACCTCATAAGCGAGCTTATGAGGTTTTTATGTTTATGCACAGTTTTTTTAATGACAACTTTCTGCATTACATAAGTACTAATATCGCATTGCTGAGGAGGCAAATACAGAAGCCCCACAGCCCTGCAAGGGCGGCATCCATCAACAATGGGTAACGCCCATTGAAGAAGGCGAAAATGAAAACCCCACAGCCCTGTAAGGGCGGCATCCATCAACAATGGGTAACGCCCATTGAAAAACGTGAACCATCATATTCACATGAACGTCTTCCATATCTCGTAATCATAAGCCACAGGGCGTTACCCTGTGCTATGGAATTTCGCCCTTTCAGGGCTGGGGTTCGTAGCTGGTAGGGTAGCGGTAGCACAAGGCTTTGCCATGTGTTGATAGATTTCGCCCTTTCAGGGCTGGGGTTCGTAGCTGGTAGGGTAGCGGTAGCACAAGGCTTTGCCATGTGTTGATAGATTTCGCCCTTTCAGGGCTGAGGTTCGTAGCTGGGAGTAATATATTTTTTATTTTTATAAAAAAATACTGTTTTAATTGTAAAAATTATAATATAATTTATGGATTTATTATGATACATTTTGCTAATCGGATCATAAATCTTGATATATAAAATCCACATTCCAAAATCACAAATCCCATGCGACTTTTCCAATCCGAATCCGAAATAGAATCCTTAATCGAAAAATTCAATACTTGTACTTTGCCAGCTGAGGATTGGACACATGAAGCACATTTAGCGATGGGTCTTTGGTATTTGCGTCAATACAACCTTACGCAGGCGATGCACTTAGTCCGACAAAGAATTATCTTATTCAATAGTTCGGTGGGTGGTCCAATTAATTTTGAAAGAGGTTATCATGAAACACTTACTTGGTTTTGGTTGAAAACAGTTGAGGCTTTTTTAGAGAGATTTGGGCTAGAAAAAGCATTACTTGAAACTTGTAATGCTTTTTTGAGTAGCGAATATGCCTTACGTGACAGAGCTTTGTTATTTTACCAAAAAGAAGAAGTAATGTCGTTGGAAGCACGGACATTTTTGATGATACCTACCAATACTTCCCGCCCTTTTTGAGTATGAGTTTTACCCCTCGAATCGTGATTTGAATATGTGCCATTATTGCTCCGAATAAGCCGAAATGCTTTTTTAGTACTTCGTAGCGGTCGATTAAGGAGCGTTTAAGCTGTTTGTTGGAAATACCACCAACCAAGTATTTTGCCACTACTGTATCCAAAAACTGTACTTTTTTTGCTCTTTTCAAACATTCAATTTCCCAATCAATATCAGCACTGAGGTTGTTTTCTAAGTAAAAAGGAGCGATAGATTTACGAGCGATAAAAGCTTGATGACAAACTAACATGCCTAAATTCATGTCTTGCCATTTGAGATTTCTGGGCAAACGATGAGGTGTAATTTCCGAACGCAAGCCTTGTATTATACCATTTTCTTCTACAAAATACGTATCTCCATAAAACACATCAGCATTGGTTTCAGCCAAAGATTTCATAAAACTTGCCACAACTTTACTATCATTAATTTCGTCGCCAGCGTTCATAAACCAAACAAATTCGCCCGAAGCCAAACGTAAACCTTTATTCATAGCATCGTACAAACCTTTGTCGGGTTCAGAAACCAACAGATTTACTCTTTCGCTATATACTTTCGCAATTTCTAAAGTTGAATCTTTCGATTTTCCATCAATAATAATGTACTCAAAATCTTGATTTGACTGAGCCAGAATACTTTCAATGGTTCTTTTTAGGAATTTTTCAGCATTATAAGTAATGGTAATGATACTTAATTTCATAATAATGATTCATATAAAGCTTGGTACTGTTTTGCTACTACTTCTTCTGCATAATTGTCAATTACTTTTTGTCTAGCATTTTGACAAAGTAATTGATAATCGGCTTGAAATAATGTCCAGAAAATACCTTTTGCAAGCTCTTCAGCAGATTTAAAAGTGGCTAAATATCCATTTTTTTGATGCTCAATCATTTCAGGAATGCCACCAGTTTCAAAACCCACAACTGGTGTTCCGCAAGCCAAAGATTCCATAATGGTGTTCGGTAAATTATCTTCTAAAGAAGAAACTACAAAAACAGAAGCGGAAGAATACGCCAAAGCGATTTCGGATAAATCTGAAAGTTTGCCTAAAATATTTACTTTAAAAGGAAGATTTTCAAAATCACTGGCATTCGCTTGTCCGAAAATAATCAGCTCAACTGCTTTATCATCAACCGAATACTCCTTTTTTAAAATCGCTAAAGCTTCTTTAAAATAGACAAATCCTTTCCGAATATCACTGATTTTAGCTGCGGCAAAAAGTATATAACGTTTGTTAGTATCTAACTGAAAATGTTGTTGAGCAATTGATTTTTCGGTCGGCTTGAACAATGAAGTATCAATTGGATTTGGAATTGAAACAATTTTCTTACCTTCTAATAAAGTACTCGTCATTGCCTTTTCTGCCAACCAATTACTACAAGCAACGATGGTGATATTGGCATTTTGTAAAATTGTTTTCTTGGCTTTCCAGACTTGATTTGACAAATCTGTAGGAGAAGGATTTTTCAAAAATTCTGTGCAATTTCCACAGCTTTGTTGATAATGAGTACAGTCTCTTGAATAATGACAACCACCCGTAAAAAGCCACATATCGTGCAAAGTCCAAACAATTGGCTTTTGCGTTTCGATAAGTTTTTGGATAGCATCAAGCGAAAGAAAACCAAAATTAATCCAATGTAAATGAATAATATCAGTCTTTTGAATCAATGAATGTTGACTAATATCAATACCGATTTTTGCTTGCGAAAAAATAAATCTTACTGCTTTGGACTTTTCATAAAAAGCAAATTGATAGCGGTCGAAAGCGAATCTGGCAAGAGCTACTTTTTTCAAAAACCAATTCGGAGCAATTGTTTCTACATTTGGAGCTTCACTTTTTTGGTCTTGCACAAGCATTTTTGATTCTAAGCCATTGTCATTTAAGGCTTTATTCAGACGAAATGCTGCGATAGATGCTCCGCCAAAAGTATCAAAAGTGCTTAAAATCGTGATTTTCATATTATGGACGATAGCCGAAAATATTTAACTGCAAATCCATCAAATCATTGCCTTTGTAGCGATGATTGACAAGCGGTTTTGAACGGTCTTGAGCAGAATTTATAAAGTAACGGAAGCCATTTTTTGCCAAAATATTCAGAATTTCGCCTAATTCCTGTGCTTGTTCAGGAAAAGCGTGATATTCAATAAAGATATTTTTTACTTGCTTTAGCGAGTTGGCACAATCTTTCAAAACAGCCGTTTCAGCTCCTTCTATATCCATTTTTAGCATATCTACCGAAGGCGTTTTATCAAGTACATCTTTTAAACGAAAAGAAGCAACTTTTACTTTTTCACCTTCACCATAAATCGACGCTCCGTCTGAACCTTCAGAGGCAAATTCAATGCCTTCGTCATCAATCCAAACGGCTTTGTTGATTACTTCTACATCCGAAAACCCATTTTTACTGAGATTTGATTGTAGAATTTTGGCAATTTTAGCATCCGCTTCAAAAGCTGTGATTTGTGCATTTGGATACTCTCTTTTGAAAAAAGCACAGCTTGAACCAATATTTGCACCGCAGTCTAAAATCACTGGCTTTGCAGAATTGGTATTGAATTTATAAAATTGTTCAACGAAAATTTCTTGAAACTGAAACAAGAAAGACATACAGTCAGGTACTTGAAAGGTCATTCCTTGAAATGTTACTTCACGAGCTTCGTAGCGTTTTACATCTCCGTACTTTCTGAAAAGCTTGAGTAATTCACGACTTTCAGGCGTTCTGAAAGCATGATATGGGCCTTTTAATATGTATTTTAAAACAAACATTTTAAGATGGTCATCAGCGGTCGGCTCTTGGCTTTCAGCTTTTTTTGATATTTTACATATTACTCATGGCATGATTCTAAGTCATGCCATGAGTTTTCAATCAATTTGTCAACTCAATTTTAATTCAACAGCTTAACCCTGATTGCTGACAGCCGATGACCGACAGCTCTCAAAAGCTCTTTGATAATTTTTAATTACCACATGAATATTTACTTCGTCACGGATGATTTGTCCAGAATTTAGTCCCATTTGGCGAGTTTTTGCTGGGTCAGACAAAAGTACGGCTAATTTCTTAAATAAATCATCAGCATTACCATCCTCAAAAATAAAGCCGTTATAGCCATCTCTTACCAATTTTTTCTCTGTTCCATCTGCCACCGCACAAACGACAGGTTTATCGAAACACATGGCGTCGTTGATTGACAAACCGCCCATTCCTGCCAAAACATACACCAGCGAAGCATTGAAGTATTGTCCGAGTTCGGTCATTTTATAAACTCCACCCGTAAAAATCACTTGTTTTTCAATGCCCAAAGAAATGGCTTGCTGTTTGAGATTTTGTTCTTCTGGACCAGTACCAACAACTACTAATTCTGCCGTTGGGAATTGCACCAAAAGTTTACTGAAAACCTCAATCAGCATATCTACTCTTTTCCATTTTACCAATCTACCAACGTGTAAAAGTCGCAGTGGATTTTCGGGCAAAACAGTATTTACACCTTCAATTTTAGCTTTGTCTGCCAAAATCAAATCAGTATCTGGCGAATTGTAAATTACAAAGATTTTCTCTTTCGGAACGCCATAACTGCCAAATACTTCGTAAGCTTCTTCGGTATAATCTACATGAGCATCTACCAAATTGAAAGCTCTTTTATACGAATATTTCAGTAAAGTATATTTCAATTTAAACGCCAAACTGTCTGGTTTTAAATTGGTTTGCATCGTTTCAGACGCTACACCACCGTTGGCATAAAAATCAAGGGCTTCTTTGAATTTTGGGATATTGAATGGAATTTCCTTGAGTATCAATTTAATCCCCATACTTCGTATTTTCCAAAGTAACATCGGATTATAGACAAAAGCCAAGATATATGGCCAAATAGTAACGATTACATCTGGGCGTTCAGCTTCGATGGTTTCAATAAAGTTTTTGAAGAAAGGTTTGCCCCAAAGTGTTTTGTACTCTTCTAAGAAATGTACTTTGAATTCAATGCCATCTAAGGTTTGATGTACACCCGAACCAACGGTTTTTCCACCACTTTTTGGAGCGATTACAACAATTTCTTGTCCTTCAATACGATTCAAGCGATTGAGAACTAAGTTATAATAATGTGGCAAGCCACCAAAAGTAAATAATATTTTCATGTTTTTTTAGTGACTAGTCGTTGGTGATTAGTCTTTTTCTTGACTATATGAATAACTATCCAATCACTTTTTTCAATAACGATTTTACCGTTCTATTCAAATCTTCTGATATTTCAAAAAACAAAACGCCTCCGCCAAAGAGTATCGTAATGCAAATTGATTTTATGGCGATGTTCACAAAATTCATCCAAATATCACCTTCAAAACTTGGAATAAAAAGCGTAATCCCATAAGTGAAAAAGCCTAATAAAAGCGTTTTTACGGTCGCTAAATTGAATGGTTGAAGATTAAGTTTATATTTGATAAAAAAGAATTTCACCAAATTATATACTACTACCGAAACCAACATTGCCAAAGCCGCACCATTGTAACCATAAATTGGAATAAAAATTAAATTCACCAATAAGAGTACTACGAAGCGGATGATATAAAAACCAAAATCATATTTATAGTAAGGCGAATTCTTGAGAATTTCAGAGTTTAATCCTGTCGCCATGTCGAAAACACTGTAAAGTCCAACCATTAAAACCACAAATTTCCCCTGACTATATACTGCCGCATTTGGAATAATTTGAAAAACAGCATCAATATTTGTCCAAATTCCTAAGAACAAAAATCCGCCGACAATCAATAAATTCAAAGCAGATTTTTGATAAATTTCTTCGATGTGTTCAAGATTATTATTCTTCCAAGATTCCGCCAAAAGTGGCTCTGTGATTGAAGCAATGGCGTTTCTAGGAATAGCAATCACCATTCCGATACTTGAAGCAATAAAGAAAATTGCAGTACTATCTAAACCTCCTTTGTAGGCAGGAAGCATCAATTTTTCGATATTAGGTAAAATCGTAGCCGTTGCTCCACCAAGGATAGTCCAAAGTCCGTACATATACATTTCTTTGAAAATCGGTTGTTTCAAGAAACTAAAATCAAAACGAAGGTAAAGTTTCCCCAAGATTTTGATGTAGATTAACAAGAAACAAATGTTCAAGAAATAAACCAAAATAATGCCATTGAGCAATTGGTCGAAAGTAATGAACTTAAAGCCAAATAATAAAGCTAAAATCGAATTAGATGATTTCAGGAAAATTTCTCTGAGAATAGTTGGTACAACAATCCGAAGATGAACTTTGCTGTAAGTTTCTAAAGTAGTAGCATAAAGCAGAAAAAAAGTAATTAAAGGCAAGTACCAGTAATATTGAATCAGTAATGGAGAATTATCCATATAAACCGACTGAAAAACACCTTTTAAACCTACATAAGCTATTAAAAATAGTAAAAAACCTACGAATGGTGCTAACAATAAATAGCCGAAAAAACCATTATGTTGGCGTTCAGGGTCGGCAAATCGACTAAAAAATCTTACGCCAACATGGGGTGTTCCTAAATTTGAAAATGCTGCAAATACTTGAGGAAAACTAATTAAAGCCGTATATAAACCTAATTGCTGAGGTGAAAGAAATTTACTGTAAAGAAACAAAACATTGACCGTTCCAATTACTACTCCGACGTATGTAACTATAGAACTTTTAATGCTTTGACGTATGACGATGCCCATTATGATTTAATTGCGATTCTACCAGTATAATCTATACGATTTAACAGTAAAGTATTGTGAGAAAAATATTCATCTACAGCTTTTTTGCATCCTTCCCAATGTCCGTAATCATCGATAATCAAAACACCTTTCTGTACTAAAATAGGATAGAGATATTTCAATTCATGAGCAGTTGATTCATACCAATCTGTATCAAGCCTAAGAAGAGCAATTTTTTCTGAGATACTTTTAGGAATAGTTTCTTCTACTTTACCTTTTATAAATTGAATGTTTTTAAGCGGATATTGCGTCAGAGTCATATTGTTCTGAACATCTTGTAAATCCGCTAAACACCAAACTGAATTTTGTTTATTCTCGATATTTTGCTTAAGCAAACTATCAGCACCCCCCCCTTTGAAATCAACATCATTCTCTGTTGGTTCAGACATTCCCTCAAAAGTATCATAAAGTAAAATTTTTCTATCTTTTACTTTTAATGACAACAAAGTGAGTGCTATCATCATCGAGCTACCTCCTCTCCAAACACCACATTCAACAAAATCGCCTTCAATATTGTTGTGAACGGTGTATCTTACAGCATTATAAAGAGCATACATTCGCTCGATGCTTGTCATTGTATAAGGTTTACATTGTTTATAGATACTTAAAAAAACAGAATCTTGAACAAAATCTTCATCTTTCTGAATTTTTGAAATTTTTAAACCAAACGGCTTCAATATGTATTTACTGATAATCGACATATAATTATTTTTCTAAAATTTCTCTTAAAGTTTGTACTCGTTTACTCATTTCATAATTTTCTTCAATATGTTTACGAGCAGCTCTGCCCATCCTTCCTGCAAGGGCTGGGTCTTCAATTAGTTTAATCATATATTCTGCCATAGATGCCCAATCTCCCTCTTCTACTAAAAAACCTGTTTCACCATGAACAACAGCATCTTTGATACCTGCATGACGAGTGCTTACAATAGGTAAGCCTGTAGCTGAGGCTTCAAGGACTGACACTGGTGTACCTTCTGAATCCCCATTAGAAGCAATCATAGAATGTTGTAGAAAGACTCTTGCAGACTTTAAAGATTCTGCTATTTCATGAGGTAATTTTGCTCCTCTGAAATCAATTAAGCTATCAACTTCTAATTCTTTTGCTAATGTTTTAGCTTCACTTAAAAGTTCACCTTCACCAATCATTATCATTTTAACATCAGAAATAGATTCTGTAACCTTTTTAAAGGCTCTTATTGTCGAAAAAGGTGATTTTTTTTCAGTAAATCTTCCTACCGTAATAAAAACATTATCATTTTCTTCTGGTTTTCCTAGAGTAAACTTATTTGTATCAACAAAACAAGAATTAAAAATAGTAGTGTCTGGATTAGCTCCAAATCCAATAAGTTTTTCTCTCATATCTTTGGATACTGCTATTATACCTTTCACACTTTTAAACATTTTCTTATACAATGGCAAAAACTTTGAAAGTGTAACTTTTTCATTAGCATCAAATCCGTGAAAATGCACGACCAAGCCTACATTAGCCTTGTTACATGCATCAACCAATATGGCCCCCATTGGACCATATTGAGCTAAAACAACATCAATATTATTTTCAATAAGATAGTTTGAAAGAAAAAAAGTATAAATTTTATGATAAACCTTTGGAAACAGCCTCCTTAACCCACCTCTTATTAATAGATAATTAAAAGGAAATGGCAAAAAAGATTTATCAACTTGGTTTAAAGAAGGATACCACCCTTCATATATTGTTATTGTAGGTTGAAGTTGCTCTATTTGATCTCGAATAAAGGTCTCACTAAATCGAAATTTATTAGGATATGCAAAGCAGAGATTCATATATTACTTCTTTTTAGCAACAAGTATAAATGTACAAGCATCTTTGTTTCTAGTAGCTTGAGCAGTAGTTTTATCAAAAAAAATAATTAAAGGTTGCACCAATAAAGCTAAAACTGGACGTAGGAATTTGGGAAGTTTAAACATTATTCCGTCTTGAAACAACTGCAAGCCCATGGCCGAACGTCCTATAATTCCTCGAAAGTAAATGATTTCAAAACCTGATTCAGAGACTACCTTTTGTAATCCTGTAGATGTCCAACGCCAAAAATCTGTAGGGTCTGGGTGAAACATCCAGTACCCGTGTGTACTTAATATTAGTTTTCCATCTTTTTTTAACACTCTTTGTGCTTCAGCCAAATATGATGTTGGATTTACAACATGCTCCAGCACTTGTGTAGATAAGACTATGTCTAAAGCATTGTCTGATAAATCTATTCTGCCTTCAGGTGATATATGTATGTCTGCAATAGTATTTTCTGGCAAATCAACCCCTATATATTTTTCTACAAAGGGTTTTATTATAACCTCATAAGGTTTATTCCCACAACCATAGTCTGCCAGAATTAATTTATGAGAATTATTAGCTATAAAAAGATGTGTTACTTCTTCTATTTTTTGGCGAAGTTGGCGTAAATAATAGTATCTGGTTGCCATTTTGCCAAAAATAGAAGGATATAGGCGTTCAAAACCTGCTTCTCTTTCGTTCATTTAAAATTGTTTTAAAATACAAAATTACTAATTTTGAGAGTATTAAAAAACTTCAAGCCCTAATATGAAAAAAGTAAACAATATTCTACTTTTATTAATTTTATTTTCTACCTCTGCAATAGGGCAAATCAATCTAAAAAATGGTTTAGTTGGTTGCTACCCTTTCAACGCAAATGCAAAAGACGAATCTGGAAATAATAATAATGGAATTGTAAACGGTGCTGTCTTGACAGTAGATAGATTTGGTAATCCTAATAGTGCATATCGTTTCGATGGTTATAGTTTTATCGACCTTCCAGATAATAAGTTTTCATTTGATAATTATTCTTATGCCATGTGGGTTTTTGTAAGTGACATACCCACTAGTGGAAACTCATATAGAATGATTGCTATTGGAGGAGCGTGTGGAGACCAAACACTAGCTTTAAGCTATAATTATTTCAATGCCGTAGGCTTTGATTTTGGTGTTTATAATAAGCCCGCCCTTGCTAATACCCCATTAGCAATAGGCACACTTCCTGAAATTGGCAAATGGTATCATCTCACTGCTGTAAGAGATGATTTAACTTTAAATTTATATATTAATGGGGTACTTGCCAAAAGCGTTTCTTCAAATAATACAAAACCATATTATGGATGTGATGCTGTTGAAAAGGCTAGGTTTGGAATAAGAAATGGGGGAGTACAAGGATTTAAAGGTGCATTAGACGACATTCACCTTTACAACCGCCCACTTAATGCTGCCGAAGTAAAAGCTCTTTATGATGGCAATACACCTCCAACAATTACAATTACCTCTAACAGTGCTTCACCATGTGGAGGTGATAAAATAACTTTTACTGCTAATGGCGGTAATGCTACCTCTAAATATTTATGGAAAATAGATGACGTAACCCAAACATCAAGCTCAAAAAATTTGGATTATACCCCCACTAAAAAAACTGGAGATTATCAAATAAAAGTAGCTGTAGAAGTAACTGATGGAGAGCCTTGTTTCCCACAAGACCCATCAAAAAAAGAAGAAATTTTTACTGTAAAAGATTGTGTAGAATCGGATAAAATATTGATACCAAATGCCTTTAGCCCCAATAGCGATGGCGTTAATGATACTTGGGAGATACATGGAATTAAAAATAATCCTGATGTAATTGTAGAGATATATGACCGTTGGGGTGAGTTAATTTTCTATTCTAAGGGATATTCAACTCCGTGGGATGGTACTTACAAAAACAGTCCACTCAACGAGGGTTACTTATGCTTATGTGGTAAAATCTAGCAATGATTTGATATTTAAAGGTGCTATCTTGCTAGTAAGATAGTTTTTTATTGTAATATTTTTCCATCAATCACTAATGAAAATTTCTGAAGACAAGCCTTTTTTGAGTTCCTTTGAGCTTAAAATTTTTGGTGTTTTTTTTATTATACTTTTTGTCTTTTATACATTATTGATTACTCTTTGGAATTATACTCAAATTTCAGATTTCAAAAATTATTATGATGAGGGCGTTTTGTTTTTAGCAACTGGAGAAATGTCTCCGCAATTTCTTTTCTTTCAAGCACCTGGACATCCGTTTTTAATCAGTAAAGTTTTTAACATCTTTCATTCCGTTAATCCAGCAATCATACAATTTCTTAATATTTGTCAATATCTCACGGCAATTATTCTAACCCATTTTAGTTTCAAAACGCAATTTTCTTGGATAAAATATATCGGAACAGTTAGTCTTTCTATCTGTGTATCCTATTTAAGCTTGATGGGTTTTCTGGCGGCTGAGTTTAATTTTCTATTCTTTTTTGTAATCGGTAATTTTCTATTAATCAGGTATTTGCAAAATGAAAATACTTTTGGTACTTTACGAAGAACTTTATTGATTTTAGCCATTGCATTTACTTTTGGCTTGGCACAGTTTGTTCGTCCTTTGAGTTTCTATTATTTATTGTTTTTCGGTTTAGGGCTTTTTTACCTGAAAGTAATTAGTGAAAAATCATTAATTAATATCAGCAAAGCAACACTAGGGCAGTATGGACTTGTCTTTAGTTTATTCTTGTTTCTTTCAATGAATCTATACAGAAACATTTCAGGGAAATGGGCTTATCAGCCTCCACAAAACGGAATTTGGAGTATTTATGTCGGTTTCAACGCCAAAGCGAAAGGAAGTTATAATGCTGAAGACATTACAAAATTTAAAAAAATTGCCGATCCACTTCATTGGAATGGTGAAGCTTTGCGAGCAATATTAAAACCAATGACGATTGAAAGAGTAAAAACCAATTGGCAAGCAAACATTCGTCAATCGTTACAGCGAGCCATTCGTTTGTTAGTACCTTATTTTACTTCTTATTGGTTTTTTGCAAAGAGCAGTCCGCCAGATAGAAACCCTATTTGGAATTTATTGATGAAGGCGATTTTTCTTTTATCAACTTTTACAGTTTTAATTAGTTATTTTAGTAATGCGATTTATCTTTTTAAATTGTTCAGAAAGAAACAGTTAATTGCCATTGAAGTATTTGCTTTTTGTACTTTAATAAGTACTTTTTTATATATTTTAATTCATGTGTTTTGTTTAGAAATCCAGCCAAGATATGCTGCTCATTTGGTATTTATCAACCTTTGGATTTTGCCTTTAAGCCTAGAAAATTTCATAAAACCAAACCAGAAATTTCAATGAATCGTCTTAGCTCGCTCTTATTTTTTACGGTGTTGTGCCTATGCAATACTGCTGTGAATTTTGCCCAAGTACGCCGTTCGTTAGGCCCACCAGTGAATCATCCAAGCTTTAATGAATACGCTCCTTCCATCAGTGCCAACAACAAAACCATGATTTTTGAAACCGATCGTGCTGGCGAAGGAAAATGGGAATTGTATTACACTACAAAAAATGAAAAAAATAGATGGACGCCACCAAAACCCATCGTGAATATCAATAAAATCGGGAAGGACAATGACTTGATTGGTGGACCATCTATTAGCTACGATGGAAAAACGCTTTTCTTTTTTGCTTCTTTTGAAGGTGGACAAGGCGATATGGATATTTATCATTCTACTTGGAACGGCACAGATTGGTCAGAGCCAAAAACGTTTGATAATAATATCAATACCAAAGCTTACGAAGGTTTTCCTTCGGTTTCTGCTGATGGAAAATCGATGTATTTTATCCGTGATAATTTCTCGAAAAGAAAAGACAAAGCTTTGTGTTACACCATTTGGGTTTCAAAAAAACAAGAAGATGATACTTGGGGAGTAGCCGAAAAATTACCAGCACCCATCAATATGGATTGCGAGAAAGCTCCTAGAATTATGGCAGATAATCGTACGTTGATTTTTAGTTCTGTGAGAAAAGATGGAGTCGGTGGTTTTGATTTATATCAATCTTTTCAGGAAGATGATGGCTCTTGGAGTACTCCAATCAATCTTGAATACATCAATACTGAAGAAGACGACCAATTTGCTTCTGTTTCGGCCGCTGGTGATTTAATGTATTATCATACTGCTGGCGATATTTATACCGTAACCATTCCTGATAAATACCGAAAATATAAATTAGTAACCGTTGACGGAAAAGTAATTGATGCCATTACCAAACAACCAATTGCCATAAAATTGACTTCAAAAAGTACTAATCCAAAAGAAAGAGCCATCAATACTGTTGTAGATGCTAACGGTTTGTTTTCTATGATTTATAGAGTTGGAAGTAAGTATGATGTAACGACTTCGCCATTGGCAGATTATTTGCCTTATCGTGGTAAAATGGACATGAGTACTGCCAAAGAAACGGATAATATTGAGAAAAATATTGAATTGATTCCAAAGAAATTAGTTTTCCAGTTTCAATTACTTGATAAAGACACGAAGGCAATTTTGAAAGACCCAAAAGTAAAAGTAATGGATGCTGAAACGAAACAATTACTAGAAGTAAAAGTGGATAAAGACATTGCCAATGTTACGCTTGAAATTGGCAAGCTTTACAAATTTGCTGCCAATACTTTAGGCTATTCGTTTTTCTCTCGCTCATTCAAGCCTGATACTGTGGATGCTTTTAAAGATAGATTGAAGAAAATACCTTTAGCGGTTTTGAAGAAAGATGTTGTTGTGCAATTACAAGATATTACTTTTGAAACTGGTAAAGCTGAATTAAAACCTGAATCTGGAGAAGAGTTAGACCGTTTGGTGGCTTTGTTGGATGGCAATAAAACGATAAAAGTAGAAATCTCAGCTCATACAGATGATGTTGGAAATGATGATGCCAACTTGAAGCTTTCAGAAAAAAGAGCAAAGGCGGTGGTAGATTACTTAACGACCAAAGGCATTAAAGCCGACAGAATGATTGCAAAAGGCTATGGCGAAACGCAACCACTTGTCCCTAATGATACTGATGAAAATAAAGCAAAAAATCGTAGAGTACAGTTTAAAATCAATTAGGTTAAAAACAGAAAAGACTTCGCTGAAACGAAGTCTTTTCTGTTTTTAAATTTCTCTACAAATTATTTCTTCCCGCCAAAATGATAGCCAACACCTAGCCAAGCTCTGAAAACGCCACTTGTTCCGTCATAATTCACATAGGGACTGAGTTCAAAATTGACACTTACTTTTGGTGCTTTCTCAAAAGGATAAGCACGCATTCCCACACTTCCGAAATAACCTTTTACAATGTCTTGATTATCAATAATAGACGCCACAATTCCAAAGTTTACTCCACCGCCAGCATAAATAAAGGCATTTTTAGTATAACCAAGATTCACCATCAAAGCGGGTTCTGTATTCAATGAAGCTGTAAATGAATTCATCTGAAAACGAAAATCCATCCAAACTACTTTAGTAGGATTGGTAGCAATCGACAATTGACTATTGAAAGGATAATAGCTAATCGCTTGAGCTTTCGTAGTATGGTTAATAAATTGGAAAGTAAGAATTAATGCAAGTAACTTAAGTAGTTTCATGAATTTGATTATTAGGTTTTATCGATTTGAGCAATTAGCTTTCGGCTTATTATTTTGTTATGATATTTTAATTGTTTACTTCTGAGAACAACATCTCATAAACAATGTCATTTCATTTAAAGAGAATTTGTCGTTTGAAACTCCGCATTCTTCAGTATCCTAATTCATTCAAAGCGGCTTTTGCTTTATTATCAATAGAATTTTTGTACTCGTGTTTTTTGTAAGAAATAGCTTTTTCAAAATAACTTTTGGCTTTTACTTTATCACCTTTTGCTTGGTAAATATAACCTAATTGTAAAGCCGAACTAGCACCAAAAGAAACAATTTGCTGTGCTGATAAAATAATTGCACGTTCATAAAAAGGAATTGCTTGTAGAATATTGTTTGACAATTGAAAAATTCTTCCTTTTCGGTAGTTAAATTCCATTTGGTCTTGAATTTGTTCAAAATTACTTTCAGAATACTTCTCCAGAATCATCAAAGCTTTATCATAAAAACCGCCATCACAAGCCAAACGAGCTTTCATCAATACTTTTTGGCTAATCTGTTTTTTAGGATTTGATGCTAAAAAGTTATCTGCAAATTTAGTTGCAGCCTTGTCAGCTTCAACAATATTTTCGCCTTTCAATTTTACTTTTTCTAAAAAAGCTTTTCCTTTGGCATCTTCATTATTCAACCAGTAAGTTAAAAAGATTTTATAGTAAGTATCTTTTACAAAGTTAAAACCTTTGTAATGCGTCAAAAAAGTTTGAAAGCCTTTTGAAGCCAATTGATACTGTCCTTTCTGTAATAAAATATCTGCTTTCAGATATTCAAGAAATGGAAAAGATAAATACTCAGTACTTTCTGGGCGATTTTCAAGAATATCGAAAGCAATTTCACTTTTTCCTTCTTTCATAAAAGTAGTTACGCCGAAAAACTGGAAGAGTAAATTATCTTGATGTTGGTGAATGAATTGCTGAAATTCATTGAGTTTTTTAGGATTAAATTTCAGGATGTAAGCATGAACGACATACTCTAAAAATTGTGCTTCTTCTTTAAAAACACTGTCTTTATGAATCACATTTTGTAGTTCATTTAAACCGAGTTTGATATTCCCTTTTAGTCCAATTAGTTTAATAATCCATTGATAATTTTCTGGTGTTGAACCAATTAAGATATGCAATAAACCAAGTGATTTTTGATTTGGTAAAAAATTAGGAAATTCTTTAGCATTGGCATCCAAGAGCTTGTAGGCTTTGATAATTTCCCAACTTCCTTTGGTTTCATGTCCGAATTTTAATTTTACAAAGGCTGAATGCAAATGAAGTTCTGCCAATAAAAAACGGAAGTAAGGCGATTTTTTATCAAGATTTTCAATCAAATCCATGCGTTCGTCTTGATGATTGATAAACTTTTCATAGAGCGTTTTATCTTCCGTAATCATCAATTCTATTAAATCGGCATAACTGTTTAGATAAGTATTTACGCCATTTACCGATTTATCATGGGCTAAAATACTTCTTCCACTGGCAATTTTCATTTTCAAGATTTCAGAATATGCTTTTTGCATGGCGTTATTCATTTCGAAATCTGAGGCTTTTCCAGAAGTATTTAGCAACAAAAAAATCATCCAAAAAGTAAGGAGTATTTTCTTTGAAGCGTATTTTCTCAACCAAAGCTGAATCTTTTCAATATGGTTTGGAGGATTTTGTGTCATTGGATGCGTTGATTATTGTACAAACGGAAATTATACAATCTTATTTAAGAAAATTGTTGGCTAGCAGACTAATCCTAAACGATTTTATCAACATCAAAAAAGCCCATAACGTTGAGGTTACGGGCTTTTTGTCTTGCAAACCAAAAGGGCTTATTTCTTAGAGATGAAAACGATGTCTTCAACGTCTGCCAAAATACGACCACAGTGTTCGCAAACAATGATTCTTTTCTTGTCTTTGATGTCAGCCTGACGTTGTGGTGGAACTGCACTAAAACAACCTCCACAAGCACCACGTTTTACTAAAACAACTGCTAAACCGTTTGGATAATTTCCACGCAATTTATCGTAAGGGCGTAATAAACGTTCTTCCACAAATTTCACAGCCTTATCACGGTTGTTCATTAATTTTTGTTCGTCTTCTTCGCTTTCAGCAATCAAAACATTTAATTCTTTCTTTTTTGCATCAAGGTCTTTTTTACGAGTATTCAAACGAGTTTCTGTTTCAGAAACGTCGTCTTTTTTATTCAAAATCTTGAATTCAAATTCACGAGTACGTTTGTCAGCCAATTCCATTTCAAGTTGTTGCAATTCAATTTCTTTAGAGATTGCATCATATTCACGGTTATTGCGGACATTCATTTGTTGGTCTTTATACTTATTTACCAACTTTTCAGCTTCTTTCTTCGCATTACGGTTTTTTGTAATGTCTTCTTCCAAAATAGCGATTTCTTTGTTGAATTTGCTAATACGGGTTTCAATACCAGCAACTTCATCTTCCAAATCACGTACTTCTTCGGGTAAATCGCCTCGCATCTTTTTGATGCCATCCAAGGCTGAATCTATGTTTTGAAGCTTCAAAAGAGCTTCTAATTTCTGAGCAATGGTTGTTTCGGTTGCTACTGCTGCCATTGGTTTTATTCGGTTTTATCTGTGTAACCGCTATCGGTATTAAGTTATTAGTTGAGATGGACTAATTATCCTGCATTTTCAAGGAAAGATAATTAATCAATTTGAACCAATCACGAATCACTGATAACAAAATCAAAAATACTGTACAGGGTTTGTATTGACCTGACTTTTGAGAACCGCAAAATTACTAAATTTTTCAGACAAATACCTAACAATTAACTCCTTTGTATAAACTTCTGACTCATAATGTCCTATATCACAGATAATAATTTGATTTTCGGCATCAAAAAACTCATGATACTTATAATCTGCGGTAATAAAAACGTCTGCTCCTTGACTAATGGCATCTTTCAATAAGAATCCGCCAGCTCCTCCGCAAAGAGCAATTTTCTTAATTTCTTTGCCTAATAATGGCGTGTGTCGAATTATTTTTAATGCCATTTTACTTTTCAGCATCGTTAAGAAATCAATTTCAGATAAAGATTCTGTTAATGTTGCCACTACGCCAGAACCAACTTCTTGATTTTCGTTTTCAAGAACACTGACATAATAGGCTACTTCTTCATAAGGATGAGCCGATTTTAAGGCTTTGATAATTTTAAATTCTTGATGAGCATCAAAAATTACTTCAATTCTATTTTCTGTTACTTCTTCGGCTTCGTTTAAAGTACCAATCACTGGATTCGCATTCCCCGATGGTGTAAATCTTCCCTTTCCTTCTACCGAAAAACTACAATTTTTATATTCGCCGATTTGTCCAGCACCAGCTTCATGAAGTGCTTCTAGCAATTTGGGAGCATTTTCTGTTGGCACAAACGTGACTAATTTCTTCAAGATTTGCTTTTTAGGGGAAAGGATGCGGACATTTTCCAAGCCCAATTTTTCAGCAATCATAAAGTTTACGCCACCTTTTACGCTATCCAAATTGGTATGTGTTGCATAAATGGCAATATCATTTTTGATAGCGAGCATTACCGCTCGTTCTACATAATTTTTTCCATTGAAACGTTTTAAACCTTTGAAGACAATAGGATGATGTGCCACAATCAAATTACAATCTCTTTTGATGGCTTCATGGATGATTTCTTCGGTACAATCAAGCGTGACAAGTACTCCTGAAACGGTAGTTTGTGGTGAACCAACAATTAAACCAGCATTATCATAACTTTCTTGATAAGCCAGAGGGGCGAGTTGCTCTAAATAATTGGTAATATCTTTGATGCTTGGCATGAGTAATAACGATTGAAAATTGGATACAGCCTCAAAAATAGAAAAGGAGCAACAATATATTGCCCCTTTTTCGATTTGGTTTAGAAATTAAATTTAATCTCGTTCAACCACACTGCCTCCAGAAGTACTTCTTTCAAGCGTTGGATTTCCTCTATAACGTACATTACTTGCTCCAGAAGCTGATACTCTTAGGAATCTTATCGTATTTACTCTTACTCTGCTTGCTCCTGAAACATCTAAATTTTGTTCATCCGTAATAAAATTGAAATTATTTACTTGTGATGAACCAGAAACAGTACCAATAATTTTTTCTCCGTCGCCATACATTGATAATTGTGAAGCACCAGAAATATCAAAAACTAGGTTTTGTACGTCTAAGTCTGTTTTTAATTGCGAAGCACCCGACAAGTAAATGTTCAGATTTCGTAATGAAAAACCTTCAATGTATGAATTACTTGCTCCAGAAAAATCGACCATTCTTAAACTTGGCATGGTGATATTTATCACAACATTATATCTACGATTTCTATAATTCACATATTCGGCAAACAAAGTACCGTTACGAACATACACATCTAATTCTTCAAGGTCTGCTTCGTCGCCAATGACTTCAATGCGATAAGAATTTCCTTGAATTACATTTACTTTAAAAGCATTTCTCAGTTTTATTTGGTCGAAATTTTTGAAGTTATAATAATCATGCTGTTCATAATAAGCTGGCATAGGGTCTTCGATATGAACAAAACATGAAGAAAGAGCTGAAAGCATAAATATTGAAATAGCAATTATTAAAGATTTTTGCGAGGTTTTCATAAAATTGACAGTTTAAGTTTTATGTTTGTGAAGTATAGACAATAGGAAGAGTTTTGTCCCCTACATAGTTTATCAGAATAAGCTTTAATTAACAAACCATTAACATTTTACCCTTAGAAACTTATGAAAGTACGTCCAAGTGTAGCCATTATAGAAAATGAAAAGGTATTATTGATGCGTTATCGTTACGGCGATACGGATGTTTTTAATTTACCCGGTGGAAATGTAGATGCTGGCGAAACGCTTACAGATACACTTATCAGAGAATTACAAGAAGAATTAGGCATACAAATTGCCGTTGGAGCAATGCTGGTAGCTGGCGAAGTAATTTTGCCACAACAAAAAACAGATGTATTACACTGTGTTTTCAAAGCAAGCATTATAGCAGGAATCCCTGCACTAAATGCCAAAGAAACCTCTGCATTAGAAGTCCTTTGGCAACCAATTACTTCATTAAATCAATTGGCGATGTACCCGAATGTAGGAGATGATTTACAAGTAATTTTATCAGAAAATAAAGGTTTTGAATATCTGGGAAGATTAGACCAAGTTTGGTATTGATAAGTATTTAGTTAAACCTATAAGGATTAATATAATGAACTAAAAATAAGAGATTTAACCTCAAATCCTTATAGGTTTAAATTCTCAATTTATTTTTTCTTAATACTGACTTCGGATAAACCAAGATTACATACAAGTCAATCTTCCACCATCCACAGGCAAATTCACTCCATTGATATAAGCAGCGGCAGGACTACACAAAAAAGCTACCGCTGCTCCGAACTCTTCTGCTTCGCCGAATCTTCCTGCTGGAATATCCGATTGAAATACTTTTTCCATTTCCTCTTTAGCCAAACCTACGGCATTGGCTCTGGCATTTACCACAAAGTCTAAACGTGCTGTTTTGGTATAACCGGGCAAAACATTGTTGACGGTAATACCGAATTGCCCTAATTCGTTTGCCAAGGTTTTTGACCAAGAAGCCACCGCTCCACGAGTAGTATTCGATACGCCCAAGCCATTGATGGGTTGTTTTACCGAAGTAGAAATCACATTAATGATTCTACCAAAACCTGCTGATTTCATACTGGGTACGCAGGCTTGCACCAAAATATGATTACAAATTAAATGATTAGAAAATGCCTGTGTAAATTCTTCAATCTTAGCCTCTAAAATCGCTCCGCCTGCTGGGCCGCCCGTATTATTCACCAAAATATGAACGCTTGGATTTGCCTCAAGATGTTTTTCAATCCCCGCTTTTACTTCTTCTGGTTTTGAAAAATCTGCGACAAAATAAGTATGTTGCTGCCCTTTTGAACTATCCAAGCTTTTAAGAGTTTCCTTGAGTGAGTCTTCGTTTCGAGCAACCAAAGTTACGTTTGCTCCAAGTAAAGCTAATTCAATAGCCGAAGCTCGCCCAAGTCCTTGCGTACTGCCACATACGATGGCGTTTTTATCAGTTAAATCTAAATTCATGTTTTGAAGAAATTAAATATATTACACTACTTTTACTCGTGGATATGATTATCTCATAAACTCTAAACTCATAAACTTTCAACGACTATTCACCAACAAAGATATGCCAGATTTATCATTTAGAAGTACAGAAAAAGAACTGATTGACGACTTAGATTTAGATAACGATGCACTCCGTCAGAATTTGGAAGAATTGGCAATCATCAATCAATACTTGGGTGGAAACCAAGTAACAATTAGTGGATTAGCAACTGTGCTAAAGGCTTCAAACCCAACAAAAAATACTTATAAAATAGCAGATTTGGGCTGTGGCGGAGGAGATATGTTGATGGTAATAGCTAAATGGGCAAGGAAAAAGCAATTAAAAACAACTCTGATTGGCATTGATGCCAACGATTTTATGATTGAATTTGCCCAAAAAAGAACGGCTCAATTTCCAGAAATAACCTATTTACATCAAAATATTTTTGCGAAAGCATTTCAAGAACATTCTTTTGATATTGTTATGATGACACTCTTTTGTCATCATTTTGACGATGAAAGTTTAGTCAAATTACTCCAACAACTCAAACAGCAAAGTCGTATAGCAATTGTGATTAACGATATACACCGACATTGGTTTGCCTATCATTCCATCGCTTGGATTACCAAATTATTCTTAAAATCATACTTAGTAAAAAACGACGCTAAGCTTTCAGTGTGGCGAGCCTTCCGAAAATCAGATTTAGAAAACATCATTCAACAGGCAGGTTTCACTCGTTTTTCTATCAAATGGAAATGGGCTTTTCGTTGGGAAGTGGTTTTGTTTTGTGAGTAAGAAAGTAGTTTGTTACTAGATATGCAATCAATTCCTATTTTATGTACATTTACATCCCGAATAAGAATATTTTTAGTTAAAATAACCTTTGTGATGCAAAAAATTGTAGTCAAAAATTTTAGACAAATTACCTCCGCAGAAATTGAGATTAAAAATATCTTATTCCTCATCGGAGAACAAGCCAGTGGAAAAAGTACTCTAGCTAAGTTAATCTACTTTTTCAAATCGTTGAAGGAAGATTATTTTAATTTGATTTATGAAAATGCGAAAGAATCAAATGAAGTTTTAGCTACTCAATTTGTGAATAAAATTCAAGATAAGTTTAAAGTTTATTTTGGATATACTTCTGAGTTAGAAAATGATTTTGAAATAGTATTTTACTACAATATCCATACAGTAGATGTAAAACAAAATCCATTTTTGAAACTATGCAAAAAGAATAATAGTTTAAACGTTGAGTTTGAGGGAAAGTATTTTAATAAGATAAATAAACAAACAGGATTACTTATTAAAGAGATTAATGCCTTTGCCAATAGTCAGACTAAGCCAAGTGAAAACAATTATATTGTGTTGGAAAGAGCCAAAACAAGAATGATTAATGGAATATCAAAAAAAGTGAATATTTTATTTCATGATGATTATGTTCCTATGTTTTTTCCAGCAGGGCGAAATATTACGGTATCATATCCTGAACAATTTCAAACCTTATTTTTTGGAAATTTATATAATACACCGAAATCAAATGAAGAAACACCTAAATCTGCTGACATGCACTTGATGAAGGCTTTTATATTACATTCTAAATTTTTGTATGATTATTTTAAAAGTAATAATTTCGATTTACTGATTAATAATAATGAGCAAGAGTTTATTTCAAATAGAATATTATCTTTTTTCAAAATAAATGCAGAGTACATTTTACAAGGTAAATACGACAATTCGGATGGAGTAGAGAAAATAGTATATAATTCCTTGTTAAACAAATCAGTGACATTAAATGCAGCTTCCTCAGGTCAGCAAGAAGCAATTCGAGTTATACAAGATTTATTTTATTTATTGTATGAAAATCAAAAATCATTCAGAATAATAGAAGAACCAGAAGCTCATTTGTACCCGAAAGCCCAAAAGAAGTTAATGGAATTATTAGCTTTAGTAATTAATAAAACTCAAAGTCAAGTTATTATTACAACTCACAGTCCCTATGTACTAAGCATTTTGAATAATTTATTGATGTACTCAGAAGTTACCAAAAATAGACCTACCGCAATTAGTAGTATTGTAAATCACTTTGGTACTGGAAATTTAGATGAACAAAAGAATGAACGTATTAATATTTTACCTGATGAGGTAAGAGCTTATGCACTTTCATTCAATGATCAAATATATTGTCACTCAATTATTGATGCAGAAACAGGACTGATTGGAGAAAATTATTTAGACTCTATTACAGAAGAATTAAATAATGATTTTGATACACTTTATTCCTTAAATTTCTCAAAAAATTAGGCTATGAAAGAACAGTTTATAAATGATTTGACTGACAGATTCCCTGAACATAGTTTTACTAAAACATCTTCCAAAAAAACACCTCTTTATATTTACGAAGTTAGTGGATTGAGTAATTTAGAGCACACTATCAAGTTTACCATTATGACAGAGAGTGAACCTCAAGAGCGGAATCTCAAGGTCATTAATATGCTAAATCAAAACCCTATTACACATATTTGTATTGACGGTGATTTTATCAATTACGGTCAGGAAAAATATGACTATAACAGTACTAATAAAAAAGATGGCAGACCCGACTGTATAGTCTTTGATGAAAAGACTTTTTTATTTGTAGAATTGAAATTGAATCAGGAAGATACAAGTTTTGATAAAGAAAAATCAAAATGGAATCGTTTTTTCGATGGAGTGACACAAATAGAGAATTTTGTCTCTTTCCTTAGAGATAACAACTTTGAAATAAAAGATTACTTTCCAAATATCAATGCTATTCTTTGTATGCGTTTTGAACCAAAATTTTCAAGTAATACGGCACGAAATCGAGAAAAATACGCCCGCTCTCTGAAGCTAGGGTTTGAGATTAAGGCACTTAACTATTTTGAGTTTTAATATTATTAACTGCTTACACATTCTCATGGTACAATTAAACAACAATAAATCTTCCATAAACTTTTCAATGAAATTCCTAACTCATAAATTCGGAGCTTCAGCTCACCCAAACTGTATCGTAACTCAAATTTTCTGTATTACGATACAGTTTTAGTGAGTCGTAATACAGAAAATCGGAGTTAAAGCTCGCTCAAACTGTATTGAAGCTCAGAGAATCCGAGTCAGTACTCAGAAATGCTGACTTGTTACTCAGAAAAAGTGAGCTTTAATGCACGAATACAGAGTTAAAGCTCATTCAAACTGTGTTATGATAGGGGAGTCTGTGGGAGTGTTCCCTCATGGCATGACAGACAGAATACCTTGATGCCCTAAATAACCTAATGAGTCGTGGCATGAGTATTTTAGTGTATTTGCCCAACTTATAGAACAGGATTATCGGATATAAGTATTAGCTTTAATTTGTTTAAAAACAATCAGCTTTTCATCTTTAATCATCTTCTTCGGTAATGAGAAAAATATTGATTCTCCTCTTCGTTAGTGTTCAGTTGTTGGCTCAAAAGCCTGTTCTTCTTCCAAGAAGTACACCCGAAGCAGAAGGCATTTCGTCTGAAGCCATCATCAATTTTTTGGAGGCTGCCTCAAAAAGTAAACACGAATTTCATAGTTTCATGTTACTTCGTCATGGAAAAGTAGTGGCAGAATCTTGGTGGAATCCTTACCATAATGATTTGAAACATACCATGTATTCGGTCAGTAAAAGCTTTACGGCTACGGCGATTGGTTTTGCTGTTTCGGAAAAGAAAATTACTGTTGAAGATAAAGTGATTTCATTTTTCCCAGAAGATATGCCTACACAAGTAAGCCCATACTTGGCTGAATTGAAGATTAAAGATTTGTTGACGATGAGTGTGGGTCATCAAACTGACCCGACGGGTGAAATTGGGGCTAAAAATGAAAATTGGGTGAAGGCATTTTTGCGTACTCAGATTGTAAATAAACCGGGTTCAAAATTTCTGTATAATTCTGCCGCTACTTATATGCTTTCGGCAATTGTGCAGAAAGTAACTGGACAAAAAGTAATTGATTATTTACAACCAAGATTATTTGAACCTTTGGGAATTACGGGAATTGACTGGGAAGTTGATCCAAAAGGCATTAATACTGGTGGTTGGGGAATCCGTTTGAAAACCGAAGATATGGCGAAATTCGGGCAATTGTTTCTGCAAAAAGGATTGTGGAAAGGCAAGCAAATTTTACCTGCTGCTTGGGTAGAAGAAGCAAGTACCATGAAAATCATGCAAGACCCCAATGCTACACAAGCTAAAAAAGATTCAAGCGATTGGCTACAAGGATATTGCTATCAGATGTGGCGTAGTAGAAATAATGCTTACAGAGGCGACGGTGCCAATGGTCAATTTATCATTGTGTTGCCCGAAAAAGATGCGGTAATGATTGTAACAGCCGAAGCACCTGATATGCAAGGAGAATTTAATTTACTTTGGAAGTACATTTATCCAGCATTGGGAGATAAAAAATTACCTGCAAATCCAGCAATGCTTGCCAAATTGAAAGAAAAAACCGCTTCGTTGGCTTTGCCGATTCCGAATAAAAATGTTAGTTCAAGTACCGAATCAAAAGTATCAGGTAAAACTTTTGGAATGGTTACTGGCGATAGAAGTTTTGAAAATGTAAAATTCGATTTCGATAATGGTGTTTGTAAAGTAAGTTTTAAAACAGATTCAACAACACACCAAATACCGTTTGGTGCAAGTAAATGGGAATTGTCTGAAACTACCAAATTTGGACCATATTTAGTGGCAGCGGCAAAAGCCAATAGGGTAGGGCTTCCAGCTTTTAAAGTAGCAGGAAGCTATACTTGGAAAGACGAAAATACGCTTGAATTAACGCTTCGTTATATCGAAAGTCCACATACTGAAACGATAGTTTGTACTTTCGATGACGATAATGTTTCGATAGATTTTCAAAGTATTTTCAATATCAACCGTAAAAGAACGATTTCAAAAGGCATTGTATTCACGCCAAAAGCCAATGCACCGAAATTGATTGTCAGAGGTGATGATATGGGTTACTCTCATTCTGGCAATGAAGCCTTGATAAAATCGTATAAAGAAGGTATTGAAACCTCGATAGAAGTAATTGTAGCTTCGCCTTGGTTTCCAGAAGCGGTGAAATTATTAGCTGAAAACAAAAGAGTAGATATTGGTTTGCATTTTGCCATTACGAGCGAGTGGGATAATGTAAAATGGCGACCACTCACAGAAGCCAAAAGTTTAAGAAATGCCGATGGATACTTCTATCCGATGCTTTTCCACAACAATAATTATCCAAAACAAGCAGTGCTAGATAATGATTGGAAAATAGAAGACATTGAAAAAGAGCTAAAAGCTCAGATTGAAATGGCATTGAAGTATATTCCAAGACTGAGCCACGTTTCTGGACACATGGGAAGTACCGCTTTTACACAAGAAGTAAAAGATATGGCAAGAAGAGTAGCCAAAGAATATAAGCTGACGATGGTGGATGTTGACTCGATGAAAGACCTAAAAGTAGCTTATACGGGTTTTGATTTCAATAACAAAAATACCGAACAAAAAATAGAAGGATTTATCGGAATGTTGGATAAATTGGAAGAGGGCAAAGCTTATGTTTTTGTAGAACATCCAGGTTTGGATAATGACGAACTTCGAGCGATTTCACACATTGGTTATGAAGATGTAGCACAAGGTCGTCAAGATGTAACGACGATTTTTACGAGTGAAAAAGTAAGAACAGCGATTCTTAAAAAAGGCATACAATTAGTAAGTTATAAAGAAGTAATAGCGGGAAGTAAATAATTGTTGGAAAACTATATGCCTTTAGCATCAAAAAAGCAGTGTTTTAAACTAAAATTATCAATTTTGACGAATTATTGAAAAGGCTAATAGTTTAAAATGAAAAATTTCCTAGCAGGATTATTCTTTGCGATGCTTTGGGCTTCCGCTTCAGCAGCCACCAAAATAGGGCTTTTATCGGCTCAACCCTTTGTGATTGGTACTTGTAGATTTTTCTTGGCGGGCATATTAATGATGGTTTATAGCCATCTCGTCAAGAAAAATCCATTACCAAATGCCAAAGAATGGAAACAAATTGCCATTTATGGTTTCTTGAATGTTACTGTTTATTTGGGCTGTTTTGTGGTAGCACTCAAATACGTTTCTGCGGGAATCGGTAGTTTGGCTGTAGCGACCAATCCATTAATTATCAGTATTTTATCTGCTTTTTGGTTAGGTCGTTCGGTAAAACGTACTGAGATATTGGGTTTAGCTTTGGGGATTTTAGGTGTGGCAATCGCTACTTATCCACTTTTTCAACAAAGTTATGCAAATGTTGAAGGGCTACTCATTCTTTCAGCAAGTATGATTGCCTATTCTGTAGGAACAGTTTATTATTCATCGCAAGAATGGCATTTACCTTTGTTTACCATTAATGCTTGGCAAGTACTCTTAGGAGGGTTTTTCCTCTTGCCAGTTACCTACTTCTTTACCGATTGGTCAAAGAATGTTTATGATGTTAATTTTAGCATATCTGTACTTTGGTTGGCTATTCCAGTATCCATTGGGGCAGTGCAATTGTGGTTATATCTCCTCAAAATAGACCCCGTCAAAGCCTCACTTTGGCTTTTCCTCAATCCCATTTTTGGTTTTATTTATGCGGCTGTTATTTTGAATGAACCCATCAGTACTTTCACTTATATCGGTACTTCTTTTGTGATTGCGGGTTTGTATTTGGCACAACGAGAAAAACTAAATTCCTAAATACATTAGAATTCACTGCTATTTTCTTGTATTTTGGTATTTATAATCCTTAATACTTTATGATTTTATCTGCCTTACTGTTCAGAAATTTATTTAAAATACTCTTTGCTTCTGTTTCTTTATTTGCCTGTAATTTGATAGACAAAACAGCCAATTTATTTGATGATAATTCTTGGAAAGACCTTACTTGCGACACAGCCCAGTACGTTAGTGAATTAAAGATTTATACTTTAGCACAACCATATTATTTAGCCGATACTTTGCTGAAACAAGCCTTGAAACCAAGAAATATTTACGTGGCTTTGGCAGATGCTACTGGTAATATTCAAACAATGGCTTTGCAAGCTGCTGGAGAAGAGGCTGCTCAATTACTTGAAACAAAGGCTTTTCCTACTTTGAACACTTCTTGGGAAGAACAAGCTTACCTTTGGGCTTTGGTTAAACAGCCCAATTATTTATATCATCGTTGGGAAAATTTATTGATTGATGAACGTAAGATATTTCTGGAAAAAAGAGATTCAATCGTAGCGATTATGAAAGAGAAACATCGTTCTATCAAAGTAATTTCTGATTTACGTTCTACAAGTCGTCAGTTACTTTATTTAGGAAAAAAAAGAACAGCGACGCCACTTTCTATGCACAATTTTGGCTTGGCGGCTGACGTAGCCATTTATACTCGTCGTAAAAGAATTTCAAATAATCTTACATTGTATCGCCCATTGGATAGTTTAACAGAAGCTTATGGATTGACTTGGGGAGGGAATTTTGTAGGTTTTGTTGATTCTGGACATTTTCAATTGTATAAAAATGGGGCAGAATTATTGAGAAAGCATCCTGAATTAGTTTTTGAATTTGAACCTTTCAGACCGCAATACAATCGTTGGATGAATAAAATGATAGGTTTGGGAAAAGAGAATAAAGCCGAAGACACCAAAGAATTATTACAAGAATTGAATAAAATCAAACAAGATCAGCCTTGCCAATGCGTGAATATGCAAGGTAAAACGCCTTATGCGTTGATGGAAAAGATTCAGACAGCGTTAGCTAATTCAGATGATTATCAGTACAACAATGATTTATTATTGGTGGGCGATTTAGCTTCGCAAACGGTAACTTTAGTAAGTGCAAAAAATAAAATTACTTTTCCTTTAGGTTTGTGGAAATAGAAGAGGAGGAGGAATATAGATAAATTTATGGCATGGATGACGGTTTCCGATGCCATTTTATAAAGCCATTGACTTTTCGATTTTGTTAAAATCAAGAGGTTTTTCAATAAAAGAATCAGCACCTGCACTTGATGCAAGTTCAAATAAATTCCCCATTGCACTAATCATAATTATTTTAGAGTTCGGTGAAAGAGATTTTATCTCTTTTACACGATCAAGCCCAAAACCATCAGGTAAGTTATTATCTAAAAACAACCAGTTTGGTTTTACTTCCATCGCTTTTCCAACTCCTTCTTGCAGTGTTAGTGCATAGTATGAATAAATCCCTTTTCTTTTAAGAAAATGTTTTAATAAAAGACAGGTGTCTTTCTCGTCATCAATAATTAAAGCTACATTTTTCATGACATTTGGCAGTCCAAATCGTTTCGTCTTGTCAGCCTTTTAAACAAAATTGTTATAGGGAACAGCATAAGATTTCTGATGAACTCTTTAAGTTACACTTTTTTGAATAGACATTGTTAAAAAATCGTGCCAGAGATTAATTGATTAGCTAGAATTAAAAAGATAAATTCCACAATTTGAGGATACTGCACCTCAAAACTAGCCAAAAAACACGCACAAGGTTTAGGTATGAAGTTTTTGAGATTTAGAGAAGAAATAACGCAATTGAATAGATATAATTAAACTATTCAACGAAGGTATTAAAGATTCACGCTAAAACAATTTTTATCATGTCAAACAACGCAAAAATTATTATTGGAATTGCTGCCGCCGCAGCTGTAGGTGCAGCGATAGGACTAGTATTTGCCCCAGAAAAAGGAACTGATTTGAGAAAAAAAGTAAAGAAAAATGCTAATACTTGGGCAGATGAATTATTGAGTCTGATTAAAAAAAGCGAAAACCAAGCTAAAGGGTTGGTTGATGATGCTGAAAACAGAGCAAGAAATTGGAAGAATAAAGCTAAAGACGAATTTGAAGACATCGCAGAAACTACAGTGGGTTCTGTAAAATCAATTCAAAAAGATGTTGCAGCAGTTTAGTTTTTTTATGTTGACTAAGTCTTTTAGTACTTGGTCAGCATAAATTTTTGGATAAAATTTTCTCTTTCATTTAATTTTATAAAACGATGGCAGTCTTTGAACAAACAAAAGATATTTCTGAAGACATCTTTGAGCATGCCTCTGATTACGTTGAGGCTCGCTGGAACTTGGGCGTATTAAATGCCTCATCAAAAGCTGCAAATGGTCTTGCCGACCTTACAATAATTTTACTTTTTATTTTAATTGCTATGGTGGTCTTATTATTTATGAGTTTATCGACTGCTTGGCTGCTTGGGCAATACTTCAACAGCATGGCATTGGGCTTTTTTGGTGTGGGAGTTTTTTATGTAATAGCAGGAATTTTACTTTGGTTTATCAAAGACGAATACATCAAATTACCTTTGATAAATTCATTTTTAAAGAAATTTTACAGCGAAGATGAAGATAGAAAATATTGAACAGCTAAAAGCCGAAAAGTTAAAGCTTGAAAACAGCATTTTAATTGCGAAGGCAAAACTCTCTGAAGACATTACTAATCTTCAGTCAGCTATTCAACCTGTTCGACAAATGGTTGATGTTTCTAAGAATTTATTCGTTGAAAGTAACCGAAACAATAGTCTCGTAAATATTGGACTAGATTTAGGTGTGGATATGTTACTTAGAAATTCGCTTTTGCGAGGCTCTTCGTGGCTTATACGCCTTGCCGTTCCTTATTTTGCTAAAAATGTATTAAGTAACTATATCGCAAACAACAAAGAACATATCGTTCAAGATTCTGTTGCTTGGGTAAAAGATAAAATTTCCCCAAATGCCAATATACCATCTGCAAAGCTGGTTAAGCCTCGCAGAGGGTTATTAGAAAAAGCTTTACTATGGGTAAAAAACGCTACCAGTGAAAAACCTATCCATATCCAACAAACTACTGAAATACAAGATGTTGAGATAGTGGCATCTAGCCGATAGTCGGTGCAAGTGTTACGATGTTTAACCAAAAATTTGTCATAGTTGACAATATTTCAGTGAGTTCTGTAAACGAATTGGGTTTTACAATATACGCATTTGCACCATAAGAGTAACATAGATTTACATCCTCCTCCGCTTTTGAAGTCGTTAAAATAATAACTGGAATTTTTTTGAAGAGTGGATTTTCCTTGATTTCCTTCAAGGTCTCTCTGCCATCTTTTTTTGGCATATTCAAATCCAGAATGATGACTGAAGGCTTAGAGAAAGCATATTTATCTGCAAATTGCCCTTCATTTTTTAAGTATTCTAATACTTCGACACCATTTTCAACAAAATGGACGGGTGTGTTCGAGGTACAATCCTCTAATGCCGATTTTACTAAAAACTTATCATCATCATCATCGTCAGCAATTAAGATATTATATCTTTTATTCATTTTATCAATTATTAAGCAGTTATCGGGAAATAGATACTGAAAGTGGCTCCTTCATAAGGGCTGCTCTCTGCAAAAATAAAACCGTTATGGTTTGTCATTACTCTTCTGCAAATCGCTAAGCCAACTCCCGTACCTTGATAGGTATTGCGGTTATGTAAACGTTGGAAAATTACGAATATTTTCTCTGAATATTCACTTTCAAAACCAATTCCGTTGTCCTGAATAGTGATTTTATGGAAAAAACGCTCTTCATGAACACTAGAAAGTTGAGGTATCGTATTTCCTTGAACGGTAGAATATTCGATGATAGTATGTGGATTTACTCCTTCTTTAGTATATTTTAATGAATTACTAATTAAATTTAAAAAGAGTTGAATCATCTGAAAGTTGTAGGCTTTCAATTCTGGAAGCTTTGCAATTGAAAATGTAGCTTTTTTCTGGGTTATTATTTCAGAAAAATCACTCAATATTTCATCAACGATTTGGTTAAGATTTACCGAACTCAAACTATGTGTTTTATGATTTACCAGTCTTGAGAAATTCAACAAATCATCAATTAATACTTGCATTCTAGCGGCTGAGGTTGAAATCTTATCCAATGTTTCTTTTCCATCATCGTTCAAAACCATTTTTTGTCTTACTTGTAGCTTATCACAGAATGCTCTTATTTTTCGGAGTGGTTCTTGTAAATCGTGCGAGGCTACATAAGCAAACTGTTCTAATTCTTTATTTGAACGGTTCAATTCTTCAATTTTGCTTTCTAATGCTTTTTGGAATTTGAATCGGTTTTTAAGTTCAGTATATACCAAGTAGAAAGAAATCAACAAAAGGGTAAAAGATGCAACAGCCAACATGATTTGATAAATTGGCAAAAGCGATTGCCCATGTATTTTGGAGCGTACTCTAGTTTCAAGAATCGTTTTTTCATTATTTTGAAAAGTAGAAATCCATATCCTGAGCTTATCCATCGCTTTTCGGCCTTCTTCAAATTTATTGATTTCTAGAGGCTTATTGTTTTTTACTGTTTCAATATTATAATCAACGTACTTGATTTTCTCATGAACCATTTCTTCAATTTTCGACAGACTTCTTAATTGTACAGGATTATCCGCCACTAAAATTTTTAATGTATCTAATCTCGAAAACACTTTTTCTTTCCCTTCAGTGTAATGAATTAAATGACTTTTTTTACCAGTAATAATATAACCTCTTTGTCCCGTTTCTACATCTTTCATAGATGAAATAAGTTCTTCACTTACCCATAAAACGGATTGAGTATGTTCTACAAGTTGAGTATATTCTGTATTCTGAGCGATTTGCTCGAAAGAAACCCATGATAAACCGCCAAGCATAAAGGCAAAACCTATAAAAGAAGCTATGATGAACTGTAGGGTCTGAGATTTTTGCATAGTTAATGATTTGCCTTTTTGAGCAAAATATTGATGAAATAGTAATGGAAAATATTTTTAAGATTTAAGCGAGAACAAGCAATTGTGGGGAATCTTGTTTTTGATAAATAAGTTTAATTAAAAATACTTTCTACAAAGTGTAGAATTTTTTACACAACTTGCATCAAAGTATCGCAATGTATAATTAAAGTGTTTTTTGAAATCCTGAAATTTATGGCTTTTGAATAAAATATTTTATATTTAATGTTTTGATTATCAGTGATTTAATGTTTTAATTGCTGATTTTTTGAAAAAAAATAATCGAAAACAAAAATACGGCTCATTAATTGAAAATAGGTAGTAGTCTCCTAAAACTATGTCAACATGATGAATTTATCACAGAGCCAGCGTCAGACTTTCAAAATTACGCCTTTGCAAATACAAATGCTTAATTTTTTGCAATTATCAACGCTTGAGCTAGAAGAGCGTATCAAAAATGAATTAGAAGAAAATCCATTATTAGAGGAAGGTACAACAACCTCTGAAGATTCAGCAGATGATTTTGAAGCTGATGGCGATGCTGATGAATTTCCGATTTTGACTCAACCCGATAATGATTATGCCGATTGGGATGAGTACGCTCATGATGATATTCCAGATTATAAAACCAAAGTAAATAACCACAGTGAAGACGACGAACTTTATAGTTTGCCTATAGCCCAAAATACAGATTGGCGTAGCGAACTGAAAAGTCAAGTACATTTTTTGCCATTGGATGAAAAACAGGGTATTCTAATCGACTACATCATTGATTCTTTGACCGATGAAGGTTTTTTAACTTATTCAGCAGAAAATATTGCAGACGATTTTTCTTTTGCCAACGGTGTTTATGTAGATATTGATGAGGTAGAAAAATTATTGAAAGTACTACGATTGATGGAACCTGTCGGAATTGGTTCGGCTGATTTACAGGAATGCCTCATGAGACAACTTCAGCATAAAAAAGAAAAGGGATTAGAAGTATCTTTGGCAATTGATATTGTGGCTTTTAATATGGATGAACTTGCGGTGCGTAATTATGAAAAAATTATGCGTTTGAGAGAAGTAAGTTCTGATGAATTAAAAATGGCGCTTGCCCAAATCAGTGCATTAAATGCCAAGCCTGTCATTGACGGAGAAACCTCGTCGATTGCTATTAAGGATAATATCATTCCAGACTATATCATTACTTATGAAACCAATATGTATGGCGAAACGCAAATAGATATTGCTTTGAATAATAGCAGAATTCCATCTTTGAAAATTAACCAAGATTTTGCTAGTTCAATTGCTTCTAGTAAAGATAAAGCGGCAAATCAATATGTTAACAGTAAAATCAATACGGCGAATTGGCTAATCGAAGCCATTCAGCAAAGAGAAATGACGATGTTGAAAACGATGCAAGCCATTGTTTTTTTTCAGAAAGAATTTTTCAAAAATGGCGATGTCAGTAGCTTAAAGCCAATGATTTTGAAAGATGTGGCAAGTCAAATTAATATGGATATTTCAACGATTTCAAGAGTAACGAGTGGTAAATATGCACAAACACCTTTTGGGATTATCAATTTAAAAGATTTGTTTTCAGAAGGCATTAAAATGGATTCTGGCGGTGAAGTTTCAAACCGTGAAATTCAACAAGCCATCGCCAATTTAGTTACCAATGAAAATAAGAAAAGCCCATTTAATGATTTTCAATTAATGGAATTATTGGCTCAACAAGGCTATCATATCGCCAGAAGAACGGTAGCTAAGTACCGAGAAAATTTGAATATTTCTTCAGCTCAACTTAGAAGACAATTATAAAATGCTGAAGTAATTAACATTAAAAAAGAATACTTGAAAGTACGGCTTGTGGTAGCTTCATAATAGTCTCTTTCCTTTAAAAAATTAAAAACTATGCAAAAAATCTTAGTAATCGACGATGATACCGATATATGTTTACTACTTCGTCGCTTCTTGACCAAAAATAATTATGAAGTTGCCATCGCTCATGATGGCAGTACTGGTTTGGCTTTACTCCAAGAATTTAAACCTGATTTAATCATGACGGATTTCAGGTTAGGAGATACCGATGGCGGGACTATACTATTGAAAATCAAAGAGATATTTCCATTCGTGCCTGTATTAATTATTACAGGTTATTCAGATATAAAAGTTGCAGTGAATGTCATGAAAATGGGAGCTTATGATTATATCACTAAGCCACTTTTTCCAGACGAAATTTTATTGACCATCAAAAAAGCCTTAGAAAGTGTTGAAACTGAAAAAGGAAGTATGCAAGATTTGGTTGAAGAGCATAATGGAACAACGACTACTCATTCAAAAAAGAAAAACGCTAAACCTGCAAATTATATTTTTGGCGAAGGGGCTGAGTCGAAATTCTTGATTCGTCAGATTGAACTCGTTGCTCCAACCAATTATAGCGTATTGATTTATGGTGAAAGTGGTTCTGGAAAAGAAGCCATTGCACAAGAAATTCACTTGCACAGTAAAAGAGCAAATCAGCCTTTTGTGGCGATGGACTGTGGTGCTATTTCTAAAGATTTAGCAGGTTCAGAATTGTTTGGACATGAGAAAGGGTCGTTCACAGGAGCATTAAATCAGAAAATCGGGCATTTTGAAATGGCCAATGGTGGAACGATTTTTTTGGATGAAGTAGCAAATCTACCTTATGAAGTGCAAGTACTTTTGCTGAGAGTTGTTCAAGAAAGGAAGATGAAACGCATCGGAGGTACGAAAGAAATTCCTTTAGATGTGAGAATCTTGGTTGCCTCCAACGAAAAATTGATTGAAGCCTCTAAAAAAGGTAAATTTAGAGAAGATTTATATCATCGTTTTAACGAATTCAGTATTGACGTTCCGCCACTTCGTGAACGTAAGGCTGATATTATGACTTTTGCTCAATTTTTCTTGGACCAAACCAATGAAGAACTTGGTAAAAAAGTAAAAGGTTTTTCAAGTGATGTGATTGATAATTTTATGAGTTACGCATGGTATGGCAACCTTCGTGAAATGCGAAATGTCATTAAAAGAGCTACCTTGTTGACCGACGGAGAATGGATTGAATCAAAAACATTGCCTTTCGAAATCTCAAATTACGCAAAATTACTTTTTACTGAAAGCCCAACTACACCAGTTTCTGTTTCAGCTCCTGTGGTTGAAGTTGTTCAAAATACTCCAGAAAGTACTTCTTCAAACGAAGTTGTTGCTAAACCTTCCTTGAAGTCGGCAGCGATTGAAGCTGAATACGATATGATTTTAAAGGTGCTAAAAGAAGTAAATTTCAATAAAAGTAAAGCCGCCAGAATTCTAGGAATAGACAGAAAAACACTTTACAATAAAATGAAAGTTTTTGAATTGTAAATCGCTTCAATGTTGTATTGAGTAAAAGGAGTGAATTGTGAACAGTCCGCCAGCGGTGATGAGTTGTAGATTTAAAATATTAATAAACAGCACTTTAATTCACATAACAACATCGTTTATTTTACACAGGTTACTTATTTGCTTGCTTAAGTTTTTTGAAATTACACAAGTAGTTTCTTTAATTATAGAAATTAATGGACGTGCCTAATCATTTTTTTGAAGTATTCAACACTGATAATCAGTCTGATTTTTTGAATGGTTTTCTGGAAGCTATTCCAAGTTTTGTTTATCTGTTAGATTTAACAGACAAAAAAGCCATTTATCTTAATACCAAAACTGAAATTATTGCGGATTATTCACCAGAAGAATTTTTAACCAATAATCTTTTAACATTTCCTGTCGAAAACTTCACTTCTCCCGAACACCTTTTTCATTTTTTACAAAATACTTTTAGAGAAGTAGCCATCAATGATAGTGAAAGTTTTGTGCTGAAAATTGTCAGTAAATCTGGCAAAAAAATTACAACTCGTAATAAATGTACTTTAATAAAAAGAGATGCTTTAAATCAGCCAAGTATGTTATTGATTTTGGCGGATGATATTACGGTTGAAAACGAATTGCTAGAAAAAACACAGCAAGTTCAGAATCAATCAAATGAAGCCGAACGATTATTTAATTATGGGAGCTGGGAATGGCAGATTAATAATGAATACGTAATCTGGTCTAATGGTTTATTTGAAATATTTGGCTACGAACAAGCTGCTCATGAGGATTCAAAAATGCCTTATGGTACTTATCAAAAGCATATTCCCGAAGATGATGTACAACGAGTAAGAGATTTGTCGTTCAAAGCGGTAAAAGAGAAAAAAACAATCTATGAGTATGAACACGAAATTATAGATTTAAGAGGTAATAGAAAGCAAATAGCAGTAAGAGGAAAGTGTTTTTTGGATGAAAAAGGTGAAGTAAAACGAGTAATCGGTACTTCTCAAGATATTACCGAAATTAAGCAAATCAAAGGAGAGCTGGAAGCTAAGGTTGAAGAACTATCAGTCGCTTATGAAGAACTCAAGAAAAACAAAGATTTATTCAAAGAAGCCGAAGCTTTAATGAATTATGGCAGTTTTGAATGGGATGTCAACAAAGACGAAATACAGTGGTCTGATGGTTTGAAAAAACTGTATTCAGGAAGTGATATAACTCTCTTACCTGCTAAAATTGATATTGAGTTTTATTATGCCAGAGTACATGATGAAGACCTTGCCAGTGTAAAAAAAATAATTCAAGAAGCCGCAACACAAAAACAGCCTTATGCTTTTGAACATAAAATTGTTGATTTGGACGGTGTAGAAAAATACGTTCAAACAAAAGGTTGGGTAAGTTCAGACGAAGCAGGAAAAATTTTGAAGTTTATAGGTAATACGGTAGAAGTGACAGAACTAAAAGCTTATGAAAAAGAACTTGAAAGAAAGTTAGAAGAACTTAATCACTCCAATCAAGAATTAGAGCAGTTTGCCTATGTGGCTTCGCACGATTTGAAAGAACCATTACGAAAAATAACTGCTTTCGGTGATAGGCTCAATCAAAAGTATAAAAAGCAACTAGATGAAGACGCCAGTTTTTATTTGACAAGAATGATTGATTCTGCCAATAGGATGGAGGTATTGATGGAAAATCTACTCTCATACTCTCGCTTATCAAGAAAATTAGTTGCTTTTGAACAAGTAAATTTGAACAAAACACTCGAAAATGTTTTGAGTGATTTAGAGCTAAAAGTAGCAGAAACCAATGCACAAATTCATGTGGGTACAATGCCAATACTAGAAGCTTCTGCACCAAAAATGCAACAGTTGTTTCAAAATTTAATTAGTAATGCCATGAAGTTTGTAAAACCTAGCCATTCACCAGTTATTTGGGTTGATGCAAAAGAAGCAACAAAGGCAGAGCTAAGTAAATTGGGTTTAGATTATAAAAACAAGCGTTATTGTAAAATCACAGTTAAAGATAATGGTATTGGCTTTGAGCCAGAATATGCAGAACGCATATTTGTAATTTTTCAAAGATTACACGGTAGGTCAGAATTTGAAGGGACAGGATTGGGTTTGGCAATCTGTAAAAAGATTGTTGAAAATCATCAAGGAATTATCTATGCTGAAAGTGAACTAGGAGCGGGTGCAACGTTCATTATGTATTTGCCAATACACCAGGCATAAACAAGAAAAGTATGAATCAAAAAAAAAGTATCGTAATTCTCGTCGCTGATGATGATGCTGACGATAGAATGATGACTCAGGAAGCACTAGAGGAGAATAATATCATCAATCAAATTAAATTTGTGGAGGATGGAGTGGATTTGATTAATTACCTTAGAAGAAATGGTAAATTCAATGACACAGTAGTATTTCCACGTCCAGACCTAATACTTTTAGATTTGAATATGCCCAAAGTAGATGGCAGAGAGGCACTCAAAATTATAAAATCTGATGCAGATTTATGTAAAATCCCTATCATTGTACTTACTACTTCAAAATCGGATGTAGATATTGTAAAAAGTTATGATTTAGACGTAAACTACTTTTTACCAAAACCTGTTACTTTTACCAATTTTATAGAAGTAATTCGCACAATAGGGCAATATTGGTTTGAAATCGTTCAATATAATAACCAGATTGGTAACAATAAATCATGAGAGATAGTACTATTAAATTATTATTGGTTGATGACGACGAGGACGATTTCTTGCTTACAAGTGATTATCTGAAAGATATTGAAGGTCAGAAATTTGATATAGACTGGGCATTTTCATTTGATAATGCTATCGAAAAAATCAAAAAAAAACAATATGACTTGTGTTTTTTTGATTTTTTATTAGGCTCAAAAACAGGGATTGATTTATTGAGAGTAGGCATTGAACATGGCTTGAAATCTCCTGTGATTTTATTGACAGGAAAAGGCGATCAACGCATTGACGTTGAAGCGATGACACTCGGTGCGTATGATTATTTAGTAAAAAGTGAACTAGATTCTGAAAAACTAGAACGCTGTATTCGCTATGCACTCGAACGAGCCAGTACGCTTTCAACGCTTCGTGAAAGTGAGCGTAAATACAGGAATATTTTTGACCAAACCAAAGAAGCCATCTTTACTGCTCGTTTAGATGGTACATTCAATTATTTCACGCCTTCTACTGCTGAACTCTTTGGTTATACCGAAGAGGAACTCTATCAGTTAAAAAGTTACTCCGTTTTTGTACGAGCTCACGACCGCCGTCAATATATCAATCAGTTGGAAGCAGATGGTGAAATTAGCGATTTTGAGGTGCTTTTAGAAACTAAATTTGGTGAAAAAAAGCAATGTTCAATTCACTGTAATCGCCAATTAGATAGCGATGGTGTACCTTATTATTTAGGAATTATTCATGACATCACCGCCAGAAAAAAAGAAGAGCGAGATGCTCTGCTTTTCCAAAAAATGGCTGCTGCTGGTCGTTTAGTACGTACTTTGGCACATGAAGTTCGTAATCCTTTGACGAATATTAATCTATCAATCGAGCAAATGGAGGTTGATTTTGAAGATGAAGATGCCAAGTTTTTTATTGATATTATCAGACGAAACAGTCAACGAATCAATGATTTAATAACAGAATTATTAAATACTTCAAGACCATCAGAAGTAACTTTTAGTCGATATACTTTAAAAGAAATCTTAGACAGTACCATCGAACAAGCAATTGATAGAATCAATCTGAAAAATATAAAATTAAGCTGTAATTATGCTGCCGATATTTGGATTGATGTTGACAAAGCTAAAATTCAAATTGCACTATTAAACATTATCATCAATGCTGTGGAGGCGATGACAGAGGGAGAGGGTATCCTGAAAATTTACGCCACACAAAGAAGTAAGTCTGTCGTTATAACCATCGAGGACAATGGCATTGGCATTAGTCATGAACATCTCGAACGTCTTTTTGAACCTTATTTTACTTCAAAAAATAATGGTATTGGTTTAGGTTTGGCTGCTACCTTAAACATCATTCAATCTCACAAGGCTAGGGTAGAGGTTGAATCTGAGGTTGGAAAAGGAACTAAGTTTATCATCAGTTTTACTATGGTATCTTAGATTCTTCTGGTAGTTTTTTCTTGGTTGTAAACATCAAAATGGTTGATGCCATAATTGTGCTGACTACAACAATTACTATTCCTAGAATAGCACTAAAAACGATATATTTATAAAATACTGTTGCTTGATAACGTGCTAAGAGAATACCCAATAATGCCCAAATTACGGCAAGTCCAACGTAGCCATTTCTTAAATCAATCACAAGTAAGAAAGTAATAAAACTACCTGCTAAAATCATGATACTTGCCCAAGATTGTCCAAGTATATAACCATCTGTCCAGCCAAAATGCACCAGAAAAGCTGTTGCATTAGCAATCGTTGCAATACAAATCCAACCCAAGTACATCCCGAAGGCAGCTTTTAAAATAGTTTTTGTATAACCACTAAGGTACACTTGAGTGGTTTTTATATGAAGATTTATTTTAACCAATGATATTAAAATCCCAACCATGATAAGCATCGAAGCAATCATAAATTCATAATGCCAAGCTAAAATCCACAGAGCATTCAACATCGCATTAATAATAAACCAATACCCAACTCCATTCACCACAAGTCCCAAAGTAGCATCGGGTTTCTTCTGAAAAAGAGATTTTGATTGTTCAATACAGAAAAGTAATAACAGAAAGTAAATAATTCCCCAGATAGAAAAAGTAATACCAGCAGGAACGAATAAATTGGGGTATTGATTCGACAATTGTCCTGTCGTTTTGCCATTCAGCGGTAAGCCATTCGCCAAACCATTCATAATTACCATTACAATAAAGAATACAAAATTCAATACTTGTAATGCTTTTATTTTAATAGGATTAATCGTGCTAGTTTCCATGAAATGATATTATTTTATTGAAATGGTGGACTGTTTTTTTACTTCAAGTTCTTGTTTCAAAATAAAAACAGCATTACTATTGGGTTGAATGGGTGTGCCATATCTGAACGAATATACTTTGGTAAACTCTGCACCGAAGTATAAAATGATTGATGAATAATACACCCATAAAAGTATTAAAACAATCGAACCAGCTGCACCAAATGCCGTACTTACGGTTGACTGCCCAAGATATACTCCTATCAAAAACTTACCAACCATGAATAACAATGAGGTAATACCTGAACCAATAAGGGTATCTTTCCAAGAAATTTTACCATCTGGAAGTACCTTGATGATAACACCGAATAACAAGGTGATAATTGCCCAGATAACTAAAGTATTCACCAACATAAATACGAAAATGGTGAAGCTACTTTCAAAATACATTTGTAATTGTTTATCAAATAAACTCAATAGTGCATTGATTGTTAAGGAAATTAACAAAAGAAAACCCAATCCTAGGATAAGTGAAAAAGATAGAAAACGATTGACCAAGTATTTTACCCAACTATTTTTAGGTTTTGCTTTTAAAGACCAGATGAAATTGATGGAATCTTGAATTTCAGCAAAAACACCCGTTGCACCAATCAGTAAAGTAACAAATCCAATTATGGCTGCTACGCCAGATTTATGAGACTGCTCTGCATTTTTAATTAATGCTTCTACCTGTTTGGCTGCATCATTACCTATCAGGTTATTTATTTGCCCAAAAAGTTGCCCTTCAATAGCTTCTTTTCCCAAAAAAATACTTGCAACCGAAATCACAATCATCAACATGGGTGCAAGCGAAAATATTGTATAATAAGACAAAGAAGCACTTAGCTTTGTAGCATTATCATTTGAAAATTCTCGAAAAACTTCTCCTATAAAACTAAAGAACTCTTCGATTTTTTCTTTGAAGGAGTATTTCATTATTTGTATTATTTTGATGTTATTGTTTGAGTAATATTATGATACCAGACCTTATTAATATTGAACTGTGGAGTATTTTCTACAGTTTTTGATGTGAATAGCTTAAATGGATATTTTTGATTTTGGAATAGAAATTTAGTTAAAAATATCTTTAGAAAAGTGTTACTTATTGTATTTTTTATCGTTTCAAGTAATTGTAAATCAATAAGTAATTTTCAGTATGTATAATTTTTATAAAGTATTAGTAGTGAATAATGTTTTTTGCAAAATCGCCCTTTTATTGGTATTAAGTTGGGTAATTGGAGTCTTTTTACTAAGTTTAAAAGGACTGGTTCATCTTTTTTTAGTACTTGCTATAATCTTAATTTTAATTTCAATTATCAAGAAAGAAATGTGATTATTCTAATTTTTTATTATAGCTTATAATTATTTTTTGTTTGATTTCTTCATGCAAATTAAATTGTTACTCAGGATTAGATGCTTGGATTTTCTTATTTTCTTTGTTTTTGTAATCAAATTACTTTATCAAGTAGGTAAGAGGGATGTAAATTAATACAGCCCTTTTTTAATGAGAATGATAAAAGTTATAAATTACAGTTATTATGCTTGTTAACATCAATAAAACTCTGTTCCGATGACTCAACGATTTCCCTTTATTATAAAATTTGCATTCTCACTCATTGCAGTAACCATTTTAGTGTATTGGATGATGGTTTTGCAAGATATTTTAGTGCCTTTTTTTGTTGCCATTATTCTCTCTATGGCTTTGTACCCATTGTCTAATTTGTTAGAAAAAATTGGTTTGGGGCGAACTTTATCAATTACTATTTCATTAATCTTTTTTTTAATGATAGCAGTTGGAGTAATTTGGCTTGCTTCTACTCAGATAGCTAGTTTCAGCGAAATGTTTCCACAACTAGAAAAACGATTTGAACATTTGTTTTTACAAGGTCAACGCTGGACGGAAAATCATTTTCATGTGGGAAGAAAAACACAGAATGCAAAATTACGCCAGTATGGAACTGGTATTTTAAGTAGTGGAGGCTCTGTATTTACTTCTGCACTTTCTACCACGGGAAATATGCTTGGGAATTTATCATTAATTCCGATTTACATGTTTTTTCTGTTGTATTATCGAGATTTCTTTAAGTTGTTTTTTTATCGAGTTTTTAAAAATACAAGTAAATATGCTATTGATACCGTACTCACAAAAATCTATGAAGTAGTTCATAGTTATTTAAAAGGGCTAGTCACCGTGACCATCATAGTGGGAAGCTTAAACACCTTGGGTTTAATAGCACTTGGAATCGACTATGCCATTTTCTTTGGTTTTTTGGCAGCAGCTTTGCTAATTATTCCCTTTGTAGGTATTTTAATAGGGTCTATTTTACCGATTATTATGGCTTTGATTACCAAAGATTCGCCGATGTACGCAGTAGGAGTAGCGGGTGTTTTTATCTTTGTACAATTTCTTGAAGGGAATTTTATTACGCCACAAGTAGTAGGTTCAAAAATAAGTATTAATGGTTTGGTTGCTATCATAGCTTTATTGCTTGGCTCTGCCTTATGGGGAATTGCCGGAATGGCACTTTCACTACCAACAGTTGCTATTTTAAAAGTAATATTTGATTCTGTGCCAGATTTAAAACCATTCGGTTTTCTATTGGGCGAACCAGACCATAATCGAATCATGAAAGAAAAGAAAAAGAAAATGTTAGCATTTGTTCCAGAATTGGTTGAAACCATTACAGAAACAACAGAAGATGTAAAATCGTTGGTAAAAGGAAGAAAAAAGAAGTCAGAAAAGGAAGATGAATAATTAAAAAAAATTAGTGGAGAAAGACGGGTATGAAGTAATACTCGTCTTTTTTTTGCCCAATAAGATACAATAGATGATAAATTTCCCCTGAATTGTGGTGCTTTAGCCACATAAATTTTATTCAAATTAATGGTATGTTTTTTTACTAATGTTAAACATGATGCCGATGTTTACCAATGGTGGTATTGTATTTAGAGCCATAAATTAAGAAGCCCAATACTTGATTTTTCATATAAAAGGCAATGTTTGTGTAATTTATTGCACATAATTGCCCATAATACATAAAAGTGTGGAGTTGATTGCCCATTTTTTTTGAAGGCTTAATTTTTTTAAATTGGTATATTTTTTTTGTTTAAAATTGAATCATACAAGAATGAAGAATTTAGTGATTGCTTTTATTATCGTTTCAACCTGTTTTTCTTGTTCAAGAGATGAGAAAAAAGATATAGCTGAAAAAACACAAGATGCTCAAGATCTTGTTGAAGCTAAAGCCGACAGCGTAGCAGATAAAGTAAAATATGGAGCTGAAGAAGCTGGTGAAAACATTTTGTTAGAAAAGGAAGCTTTAGTAAGCAAAATTGATAATAAAAAGGATGAAATCAACAAAAAGCTGAAAGAAGCTGATGAAGATATTAAAAATGCTACTATTCAGGAAAAAGCAAGATTAGCTGCCAAGAAGAAAGGTTTACAACAATCTTTGGATGAATTAGATAAAGCATTAGACGATTTGAAAAGTGAAAAAAAACGTGATTGGAAAGAGTTTAAAAATGATTTGAATAAACAAATTGATAAAGTTCAAGAAAAAATTCAGTAAATCATTTTGGGTCTTTTTATAAAAATATAAGTCTTTTTCATAGTGGTTAGATTGTGATAAATAGGGAGTGGAACTTCACTCCCGTATTTTTAATCTCATCAGTATGAATAAGTTAAAAGTGGTTATAGCATAGTTAAACAGGGAAGTTGAATGGATTTCCCTGTTTCTTATAAACTAAGTTTTAGCAACTTCAAAGATTATTAATTTAGTAATGGTTAGGTATTCGATAAAGGATAGGGAGAATACTCCCTTTGCCTTTTTACCTAAAACTCTTATTAAATAAGCCAAAAAGGGAGGTTGGAGCGTTGATTTGGCATTTTTTAGACAGAATCTTTTTAGATAATAATACTAATTAAGCAGTTAGGGTTTTTGGTTAAAGGAACAGCTTCTATAAGCTATTCCTTTTTTGTTTTATAGCAAAATTTTTAATCAAGCTTTTCAAAACAGTCATTTTAAATACTTAAATTACCCCAAGATAGGGACAAAATTCCCCTAAAATACATACTCTGGTTTTGGTATAATTTATGTATTGATTTAAGTAACATTTTTTAAAAATTAGATTTATGAAAAAAATAATAGCTTTAAAATTATCTATATTAACGCTCTCAATAGCGTTATTTTCTTTGTCAGTAAATGCACAACAATCTGATACAATCAAACGTACTGTTGTAATAGAAGTAGATACCATCGTAAAAGGAGCAAAGCAAAACGTTAATAAAGTTGCTACAGAAACGCATGTAGAAGTAGTTACTTCAGAGAGTGTTAAGGTTCTTCCTGTATTTTATAGGGGTTTATTAGTAGTTGAAGGTGGTATTATGTATAAAGATAATGTACTACCTATTCTGTTGGCTAGTGAATTTGGTTTAGCCAGAAACATTGGTTTGGAAGCTAGAGCTTGGTATGGAAAAAATGGTATGTATGAAGATGGTTTCTTGGGTGTAGGTTTAAATTATCACTTCTCTGGAGAGGATAATCAAAAACCAAGTAAGTTTGACCCTTATGTGGGTGGAATTTATGGTAAAATCTTAGATGGTTCAGGTACTGCTCTTTATGCACAAGCTGGCGGAAGACTTTTCTTATTTAAGAATTTAGGTGCATTTGCCAACTTAAATGTAGGGCTTGTTGGTAAGCGAGGAACAAATTTATCTTTTGGACTTTCTTACAAAATTCATTAAGCGTAATTTCAATTCATACAAACATGAGTCATCCCGAATTTTTTCTTAGAATAGTGAGGTTTAGGACGATTTGAGAGGTTTTTTTATTTATTATTGTACAATCCTTACTTTTCTTGTCTTGAAACAAGAAAAGTAACAAAAGAAATTCAAGAATTCCTAAACTCGCTTCGCTCAAACAGTAGGAATTCGTTGCCCATCAATCATAAAAAAGCGGTCGAAATTAGTTTTTTGACCGCTTTTTTGTGATTTTAAAATTCGGGATGACTAATGTTTGTTTAGAAAGGATAACCAATGGCGATATTTAGAACTAGATTTTCTTTTCGCCATTCAGGATTTCCCAAATTGAAATCTTTTAAAACCCATCGTTCATTTTCTTGTAAATATGGTTTTCTGACGGGCGTTGCTAAATCAAAACGGAGGATTAAATAACTAAAGTCAAATCGTAAACCTATTCCTGTACCAATGGCTACTTGTTTATAAAAGTCTTTCGTAAAAACGGCATCAGCACCATAAATGTCAGCATCTTTTTGCATCCAAACGTTTCCTGCATCTACAAAAATTGCTCCGTGAATGTATTGATTAAACTTGGCTCTTAATTCAGTATTAAATTCTAATTTAATATCACCAGATTGTCCGCCAATGGTTTGCTCTAGTAAAGAGCCTGTTCTTAAATAACTTCCTGGACCAATGGTTCTTGCTGGGAAAGCACGAATACTGTTATTTCCACCTGCTACATATTGCTTGACCGTCGGTAGAAAGAAAGAATTTCCATAGGGTAATCCATAACCCACTAAGAAACGATTCGCTAAACGAAGGTTTTGTGTTAAACGATAACCATATCTAAAGTCAGCATCGAACCTTGCATATTGTGGATAAGTTACCCCAAAAAGTGTAGAAACTGAAGCATCGTCGTTTGAACCTAATTTTGCCAATAAACTCGCTAAATTTCCTGCTACTTCTACACCGCCAGTAAATGAAAAATTATGTCGGCTATTAGCTCTATTTTGTGGCATATACGAGAATGTATAAGCCGTACTCATGATAATTTTATTGTCTAAAATCTCTTCGTACAAAATCGGATTTCGGAAATATTCCAACGCAAAGTCTTCACTAAAATTAGAGGCTTTTACTAAATTGACTAAAAGTGGTGTTACAGAATGTTCAATGGAAGCATTTTGTTTCCAAGCATAAGTCAAAGATGTTCTGAGAGAAGTAAGGTCGTACAAGCCACCTCTTTTTAGCTGCTCATAGCCAATATTAATATTTGTTTTTGGAAGAGCCTGATTCCTTGTAGGATTTATCGTGACGAATGGAATGGTAAATCTTGGTAAAGAAAGGTTACTTTCTATCGAAAAACGTGTCGTATTTAAAGCCCCAACCGTACTGCTTGCTCCACCAACTTGGAATTCTAAACCAGCGTTTGCTGTAATTTTTAATAATTCTGCCCCCTTGAAGGTATTTTTGTTTAACCACGAAATACTGATATTTGACCCCGTATAATTGTTCGATTTTGTCGTTGCATTTAAGTCTGCCACAACAGATTTTGCTTTTAAGGGTGTTAAGAAGTAAAATACATCTAACAGTGCAGAATCTGAACGTGGTACTAATTCAAAAGTATTTTTAACAAATTTGAAATTTCCATTTAAGTTGATTAATCTCGACAAAGATACATCTTGAATAGCACTCCCATATTTTCCTCCACGACGAAAACCTATTGCGTCAGCAAAAATTTTAGGTCGGAAAGAACCTGTTCTATCGAATATTTTGATGCCTTTATAATTACTTTCTAAGTCTTTAATACTATCATTTACTGCACTTTCACCATAATCTGCCAACACGTGTACATCTCTGATAAAGTACAATTTTTTAGCAACTTGTGAGGTAGAAGGTTTTACTTCAAAAGTGAGATTTACTTTATGAGTAGCTAAAGATGAGTCTGCCTTGATGATAATAAAATCGGGTCTGAAATAATAGAAACCTCTTCTTTTTAGCAAATTGTCAATTCTCTCTCGTTCGGCACTAATCATATCGAACTGATAAGGCGTTCCTTTTTTTATTAAAGACCTTGTTTGTGAAGCAACAAAGGCTTTACCGAAAACAGAAGTATCTTTCGTAGAAAATTTGATGGTGTCAACAATGTATCTTTCATGTAAATTAATGGTATAGTCTGCTGTCGTTTTACGATTTTTTTCAGTAAGTACTCCTGAAGCTGTAGAACGAAAATATCCTTGGTTGTTCAACAATAAGCCAATTTGTTTAGCATTAGCACCAATTACACTTCTACTTGCCAACACTGGCGGTTCGCCAAATCTTTTTCTGAAAAAGCTTTTAAACCCTGATTCGCTTTTTGGCTCACCAAACAAGTAATAAAACCAAACTTTGTATGGAAAACCTAAAATGGCAGAATTTGGCTTTGGCTTTACAAAAGCTTCAAGCTGGGTTTTTACGGTAGCAATTTCTTTTTTATTGACAGCTGAGTCTGCTTGTATCTTAATACTCGCACCAACGTAAAGGCTTTCGCCAGCGGGTAATTTTTTGGTAACTGAACAGCCTGAAATAAACAATGCTGTGCATAGCAATAGGAGTGATAGTATCTTTTGTAAAGATAAACTTTTCCTGAATGCTGAAGAATATGTAAAATTTCGATTATTCATGTTGATTTCTTGCTGGAGAAAAGCTATTTACTTTTTGGCTTTTTGAAAATTTCTTTGAAAGTCCCATACTCTATTGTCACGGTGAAACCTACGCCTGTTTCAACCACAAAACCATCTAAAACAGACTGAAATTGATTTTTTCTGAATGCTTTAAAAAGATAACGTCCATCATTTGTCAGTTTGTAGTTGACGGTAATGTTATCAAATACTTCTGCGGAATTCCTCGTGATGCTCGTTTTGTTTTCTAATTCAAAATTTCTACCTACTTTAATTTCAATTTTATCATTGAAGAAAGCTTTTGATAAACCCAAACTTAAATCGGTTCTAGCACTTGATTTTCCATTGAAAAAATCTTGTGTTGACGATAAATTCACGTCTAAATCTACGCCTTTGATGAGGTCGGATGCCAACATATCTAATTGGTCTGAAAGTAATTTACTTACACTTTGTCGTGCCAAAGCTTCTGGATTTGCCCCGCCACTGCTTGAGAAAAAGTCGGAAGATTTCTCTGAGAAAAATCTATTTAAAATCAATAAAGCAAATACTTGTTTGTTTACTTCGTTGGCATCCAGCTTATTCAAACGGTTTTGTACGTCTGTAATCACCGAACTACTGACTAGTTTTTGTGTTTTTGACGGTCGAATTTTGAAGGAAATGTCTGGTTTTGTCAATCGCCCAGCCATCGTTAATAAAACATCGAATTGAATTTTTTGTCTGAAACGAGTATCGTCATCCGTTTCGTTTGTCATTAAATCTAGCGGAGACGTTTCTGTATTATAAACTGCCGTAATGTTTACTTCTGCATTCATTGGGTCGCCAGACCAAATGATATTACTGCCTTTTTCGATAGAAAATTGACGCTTCAATACTTCAAAAGTTAAGCCGTAACTGCCTTCTGTTAAATCGTAAGAACCTAAAATAAATGGTTGTCCATCAGCACTTAATCCAGCATTTAGTCTGGCATTTCCTTTTACTTTAAGATTGTCGCCATTCAATTCATCAACCACAATGGTAAATTCAGATTTATCGTCAGCTTCAATATTTAACGACATTTCCGAAACGAAATCATTCATGAGTGATACTTTCGTGGTAGAATCTTCCTTGACGAGTGCTTCGTTTTGATGGTTGACAAAAACCACAACCCCATCGCTTTCACTTTGTTCGTCGAAGCTTTCAGGAACGATGATAGAAATATTGCTATTTTCACGTACTTTAATATCACCTTCAATTTTAGCTGCCGACGAAACACCCTGAACTGATAAACTAGCATCAACAAAGCCTTTTCCGTAGAAAAAATCATTGTCTTTTCGGCTAGAATTCAACACCATGAAGTTTTTGGTATTAATCGTCAAATCATATCTTACTTCTGGAATATTTGCCAACGAAACGGTTCCATCAATTTTCAATGGTTGATTCAAAGTATCACTGAGGGTAAATTGTTTGAGCTGAATGGTTTCCCCTTCAAAAAACAGTTTTTGTTTGTCAATCAAATAACGGCTACCTAATTGTGTAATGTTGAAACCAACATTGCTAAAACCTAAATCACCCAGAATTTGTGGCTGAGTACTTGAGCCTTTGATGGTGGCTTGTCCTTGTAAAATACCTTTGGCTTGTTTGAGCTGACCAAAACTGAACGCTTGTACCGTTTCTGCACCAAGTTTATTGATAGATAATTTAAAATCGAGTGGATTTTCGCTATTGAGGTAATAATTTCCAGTGAGTTGTAAATCGTTTTTAGCACTTAATAAAGTAGCTTTTGCAGTGATTTTTTCAGCAGTTTCGTTAAATACATTTACGGCTATATTCCCAATCGGGCTTTGTTGGAAAGTAAAATCTGTCACCTTTACATCGCCAGTAAACGATGGCGAAACCATATAATTACTCAGTAAAATTTGTCCATCAATTTGTCCGCCAGCCATTAAAGAATCCGTCACGAAAAGTGTGACAAAGTTTTCAATTCTGAAATTTTCGGCAGTAATATTAATAGGGCCGTTGGCTTCGGTAGAAGTACTGTTAACGAATAAACGCTGCTTCTCTTGCTCCATTTGAAAATGATTGACGAGTAAACCCGCTTTTCCATATTGCACAAAACCCGTTGAATCAACTTCCCAATTTTTATAATTTAATTTCAAACCACCTTTAACCAGTCGAACTCTGTATTGATTGTCAAAATTCTGAACCAAACCCGCTACTTCATTTCTATCTTGGTCGATAGAATCTTTAAAAACAGCTTTAAAAGTTGCCGTATTATTCGCTACAGTTCCATTTAAAAATGTTTTTCGGACATTAAAGCTACTCATTTCAACACCTGAAAGTGACGCTTGATAAGTCAACTTTTCAGCGTTGGCACTCAGGTTTACTTTTACATTAGAAATTTTGATGGTATCATATTCCAGATTAGGCGAGAATAAAGACATTTTCATCAGCGTATCAGCCTGACTATTCAGTAAAGCCGAAAAACGAACTGTATCAAGTTTGGTAAGACCCGGCAAAAAAGCCTTGAAAACTGGATGTTTTACCATTTTTGCCTCAATAGAAAGTTTGTAAGGCTCCGTAATTGGCGTGAAAGTAATATCAGGAATGGTAAAATAACGATTGATATTACTGATGAAAATATCCGATAGCTGCAAGTAATTAAAATCACCTTTGATATTAGCAATTAAGAATGGCGATTGAATATCAAACCTTCTGCCATCTTTGGTATTTTGGGCAGTCAATGTCGTGTTTTCAATACTTATTGGCTTTCCATCTTGAAAAAGCGTTGCTTCGTGAATAGTAATTTTTCCGTTTGGATTGTTTGGGTCGGTTGATGGCATATCTACATCAATATTCCCATGAATTCCAATGTTATCAGCATAAAATCCTAAAGGTTTTAGGTTTAATTCAGCAATTTCAACATTTCCTTTTATGCCAGGAAAATTTTGAGATAAATCAACTTTAGTATCGATTTTCAGAGAAATGTTTGGGTCAGTAATATGTGCTTTGATTTGAGCGATTTGATTAGCAATATTACTTTCAAACACTAAATTTTTATAATTGTAGCCTTTTACTTCTGCTTGTTGAATAGTGCCTTCAATAGCAGTATTCATCGTTTTTAAGTCTAAGCCTTTCCCTTTTACTTTTGCATTGAGCGTTAATTTGCCTACGTTTTCTGTTTGTTTAATGAATTTGCCCATTTCAAAAGCATCCAAACTCATTACGCCTTCGTATTGTTGATTTTTATCGGCAGTAATATTGATCAGTTTTCCATTAAAAGAAGCACCGCCCATATCGGTTTTTACTTTAGCATTAATGGCTAAATTTTGAATTTTTCCATTGATTCTTCCTACTAAATTTACTTTTTGTGGCAACTCAATATTACTAGGAATGCTATTGGCTGGGGCTAATTTTAAAATATCATTTTTAGTGAGCGAAACCTCTTTGATATTTAGTTTTAAAGCCATTTTATTGACGTCTGGCAAACCTGTGATTACTCCTTGTAAATTGGCTTTAGCTTGCCCGAATCCAGTGATTGAAAACTTGCTAATTTTTAAATTATTAACTGTACCCGTTGCTAAACCATCTACTTTTAGCAAAGCTTTTTCATTGCCTTTGAAAGGAGGTATTTGGGCAAAATCTGGCATTAACAATAAAATATCTTTGAATGCAATCTGACTATTTTTGAGATTAAGTTTGATTTTAGAAGCACCAATATTTTTACTGAATTGCTCAAATGAAGCGTAACTCAACGATAATTCATCTCTTAAAATCGTGTTGGGCGTTTTTACATAGAGTTTCTTCAAAAACGTCTGACGGTTGGTATAGGCAAAATCTGTCTGGAATTTTTGTAATTCAAAACCAGATTTTTCTTTGAATGAACTCGAATATAACCAACCCGAAATATTATCGGGTGAGAAACGAAAACGTTCTAAGTTTGCTTTTAAATTATTGATTTTTAGATTGTTATAGTCTAATCCTTTTTTTAAGGCAACTTGGTTTAAGTCTTGGTACTGAATGTTATTGCCGTCCAAAATTATTTTATCGACCAATACTTTCCAGTTATTGGGTGATGATGTTGCTGTTTGAGTCTTTACTTTTTCTTTTTTTACTTTTTTCAAGAAAGTTACTTTTGCGTCGGTATTGTAAAGATTTACCGATTTTAAATGTACTTGTTCGCCAGCTAAGTAAAGTTTATCGCCTTTTACATTCAATGAACCTAATTTTACTGTATTGACTAAGCCAGCACTTTCTTCTGTGATTTTCCATTGAATATTTTTAGCATCAAATTCTCCAAAAGCTACATCTAAACTGTCTGATTTTACAGTACTTTCAGGTGTTTTTGCCAAAGCTTCATAAATGCGAAGAGATAAATTTCCGCCATTTAAGGATACTTTATCTAAATGATATTTTGAAGTACTTGGGTCAATGGCTTTGAAAGATGTTTGGGCATTTTCTAGTCTAACTTTTGCATCAACGCCAGTTACATCATCGAGATATGCGATATTAACTTGTTTGAGGAGAATATTGGATAATTGATATTCTAAAGGAGAGCCTTTGCTTGTTTCACTACTTTTTTCAGTACTTTCAAATGCTTTTAAGATGTAGTTGAAATTGAAAGTTGTATCTGGCAGCGTGCGTTTTATATTGAGATTAATATTATCTAATTCTATTTTATTGATACTTACTTTGTTTTTTAACAAAGCCAGCATATCAATATCCAAACGCATTTTGTTACCATAAAGTAAGGTGTCGTTTTTACTATCAGGCAAATAAACACCTTCTAAAGCAATCCAATCTGGAATATTGTAGCTAATTCTTTTGATAGAAAATGATTTGTTGATTTTTTTTTGAAGATAAAAAACTACTTTTTCGGTTAGATACAATTCACCAGCGGGCGTTCTGAAGTAAAAGATTAGACTTATCAGAATAAGTACCAAACTTAGAAAAATGATGCTCGCTATTTTTACAAACTGTTTCATTTAGTCTTTTTCATGTGGTTTAAAGCTAGTTAAAAGGATGGTAGACCTTTTAATTTTAAAAGAAAAGATAATAGGGATGTTTTGAATAGACTGTTTTTTTATACAAAAAAATATCAATCCAACCTTTCGATTGGATTGATATTAAACCTAGATATATTAACGTTTGAAAGTAGTTACTTCAAAAGTTGGATTGAAAACGAAAACGTTTGTCAATTTAACCGTTTTTTTATCAATGCTACTATAATAAGTTCCAGCCGAAGGGTATTTTAAACCGAAATCAGATGTTGTATAAACGTTGTAGTCTTGAGTAATTTCTTCTCCACTTGGCAATTTGTATTTTGCTTTCGTTAAGAAATTGGTAATATTATCGAAATACAAATCGTGTTTGATGTCTTTACCTTTTAATTCAATATGGTGTAATCTTTGTGCACCAATTACTTCTAAACCAACATAAGTAGCGATATAGCCTTTTTGTTCATAATTCAAGAAAGGTAAAAGGAAATCATCTACTTCTCTTTTCATATTTCCCTGTTCTTTCGCACTCAAATCTTTCACATCATAAACAATAGCTTTATCACGGCTTCCCGTTGGAATTTTCAAGAAAGCATCTGTTTTACCTACGCCATAAATGAAACTACGTTTCATGATAGTTTTGGTTTTTAGCATAGATTTATCCGTTAACGAAGCCTTCACTTCCATGTCATAATCAGTTGCGGCATTGGCTACGAACGACTGTTTCAATGTATAAGTTTTTACTTTTTTCCAAAGAGGCAATCCACCAGTACTTTGGTAATATTTATTGAAAATGGTATCAGGCGATTGTGCAAAAGCATTGATAACGAACAAACTCATTATCAAGGTAATAAGACTTAATTTTTTCATGAGATATATTTGAAATTTAAGGTTTTAATACTGTTTGTTTATGGAACTCTAAAAGACTCATTGATATTGCTTATAGAAAGAAGTGTTCATTGTTTTGACATAAATACCGTATTAAACAACGGAATATTTATATTTTGAGGCAAGATTTCTGTCTTTATAGAACAACACAAGGAATGCCGTAACATTCCTTGTGAATATATGCCCTCTACCCACCGCTAATTATTCGTCTTTATCTTGTGAAAATATCAATGCTGTATAAGCGGCAATTGACATTGTAGCATAATGTTGCATATTATCATAATTACCAGCTTGTGTATTGATTTGATGTGAATCAAAATTAGCGAAGTCATTATCATAGCCTTCCCAATCGCTATTGAATCTTAGTTTCCACAATCCACCTTGTGGAAAACCTATATCCAAATCATCATAAAATTTATTGGAGAAATTTAGAATAACGACAGTATTATCGCCTTTCCCACCTTTGCACCATCGTTGAAAAACAATGATTTTATGTGTTTCATCTACTCTGATAATTTGAGTATTTTGTCCCGATAAACCTTCGGTATTATTATAATGATTTAACCGAAGTTTTATTAAATCTTTATGTAAACCTATAAAAGCTTTGAACTTTTCAGCCCTTGTCCAGTCGATTGGGTCAGTATCTGAAAACCATTTATCTTCCAATAATTCTTGTCCTTGAAATAACATCGGGATACCTCCCGTAGTCATTACTAAAGCAGTACCCAATGATGCTCTTTTTTTAGAGAACCAATTATTTACATTATCAAATGCAATTTCTTCTGCTACTCTTGCTTTGCCATTGGATACTTCATCATGCGATTCTGTGTAGATTACTCTTTTAAAAGTATCGCCAGAATATTTATTAAGAAGTGCCAAACAAATACTTTCCATATTGCGATTTTCGTCTTCTTGCTCAATCAACACTTTTCTGATAGGATGAACAAAATCGGCATCCCATTGACTACCAAAACCTAAACCACATTCGTTTCCTAGATGATCAGTTATTGAATCTAATCCATGTAAATCTTCAGCAATAATTATTTTCCAAGGAAATTTTTTAGCTACATCACTATTAATCCATCTAATTAAACTTAAACCTTCTTGTAAAGTAGCACCTGAATCTTCATTGGCTTTTACATTTCTGATGTATGGTGTCATGTCCATTCTTAATCCATCTACCCTAAATTCTTCAAGCCACATCATTGCATTATCACGAATATATTGGCGTACTTCTGGTCTGCCATAATCGGGGCGAGTTTCTCCCCATGGAGTAGTCGCTCGCCAATCGTTATAGAAATAAATACCGCCCATTCCGTTTTCTTGCCAACCGTCAAATTGCCAAAGATCCATATCTGTTGGCCCAAAATGATTGTAAACAACGTCCAAAATGACAGCGATGCCACGCTCATGAGCAGCTTTGATAAAAGCCTTAAAAGCATCTGGTCCACCATAGCTTGATTCTATGGCAAATGGGTGAGATGGATTATAGCCCCAAGAAAAATCGCCAGGGAATTCAAAAGGAGGCATTACTTCTATAGCATTGATACCAAGGTCTTTTAAATAATCCAGTTTTTCGATGAGGCTATAAAAATCGCCAACCTTTCCTTTATTTTTTACATGGTAAGTACCCACATGCAGTTCATAGATAACCAATTTATTCCAAGTTGGCATCTGAAAATTATCTTTTTCCCAGTCAAAATCGTTTTGGTCATATACAATTGAATTCCCTACGGAATTAGTTAGTTTGCGTGCGTAAGGGTCATTCCGTTGGAGTTCCCCAGATGGTGTTTTTAGATAATATTTATATTCATCTCCAGCTTTTGCTTCAAGAACATTTGTACTCCAATAGCCATTTCCTTCATTTTCAAGAACAGCTTGATTAGGTTTCCAATCATTGAATGAACCAATAACACTTACTTCTTGGGCATTTGGTGCCCAAACTCTAAAAAATACTCCTTCGTTATGGACGATAGCACCCATTCCGTCAACGTTTATTTTTTCACTGATTGTATTGTTCGTTTGGTTATTCATCTTTATTATTAATAGTTGTGAGAAGTTTGAAAATAATGTGTTCTGAACTCAGAACTTAAATTTATATGCCAGTTATAAAAGCATGGTTAAAATTTTTTTCCATGCTATAATTTCTACAAAATGAACTTTATTGTGGCTTTTTTTCTACAATTCTGAGCTAGATTTAAAAAATTAGTGATAGTTCTGTAATTTTGTAAAATCGGGGAAATGGCCCTTTTATCAACTCATAGCATTGTAGTTTATGAGTATAATTTTTGAAAAATGAGTGATTTAGCTTGGCTTGGAAGAACCAAATTATTAATAGGAGACGAAGGAATCCAGAAATTACAAAATGCTCACGTTTTGGTGGTGGGGCTTGGTGGTGTTGGCTCTTTTGCCGCAGAATTTATTGCTCGTTCGGGTGTTGGTACAATGACAATCGTTGATGGAGACGTGGTTGACCCTTCTAACAGAAACAGACAATTACCTGCACTTTCTACCACACACGGACAGCCGAAAGCTGATTTAATGGAAGAACGTTTATTGGCAATTAATCCTGAATTGAAGCTAACAAGTATTCGTCAATTTCTTTCACCCGAAGCAGTTGAAGAGATTTTAACCAATAATAAATTTGATTATGTGATGGATTGTATTGATTCCATTACGCCAAAATTGATGTTGCTGACAACGGCATATCAAAAAAACTTGAGAATTGTAAGTTCGATGGGAGCGGGCGGTAAAGTTGACCCAACAAAAATTCGTACCGCAGATTTATTTGATACTCGTGAATGTTACTTGGCATCACTTGTCAGAAAACGACTTCGTAAACTTGGTATTCGTTCGGGCATTAAAGCGGTTTATTCTACTGAAAAAATGATGGAAGAATCATTGATGTTAACGGATGGGTCAAACTACAAAAAATCAGCTTATGGTACGATTTCTTACATGCCAGCTGCTTTTGGAGGTGTCTGTGCTTCGGTCGTTTTAAGAGATTTATTAGGTTTCCCAGTAGAAATGGAAAAGAAATTAAAAGCTTTGGCTAGTCGAGAAAAGAAACAACAAGAATTAGAAAAAAAGCGAAAAGCTGCTAAATAAAACAGAGAGGCAATTGTTATGATAAACAATTGTCTCTCTGTTTAACTAAAGTTTTTTTCATGTTCCAAGAATAAATCTTGAAGTTTTTTCGTGATTTTTCCAACTTTCCCTTCACTAAATACTTTGTTATCGGTTTGGGTAATAGCGATAATTCTTTTGGTGCTTCCAGTCGTAAATACTTCGTCGGCATCCCAATATTCTTGTGTACTTAGGTCTCTTTCCTCTACTACAAAATGCCTTTTAGCGATATTCAGCACGTGTTTTCTTGTTACTCCAAACAATGCACCATCTACAGGAGTGATGATTTTTTCATTTTTAATGACAAAAATATTACTTCTAGAAGATTCTGAGATGAGTCCATTTTGATGATAAAGTACATCATCTGCACCAGATTCTTTTATTTTGGCTAAAGCCCTGATAGGAGTAATATAATTGAGGGTTTTAATTTCAGGGATTTCTCTTCGGTATTCAACACTCATTAGTTTCATCCCCACATCAGCAGGTTTGAATTCAAAAGGTTTTCCCATGACGATTAAATTAGATTGCTCCGCAGGAGTATAACCATCAGCAGAGTAACCGCCAGTCATTACCATTTTTACGCCTAGTAAATGTTGTGGATGTAAGCGAATGATTTCTAAAATGATATTCCTAAGTTCATCACGAGAAGCAGGAATTTTTAAACCCATTAAATTGGCTGAATTCTCAAAACGGTCGAGATGGTCTTCTATAAAAATAGGTTTTCCATCAATGGCACGAAAAAAATCAAAAATGCCGTAACCTCGAAGTAAACCAAGGTCACTAACATGGATATTAGCGTTCTCGGCAGGAATAATTTGTCCGTTTAAAAAAATATACTCTTTCATTTTGTGGCTAATCAAAAGGAACGGAATTTATAATGATCAAAGAAATACTTGATTAATCTGATTCAACAAATGATGCTGTTCTGTTATTATAAAATTCCGAAATTGGAAGAAGGAGATGATGAATTTGAGGATGATGGATAACGGAAACAGAAGGCTTGATATACTTTAAACACATCAAGCCTTCTATTATTTATTGAACTTCACAGCTTTTTTCTAAAATATTTTGTAGCCATTCGTTTGGCAAATTATCGACAGAATCTTTCAATAAAGCGTTCCATTTTTTGGTTACTTCGCTCATATCATCTTTAGTAAGGCGATGTTCTATAACATTGAAACTATCTTTTTGATAAACAATTACATCAATCGGATAATCAACATCGCTTGCACTTACTTGCGTAGCATCGAATGAAAGGAAGCCTAATTTTAGGGCATCTTCTAAAGAAGTTTCGTAAGATAAAGTACGATTCAACAAAGGTTTTCCATAATTAGAATTACCAATAATTTGGTACTTTAAGCCTTCATTAATCTCAATCCAATTGCCTTCAGGAAAAATCAAAAACAATTTATGTTCATCATCATGTGGCATTTGTCCGCCCACAATTGAATGCAAATTGAAGTTATAACCCTCTGCTTTTAGCGTTGCTTTGTCTTCTTGAGCTACTTTTCTAATCATATCACCGAAGGCATTAACAGCTTCGTACATATAGTCAAACTTGCAACCTTTTTCTTCTGTAAGTCTGTTAAAATAGATGATAGATTTATCTCGTACTGATCTTAGACCAGCCGTCATGATAAAAAGAGAATGGTTACCTACTTCGTGAATAGATACCTTTTTGTTGGAGTAAACCTCAGTTCCAGCTGTAATTCTAGTGTCAGCGATAGCCACGATGCCTCCACGTACTTTAATCCCTAAACAGTATGTCATTTGCACAGTCGATAATTTGTTTGAATCTATTAGTCAATTAAGATTTGTTTCTAAACGAGCAAACGTTAATATGCAGGTTTAATCGTACAAAATCATTTATATAGTCAACTAATGATTCCAGCTTTTTTGTAAATAGTGGTTGGCTAGTTATAAGTAAAAATAACTAACATACAAAAGTAAAAAAACTACTTATTGTTCTACCATATTTAAGTGTATTTCTTCTTCAATTACTGGTTTTAAATCAAAATACGTTTTAAAGATTGCTGCACCAACAGCATTATTTTTTTGTTGAAATTCATCAAGATATTGATGTAAACCCGTATCAAAAATATCTTTAATTTCAGTGAATTCTACTTCAGAACGTAATTTACTAAGTGCTTTTTCGGCAGGATTTGAATACGAAGCTGTGATAGCAGTACCTGAAATTTCGTATAATGACAATTCTGCCTGACGAATACAGTGCATAACCGAGCGAGGGAATTTTTTATCTAGCAGTAAAAAATCGACAATCGCCGTTGGATTCATTACTTGGTACTGCTGACGAAACATATTATAAGCACTCACCGATTTTAATACGGATGACCAAAGCATCAAATCTAGCGGTGAACCTACTGCACCAATTTCAGGCAAGAGCGTAAAGTATTTTACATCCAAGAATCTTGTTGTTTTATCTGCACGTTCAATTAATCTGCCCAAACGCCCAAAATGCCAACCTTCGCCTCTGGTAATGGTTGAATCAACAATACCATAAAACAATTGGCTACCCGTTTTGATATTCTCTAAAAAACCTTGGTACCGTGCCAATTCCCATGACTTACTTTCGGCAGCAGCATCTTTTACCGTCCAATAAATTTGGTTAACGTACTCCCACATTTCACGAGAAATACTCTCACGAATGGTTCTTGCATTTTCACGGGCTTCAAGCAAACAGGATAAAATCGAGTTTGGATTTTTTACATCAAAAGCCATAAAATACAGCACGTTTTCACGAGTAGGTGCATCATAATGTTTCTGGAAGATATAATTATCGGCGGTGGCAATAATCAGCGGTTCCCACTGTTCAGGTACGTCAGGAGGTAAGTCAAGTGCTAAATTGAAGTTTACCGAAATAAAACGGGCATAATTATCGGCACGTTCGATGTACCGATTCATCCAATAGATAGAATTTGCTACTCTGCTAAGCATACATTATGGGTTTAACGTGTTAATGGGAAATTTATGAAAACAATTGTACTTCACCAAAGGTTGGTTTGCGATACCAATATGAAGTAGAAATTGACATTTTCTTTACAATTACGTATTCATAAAATTAGAAGAAAAATCTATTTAATCAACACCTTCCGAATGATTTTAGCAAGTTTAAATAGTGTTCAATACTGTAGTCTTTTTTTAGTTATATTTTTCCTTGAAAAATGATTATTCCTTTTTGGGGACTTTATAAATAAAAAAAATGATGGGTATATTAAAATATCGTTTTTATGTTATATTGCAAATAGTTATTTAGCTTTTCGTTAAAATAACCAAATTAATATTAATCTTTTCTAAAAAACACATGAAAAAAATTTTTCTACTTACAATTCTAGCGATGCTAGGATTTAGGGGGCTAAACTATGCCCAAGACAAAACCCTGACTGGTAAAGTCAAAGATGCGAAGGATGGCGCTGTATTACCTGGAGCTTCTGTTGTTGCCAAAGGGACATCAATCGGAACAGTAACCAACAGCTCAGGAGAGTTTACGCTGAAAGTACCCGTCTCGGTGTCTGTTCTAACAGTATCCTTCATTGGTTATGCATCCAAAGATGTGCCTGTTAGTACTGGCTTTTTAAATGTTTCGCTTGATGTTGCTAGTAATCAGTTAGAAGAGGTAGTCATTTCAACGGGTAGCCGAAATTCTAAAAGAACGATGACCGACACGCCGCTCCCTCTTGATATTCTCTCTGCGGCAGATTTAAAATCTACAGGACAAACTTCTTTCGACAAAGCACTTCAATACCGAGTACCTTCATTCAATACGGTGAATACTCCTGTAAATGATGCTACCTCATTACTTGACCCCTATGAAATTAGAAATATGGGACCAAGTCGAACGTTGATTTTGATTAATGGGAAACGTAAAAACACAAGTGCATTGATGTATATTCAGACCTCTCCGGGTCGTGGAGAATCAGGTGCTGATATTTCTGCAATCCCGCAACAAGCCATTAAACGTGTTGAGATTTTGCGTGATGGTGCTTCTGCTCAATATGGTTCAGATGCAATTGCAGGCGTAATGAACATTATTTTAAAAGATAAGTTTGATTATGGTTCAGCTACGCTTACAATGGGTATTACTGCCAAAGGAGATGGAAAACACATTGGTTTTTCGGTGAACAATGGTTCGAATTTTGAAAAAGGATATATCAATTATACGATTGATTTTAGCCGTACAACTTTGGCAAACCGTCCAGGTAAAGTAAGTGCTGATGCAGAAGCTGATGCTAGTTTAGGTTTTGGTGCTCCTTTGGCACAAGTAAAGAGTTTCTTGGCACTTAAACCCGATGCTGGAAATGTTAATGGTCAGCCAGAAAATACCGCTGCTAAATTCTTAATAAATGGTGGATATTCAGTGGGCGAAAAAGCTGAATTGTATTACACTGCTGCTTATGTGTATAAAAGAGTAAACAGTTTTGCGAATTATCGTACTCCGTATTGGAGACCAACTGACAATGGACTTTTAACACCAGCAGGACAGACCTATTTGGGGTATGTACCTACTTTCCAAGGAGATTTGAATGATTATACTGCAACCATCGGTGTCAAAAGTGAATCAAATGGTTGGAAAACAGATTTAAGCTTTACAACTGGTGGAAACAAACAATTATATACAGTTTCAAATTCTGTAAATCGTAGCTTAGGGAAAGGCTCGCCTACTTATTTTAAACCCGGAGGATATGAGTTTAGTCACAACGTTGGAAATATTGATGTTTCCAAACAAGTAAATGATAAGTTGAGTCTTTCGTTTGGGTCAGAGTTTCGAGCAGAAACCTTCACTGTTTTTGTAGGAGATACTTCTTCTTATGTAGGCTCTGGTGCGGATTCTTTTCCGGGAACGACTCCGAACAATGCAGGAACAAATACTCGTTTTAACTTTGGTGGATACGTAGATTTAGGATATGATATTACCGATAAATTTTTAGTGAATGGTACTTTACGTTCTGAACACTATAGCGATTTTGGCGATGCAACAGTTTATAAAATTAGTTCACGTTATAAATTTACAGATAAAGTAACATTGCGTGGTTCGTATTCTACTGGTTTCCGTGCACCTTTATTACACCAAATTTATCAACAACAAGCACAAGCTAGTTTTGTGCCAGGTCAAGGTATTCAAACAAAAGGGGTTGTTAATAATGTAAGTCCACAAGCTTTTGCTTTAGGAGTACCAAAATTGACTCCTGAAAAATCAACCAACTTTACAGTAGGTTTAGGTTTGAATCCAACGAAAAATCTGAGTGTTACTTTCGACTATTATAATATTAAAGTAAAAGATCGTATCGTTTTAGGTTCTGAAATTGAAGGAACAGAAGCTGGCAATACTGCTTTAGATAACATTTTGACATCAAATGGTATTGTTGCAGTAAGTTTCTTTGCGAACGCTTTGAATACAACTACTTCTGGGCTTGATTTTGTAGTTTCTCAGAAGAATGTTGAATTGGGAATGGGTAAATTGGGAATCAATTTAGCAGGTAATTATACTTTTGAAAATAAATATACTTCAATCAACAACCCGAAATTGATAGCCGATGCTGACAAATCAATTTTTGATAGAACACAAGATGCTTTATTGTTTTCATCTCGTCCAAAATACAAAGTAATTCTTGGATTCGATTATTTAATCAAAGGCATTAATATCAATTTGAATAATACTTTATTTGGAAAAACTCGTTTCCATCAAAATGGTTTAGACGCTAATACTGATACTGAATTTACTCCAGCAGTCGTTTCGGATTTAGCAATCAGTATTCCATTCTCATCAAAAACTACTTTTACATTTAATGTAAACAATGTGTTGAATGTATTACCAAAATGGGATTTTATTGACCTTAAAACAGGCGTTAAAACACGTTATGATGCAAACAACAATGTACCATCAGCAAAGTATTACGAACAATATAATTTAATTACCTTCAACGGACGTTACTCAAGAGTTACTTATGATGGCTCTCAGTTTAGCCAATTAGGTACTATTTTTAACGCAAGTTTGAATATTAAATTCTAATTTATTGCTAATACGAAAAGAGGTCTTTACTAGCTGAGTAAATACCTCTTTTCGTATCAAGTCATATTATTATCACTAAAAAGCATAACTATTTTTTTCGATAGATACTTCTGCAATTCTTCTACGAGCATCTTTGAGATTCATCGGTTCTATTTTTGTAAAACGTTTCAAGCCCATTAGCATTACACGGAGTTCATCGCCTTCGGCAAAACTTGTAATGGCAGATTTTCCTGCATTATTTGTTTTCTCAACGGCACTGTGTAAATAGATTAAAGCGGCATCTTTTTGTAAAGCACAAGCCGCTTCGCCACGTACAGTAATCAATTTTTCAACTCTCAATAGTGTCGATTCAGCCACATAAAGTTCAATCATCATATCTGCCAAATTCATGATGATTTCTTGTTCTTGTTCAAACTTCATCATGAATTTTTGTAATGCTGCACCAGCCACCATCAAAATGGCTTTTTTCATATTTTTGATGACCTTTTTCTCTGCTACGAAAATGCCTTCTTCATCAGAAATACTAAAATCAGGTATAGCCATAATCTCTTTTCCAACTTCCATTGCCGCAGGCATCAAATTGATTTCTCCTTTCATGGCACGTTTCACAACAGTTCCTACCGAAAGCAAACGATTGATTTCATTCGTTCCTTCAAAAATTCTATTAATTCTAGAATCTCTATAAGCTCTATCCATCGGTGCTTCAGCAGAAAAGCCCATTCCTCCATAAATTTGAACGCCTTCGTCAACTATAAAATCCAATATTTCAGAACCATGTACTTTTAGCATTGCACATTCTATGGCAAATTGCTCAACACCTTTTAGTTTTGCTTGAGATGATTCTACGCCACTTGCTAATAAATCTTCAATAGCATCGTCAATGTTTTGTCCTGCACGATAACAAGCTGATTCAGAGGCAAAAACTTTCACATTCATTTCAGCAATTTTGTGTTTGATTGCACCGAAATTACTAATTGAAGTACCAAATTGTTTGCGTTCGTTGGCATAATTAACGGCTTTCCCAATAATTCCTTTAGAAGCACCCACAACAGCAGAAGCTAATTTGATACGACCGATATTTAGAATATTAACGGCAATTTTAAAGCCTCCTTCACGAGTATAAAGCTGATTTTCAACTGGTACTTTGCAATCATTAAAGAAGATTTGACGAGTAGATGAGCCTTTGATACCCATTTTACGTTCTTCTTCATTCATGGTAATACCACCAAAATCTTTTTCAACAATAAAGGCTGTTAACGATTTATCAGCATCAATTTTAGCAAAAACAATGAATAAATCAGCAAAACCGCCATTGGTTATCCACATTTTTTGTCCGTTGATGATATAATGCTTTCCATCTTCAGATAACACAGCTTTAGTTTTCCCAGAATTAGCATCCGAACCAGCATCTGGTTCTGTTAAACAATATGCGGCTTTCCATTCTCCACTGGCTAATCTTGGTAAATATTTGGCTTTTTGTTCTTCGTTACCATAATATAAAATAGGTAAAGTGCCAATACCTGTATGTGCCGACAAAGCTACTGAAAAAGAATGTCCGCCACCACAAGCTTCTGCTACCAACATTGATGTATTGAAATTCATCCCAAAACCACCATATTCTTCTGGAATAGCTGTTCCTAATAAACCTAGCTCTCCAGCTTTGTCCATTAGTTCAACCATCAAATCGGTGTTTTTGGCATAATCAATTTCATCTAAACGTGGATGTACTTCTGTACGAAGGAAATCCAAGCAAGTTTGGGCAATCATTTGTTGCTCTTCTGTGAAGTCTTCAGGAGTGAAAATCTGTGAAGCGTCGATGTCTTTAATTAAAAACTCGCCTCCCTTGATGGAAGCTTTATTAGCTGTGATTGTCATGTCTTTATCAATTTAATCTGAATAAAAGCCTAAAATATGATGCTTACATACTATTTTATGTAAAGATAAGCAATAAAAAAAATGTTATGCAAGCATAACATTTAAAATAATTTTATTCCAGAAATTTTATTTAGATAAACTCATCTTCACCTATATTATCGGCTTTATAACCAGCGGTATCTATATCCACAACTTCACTGATTTTTTCCATCACTTCAAAGAAAATCTCTAGTTTTTCAGCACCAATTTTTTCATAAATAGCATTGTTGAAAATTAATACACCTTCACGGGCTTTATCTCTTTTGCGTTTGCCTTCTTCGGTAAGATATACTTTTACTACTCTTCGGTCGTCCTCATCGGTTTCTCTTCTAATCCATTGTTTGTCTTCTAAAGATTTTAGCATTCTAGTCAAACTTCTTGGTTCTAACCCCAAAGCGGGTGCTATTTTAGTAGCAGGAGTGCCTTTTTTGTCGATATTTAATAAAACATAACCAATTGCCATTGTCATGTCGAATGGTGCAGCAAAAGAGTTGTACATTCTGCTAATGGCATGCCAACCTGATTTTATGTGATAATCTACCGTTTTATCTGCTTTCATATTGGATGGATTGTTTATGAAAAATTAAGAAGCTGTTTTAGGGAAATTTTAATTAAATGTTATGCTTTGCATAATATTGTAAAAATGGGAAAGAAAAAATTGTTCTGCAAGCATACTACTAAAATAATGATTATTCAACCGTTTTTAAGCCAAAAAAAAGAGCAAGCTATTGAAAGCTTACTCTGGTATTGAAAATATCATTAGCAGTAAAATACGTTTATTTTTATTGTGACTTGATTTTATTCCCTTTCATTCTTCTTATTTTTACTTTCATATTGGTGAAAACACTTCTTGAAAGCATGATGCGTACTCTTGGTTTTTTGTAAATTACCAAGTATTTACTGCCTTCGTAATCTATTCGAGAAAACATCGGACTACCATTATTATCAACCAACTGGTAGAAGTATTCTCCTTTTTCACCAGCTACTGGCCCAAATCTTAAAGAACTTTCTTCATTACTCTTTTCAAAAGCAATCATCAAATGTCCATTATTTTCAGCTTGTACAATGCCGGGTGTATTTTTTTCCAAAGCAATTCTATTGATGTATCTACCATTTTTAAAAACTACTTTCCCAGATTTGATATTGGCATCTGAAGATGGTACTTCCCTTTCTAAGTAGAGTGGATTGTCATTATAAAATTGTATTCGAGTAAGGTCAAGTTCATTTTCTTGAAGTTGGTGCATTAAGGAACCTGTCAAATAAACATTTTTTTGACAGCTAGTGAATGTTATTACAATTATGATAAACAGAATCTTTTTCATTACTTCTGGCGAATTAGTTGGAGGCGTGCCCATAAAAATACTCAAAAAGTTAATCAAAATCCAAATTTCCAGTGATTATAAGCACGATAAATAATTTAGGAGTAAAAAAAGCAGGAAATTCGATGATACTTGATGTTATTTTTATATAACTAATTCAAAATAGATAAGTGTGTAAAAAATATATGTAAAATAATAAAGTCATTTAAGAATATCACAACCTCACACAACCATGATATACTTGAAACGAATGCTACATGATGGCTAAGCAACGATAATATTTTCGATTAAATATACTTGTGTACCAAGCATTCTAGCAGACTCTCCCAATGTGGAAATTTCGATGCTTAAATTACTTTTAAAATCTACTAAACAATATTTATTGATAGCTTGCTCAATTGGGTTACTGATAAATCTACCCGCTTTTGCTAGAATTCCATTTACAACAATCGCTTCTGGGTTAAATAAATGTACCGCAATTGAAAGCCCTTTTCCCATTTCTTTACCAATATCATAAAGTAAATCAATTGCCAGTGCATCACCACCGTTGGCAACTTTAATGACAAATTCTATATCAATTTCTTCAAGATTTGTTTTTGCTAATTTAGATACTTTCCCTTCTTTTAAACATTCTTTAATTCTACGGATTAAAGAAGCCGCCGAAGTGAGGGTATCTAAGCAACCTACTTTTCCACAGTGGCAAAGCTCTCCGTTTTCTTTTACTTGAATATGGCCGAGTTCACCAGCGAAACCATTTGAACCTTGAAATACTTTGCCATTTAGTACAATTCCTAAACCAACGCCACCCCAATCCATATTAACAGAAAAAACATTTTGCATACCCTTAGCCAAACCAAATTGATTTTCGCCAATAATGGTAGCTTGTGTATCATTGATAAGATAGAAAGGGAGTGAAAAACTATTTTCAAGCCATTCAACCATTGATTGCGTTTCAGGATTTACCCTTATATAAGTATAATTGAAACCACTTTTTGGATTAATTAAACCCGGCATTGAAATACCAACACCAATAAGCTCACTAAGGCTAATGCCATAGTTTGCTACGATTTCGTTGATTGCAACAGCAATTTTATTCAGAATAAGTGGACTATCCTCTAAGCAAAAATGCAAATCTTCCTCAAAGAGAACTTGATTTTGTAAATTAAGGATGGCTGCCTTAGAATGATGCACCGCAATGTCCAAAATAATAGTATATCGATTTTTTGGGTTCAATGAATAAAGGATTGGCTTTCTACCAAATTGTGCTTCAGCAGGACCAATTTCAATAATCCAACGTTCATTCATCAATTCTTCTAATAATGCCGTAACAGAAGGCACGCTAGAGTGAATCTCTTTAGTTAACTGGGCAATGGTTTTGTTGCCATTGAAGTATAAGTCTTGTAATATTTTACGTCTTAAACTATTTTTCTTCTTATCGACAATCGATTCTTTATCAAATACTTCTAATTCAGAAGGTTCTATGGAAGTGAAAGACATGTTTCAATTAATGAGTTTATGTGAAAAATAAGGTTATTGATTTTAGGCATAATCACCTCTGTAAATCTTCCTAAAAAGGGTTCAGTACTGAGCTAAAAAGCAATAGTTAAAATGGTTTCATTACAAATGAACAAAAAAATAAATTTCCTTACAACCGAGTTGTCTGTAATGTAAATAATTCTTGCGATACTTTTTAATAAATTTTACTAAGTAATATTTTATAAATTAAGGGGTAGGGTTAAAATATTCTTAAATTATGCAATATATTGCCGTTTTTAATAAAATTTTGCATTTTTTTTTAGATTTTTTAATATTTTTGGTCAACACTTACAGTATTTTATTATATTTATTAACTTTTTAGTCAAAATGAGAAAATGAGATATTTTAAATAAAATTATTATATGTTAAATATATATAAATTTTATTTAAAAAACACCCCTATTTTGATGAATAATGTTAATATAAATGTGCTTGTAGTATAAAATTTGAGGTAGGATGTGCAACTGAAATAATCAATTGAATATCAAATTAATTAATCATATAATCATGTACATGCAAACCCAAATCCCGCCCTGAGGTCATCCAAATATCTTGACCAAAGGTTATGTTTTTTTAAAAAAAAGTCTATTTTTCACTGTAATCTTAAAAAAAATGAAAGCATGCAAAAGTAATTTTACAATGTTAATTACTGCATTACTAATCTTTTCAAGCTCGCAACTTTTTGCGCAGGCAATTAAAGGTAAAGTAACGGACAGTAATAAGGTCGGCCTATCAGGGGTTAGTATCCAGATTAAAGGTACTACTAAAGGAACAACCACAGATGCAACAGGTAGCTATTCGATTAGTGCTACTAAAGGTGCAACATTAGTATTTAGTTCAGTAGGATTTGTTCCTAAACAAATTCCAGTAGGTGACGCATCAGTAATTGATGTTACATTAGATGCCGACAACCAATCTTTAGATGAAGTTGTTGTTACAGCTCTTGGTGTATCTAAAGAAGCTAGAAAAATTGGTTATGCTGTAACCAAAATTGATGGTGGAGTAATGACGCAAGCTCGTGAAACTAACGTAGCTTATTCATTGGCTGGTCGTGTGGCTGGTTTAAATATCTCGGGTACAAGTGGTGGACCAGGTTCATCTGCTCGTATTTTATTAAGAGGTATGGCAAGCTTTACAGCATCTTCGCCTTTGATTGTAATTAATGGTGTGCCGATGGACAACACTCAAAGAGGTAGTGCTGGTGAATGGGGTGGTGCTGACCAAGGTGACGGTATTTCAAACATCAACCCTGATGATATTGAAGACATGACTGTATTGAAAGGTGCTTCTGCATCTGCTCTTTATGGTGCAAGAGCTGCCAACGGGGTTATTCTGATTACTACTAAGACTGGTAAAAAAGGTAAAATGGCTGTTGAGTACAACCTTAACGTTGTAGCTGACAAAGCTGTTAACAATACTGATTACCAATATGTGTATGGACAAGGTATCAATGGTGTGCGTCCGAAAAACGTAACAAGTGCTTTGAACAGTGGTATGTTAAGTTGGGGTGAAAAATTAGATGGTGCTTCTACTATCCAATTTGATGGTAAAATGTATCCATATTCAGCTGTAAAAGATAATATCGAAAACTTTTACAGAACTGGTGCTTCTGTAACAAACTCTGTTTCTGTTTCAAATGCAAGTGATTTAGGTTCATTCCGTTTGTCAATCGCTAATTTAGATAACAAATCTATTTTAAGAAATAGTAGTTTAGACCGTAAGACAATCAACTTTACGGGTTCTCAGAAAATGGGAGATAAGTTAACTGTAAACTTGATGGTGAACTATATTGATGAAAAAGCAAACAACAAACCACAATTAAGTGATGGTCCATTGAATGCTAACAACATCCAATATTTAGCAACAAGTGTAAACCAAACTGCTTTACAACCAGGTTATGATGTAAATTCTCCATTAGGTGCTGAAATTCAGTACAATGATGATATTTATGTAACAAACCCTTGGTTTGTAGTAAACAGATACCAAAATGATGTTACCAGAAAACGTTTGATTTCTGCTATTACTGCGAAATACGATTTCACAAAATGGTTGTATGGTCAAGTGCGTTTAGGTTATGACTATATGAATGACGGAGTATTCAAAATCACTCCAACAGGTACAGCTTATTCAAATGGATTGAGAGGTGGATTTGATGAATTATCAAAAGCTACTACTTCTGAATTAAATGCTGATGCTTTCTTATCTGCTTCAAAAGATATTACTGAAGATTTCAGTATTGACGCATTGGTAGGTGTGGCTCTTAGAAATAATAAATACGATAGAATTGCTATCGGCGGTGGTCCATTTGTGATTCCTTTCTTCTATAGCCCTAACAACGTACTTTCTTTTAACAGAAGCTATGGCTATAACGAGAAAGAAACACACTCTGCATTTTACTCATTAGACTTTGCTTACAAGAAATTGCTTACATTATCGACAACTGGTCGTTATGATGCTTTCTCTACTTTGCCAGTGAATAACTATGGAATTTTCACTCCATCTGTTTCATTGAGTTTGGATTTAACAGACATTGTAAAATCTAATAAACTTAGCTATGGTAAATTACGTGCATCTTATGCAGTAGTATCTGGAGAACCTGAAAGACCATACAGTACTTCACAGTATTATAACGTAGGTTCAGCTATTCAAGGTGTAACGACTGGTTCATTCGGCTCTACTTTACCAAACTTGTTCTTAAAACCATATACTTTAACAGAATATGAATTTGGTACAGAATTGAAATTCTTCCAAAATAGATTGGGTGTTGACCTTTCTTATTTTACTCGTAAAACTAAAAATGAAATTATCAACGGTTCACTTTCTGATGCAACAGGTTATACAGGTCAGTACATCGGAACGGGTTCTACTCAGAACTCTGGTATAGAATTAATGTTGAGCGGTACTCCAATCCAAACTACCAACTTTAGCTGGAAAACTTCATTCAACATCACTACGATTGCTAACAAAATCTTAGATATCTCTGGTACTGGTACTGATAATGAGCAGTCTGGTCTTGGTACTTATCGTCCATTGAATGCCAACACTGCTTTAGTAAAAGGTATGGCTGGTCCACAAATTATGGCTTTAGACTACGTGAGGGATGCTAAAGGAAATATTGTAATTGATGCAGCAGGTATTCCAAAACAAGCGGCTTCAAGAACTGCCATGGGTTCTGTATTACCAAAAGTATTTGGTGGTTTCAACAACGAATTCTCTTATAAAGGCTTCAATTTTGCTTTCTTGATTGATTACAAGTTTGGTAACAAAGTATTGTCTGCTACAAACTACTACTCAATTTACAGAGGTTTGAACAAAATGACATTAGAAGGTCGTGAAGGCGGTGTAGTAGCAGTAGGAGTTACAGAAAATGGTTCTCCAAACACTGTAAGTGTCCCTGCTCAAACTTATTACCAAACTTTAGCAAGACGTATATCAAGTTTAAACGTATTAGATGGTGATTTTATCAAATTACGTCAAGTTACTTTTGGATATACGCTTAACAAGAAACAGTTAGGTATCTTACCATTCCAATCAGTAGGTGTTTCATTTGTTGCTCGTAACCTTTTCACGTTGTTGAAATATACAGACAACATCGATCCAGAAGCAGGATTCTCTTCACTTGTCGGCTATGCTGGAATCGAAGGAAACAGTTTGCCAATGACTCGTACTTATGGATTTAACTTAAACATTAAATTCTAAACAAACTTTACAAAGAATATGAAAAAGTTATTTATATATATCGGACTAACGGCATTGCTTTTTCCAATAGGATGTACTTCTGATTTCGAAAAAATCAATACAGACCCTAATGCTACAAGTGCTGAGGTCTTCAACCCTAACTATCTTTTGTCTCAGTCGCAATTCGACTATGGCAATACTGGATATTCGCAATTATTGTATCAAAGTATGTGGACACAATCTTTAGCTTCTACTTTCTCTTACTATGGAAACGGAGATAAGTATGTAGCTTCTGGTAGTGCTTTGGCGTACCAAGGAAGAATTTTCGGAGAAAACTACCGTTCAGCTTCTTTGGCTGTTGAGATGCAAAATCTTACAAAAGATAAGCCAGCATTGTCTAACTTGTACAATGTAGGTACAATTATGAAAGTGTTGAATATTGCTCATATCACTGACTGTTATGGGGATGTTCCTTATACTGAAGCTTTAAGAGCAAAAGAAGCGATTACGCTTCCAAAGTATGATACTCAACAAACTATTTATCCAGGAATGTTAGCTGAATTAGAAACGGCTATCAAAAACTTAGATGTAAACAAAACAGGTCCAACAGCAGACTTAATGTACAATGGAGACGTAACGAAATGGAAGAAATTTGGTTATTCGTTAATGTTGCGCTTAGCAATGCGTATGACTAAAGTTGACGAAGCTTCAGCAAAAGCTTGGACTGAAAAAGCAGTAGCTGGTGGTGTTTTCACTTCTATCGCTGATAACGCTAAAGTATTAACTGACAATAGTACACAAGGAAATAATACAACTGGTGCATTAAGAGTAGGTGATGATTACCGTGAAGTTCGTTGGAGCAAAACTTTCATGGATTATTTGAAAGCAACAAATGACCCAAGAATTTCTGCTATTGCTGAAGTTGCTCAAGCTGGTTTAGCTAACAACTCTAATCAAGATTTAGCAGGTGATAACACTGCTTCAATCCAAATTGGTTTACCAAATGGTTATGATTTGAACGGTGGTACTACTGATATTAGCAAACATCCACAATATCCGGGAGCTTCTGGTACTGGAAATGATGTAGCTGGTGTAGGTAAATATTCTCGTCCAAGAACAGCTATTTACTTAGATCGTAGTGGTGTAAACTTCGTGTTGACTTATGCTGAAACTGAATTATTATTAGCAGAAGCAAAAGTAAGAGGATGGAATGTTGGTGCTACTTCTGCATCAGAGCATTATAACAATGGTGTTACAGCAGCAGCAGCTTCATTAGCTCAATTTAATGGCGTAGCTTCTTCTGATGCAGCGATTAAAACTGCCGTAGCAGCGATTCCAGCTTATTTGACAGCAAATCCATTGAATGTTAGCTCAACTACTGCTTCATTGAAACAAATCAACGAACAGATTTGGGTAACTACTTCAATTACTTTCAACTTTATCGAAACTTGGTCTAACTGGAGACGTTCTGGTTTCCCAGTACTAACACCAGTTGTGTTTGCGAACAACTTCTCGAATGGTACTATTCCAAGAAGAATTCCTTACAAAGTTGAAGAAGCTTCAACCAACCCTGTAAATTATGCTGCTGCAGTGGCACGTTTATCAGGTGGTGATACATTCACAGGAAGAGTTTGGTGGGATAAATAAATCAATCATCAATGAAAGAGCAAGGTATTTATGCCTTGCTCTTTTTATTAAAAGTACTTAACTATTATTCAAAAGATTTAGAATTCAGATTAGCAAAATATCGTATTTTTTCTCAACTTCGACTAAACCCTTTTTAGTCGAAGTTTTTTATAAGATTTTATATGAAGATTCCAGTGATGAGCCATTCCCCTTCTAAAATACTTTCCTTTATTTTCTTGAGTTTGTTATGCTTTAAGGCTACTGCTCAACAAACTTTGTTTCAAAAACTTGATGCTAAAAAAACAGGTATTGATTTTAACAATCAAATTGATGAAACTGAAGAGTTGAACGTAATGGCTTATGAGTATTTTTTCAATGGGGCAGGTGTAGCCGTTGGCGATGTAAATAATGATGGCTTGGAAGATGTGTTTTTTACCGCCAACATGAAAGCCAATAAACTGTACTTGAACTTGGGAAAATTACAATTCAAAGACATCACCAAAACGGCTTCAAAAGATTTAGAAGGTAGAAAAGGAGCTTGGAAAACTGGAGTAAGCATGGCGGATGTGAATGGCGATGGATACTTGGATATTTATATTTGTTATTCAGGAAAAGTAGAAGAGGAAAATCGCCGAAATCAGTTATTTATCAATCTTGGCAAACAGAAAGATGGTTCAGTAAAATTCATCGAAAAGGCAAAAGAGTATGGTTTAGATAGTCCTTGTTACAGTACGCAAGCGGCTTTTTTAGATTATGATTCAGACGGAGATTTAGATATGTTCTTGCTCAATCATAATGTAAAGAAGTATGATAACATGGAGTTGGCTCGCCTCAGAAATGAAATTGACCCTCTGGCTGGCAATCGTTTATTTGAAAATAAAAACGGACATTTTGAAGACGTGTCTGCCAAAGCAGGTATTCATCAATATCCATTAACTTTTGGTTTGGGTGTCGCCATTGCCGACATTAACAAAGATGGATTACCAGATATTTACGTTACCAACGATTATAACGAACCCGATTATTTATACATCAACAAAGGCAATGGTACTTTTCTGGAAGACACCAAAAAGTCATTACAACATCTGGCTCAATTCTCGATGGGCGTGGACATTGCCGATATAAATAATGATGCTTTGCCTGATATTCTTTCGCTGGATATGTTGCCAGAAGATAATCGAAGACAAAAGCTTTTGCAATTACAAGAAAATTATGAGTCTTTTGAACTCATGCAAAATCAAGGTCTTCAGAAACAATATATGCACAATATGTTGCAACTGAATCAAGGAAATGACCGAAATAAAATTCCATTTTTTAGTGAAATCGCTCGCCTTTCGGGGCTATCAAGTACCGACTGGAGTTGGTGTCCGCTCATTGTTGATTTTGATAATGATGGATTGAAAGACGTTTTTATCACTAATGGTTATTTAAGAGATTATACCAACAAAGATTTTTTACGATACTGGGGCGATTACAAAATCCGAAAAGCAATGGACAGAGAACCCATTCAATTGATGGATTTGGTGCGTGCGATGCCTTCAACAAAATTGCCTAATTATATCTTTAAAAATAATGGTGATTTAACTTTTAGTAACCAGCAAGAGGCTTGGGGAATGTCTGCTCCAAGTATTTCAAGCGGAGCAGCGTATGCAGATTTAGACAACGATGGCGACTTAGATTTGTTGATTAATAATATCAATGAAGAGGCTTCTATCTATCAAAATACCAGTAGAGAAAATGCTCAAGGGCATTATTTACAAATAAATCTTATTGCTGACAAAACCACGAAAACAGTGCTTGGCTCTAAAGTATATTTATATGCTGGCGGTCAAGTACAATACCAAGAAGTAAATCCCTATCGTGGTTATTTGTCATGCGAACCAATGCGTTTACATTTTGGTTTGGGAAAAAATACGCAAGTAGATTCGCTCAAAATCTTTTGGCCCGACCACACCGAACAGTGGCTCAAAGCATTGTCAGCAGATAAATTACTTTCTATTAAAAAGAATAGCGAAGCAATTTCCTCTTTTGAACTTATCGAAGACCCAATTTTCCAGAAAGTATCCTCAAAAATTCCCTATTTACACGAGCCTTTTATCGAAAACGATTTCAAGCGTCAGCCTTTAATGCTGTTTATGTATTCGGCGACTGGGCCAGTACTTGCCAAAGGCGATGTGAATAAGGATGGTTTGGAAGATATTTTTGTGAGTGGCGATAAAAATCGTAATGGAAAAGTACTGGTTCAGCAGAGTAATGGTACTTTTTTACCGATTGAAAATTTAGAAATTGGCGATGAAAATAATTCATCCATCGTTGCGGCAGTTTTCTTTGATGCTAATGGCGACGGATTCCAAGATTTGTATATTGCCAAAGGTGGATATTCACTTTTTGAAGTAAATACACCTTCGTTTCAAGATGAAATTTTCTTGAACAATGGCAAAGGAAAATTATTCCCTTCTACATACTCTTTGCCGAATTTGAGTGCCAGTAGTAAAGCATTTGTGCGTCCTTGCGACTTTGATAAAGATGGCGATATAGATTTGTTTGTGGGCGGACGAGTACTGCCCGGTCGTTATCCTATTGCACCAGAGTCGTTTTTATTAGAAAATAATGGTCAGGCGAAATTTACCATAAAAAATATTCCTTTTGCCAAATTGGGAATGCTGACAGATGCACAATGGACAGATATTGATGCGGACGGCAGACAAGATTTAGTGATTTGTGGTGAATTTATGCCTATCAAAATTTACTTGAATAAGCCAGAAGGTTTTGTGGATAAAACAAGTACTTACTTCTCCGAAACAGATAATGGTTTGTGGTTTTCGCTGGCTTTGGAAGATGTAAATGGCGACGGTCAAAAAGATATTATTGCAGGAAATTATGGCGAAAATTCTGTTATAAAAGTGTCAAAGCAACAGCCTGCCGAATTGTATTTTGCTGATTTTGATGATAATGGTTCAATTGACCCATTCTTGAATTTTTATGTACAAGGCAAATCGTATCCTTTTGTAAGTCGTGATGAATTGAACGACCAAATTTTCCCGATGAGAAGACGATTTTCTTCCTATAAAAACTATGCTGACGCAACCATCAACGAAGTATTGACGAAAGAAGAAATTGCCAAAGCAACGATTTTAACATTGAATGAAAACCGAACAGTTTGTTTCCTAAGTAGTATCGGAACAGATAAAAGTATTCAATACCAAAAGAAAGTACTGCCTTTACAAGCTCAATTTGCTCCAGTTTCGCAGATTTTAGTAAAAGATTTTGACAAAGACGGGAAAAACGACCTTTTGTTGTTGGGAAATAAAACCGACAATCGATTGAAATTAGGCAGTATGGATGCCAATTATGGCTGTCTACTGAAAGGAAATGGCAAAGGAGATTTTACCTATCTCAATCAGACTACTGCTGGACTTTCGGTGAAAGGTGACGTAAAATCTTTTGTAGAAATGAACATTGGGGCTGAAAAATATTTAATCATTGCTGCTTTTAACCAAGCACTTCAATTTTATAAAGAATGATTTATCTAAGAAAATTTTCCCTGCTGATAGCTTTACTTAGTACTTTTTCAGTACAAGGATTTAAGGCAAAAAAAGAACCGACAGCCTATTTACAACCTGCTGTTTTTTCTTTGACGATGGTGATGCTCCATGATGTGGTAAATCCGCCAGCGGCGAGTAGATTTTACTCATACAGTTTGTTGGGAGCTCACGAAATACTGGCACAGCACGACAAAACAATTCCTTCGCCGAGTACTTATATCAAAGGTTTTCCAAAATTCAGTATTCAACATTCGGGCGAGTACGACTATCATTTGGCAGCTTTGTACGCAATTTTGGAAACGGGAAAAAGAATGTTGCCTTCGGGTTTTCAGTTGGAAGAAGACCAAAAGAAAATACTTGAAAGTTGGAAAAATGATGGTTATTCAGAGCAAGTAATTACAAATTCTATCAATGTAGCTCAAGAAGTATCACAAAAAATGGTGGCTTGGGCAAAAAATGATGGCTATTTAAAACTGAGTACTTTAAGAAGGTACAAGCCCATAAAAGGAGAGGGGAATTGGTATCCAACTCCGCCTGCCTATATGGAAGCCGTTGAACCTAATTGGCGAACGATTAGACCGATGGTGATAGATACTTGTAACCAATTTAAGCCGATTCCACCAGTTGCGTACAGTGCAGAGGAGGGGAGTGAATTTTATAAATTGGCGAAAGCGGTATATGATATTAGTAAAAACTCCACTTTAGAACAAAGAACCATCGCCGCTTTTTGGGACTGTAACCCTTTTGCGATTAATACTTCTGGACACATGTCGATTGGTTTCAAAAAAATGAGTCCGGGCGGACACTGGATGAATATTACCAGTATCGCTTCGAACAAAGCAAAACTTCCCTTTGGACAATCGTTGATGCTTCATTCATTAGTAGCTACTACTTTGATGGATGCTTTTATTAGTTGTTGGGATGAAAAATACAGAAGTACCAGAATCAGACCTGAAACGGTAATTAATAAATTGATAGATATTCGTTGGCAACCTCTTTTACAAACGCCACCGTTTCCAGAATATACCAGCGGACACAGCGTAATTTCAACCGCTTCGGCAGAAGTATTGACTTACTTTTTGGGAGATAGCTTTGAGTACGTAGATGATTCTGAAATTTATTTTGATTTACAACCCCGCAAGTTTACTTCTTTCCGACAAGCCGCCAACGAAGCCGCCGTTTCTCGTTTTTATGGTGGAATTCATTATATGGATGCTATCGAAAACGGACAAACACAAGGTGGAAATTTAGGGGAATTTGTTGTGAATAAAATCAAAACCTTGGGGATTCAGCCTTTTTCGAAGTAGTAGTTTATAGTTTCTGGTAAGATTGGATTATGAATGATGCTTCTCAGCTTATCATTGCAAAACTTGTTGCTCTGCACGCAGTTTTGCTACTTGTAAAATATTGTTTTGGATGTCTTTCATAATCCACCTTGCCCACCAACTTGCATAGAAATTGAAAGTTGTGTTTAGTTTAAAGTGACTATATAAATGTAGTCTATGCGTAGTTGAATTGAGTTTTTCAAGTTCGTAAGTACCGTTTAAAACATCAAAATATTCTCCGCCAATTACTACATGTTCATCCATTGTTGTGGATGGTATTTCATGTGGATAAGCTTTGATTGAAAAGGTCATTTTCTTTTTATCAATATAGTCGGATACCGTTTCATGAAATACTAGGCCATTCGTGAATATAGCTTCTCTGTAGGCTCCAACTCCTTCAAAATTTAATTCAGCTTTAATAGGTCGTGGGAATCCTAACGTTTTAGTGAGCCAGCCTTTATCTTGATTTGCTTCTATTGTGCGTACACGAGTGACATTATGCCAAATTTTATCGGCTGGAGCTTTGATGTCAATATAAGTATAAGCTTCATAAGTTCCGGGAATAGCACCAATCATTGCTTCAATGGGAGCAATAAAAATTGGGAGAAGTACTAATATTGAAACATAGACATTATTATCCTTTTTTTTCATTTTGAAATACCCTCCAATAAGCCCTCCAACTGAAGCAGCCACTAAAAACAATGGCATAACCATCAGCCAACAAGCCCAACCTTCAATGGCTAATCCAAGTGTCACAAACAAGAAGAGGAAAATAGGTACCCACAGAGCAATTACTTTGTAAGATGTTTCTTTGACTTTTTCTTCACTTGAAAAGTAAACAACTAATGCACCAACAATGGTTGGCAAACAAAATAAAAAAGACATTGACATTACTGAAAATAATTCCCGCCATGTGTTAATTCCAAAAAGAAGCCTCAATACAATGGCATATCCTGTTGGAATAGCTATTACTTTTAAAATATTTAAGATTTTTTGTTTGTGCATGATTAAGTATTAATTGGACTGCGTATTTTAATGATTGGTATTCTTCATTAAAAAGTCTCAGTAATTACACTTTCTATATATTCTTAATTAAAAATATATTGAGTTTTGTACTAAAAAATATTTAACAGAATGATGTTTTTTAAAATTTTCTATATTAACTTTAATTAATCAACAATGATAGGTAAATAACCTGTTTGTCAGGTTGATACACCACTAAATAGGTTCATAAACTTTTTAATCGTTTCATTACTTGAGCGTTTAATTGATACTTTTTTATACCGAATTTTTAATCTAAATCATATTATTATGCAAACTACACAAGAAACTGGAAATGCAGTAAACATTTCTAACTTCGAATCACTTATTGCCAAGTGTATCACCTTTGGTGAACGTTACAACCCTTCAAGGGATTTATTGAAAATCCCCAATTTAGAAAATCAGTTATCTGTAGCAAGAGATTTGCTCGACCAATCTAAAACTTTTGAAGCAACATATAATAATGCTGTTATTGTAAGAAAAACAGCATTTGCCTCCTTAAAGCCATTAGGAACTAAGGTTGTTGGTGCCTTGTCTATTGCTGGTCTTGATGATGCCGTTGTTGAAAGAGGAAAAGCTATTATTCGTAAAATAAGAGGGCAAAGAGCCACAGCCAAGCCAGAGGCTTATGAAGAAAATGGGGTTACTATTACTCCTAAAACTATTTCTTCTAGTCATCAAAGCTATGATTATTTAATAGAACACTTAAACTCTTTAATTGCTTTGTTAAATGTTCATCCTGAATATAATCCTAATGAAACTGAACTAAAAGTAGCTTCCCTACAAGAGTATTCGGCTGAGTTAAGAACAGCAAACACGGCAGTAATAAATGCTAGTGTAGCACTTGATATGTTTAGAGAGCAAAGAAATAAAACCTTGTATGAACCTAAAATTGGTTTGGTAGCAATTGCCTTTGATGTAAAGACTTATGTTAAAACAGTTTTTGGCGTAAATAGCAATGAATACAATCAAGTAAGCGGTATTGCTTTCAGGAGTTCAAAGTAATATTTGATTGACAATCAATATATAGCAAATCCTATGACGTTTAAGCAATAGGGTTTGCTATTTTTTTTGATGTGTTAATTATCATTTAATTTGATAAATCGTACAACTTGAGTTAATAACCCAACTGTTAGAATTACCAAGTTGAAAGCTTGAATTAATAACCTGAGTGTTAGAATTGCCAAGTCGAGAGCTTGAATAGGTAACCTGAGTGTTAGAATTGCAAGGTCGAGAGCTTGAATAGGTAACCTGAGTGTTAGAATTGCAAGGTCGAGAGCTTGAATTAATAACTCGACTGTTTGAATTGATAAGTCGAGAGCTTGAATTAATAACCTGACTGTTTGAATTGCTAAGTCGAGTGCTTGAATTAATAATATAACATTTAGAATTAATAGAGCGAAGATATTTTCTTTATGTGTCTATGCACTTTTTTGAAATAATTTATTCGGTAATGTTGTTGTAAAAAATAAAAATATGAGGCACAAAAAATCCCCTTCTTGATTTGGGAAGGGGATAGGTAAAAAGAATTATAAATCTTACTTTCTGTAGTCTAAAGCAGGTTTTCTGTCGCCTAGTAGTGCTTCGTATTTAAAGTTAGCACCTCTTTTTTGCAACCATTCTTCTTTTGCTTTGTCAATTAATGCTTGGTCTTTGAACAAATCTAAAGCCGTGCAAGCTAAAGTTTTAGCCGCTACAATCATTCCTTTTTGCCCAATACCCATACCACTTGTAGCTGTTGATTGCCAACTATGTGCCGATGAACCCGGAACCCACGTAGCTGTTTGTAAACCTACTGTTGGTACTGTCCAGCTAACGTCGCCTACATCAGTTGAGCCCCCACTTGTTGCACTTTCAGCCCCATTACGAAAATCTTTGACCAATGCAGCATTTTCGATAGGCTGTTTTTGTTCACCCAAAGTCTCACTTAATGATATAGCAAACTTTTTTTCTTCTTCATTATACACTACTCCGCCAACTTTAGCCAAGTTGTTGTGCATTACATTGGCTAAAGTAATATTTGGCAACAAATTAAACACACCTCCTAATACTTCCCATTCAACTTTAGTGCCTGTTCCTAATGCAGCACCCTGTGCAGCATTTTCAATGCGCTTCCAGACACCTTGAAGTATTTCACGGTCTTTATGGCGAGCGTAATAATATACTTCGGCATAAGCAGGGACTACATTGGGTGCTTCACCACCTTTTGTAATTACATAATGGATACGAGTATCTTGTGGGATATGTTCACGCATCATGTTTACCATCATATCCATTGCTTCAACACCATCTAATGCAGAACGTCCACGTTCTGGAGATGCAGCAGCGTGTGAAGCAATTCCTTTAAAACGAAACTTAGCATTTTTATTGGCTAAAGAAGTACCCGCATCGGCTGAATTCTGAGCACCCGGATGCCAGTGAAGTACTACATCGACATCATTGAAGAGTCCGTCTCGTACCATATAAACTTTACCCGAACCACCTTCTTCTGCGGGGCAACCATAAATCTTGATAGTCCCTTTTTGACCAGACTTTACTAACCAATTTTTTACTTCAACGGCAGCAGCAACAGAAGCAGTACCAAATAAATTATGTCCGCAACCATGACCACCCTTTTGATTAGGAATAGGGCTGATTTCAGGAACAGCTTGTTGTGCTAAGCCAGGTAGAGCGTCATATTCACCTAAAATACCAATAACTGGTTTGCCTTCACCAAAGCTTGCAACAAATGCAGTAGGAATCCCTGCTATGCCTGCTTGTACTGTAAAGCCTTCTTTCTTGAGTTGTTCTTGTAAAAGTAAAGAACTCTTTTCTTCCATGTAACCCAATTCTGCAAAATTCCATATCTGTTTAGAGATACCTGCATACTCATCAAAGCGTTTGTCGATGTTGCTGATGATTGTTTGCTTGTCGGTTTCTGAAGATGAAGTTGTGTTTACTTTTTTCTTTTGGGCATTTCCCAAAAATGACATCAGCGTTAGTGCGAGTAATAATGGTTTTTTCATAAAATAAAGATAGTTTGTTAATTATACTTCAAAGATTACCTCTTGATTAGGCACACGGACTCTTTCTGAATAAATACCTTCAGGTTTTCCAATACCACATGCTATAATCATATTAATTTCTGCTGAAGAAGGAAGCTTCAATATTTTTTTAACTAAATCGCTATCAAAACCTTCCATTGGGCAAGTATCATAACCTTCCGATGCCATGCTTAACATGAATGTTTGAGCAGCTAAAGCACATGATTTATGACACATTACTCGCTGGTCGCCATGATTACGAATCCTCAAGAAAGGTTTATTAAAGCCCATGAAAAATACAATAATGCTTCTCAATAAAGTATTAAAGCCGAATGAATCATATCTGTAAACCAATGGCATTAATTTCTTATAATAATCAAAAGCTCTAAGGTCTTTTTTAGTTAATTCTTTGCCTTCAAATTGTTTTTCAAGCTTGTCGATGTTCCATTGCACTCTTTCTTTCCATTTATCTTGGCGAGTCACAAAAACAACTAACTGACTAGCCGTTTTAGCAGCTGATTGCCCCATACAAGCTTTGTTAAGGGCTTCATGAACAGCTTTAGTTTTAATTTGATAAAACTCCCAAAGTTGCATATTGCTACTATTTGCTGAAAGTACAGATAAGGCTATAGATTTAGAAACGACGGATTCATCGAAAGGTGCATTATTATCGAAAATTCTTACAGAGCGACGTCTATCAACAATGCTTTGAAATGTGGAGGTAAACATATTTTATGGTTAGGATAATTTGTAAATGTAATTTACTCGAAAATCCTTAAAATAAAAAGCCAATACCTAAGTACTGGCTTACTAAAATGATATAATGAGTTAGATTATTGTTTCCATTTAAGAGTGTTTACCATTTTAATAACATCCTTTTTAAGGTATTCAATAACGGGTTCTAGTGAATCGCTTTTCAAGGCTGTGTTAAAGTAAAGTGCTCCACGTAAATAATGCTTTGTGGAGTCGGTAGTGTAGAATTGTAGATAAGTAGGCACTTCGCCTTCCAATCTCATCAACATTACTTTTTCGCCTTGTGGAGTCGTGAGGATAGAATTTTGAATAGACGATGCTTTTTGGCTATGTTTTGCTGCTAATTTATAAGCATCATCAATAAGCCTAGAAAGTTTAGTCGGATTATTATCAAGCGATTTGTAGGTAAGTTGAATCATCGCTTTGTAAGCTGGATAATACACATAAAGCCAATGAGGTTCTGCCCATGCTACTGTATCAGGTTTAATAATTGCCTGACTGGAATATTGAAATGTATAAGGATGATTTTCAAGTAATTGAACATAATGCGTTGAAGGCAAATCTATGCGGTTAAAACCTTTAGGCTTTGGTACGAAATCGCTATCGTCCTTTGTTTTTCTACAACTACTTAGTCCGAAAACAAGAAAAGTGCAAGCTAATAAGCCTGCACTAATTTGATGAAAAAATCCTTTTTGATGAATCATTGATTGTTTGAATATAAAAACTTCATTCAAACGAATGAAGCCTTTATTGAATATGATAAATTGATTGTCGGGAGATGAAAATCACCGACAGACAACGCTTAGTCGCCTAAAATATTACCTAAACCACCTAATACAGAACCACTTTCTTTATTAGCGTTGCCACCATAAGGAGATAGTGTACGAATTAATTTAGATAATGGCATAGACTGAATCCAAACTCTACCAGTACCACGCATAGTGGCTAAGAAAAGCCCTTCACCGCCTAAAATCATAGATTTTAAATTACCAGCTTTTTGGATGTCGTAGCTTAAAGTTTGTTCAAAAGCCACAATACAGCCTGTATCAATTCTTAGGGTTTCATTGTTTAAGTATTTTTCTACAATTGTACCACCAGCATGAACAAATGCTAAACCATCACCTTGAAGTTTTTCTAAAATAAAACCTTCGCCACCGAAAAAGCCAGCACCAATTTTTTGATTAAAAGTAATTGAAACCTTTGTTCCTAAAGCAGCACAAAGAAAACTATCTTTTTGAGCAATTAACGTATTTCCCGGAAGTGTTGAAAGGTTAATCGGGATGATTGTACCAGGATGTGGTGCAGCAAAAGCTACTTTACGTTTGCCATAACCACGATTGGTAAAATGGGTCATAAAAAGTGATTCGCCAGTTAATAAACGAGAACCCGCTTGAAAAAGCTTGCCAATTAATGAATTATCAGCACTTGAGCCATCACCCATCTTGGTTTCAAAAACAATACCTTCTTCCATGTAACACATAGTGCCAGCTTCAGCAATGACGGTTTCGTTAGGGTCGAGTTCTACTTCTACTAATTGGATATCTTCTCCTATAATTTTGTAATCAATTTCGTGAGAGTACATGTTATTATCGTTTATATTTTGATTGTTTATTTTGTTCAAAGTAAATCTTATCCTTTCAAAAGATACAAAGATTTTGGATAACAGGTAGCAAAGTCTTTTGATTGGACTTTATGACATACTTTCTTGAAAACTACTTTAAGTTTGATGTGCGGTATTTAATGCTCCTTGAACAACTTCCTTGAATTTTTCCTTCAAAGCTTCTACATCATTGCTAGTCATTCCTTTTGTTTCTATTGGTTTGTGTACGATTACTTCAACGGCTTTCGGGTTGAGTAGGTATTTTCCATCCTCTAAAATATGGAAATTATTAAGAAAAGTAATCGGTACAATAGGAATTTGCTGATTGATTGCCATGATAAAGCCTCCGTCTTTCAGTGGAAGGTGAAGCAGGGGAGGATGTTTAGCTTTGATACCACCTTCTGGAAAAATGATGATGCTTCTACCGTTCTTCAAGGCTTTTAAAGAGCGAGTCAGAGAAATAGCACGGCTTTGTTTATCATTTCTATCAACCTGAATATGCAATTTTCTAAACATATAGCCGAATAGAGGTACTTTCTTGAGTCCAGCTTTTCCTACAAAGGCATAATAGTTTTTAATGACCAAGCCCATCACGGCAATATCCAAGTATGAAAAGTGATTGGCACAAAAAACATAAGTTTTGTTTACATCTATTTCAGTTTCATATTTTATATTGATAGGCATTCCAATTATTGGGAAGTAAAGTTTACCCCATAATCGGTTCAAGTAATGAGCTTTCGGTTTCCATGTTTCTTTCTGTAGAAAAAGCCAGAAGAAAGGGAAAAGGATTAAGAATAACGAAACAAACCAGAAAATAGCCCAAGCGGTATATAAAAATCTAAGAATTCGCATAAAGGCAAAGATAGTAAAATCTGCCATTCAGCCGATGGTCTTGCAGAGAAATGATTGGCAATAAAAAAAGGTTTAGTAGCCGCCACTACTAAACCATTCTATGAGTAATTATTGAATTACATTAAGCAAATATACTTAACTCATGATAATAAAAGCAAGAGAAAGTACATCTTCGCAGAAATAGGAGGATAAATTCTGTTTAATGGTTATGTTATCCTGAAAATTAGGATGAAGTGATGAATATTCATTTTGAAATTTTAAAAAACCGTTCAAGTGCGGAAAGAAAAAAGTCCTCAAAATAAATTTTTGAGGACTTTTAGTGGAAAAGTGATAAAAATCATTTTATATTCCCATCATATCTTTAAAGGCAACCGAGTTTCTAGTTGAAATTTCTAATTCAATTCCATTGTTCAAAACTACCTTCATTCCACCTTTGTAATAAGAGTCTATTTCAGCGATATATTCAGTATTGATAATTTGCTGACGGTTAGCTCTAAAGAAAGTGTTAGGGTCTAAACGTTCTTGAATTTTATTCAAAGAGCGGTGAATCATTGGTCTGTTACTCCCGAAATGGAAACGGCAATAATTACCTACAGATTCAATCATGTATATTTCTGTTAATCTTACGAAATAACATTTATCGCCATCTTTCAAGAAAATTCTTTTATCTGGCGGAAGTCTTCCTTCAGAGACAGCTTCAGAAATTCTTGTTTGTTGGATTTCAGCACGGATTTTCTCAATTGTTCTTGAAAGTCTTTCGGCTTTCATTGGTTTCAAGAGGTAATCCATAGCTTCCGATTCAAATGCTTGAATCGCATATTGATTATAAGCTGTTACAAATACGATTTTAGGGATGAATTCTAGTTCATCCAATAAATCAAAACCATTTTTCTCTGGCATTTCAATATCCAAAAAAATCAAGTCTGGTTGCAAACGATGGATTTTTTCGATAGCATCATCCACATTTTCGGCTTCATCAATGATTTGAATATCCGGATAGTCTTGTAACAAGTACTTTAATTCTTGGCGAGCTAATCTCTCGTCATCCACCAAGATAGTCTTAATTTTCTTACTCATTGGCTTAACATTGGACAAGTCTTGGTATTGGCGATCAACAGCTCTTGGAGAGTAGGGTTTTCTATTTGCCATCTCACTAACTGATTTTCAATATTTTAATATAGGTCATCACCTGTGATCCTCTCAGGGGTAGTGCTATAGCTGTACTTACCTTGTATTTTCTGCTAATATAGTAAATTTCAAATCATTTTCAAGAAAAAAAGATACCTTAATTTACTTTTTTTCTTATTTATTTTTTGATTAACGTTGAAATAAGGTTTTTTGGGCGAGAAAAACAATATTTAACAGACAATCCTACATTTTAATAGGAATACTTACCTGAGCTGTTACCATGTTGTCCTCAGCATAAATTAGAATGGCATCTTTTAATCCATAATTAATCAAAAGCCTTTTGTTGAGGTTTTCTAAACCAATTCCTTTTCGAGTCTTTTTCTCTGATTTTTCCTCCAAAATTGTGCCAGTATTCTGGATTCCAAAAACTAATGTATTATTTTTTTTATGGGCGAAAACAATGATTTCTCCGCCATTTTTTAGTTTACCAATCCCATGTTTGATGGCATTTTCTGCTAGTAATTGTAAAGACATTGGTGGGACTCTAGCCGAAAGTACACTTTTGCTGACATTTGTTTTGTAATTTAAACGATTATCAAAACGCATTTTTTCAAGATCAAGGTAGTTTTTTACAAGGGTTAATTCTTCTTGAAAAGGAATATCTTTTAACTCATAAAAAGAAAGAGAGACTCTGAGTAAGTCCGAAAGTTTGATGATGGCATCTCTTGCCATTTTGGGTTCGGAAAGGGTAAGTGCTTGAATACTATTTAATGAATTGAATAAAAAATGTGGATTCAGTTGTGTACGTAAATTGGTCAACTCAATTTCTTTAGCATGAATTTCAAGTTTTACTTTAGCTCGTTCTGTATCAATTGCTTTTTGGGCAAATCTAATACCGTGATAGAAAATAAACCAAGGCATAATAAACCTCAGCGTTTTAACGAATAAGAATGTATGTTCTAGAAAGTTTGTAGGCAGTCTAGCTGAATATGGAATAGAAATACCCCACACTAATCGATTAAATAAATAGACAAATAAGGCGATTGAAAAATTCCCTAACAATGCAAAACCTATTAATTTTTTCCAATCGACAGAATCAATATTCTCTTTGCTTATTAGCGAAAAATAGAGATGAGTAGTTAATATTAAAATTACATAGTTAGATAAACCGTAAGAAATTGTATTGATATAATTTACATCATAATATAGATATTCCGTTACCATATATGAAACATAAAGAAACCAAGCGGTCAATTGAAGCGTCCAATATATTTTTTTCTTTTTCATACTCCTTAATCTTCTTATTTGTCGTTAGGCTTTACTTCACAAAGTAATTAAAACAAACTTCATTATATCAATATTAGATATGAAATTTCCATAAATGAAAGATATAGTTTATGAGAGTGATTAGATGAAACTTTAATTGTTCCACCAAATAAAATTATAAATCTAGCTACTTATTGAGGTTTATTTTGCGGTATTGGCTGCGAGGATAAACGTAAATTATAAAAAAATCCACAAGATTGTTACCTTGTGGATTTCTATTTTTCAGATACTGAGAAGAATCATTATTTTAACTTAGCAACCGAGTTTTTAATTCTTGCACAAGCTTCAACTAATTGTTCGTCAGCAGCAGCGGTAGAGATACGAACGCAGTCTGGAGCACCAAAACTTGTTCCTGCGACGGTTGCTACGAACGCCTCAGCTAAAAGCCACATTGAGAAATCATCTGAATCTTTGATAGTAGTAGTTCCGTCTGATTTTCCGAAATAATAACTTACATCTGGGAAAGCATAGAATGCTCCGTCTGGCATATTTACTTTGAAACCTTCGATTTCACGTAAAAGTCCAACTACTAAATCACGGCGACGAAGATACGCTTCTTTCATTTTGTAAGCTTCATCCAAAGGGCCGTTGAAAGCAACTGTTGCCGCTTTCTGAGCGATTGAATTCGTTCCAGAAGTTACTTGTCCTTGTAATTTTTCAACACCGTCAGCAATCCATTTTGCCGCAGCGATGAACCCAATTCTCCAACCAGTCATTGCATGACCTTTCGCAACACCGTTTACTGTAATTACTTGGTCTTTGATTTCAGGAATTGAACCGATAGAGAAATGTCCAGCTTCAGTAAAGTTGATGTATTCGTAAATTTCATCAGCCATTACAAAAATATTTGGATGTTTCGCTACGATAGCTCCGATTGCTCTTAATTCAGCTTCAGTATAAACAGAACCAGTAGGATTGTTTGGCGAAGCAAACATTACTAATTTCGTTTTTGGAGTGATTGCCGCTTCAAATTGTTCAGGCGTTACTTTGAAATTATTATCAAAAGCACCATCAACAATTACAGAAGTACCTTCTGCCAATTTCACCATTTCAGAATATGAAACCCAGTAAGGAGCAAAAATGATTACTTCTTCACCCGGATTTACCAAAGTAGAAATCACATTAGCTAAAGAATGTTTCGCACCTGTTGAAACAACGATATTTTCAGGATTCCACTCAATATTATTATCACGCTTAAGCTTATCAGCAATTGCTTTGCGAAGGTCAGGATAACCAGCTACTGGCGAATAACCATGAAAACCATCATCAATGGCTTTTTTAGCGGCATCGCAAATATGCTTTGGGGTTTTGAAATCTGGTTCACCTACTGAAAGGCTGATTACTTTGTGTCCCAGAGCGGCAAGTTCACGGGCTTTTTTTGTCATCCCGAGCGTTGCTGACTCTTCCAGTGCATTGATGCGGTCTGCGAGCGATACTATTGAACTCATTTTTGCTAGAATTTATTTATGGAAATTGGAAAGTTGGATTTTATGGCTTTCCACTAAGAAAAAATTAAATCCCACAAAGTTAGATGAGTATTATGGGATGCGAAAGAAAAAATAGAATTTATTGAGTATTTCTATCTCTATTTTGTGAATCAGGAATGAAATACTTGTACTTTTTCTTTTACATAAGTTGTAAATTTTCAAAAAAGCCTCTTGAAAATTATGATACTAGGAAATTAAAGTTGGATTTTCATTTATCTTTACTGGCAACATAACTCTTTCATAAATGTACTTTCTAATAATATCAATTTTTATAATAGGCTATTTAGCTATTGCTTTTGAACATCCAATAAAAATTAATAAAACGGCTACGGCTTTATTAACAGGTGTTTTGTGCTGGACTACTTACGTTGTTTTTTCTGAAGAGAAAGAAACTGTAATTCAAGAACTTTCACATCATTTAGGTTCAGTTTCTGAAATACTTTTCTTTCTATTAGGAGCAATGACGATTGTGGAATTGGTGGATGCACATCAAGGTTTTAAACTCATTACCGACCGAATTACCAGTAAAAATAAAGTTACTTTACTCTGGATTGTAGCTTTTATTACTTTCTTTTTGTCTGCGGTTTTAGATAACCTCACTACGGCAATTGTGATGGTTTCGGTAATTCGGAAATTGATAAAAGATTCAGAATCTCGAAAACTCTTTGCTGGGATTGTAATTATTGCTGCCAATGCTGGTGGTGCTTGGTCGCCGATAGGAGATGTGACGACTACAATGCTTTGGATTGGTGGACAAATTACGCCTGTAAACATTATGAAAATGTTACTCATTCCAAGTTTGATTTCTTTGATTATTCCATTGATTTATATGACGTATAAAATAAAGGGTTCTGTTAAAAAGCCAAAAGAGGAGGGAAGCGACGCTTCTTTGGATGTGAGCCAAATAGCTATTCAAGCTCAGAATTCTGTCATTATGCTTTTTACTGGAATCGGTACTTTATTGTTTGTTCCAATTTTTAAAACTGTTACGCACTTGCCACCTTACATGGGAATTTTATTGGGTTTAAGCGTCGTTTGGATTGTTTCAGAAATACTTCATTCTGGAAAAGATGAGGAAGAAAAGAAACCTTTTACGGTTGCTCATGCTTTGAGTAAAATTGATACTTCAAGTATTTTATTTTTCTTGGGAATTTTAATTGCTATTGCGGCTTTAGAATCTACGCACTTACTGTCGGATTTAGCGGTTTGGATGGATAAAGCTATTGGAAATCAAGATGTTATTGTAGTCGTGATTGGCTTGGCTTCGGCGGTGATTGACAATGTGCCTTTGGTGGCGGCTTCGATGGGAATGTATGATTTGGCTTCTTTCCCGACCGATTCAAAAATTTGGGAATTTATGGCATACTGTGCTGGAACAGGCGGAAGTGTATTAATCATCGGTTCGGCTGCTGGCGTTGCGGTGATGGGAATGGAGAAAATAGATTTTATTTGGTATATGCGAAAAATCAGTTTTACGGCTTTATTGGGCTATTTCGCTGGTGTAGCGGCTTATTTAGTGATTTTTGCTTTGTTACATTAAAAATTCAAAATAGAAGCCCAACAAATTTGTTGGGCTTCTCTTTTGAAGAAATTAGTACTTAGTGTTCTTTAATTAATATCTCTATTTGTCGTAAATAACGGATAATTAGAAAGTCTAATCACCAATCACTATTTACTAATCTCTACTCCTTAATCAATTCATCAATTTTACTTTCAAATTCGTGAACCCAGTCTGTGTAATATTTACCAGTACCTGGCCCTGAAAATCCTGCGTGTGTCAAACGAATTTCACCTTTTTTATCTAATACAATTGTTGTTGGAAAACCAATTACTTGATTCAAAGAAGGCAAACTTTTTGAAGCACTTTCTGAACTGTTTGTCCCAGCATTGAGTAACTGATAATCAATGCCAAAACGTTTACGAAGTAAATCCATTTTCTGTTTAAAGAATGTTGGTTCTGTTGATTTTTCATAGGCTAAACCAATTACTTCAAATCCACGAGCTTTATTTTTTTTGTAAAAAGGTACTAAGTAATTCGTTTCGTCCATACAGTTCGGACACCAAGAACCTAAAATTTGAACCACAACTACTTTTCCTTTGTAAGCATCATCCGAAAGAGAAATTTTTTCACCTTTTTCATTCAAAAATGAAAAATCAAAACGCTCATAACCTTCTTTTAAGTGAGTGATTTTACCTAAATCTGGCAAGCTTGCATTCTCATCACGTGTAGCTTCAAACATTCTAAACCCTTTGATTCCGCCATAAAATTTCCCTGAGATTTTATCGCCTTCTACTTTAGCTTTCAACAAAAATGCGTGCGAACCATCGAAAGTAGAAAGAAATAAACTATCACCAACAATATTTCCGTCCATGTAGCGATAATCACCCGTCGTAGTTAAGAACGAACCCGTTACAACCGTTCCTTTTTGTTGAAAAGTACCAACGGCAAAACTGGCTTTTTGAGTTTCGGCATTGATAAAATTCACCGACCATTTGCCAGAAGTATTGCCTAAAATCGACATTTTATTGGTTCTGAATCTGAACGGATAACCTAAAGTAGCTTGAAAAGGCGATTGAGCGAAAGAAGTACGACCTTTGTTTTTACGATAAAAACCAACTAAAGTCTGAGCATTTTTCTTCGCTACAATTTCAGCATCGAATATGGCAATCGGAATAATCAAGGAATCTCCTGATAAAGTAGCTTCGTCAGTTTTGAATCTTTCAGAAGCATTCAGCACAAAAACATCAAACTTATTCTTGTTTTTGGTAGGTTTTATTTCAAGTCCAAAAGGTAAATCACCGCCATCGGTTTGAACAGTTGCTCGCCAACGAGTAGGCACTTGAGCATCCACATTTTGCCAAACCAAAGTGAATAAAAGTAATATGAGTATTTTTTTCATGTTGATAAAGAAAGAATTTGAAAATTTGAAGATGTGTTAATTTGAAAATGTGGCAAATCACTTAATTTTTTAACAAAAAACTCTCAAGTATTTGTTCCATTGGTTAATCTATTTCCAAATTTTCAAATCTTCAAATTAAAGATTACTTCTTCTGTAAACAAGCCATATAAAAGCCATCGTAGCCTTCTTTTGCAGTAGAAGTACGTCGTTCGCCCAGAAATTCCCACTGTTCGCCAAACTCAGCCATGAAGCGTTTGATATGATTTTCGCTTTCAGAAGGTAAAAGACTACAAGTAGCAAAAACCATTTTTCCACCTGATTTTAACATAGCTGAATACTCTGTAAGAATATTCCATTGAGTAACTTTTAAGTTATCAATAAACTCAGGCGTAAGTTTCCATTTTGAATCTGGATTTCTTCGAATTACGCCTAAACCCGAACACGGAACGTCCAATAATAATCTATCGGCACTGGCTTCGTATTTTTTCAATACTTTTGGGTCGATAAGTTTTACTTCGATGTTATCAACGCCATTTCTTTTGGCTCTTTTCATCAATTCTACCAATTTATATTCTTCAATATCCATTGATACAATTTTGCCTTTGTTTTCCATCAAAGCCGCCAAATGCAAAGATTTTCCACCTGCACCCGCACAAGCGTCAATCACTCTCATGCCTGGTTGAACATCCAAAAAAGGAGCAATTAATTGCGAACCAGCATCTTGTACTTCAAAAAAACCTTGTCTGAAATAATCAGTTCTGAAAATACTCTGACGCTGTTTTAATACCAAAGCATCAGGCAAACCTTCTGGAACGATGGTTTCTATCTCAATGGCATCCAATAAATCTTGTAATTTATCTTGATTCGTTTTTAAAGTATTGGCTCTTAAAACGACTGGAGCTTGTTCGTTCATCGCCATAATTTCTTCGCCCCATTTTTCTTCACCTAATTCGGCTACACATAATTGGTCGAGCCAATCTGGAACAGATTCACGTACCTTGCGAATCAACATTCCTTCTTCAAAGCGGTCTAAAATCTTAGCAGCTTGAATGTGCGAAAATTCATCCCATTTGGGTAATAAATCAATATTGTCGGCATTTGGATAAAGTCGTTTTTTGATAATCAACCACGAACCCACAATTTGCCAGAAGTACGGAGCTTTTAATTTGTCTTCGTAAAGGTTGTTCGAGAAAAGAATCAATCGCCAGTAGCGAACAATTTCATAAGTAGTTTCTGCAATAAAGGCACGGTCACGGCTTCCCCATTGTTTGTTCGATTTCAAAGTTTGCTCGATTACTTTATCGGCTTGGCGAGGATTTTTTACGAAAAATATTTCTTGCAGAGCCTTTACGGTTGCTATCACTAATGGACGATGAAGACGCATTCTAATCTTGGATTTTCAAATTTTGAATAAATACTAATAAATACAAAGTTCCGAAAATTTGTTGAGACTTACTCTTTTTTGTGGCATTGGCTCGTAGAATTTGGCATTTTGAAAATATTTAATGATATTTTGAAAAATAATTTAATAATTTTTCAACGATGAAACAAAAGTATGCTGTTGGACGTTTTAAGATTATATCACAATAAAACAAAAAAGCCCTGCTTATCAGCAAGGCTTTTTTTATGCTTTTTTGATAGTAAGCAAATCCAATATATTTGATTAATTACCTAATTCTGAGAATACCATTCTATACTATTTAGAAGTAATACTTGAAGGTATTATGGGGTATTCGAATGCCAACAATAATCTATGCACTCGGAAAATTATTCGTTCAATTATAACTAAACTAAGCCATGAAATTTAAAGGGGTAATAATATTGAGCTTATTGATATTGTTTTTTGGGGGATGCTCAAAACAAGAAACGATAGATAGAAGTGTATGTGGGGTTGTCAATCCTACTGCTGACCTTCCTTGGTTAAAAGAGTTTACCGAGAAAATGCAACAAGGTGATTATGGAGATTGTAGCAGATGTGTAATGTATTTAGAAAGCTATAATTCAAAAGATGTTCTTATTGTAGAAAACTTTCCAGATAATTGTGTTTTGTGCCAAATGAGAGAATGTGATGGAAGTTATTTGAAATTCAATAATTTTGATGAAAATCAAAATTTCATAAATAGTTTGAAGAAGGATATGATTATTTGGAAATACAAGCAGTAAAAATATGTTCAAATCCTGTTAGTATCAACTTACAATACTAATTCTGAACTAACAGGATTTGAATGACTTTACGGGTTTATTATATCAATTACCAAATAAATCACTTGAAAGGTAACGATCACCACGGTCGCAGATTATACAAACGATAATGCCCGATTCTAATTCCTGAGCCAAACGCACCGCTGCCGAAGCCGCACCACCGCTACTCATTCCACCAAAAACGCCTTCTACTTTGGCTAAAGTATTTGCCATTTCACGAGCTTCTTTTTCTGAAATATCCATAATTCTATCTACTCTTGAAGCATCAAAAATTTTGGGTAAATATTCTTGTTCCCAACGACGAATGCCCGGAATTTTAGAGCCTTCAGTAGGTTGGCAACCTACAATTTGAATGTTTGGATTTACTTCTTTCAAAAATTTAGAAGTACCCATAATCGTACCAGTAGTTCCCATCGAGCTAACAAAATGCGTTACTTTATGGTCGGTATCTCTCCAAATTTCAGGGCCAGTAGAATGATAATGAGCCATGTAATTATCGGGGTTCGAGAATTGGTCTAACATGAAGAAACCACCTTCTTTTACTTTCGCTTCTGCATAATCTCTTGAACCTTCAATGCCAACGCTGGCAGGAGTAAGGGTTACGGTTGCACCGAAGGCCTCCATTGTCAATACTCTTTCACGAGTAGAGTTTTCGGGCATTACTAATTCAATATCAAGTCCGTACAAACGAGCAATCATCGCTAAAGCAATACCTGTATTACCAGAAGTTGCTTCGATGAGTTTCATGCCAGGTTGTATTTCTCCACGTTCTACCGCCCCACGAATCATTCCGTAAGCTGCACGGTCTTTTACCGAACCACCCGGATTGTGTCCTTCTAATTTTCCGTAAATTTTTACATTCGGATTCGGGTTGATTCTATTTAATTCAACAATTGGCGTATTGCCAACTAAGTCTAAGAGTGTTGCCATTCAATTATATTACTGCAATATTTTTACCTGTTCTTGGTGATATATTTTTGTGAAAGAAGGAATGCTACGAGTGAGCCAAACATTTCCTCCAATAATAGAGTTTGCTCCAACTACTGTTTCTCCGCCCAAAATCGTTGCTCCTGCATAAATTACTACATGGTCTTCAATTGTCGGATGACGTTTCTGCGAAGCCATTTCTTTACTTACTGATAATGCTCCGAGTGTAACACCTTGATATATTTTTACGTGTTTTCCGATATTGGTGGTTTCGCCAATTACGACGCCAGTACCGTGGTCAATCATAAAGTATTCGTCAATAAAAGCTCCCGGGTGAATATCAATTCCTGTTTTTGAATGAGCATACTCCGTCAGGATTCTCGGAACGATTGGTACGTTCAGTGCTAACAAAGCATGAGCAAGTCTGTAAAAAGTGATAGCATAAAAGCCGGGATAGGCTCTAATTACTTCGTATTCACTTTGAGCGGCTGGGTCGCCCATCATGATTGCCTGAATATCAGTTAACAATATTCTATATACTTCAGGAAGTTTTTGAATATAATCAGCTGCCAAAGTACGGGCATCTTCATCAAGATGCTGTTGCATGGAACGGAGTAATCGGGTAAGTCTTAATTGAATTTGGTCGAAAGCTTCTTGGAGTTCGTCAACACAGCCAAAGTGTCGTTGAGTTTGTTCGGGAAACAATGCCAGCGAAATGTCAGTGAACAATTCTTTAACCGTCGATGTGGCAGGAAAAGTATTGGGTTTTGAATGTTTTTGGCAAAGAGCCTCTAAAAAACTATTGGGCAACATTTGAGACATTGTTTATCAAATATGTTATTAGAAAACTGATAAGATATTTGGCAAAGCATAAAATAAAACCTTATTGTTCTGCTTTATAGTTGAGACGATTAACCTGTGGTTAAGTAAATTTCACGCAATGATAACGATAAATGTACTGAATTGATTCTGTTTTGGTGAAAAAATCGTTAATTACATGCCAATCTAAAATCCCAAATTATGTTCCAGTCCAAAATTGTTTTATGGTTATTCAATCTTCAATTATTATTCTGTAGTTGTCATAAAGAAAGTAGCCAAAGTGATTTTTCGAAAGGACGACACTTCTATAAAGTAACAACAATCGGAAAATTGGCTTCAGAAGTAAATGAATGTTCTGGTTTGATAAAAAGTTCAAAAGACACTACTTTTTGGACGCATAATGATAGTGGAGGCAAATCTGAAATTTATGAAGTAGATTTTCATGGAAAACTGCTATCGACTATCAGTTTTACTAATTTAAAAAATGAAGATTGGGAAGAAATTACTCGTGATAATAATGGAAATCTCTACATTGGCGACATCGGAAATAATGACAATAAAAGGAGAAGTCTGATGATTTATAAAGTAAAAGAATCAGAACCAACACATGTTGAGAAAATCTCATTTCATTATGCTGACCAAGAACGTTTTCCACCTGCCAAAGAAGATAAGAATTTTGATTGTGAAGCGTTTTTTGCACATGGCGATAGCTTATACTTGTTTTCTAAAAATAGAGGAAATAATTTGGTGAAAATGTATGCTGTGCCAAGTAAAGCTGGAAATTATGCCCTTTTGCCCAAAGGACAAGTATTGATTAATGCGATGGTGACAGGAGCGGCGATTAGTCCAGATGAGAAAACCTTTGCCTTGCTAACTTACGGAAAGGTAGTCTTTTTCGGAATAAAGAATCATCAAATAGACTTTAAGCATCCTAAAAAATGTTATACTTTTGCTTTTAAGCAATCGGAAGCCATTACTTTTTTAACGAACAATACTTTATTGATTTCAAACGAGCAAGGCGAATTAGCAAAAATACAAATTGAAAAAAAGTGATAAATTTCTTATTATGCAGAACATTCATTTATCGTTATTAATAAATAACCAATTTTAATTTGCTGAAAGTTGATAAATGGCTTATTTTTATCAATTCTGTAAAGATTAGCTGATTTAGATTTAACAATTCCGTAATATTGGGCTTATTAATTTTGCATTAACAATTGAGCAACGTAAGTATTGAATTAGGATAACCTTAACAAAATTACGATTCGTTGCAAACTAAAATATGGCAAACGCATTACCTATTCCCAAAATTTTACTGGTTGATGACGATCCAGACATCATTGAACTATTAGAGTATAATCTTCAAAAAGAAGGTTTTGAAATTAAATCTGCTTTAGATGGTATTCAAGCTGTTGAAGTAGCCAAAGCTTTCAAACCCGATTTGATTTTATTGGATGTAATGATGCCTCGTCAAGATGGTATCGAAACAGCTAGGCAGCTTCGTCTTATTCCAGAATTCAAAGAAGTTTATATTTTGTTTCTTACGGCTCGTGCTGAAGAATATACAGAAGTAGCCGCTTTTGATGTTGGTGCAGATGATTATATCGTGAAGCCGATTAAACCAAGAGCTTTGGTAAGTAGAATTAAAGCAATGTTCAGGCGTGAGGCACAGCAAATTGAAAGTGATGAGAAAATTGAAATTGGGCAATTGGTGATTAATCGTACTAATTACAGTGTTTTGAACGATGGAAACCCATTAGTGATGCCTAAGAAAGAATTTGAATTGCTTTCTTTTTTAGCAAAACATCCTAATAAAGTATTTAATAGAGATGAATTATTAGAAAAAGTTTGGGGTACAGACGTTTACGTTGTTGAAAGAACCGTAGATGTTCATATTAGGAAACTCAGAGAAAAAATCCCAGAACATTATATTAAAACGCTTAAAGGTGTTGGCTATATGTTTACTTTGGAAGCTTAGAAAATAGATTTTTGTGAAAAAAGCAGGAGATATTTACTTGATAAACAAGTGATTGTCTCCTGTTTTTTTGTTTCCTCTCACTGATTATTTTTCAGATTGCCAATTTCAGGCATAATTCCTTATTTTTGTATAAATACATGTAGCCTTTATATGAGATTTTATTTGGCAATTTACTTGCTAAATGAATCTTTTTTAGATGATGACCAATCGATTTATACAAATATTTTTCCTTTTTTCTATTTCTTGTTTTAGTTGTGATGCTCAAAATTCAGCCTTGAGTAAACCTCAGAAATATGAGTTCAGAGCGGCATGGATTGCAACCGTTGAAAACATTGATTGGCCAAAACGTGGTCAGTATAATTCCGAACTCCAAAAACAAGATTTTATCAGAATCTTGAACGAACATAAAAAGTCAAATCTGAATGCTGTTTTTGTACAAGTACGAGATGCCTGCGATGCGTATTATGCTAAAAGTGCAGAACCTTGGTCAGAGTTCTTGACTGGTCAACAAGGGAAATTTCCTACTCCATTTTATGACCCGCTCAACTTTATGATTGAGGAAGCCCACAATAGAAATTTAGAGTTTCATGCTTGGCTAAACCTTAACCGTGCTACTTTTAAAAAATCTAAAACACTTGCTCCCGACCATATCAGCGTTACAAAACCAGAATGGATGTTGGTTTATGATGGACAAAAATTATTGAATTTTGGTATTCCTGAGGTAAGAAAATACATTACCGACGTTGTGGTTCAGATTGTGAAAAACTATGATGTAGATGGGATACATTTTGACGATTATTTTTATCCTTACGAAGTGACTGGAGAAGTTTTGAAAGATGAAGAAACCTTTAAAAAATACAATGGAGGAATAACAAATATTAACGATTGGCGAAGAAGTAACACAGATTCCTTGATTTATCAAATTAGTGATGCCATCAAAAAAATAAAACCAAGCGTAAAATTTGGGATAAGTCCATTTGGTGTTTGGCGAAATTTTGGTGCTAAATGTTCTGATGGATCTTGTACGTTGGCAGGGCAAACTTCCTATGATAATTTATATGCCGATACTCGTAAATGGCTTCAACAAGGTTGGATAGATTACATTGCCCCGCAAATTTATTTCGAGCAAACGCATAACAAAATTCCCTACAACGAATTAGCCCTTTGGTGGAAAGACAATACTTTTGGCAAGCATCTTTATATCGGTCAAGGAATTTATAAAATCAAAGCGGGTTGGTCGCTGACAGAAGCACCTAAACAGATACGATTCAATCGTGAAGCTATTTCAAGTCAAGGAAGTATATTCTTTAGTTCAAGAAGCTTAACCGAAAATTATGGAGGATTTCAAGATACTTTAAGGCGTAATTATTATCGTTATCCAGCATTAATTCCATCGATGCCTTGGAAAGATAGTATTCCTCCGTTGGCTCCGCAAAAATTATTAGTAATAAAAAACGATAGAGGAATTCCTGTCTTGACTTGGCAACCTGGTGAAAAAGCGGTTGATGATGAATTTAATAATTATTTCGCCGTTTATCGCTTTGAGAAAGGGGAGAAGCCAGATTTAACAAAAGCCGAAAAACTTATCTATATTGGCAAAATGAATACTTATGAAGATACTGCTGCCGAAAAATATAGAGGCTACATTTATTGTGTAACCTCTTTTGATAGGCTTCATAATGAATCAGAAGATTATGCCTTTTTTACTATCGATTATGGTTACGAGTCATCAAAATAGCATCTGTCTGTAAGGAATATTCCAACGTACACCAAATGATTTGATAGTAGTTGTATAATCCAAAGCACTGTTTTCACTTTGATAGTCTCGGCTCAAGAAACGCAAATCAAGAAAGAAGTTATGTTTCAATTGATAAGAAGCCCTAACATCATAAATCATCGTTCTAGTACTTCTTCCTTGACCAATTTCATTGCCATAATCGTCGTTATAAAGTACTTTTCTACTTCTGGTATCATAGTCTTTTTGTATATTTTGTCCCCAGTTTTCAGTTGAATTTCTATCTTCTCCAAATTTTGCATAAATAATACTAGCTGTAATATTGAGTTTTTTCAAAGCTTGCCAGCGAATAATATTAGACCATTCTACGAAATTAGCTCCGAGTGGATGTGCCAATGATTGATTATACTGAGTATAATTGGCACCACTATCATGGCTATAAGTATATGGTCGAGCAGCATTAACTTCGGTTTGAAAGTCTAAATTACTGATTCCAAAAAAATCAATATACTTCAAGCCAGCTTGTAAACCGTTTTTATTTGCCCAATAACCTGTAGGTTTGAAAATCTCTTTAGCAATAAATTCATCCAACATTAACTGTCCATAAAGAGAAAAACGTTTAGCAAAATTCCATTTGAAATCGAAACCTATTAAGGCATTATCGCCACTTCCTTGAAAACTTTCTATCGAACGATAAAAAATAACAGGATTCAAGTAATTCAAATCGAATCCATCGCCATTGGTGCTGTCTCTTTGAAAAACAATACTTTCAGAAATACCAATATTGAAATTCTTAGAAAGATTAAGGCTTAAATGGTGCATCGCCATATACTTCTTCGGAAAAATCTGGTCGTTCGGTTTCAAACCTGTATAAACTAGCTGCGTGAAGAGGTTTTGGTATTGAAATTTCCCGATATGTGTATTGATTTTGAGGAATAGATTTGGAGCAGCATTATCCGACAAAATCATCGAACGGAAGCCATTTCCGATAAAATTTTTATCATGCCCAAATTGTAATTGTATATTTTTGGTAGCCTGAAAAGTAATATAAGCTCTTGCCGTGAAGAAATCTGTGGCATAAGCATTTTGCTTGAATTCTTTGGTTAGCCCTTCACCTGGCATTCCAGGCAATCGAAGGTTAGTTTGTCGGAGTTCGTTTTGATTGTAGGCATCAACAAAGGTTTTTACGTAGTCGGGAATGTAAGCTTGGTTTTCGGAAATGAAAGTATAAAAACCCACTTTTTTATTAATCATTCCTCGAATTTCTATTCCACGAGTATTGATACTTGTATTTTTCTGAACACCGCCTGTAGCTGCACCAAACTCTAGATTAAGTACTGGACTAACGTGGAGGTCGAGAATATCATCAGCATTTGAATAAGCGTCAGCTTTTTTTTGATAAAATATTTTCCAGAAAGGTTTTTTACTATTGCCTGTAGTATCGTTATTTTTCCATTCCCAGCTATCATTTTCAAGATACGCTAAGTTGAATCTATCTTTATCCGATAAAATGATTGAATTACTTGCCCAAATGCTATCAACGAGCTGAACTACTCCTTTTCGAGTATATGGTTTTACTGTAGTATGAAAACCTTCAGAAAATTTTCCTCGTTTTATTTCGTAGCGGTCGATTAAATGATAATAATCTTGATTTAATGGAATAAAAACACTTTGTGCTTGAGTGTAAATACTTATGATAGAACAAAGTATAAAAGTAAAAAATCTTAATTTTTGATACATAATTTTACCAAGGTTTGGGCATTTCATTGTACAATTAATACCTTCGCAAGTTAGTTTAAAATTATTGATTGAAAATTAAATAATTTCATTCTTAGATTTATTCAATTATAAAACTTAACCAGTTGACTTACAAAGACTAACATATTAATTATGACATTTGGGAAATATTTTACCGTAATGCTTGCAACAGCCATTAAATTTTTTAATGGGCCTATCGCTGGAATTGTATTGGGATTGACTTGGTGGGAAACAGCAATATGTTGTATCATTGGTATGATGACTACCGTAACTTTGATTGCTCTTTTAGGAAGTACGATTCAACGTTTAATTGCGAAGTATCGAAAAACGAAGCCAAAGCTATTTTCAAAAAGAACTAGGTTTGCTGTAAAAATTTGGAAGAAACTTGGCATTTGGGGAATTGCTTGCTTTACTCCACTCTTTTTTACACCCGTCGGAGGAACGCTTTTGGCGTTATCTTTTAAAGTACCATTCTTTAAAATATTTTTTTCAATGCTACTTTTTGCTGTTTCTTGGGGGGTATTTTTTAGTTATTTGTTATTCCAAGTAACTTGGTTAAAAGACTTATTTTCTTGATGGTTTTTTCATATAATCGCCACGAGAAAAGAATTTTTCAATCATGCAATACAGTAAAATAAAGAAATATCGGCTACCCATTTCTTTTATTTTCAATTTAGATTCTCCGTATTTTCGATTCGTCCAGCTATTTGGAACAACAGCAAAAGAATAACCTCTAACGTATGCTTTTAGGGGTAATTCTACTGTTAGATTGAAATGTGGAGACATAAAAGGTTTAATACCTTCAATGGTTTCTCTTTTGTATAATTTGAAGGCGTTGGTCGTATCATTGTACTTTATCCCAACTAAAAAGCGTATAATAAGATTAGCAACACGGTTGATATAAAGTTTCAATTTAGGATAGTCAATTACTTTTCCACCTTTCATAAAACGACTTCCGAAAACAGCATCGACATCTTTTTCAAGCATTGTGTTGTAATACTTTACTAAGTCTTCTGGGTCATCAGACATATCCGCCATCATTACTGCTACGCAGTCTCCAGTAAAACGTTCTAGTCCGTATCTAACCGCATAGCCAAAACCGTTTGGACCTTTGTTGGTGAAGTAAACTAAGGTAGGAATTTCCTTTTGTAATGCTTGCAGAACAGCTTCTGTATTATCTTTTGAATTATCGTTAGTAACACAGATTTCATGCTCAATTCCATATTTTTGAAGCGTATTGTACAATGACTTTAACGTTTCTGGAATAGATTCTTCTTCATTATATGCAGGAATTACTACACTTAGTTTCATAATGCTTTTGATATGAAAAATGAATCCGTTGGTAGTCAATCGGATTCATTTTGGGGAATTAAATATTATAAACGTAAAATCAGAAAGATAATTACTTCTTATAAACGAGAAGCAATACCATCATGAATCTGTTGTAAAGTTTCATTTAAACCGAAAGTCCAGTTCCAATTAGGATAGTGTGATTTGAATTTTGAAAGGTCTGAAACGTACCAAATATGGTCACCAATACGGTTGGTTTCAGAATAGCTATAACTCATTTTTTTACCTGTCATTTCTTCACAGATTGCAATGGCTTCAAGCATTGAACAATTGGCAAAACGCCCGCCACCAGCATTATATACTTCGCCCGCACGTGGGTTTAGGTAGAAATTCCAGAACATATTCACTAAATCGTAAGAGTGAATATTATCACGTACTTGTTTTCCTTTGTATCCGAAAATGGTGTAATGATTTCCAGTAATGGCACATTTCATCAAGTAAGATAAAAATCCATGTAAAGCAGTTCCTGAGTGATTTGGTCCTGTTAAACATCCACCACGGAAAATACCAGTTTTCATTCCGAAATAACGGCCATATTCTTGTACTAAAACATCGGCTGCTACTTTTGAAGCACCAAATAATGAATGTTTGGTATGGTCGATACTATGATTTTCGTCGATACCGTTTTCAAAATATGGGTGACTAGCGTCAATTTCAAAACGAGTTTCTGTTTCTATTAATGGTAAATAATTTGGATTATCACCATATACTTTATTGGTAGAAGTAAAGATAAACACGGCATCTGGAGCATGCAAGCGAGTCATCTCAAGCATATTCAAAGTGCCGTTAGCATTTACGGAAAAGTCAGTAAAAGGTTCTTTAGCAGCCCAATCGTGTGAAGGTTGTGCAGCAGTATGAAGTACACATTTAATATCTGTTCCGTATTCTTTGAAGATTACTTCCAGTTGAGAAACTTCACGAATATCAGCCTGATAATGTTTATAATTAGCAAACTGTTCTTCTAAACGATTACGATTCCAAGCAGTAGATGCTTCGTTCCCAAAAAAGTACTGACGCATGTTGTTATCAATACCAATTATTAAATCAAATTTATCTGAAAAGAAAGAGACTGCTTCGCTACCAATCAATCCTGCGGAGCCTGTTACAAGTGCTATGTTCATTTATGGGTTCAAAGTTAATAAATACGAAAAGCGTCACAATGTGATTTGCAACGCTTTGTGAAGTAATATGTAGGTAGAAATATGTTCAACAAAAGTATTAGTTACCTTGAGCGTTCGTACTATCATTAAATAGTTTCTCACGGATTTTGTTGGCTCTTACTTCGTTTTCTGGTTTTGCTGTGTATTTGTTTTTTGTCTGTGCAGCAGCAGAATCTGGATGTACACCATACACATATTGATCTCCTTCACGAAGGTCAGCTTGTTTAATATTGTTATTTTTTTGATAGTCACAAGCTGTGGCTAACAAAGCGATACTGGCGATAGCTAAAATGTTTTTGCGATTCATTTTTCCGTAATATTCTGGTTTGATAGCACAAAAATAACAGGGGAATCTCAATTAAAAAATTTTATCCCAAAGTTTAGCCTTTTTTAATGTAATTCCACAAAGTATTATTTTAGTTCAAGCTGAGGCACAAATCAGGTTTAGAGAATTTTAACTTGAAAATTAAAAATATGTTAGAAGTGCAAGTGTACTGATAGTTAGTTGTTTATATAAAATATGATAAAAAAATGAAGAAAATATTTGATTAATTGAAATAATGGAATTATCATTGCAGTACAATTCACAATCCTGTGTGTTTCTCCCGTTAAGATTTTGATTATTAAATACTTAACATCAATTATCCACATCATTCCAAATTTTTCCCAAATTTTAACTTTAAAGTTGACAATCTTTTTTAAGATGTTTTTATTAATATTTAACCACAATTTAGAAAGACTTTAATTGTAGATAGTCTATCAATTTACCCTTATGTACAAAATTGAAGAATTAGACATGATGCTTATTTCAGAGCTTCATGAGCTTGCCAAAGAATATGCCATTTCCAATGTTAATGACCTTCCTAAAAAAGAACTCATCTACAAAATTCTTGATAAACAGGCGGTAATGCCCCCAAAAAACCGCAAACCTTCCACCAAAGATGCTATGCAAGACGATAACAAAACAGAAAGGAAAGTGAGGAAAGAGTCTGGAGTAGCTTCAGATGCCCCTCGTCCAAAAAGACAACGCATTTCAAAAGAAGATGCCGATAATGCAGATATTGTTGCTAAAAGCACAATAATCAAGCAAAACCCAACAGAATTACCGAAACCCAAGATTGCTAAGGAAGTCAAAGCAAAACCAGAGGTTGTTTCAGACATTACTTATGAGTTTGATGAAGAGCCAATTGTAGATTTCCCGATTGAAGCAGAAGAGGAATTTGTAATAGATACATCATTCATTACCCCTGATGAACCTGCGGCTGGTTTACCTCAAGAGCAAGAGGTCCGTAGCGATGTCACTCGTCAAAATAATAATAATGCTTTCAAAAAACCGATTTATAATCAAGCTATTCGTGAGTTTGATGGCATTATTGAAAATGAAGGTGTGCTTGAAATTATGCAAGATGGAGGTTATGGTTTCCTTCGTTCGGCAGATTATAATTATTTGGCTTCGCCAGATGATATTTATGTTTCTCCTTCGCAAATCAAATTGTTTGGTTTAAAAACGGGTGATACTGTTCGTGGTTCAATTCGTCCTCCGAAAGAAGGAGAGAAGTATTTTGCTCTTTTAAGAGTAGAATCAGTGAATGGAAAAACAACTGAGGAAATTAGAGATAGAATTCCTTTTGAATATTTAACGCCACTTTTCCCAGAAGAAAAACTAAAACTTTCTTCTCGTCCAGATCAATATTCTACTCGTATTCTTGACTTATTTGCCCCAATTGGTAAAGGTCAACGTGGTATGATTGTAGCACAACCCAAGACAGGTAAAACGGTATTATTGAAAGAAATAGCGAATGCGATTTCAAAAAATCACCCAGAAGTTTACTTATTGATTTTGTTGATTGACGAACGTCCAGAAGAGGTTACTGATATGCAACGAAGTGTAAGAGCAGAAGTGATTTCTTCTACTTTTGATGAACAAGCAGAACGCCACGTAAAAGTTGCTAGCATCGTTTTAGAGAAAGCAAAACGTATGGTTGAATGCGGACACGACGTTGTAATTTTATTAGATTCGATTACTCGTTTAGCACGTGCGTATAATACTGTCGTTCCTTCATCTGGAAAAATCTTATCGGGTGGGGTTGATGCAAATGCACTTCACAAACCAAAACGTTTCTTTGGTGCCGCTCGTAATGTAGAAAATGGAGGTTCATTAACAATCATCGCTACAGCCTTGATTGATACTGGTTCTAAAATGGATGAAGTAATTTTTGAAGAATTCAAAGGAACAGGTAATATGGAATTACAACTTGACCGTAAGTTGTCGAACCGTAGAATGTACCCAGCGATCGATGTCACTGCATCAGGTACTCGTCGTGAAGATTTATTGATGGATAAAGAAACGCTTCAACGAGTATGGATTCTAAGAAAACACATGAGTGATATGAACTCTGTGGAAGCTATGGAGTTTTTACAACAACAAATGAAAGGAACAAGAACGAACGAAGAGTTCTTGGTTTCGATGAATAGATAAATAGAGTAGAGAGTGCATAAATTTATAAGCTTTTTCAAAAGAATAGTTTTCAAGTTAAGAAAAGGGTTATAGATTTGCCCTCTCAAAAAAACGGGATGTGGCGCAGTTCGGTAGCGTACACGTCTGGGGGGCGTGTGGTCGCAGGTTCAAATCCTGTCATCCCGACAATAAAATTTTAAACCGCTTCAAAAGCCTTTAAATGGCGTTTTGAAGCGGTTTTTTGTTTCAAATGCTTCATATTTGTTTCAGTAGAATGATAATGTCTTATTAATTTTTATGCTTTTATAAAATGTGCCCAATTCATTTCTGCCACCAATAGTGGCAGAAATAGCTTCGGTCTGTAAAACACGGACAGTGGTGGTGATGGAAGTGATTAGGGCGTTGAAATTCATGGTTTCTGAAAATTACAATAGGTTTTTCAATAAACAAAAACTGTTTCAAATGGCTTTATTTGGCGTTTTGAAGCAGTCTTTTGTTGTATTTGTTTCATCAAATTCTCATTCGAGTATAGATTCCATATTTCTAATAAATTCATTCTCTTGTAGCGTATTATAGAATGGTAGTCCAGTAATCAAATAATGGTCAGTATTGAATTCGATTGTTTTTTTATCTTCTCTCAATTGGTGTAAAAAATCTTCTTTCCATTTGTCTTCTTTGGCTAAGTGCTTGCCTTTGGGTTCGATAAAGACTTGCATGGTTAAATTATCTCCTTCTTTTTGTTTTGCAAAAAGTAAAAAATCTGGTTCGAAAGCCCTTCCTATTTTATCGTAAATTTTAATAGAACGTTCATTTCTGATAAGATACATATCATCGAATTTCACACTCCAACTTTCAAAACGTTTTGAAAACATCTCAACAAAATTCTTTTCTTCTATTGTTCCAAAGTTTGCGTTGTAAGCATACCAATCTTTATCATTTACCAGATTTTCTTGACCTTTTGCTCTTTCTTCGTACTTGCTTACACGCAAAGTTTTATCTTCAAACGTAGTTCGTAATGGGTGCGGTTTAAAATGGGTCGTTCCTTCATAAATAGAAATATTAGCTTTCATTTGCTCTTCAATGATGACTAATAATGATTTTAACCCATCTAAATAATCTTGATTTGAAAGATTATTTCTTCGCTTTTCTGTACCTCTAAACTCAATAGCTAATCCGCCTAAATATTCTTCTTGTTCACAAAACTCAATTGAAGAACTTAGTTTTGGAAAATATTTTTTTATTGAATTAAAATAGAAAAAATGATTTGTAGTGAGTGCATAACGTACTACATGAAGAGGAATATCATTAACCTTTACAATCTTGTTACCTAATACGTCCATTTCTTGTTCCAATACGCCAAAAACATCAGTTTTTTTTCCTACACCCGATGATAAAGTATAAATGATATTTTTTTGAGAAACCCCTAAATCAGATAGTGAATAGACACTTTGATAATTTTTAACAACTTTTTCATTCAAAAAAACAACTCCTTTTTTGTAAAAATCAGTATTCTTAAAAGACTCTTTGAGTTTTAGTTCTTTCATTACCATATCCTTATCGTCTTCATAAATTCCTGACTCTACTAATGCTCTTGTAATTTCAGAAATATAACGACTATCTTCTTTTGTATGATAATAAAGTTCCTCCAAAATCTTTAATTCATTTGATAAGTCTTTGTCAAACTTTCGGGTGTATTTATCTTCACCATTCAATGAAAAAGGGAAGTATCTTGCCCCTCTACCAATCAACTGGGCTTCTGATAAGGTAGTTTTTCCTAACCTGCCTTTTGCATCCGCTCCGTCACGGTCTTCATAAAGTCTTACAATATCAAAAAGATTCAATACATCCCAACCTTCGTTCAATTTTTGAACGGCAAATACCGCCCTGATTGGATTATTATCATCTTCTAAGGTATTCAGCTTAATCTGATTCGCCTCTGCTTCATTATCTGAATTAGCACTAATACAGTTTTCGGGTTTAAAATTAGATTGTATTCTTGATGTTAATGTAGTGTATGAAATACCATTTTCATCAAAAAACAGATTAGCTTTTTTTATAATTTCAAGTGTTGAATCATTCACAAGCCTTTCAATCATCTCTGGGTTAAGATTTTCAATAAGTTTATGAAATTTCTCTTTGTTTTGTTCTGATTCGGCAATCGTCTTTTTGGCTTTAAACAGGATTACGGGTTTTAGATTTATCACATTTTTAGTGGCTAATTCCTGTCTATATTGACTCAATAAGATAGCTTGTAACATCCGTTCATTTTCTCCAAAATAAGAGCGTATCAAATCAATATCTTTTGAATAACCATCTTTTCTAAACTGAGCTAAATCATACTTGAAAATCACTTTATCGGCATATTTTTCTGTAATTTCTCGGCTCTCAAAATCCATTGTGGCGGTAAATTCCAAAAGATAATTTTCCCTATTCTGCTCTAAAATACTCATAACTGTACCTTCCCAAGTACCTTCAATATTGATTTGACTACGAGTAGAAGTATTCAAATGGTGAGCTTCATCAGCCATTAATACAATTTTCTTATCCTTAAAATCTTCAATGGTCAAAGCACCTTCTTTGGTATTTGTTAAACTTGTGTGAAGCAGTTGAATAGTAGTAAAACAGATATTAATATTCTCATTATCAGCATCTTCAAAGTTTTTAACTTCTTTTAAAATAACCTCCTTATTATCAAAAAAAATACCTTGATTGAAAAGAAACTTACTGGATAAATTATTCAAAAAATTATCTTTCGTCTTTTGAATAATGTTTGAGCTATTGACGAAGAACAGAAAGTTTCGATACCCCTTTTCATAGAGATACAATATCAATCCAGCCATCATGAGTGTTTTACCACTGCCTGTTGCCATATTAAACAATAGATGATAAGGAGAATTTGGTTTTCCTTCAAATTCTTCTTGTTCAAAAGCCATAAAATGCTGAAAGGCATTTTTCTGATAGGGTCTAATGGAAAAATTTGGATTTAGATTATCAATAATAGAAAGAGGTATATTAATTTTTCTGATGGAATTTCTACCTACTTCTTTCTCAATCGTATCGTATAAAAATGGTTTCATAAATAAGTTAATCATTTTGGTAAAATGCTTTAGTAAATTCTTTTTCTTGGTCTGTTACTCCGTACTGAGCATCATCCATATTCGATAAGGATACATAAAGCTGGTTTTTATCCAAGATGGATACTAATTTTTGCTTTTGAACTTCAAGCGAATGCGTTTTGAGTTCATCAATGGCATTATTTTGGTCTTTGATGTCGATGTTATAATTTAGAAAAGATACTTTTTTCATCTCCTCCCAAACTTTCAATAATTCATCAGTATTTTGAGTGTCTCTGATTTTTTCAACAAAGTGTTCGTTGTATTTTTTTAGTTCGAGATAGACAAAACTTCCCCCACCTTGCCAATTGACTGTTTTGGAAATACCACCCTGTTCTCCTTCAATTACTTTTTTTAGTCTTGCTGCTGTAACCGTTTCGATATAATCCATTTGTTCAATACCTATATATTGTCGTTTCATTTTATGAGCGACGGCTGCCGTTGTTCCACTGCCTGCAAAAAAATCTAAAACTATATCATCTTCGTCAGTTACAGATTTTATTAGAAAACTTACAAGGGTCTCAGGTTTAGGAAATGACGTAAAGGATAATTTTAATAATTCTAAATGCTTTTTTGAATCTTCATTAGTTTCTATCCCAATAGCTTTTGAAAGATAATTTTGGTCAATGAGTTTGTCAGGTGCCATTATAGATGCCTCTTCTCTTTGATATCTAATTGACATTTTTTCACTTTTGATTAAGAAATAGGTTTTCAATCCTATCTCTCGTTCCAAAGTTGATTGACTCCACTTAAATCTTCCTTCAAAAATAACTTCATCTGTATTTGTACTATCTTTTATGTTTAAAGTATTTAGTAAACTTATTTTTTCATAATTATTAGGATGTATTTGACCGTCAGGAATTTTAAATTTTATACTATTAGGCGGGAATTTCAATGTAGATATTCCATTTCCAGAATTAAGTAAAGGAGCATCGTCATTATCACTTTTTCTACCTACATACGATTTATCATAATCCATCTTTTTCTCATAGCAATGAATAAACTCTATGTTTTTTCTGGTTTTTTTGGATAATGCTGGTGCATTATCCGTATTCTTCCATATAAAAGTTTCTACAAAGTTTTTACTACCGAAAATATCATCACACAAAACTTTTAGATATGCTTGCTCATTATCATCGCATTGAATAAATATTACCCCATCCTCTCTCAAAAGAGTTTTAGCTATTTCCAAACGATTTTTCATAAAAGTTAGCCATGAAGAATGATTGAAAGAGTCATTATATTGGAAGCTATCACTTCCTGTATTGTAAGGAGGGTCAATGTAAATCAATTTTACTTTGCCAGTAAATCGTTTTTTGAGACTATGTAAGGCTAATAGATTATTGCCTTTGATGAGTAAGTTTGAGGTAGAGTTTAATTCTTTTGCATCACCAAAATACTGAACGTTGGTAATCACTTTGGGTTCAAAAAGTTGTGTTATTTCATCCTGTGCCAATAATTCATTGAAGAAAATTTCTTTTCGAGCGTCTTCTTCTCTGCTTTGTCCTCCCTCTAAAACACAATCTTTATAGGGCCATACCAAAGAAACTTCATTACGCTGACGTAAGAATTTACCCCCAATTTGTAAGCCAATTTTATTAGGAAATCCTGTATAACTATCAGGTAAAAACTCTTTTTGTTCAATAAAATCGGTAAAAAGATTAAGATTAAAAACCCAAGCCTTTTTAATTTCTTTAAAAAATAGTGTTTTTAAACGTGGCTCATCTAATAAAAGCCCTAATAGCGTTTCATCATAATTTTGAGCTTTATTAATGACAATCCATTTTTTAATTTCTCCTTTATCACTCAATAGATTCGGTTCTTTTCGGAGAGTATTTTCAAGTATTTCTTTGATTTCCATACGGCAGAAAACACATAAAAAAAGCGTGGAACGTTGTCTGCTTTGTCTCTGTGGTCGTAGGAAACCTTGTACACAAAAGCAAGACAACGCCACGCAAACCGCATGGCGTTGAACTTTAACTTTCCCTGTGTACATTTTGAAATTTCCTACGTTTCAGAGGACAGGATTGTTAAGCTAAACGCTAAAATTTATATGTCTTTTTAATTTTTTATTCGATAAATTGCTTGTTTTCGTTTTTTGCAAAGATATATCAAAATAAGAAGAAATTTCATTTATCACTCTTCCAAATCAGTTTCCATTTCTTTAATTGTTGAAAGTTTTGAGCGTAAATCATCGGGAATTGACTTTGTTTATCAGTATCAAATGATGCGACCATGTAATCTTTTATATTTCGCATTGAAGAAATAACTTATTATTGCTTGGTTAAGCAAGAAGTATTCTCGCTTGTTTAGGCTGAGGTTGAAGGGAAGTATCACAAGTAAGAAACGCTACAGAGGTTCATATTTTCGTCAAAAAGATAATTCTCTGGTGTTCCTGTTGGGATATTTATTTTTACAATTTCTTCTGGGCTAATACTTTCTACATACATCTTCAATGCCCTCAAACTATTGCCATGTGCTACAATGAGTATATTTTTCCCTGCTTTTAGCTCAGGTTCAATTTCTGATTGATAATAGGGAACAACTTTCGATTGTTGGCAAAGACTATCATACCGAAGAAACTATTGTGGGAAATTTATGTTAGTGGCACACGGTACTTTTTCGGAAGTGGAGAAAGCGAAAGAAATACTTGTCGTTGGCGAAAATGTATTAGCATAAGTAGGAAGAGTGAAGCGACTGCCGCCCTCTCTGCTGAGAAGGTAGCTTTGTTAGCTAAAAAGCCTCCTCTTTGCAGGAGAGGAGGCTAGGGGTGAAGTTTTTACCAAAGAATATTTGGCTGTTATTTCCTTTTTGGGCAGCCTTTTTTATTATTAATATCGAATAAACCAAAATGGATTTCGTTCTTCCTTGATTTTTTCTTGAATAATTTTCTTCAGCATTTCTTGATAGGCTACTTCATTCATTTTTTTGCCTTTCAGTTTTTTGGGCGGTGCCAATTCTTGAGTAAGTTTTTTAGACTCTATTTTTGATGCTTGAATCAATACTGTCCCGTCGTTGATGTCTAATTCTAGGATTAAGCCTGGGAGTCCCCAAAGCCTTTCTGGACCAGCGTTAGAAGGAATATCTTGTGCAAACCAAGCGATTATTTTCTGCTTTTTTAGCGTGTCTTCAATCATGGCTTTCATACAAATATGTCCTGCTACTTCTTTAATATCATTCAAGATTTTCCAATTGGGAGTTTGTAAAGAATCTTCGATGATGTAGGTTTTTCCAAGAATTTCAAATACATCTAACATCGTATTTTTAGTGAAATTTCTGGCGACACTAAATTCTTCCTTTCTCCAAGCATAGCCTTCCGATTCCTCAGACTTCTCCTCCGAAGCAACATATTTACTCTCATTATCATTGTAATGAAGTAACATGTATTCTTTCCAATCGTCTTTACCAGCAAACATATAAGTCATTTTTTCTTTTTCTTGCTTGCTCAAATAACTTAATTGGTTATTCATTTTTGTCCAATAAGTTGTTCTAGTGAAGTAAACAGTTCCCTCATTGGTTTGTGCATACATTTGTATAGAGAACAAAATGAATGCAATTATTAATATTTTTTTCATGTGCTAAGATTTCTAATTGTTAAAATGGAGTACTTATTGGCTTTGAGTTTTAAGCTAAACATTGCTCAAATTTCATAACCATTTATTACCAACCATTATTTTTCTTTAATTTATCCACATGTCCTTTTACGTTGTAAGTAATGCTCAACATAAAATAACGAGCTAACGTTAATGCAGTTTGGTTTGTTACAACGTTTTGGTAACCACGTTGAGTGATTGTCTGACGTTTGTTGAAAACATCAAATGCTGCTAAACGAAGCTCAACTTTATTGTCTTTCATCAGTAATCTTCTTACAGAACAGTTCAAGATTGGAATGTCTTGATTGAATCCGAAACGGTCGTTTTTATAGCCATTATAATCAAGATTTGTTTCAAAGAAGGTTTTCTTCGCAAAATTCCATTTTAAAGAGGCATCCAAACCTTTTGTATTAATGTTCTGATTTTGTCCTTCTTCAATAGAATATTTAACCTTGGTGAAACCTAAACTTCCACTAAGTCCCATTAATAATTTATCACTTGGAGTAATGCTAAAACCTAAAGTAATGTTATAACCTTGGTTATTGGTTTCATTTTTAACTCCGTTGATAAACGTTGGGTTATTCGTAAGATTAACATTTCCATTAAGGTTAACTGTAAGTTTCGTTTTTACAATCGGAAAGCTTGTGTAAAGCCCTGTATTGAAACGAGTACCGCCTGAAATGTTTTCTGGACGAGTTGTTGTAACAAAATTTGATGGATTTACTTCCTGATTATAAACTACCTGACTCTGGTAATAATTATAACTTGTCCACAAGCTAATGTTGGTAAAAGTAGAAGGGTCAAATTTGTAAAGATCAAGTCCAACTTCATGACTTTTAACAGGCAATAAATCTTGATTTCCTTTTGTGATGTAAAAAGGGTTATTGTTATTAACAACCGGTTGTAAGTCGGTGATACTTGGTGCTTCTACATTCAAATTGTAGTTGAAGCCTATATAAGTATTATTTTTCAGGTCGATACTTGCAGAAAGGTTTGGCGTAAGTGCATCGTAGCTTTTATTGATTTCAGTAGTTAAAGGAGTGCCTTCTTTTGGATAAACTTTTCCATTCAAATCATAACGAAGCCCAGCTAAACCAGCTGAAACATTAATACCTGCATGAGAATAACGTATGCTACTACCAATTCTATTATAAGTAATATCGTTTTGGTAAAATGTACTCAAGCTATCAAAACGCTCATTGTTTGATAAACCATTGAAGGCATTTCTTCCCACTTCTTGTTTATTGTTACTGAAATTATAGAAACTTTCCCAATAGATTTTCTTTGAAAGTGGCTCTAAGAAATTTAATCCACCTTTCAAAAAGTTTGTATTATTGGCATTTTGATTTAATTGACTGATGGCTCTGATTTGTTCGTTGACATCTTGAGCTGCAAAAAACTTTGTTAATGAATAAAGTTTATCAGTTCCATCTGTAGATGCAACATTGTACATCAAACTAGCCGCCAAAGTACGTCCTTTCTTTTTGAATTTATGTCTGAAAATAGCAGTACCTGAAAAGTTAAAGGCATTCAAATCTGAACTATTATTGATTGCTACAGCATTACGAAGTGCATTTTCTTGGGTTAAGTAACGCTGACTTTTCAAATCTGTTCCGTTAGAATTACTAAAACGTAAACTTGCTTTGGTAATCAATGTATTGCTTGAATCGAGCATTTGTTCAAAACGTCCAGCAATACTGTGGTTTCCTCTGAAATTAGTGGTTTTTGTTGTATCAGTTGTAGAGAAAGAATTATTTTGTAGGAACGTTTTAGTGTTTTGAAATTGGTCAAGATTTAAATCTGTCTGATTGTAGAAATAGCTAGTACTCAATTTCGTTTTTTGATAAGTATAGTTATAATTCACCCCGCTACCAAAGTTTTTGGTAAAACCTCTTCCATCAAAATTATCGGTAATACCGCCGCCATCAGAAAAATAGTATCGACCGCCACCGCCAAAACCAAAGTCACCATTATCATTTTGATTGAAAGTATTATTTCCTTTGAATTCGCCATAATCACTCCAATTCACACCCGTTTCGTTGATATTATTGGCATAAGCAAGTATTGAAAACTGTTCTTTTTTATTGAAACGGTTATAGTTACCTCTGAAAGCACCTCTTGATTCTGTTCCTACAGCACCTGTAATTTTTCCGAATGCCCCTTTTTTGTATTCGTCTTTTAATTCAAGATTGATAGTTTTTTCTTTTTTCCCATCGTCAATACCAGTCAATAAAGCCTGGTCAGATTTTCCATTGAAAACCTGTACTTTAGAAATTGTTTCAGCACCTAAGTTTTTGGTAGCAGCTTTTGGGTCATCACCAAAAAACGTTTTTCCATCAACTAATACTTTTTTAACATCTTTCCCTTGTGCTTTGATATTTCCACTGGCATCAATTTCCAAACCGGGTAAACGGCGTAGTAAATCTTCTACAGAAGACCCTGGCGGTACTTTAAAAGAAGCTGCATTGTATTCAATTGTGTCACCTTTGATACTCAATGGTGCTTTGGCTGTTCTAACAACTACTTCTAATAATTCTTGGGAAATGGGTTTGATTTTGATTGCTCCTAAGTCTGCAATATCTGTTTCCGAAGGTTTGACATTTTGCTGAAAAGGAAGGAATCCGACGTAGGAAATCTTGAGTAAGTAATTTGAATTTTTAACATTTCTGAATTCAAAAGCACCTTTGTCGTTCGCTCTTGAAAAATTGACCAAAGCAGAATCTTTGGGTTGAAGTAACATAACCGTTGCACCAGACATAACGGTTGAGTTGGTGTCTTGAACTATACCTTTAATGGTTACTCTGGCAGGGTTTTGAGCCATGACAAGTGTAGAAAAGGCGAGAAAGACAAATAATAGCAATAAAGTAGATTTTCTCATGATGTTAGAGTTGATTTTGTGGAGGTTTAAATATCAAAAATCAAATTAACTATTTTTTTAGTTAATAAAAAAGTACTTAACGTTTTTTAACATTTTTGTAAAAGAGGAAGAGAATGAGACTTTTGTTGCAGGGGTGCCGATTTATTTTTTTGAGCAAGATGGGAGAGAAGCAAAAAGCATCATGTTTATCGACTAGAATAAACATGATGTGTCTTAAAAGAAGAATGATTTACTTACAATTTAAAAATTTCAAAAATACGCCATTTGTCCATCCGAAACCATCTTGGTTTGGATATTCTCCTCCACCAGCTTCGGTATTTGGTGTTTCTACGTTGTATTTTTCGGTCATTTTACCTGTTTTCAAATACACATTTTCATTACTTTGAATCCAACGGGTTTTGATTTTATCAGCTAAAATATCAAATCCATAAGATTTTAATCCTTGAAAAGTAATGTATTGCAAAGGTGCCCAGCCATTTGGTGCATCCCATTGTTGACCAGAATTGGTAGTAGTTGTAATTAAACCGCCATCTTTCAAAAATCTATCTTTGATGATTCTAGAAACATTGGTTGCTTGAAATTTATTAGCAATTTCAAAAAACAGTGGAAATGTTGCCGCCAAAGTATAAGCTTCAGTATTTTTTTGTGCTACAAAATCGTAATCAAAGTAAAAGCCAGCTTCTACGCTGTAACAATATTTCTTGATGGCTTTTTCTCTTTGCTTTGAGGCATTATAGAGTTTGTTGGCCGAAAAATTATCATCCAGCAATAAAAAAGCTTTAAATAAAGTCTTTTCAAGATTTAAGAGTAAACAGTTTAAATCTACAGGAATAATATCCGTGGTGTGAATGGTAGTCATATTTTGACCATCCTTAAACCAGCGACTACTAAAATCCCAACCAGATTCTGCGGCGGCTCTGATGTGTCGATAAATTTCTGAGGTATTTCCTGTAGCTTGTTCAGCTAATTCAAGGTCTTCTTTATATGCTTCTGGTCGTGGAGTATTGTTTTCATCCCAGTATCGATTCAAAAAACCTCCATTTGGCATTTTTACTACTCTATTAATGGCAACGCTTTCTTTGTCTTTAGTCAATTGATTTTTACCTTTCATCCAAAAGTCATACTCCTTTTCTAAAGCAGGCAAATATTTAAGCAATACTTCATCACCTTTTTCTTGTCGGAGTAATTCAACCATTAAAGAAAAAAATGGTGGCTGCGAACGCCCCAAGAAGTAAGTACGATTTCCATTTGGAATGTAGCCAAATTTATCAATTAAGAAAGCAAAATTATTTATAATGCCTTCAATCAAATCAATTTGCCCACTTTCCTGCAAACCAAGCATCGTAAAGTAGCTGTCCCAATAATAAATTTCTTGAAATCTGCCACCCGGAACTACGTAGCGTGAAGGCAATTGAATTAAAGAACCTTCTTGTTCTTGTTGACTTGGCTCACGAGTAAGAATCGACCATAAAGCTGATAAATGTTCAGCGATTGGTTTTGAAGTATCACTTTTATAATCGTTTGACGGGATAGAATTGGCTGTATAGTTATTATCAATAAATTGCTTTAAGATAAAAGAGGGATTGTTTTTTTCTTGTAAATATTTTTCCAAAATTAGCTCAGATGAATACTTTGGAATGTAATCATTAAAGGTTTTGGAGTCAGGAAAAATATTGCTCATCTGCACAGCGACGAACAATTCATCGAAGAGATGATTTGGCTTTAAGTGATTGTTGTTGGACATCTTGATTTAATACTACAAAGTATATAATCGCTCAAATGATTTTGTCCCTTGTAGCTTTTTGTTTTATTGATTGTTTATAAAAATGGAATAATACTCAAGCTAAAAATATCAATTAATGTCCTCCTGTATTGTTTAATTCAACTTTTTCACTGTTTGATAATTTGTTGAAAACAATCAAACAAACAATTAAAATAGTCAGTGGAATTAATGAAAAGTAGAAAGCACTTTCGCCACCATAAGCTTCAAAAATATGTCCTGTAATTAATGAACCAGTTGTGCCACCTAATGCTGAAAAAATCACAATTAAACCCGACATTACTCCATGCTGACGATTAGGAAGTGAACTTAAAATAACGGAATTAATCGCTGGATAAATTGGTGCAATGACTAAACCAATCATCGGAAAAATGAATGCAACGATAGGTGCATTTCCCCAACCTGTAATTACTTCATTGCCTAAATTCTTGGCAAGTGGTAACGCTACAGTAACCAAAATGCCTGCCAAAACGACACAAGTAAGTAACACAAAAAGCCATTTGATTTTTTGGAGTACAATTCCTGCCAAAAATCTGCCAATTGCTGTTGAAGCCGCTAAAATACTTGCCATTTGGATACTCAAACTGGCAGGTAAATGTAAAACTTTACTATTGAAGGTTGGGAGCCAGCTCATGATACTTTGTTCAATTAATACATAAATAAAGGCACTCGCTACAAAAACTAAAACTACTGGAACAATTACCAAACGAAGCATTTCATTAAAACCACCCAAAGTGTTTTCAGTACTTTCTTTTTTTATACTTGATTCATCCAAAGGGGAAGTCAACAATAATATAAATGCAAAGACCGCCAAACCAGCCAATAAATAATAAACATTTACCCAAGCAGATGACTGCGGATTTAAGTCGTCTATAAAAGCACTAAATACAAAACTGCCAGTAAGCACGCCAATCATAAAGAACGATTCGATGAAATTCATCAAGCTGATATGCTCATTTTTATCTTTGGTGATTAAGCCAATTGTGGCATAAACCGAAACTTTTATCAAAGCAAACGAAGTACCAATAGAAGCGAATAACAATTTTGTCATCCAAAATTGATTTAAAAAAGGCATCATTAAACAAGTAATTGAAACGATTCCTAATGCAATGAGCATAGAATTTTTATAGCCAATTCTTACAATAAACGATGCCACCAAAAACGAAACAGCAGCAATACTCAAATCTTTAAATGCCTCTAATATCGAAGCGGAAGATTCAGAGATTCCATAAGTATTTTGTACTTGTAAAATCACAGCACCAACGCTATTCAACAGAATGGCAAAGAGGAAATAATTGATAAATATTGATACTTTAATTTTCCAGTTGTTCATGGTTGGGGCTACTTATAATATTAAAAAAAGAAGCGGACGTCAGTCCGCTTCTTTGGCGTTATTGGCTTATTGAACAAGTTGCTATATAAATGGTTAATGCTTTCACAAAATTCAGACAATATTGGTTAAAAAACTACTCTTTGATTATTATAAAATATTACTGTATTAATAATTAATATTATTATGAAGTAATTTTTTCAGTAAATTAGCCATAAAAATGAAAATATTCATAATTTATATAAAAAACATTTAATGAAAGCAGAATTTGAAATAATCCAGCCAGATGAAGGGAGTTCCTTCAGGATTTTGCATCATAAAGTATCAGCTGGTACTTTCAGATGGAGCTATCATTATCATCCAGAATATGAAATTGTGTTGGTCTTTCAGGGTTCGGGAAGAAGGCATGTCGGCAATCATTTGAGCTACTATACCAATGGCGATTTGGTGATGATTGGCTCAGACATTCCGCATTCAGGTTTTGGTTATGGTGCTATTGGCACACACGAGGAAGTTGTCATTCAATTCAAAGAAAATTTTCTAGGCGATGGCTTTATTAGAGTTCAAGAAATGTCTGCTATCAAATTACTTTTTGAACGTTCTAAACAAGGAATTTCTTTTTATGGTGAAACCCGTGAAGAACTCAATCTTCGTTTTAGAAAATTACTCGAACTATCTCATTTTGAAAGACTAATTGAGTTACTTGGTATTCTTCAATTTCTTGCAAAATCAACAGAATATGTATTGCTCAATGCTTCCGATATACGTTACAATTTTAGTTTAAAAGATCAAGAACGTTTGAATAAAATCTACAAATTTGTAGAAGATAATTTTAGGCAAGAAATTGATATACAGGAAGTTGCTGATTTGTCAAGTCTTACGATTCCTGCTTTTTGTAATTACTTTAAAAAGAATGTTAATCAAACATTTACAGAATTCGTGAATGAATATCGAATAAATCAAGCCTGTAAAATGCTTTTGAAAGGCGAGGATATTACGGATGTATGTTTTCATTGTGGGTTCAATAATGTATCTTATTTCGGTCGTGTTTTCAGAGAATTCAAAGGGAAAAGTCCTTCTCAGTTTCGGAGAGCTTTTATCGAAGAACTCAATCAAAGTGTTTCCGCATAAGAGTACAGTATGCTTTAAAGAGTATTTTAACTGTAATTTTGGACTTTATAGAAAAGATTGAATTGTAGATCCAAAACGATGAAAGTAGCGCTGTTTATTCCTTGTTATATCGACCAGTTTTATCCGAATGTAGCCATCGCTACTTTGGAGCTATTAGAGAAATTTGGTTGTGAAGTACATTATCCACTAAATCAAACTTGTTGTGGACAACCCATGGCAAATTCTGGTTTTGAACATCTCAGTAAAGGATGTGACAAAAATTTTCTTGAAAACTTTAAAGGTTACGAATACATTGTTTCGCCATCGGGTAGTTGTACGCTACATGTGAAAGACCATGTGTTGGGCAAAGATGGTAGCAATGCTAAAATTTATGAACTCACAGAATTTTTGGTTGATGTATTAAAAGTAGAAAATCTTCAAGCATATTTTCCACACAAAGTTGGTTTACATCAAAGTTGTCACGGACAGCGAGGTTTGAAATTAGCTCAAATGTCGGAATTGGTTGCCGAACCATATTCAAAACCAGAAAAATTATTGAACATGGTTGATGGTTTGTCGTTGATTGAGTTGGATAGAAAAGACGAATGCTGTGGTTTTGGTGGTACTTTTTGTGTGGCAGAGGAAGCCGTTTCAGCCAAAATGGGCAAAGATAGAGTAGCTGACCATCTTCGTCATGAAGCTGAATTTATTACTGGTGCAGATGTTTCTTGTTTAATGCACATGGAAGGAATTTTAAGAAGAAAAGGCTCAAATGTGAAAGTAAAGCATATCGCTGAAATTTTGAATAGTTTATAATTGTAATTGAGTGATTGGTGATTTAGTGATTAATTTTTTTTGGAAACCACTCAATCTCCATTCACTCAATCACTAAATTGTCTCAGATGAATACTCCAATCAAAGACCATGCTACGGCATCGGGTGAATTTAATAAAGACGAAGATTACGTAAACTGGCACGACGAAACCCTCTGGTTTGTACGTTCAAAGCGTGATAAAGCCGTTTTTCAGATTCCAGAATGGGAACAATTGCGTGAAGCTGGTTCGCAAATCAAAAATCATGGTTTGTCGAATATGCACGATTTATTGGTGCAATTTGAAGAAAAAGCTACGCAAAACGGTATAAAAGTACACTGGGCTGCTGATGGCAAAGAACATAACGAAATAGTACTTTCTATCTTAAAAAAACAAGGTGTTACTCGCATGGTAAAATCGAAATCCATGCTGACAGAAGAGTGTCATTTGAATGATTTTTTGAAAGAAAAAGGTATAGAAGTAATAGATTCTGATTTGGGTGAACGCATCGTTCAGATGAGAAATGAACCGCCTTCGCATATCGTTTTGCCAGCCATTCACTTAAAAAAAGCAGATGTTGGCGAAACTTTCCATATTCATTTAGGTACTGAAAAAGGAGCAACAGACCCTCAATATTTAACCGAAGCCGCTCGCCAACATTTAAGAGATACTTTCTTAACAAGAAAGGTAGCTTTGACTGGCGTAAACTTTGCCATTGCCGAAACAGGCGGTTTTGTGGTTTGTACCAATGAAGGAAATGCCGATATGGGGACGCACTTAGCCGACGTTCACATCGCTTCGATGGGTTTTGAAAAGATTATTCCTAAAGCCGAACACCTCAGCGTTTTCTTGAGATTGTTAGCAAGAAGTGCTACTGGTCAGCCGATTACTACTTTTTCAAGTCATTTTCATAAGCCACGTGAAGGTCAAGAAATGCACATTATTTTGGTTGACAATGGCAGAACGACGCAATTAGGTCGCCCAGATTTTAGAAATTCTTTGAAATGTATTCGTTGTGCGGCTTGTATGAATACTTGTCCAGTCTATCGTCGTTCGGGTGGATTTAGTTATCATTCGGCTGTGGCTGGGCCAATCGGTTCAATTCTCGCACCGAATTTAGATATGGCAAAAAATGCAGATTTACCTTTTGCTTCAACGCTGTGTGGTTCGTGTTCAAATGTTTGTCCCGTAAAAATTGATATTCACGATCAATTGTATAAATGGCGACAAGTGTTGGTACAAGATGGTCATGTTTCTAAAGTAAAAGCTGTTGGAATTAATTCAATGGCAACGGTTTTAAATTCACCAAAATTCTTTAGAACAGCGGGTAAATTGGGAAGATTTTTTATGAAAAATGCTCCTTTCTTGGTGAATAATAGCATGAATCCTTGGTACAACCAAAGAGAAATGCCTGAACCACCAAAAAAGAGTTTTAGAGATTGGTATATTCGTGAAAAGGGTTTGTAATTTGATTTTAAGATTTGAGGACTTTATGACTTTAGGATTTTGTGATTGGAAGATTTGAGGACTTTAGGACTTTAAGACTTTAGGATTTTGTGACTGGAAGATTTGAGGACTTTAGGATACAAGAATCAACATACAAGAAAAAAAATCAAGTATTTGGTTGGAGAGTTCAGAGATGACACGCTTGCCGTGGTCTGTGTCTCACAGACCACCAGTCGGCTAGGTGTTCAGTGAAGACACTGAACACGGCAAATAATTCTTCCAGTCTTAAAGTCCTCAATTCTCCAACAATTCAACCAATCCTCCAGTCTTAAAGTCTTAAAGTCCTCAAGTCACAAAATCCAAAAGTCTAAACAAATGAAACAAAGTATCTCCCAAATAACTTTAGTCGTGCATGATTATGACGAAGCGATTGAATTTTATACTCGAAAACTACAATTTGAACTCGTAGAAGATACACCACTGACCGAAAGTAAAAGATGGGTTTTGGTACGACCACAAAATTCAAATGGCTTTTGTTTGTTATTGGCAAAAGCCGTGAATGAGGAACAGAAGAAAAGCGTTGGAAATCAATCAGGAGGGAGAGTATTTTTATTTTTAAACACAGATGATTTCTGGAGAGATTTTCACCAAATGAAAAGTGTAGGAATAGAATTTGTCAGAGAACCTTCGGAAGAAGTTTATGGCATAGTAGCAGTATTTAAAGATTTATACGGAAATCTTTGGGATTTGATTGAAGATAGATTTTAAGGTTTGGAGACTTTATGACTTCAAGATTGGAGGACTTTAGGAATCACTCAGTGCCGTGGTCTGTGTCTTCACAGACCACCAGCCGACGAAAGTGGTCAGTGAGTACAAGACACACGGCACAAAAAATCCTAAAGTCCTTCAGTCTTCGAGTCCTTCAATCCTCCAGTCCTAAAGTCCCCAATCCCAAAGTCTCAAAAAAAATAAAAAAATGTCAAGCAGAGAGAAAATATTATCCCTTATCAAACAAAATCAACCTGAATACAAAGAGCTAACGGTTCAGTTTAAATTTGATACGGTTTACGAAAATAACTTCGAGAAATTTGCTGAAATTCTCAGTTTTGTAGGCGGAAAGGCTATCGCCGTGAACTCTTATGAAGAGATAAAAGCGGATATTCAAGCTCATTATAAAGGAGTAACCAATATTGCCAGTACCGTAAAGGAATTGGCAGATTTGGCTGATTTTAGTTTAAATGTTAGCGACCCGCACGAATTAGAAACCCTTAACTTAGCCATTATCGAAGGCGAATTTGGGGTTGCCGAAAACGGTGCTATTTGGGTTTCTGAAAAGCAATTACCGCACAGAGTATTGCCAATGATTACTCAGTATTTAGTCATCATTATTAAAAAATCAGAAATTGTTACCAATATGCACCGTGCTTATGAAAGAGTGAAAGTTGACGAAACAGGTTTTGGTACTTTCATTTCTGGTCCATCAAAGACTGCGGATATTGAGCAGAGTTTAGTCATTGGAGCTCATGGAGCAAGAGGTTTGACAGTTTATGTAATTCAATAGCTTTCATTAAAAAAGGCAAGTGAAACTTAAATCACTTGCCTTTTTTATTACTTTATGATGATAAAACTATTTCATCATCGCTAAATTATAAATTTCATACCAATCTTCATGGCTCAGTTTAATTTCTGTAGCACTTACAGCATTTCGGATTCTTTCTTCTGACAATGAACCAATAATCGGCAAAGTACCTAATTGTAAAAGCCAAGCTACCGCAGTTTGCTCAATATTCGCATCATACTTTTGTCCGATTTCAGTCAATTTAGCCCTTATAATAGCAGATTTTGCATCTGTACCATCCAAAATTTTACCGCCAGCCAGCGGAGCCCAAGCCAAAGGTTTGCTAAAACGTTGCTTGATAAAATCTAATCTACCATCTTCAATGGCTGAAGTATTGATAAGATTGAGTTCAATGTGGTTCGTTACGATTGGCTTACGCAAATACGATTCTAATAATTGATGTTGGAATACCGTTAAATTACTTACGCCTACATGTTTTATTTTCCCGCTGTTTACCAACTCTCTTAATACTTGTGCTGTTTCTTCAGGATTACTAATCATGTCGATTTGATTCAACAAGAAAATATCCAAATAATCAGTTTTAAGTCTCTTCAATGAATTATTAACACTTTCTAACAAGTACTTTTCAGTATTATCATAATAAACATAACCTTTGTCAGATTTCCGAACGCCACACTTGCTAAAAAGAACAATCTCTTCTCTTTTGATAGCTTTTTGTTGAATGAGTTTCCCAAAATATTCTTCGATGGTATAATTGCCATAAATATCTGCATGGTCAAAAGTATTGATACCTAATTCTAAACATAAATTGACGATTTTTTCCATACTGGCAACAGTTTCAGCACCGTTGTCTGCCCATCTCCAAAATCCATAAATTGCCTCAGAAACCTTTGGACCAGAATCACTCAAATAGACTTTATTCATAAAAATTAATTGGTTTTAATATAATCGAATATAAGATTATCCAAAGATTGGAAAATTATACAAGACAGAAAACAAAAAGGCTGATAAATTGTGTTTCAGGTTAATTTTTTACAATTAGCTGTAAAAAGAAAGGAGTAGATTATTATCAATGAGTTAGTAAAAATATAGCATTATAAATCCAGAAAAGTTTGTTTCCTTATTTTAAGCTGTAAGATTTACTGTAAGTAAGAATAAAGTCAACATAGTACATAAAAGCAGAAAAAGAGTTAAAAGGTGTTAAAATTTGTTGAATAGAAATAAAATATAAGTTTAAAAAGGAGAAAATTTACTAGTTTTGTCCAATTCTAAAGACTATCATAAATAAAACTCTATCTAATAAACTTAAATTAAGTTCTAATGACCAAGTTCAAATTGTTGTTTACACTATCTATCATAGTGCCTATTTTGATGTTACTTACCTTTCTTAGTTATTACAATCGTTTTCCAACTGGAGATGATGCTTGGTTTGCTGAAGAGACTTATTGGCTTTTAAAGGATGGTGTTATTCGCTCAGAATTTTTTCGTGGTTTGTTAGGTTGGGAAAAACAACTGTTCGTAAGCCATAAACTATTCTTATGTTTTGGTAGCATAATGATGTTGATAGGAGGGAGCTCCTTATATGTACTCAAACTAACAAGTTTACTCTTTTTGGCTTTATTAGTATTTTTATTTAAAGGGTACATTGCTCATCGTCAGCTAGAAAAGACTTCATTATACATCGTACTTTTTTTATTATTCTCAAACACGCTTATCGTTAAAATGAGTTTTGAGTATCGTCCAGAAGTAATGATGATGACTTTGGGCTTTGCTTCATATTTACTTATCCAATACCAGCAGAAGTACTTGGTTGCTTTGGGAGGAGTATTGTCGGGAATGGCTTTGCTGTGCCACCTAAATGGAATAATCTATATAATTGCTGGTTTTTTTATGTTCATCTTCTCTGGAAAAAAGATAAAGGCTTTAATTTTTATCGTTTTTGCCTCGCTAACCAGTATATTTTATTTTTATGATATATGGCAAGCAAATGGATTTGATGTTTGGCTATATCAATTCAGAAATGACCCAGCTACTCAGAATGCTTTTGGATTAGTGAATAAACTAAAAGTAATGCTAAGTTTCCCTAGTATCTTCTTTAAATCGCCACAAGAAATGGCAATTTCTATTTTACTGATTTCATTTTGTTGGACTTATAGAAAAAAGTTGAACGAATTACCTCGTAATTTAATAGTTTACGCCATCGTTTTAGTCATATCATTTTGGTTGATAACAAAACGGGCAAGTGGTTTATATGAAATGTTATTTATCCCAATAATGATGACATTTATTATTGAACTATTCGGTTTAATAGAAGATAAACCAAGCTTTAAACTATCAAAACCTATACTTTTTGCTTTCTTTTTGTACTTTGTTATTGGCTTTGTAGGAATCATTCAGTTGATTCATAAAATTCATTCCAGACCATTTTTGCCAGACAAATATGCTGCTTTAAGAAAGTTTATTCCTGCAAAATCAAAAGGTTTAGTACCACTTCAATTCTTTTTTAATGAATACGAAAATCACGAAAGTTTACTCTGTTTTGAAAATTTTGATTTTCAACTAGCTCAATCTACATTAAAAGCTGATACAGAATCACTTGCAAATTGGGCAAGAAAAAACAATGTTAAGTTTATTCTATTTGATTACAAGAATAATAAGGCGAATTTCTTTCCTAAGCCCAGAGAAGTATTGAAGGGCTATCAACTTAGCTATTTTGATGGAGATTTTGCAGTTTATGTAGAATTAAAGAATATGTAATAAAAATCCCCATTTGCCAAGATTACTCTGGCGAATGGGGATTTAATATTATAAGGTAGTTTTCTTATTTAGAAGAAAGTACCGCTCCGTAATACTCACGATTCATGCGAGCAATGTTTTCTAAAGAAATACCTTTTGGACATTCAGCTTCACAAGCACCAGTATTAGTACAAGCACCGAAACCTTCAATATCCATCTGAGCTACCATGTTTTCAGCACGAATTGTACGTTCTGCTTGTCCTTGTGGAAGTAAAGATAATTGAGAGATTTTTGCAGAAGTGAACAACATTGCAGAAGCATTTTTACAAGCTGCTACACAAGCACCACAACCAATACAAGCTGCCGCTGCAAAAGCATCGTCTGCATTGTCTTTTGGTATAGGTAATGAATTGGCATCCTGAGCGTTACCTGTATTTACAGAAACATATCCACCAGCAGCCATAATGCGGTCAAAAGCAGAACGGTTTACTGCTAAATCTTTTACGATTGGGAATGCTTTCGCTCTCCAAGGTTCTACGGTAATAGTATCGCCACTCTTGAAGCTTCTCATGTGAAGCTGACAAGTAGTTACCCCTTTGTTAGGGCCATGAGGTTCTCCATTGATGTACATAGAACACATACCACAGATGCCTTCACGGCAGTCGTGGTCGAAAGCTACTGGAGTTTCGCCTTCATTGATAAGACGTTCGTTCAAAACATCGAACATCTCTAAAAATGACATATCTTCAGAAATACCTTTTACATCGTATTGCTGAAAATTGCCTTCGCTATTTGCATTTTTCTGACGCCAAACCTTTAGCGACAAATTCATATTTCCTTCCATTCTGTTTGAGAGATTAGTGATTAGTGATTGGTAATTAGAGGTTTTCTATTCTCTAATTATTCAGTATCATTAATCAGCTTTTTTTCAATACTAAAAATAAGACTATTTATCATTTTGCCAATCTCATTAACCTGAATTAATAATTGGTCGTAGTCGGAATCTTTTAAATAATTTTGATTAACAGCTATTATTAAAAGTGTATCAAGTTCGAAAAGAGAACCTCTTGATATTTTTAAAAACTGTACAAAAGATTTTTTACTTTCTCTTCCCCAACCTTCTGCAATATTAGCCGCAATAGAAACTGATGCACGATTAATTTGTGATGTTAATCCAAACTTCTCATTCGCAGGAAAATCTTTGGATAAAGAATAGGTTTGGTTAATCAGTACTATTGATTTTTGCCAAACTTTCAAATCTTTAAAAGAACTAATCTTTTGATTTTCCATTGCTTTGTGAATTATGTGATTAGAGATTGGTGAATAATGATTAGTATTTACTTTCAAATTTTCAAATCTTAATTACAATTCGGTAAATAAGACAGTTTTGATTACGTTAAAAATACTAATCACCAATCACTATTCACTAATTACTTATAAGAACGTTGAGCAATCTTAATATTCTCATACACCAATTCTTCTTTGTGTAATTCAAATTGAGAATCGCCTTTGTATTCCCAAGCAGCTACATAAGCGTAGTTTTCGTCATCACGAAGAGCTTCGCCTTCTTCTGTTTGGTACTCTTCACGGAAGTGACCACCACAAGATTCGTTACGATTCAAAGCATCAATACACATCAATTCTCCTAATTCGATAAAGTCCGCTACACGAGTTGCTTTTTCTAATTCAGGATTGAATTCATCTGCATCGCCCGGAATACGAACATCCGACCAGAATTGTCTTTTAATTTCTTGAATTTCAGCAATCGCTTCTTTCAAACCTTTTTCGTTACGAGCCATTCCACATTTATCCCACATAATTAAACCTAATTTTTTGTGGAAATAATCAACAGATTTTGTCCCTTTGATAGACATCAATTTGTCGAGTGTATCTTGAACAGCTTTTTCAGCAGCAACGAATTCAGGAGCATCTGTTGGAATTGCTTTGGTACGAATATCACTAGATAAATAAGCACCGATTGTATAAGGAATTACGAAATAGCCATCCGCCAAACCTTGCATCAAAGCAGAAGCCCCCAAACGGTTAGCACCGTGGTCAGAGAAGTTAGCTTCGCCCATTGCATAAAGCCCTGGAACAGTAGTCATTAAGTTATAATCAACCCAAAGTCCACCCATTGTGTAGTGAACTGCAGGATAAATACGCATTGGTAATTCGTAAGGGTCTTCACCAGTAATTTGTTTGTACATATCAAACAAGTTACCATATTTCTCTTTCACTACTTCTTTACCCATTGTTTGCAACTCTTCTGTAGTTGCATTGTGCATACCTTTTTTAGTAGCTTCACCACGTCCATAACGTAAAATAGCCGCTGCGAAATCAAGGTAAACCGCTTTTTTAGAAGCACCTACACCATAACCTTCATCACAACGTTCTTTTGCTGCACGAGAAGCAATATCACGAGGAACTAAGTTTCCAAATGCAGGATAACGACGTTCTAAGTAATAATCACGCTCGTCTTCAGGTATTTGTACTGCTGGGCGGTTATCATTTTTCTTTTTAGGAACCCAAATACGACCATCGTTACGCAACGATTCAGACATCAAAGTAAGCTTTGATTGGTGGTCGCCAGAAACTGGAATACAAGTTGGGTGAATTTGAGTATAGCAAGGGTTTCCAAAGAAAGCACCTTTTTTATGAGCTTTCCAAGCAGCCGTTACGTTTGAACCCATTGCATTGGTTGACAAGTAAAATACGTTTCCATATCCACCAGTACCCAACAAGACAGCATGTCCAAAGTGACGTTCTAATTTACCAGAAATCAAATCACGAGCAATGATACCACGAGCTTTACCGTCAATCATTACTACGTCCATCATTTCGTGGCGAGTAAACATTTCTACGTTACCCAACCCTACTTGGCGTTGTAAAGCAGAATAAGCACCTAATAATAGTTGTTGACCAGTCTGTCCTGCGGCATAAAAAGTACGTTGTACTTGAGTACCACCGAAAGAGCGGTTAGATAATAAGCCACCGTACTCACGAGCAAAAGGAACACCTTGAGCCACACATTGGTCGATGATGTTACCAGATACTTCAGCTAAACGGTGAACGTTTGCTTCTCTTGCACGGTAATCACCGCCTTTAATTGTATCATAAAATAAACGGTAAACTGAGTCACCATCATTTTGATAGTTCTTGGCAGCGTTTACTCCACCCTGTGCTGCAATTGAGTGCGCACGGCGAGGAGAATCTTGGAAACAGAAAGCCTTAACTTTATATCCCATTTCTGCTAAAGAAGCTGCCGCAGATGCACCAGCCAAGCCAGTTCCTACAACAATGATTTCAATATTCCGCTTGTTTGCGGGGTTTACCAAGGGTACAGTAGAACGGAATTTTGTCCATTTCTCCTGTAATGACCCGCCAGGTATTTTAGCATCTAATTTAGTTGACATAATTTTTTATTAAGAATTATGAATTGTTAATAATAAGATGGAATGATAAAGAGACATGATAATAACAAACTTATATTTCTGTAAAATCATATTCATTATGCAACCCATCCGAAATGCATTGCAATTGGCATCGCTGCGAAAATAATCGAAACAATAATCGAAAATCCAGTTCCCAAAGATTTAATGAATGGAGTATATTTTGGGTGATTCCATCCCATTGTTTGGAATGCACTTTGAAAACCATGTAATAAATGGTATCCTAAAGAAATACAACCGAAAACATACACAACTACAACAATTGGATTTTGGAAAACTTCAAGCATTTCTGCGTACAAAGTTTTTTCTCCACTTGTAATTACATCCGTAAAACGACTAACTACCCAAAAATGACGAAGGTGGATAATTAGGAAAATCAATAATAAAGTACCTAATAAACCCATCGAACGTGAGTACCAAGTAGAATTAGCTTCTCCTTTAACAACAGCATACTTTACAGGTCGCTTTTCTGAATTTGATTTCCAAAGCATCAAGCCATCCACAATGTGGATAAGAAAGCCTAACATTAAACCAACTTCAGAGGCTCTAATAAGCCAGTTGTGAGCCATAAATTCAGCGGCTTCATTGAAAGTTTCACCACCGTCGTTTAAAAAAATACAAGCATTGATTCCACAGTGTACAACAAGAAAGGCGATTAACGATAATCCCGTGATGGCCATCAGTAGTTTTCTACCCAGTGAACTCGTTAGTGTTTTTGTTACCCAAGACATCTTTTAATTGTTTTAGTTATCAGTAAAATGGTCAATAGTTTTAGGCTAGTAGAGAATGATAATGAGTGAATGCGTTTTTTCCAAATACAAAATTTCACCAATAATCAATACCTAGCAATTTAAAACTAAATATCCCCCCCCAAAACTACGACCCAAACAATTGTCTATCAAATTATCTATGACTTTTTAGCAATTATTTATAATGTTTTTACGTTTTTTTACAATAAAATAAGACTTAGACCTTGTTTTTATTGTTAAAGATTAATTTTGAAGAGCCTTTGTGCTGGCTCTTGTGATTTAACTTAATGTTCGAATTTTTGTTTCGTTAGTTAGCAAAAAAAATAATACATAACTTGTGGGCAAATCATCCGAATTTTACATTCTAAATTTTTATGAGATTTAAACAATTATACCTTTTCTTTATAGGCCTCTTTTTGGTTTTTGCCACTACTGAGTCTTTCGCAACACACATGAGAGGGGGGGAAATTTCTGTCAAAAGAATTTCGTCTTCATCTTTTACTTACGAATTTACCCTCACTATTTATTGTGATTTGAATACTGGATCTGTAGCTTGGCGAGACCAGATAAATGCTTCTTTTTGTTTTGGCGATGGTATCGGAAGTATCAAAGCACCTCGTATAAATGGTGGTGGAGATGGTGAAAATATCGGTAACGGAATCGGGAAAGGTATTTATAAAGCAATTTATACCTATGCAGGTGCGGCAGACTATAAAGTAACTGTGGCAATTTCAAACCGAAATCAAGGTGTTAGAAATATTGGAGGGGCCTCTGATGCAGTAGCCTTTTATGTAGAAACCATCTTCAAGGTAAATCCAGGATTAGGGCTTAATTCTACTCCTGTTCTGTTAAATCCAGCGGTTGATTTGACAGCTGTGGTTGGACAAAAATTTATTCACAACCCTAATGCTATTGATGTAGATGGTGATAGCTTGGCATATCGACTTACTTTTTGTAGAAGAGGAGACCAAGACAACTGTACTGACAGAAGAGGTGATGCAGTTCCTGGTTTTCGCCAACCAAACGAAGTGGCAGCAACACCTAGCAGTTTTACTATCAATGCCCTTACAGGCGATTTAGTTTGGGATGTTCCTCAAGAAATTGGTTTGTATAACTGTGCCTTTTACGTGGAAGAGTGGCGGAATGGAGTGTTAATTTCTGTTACACAAAGAGATATGCAGATTGAAGTAAAAGATGCCGACAACAAGCCTCCTGTAATAAAAGTACCAGACGATATTTGTGTTGAAGCAGGTACACTTATCAACCAAACAATTACGGCTACAGATACTCCTGCAAATTCAGGAAGAATAGATAATATCACGCTTATTTCAACAGGAGCAGTGTATAGACTGCCTGATGGTACTACTTTTATTGGACCACAATATGCAACATTTACTTCAGCGGCAAACCAAGCATCACCTGCTTCTGGTAGATTTGTTTGGCAGACAGGTTGTAATCATATTCGTGAAGAACCTTATGATATTTTATTCAAAGCTCAAGATTTACCGAGAAGTGCATTAATCCCAAGTTTAGTTGATAGTAAAATTTGGAAGATTAGAGTGGTTGCACCAAGAATAAAAAATTTGAAAGCAACGGGTGATGCTGGTAATAAGACAATTACCTTAACTTGGGATAGTTATACATGTCAAAATGCAGGCTCTGAAATTGTAATTTATCGAAAAGAAGGCTGTACAGCTTACACACCTGATAAATGTACCACAGGTTTGCCAAGGAGTTTGGGCTATGTAGAAGTGGCAAGAGTACCAGTTTCTGCAACAACTTATGTTGACAAAAACCTAAAACGTAATACGGATTATAGCTACAGAACAGTGGTATTATTTACAAACGGTATCAACAAGGCTGAAAGTATTGTTTCAGACCAAGCTTGTACTAACCTACCCGTTCAGATGTCAGTAATGACAAATGTTTCTGTGGATAGAACAGATGCAACAAATGGTGAAATTACTGTTAAATGGACTCGTCCTTTAGGCTTAGACAAGAATGCCTTTAAAGGTCCTTATCAATATCGTTTGTTTAGAGCAACAGGATTGAACGGAACAAACTTTACTCAAGTTTCGCCAAATATTGATACAGATTTATCAGGAAAAGCAGACACGATTTATGTTGATAAAAACTTGAATACAACAGCTAATGCCTATAGCTATCGTATCGGTTTTTATTATACTAGTGGTACAGGTTTAACTTTATTAGATAGCACCGACAAAGCAAGTAGTGTTCGTTTATCAGCAACACCTGACAAAAAAATAGTACGCTTATCTTGGCAAGCAATTGTGCCTTGGAGAAATGAAAACCAAGTGCATAGAGTTTATCGTGAAACTCGTTCTGGTTCAGGAGTTTTCAATCGTATTGCAGATGTGCCAGTTACTTCGGCAAGTACATTTACTTTTACTGACACTGGTGCAGATACTTACGTTGCCGATGGTTTGGCAATTGCCACAATGTCGCAAGATTCTACTTATTGCTATAAAGTTGAAACCGTTGGTACTTATGGCGACTCTAGAATCAAACCAGATTTGTACTATAATTTCTCGCAAATTATTTGTGCAACGCCACTGAGTGATATTGTTCCTTGTCCACCACAATTGACGATTGATATACTTGATTGTGATAAGTACACAAAAGACAATTTTAATTGCGATTTAACATCCTTTGAAAATAAACTTACTTGGACAACTCCAGATAAATCTGCATCGGGAAGTGATTGTACGAAGGACATAGTAAAATATACTATTTATTATGCAGAACGTTCGGATGCAACTTTTGCAAAAATAGGTGAAGTAGCGAGTCCAACACCACCTTTACAGACATTCACGCATGTTAAAAATGATTCATATTTAGGCTGTTATTATGTAACATCGACGGATAAATACGGCACAGAAAGTGCCCCAAGTAATACTGTTTGTAAAGACAATTGTCCAAGTTTTGAATTGCCAAACGTATTTACACCAAATGGTGATGGAAAGAATGATGTTTTCCAAGCAATAAGATGTCCAAGATTTGTACAGAATTTAACATTTAGCGTGTATAATCGTGCAGGACAAAAAGTATATGATTATACAGGTTCAAAATTATCGTGGAATGGCACTGATACAAATGGAAAAGAATTACCAGTAGGTACTTATTTCTACAATGCAGAAGCAAAATTCTTAACCTTAGATCCAAATTCACCAACAGTTAAATTGAAAGGCTGGATTGAATTGTTGCGTTAAGATTCTTCGATAGATTAAATAAAAAAGGCTTGAAGTATTTACACTTCAAGCCTTTTTTATGTTTATAAAGTAAAAAATAAGACTTCATATTTTCGACTCAGTAATTATGGAAACTGTATAAAAACGAATACTGCTTGAAACAACAAATGGCTCAAGCAGTATTTTATCTTAATTTTAAAACTCAACGCTTAAATCTTGTTTACTTTCTCTTCAAGCTAGTCAAGAATTCTACTAAATCAACAGCTTCTTCTTTACTCATTCCATCCATCAAACCTGTTGGCATCATTGAATTATTCATCATTTTCATGGACTTTACAGCACTTGTTTTGATGTTTTGAATAATTCCGCCAGGAATTTTTAAACTGATGTCAGTTTCTGTTTTTGAAGCAATGATGCCACTCATCGTAGAACCATCTTTCATTTTTAAATCCCAACCTTCATAACCAAAACCAATACCTGCATCTGGAAACATAATGGCTAAATATTGCCCATCTTTACCTAATTTAGAGCCAATTTCTGAAAGCTTTGGTCCAAAATCCATACCTTCACCATTTACTTGATGACATACCGAACAATTCGCTGCAAAAACAGCTGCACCTTTTTTTACATCACCTTTCAAGGTTACTAATTCAGCCAAAGGAGGAAGTTTTTTATTGGTGCTGGTTGAATTACCTAAATATTTAGAAGCTTCGATTCGGACATTTCTACGCCAAGCTTTACTTACTCCTTCTACGGCAAATGGAATGAAATCTTTTTGAATTTTATTTTCTTTCAAATAAGCTAAAATCAAATTTTGCCCAGTATCACTATCGCCCATTGCACGAGTAGCCTCACGACGAATGGTTGCTGAACGAGTTTTGTCTGACATTAGCGTTTTGAGAATATCTATCGAAGTCTGACCACCGTTTGATTTAATGCCGTTTAACAACTGAATTGCTAAATTTTCTTTTTTTGGGTCGTTAATTGTTTGTTTTACAATCATCAAACCTTCTGGCGATTTAATCAAAGCTTCAGCAGCTTGGCGAGGCATTTCTCCTTTGCTTACCATGCTCATTAAGCGTGGGTTTTCTTCTGGTAACAAGTATTTTGTTTGTAATTCTAAATACTCTTTTCCATTCAAACTAGCCAATAATGTACTTAATGATTGTTTTGCTAATGGAGAAGTTTTTACAAAATCTACATCTAAGTGGTTTAATGAAAGCTTGTTGATTTCATTTTGTTCAGGAGAGTTTCCTCTCAATAAAGAGAGTAATGTTTCAGATTTTTCTTTGCCTTTAATAAAATCAAAGGCTCTGAAATAACGTAAACGCTCTTTTAAACTGATGTGAGAATCTGTTGCCAAACTTGCAAGAAATCTTACACTTTCATTCGTTCTTGCACGCCAAACGATGTCTCTACTTGCAGGAGTTGATGTTGGGTCAGATACTTTTTTAAGATATGCTGAGAAACAAGCGTCCCAATTATCTGAAGCACCAATACCTAATGCTTCAAGATACCAACGGTCTTTACCATCATACTTTGTGGCTAAATCAGCCCAAATACTGGCAACTTCCATAGAAGTATTTCCGTGTAAAGCAATGGCACATTCTCTTAGAATTTGCGGGTCATTACTTTTTGCTAATTGTTTTACGTAGTCTAATACATTTAATTTCAACTGACGAGCTGCTCTTAAACCCGCAATTTTAATGTCTGGATTAGCGTCAGTAAGAGCAATTTCTACATACTTTTTACCATCAATAAGTTTGCACAAAGCCCAAAAAGCACGAGCTTTCATGCGTTGATTTCCTGAATTCCAAAGTTTTAATAATTCAGGTTCAGCACTTTTTCCAAATTTGGTAAGGGCTTCCCATCCTAAATAACGACTAGCGATATTTGGACTTTGTAAGGCAAAAACCGCTCCTTGTACTTTTGAAAAATCAAGAACTGGAGCGTAATATGGCGTATTTTTAGGAGCAATTCTGTAGATTCGACCACGTGTTTGGTCGCCAGCTTGGTGTCCACCAACGCCTGGGTCGTACCAATCAGCAACGATTAAAGAACCATCTGGTGCAACACAAACATCAGCAGGACGGAACCATTGGTCTTTTTCTTGCTTCATGATGTTCACAATTTCGGCAGTATAACCAGCACCAGCTTTTTGAACTGGATATGAACGTACTACATTATGACCTGGCTCGCAGTGAATCATTTGTCCTTGAAATGTACTTGGTAACAAATTACCTTCATATACAATCATGCCCGTTGGTGAACCAGAACCAGTTTGTAAAAGGTTTGGCACAGTTCCGGGGTCATTCAAATGCCAGTGACGTTTTGGGATTTCTTCTTCAATATTAGTACGATTACTTGGCCAAGAAGCATGTGTTATAGCATCTTTGTAGCCATAGTCGCCATATTCCATTACATAATTGATTCTCACACCTTTGTTGCCATCATCATCATTATCAGATTGCCACATTGTGCCATAAGAATCAACTGCTACTTCGTAATTATTTCTAAAGTTTTGTCCTAAACATTCTACTTCCGAACCATCCAAATTACATCGGAACACCATTCCTTCTTGGTAATTTTTTGGTGAAATTTCTTTGCCAAATTGGTCTTTTACCAGATTGCCAGCGGCATCTTTTAACTGACGACCTTCATTCCCAAAATTGAAGTATAGTTTACCATCTGGTCCGAATACAAAAGTGTGCATTCCGTGATCATGCTGTTCGCCACCAATGCCTTGAAAGAGTACTTCTTTTTTATCAGCTTTATCATCACCATCAGTATCTGTCAATTTCCAAACATAAGGACTTTGTGAAACCAAAACCACATTTCCTAAAACAGCAATGCCCAAAGGTGAATTTAAAGAAGCATCTTGATAAAAAATTTTACTTTCATCTGCCTTGCCATCTCCGTCTTTATCTTCTAAAATAACAATTCTATCACCCTCTTTTCTCGTCGGATTCAATGTGATATTTGGGCGATAATTGTAGGCTTCCAACACCCAAACTCGTCCACGAGCATCTACATCAATATCTGTTGGGTTAATTAACATTGGCTCAGTAGCAAAGGTTTTTACTTCTAAGCCATCCGCCATTTTTACACCTTCTAACGAATTATCAGGTAATCTTTTTTGGGTTTCTGACAATACAGAATCAACATAATGATTAATGAAACGGCTTGAAGGGGAATTTTGATAAGCAGTTGTAAATAAAGCACCACCGATTAGCATTGCTGGAATTCCTAAACGAAGTTTTTTAGATAGTTTATTTGACATGGAAAATATGGTTTATGAAAAGGAATTGCTCAATGCTTCTTTGTTTAACATAATTTATCATTTTGAATTAATACCTTCAAAAGTATAAAAAAAATAATACGAAATTGTACTCGCTTATACGGAATGAATAGCTTGAAAAACTGATAAATTTCAAAAGAGGTCTAATCTGTTCTATTTGAGGACTTTTCTTGAAATGTTTTTTTTAAGAGGATGTTATTTGCAGTGAGTTTGAGATGGAAATTTATTAATTAATGACGTCTTCCCAAAAATGAAAAATATCAATTGTTAAAATTCGTTAAATCTCATCTTGATAGCGTGTTTTAAGCAGATTTAATGACGAAATTTGACTTTGCTTAATTATATGATTAACAAATACAAGTATTGATTTTCAAACTCCCAAAAATTACTTAACTTTGCGAACTTATGCAGAGAACTCACAAATTTTTATTATTCATATTGTTTGCTTTAACCCTCAGTGCGTGTAGCAATTTCGAAAAAATCAGAAAAATGACTGATGAAAAGAAAAAGTACGACGCTGCGATTCGTTTCTTCAAGAAAGGTCAGTACGACAAAGCAAGCATACTCTTTGAGGAATTGTTGCCAATTTTAACGGGAACAGATCAACAGGAAATCGCTACTTTTTATCAAGCATATTGCGATTACCACACTGGTAATTATGAAATGGCCAATTTCCATTTCAAACGTTTTGCTGAAACTTTTGCCAGAAGCGAACATTATGAAGAAGCCGTTTATATGTCGGCTTATGCTTTGTATAAAAATTCTCCACAGTTCAATCTTGACCAAAGTGGAACAATTACAGCTATTAACGAGCTACAGAATTTTATCAATAACTATCCAGATAGTAAGTTTAGAGACGAAACTTCTGACTTGATTAAGGAATTAAGAAAGAAATTAGAGCAAAAAGCTTATGAAAAAGTAAAGCTTTATTATAAAACCAGTGAATTTAATATTGCTTCTTTGAAATCAGCTGTTATTGAAATTAATAACTTTCAAAAGGATTATCCAGATTCAGATTATAACGAAGAATTGGCATTTTTGAAGGTTCAATCACAATATGATTTGGCTCAAAGTACGATTGAAAGTAAACAAAAAGAACGTTTTGATGATGCCATCAAGTTTTATCAAGATTTAGTGGATAAGTATCCTAAAAGTGATTTCTTGAAAAAAGCTGAAAAATTATACGACATCAGCTTCAAAGAAAGTGACAGAATTGCAAAGCTAGAAGCCGAATACAAAGCCGCTAGAGACAAAGAGAAATCTAATACTTCAAAAGTGGGTGCAGGCGACAAACAGAAGTAATCAGTATTTATTGAAAAACATTTAACAAGAAACAGTAGAACAACCAAAGATATGGCAACGAATCCATCAATCATTACCAGAGACGTAGATAAACTCGCTATCAAAGCAGGAGGAAATACGTATGAAGCCGTAGCAATCATCTCGAAACGTGCAAGACAAATCGCCTTGAAGTCTAAAGAGGAATTGAATAATAAATTATCAGAATTTGCTTCTTCAGTAGATAACTTAGAAGAAATTTTTGAAAATCGTGAGCAAATTGAAATCTCAAAATTCTATGAGCGTTTGCCAAAGCCAACGTCTTTAGCAATTGACGAATTTATGGAAGATAAATTCACTTTTGTTTTGCCAAAAAATGAAGGTTCAGAAGAATAGATATTTTCTTTAATTTTTTAATCAAAAAGGTCAGATGTTTTACATTTGACCTTTTTGATTTTGATTAAGTTTGTGTCATAAAATGATTGTTGAACGATAAAAAGAGGCTAAAAAATAAGTTATGCTTAAAAGCAAGAAAATAATACTGGGTGTTTCAGGCAGTATTGCTGCTTATAAAATTGCGATACTCACTAGACTTTTGGTGAAAGAAGGTGCAGAAGTAAAAATTGTAATGACCGAAGCCGCCAAAGAATTTATTACGCCTCTTACTTTATCAACACTTTCAAAAAATCCAGTACTTTCAGCTTTTGTAAAAGATGAAACTGGAGCTTGGAATAACCATGTTGATTTAGGACTTTGGGCTGATGTTATGCTCATTGCACCCGCTACTGCTCATACTTTAGCAAAATGTGCAAATGGCATCTGTGATGATTTACTCACAGCGGTTTATCTTTCTGCGAAATGCGAAGTAATGTTTGCCCCAGCAATGGATTTGGATATGTACATTCATCCAAGTACTGTTTCGAATCTCGAAAAACTGAAATCTTATGGAAATCAAATCATCAAATCTGGTTATGGAGAACTGGCAAGCGGTTTAGTAGGAGAGGGAAGAATGGCTGAACCAGAAGAACTTTTAGTAATTTTAGAAAAATACTTCTCAGCAAATCCAGTTTTAAAAGATAAAAAAGTATTAATTACTGCTGGACCAACTCAAGAAGCAATTGACCCAGTACGTTTTATCAGTAATCATTCTACAGGAAAAATGGGCTATGCCATTGCCGACAAATTGGCAAAAGCTGGTGCAAAAGTAACCTTGGTTAGTGGACAAGTAGCCTTGAAAAAACCAGACGCAAGTATTAATCTTGTAAAAGTGCATTCAGCCGAAGAAATGTATCAAGCGTCTCAAGCTAATTTTGAAGCATCAGACATCATCATTTTGGCAGCTGCAGTAGCTGATTATACACCTGCAGTGGTAGCAGACAAGAAAATAAAAAAGAAAGAAGATACGTTTAGTATAGAACTCGTTAAAACGACTGATATTGCTAAAACATTAGGTCAACAAAAGCGTGAAAATCAATTAATGGTTGGTTTTGCTTTGGAAACGGATAATGAAATAGCCAACGCAAAAGCTAAAATTCAAGCTAAAAATCTGGATATGATTGTACTGAATTCATTACAAGATTTAGGCGCTGGTTTTGGGCATGATACCAACAAAATAAGCATTATCAAAAAAGATGATACAATTATAGCATTTGATTTGAAGTCAAAACAAGACGTTGCTCAAGATATAATTAATGCCATTATTGAAGCCATTTTGAAAAATAATATTGATGAAAAATAACAACAGAAATAACTCTTTTCAGAAACATACTTTATTTATAATTTTTGCTGTGATGATTACTTTGTTAGTTATTAACAAAGCTAATGCACAAGAAATCAATTGCAGAGTAAGTATTTCTACCGATCAGATTCAAGTAAATGAACAACGTGGAGCGACTCAGATTTACACAGAATTGCAAAATGTAATGCAGGAATTTTTGAACAATCGCCGTTGGACGAATGATAATTTTGCACCAGAAGAAAAAATCAATTGTTCTTTAGCAGTAATAATTACCAAAGCCACAGCCAATGGAGATTACGAGGCAAACGCCCGTCTTCAGGTTACTCGTCCTGTTTATGGAACTGCTTATGAAACAGTACTTTTAAATTATATTGATAGAAATTTCGTGTTTAAGTATGTTGCAGGTACGCCGCTGACTTATAACGATAACAATTATAATGATAATCTTACCCAAATGTTAGCTTTCTACGCTTATTTGGCTTTAGCATTTGATTATGATTCGTTTGAAAAAATGGGTGGATTAAATTATGCCCAAAAAGCCTTGAATGTTGTAAACTTAGCACAAAATGCTGGTGGAGGTTGGTCTTCTTCCAATGATATTCGGAATAGATATTGGGTTGCTGAAAATTTGTTAAATCAACAATTACAAACTCTTCGTGAGGGTTTTTATACCTATCACCGTTTGGCAATGGATAATTATGCCAATGACCCAGCAAACAGTAGAAAACAAATTATTGAATACTTAAATACAATTAAACAAGTAAGCCAGAATCGTCCTGGTCAAGTTTGGTATCGTCTTTTCTTTGAAGCAAAATCCACAGAATTGTTAAATATTTTTAGCGACGCACCATTGGATGAAAGAAAGAAAATTGTGCCATTACTTACTTCTTTAGATCCAACAAATTCTGAGGCATATCGAAAATTAAGTAAATAGAAAAAAGAACTAGGATAGTTTTTCGCCACAATGTGGGCAGAACTTTATGTTTTTATCTTCATTTTTATAGGTTTTGATGTGTTCATTGAAGCCAGAAACAAAAATACCCGTTGGCAAAGCAAACATCGCTACTCCGGCTACAGCCACGAAACCTCCTAATAATTTGCCAAGTGGCGTAATTGGATAGGTATCGCCATAACCTACAGATGTGATTGTAGTAACTCCCCACCAAAGTGTAGCTGGAATGCTTGAAAATACTTTAGGCTGAGCCGAATTTTCGATATAATACATCGTAGAAGAAGAGATTAAAAGTGTGAATAAAAAGAAGACAAAACTTAAAATAAGTTCTTCTCTTTTTTCTTTGAAAACACCTTCAATTACTTTTAAAGCATGTACATATCTTGAAAATTTGAATAACCTGAAAATTCTGAATAGTCGTAAAATTCTAATTAAACCGGTATCAGAAGTGAAATTAGAAAGATAAAAAGGCATGATTGCCAAAAGGTCAATCAAGGCACCAGCCGAAAATATATAGCGGAATCTTCCCCAAACAGGATGTTGGTATTTTTCATTTTCAACACAAACCCAAAGCCGAACGAAGTATTCTATGGTAAAGAAAACTACCGAAAAATATTCGAAATCGCTGAAAAAAGTATCAAAATCATGTCTTAAACTTTTTACAGAGTGTAAAATAATGGCGAAAGTATTCAGAGAAATTGTTGTTAATAAAATAGTATTGAAAATAATAGAGGCTAGACTTTTTTTGCCCCTAGTAACCTCAAGTATTTTATATATTTCTCTTCTTGACCAATTGCTATCCATTCGAATAAAGATTTTATAACAACATAAAGTTAACTAGCATGTATAAAATGAAGGACTTTTTTGTATGATTAAAGTGTTGTATGTCAAGTACCTGTATTTCAAACTCAAAACTTCAGTGGCAGACAACTCGAAATACATCATTCACAATTCACAACTCATTTTTACACTTCTTCTACTTGTAATTGTTTTTCGTAAAGTTCTTTGTAGGCATTATTTGCATTCATAAGCTCTTCATGCGAGCCTTGTTCTATGATATTCCCATCATCAAGCATGATAATTTTATCGGCTAATTTTGCAGAAGATACTCTATGTGAGATGATTATAGAAGTGCGTCCTTTCATGATTCCTTGTAGATTATTCAAAATCTGGTTTTCAGTTTTGGTATCTACCGCCGAAAGACAATCGTCTAAAATCAAAATTTTAGGTTCACGGGCAATGGCACGAGCGATGGATAAACGCTGTTTTTGTCCACCAGAAAGCGTTACACCTCTTTCTCCTAAAACAGTATCAAAACCTTCTGGGAAATCAATGACATTATTGTATAAATCTGCATCTTTTGCCGCTTTAATGATTTCCTCTTCACTCATTTCATTACTTCCGAAACGCACATTATTACGAATAGAATCAGAAAATAAGAACACATCTTGAGGCACATAACCAATCTGTGAACGGTATTTATTTACGTTCAAGCTTTTGATGGGTAAGCCGTCTATTTTGATTTCACCTTCGTTTGCATCGTACATTCTACAAAGCAAATTGGCAACTGTACTTTTTCCAGCACCAGTTGTACCAAGAATCGCAACCGATTCACCAGCGTTGATTGACATCGAGAAGTTTTTTAAAGCTACAATACCAGAATCTGTATAAGTAAAAGTAACATTTTTTACTTCGATTGCTCCTTCAACCTCATGATTGATATTTTCTTGAGAAATAATATCGGTTTTTATTTCCAAAAACTCGTTAATTCTTTGCTGCGAAGCCGCCGCTCTTTGAATTTGTGAGGTTGTCCAACCCAAAGCAATCATTGGCCAAGTAAGCATATAAACATACAAAATAAATTCTGTGATACTCCCAGCAGTAAGTCGTCCAGCCATTACTTCTAAACCACCAACATACACTACAATAACAGAACTTAAACCTGCCAAAACTGAAACTAAAGGAGTAAACAGGGAATCTACTTTTACTAAATCTAAAGATTTTTCACGGTAAACATTGGCTTGCTTGGTAAATGCAATTGTTGAAGGTTCTTCTTGAACAAACGCTTTCAGTACTCTAATGCCAGAAAATGCTTCTTGTGTAAAAGTAGAAATTTTAGATAAATTTGCCTGAATCTGTTCAGATTTTCGCATGATTATCGTATTGACGAAATAAATACTTCCCGACAAAAAAGGAACAGGCAATAATACATACCAAGTAAGTTTTTGATTGACAGAAAGCATATACCAAACCACAAGAATGAAAACAGAAATTAAATTAAGACCGTACATCAAGCTAGGCCCAACGTACATTCTTACTTTATTCACATCTTCAGAGATTCTTGCCATCAAATCTCCCGTGTTGTTTTTACGGTAAAAACTCAAAGGAAGTGTCTGATAATGTTGATAAATTTCGTTTTTCAAATCAAACTCAATATGTCTGGACATTACGATAAGTGTTTGACGAACCAGAAAAAGGAAAAATCCTTTCAATAATGCCAACACCAAAATCAACGAACCATATAACAGAATGGAAAATGCGAAAAATTCATAAACCATTTTTTGCGAAATAAAACCATCGTAAAGAAAATATAAGTCGATAGTTTCTTTCACCAAATCGAGTGCATAACGCACAATCTGAGCTGGAACTACACCAAAAAGATTGGAAATGAAAGTGAAAAGTGTACCTAAAATAAGGTACCATTTATATTTTAGAAAGTATTGATTAAGATGCTTTAGGGATTTCATATTTCGATAACCAATGGAAGAAAGTAAAGGTTTCATCCATTATGCACATTTATATTTAGTAAAATTATGATTAAAATTGAAAATTTTGTGCTTGAATCGTGCTTTTTTCTTTAAAAAATACTAATTTTGCACCCTCTTTCAACAAAGTAATTGACTTTGTTGGAGCTTCACGACCAAAACGTTCTTTCTAAATTACCCAATGGTAAACAGACGACTTCTCCGAACAAAGGCATTTCAAAGCCTTTATGCCTTCCGCCAAGCGGAACGTGCTGATTATCAGTTAGCATTCGACCAAATTGCTGATTCTTTTCTCCCAAATCTTGACTTAATGATTCCTAAAGAGCAACAAATGCAAAAGCTTGATGCTTTGCGTAAGTTGGCTGAACAGCGTTTTGAGGAATTATTCAACTTGAAATCTACCAATGATGATATTCCTGCGGAAGCTAAAAATGCTGCTAGATACGCATTAGAGTCATATAAAAGTTATGTGAAAAAAGATAAAGCTACAATTACTGATAATATGGTAGCCGAAGTAGAAAGTGTTTATGATGCTTATCTAAAAATGCTTCAATTACTCTTAGAAATTACTGAAATTGCCGTTTGGGATGAACAACGTCGTTTGGTAGAAACAGATCATCGTACTTCAAGATTGGCTAGAAACCAAGTGTTAATGGCTTTGAAGAATTTACCAATGTTTACTACAGGAATTATCAGAAGTAATGCAAAATGGGCTGAAGATGACCAGAATATGTTGCGTAAACTTTTCTTAGAAGCAATCTTGCCTGATACAACTTTCCAGTCGTACCTTCGTATTACCAAACATACTTTTGAAGAAGATTTGGCGTTGGTTCAGTATCTTGTCAAAACATTTGTATTGAAACATCACATCATTGCTGATTATTTCGAGGAAAAAGACCTAAATTGGAACGAAAATAAAGACGTACTTAAAAGCCTTTGTGTAAAGACTTTCAAGATTGAAAAGGTAGAAGATTTAGTTTTACAACCTTTAGCCTTGAATTGGGACGATGACAAACACTTTTTTGTAGATCTTTTTAATAATGTTTTGGATAATGATGAGTCTTACGAAAAACTCATCACCGACCAAACTAAAAACTGGGAAGGCGACCGTCTGGCAATGACAGATATGTTGATTCTTAAATTAGGTTTGGCAGAAATGATTCATTTTACAAGTATTCCCGTAAAAGTATCCATCAACGAATATATTGAATTGGCTAAGAATTATTCAACACCAAAGTCGGGTCAATTTATTAACGGTTTGTTGGATGTACTTTCTCAGAAATTACAAAAAGAAGGAATCATTAGAAAATCAGGACGAGGCTTAATTGATAATAAATAAGCGTTTATGAAGCCATGCCTTGTACTTATTCTATAAATTTGATTTTTAACCGATAACTTACAATACCATGAGTAAATCATCAAAAACATTTTGGGCATTCATGACAGGCGCTGCTGTTGGTGCTGCTTTAGGAATTTTATATGCACCCGATAAAGGTGAAAATACCCGTAACAAACTGTTTTATCAACTTCAAAAGTATCGTGACCAATTACAAGGTTTAATTTCAGACTTGATTGATGGTAAAGAAATACCTGAAACAATGGCAAAATCTGAAGGTAAAAAAGTAGTAAACGAAGCACGTGAAAAAGCAGAACGTTTGTTGGAAGATGTGGAAAGCATGATGAGCCAGATTAAAGCTAAAGCCTAATTTTGAATTTTATTCGAATATTCATCACATGAAAAAAATAATTATTTTCGCATTAGGTATCAGTGTTTTTTTTGCTTGTCAAAATAAGCAAAAAAGTGATAACCAATCAACGGCAGAAGCAGTTGCTGCCTTACAACCTACAAGTGATAAATTTCCTGTAATGAAAGCAGACTCTCAGTCGGTTGATTTAGGAGTAATCACAGAAGGCGATACCATCGTTCACATTTATAAGTTTACCAATACAGGCAATATGCCTTTGGTTTTAAGTAATGTAAATGCTTCTTGTGGTTGTACTACGCCATCGTATTCAACTACGCCAGTTGAACCAGGTGAGCAAGGTTTTATCAAAGTTAAATTCGACAGTAAAGGAAAAGAAGGTAAATTAAGTAAAACAGTAACCGCTTTTGCGAATACTAATCCTGCGGAAAACACCTTTTCTTTCAAAATAGAAGTATTAAAGAAGAAGTAAGAAACCATTAAATGTTTAATCAAAAATAGATATGTTCAATAGTATTTTATTACAAGGAGCGTTTGGCGGAGGTGGTGCATCTTCTCTTTTATTAATCGGTGGAATGTTCGTTGTCATGTATTTTTTCATGATTCGACCACAACAAAAAAAACAAAAAGATCAACAAGCTTATGTTGATGCTTTAAAAACTGGCGATAAAGTAGTAACAATTGGCGGTTTGCATGGAACTGTTACTTCTGTTAGAGAAAAAACAGTTGTATTAGAAGTAGATTCAAGCAAAGGAGTAAGAATGGTGTTTTTGAAAACAGCTATTTCTAAAGACTCTTCTGCACAAATTGGCGAATAAAAATTTGTCATTCCTCTAATTAGCGATGAGTATTTTATAAGACAAGTACTCATCGCTAATTTGTAAATTTCTTCAGATGAAACCCGCTCCTACAAAAACTGATTACAAAGCTGTAATAGTGAGCCTTTTTGCTGCTATCATCTTTTGGATCATGAATGCCTTGAACAAAGAAGGCTATTCACAAAAAATATCATTTCCTATTCGTATTACTTACGACGACTCACTTTATATTCCGACTCAGCCACTTCCTGAAAAAATTTCTGTTAATGTTTCTGGTAATGGTTGGGATTTATTACGCAAATCTCTTTCCCTGTACAAAACTCCTATTCAGTACGAAATTACGAAACCTTTAAAAACTAAATTTTTAAACACAGGAATGCTCACAGATTCAATTCAAGAGTATATTCAAGATGTGACGGTAAATTATGTAGTTGCAGACCGTTTTGAGTTAGAATTTGACCGCAAAATCAAGAAAGACTTTCTCTTAAAAGTAGATAGTTTACATATTCCATTGAAAAATAATTATGTAGTTTCAAGTGTGATAAACCTTAGCCCTAGAACTGTAGTGATTGAAGGGCCGGAATCTATTTTAAAAGCAATGGATAGTACAATTTATCTTAAAGTACCTGGGCAAAAAATTAAAGATAATTATGACGATGAAATCAATTTACCTTTGGTAAAAAACAATATGCTGAAAGTAAGTAAGAAGAAAGTAAATGTAAGTTTTGAGGTTGAAGAATTAATAAAATAATGGGGGAAGTAATTGGCATAACAGGTGGAATAGGCTCAGGGAAAAGTATTATCTGTAAAATATTCTCAATACTTGGTGTTCCAATTTACGAAGCTGACTCCCGTGCTAAATGGCTTATCACGCACAATTTATCGCTTAAAGCTTCAATCGTTCAATTATTAGGAGAGAATGCCTATAAAAGTAATGGCGATTATCATCGGGAATGGGTTGCTTCAGAAGTATTCAATAATCCTGATTTATTACTACAATTAAATGCTTTGGTTCATCCTGCTGTTCATCAAGACGCAAGAGAATGGATTGCCAATAATCAACATTATTCCTTTGTACTTTACGAAGCTGCATTGATGAAAGCCGCTGGTAATGGAAGTTTTTTTGATAAAGTTATCGTGGTAACTTGTCCATTGGCATTAAGAATTCAAAGAGTAAAAGAAAGAGATAAGCGTTCATTGGAAGAAATTGAGGCAATTATTGCTAGACAAATCCCAGAGGAAGAACGGTTGAAAATCGCCGATTATATCATTCAGAATGATGAGAAAACCTCACTGATTGAACAAGTACTGGATTTGTATGATTTGTATAATCAATTTTCGAATAAAGATTCTTGCATAAAAAAAGGCAATTCAGATAAATGAATTGCCTTTTTTGTTAGTTTTTAGCATCTATTCACTGGTGCCTAACTAATAACTTTTTGGTCACTAAAGAGCGTCCATCAGCCGAAAGTTGATATAAATAAATACCATTTCCCCAATCTTTAGTTGAAATAGACTTTATGTTAGCATCTTTGTCAAGAATTTCTTCTTTGATTTCACTACCAAGTACATTATAAAAAGTAATCTTTACTTCATTTACTTGTGATGAAATATTGTACTTAATCCAAGCGGCATCATCCGCAGGATTTGGGTAAATATTTGAAACTGAAATTTTATCGTTATCGAATAATTTATCTTCTAAACTAAAAGATTCTTCTGCTTTACTTTCTGCTAAAGCTATTGGCGTTTCTGTTTTAGTCGAATAATTTTTTGGTGTTTGTACCATCAAAGAATTAGTAAAGTATTGACTAATTGCTGCTGAACGCTGATAATTTATATTTCTATCAAGCGTTAAATGCGTAGGTTGAAAATAGGTAAAAGCTTTCTTCTTGAAAGAAGAAGTTGTAATCTGACTCATAGTCTTTTGCTTAGGCTTAACGTCCAAGCGACTTTTGTATCGGTTCTCGTTAGTTTGTGCGAATGATGACATTGATATTGATGATATCAAGCATCCGTAAACTAACCAAGATTTTATATTTGAAAGTATAGGTTTCATTTCATTTATCAATTATTTATGCAAACAACATTAATCAATCGAGGAAGATTTTTTATTATTTATATTACCAAAGACTGGAAAATCGGATGAAAGGTTGCTTTTGTTTTTGACTTTTTTATTTATATAACAAAAATATATTAAAAATGTTCAATTTTCAAAGTTTTGGCAACGATTTTTTCTTTATTTTATTATTCGGTAAATTAATATTTTTCTTATCTACTTTTTTTACTTCAATAGAGTCTTTCACAATTGCCTTTGTTAATACTATAATTGGAGGGCTAACTCTTGCTAAAATACTCGATTTAGTAGGCATTTCTGTAACTCTCCATCTAAATCCGTCTAACTCTTTATCTTCTTCTTTTAATTCTTTTGGTGGAATAAATCTACCTTCTGGTTTGCCTAAAAATGCTATGCGAGAGATTTTATTTTTAGAGAAATTCATATTCATTTTCGCACATTGTACTCTATTCATGCCAGTTAGCGTATTTTTTTCATCTACAGCATAATAAATACTTTCTCCATTTCCTTCAACGTTTACTTTTTCAATTTTTGAATCATTTGTGAACCTTACAACCATTTTACGTCCTTTTATTTGGTTGTAATTGGTTAGCGTGTCGGTGGAAATTACGAAAGATTTACCTTTCATATTCATCACGCTGATTTTATTATTCTTGAGTAATATATTGATTGAATCTGCTTCGGATTGATTTTTTAAATTCCAAAGAACTGGTTTTTGATAAAAGTAAATCGTTGAATCAGACACATTATAACTCAGTGAATCGCATTTCCCTGAAAAATCACTTTTATAAATTAATACTCTTTTATAAGCGTAAAGTTTCTTAGTTTTAGTTTCTTTATTATCTAAGGAAACCAACGTGTCGGCTGTCAGAAAAAGCGTATCATTCTCAAAAACATTTTTTAGTAAAGCATGTCCAAAAACTCTGGTTACGCCTGTTTTTTTTGAATACCTGCCACGGTCGCCAGTTAGAATGGCTTTGTCTTTTTTAGAGATAAAATGAATATTTCCAATCGCAATACCAATTTCGGTAGGCGGGTCATAAATCATCGTATCGGCAGTCATGGTATAGTCTTCAGTTTTTACTGTTGACCGACCTTTTAAGTTAGAAATTTTTGTTACCGTATTGTACTGACTACCCGGATTGGCGTAAGTCGTATCCTTTTTATTCACAACCAAAGTAGGAGCAACAAAAAAAGCTTCTTTCGATAAAGTACTGTAACGTAAAGAATCCGCCGTTAAACTTCCTTCCTTATCAAGAACGTGAACATCCTTTTTAAAATCAAAAAGCTTAGTAACAGTATTGTAATAGCCTTCTTTACTGGTTAATGTACTCTTTTTATCAATAATTTTTCCACCAGTATTATAATAAGCAATACTTGTATTCAAATCATAATCAAGTTTACTTGTCGAAAGGATAATCGTTCTGTCATCCAATTTTACGTGTCCGTTGATAATTGCCTTTCTTTCATTTCCGAAATAATAAGCGGTATCGCCAGTAATCGTAACGGTATCAGCTTGAATGATTTTTACTTTTCCGTAGGCTTCCAAAATGTTAGTTGTCTCGTTCAAAATCGCCAAATTACAATAAAGTAAAGTTGTCCCTTGGCGTAAACCAACATTGCCAATGAGTTTCTTCATTTGCATAAAAGGTTGATTTTGACCAATTAAACTATCTGCTTTGATGATTTCTACTTGACTTGGATTACCCGTTGACGTTTGTGCTTTCGCTGAAAAAAAAGTAATGTTCAACAGAATTGAACTCAAAAATATATACGATAAAACCTTAGAAATAGATTTGTCTATTTCAAATGCCTTCGTCGATTCTTGAATTGCGTTAATTTGATGTATTTTTGTGGAATATTTCATAAATCTTGTGCTTGCAAAATTAGCCAAATAAAATCATGCTCAACGAGTTTTTAACGTTTATTAACAAACAAAATCTTATTCAACCGTCTCAAAAAGTACTTTTAGCGGTAAGTGGTGGTATGGATTCTGTCGTGATGTGCGACCTTTTCAGTAAAGCAAAACTTGATTTTGCTATTGCTCATTGTAATTTTGGACTTCGTGGAGAAGAATCAAACGAAGATGAAATGTTTGTTAAAAAACTGTCTATTAAATACAAAGTTCCATTCTATGTAACGACTTTCCAAACGGCAGACTTTGCAGAAAACGAAAAAATTTCTACGCAAATGGCTGCTCGTATTTTAAGATATGAATGGTTTGAAAAAATAAGAATACAGCATCAGTTCGATTATATTGCAACGGCTCATCATCAAAACGATGTTTTAGAAACCGTTTTATTAAACCTTACCAAAGGAACTGGTATCGCTGGTTTGCATGGCATCAGGGTTAAAAAAGGACATATTATTCGCCCAGTTTTGTTTGCTGAAAAAGAAAGTTTTTTTGATTATGTGGTCGAAAATCAGATTATTTGGCGAGAAGATTCTTCTAATGAATCAAATAAATATCAACGTAATTTGATTAGAAATGAAGTAGTGCCTTTGTTGAAACAAATCAATCCAAATCTTGAAAATACCATTCAACAAACTGTAGAAAGAATTACAGCAGTCGAAGATATTTTTGAACAAGAAATGGAAATGCTGAGGGAGCAAATTACTTGGTCGGATTCACAAGCGATTTATGTTAATTATAAAGCGATTCAAACACTTTCGCAACCTGTGATTAAACTGGCAGAATTGTTGAAACCTTATCATTTTAGCTATCAACAAAGTCAGGATATTTTTGAAGCTTTCGATAAAGAATCAGGGAAAACTTTCTTAACGCCTACGCATACTTTGGTGAAAGACCGCACTGAACTGGTAATTACTCCTAAAAATTTGCAGGCTTTTACGAGTAAAACCATTGAAAAAAATAATGTTGTTGTAGAGTTTGGTGATAGAATGTTGAACATCGGAGAGTTTACCGAAATAGAAGAAGGATTCGTTGTGCCAACTGCCAAGAAGTTAGCTTGTTTGGACGCTGATAAAATTCGTTTTCCACTTCAACTAAGAAAATGGAAAGAAGGCGATTGGTTTTGTCCGCTAGGAATGAATAAGAAAAAACTCATCAGTGATTTTTTAATTGACCAAAAAGTACCTTTGAACCTGAAAAAAGAAGTTTACTTACTAACATCAAATGGTTCTATCGTTTGGGTAATTGGTTTTAGAATTGATGATAGATTTAAAGTGACTGACAAAACTGCTAAAATTTGCTTGATGGAAGTGAAGTAATTTGAAGTTTGAATTTTACATTATAATTCCTAAGAGGTTATTTTAAAAGAGTTAATGTTGAATGCGTTTCAGAAAGGTCTTTTTTTTAAATAACCTCCTTTTTTTGTAATTACACCGATACTCATCCGACTAATCTTTTAAAACCTCGTTTGCGTTGAGCCAAATCATAGAAAATCAATTTGTTGAACTCATCAAAATTCACCAAGGTATCGTGCATAAAGTGTGCGGGATGTATCGTCGTGACCCTGATGACCGTAAAGATTTGTTTCAAGAAATTGTAATACAACTATGGAAAGCCTTCCCAAAATTTAGACAGGAAGCAAAGGTTTCAACTTGGATTTATCAAATAGCATTGAATGTCGCCATTTCTGATTTTAGAAAAGAAAGTAGAAAGCCGATTCGTGTAGAATTGTCGGAATCTATTGCTAACATTTCTGATAATCAGTACGATTTTAGCTTTGAAGAAAAATTAAAAGTATTGTATCAAGCCATTGATCAACTTTCAGAAGTAGAAAAAGCCATCATGATGTTGTATTTTGAAGAGAAAACTAACGAAGAAATTGCAGAAATTATCGGGATTAGTCAAAATAATGTAAGAGTAAAAATGACTAGAATTCGTGAAAAACTGAGGACTTTGATGGCAAATGCCAAGTAGTTTTACAATTATTTTAAGATTAATATTCTCAAAACAAAAGATGGAATTAGACGAATTAAAAAATATTTGGCAGCAAACTTCCCTTGAAAGTATCTCTTCTCAAGTAATTGGCAATGATGAGTTTTTGGTAATGATGAAAGGCAAATCAAATGCAGTGATTACAAAATTGAAAAGAAATTTGATACTCGAAATTTTGGTTAGTGTTGTGTTTTTACCAGTTTTCTCATACTTTATTTTCTTTACAGATGTTGCTGTTTTTCATAAATATGTTTGTTCAATACTGATTTTTACGACGGTTGCTACTTTGGTTATTTTTTGGGTAGAATATCGTTCACTCCAAGCATTTGAAACAAGGTTAGATTTAATTACGTCTTTAAAAATTACAGTAAAGCAATTTTCGAAATTCATCCGTATTTACATGATTATCAATTATGTTTTACTTTTCCCGATGATGTTTTATGGTTTGATTGTGGGTTTAGAACTCAACGCTGAAACATTGTCATTAAAATTTTTACTCATTAATACCGTAATTATTTCACCTTTAGGGTACTTTTGGATTAAGTTTTACATCCGAAAAGTATATGGTCAGCATTTGGATAAGCTCAAAAACTGTTTAGCTGAACTATCAGAAACGATTGATTAAAAACAGAAATTATTTTAACAAGCATCAAAACTTTTAACATTCCTCCAAAAATGGCAAATCCTATTAAGTTTTTTACGATTTCTTTAATTTTTAGCTTTTTATACTTCGGAAAGATTTATGGTCAAAAAGACGAGAAATCATTATTATATGAAATTTCTGGCAATGGACTTTCACAACCTTCTTATGTATTTGGTACAATTCATGCCATTTGTAAAGATGATTTTTTTCTTCCAGAAGTTGTTAAAAGTAAGTTTTCGGTAGCTCAACAAATCTATTTAGAAATTGATATGGACGACCCTTCGATGATGACTGAAATGCAAAAGCACATGATGTTGCCCGATGGCAAGACTTTGAAAACTATTATGTCGGAGCCTGATTATCAAAAAGTAGCTAAGTTTTTCAAAGACTCTTTGAAAACAAATATTGCTTTTATGGACGGCATGAAACCTTTTATTTTAAGTTCGATGACGATACCAAGTATGTTGGGTTGCCCGATGCAAGGTTATGAAGAGGTTTTTGTAAAGATGGCACAAGAACAGAAAAAAGAAGTAAAAGGCTTAGAATTAGTAAAAGAACAATTTGATGCTTTGGATAATATGGGCATGGAAAAGCAAGCACAGCTAATGCTCGTGAAAATGGTTGATAATTGGGCAGAAGGGAAAAAAGAATTTAAAAAATTGGTTGCAGATTATAAAAAGCAGGACGTAGAAGCGATATTGAAGGATATGACTAATTCTCCAACGGCTGATACTGCTTTTGAAAAAGATTTATTGGAAAATAGAAACCTTAATTGGATTCCAAGAATGAGTACAATCATGAAAGAGAAACCTACTTTTTTTGGCGTTGGAGCAGGACATTTAGGAGGTGAAAAAGGAGTAATTGCGTTGCTCAAAAAACAAGGTTATACCGTAAAAGCTGTAAAATAAATAGCTGAATTTTAGTTTCAAAATATAATAGATTACTTCTTTTTCAAAAACAAAAACCTGTGAGAATCTTCAAATTCCACAGGTTTTTGTACTTTTGGGGAAACTAAAAATATTATGCTTCAACTCTCTGAAATCTGGATTTATCCTGTAAAATCATTAGCTGGTATTCATCTTCAAGAAGCAAAAGTTACTGAAAGAGGATTAGAAAATGACCGGAGATGGCTTTTGGTGGATGAAAATGGACACTTCCTCACGCAAAGACAATTCCCTCAATTAGCACTTTTTCAAACAGCCATCGATGCAGTAAATCTTGCAATTACGCATCGGAAAAACAATTTAGAGGCGTTAAAAGTAAATCTTTCTCCAACAAATTATCATAAAAAAGTAAGTGTAAAAGTTTGGGATGATACGATTGATGATGCTCTTGAAGTAAGTAACGAAGCCAATGAATGGTTTTCAAAAGCCTTAGAAATGTCTGTAAGATTGGTGTATATGCCTGAAAGCAGTAGGAGAGAGGTGGATAAAAAATATGCAATAACTGGCAATGAAATTACTTCTTTTTCGGATGCTTATCCTTTTTTGGTAATCGGACAATCTTCGTTAGATGATTTGAATAATCGTTTAAAAGAAGGTGTAAAAATGAATCGTTTTCGTCCGAATTTAGTTTTTAAAGGAGGCGAAGCTTATGAAGAAGAAAATTGGTACGAAGTTCAAATTGGGAAAGCTACTTTTTGGGGTGTAAAACCTTGTGCTAGATGTATCATGACGACGATAGACCAAGAGTCTGGTGAAAAATCTGGCAAAGATCCTTTATTTACACTTTCGACGTATAGAAAAGCAGGTAAAAGAGTATTGTTTGGACAAAATTTATTAGTGACCGTTCTTGAAAATATTCAGATTGGCGACGAAATTAAAGTAATTAGTACCAAAAAATTACCTCAATTTGAAATTGAAGTTTCATAGATTCCTCCTTAGTTTTTATAGGATTAAGCAAAAGAGTACAACCTTAATAATATGACAGATTTATCACAGAAACAGTCTCCTTACGAAGCCCTTAAATACCCTGAATTTGTAGCCTTCATTTTTGCCAATAGTTTTATCACAATGGCATTATTAATTCAAGAAGTAATACTTGGATATTCTATTTACAAAATCACTCACGACCCACTGGCACTCGGTTTAATAGGTCTAGCTGAAGCTTTGCCTTACATTTCTTTGGCATTGTTTGGCGGACATTTTGCCGACAGAAGAAATAAGAAAACCATTATGCAAGTTAGTTTGGCTCTTATTACTATATGTTCAGTGATATTAATTTGGGCAACAGACCCAGCAACTGGTCTGGAACAATCCAAGATGTTAACAGTAATTTATGGTGTTGTGATGTTAATTGGTTTTTCAAAAGGCTTTTATAGTCCAGCTTCAGGCTCATTGAATCCCTTTTTAATTCCAAGTGAAGTATTTGCAAATGCTGCTACTTGGCAAAGTTCATTGTGGCAAGCTGGTGCAATTTTAGGCCCTGGTTTTGCAGGTTTTTTATATGCTTATCTTGGTCTTACTCATGCTTTATGGTGCGTAGTAGGTATTTTAGTCGTGGTAATGATTCTCATTTCGATGATTACTGCTCCGCCAGTTCCTCAACAGAATGAACAAAAAGTAAATATCTTTTTCTCACTTCGTGAAGGCATTGAATTTGTTTTTAAAACAAAAATTATTCTTTACGCCATTTCACTAGATTTATTCTCAGTACTTTTTGGTGGAGTAATTGCTTTGTTACCTGTGTACTCAGAAGACGTTTTACATGTTGGTGCAGAAGGTTTAGGTATTTTAAGAGCTGCTCCTTCAATTGGTGCAGTGTTATGTATGATTATAATGGTTTATGTTCCGCCTTTAGGAAAAGCTTGGCGAAACTTATTATTATCTATTGCAGGTTTTGGAATAGCAACTTTAGTTTTTGCACTTTCAACAAATATTTGGTTGTCGGTTGTTGCATTATTTTTTACAGGAGTATTTGATAGCGTAAGTGTAATTATTCGTCAAACCGTTTTACGATTCTTTACGCCAGATGAAATGAGAGGAAGGGTATCGGCAGTAAATGGTATTTTTGTAAGTTCCTCAAATGAATTAGGTGCTTTTGAATCTGGACTTTTGGCTAAACTGATGGGAACAGTTCCTTCTGTGGTTTTTGGCGGAGCGATGACATTAATCATCGTTACGGTAGTCTGGATTCGCTCGAAAGAATTATTTAATTTAAAGCTTTAGTTGTCTGTTAATTAGTAGTCAACAACATATTACTTTTATATTTTGGCAAGCACATCCAATCACTATTTGTTAATCATCATAAAAAATTGTCAAAAGAATTAATTAAAAATATCACTGAGAAATCAAGTTTACATCCACGAAATCCACATCGCTTTCGATATGATTTTGAAGAATTGATAATAAGTTTGCCAGCATTAGCAAAATATGTTTTTAGGAATCAGTATGATGTTGAAAGTATAGATTTTTCTAATTCAGATGCCGTAAAAGTACTTAATAAAGCACTTTTGAAGCATTTTTATAATATTGATTATTGGGATATTCCAGCCAATTGTCTTTGTCCACCGATTCCGGGGCGAGCAGATTATATTCATTATTTAGCGGATTTATTAGCTTCTTCCAATAATGGAAATATTCCGAAAGGAAGTTCTGTAAGTGCTTTAGATATTGGCGTTGGTGCAAATTGTGTGTATCCAATCATCGGAAATCACGAGTATGCTTGGCAATTTGTAGGAGCGGATATTGACAAAAAAGCAATTACTTCGGCACAAGCAATTGTGGAAGGTAATGAATCTTTGAAAAATGCTGTGGCATGTAGATGGCAAGCATCCTCTAAAAATATTTTTAAAGGAATTATTCAACCTGAGGAGTATTTTGATTTGACTTTATGTAATCCACCATTTCATGCCTCAATGGCAGAAGCAAAAGCTGGAACTGAACGTAAATGGAAAAACTTAGGAAAAAATAACAAAAGTACGCTGAATTTTGGTGGACAAAATAATGAACTTTGGTGTGAAGGCGGAGAAGAAGCTTTTGTATCGAATATGATTGAAGAAAGTACAATTTTTGCTAATCAGTGTTTTTGGTTTACTTCGCTCATTTCTAAGAAAATCACTTTGCCCAGAGCCTATTCTTTACTGAAAAAAGTAAAAGCTTTAGAAGTAAAAACCATTGAAATGGCTCAGGGACAAAAAGTAAGTAGATTACTTGCTTGGACTTTTTTATCAAAAAATCAGCAAGAAAATTGGCGAATAAGTCGTTGGACAAAATAAACCTGAAAGCTTACTTATTGATAGGAGAAGGCTTTTTGTCTTCTTTTGGACCTCTGAGATGAATCACTAAACCATTTAAAAAATTTCTAAGGATTTGGTCACCGCATGGCTTGAAATTTGGATGGTCTTCATTACGAAATAATGCACCAATTTCAGCTTTTGAAACCTTGAAATCTACCAAACTGAGAATCTCTACAATTTGATCATCTCTTAGTTGAAGTGCTACTCGTAGTTTTTTTAATATATCGTTATTAGACATGGAATGATTGCGTAAATGATTTCTGAAAATTATAAAACAACTCAGCATTGTTTTAGCCAACAAAGTTACCTCCTTCTCCTGATTTTTCAATTGCTTTGCTTCTAAATGGCAGTTAATTTTGTGAATGAATTCCTAAAATGGGATAAAATCATTTTAATTGCTTAATTTTCAATCTTATAGAAATTAGGTTTTAATAATAATTATTATTCATTATCGTTTTTTTACAGAATAGTCATTTTGTAATGGAAGAAAAATTTACCCAAATCATCAGCAATAGTGTTTCATACTCTTCAAAAGACTTTTAGTACTTACTTTATTGGCATTATACTTATATTGGGGCTTTCTTCTCAATTGAAAGCTCAGGTTATGGATGCCTTTGATTTAAAAAAAGATGGTGCTGGACTTTGCCCTGGAGGTCAGATTAGAGTTTATATTGATCCAGATCCAAATTATGTACTTTATTCTTGGGAAATTCTTCGTCCAAGTGGTTGGTCTGCTGTACCCTTTGCTAATTCAGCCTCAATAAGTCATGATGAAGCACTGCCTTACAGACTGAGAGTGATAGATGTAAATGGTATTACATATTATTCTAAGCAATTGAATGTGATTTTATTAACTCCTCCTCCATCTATTATTACTCCTTCGCCCAATGTTACTCAAATTTGCCAAGGAGAAGAAGTAAAATTAGAGGCAAATCCAATTCTTACTGCATTTTATAAATGGGAATATAATAATACCATTTTACCCGATAATGGCTTAAGTATTATTGCTAGGAAAGCAGGTACTTACACACTTTCCGTTACAGACCAAAATAGTTGTACTACAGTATCCACTCCTTATACTTTAAGCTATTTTTCCACATTGGTTGTTCAGTTAAATGCGGTACCAACCATTTGTGATGTTAATGCTAGTCCTTTAAATCTTCAAGGTTCACCAGCAGGAGGAGTGTACAGAGGAGTAGGAATTACGGATGGAACACTAGGCACTTTTAGTCCATTGGTAGCAGGAGCTGGCGACCATGAAATAGAATATGCTGTAAGAAATAGCGGTACTTGTCCTGAAATTATTGAAAAAATAACGATTAAAGTTTCCGACCCAAAAGCTACTATCAATAATAGTTTAAATAGAACAGATTTGTGTGATGGAGAATCTGTGATTTTATCAGGAATTACAGGTTTATCTAGTTATGAATGGTTTTTAAATGGAAATTCGATAAATACCACCAAAGATTTAGCAGTAAGTGCAGCTGGAGATTATTCATTAAAAGTAACGGATGCCGATAATTGTAGTAATACTTCTACACCTGTAAAAATTAAATTTTTTACGGCGAGTGCTACATCAATGGACGCTGTTGCCTCTGTTTGCGGAACAAATTTTTCACCCATTACTTTAAATGGAACGCCATCGGGCGGAGTTTTTACCATTGATAATTTACCCACTAATATTTTTGATTATAAAAAACTAGGTTTTGGAAAGCATGTTATTAATTATAAAGTAAACGGTGTTTTGTCTTGCTTGAATGGAGAAAGTAGCCAAGAAGTATATATTTCGCCTTATCCGAAAATCGATTTAGGCAATGATATTTTTTTAGGAAAAGGCAATGCCGTTACTTTGAAAGGTTATATCGGAAACGATTATACTTATACTTGGTCACCCAATAACAATTTGGATAATCCTAATATTGCCAATCCCTTAGCTTCGCCAACACAAACGAGTGAATACATTCTTGCTGTGACGAATGATAGAGGTTGTGAATCAAAAGATACGATTAAAATCAATGTTTACGATAAAGTATATGTGCCTACGGCTTTTTCACCGAATGGCGATGGACAAAACGATTTGTGGGAATTATCGGGCATTAATAATTATCCTGACGCTGAAATCCAAGTTTTTGACCGCTGGGGAGATATCGTTTTTTATTCAAAAGGAAACTATTTACCTTTTGATGGAACAAATGCTGGGAATTTGCTCAAAGAAGGGACTTACATTTATAAGATTTACCTATATCCCAACCATCCCATTTTTCAATATAATGGTACATTAACGATACTCCGTTAAGATGCTTGATTTACCAAAAAAGGCTTTCAGAATAGTTCTGAAAGCCTTTTTTGGTAAAAGTATATTGTTTGTGACAGCACTAAGCCTGAGCATATTCTTCAATTGGTAAACAGCTACAAACCAAATTACGGTCGCCATAAGCAGAATCAATTCTTGAAACGGCTGGCCAGAATTTCGCAGCTTTTACATAAGGAAGTGGGAAAACAGCTTTCTCACGAGTATAAGGTCTGTTCCATTCTTCTGATAAAACTACCGATTGCGTATGCGGAGCGTGTTTTAAAACATTGTTTACTTTATCAGCATCGCCGTTTTCTACTTCACGAATTTCTTCACGAATAGCAATCATGGCATCACAGAAACGGTCTAATTCTGCTTTTGACTCAGATTCAGTTGGTTCAATCATCAACGTTCCAGCTACTGGGAAAGAAAGCGTTGGAGCGTGGAAACCATAATCCATCAAACGTTTGGCAATGTCTTCTGCCTCAACACCCGCAGATAATTTGAATGGACGACAATCCAAAATCATCTCATGTGCACAACGACCTTCAGAACCTGTATAAAGTACTGGATAATATCCTTCTAAACGTGCTTTTACATAATTGGCATTTAAAATGGCTGTTTCCGTAGCACGAGTCAAACCATCTCCACCCATCATGGCGATGTAAGCGTAAGGAATCGTAAGGATAGAGGCTGAACCAAATTGAGCTGCCGAAACCGCTGAAATACCCAAATCTCCACCAGAATCTTTTACTACCGCATGGCTTGGCAAGAAAGGAACTAATTGTTTTGCCACACCGATAGGTCCCATTCCTGGGCCACCACCTCCGTGAGGAATACAGAATGTTTTATGAAGATTCAAGTGACAAACGTCAGCACCGATTGTTGCAGGCGAAGTTAAACCTACTTGTGCGTTCATGTTTGCTCCATCCATATAAACTTGTCCACCGAATTCATGAATCATCGCACAAATTTCTTTGATTGATTCTTCAAAAACTCCATGTGTAGATGGATAAGTAACCATCAAACATGAAAGGTTTTCAGCGTATTGTTCGGCTTTGGCTCTTAAATCAGCTAAATCAATATTTCCATTTTCATCGCATTTCGTCACAACAACTTTCATTCCTGCCATTACAGCCGAAGCTGGATTTGTTCCGTGTGCAGACGAAGGAATTAAAGCAATATTTCTGTGAGCATCACCACGAGACTCGTGATAAGCACGAATAACCATCAAACCAGCGTACTCGCCTTGTGCACCTGAATTTGGTTGGAACGACATCGCCGAGAAACCTGTAATTTCACAAAGCCAATCGTTCAATTCGCTAATCATTTGCGTATAACCGTTTACTTGGTTTTTCGGAGCGAATGGATGAATATTACCAAACTCTGCCCAAGTAACAGGAATCATTTCAGTCGTTGCATTCAATTTCATCGTACAAGAACCCAAAGCAATCATGGAATGAACCATTGATAAATCTTTATTTTCTAATACTTTTAAATAACGAAGCATTTCATGCTCTGAATGATAACTATTGAATACTGGATGTGTTAAATAAGAAGAAGTACGTTTCAAAGATTCTGGGAAAGCGTAATCTACTTGATCGAACAAAGTAGAAACTTCTACTTCTTTTCTTCCGATTTTTTCAAAAATATAAACAATCGTTTCTACGTCTTCAACCGTACAAGTTTCATCTAATGAAATTCCGATGAAATTATAGTCTTCATAATAACGGAAGTTTACGCCATTGGCTACAGCTTCCATTTTCAAACGTTTTTCATTATCGCCTACTCTTACTTTAATCGTATCGAAGTATGAATCCGTTTCAATATCATAACCTAATTTTTCTAAAGCTAAAGCTGTCAATTTGGTTAATCCGTGTACTCTTTCTGCAATGGCTTTTATACCTTCTGGCCCATGATAAATAGCATAAGCCGAAGCCATTACTGATAACAATACTTGTGCAGTACAAATGTTTGAAGTAGCTTTTTCACGGCGAATGTGTTGTTCACGTGTTTGTAAAGCCATTCTCAAAGCACGATTTCCTTGTGCATCAACTGATACGCCAATAATACGACCAGGAATATGGCGTTTGAATTCATCTTTCGTAGCGAAGAAAGCAGCGTGTGGTCCACCAAAACCCATTGGCACGCCAAATCTTTGTGAAGTACCCACTACTACGTCAGCACCCATTTCACCTGGCGATTTCAATAAAGTAAGTGCTAGTAAATCTGAGGCAACAACTACATTAATTCCTAATTCGTGTGCTGAAGCGATGAGGTCGGTGTAATCAAAAATTTGTCCGTCAGAAGCAGGATATTGCAAAACTAAAGCATAAATATCTTCTTGGGTCAAATCAACTTTACGGTGGTCGCCAATCAATACTTCAATCCCTAAAGGCAATGCTCTAGTTTTAAGTACATCAATTGTTTGTGGATGACAGTGTTCAGAAACGAAGATTGTTTCTGCATTTTTCTTTCCAGCTTTTCTTTGTCCGTGAAGCATCGTCATAGCTTCTGCGGCAGCTGTACCTTCGTCTAATAAAGAAGCGTTGGCAATTTCCATTCCAGTTAAATCAATAATCATGGTTTGGTAATTCAACAACATTTCTAAACGACCTTGAGCGATTTCAGCTTGATAAGGCGTGTAAGCAGTGTACCATGCTGGGTTTTCAAGAATGTTTCTTAAAATAACAGCAGGAGTATTGGTATCGTAATAACCCATCCCAATGTGGGATTTGTAAGTGTCGTTCAATTGAGACAGTTTCTTGAAATCTTTCAAAAATTTGGCTTCTGATTTTGCCTTTGGAAGATTCAATGGACGGGGTAAATGAATGGCAGCAGGAACAGTTTGATTGATGAGTGTTTCGATAGAATCTACTCCAATAATGTTTAGCATTTCCTCACGGTCGGCAACATTTGAATTGTTGTGGCGATTCTCGAATTTTTCTTGATACTGAAAGTTTATTTTCATTTTGGAAGGAAAAATATTCTTATTTGCTTTAAATACGCTACAAATTTAATGATAATTTATCGTAAACACGAAAGATAAACGACGAGCAATACCTAAAATAAAAGGATGAATTCACTTAAATGATAGAGATTGAATTATTGGCAAAACAGGCTGTTCTTAAAAAAGGTTTTAAAGAATATTTTTAATTAATAATGATATAGTAATTCTTGGAATTATACAAAATAAGGCTTCCGTGTTGAACAGAAGCCTTATTTGATGAAAATGAAATAAAAGAAGTCTAATTAATTAACTTGATCAATCGTCTTGACGCTTACATTCGGATTACGTTCAAACATTTGTGAAAGTAGTCGTCTGTGCGATGCTCCTACAAAAACTACAATCTTTTTAGCTTTATTCTGTTTGGCAATTTTTAGGGTATTTTGTACCATTTGTTCATTGCGTAATTGCCAATATTTTCTTTTTTCTTGATATGCTTCTAAAGGAAAGCCTTCTAATTGATGAATATCTTCACGTAAAAAATCGCCCCATTCAGCTAAGTCATCAAATTCTTTAGTATTAAAAAAATGAATTTGTGTGCCTTCTTGATACGCCGCTCTTAGTCTCTTTTGGCTTGCATAATACTCTTTCATAAAAGCATCTATTGTTTTCAACGACTTCTTACTGTTTAAATCGTTGGTATCTGCTTTTAGTTTATCTTCAAATGCTGTGTAAAGGCTATCTGATTTTTCCCAAGCTACATTCCAAAGAGGGTCAAAGCGTTGACAATCGAAACCATATAGTTTTTGGATGTTTAACTCAGTGGCCAACGGAAAAACAAGGTTAGTATATTCATTATTTTTACGACAGGTATATTTAATAAGCGAATCTTTCGCATCGAATGTATTGCTTAAATAGTCACTTTCTTCTTTGTCCAAATCAGCTTTCATCAATTGATAAATCTGATAATGCGCATTACCTAGGTCTTCACTAAGGTACAAAGCATGGGCTAAATCTATTCTAGCTTGTTTTGAATCAGGGTTTGCCTTTAAGGTTTTATAACTTTTTTTAATGATTTCAGGAATGTCCTTTTCTGCCATGATATTCTTGGCAAGGAGCATTTCCCTTCTTTGCATCATCCGCTCGCCATAATATGTCTCAATAACGGATTGAGATTCATTGTCTTTTGATAGGTATTCAGTACAAAAAATATCAGGTTTGAAATCTCTAACAGCATCTTTTACATAATCAAAATCGTTGGTGACATTCAACTCATAATTATGCGAAGTACCGATTAAAAGTATTTCGATTTTCTTTTGTGCAAGACCATTGAACTTGAAAGCAACTAAAAAATATATGAAAAGTAAAAATGTGATTTTCATTTGAAAAAATATGTTTATTGAAATGTTGGGCATGTGTACAAAGATAAACTTTTGCGTGATAATATCATATTTTAACTATATAATATAAGTTTTTGAAGTATTTGGATTGATAGCTGAGAGAAGGATAAAATTTGTAAAATATAATTAATTAAAGAATAAATTTAATAAATACATAAAATAAAATCTACGCCTTTTACTTTCGTTGGTTTCTATTACCTTTGTACAATTTTTGGGGATACGTTAGCGAAGTTTCGTTGATTTTATCCATTATTTCAGTCTCCTTGTTAAGTATCTCTTCAAAAATTACCACAAAGCTTTCCAAAATCAGTGGTTTTAATTTATTTAATTCTTGGATATTGTTCTAACTTTAGAACATTGGGAAGTAAATATCTTAGGAATAACATAGTTAAAACTATCCAACTCAAAAACTAATACAAAAAGTGCCAAAAGATTCATCCATCAAGTCCGTTTTGATTATCGGTTCAGGTCCAATTATCATCGGTCAGGCTTGCGAGTTCGACTACTCAGGTTCGCAGGCAGCTCGTTCACTCCGAGAAGAAGGTATCAAAGTTGCTTTAATTAATTCCAATCCCGCTACGATTATGACTGATCCACTCAATGCGGATTATGTCTATCTAAAACCACTTGATAAGAATTCAATCATTGAAATCTTAGAAAAACATCAAGCAGAAGGTACTCCAATTGATGCTGTTTTACCAACAATGGGTGGACAAACAGCCTTGAATTTAGCGATTGATTGTGATGCCTCGGGCATTTGGGAAAAATACGGTGTTCGTATTATTGGTGTTGATATTAAAGCAATCGAAACGACTGAAGACCGTGAGAAGTTTCGTTTGAAAATGATTGAAATTGGTGTAGGCGTTTGTAAAGGACGTACTGCTCGCTCGTTTTTGGAAGGAAAAGAGATTGCACAGGAAACTGGTTTTCCATTGGTAATTCGTCCATCATTTACGTTGGGTGGAACTGGTGGAGGTTTTGTACACAGTCCAAAAGATTTTGATGCTGCCTTAAACAAAGGTTTGCACGCTTCGCCAACACACGAAGTATTGGTAGAGCAATCTATCATGGGTTGGAAAGAATACGAGTTAGAATTATTGCGTGATAATTTAGGAAACGTAATTATCATTTGTTCGATTGAGAACTTCGACCCAATGGGTATCCACACTGGAGACTCAATCACGGTTGCACCTGCCATGACTTTACCTGATACAATTTATCAGAGAATGCGTGACATGGCAATCAAAATGATGAATGCGATTGGTCAGTTTGCGGGTGGATGTAACGTTCAGTTCTCTTTAAATCCAGAAAACGACGATATTATCGCTATCGAAATTAACCCACGTGTATCTCGTTCGTCAGCCTTGGCTTCTAAAGCTACTGGTTATCCAATTGCGAAAATTGCTGCAAAAATGGCAATTGGCTACAACTTGGATGAATTAACGAATGCGATTACAGGTACTACTTCGGCATACTTCGAGCCAGCACTTGACTATGTGGTAGTAAAAGTACCACGTTGGAATTTTGATAAATTCAAAGGTGCAGACAAAACTTTGGGCTTGCAAATGAAATCTGTTGGTGAAACAATGGGTATCGGTCGCAACTTCCAAGAAGCACTTCAAAAAGCTTGTCAATCATTAGAAATCAAAAGAAATGGTTTAGGAGCTGACGGTAAAGGATTGGTTGACCAAGATGCCATCATGCACTCTTTGGCAAATCCATCTTGGAATCGTTTATTCCATATTTATGATGCCTTTAAAATGGGTATTTCTTTCAAAACGATTCAACAAACTACCAAAATCGACAAATGGTTCTTATACCAAATTGAAGATATGGTTCGAGTTGAAAACACTTTAGAGAAATATACTTTAAGCTCTGTTCCAAAAGAATTATTAGAAGAAGCAAAACACAAAGGTTTTGCTGACCGCCAAATTGCTTACTCTTTACGTTGCTTAGAATCTGAAGTATATGAAAAGAGAAATAGTTTGGGGATCAAACGTGTTTACAAATGTGTAGATACTTGTGCGGCTGAATTTGAAGCCAAAACACCATATTTCTACTCTACTTTCTCGCAAGGTTCTGAAACGTTGGATAACGAATCTATTGTAACGGATAAGAAAAAAGTAGTGGTTTTAGGTTCTGGCCCAAATCGTATCGGACAAGGAATTGAATTCGATTACTCATGTGTTCACGGAATCTTGGCTGCCAAAGAAGCAGGTTATGAAGCCATCATGATTAACTCGAACCCTGAAACGGTTTCAACAGATTTTGACATTGCTGATAAATTATACTTCGAACCAGTATTCTGGGAACATGTTTATGAAATCATTCAGCATGAAAAACCAGAAGGAGTAATCGTTCAATTGGGTGGACAAACTGCCTTGAAATTGGCGGAGAAACTTACTAAACACGGTATCAAAATCATCGGTACTTCATTTGAAGCCCTTGATTTAGCAGAAGATAGAGGTGCGTTCTCGGCTTTATTGCAAGAAAATGAAATCCCTTTCCCTAGATTCGGAGTATGCGAAGATGCAGACAATGCCGTAGAATTAGGTCGTAAATTAGGTTATCCATTGTTAGTTCGTCCTTCTTATGTATTAGGTGGACAATCAATGAAAATCGTGATTAACGAACAAGAATTAGAACAACACGTTGTTGATATTTTAAGAGATATTCCGGGAAATAAAATCTTACTTGACCATTTCTTAGAAAACGCAATCGAAGCGGAAGCAGATGCGATTTGTGATGGTGAAGATGTGTATATTATCGGAATTATGGAACATATTGAGCCAGCAGGTATTCACTCAGGTGACTCTCACTCGGTACTTCCTCCATTCGATTTATCGCCAAATGTTATTCGTCAAATCGAAGAACATACTAAGAAAATCGCTGTGGCACTTCGTACTGTTGGTTTATTGAATATACAGTTTGCGGTGAAAGACGAAGTAGTGTATATCATCGAAGCCAACCCACGTGCATCTCGTACAGTACCGTTTATCTGTAAGGCTTACCAAGAACCTTATGTAAACTATGCTACGAAAGTAATGTTGGGTGCGAAATTGAAAGATTTTACTTTCAATCCAGTGAAGAAAGGTTATGCTATCAAAATTCCAGTGTTCTCATTCAACAAATTCCCGAATGTAAATATGGAATTAGGACCAGAAATGAAATCAACAGGTGAAGCAATTTACTTCATTGATTCATTGAAAGATGATTTCTTCCGCAAAGTGTATGGCGAACGTAATTTATATTTATCGAAATAAGTAAAAAGCTGTAAGCTTAGATTAAATAACTTATGATGATTATGTTCATCACAATCATCAATAAAGTTGCTTTTTTTTCGCTTATCAGGTATTTAATAAATACTGTTAATTTAGAAACCTCAGTCGAATATCATTTGGCTGAGGTTTCTTTTTTGGAAGTCTTGAAATGATAAAATTTAGTTTTTTGAAACGATGAATTTCTTAGCTTAAAGTATTAATTTAAACTTTCCATTATGATCCTAACCTAAAAAAACTACTTTTGTGCTTAGACTTTTCATTTTATCAATCTTATTTTTTTTCCTTCCTTTATCAACGAAGGCAGTGTGCCCTTCCAAAAATGAAACGCTCAATACGCTACAAAAAATTTCAAAACTAGAGCCTTCTCAACAAAAAAAACGTTTATTTACTTTGTTATCAAGCAGTGAAAAATGCTTTGGGAAAGATTCTGTTTATACTTCCATTTTACAGCAAATAGCTACTTTTTATTATACACAGGATAAAGACTATGATAAAGCCATTGCTTATGTAAAAAAGGCTATTGTCGTGAATAGCCTTCCCAAATCGGACATCAATCGTTTTTATTTAGAAGCCAACTATTATAATTTAGGAAGGTACGAGAATCAGCTTGGGCATTATCAAACTGCTTTAGATAATCTTGATAAATGTATCGCCATCGCCAAAAATAATCTTGCCAAAACAGCCTATCTATCAAGAGCTTATGCCCAAAAAGCCAATATTTTTAGCAAAATGGGTGATTTTGAAAAAGCAATGAGTAGCGTAGATTTAGGTATCAATTTTGCCAAACAAACCAAAAACGATGAAGGATTAGCCTTTAGTTTGATTGAAAAAGTAAAAACACTCACGATGATGTCGCAAACTGAAAAAGCCAGTGATAATCTGAAAGAAGTAATTTTACTGTTAGAAAAAAATGACCCAATTGGCTATTTGCCTTATGCTTATTACTGTGCTGGGCAATTATTTACTGCTCAAAAACGATATCAAGATGCAATATTGTCATATCGTAAAAGCCAAGCGTTATACAAACTTAAAAACAATACATATAGTTACTCTTTGAATTTTTTGGAAATTGGTTTTACTTATTACCAATATTTGCAAGATTATGACGAAGCCCTCAAGAATTATTTAATGGCTTTGAAAACGATGGATAATGCTTATATGAAAGTAATTATCTATGATGATATTGCGGCAGTTTACTGGAAAAAAAAGGATTATCCCAAAGCTTTTGAATATTATCAAAAAGCATTAGAAGTAGCACCAATTGGTTTTAACCCTAAAAATGTAACTGAAATTCCTACGGTAAAGTCACTTCAAGCTGCAGATTTTAAATCTTATTTTCTAACGACATTACAAGATAAAGCCGATACTTGGCTTGATTATCACAAGGCTACTCAACGAAAAGACTATCTTAGAAATGCTTTGAAAACCTATATTCTTGCCGATCAATTGGTGGATTTAATGCGTTTTGAGCATTCGGGAACTGAATCAAAATTGTATTGGCGAAACAAAACTCATCATCTTTACGAGCAAGCCATTGAAACTTGTTACCTTCTGAAAAACTATGAAAAAGCATTTTATTTTTTCGAGAAAAGTAAAGCCGTATTGTTAAATGACCGTCTGAATGAATTGAGTGCCAAGCAACAACTTTCAGCAGAGGACTTATTAAAAGAGAAATCTTTACAGCAAAAAGTCGCTGAATTGAATGCTAAATTGGCTGGTCAAGAGATTAAAGGAAGTAAATTAACAACATTGCAAAATCAGTTATTGGAAGCTAAAGACGAACAATCGGCCTTTATAAAAAGCTTAGAACTTAAAAATCCAACTTATTATCAATACAAGTACGATACCACAACTGCATCTTTGGAAGATGTAAAAAAATATTTAAAAAGACCAACAGAAACTAAAAACGGGGAGATTAGTTTAGTGGAGTATTTTGTAGGAAATGAGGCAATTTATGCCATGAAAATAATGCCTAATCAAGCATTTTTACAGAAAATATCAATTGTAAATTATGAAGAAAACTCAAAAAGTTTTCTGAAATATTGTGCTGATAACCAGCAAGCCAATGAAGATTTTTCTGGATTTTTGAAAGTGGGAAATCAATTGTATCAGCAACTTTTTGCCAAATTGGGTGTGCCAAAAGGTAGAGTAATTATTGCACAAGATGGGTATTTTTTACCTTTTGAAGCCATGAGTAAATCTGCTAAAAGGTCGGAATATTTATTGAAAGATTATGCGTTGAGTTATACCTATTCTGTTCAATTTTTATTGAAAAATATGAATAATGAAAGCTTTTCTTGGTCGAATAAATTCTTTGGAATGGCACCAGTTACTTATCAAAAAGGCTTAAATCAAACAGAATTAACAGATTCAGATAAATCTTTGACGAAAGTAGCAGATTATTTCTCATTCGGGAAAACCTTTGTGAATCAAGCTGCTAACAAGAAAAATTTCTTTGAAAATGCACATAATTATCAAATTGTGCATTTATATACGCATGCTCAAGCAGACGATAGCGACCAAGAACCAATGGTTTACTTTGCAGATTCTATCCTAAAATTATCAGAATTAGGTGCGTTAAATCGGTATAAAACCCAACTTTTAGTATTATCTGCCTGCAAAACTGCCGTTGGAAGAAATGCTACTGGTGAAGGTATTTTAAGTTTATCCAGAGGTTTTGCTACTTTGGGGATTCCTGCTACTTTAACCACGCTTTGGAGTGTTGAAAACAAAGCAACTTATGCCTTAAACGAACTATTTTATCAATATTTATCAGAAGGTTTGTCGAAAGATTTAGCCCTTCAAAAAGCTAAAATAGCTTTTCTACAAAGCCAAGCAGGTGAAAATCAATTACCAACTTTTTGGGCTGGAGCGGTACTTGTCGGCGATGCTTCTGCCTTGAGTAATTCAAATCTTTTATGGTATTTTGTTTCAGGTATTTTAATCCTGATATTAGCTTTTTTTGTTTGGAAAAAGGTTAAACATTCAGCGTAAAACCTGCATGTTTATACTTAATTGCTTGATTAATAGCCTTTGGGGAATTTTATAGATTAAATAACTATATATCATTGAGTTAAATTCACAATTCATCATTCACAACTCATCACTCTTACATAAGTAATTATTACCTTTTTAAATTATTTTTCCTTCATGCAACCATTTCCTTTCTTGAGCTTGTCTATAGTTCGAGATGCATCTCAAAATTTTCCTTGAGTTTAGTGATCACAAACTAAAGGGAAGCTCTTTTTAATTTTCAATTGAATTGTTAATCCAAATTTGTGAAATACTATGAAAAAAATACTATTTGTCGTTGCTTTGGCATTCACTAGCATTTTAACAAGTTGTGAAGAAAGCCTTGATCTTGGTCAGCAAAATCAAAATGAAACAACAGATGCTGCTTCAGCGGCTAAAGTCTCTGCTGTAATTAAACAAGACTATCCAACAGCTACTCAACTTGTTGTAACAACAATAGATTCTAATAAAGTATATGGTTGTGATTTTCTAGTGAATGGTGTAGCACACGAAGCCACCGTTTCGGTTGCTGGAAAGATTTTAAGTACTTATGAAATTAAAGCAGATACTACCAAAACAGCATTGATTGATGCAATAAAATTGTATTTGGAAACCAATTATAAAGGCTATAAATTAGAAAAAGTAGCCATTGGAAAAGATGCTGACGGCAAGGTTTCGTATAAGATTTTAATCGAATTTAATGATAAAAAAATCACATTACTGTTTGATGCTACTGGTACTATATTAGCTACTTTTATAGAACCCAAAGGACAGAAACCAGACCCTAAACAATCTCCAAAAACTTATACAGTCGTTTTAAGCGAGTTGCCAGCCAATATTCAAAGTCAGTTGAGCGGCTATGAATTTGTAAGAGCATTAGTAAAAACTAATTCGGATGGGAAGAAAACATATTTTGTTGTTGCCAAAATTGGAGATGTTTTATACGAGATAACTTTTGATAATGCAGGAGTATTGAAAAACAAGAATGCTGTAAAATTACAAGTACCAAAACTAGAAGCTAAATATTTGAAAGAAACAGAATTACCGCAAGTAATTAAAGATTATCTTTCAGCCAATTATGCAGCTTGGAAATTTGAAAAAGGAGTGGTGCTTGTAAAAGATACAATCATTGATTCTTACACAATTGTTGTTGTAAAAGAGGGGAAATTTATCACACTTAGTTTTGATGGAAAAGGTAAATTTATCAGTGTTTTAGAACCCAAATCACCAACAGTTCCTAAAATTGAAGATAAAAGTATTGTGGCAAACGACCTTCCGCAGGCTATAAAAGATTATTTAAACAAAGTATATGTTGGTTGGATTTTTGTAAAAGGAAGCGTGAGTCTTAAAAATGATGTTGCACAAGCATATTTAGTTTTGATTACTTTTGGAACAGACAAGTACTATGTTTATTTCGATAAAGACGGGAATTTTGTGGCAGCCAAAAAAGATAAATAGTAAAACGATACTTGTTTGTTGGTAAGTCAACAAACAAGTATCAAAAAATAATATGAGAATTTTTGTAGGTATATTTTTCATCATGGTATTGAGTTTGGTTGTTGCTTGCGACGAAATCAGGGAAATCGCTCCAACAGTGAAGCCAACGGTTACTACTATGTCGTTGATTGATACAAAAAATTATTATACTCCTCCTAATAATTTTATCGCAATTGACACCAAAGTGCTTCTGAAAGCATCGGGACATAGTTCGATTAAAATTATAAATGCACCTCAATACGGTAAATATTCATTTTCTAAAACAGGTTATTTAATTTATAAATCAGATTCTACAAAGAATGAAGTAACCGACTTCCTGATTTATAAAATGATGAATGGCAATCCTACAAAAGATAAACGAGATACGATTAAAGTAAATATTACTTCGGATCATAGCAAAATGCCTTGCAATGCGGGAGCAATTCCAGATTTCTTTACGGTAAAATTGAATACGCCAACGGTGTTGGATGTATTAAAAAACGACCGTTTCTGTAATGCCATTGTTGATTCTAGTTCTTTGGCCATTTTAGATAGTCCCAATTTTGGTAAGGCCGAAATTGTACATAATAAAATCGTTTACACACCCAAAAGTAATTTTTATCAAAATGACATTTTCTTTTATCAAATCTGCACAGGCGGGAGTAATCCAGTTTGTAGAATCGTTGCGGTAAGGATTGATATTGAAGGAACTTGGTGTAAAAATATTTTGATTCCAGACGTGATTGTTATCGACAAATATGATACTTCAACACAGAAAATACAAGTGCTTGAAAACGATAAAATTTGCGATAATTATGATGTGAAAAGTTTGAAAATTACAACTAATCCACAGTTTGGTAAAGCAATAGTAAATGCTAATTCAGAAATTGAATATATCCAAACTGCCAAACAAGAAGCCAATGATTTGTTGGAGTACACGATTTATGACAAAAATGGAGCGAATCCGCAAAAAATGTTTGTCGAGATTTTTATTCGTGCTATTCCTACTTGTAAAGCTTATGCTAAAAATGGAGAAATGGAATTGTCGGCTAGTCAGGTAAAAGAAGCAGAAATAGAAATTCCGTATAGGTTATACATCTCTGGCTGTGTAAACATCAAAAATATTAGTATTGAAACCCAACCTGCTTATGGTATGATACGGATTGAAGACAAAAAGCTTTTATACAAGCTTAAACAACAAGATGGCAAAGAGTACAACGATCAATTTAAGTATGTAGTTACCAGTACAAATGGAGAAATTATCAAAGCCAATTTTACAATCAGAATTAAAAAATAAGTAATGAATTTCAACTAGAATTTATTACTGCTACAAAACTCACTAAATGCTCAACGAACAGGAATTAGTCAAAGCCTGCCAAAAAAACGACCGCAAAGCCCAAACCGCTTTTTATAACCTGTATAAAAGCAAATTGATGGGTGTTTGTCGTCGTTATACTCGCACGCCCGAGGAAGCCGAAGACATCTATCAAGAAGCATTTGTGAAAATATTTAATAACATTCATACCCTTGAAAACCCTAAAGCTGTTGGTGCTTGGGTTAGAAAGGCGGTAATTCATACAGCCATCAATTATTATCATGCAAATTTAAAATTTCAACAAAATACAGAATATGAAAATATTGTACTAAGCAACGATGATTACCCCAACCTATTATCAACACTTACAAGCGAAGAACTTCTTGCACTCATCAATAAATTACCCGACGGCTACAGGATGGTATTTAACCTTTATGTAATAGATGGTTATAATCATGCAGAAATCGGAGAATTATTGGGAGTAAGCGAGAATACTTCAAAATCACAGCTTTCAAGAGCCAAAGAGTTACTCAGAAAGCAATTAAAACAACTGGGAATTGTCAGCTATGAACGCACTTGATAACGAAAAAGACCCTTTTGAGGATATTTTCAGAGATAAATTGTTTGATTTTGAATCTGAACCAAACGATAAACTCTGGAAATCAATAGAACCTCAACTCCCTGCTAATCCAGCAAGGATATTACCGTATTGGCAAATGACAGCAGTAGCAGTTTTGTTATTGCTGACAGGCATCGGTGTGTATTTAATGTCTTCATTAACCAATAATGAAACAGAAGAAACACAGATTGAAAAAACAATTGAAAATGAGTTAAACAAAACTATTAATTCTGAGGTTATATCGGAAAAAAACAATAAAATCTCAAATAAAGAAAACAAATCAATAATTATTGAGAAGAAATATTTACAAAATTCAGACAAATTAGTGCCTTCAACAACTGAAAGTTTAGTATCAAATAGTAATATTCAGCAAGAGAATTCAGCAGAGAATAAAAGAACAACTTTAAAAAATCAACAAAACAGACTGAAAGCAGAGGGGGTAATTCCGCCAGTAAATTTAGGTGATGATGTTCAGCCTGAGTTTTCTGATGGAGCAAAGCAAAATGGATTAGTCAATCAATATTCAAAAAAATATACGCCGAATAAAAGCAATAAAACAAATCGTTTTGCTGTATTCTCTGGTAAGCATGAAAATATTGATGAGGAATCAGTAAACAACACAAGTGTTGAAGCAACAAAGTTTTCTGACCAACGTTATATTTTACTAAATACGCTTGATGGAAAAGCGTATCATCCATTTACAAATCATTTCAGAACACCGAAAATAAAGTATCGTGGACCAAAACCTACTGTATATTTTAAAGAATCGAAACCTGTAGAATGGTATGTGAGTGCAATGCCACTGATTAATTATTATACCATCACAGCTAATGGGAATGATGCGAATTATGTTCATAAAATTGCAGTAAATGATGAGGCAGACCGATTAGGTTTTTATACGCAGGCAGGTTTAGTTTTTACGTTGTCGGATAAATTTAAGCTAAGAACAGGTTTAACTTTCACTAAAACCAATCATAGTTTTAGTTACCAAGTTCGTACAGATTCATTAGTGGTGCAGTCGCCCGATAATACTGGCGTAGATGCAAGTTTTGCAGAACTCAATAAAGTATATGCTCAATCAGCCTATTATTTAGGTACAAAAATTGATTTACAATATACTTTTTTAAGAGGAGAATCACTTTCACATTATGTAAATGTAGGAGTGGAGGGAGCCTATAAAATTAATGGAAGTAAACAGTTGAATGCCTTTGCAAATATTGCTTATGGCATTACTCGTCAGATTGGAGATCATGCTTATTTGTTTGTAGAGCCAACTTATAGTTATTCGCTCAACCAACAAAGTGATTCAAATTCTTTATTATTAATTAAACCCAATAAAATAGGTTTTAATATTGGGATAAACTTCAAACTAAAATGATAAGCGTATTTAGTTTTTTCTGGAAAGGATTAGTGTGTATTGTATTAATTGTTGTTGGGCTAACAGTTGCTGTATTCAGTGGACAAGTTAGTAAATTATAAACTAAGATTTATTTGAGGAGTATCACGATTGAAATACTCCTCAAATAAATAAACCATTTCTTTATATCAGTATAGTAAAATGTAAATTTAACCTTGCATTCGCTTTTAATTCTCCTCCAGATAAATCTTGCATAATTGGTTCTTGATAATTTATTCCCATCGAAAAGCTTTTGTAATACGATTCAACTCCAAGAGCACCAAAAGTAGAGTATCCTCCAGTTTGAGTATTGATGATTTTATTTTTTGTATCAAAAGCAGCATCCTCAAACGAAAGACCAACATTAGGAATAATTGTAAAATCTGAATTGATTTTTTTGAAATAAAGTAAAGCCAAATTGGTGTTAAGTCTATTCCCAAATTGGTAATTATCACTGTTGGGGGTATTGATTTTGTAAGAAAAATCATAATTCAACCCCCAATCTTTATGACGAATTGTATAAACCAAATTAAGTAAAAAATCTACGCTTCCAGTTCCTAATTGGAAATTGGCATTGGCTACTTCTGTTTCACTCAATAAATCAAATTTATACTTTCCTAATGGTAATTTTATACCGCCGCCAATCAGTAAGTTATGATTAAATTGATGATTTACGGTATCGTTCACTGTATTGATAACATTATAATTAGCCAATGCAGTAACATCACCAAAACCATTCAAATGAAGTTGTTTGCCCGTTTTCTGAATAGTTTGCTGATTAATTAAATAAGGTACAAAAGCCAAAACTTGTACTTTTTTAAATGGATAAGCTCTAGCCCACAGCTCAGTTTTCCAGAAATCCTCTCTAGCTTTTAGGTTCACACTGCTCAAATGTGAATCATAACTTTTATAAGAGTATCGTAAACCGACAAAACCTTTGTGTGATTGCGGTAAAATTCCAAAAAATGAGCCTCCATTGCCACATCCACAAACTTCACAGGCTAAAATATTTGTATGACTAATTAGTGTAATAAAAATTGAAACTATAAAAATCTGAATAGCTTTTATCATAATATTTTTTGTTGATTAAGGAGTAAACCTTTTATCTGTAAGAAATTCTCTATCAGTAAGTGTTCTTAAAAATGCAATAATTTGTGTTTTTTCTGTAGCCGTTAGAGGAATGCCAAGTTTGCCATTTTGATTAAGCAATGGGTCAAGATTTTGAGTCGCCGTAACCGTAGTCATATAATGATTCATTACTTCATCCAATGTTTGGAATCGTCCATCGTGCATATAAGGTTTTGTTGCTTCCACATTTCTCAAACTTGGCACTTTAAACTTATTTTTATCTTCGGGCATTTCAGTTACTCGCATTCTGCCGTCGTCAATTACAGGTTCGATAAATGCTTTTTTTACACCATCCACCATTCTATAAACTACTTGTTGGCGTTCTGTTGGCGGTAAACCGTTATTTCTGAAACTTCCATCACTAAACAATTCACCAGCATGGCATGAAGAACACTTTTGTTTGAATAATTCCATTCCAGCCAATTCCGTGGCATTAAAAATCACACCCTCTTCCTTTCTCATGAATTTATCATACCGAGAATTTGCAGAAACCAAAGACAATAAAAACTGTGAAAGCGCTTTCAAAAATCGTTCGGAAGTAATTTCTGTTGAACCAAAGGCATTTTTGAACATGACAGGATATTTTTCTGTCTTTCTTAATTTTTCTAATACATTCGGTACCTTATCGTCCATTTCAACTGGATTTTCGATTGGGGAAATCGCAAAAAGGTCTAAGTCAAAAACACCACCATCCCATCCAAAAGTTTTTTCCCAGGCTAAGTTTTGTAATGATGAAGAATTTCTTAGTCCAATCTGATCATCAATTCCATGACTTAAATCATGCAAATGATGCGTAAAACCAAAGTCTTGACGATGGCATTCACCACAAGACATTGAGCCATCTCTTGAAAGAATTCCATCATAAAACAAACTTTTCCCTAATTCAAAACCTTCTTTAGTGATTGGATTCTTCTCTATTTTATAGACAGGGCTTTGGAAATTGCTGGGCTGATAAAATAGTTTTTCAGGCTCAATTACCACATCTGGCTGTTTTGAGCAAGAAAAAACCATCAGAAATAGCAACAGTATGCTGGTGGTTAAGAATAGATTTTTCATGTCTAATTTCATTAAACTTCTACTCCTCAATTTAACGAAGAGTAGAAGTGTTTCTATTATTATTGAGCATCATTATGAACATGATCTACACTAAACATCGACTTGTAGTTATCGGCAATTGGAATTGCTGCTGTAATACCATGTACCAGATTGGTTTGTGCTAATTTTATTTGTGTTGTCCCGTTGAATACTTTCGAAATATCAACAAACAAGTGTACTTCTGGAGCAATATTACCACGAACTGTCGCTGCATTTGCGAGTGGCAAGGTAACTGTGCGAAGATTATTGGCGGTTTTTGTCGTCATTCCTCCGAAACCTCCTACGTGCAGTTGAAAAGGTCTTTTACCAGTAGCATTTGTTGGAACAACAGAAGAAGTACCTTCAAATTTGAAGAAAATATAACCTGAATTCCAAGCCCAATACATTCCGTCATCACCATAAGAAGCTGGGTCTAACACGCCAACTCTTTGGCTGATGTCAGAAGTACTTCTAGTGCTATCTACACCCACCATGAAAGAAACTTCCTTGTAATTTCCCGCAGGAACATCTTTCAATTCAGCTTCAAGACTACCAGCATCAGACTGTTTTACCAAGAAATAGTTGTTCGGGAATTTAACTACTGTTCCATCTTCTTTCTTGAACGAAACATTAGAAATAAAGTAATTCAATGTAGTAACCGTAAAATCTTCGCCAGAACTGTTGGTATAAGCACCTGTTCCAAGCACTAAAGATTTGTCTCCCACTTTATTGTCGAAAGAAAGTGTAATTGAATTTTTATCATTCGGATTAATTTCGTCATTTTTGCAAGAAGCACCTGTGATAATAATTACTAAAAATACTAAGAATGTAAAAAATTTATTCGTTTTCATATTTGTATATTTTGAGGTACAGCAGAAGGCAAAACAATTTGCCATCAACTGACACAGATTTTTTAAAATTAAAATTTTCTTTATAATGATTTTATCTAAAATGTATTGGTAGAGAAAAGCTGATATCCTCTACCAATTTAAGGTTTACTTCACCTTCAAAAACAAAGCAAGTCCAAACAAACTCACTACCAAAACGCCCAAAGCCGAGAAGATAGTAGCGATGTCACGGATGTCTTTTCCTGCCCAATCCATCAATAAAAATTTGTGTAATACGCCAAAAGAAAGTCCTTCACGGCGGTCTGAATCAACGATTTGTGCCGCTAATCTGCTGGTGGCTGGTTCTACATAATAAGTCAAATGGTTATCAGTTGCCAAAGCTAATTTTACTACTGGCAAGCGTTTGTTTACAAAACCATACTCTTTGTCGAATTTTGTTAAATAGCTCGTTGAAGCAATGGCTGGCAAAGTACTTTCGTCTTCACTTGTTTCTGCACTTTCTCCTAATTCACAACAAGCTGGGTCGCCACCCGTTTTTCCTTGTTCAATAAAATGTCCGACCAATGCTTTAGCATGAAGCATAATGCCGTCTAGTAAAAGGCTGGCGGTTTGTACATCATAATAAGCCACATTCGGTTTGGCATCAGGCTTTTTGCCTTCGCTCATTTTTTCGGCTTTGTCTTGTTGTTCTTTTTTCCAAGCTCCTTTTTCTTCCGATTTTGTATATACTTGGTAATACAATTTGTCGTCGATTGTGGCTAAAGAAAGATTTGAAACCTTAGCCCAGTCTAAAGGCAAAGCCAAAGTAGCCGTTTGTAAATCTGCTGTTTTGATACTTGGTTGATAGAAATACTTGATGCGTTCGTCGGGCGTAAGTTTTTTTGTAGCGTGATAAGCTCCCGAAAAAGCGAAAGTAAAAGTGACAAAAGCAACCCAAAGCCCAATTTGACGGTGATATTTTCGTAAAATTCCTACTTTATCGTTGGCATTGCGTGGCTTTTTGAATTTTCCCCACATGAAACCATAAATTACCAAACCGCTAATCATTGAAATAATGATGATAGCAAGGAAGCCAATCATGATGAAAATCCTGAGCGTATTATTGGAAATTTTTGTCAAGAAATCCCAGTTGTGAAAAGTTCTGAATACCCACAAAAATGCTTTTCTACGGTTTTCGTTGAAATTTGCTAAACGTGTTTGTTCAGTTTCTACATAAATATCCATTCCGTCTGCACGGTCGAATGATACTTTCCAAACGGGCAACAAACGATTCACATAAGCGTATTCTTCATCAAAATCTGTAATTTCTTCAATACTTTTAATGGCTGATTTTGGGTCTTCTGTAAAATAGCGAGCCAAAAATTCTGCGTACTTTTTATCGCCATTTTCAAGCATTTTGGCATCCGTAGCATTGAAGTACGCCAAACGATTACTTACTCTTTTTACTTGATAATAAGTTTGGTCATTGAAGCTGACAATTCTGAAATTTTTAAATTCAGTAATTTCATTTTTGTTCAATACTTCTTGCAAAGACAATTTGATTTGTGCTTGATTTACAGCCTCTGGCTTTACAAATTCGTGTGCCAATTTTACTTTAAACCAATGCGACATAAAAGGGTGCATCATTCCTGAAATACACCAAAAGATTACAGGAATCATCGTAATCAAACCGATGATTCTGTGCCAACGATAAATATTTCGTTTGACTTTTTTCTTTATTCCTCCTAAGTACGATTCTTTCTGAATCGTGTCGTCGGCTACTTCTACAATATTATTTGCCATGTTTTTTTATTTAATTAGTGAGTTGTGAATTAGTGATTGAGTGATTTTTTTGATTTGGGAGTGTCTCCAAGTAATCTATTTTATTGTAGCGGTAACCCTTGCGGTTACCGTATAATTCGAGGTAACCGCAAGGGTTACCGCTACAACAACATATTCTAAAAGACACTTAGTGAGTGTGAATTAATAATTGCTTTCATATAATCACTCAATCACTAACTCACTCAATCTCTCAATATCATTTCCCCGTAAAATTGTACTGCAAGCCAATCACCACTGTACGTGGAGCGGCTGGTGTGAAGGTTGTTCTGTCACTAGCATTATTACCTCTTGAAGCTTGATTGGCGTACAATTCGTCCGTCAAGTTCATGATGTTCGTAAATACTTCAATGCCTTTGAATTGATAACCTGCACGGAAATTCAATACGCTTACACCCGAAAGTCCGAAAGCGGTTTTGTCGTTGTACATCACCGTATTAATTTGGTTTTGGTAGTACGACGACAAACGTTGCCACTCGATAGCAGCACGCAATCCTTTCGCCCATTTTGGTTTGTAAGTGATTTCAGAATTGGCAATAAACGAGGGTGCTGAAGGCATATCTTTTCCGTTTACGTCTTTTATAGCATCCGAAGCTCTTGTACTCAAAGTAAATTCGATAAAACGGTGAACGGCATTTGTTCCGCCAAAACGGATAAACCATTCTGAACTAGGTTTATATGTAATGCCGTACTCGATACCTTTGTGCAAAGTTTTTCCAGCAGATTGGTAATCAGTAGAGTTGTCGGGCTGACGAATACTTAATAATTCGTTTTTACCATTCATTTCATAATAGGCAACGTCGATATAAATTTTGTTATCCAAGAACGAAGCCCAACCGCCTACTTCTTTGTTGTCGAAATAGGCAGGTGTTAAATTATAGTAAAATGGATTCGCACTTCCCGTAGGTGTTTTACGGAAAACAGCCGTTAAGCCCGGAGGCGAGAAGCCTTGTGAATAATTGGCATAAATTCCTTTTCCATTGCCTAAATCATAAGTTGCTCCGATTTTTGGCGTTACTTGGCTATACTCTTTTGTTCCTTCGGCGTTGTTGTCCAAATAGTTTAAATAATCAAAAGCCATACGGTCGTAACGAAGTCCTAATGAAAGTCTTAATTTTTGGATGGGTTCAAAATCAAATTGTGAGAATAAACCAGTGTTAAAGATTTTAGCATCATACTTGGCTACAAAAACATCTGGATTTTCTTTTACCAAAGTATATTTTTCAACCGATTTTCCATCAGCACGCAGTTTCGCTGAAAGGTCGATTGTATAAGAACGATACGGATTTGTTGAATAATCATAAGTACCACCAACTAACAAACGAGCTTTCAAGAAATTGAATTTCTGTGAATGCTGTGCCAATACGCCATAAGAAGTAAATGAATTATCATTGATTTCGCCTTTGGCAGTCGTCGCTCCAGTCGTCCAACGGATTTGATAACTTGGATTTTGTCCGACAGAATTATTACGATAATATGGCGTAATAGTCGTTTCTGCATTGGCATTCCAAGTATGTTCTAAAGAAATTTTGGCACGTGTCGCCAATACTTTTCTGTAAGTAAAATCAGAAGTTGAAGAATATTCTCTTTTGTAAAATGCGATTGAATCAACGCTTCCGCCTGTTTGTGAGTAGTAATCGTTATAAGCCAAAGTACTTACTAAGCGGGTTTTATCAGAAAGTTTGTACTCTGCTCTGGCATTGAAAGAAGTTTTGTCGAAATCACTTCTTGATTGCCAAGAATCTACTTGTTTCGCCACATAACCGCCTAAGTACAAACCAAATTTGCCAACTGTTGCCCCTGCTCCGTATTGAATTCTTTTATAACCATAATTATCAAACTGAATCCCAACTCTTGCCGTAGGAACAGCCGTTGGGCGTTGTGTAATAAAGTTAATCGCACCGCCAACGGCTTCTGGGCCGTATAAAGAGGAAGCTGGGCCTTTTACTACTTCTACCGATGAAACTGAAAATACATTCATTTCAATAATGGCATTGTGGTTGAAAACGCCCATCGGACGAATCGGGACGCCATCTTCTAAATACAAAAAGTAAGCAGCCGTTCCCATTGGTTGACGAATGCCCATCCCATGCTGTTCGTTGTTGTAGTTCATCATCACTACGCCTGGCGTTTTGTTGATGATTTCGTACATACTTGTTGGCTTGGCATCGTTAATCAAGGTTGAAGACAATTTTGAAATCGCCACAGGAGCTTGTGTACGCAAACTTGCTTCACGGTTGGCAGTTACTACTACTTGTTGAAGGTTTTCAACCGAAGGTTCTAAAGCAATACTAAATGTTTGGTCAGCTTTGTAATCGACCTCTAAAGACTGAAAACCAATACTTGAGATTGAAATTTTATTAATTTTCTCCTTGGTTTTCAAGGCAAATTCACCGTTGATATTGGTAGTTGTTCCAGTGCTTGTGCCTAAAGCTCTTACCGATGCACCTACTACGGGTTCTTTGGTTGAGTTGTCGAAAATTTTACCTTTAATGATGTGTTGAGCAAAAGAAGTACTTGCCGTCAATAAAATGACGAACATGAATTGGAAAATATTTTTCATTTTGTTTTTATAAAATCGTTTCGATTTTGTCCACAAAAAACCATCAACAGGTTTCGGACAATCATTTTTTTCTTGAGAAATGAATAAGAAAGAAAGGTTCAGAAAGTACAGAATGCAGGAACATTCATACAAAAACAGTCGTTTTTGCAAATACTTTAAGAACAAACCAGAAAGATGAAACGATTAGATAATCGGAGGATGAAAAAGAGAAGTAGCAATACTTACTGAATTTGCAGTAAGAAAAGTGTAAATAGATTTTGTAGAAAGTGGTACGTAAGCCCATTCTAAAGAGAATAATGGTTCGGCATCAAATACTTCTTCCATGATTTTCTTGATAGACTGCCCTTGTTTTTGCGTTTCTTTGGTGGCATTGTCTTCGGCTACTTTTTCAAGTTTTTTGGCTAAATAACAATGACCATTACAATTCATTTGCGGTTTGAAACGGTTTTCACAAAGGTTTTGGATAATGTACTCTTTTCTTAATTCAAAATCCAAATACACCACAGGCACGAGTAGCGTTTTTACGCTAATCAGCACCAAAAGCAGTAATGCTATGTAGTTTTTGGTTTTCATGGATTTTAAAATTTCACGCAATTTACAACAGGAATGAATAGGTTGTACCCTGATGCTATTTTAAATAAAAATCAATTTAAAATATATACTTTTGTAGAATACTAACCACAAAATATAATCATCAACAAAATGTCAGACTTTCAAACTTTTTTTAAGCTTGGTTTTCAGCACATTACAGACATCAATGGTTACGACCATATTTTGTTTGTGGTGGCACTATGTGCAATTTTCCGATTAAAGGATATTAAAAAAGTAGCGATTTTAATTACTGCTTTTACCATCGGGCATTCGCTTACGCTGGCTTTGGCTACGCTTCAATTGATTACTTATAGTTCTGAATTCATAGAATTTTTAATTCCTGTAAGCATTGTGCTTACTTGTTTTATTAATCTCTTTCATAAATCTTCAGAGCGTGCATCTCAACCAGAAAAATCTTCTGTTTTGCGTTATCCAATGGCGATGATTTTTGGGTTAATTCACGGAATGGGTTTTTCAAATTACCTTAGAAGTTTGTTGGGAAAAGAAGAAAGTATTTGGCAACCGCTACTTTCTTTTAATATCGGTTTAGAAATCGGACAATTGCTGATTGTATTACTTTCTTTACTGTTGAGTTCTTTGTTATTAGATATTTTCAAAGTAAAAAAACACGATTGGAACTTGATTCTCTCAAGTTTGGTCGCTGGTGTAGCCATCACATTAATTTTAGGAACTGATTTCCTAAAAGCTTAAATTTTATTTTTTCAGGATAGTTTCTGCTGTACTTTGGGCTTTCATTGCCCAAAGTTGGTGCATTTTGCCTGAAAAATGTAAGCCATCACTGGCGAACATCGAGCCATCAGTGTTTTGTCTGGTAATACTTGTAATGTCGATAAAAGCGATTCCTACTTTCTTACATTCTTCTTGGGCTACTTCGTTGAAAGCATCAATTTCTCTGGAGATTTTTGTTCTGTCAGCATTACTTCCTGCTGGTGAAACGCCCCAATCTGGAATTGACAATACCATTACTTTTTGAGCATCGCTTTTAGCATATTTGGTACTGATACTTAACAATTCTTTGAATTCAGTTCGGTACTTTTCAAGGCTTTGCCCACGATATTGATTGTTTACGCCAATCAATAATGAGACCATGTCGTATTGCTGGCTTAGGTTTTTACTGCTAATTCCCTGCATTAATTCTTGGGTTGTCCAACCTGTTTGAGCAATAATATCATGAGGTGTAATTTGATATTTACTTGCCAATAAATCATTCAACAAAACCGACCAACGTTCTTTTTCAGGAATACTTTGTCCGATGGTATAAGAATCGCCTAGAGCCAGAAAAGATTTTTTGAGCGTCGTTTCAGCAACAGGTATTGCACTTTGATTGGGATTTTGCGGAACGTACTTTTTCTCTTCTGTTGAACTACAAGCCAACAACAGAAACAGGCAACATATTGTATATTTTAACTGATTCATCCCTTGATATTTTTACTTTATAATTGCTTTACAAAGTATTTTGTTTGAAAGTACATACGAAATAAAGTAGAAAGTAAGCTGTATTTATCTTTAAAAAGATTAAAAAGAAATGTCTTGATTACATCTAAAAAAACATTTTTGGATTAAAACATTCTTTTTTTATCATAATATAACACGATTAGAATTTTCGTAATTTTTTATATCTTGAAATATTAAATTATTCAGTCCGTTAACTTCTTGTAAACAAACCACATCAAAATGAAACATTCCTTATTCTTAATTATCTTCTTTTGCACTTTTGCATCATTCGCTCAAAAATCTACAATTGATACAAATTTGATATGTTGGTCTAAAAACAGAAAGCTCAGTATTGATGATTTCCAAATCAAAGTAGCTAATAAAGGCAATTCATTTTCTTCAGCTCAATTTAGTTATGATTACAAAGTATCTGCCGTTTTTGGTTTACCTAAAGACTATAAAAAGCAAATTACCAATTGCTTTATGAAAAGTGCTTCATGGATTGATACTACCAACAACACAACGATTTCATTGAGGTATCAACAAACCTTGTTTGATTTGGGAGAAATCTACGTTAGGCAATTCAGGAAGTTTGTCTATGAAAATCGTAAAAAGTTGGCTTGGTCGAAAATCAATATTGACGAAATCAATACAAAAATAATGACTGATTTTGCTAAAAGAAGAGTAGCTTATGATACAGAAACTAGCTATGGAAGTAATCATGAAAAACAAAAAAATTGGGAAGTGAAAATATCGAATGAAATTGAAGCACTCAATGAATTCTCGGCTGAGTAATTTAGTAAACTAAAGTCATTTTCTTTTGGGTTAATTTGTTTTATGGCTAAGTAAGTTTGTTATTATGCGGATTATTTTATCTTTATATCAGATTAGAATTAATTGAAATGTTAGTAACAAGCAAATTAATAGTCATCCAGCTACAATTCCCATCTTAAGTTTATGTTTCAAAAAGTACTTGTATTGATGGTATTTTCTATACTGTCACCTTTCTTGGCTTTTTCACAGCAAAAAAAACTTGACCAACTACTTTCTCAATGGAAGAAGCTAAATTCTGTTGCTCAACAAAAATCAGATACTTCAACAATCAACTTATTGAATTCCATTGCAAACGAATACGTTCAAACTGCTTCCGACAGTGCTTTTATTTTTTCAGAAAAGGCTTTAGCACTTTCCAAAAACCTAAAATACACGAAAGGTTCCGCTATTACATATATCAATATCGGTAGAATACACTACATGAAATGTAATTATGACCAATCGCTAAAATATGCCCTCATAGGGTTAAAACTAAGTACTCAATTAAACGATAAAGCTGGTATTGCTGCGGCTTCTAATGTGATTGGACTCATTTATCTTTCACAAAAGAAACCATCATTAGCTCTGAGGGAATTCATCAAGGCCTCGAAAATTAATATCGCTATCAACAACCAAACGAGGCTCTCGTCAAATTATTTAAATGCAGGACTTACCTACCTAATGGCGAAATCAGACAGTGCAGCTTATTATTTTTCATTATCTAAATCTATCAGCAGAAACATAGAAGATAAACACTTAATTGCGATGGCAAACAACAGGCTTGGTGACTATTATCTTCAAAAAGGACAAGCCCAAAAAGCGATTTTCTATTATTACTCTGTACTAAGAAACAAAAAATATCAGAATGATTGGGAAAATAGTTTTGCTTATACGGGTTTGGCAAAATGCTATTTTAAACTTCATAGATATAAAGAAGCCACAGTAAATGGAGAAAAAGGACTTTTACTTGCCCAAAAAAACAACACGAAATGGGATGTAGAACAATCACTAAGAACATTACACGAATCTTATAATGCACTTGGCGATACAAAAAATGCCTACAAATATCTTTTGATGGATAAAATCTATAGCGATAGTTTATTTGATGAATCGAAAGAAAAGGAAATTAATGCACTCAGCTTAAAACAAGAACAAGCAGAAAATGAAGTATTGATTAAGAAAAATCAGATTGCAGAAGAGAAAGAAGCCATCAACCGAATGATAACGCTGGTTATCGTATTGATTGCTGTGTTTTTGATGGTTATCTCTATCATTACTTATAGAAATGCTAAGAAAAACAAGAAATTATATCAAGCACTTCAGAAAAAAACAGATTTTATCGCCACTCAGAGTGAATTAATTGAACAAAAAAATGAAGAGCTTAATTATTCCAATCAAACAAAGGATAGATTGTTTTCTATTATTGGGCATGATTTAAGAGGGCCGTTCGCTACAATGCTTGGTGCATTAGAATTATTTAAGATAGGAGAGTTGGATGAAGACGAAAAGCAGCTAATGCTTGATAGAATTTTTGAGCAAATGACTGTCACTTCTGCCATGTTAGAAAACCTCTTGGCTTGGGCAAACAGTCAGCAAGAAGGGTTGAAAACACAATCAATAAGTTTATCTTTAACTGGAATTATGAATGAAATTCTCAGCGTTTTTGTAATGGTAGCAGGCGAAAAAAACATTCAATTGATTCATCATTTTGAAGAAGCTCTATCAATCAAAGGCGACCCTGACCAAATTAGAATACTATTCCAAAACTTAGTTGCGAATGCTATAAAATTTACAAAATCAAAAGGTAAAATCGTGATTAGTTATGCTGTGAGCGATAGTGCTATCAAAGTTTCTATCAAAGATGATGGTGTTGGGATGTCGGAAGAGAAATTGAAATTGATTTTTCAAGAATCAGGGAAAAGTATTTCAACTTATGGTACCAAAAAAGAAAAAGGCATTGGGATTGGTTTAGCTCTTGTGAAAAAATTTGTAGAACTAAATAATGCTACCATTACTGTATCAAGTAAAGAAAAAGAAGGAACAGAATTCGTGGTAGAATTTACTAGAATTTAATAGCGTTTGGATTACTCCACCTTATACAATTTCATGATTGCTGTCAAAATCATTTGAATAGTTTCTAAAGGTAAATCTTTGGTTGGGTCAAAAAGCATAATTTTCATTCTTGAACGCTTTTCAATGATTAGGTCGGGATGCTCAATACTTTTGCCTTCTACAATACCAAGGTATGGTTGTTGGTATTTTTTATGAATCCATAAGTAACAAAACATTTTCCCTTTGTAACAGAAAAAGGGCATTCCGTACTTCAAAACATGCGTAATGTTATTGTCTTGCGAAAGAATAATTTCCCTCAAAGCCATCAAACAACTTCTAGTAGGCTCTTCTTGCTTCAAATAAAAATTATCGACTTCTTTCATGAGGATGGTTTAGGGGATTTCTGTTAGGAGGTGCTTACTATTTGACTTAAGGAAAAGTTTACTCGCCGTAGTTTGTGTCTTCACAAACTACTAATCTTTCGCCATTGTTCATATCTCCACGAACAATTTTCTCGCCGTTGTTCGTGTCTTCACGAACAATTTTCTCTGCTACTAATCTGAATTACTCTTGCCAATGGCTCAATATTCCAAATTCATCAATTCCATGTTCATAAAATTTAGCAGAGGAATATCTATAGTTTTCAGGTAAATCAGCTAAGTTCCATTTTTCAACGACAGGATTATTATGGATATAATCAATCTTTTGTTGCCAAACAGTTGGCGAATATAAAGCAATTGGAAGACTATTCCTTTGCCAAAAATGATATTTACGATTGGTACATTCTACTTCAAAATAAGATAAAACTTTCGGATGATTCAATGATAAATCTTCTAAAAACCTGTGTCCAGTATATTTCATAAAACTTGCATTTGGCATCTCTTTCCCATTTTTAGCGAGCATAGTCCAAATTAGATGAATATGGTTTGGCATAATAACAAATGCAAATACCTTAATTTTTTGTTGAGCTACTAAATGTTGTAAGCTACTGATAATTATGTCTTTATACTTGTCAGGCTTTAATAATTTTTGCCAATTTAAAATGGTGGCGGTGTAAAAATATGGAACGCCTATTTGCATACTTGAATATTGCATAGCTCATTGGGTTTTGTAGATTTTCGTTTATTATTTATGCTTGCTATTGTTTGTCGTTGAATTGTTCGTGGAGACACGAACAACGGCATCAGGGTTGGGAGAATTATTTTATAGAATTAGCCAATTTTTTATAGCAATTCTTTTCCACGTGTTTCTGTTTTTTTGAAACACTAAAGCAATTGTTCCAAAATAAGCATCATCTAAAGGTTGTTTAGTACTAACTTTAAAATATACAGTCAAGTCAATAAAAGCGAATTCATTATTGTCAGTAAAAATGGGAGTACTCTCTTGCCGTAGTTTGTGTCTCTTGCCGTAGTTTGTGTCTTCACAAACTACTAATCTTTTTAACATTATTCGTGTTTTATCGAACAATATCTTAATTATCAAAAGCAAATCTAAATTTCCCACAACCTACCACTTTCCCACAAAATCCCCAAATCAAAACCTCATTCATTTCATGGAAATTATTATTCGGTATTTTATCTCATGCTAAATTGTAGCGGTAACTCTTGCAGTTACCGTTTTGGAATGTAGGAATGACAAAAAGCAAATATTTTCACCCTTAAAAAATTATTTAATAGGGTAGAAATAAACATTTTCACCCTTAAAAAATTATTTAATAGGGTGGAAATAAATATTTTCACCCCTGAAAAATTATTTAATAGGGTAGAAATAAATATTTTCAGCCTTGAAAAATTATTTAATAGGGTAGAAATAAATATTTTCACCTTTGAAAAATTATTTAGCAGGGTAGAAACAAATATTTTTACCCTTGAAAAACTATTTAATAGGGTAGAAATAAACCTTTTCACCCATGAAAAATCCCTTTGTTTGTTTACAGAAATCCCCTTGAAGCTTAATAAAGTCATATTCATATCCTGAAAACAAAAAAAGCCCCTCTGCTTATGTGCAAAGAGGCTATGGATATGGTGTGATTAGAGATTATTCTTCTTCGATGATTTTAAAACCCCAAGCTTCTAAAGCTATGGTTTGATTGTTTTGAATTTTTGTATTTGAAATTAACTCTTTTCCACTTTTGTGTGGATAAGTAAGGCTTTTACTTTCGGCAGAATAATTGAAATAATAATGAATTTTCTTTCCTGCTGTGTTTGTGCCTTCTTTGGTAATTAAAGGGAATGCCAAATGTTGATTCACTCCCCAAAGTTTTGCTTTTTTTAAGGCATCTTTCAAGATATTTTCAGTTGTTTTAGCATTCGTCATACAAGCAATGTAAGTCGCTAAACCTTTGCCATATTCGTTTTCTGTCACTGCTGCATATTTTCCCCAAGATGGATGTTCGTAATATGCCAATACTTTGGCAGTTGTAGGCGTAACTAACTCCATCCAAGTATTGATTTTGTTATTTTCTGTTCCCACTTGAAAAGGGTCGTCTTTTAAAGATACATTATTGGGAATAGTAAACTGATTATATGAAATTCCACAAGCTTCGTTGATAATTCCGGGCTGAATGCTATTTCTTACCGTTACGTTTTCGTTAGAAAAACCGCTTTTGAAAGTATAAATTACATGACCTCCATTCTTGGTAAAGGTATTTAAACGGTTTAATAATTCATCCGAGGCTGCATAAAGGGCAGGCACTACGATAAGCTTGTACTTTTCAAAATTGGTAGAGCTTGGGTCGATAAAATCTGTACCGATATTCATGCGATAAAGGGCATCGTACATCGGACGAAGAATATCATTATAACGTTCTTTGGCTCCCCAACCAAAACTAAAAGCATTGAAAGCCGTTTGTGCTTCATTGCTGAAAAGGATGGCTACTTCATTTTGTTTTTTAAGATTGATTAACTGTGAACTCAATCTATCAAAGTCTTTACCGATACTTTTTGCTTCGTTGTAAGTAGCATTTGGTTGGAAATCATGGCTTAATAAACCTTTCCAATAGGTTTCTGCTGAGTTGTGAATTGAATGCCAATGCCAATATTCCAACATATTTGCCCCTGATGCCACGTGGCTGAATGCTTGTAAACGCAATTGATTGGGGTAGGGTGTCCATTGTGGAAAACCTTGTGCTTCTGTTTCGATAACCAAGTAATTTTTGCCATTCTTCATCGAGCGACCTAAATCTCCACCAAAAGAAATTTCGATACCTGTCAAGAAATCTTGTGTTGGGTGATAAATATCAACACCTGCATAGTCCATTGATTTGGCTGCATCAAAATGATTTACGTCCGTTTGGATTCCGTAAGAAATACCACGCCAATCAAAATCAAAGTTTTGAGTAACAAACTGATTAGGTTTGCTATATTCTTTCACTAAAGCTACTTGCCAAGCTAAATAATCAGTCACTAATTGTCTTTGAAACTTAGAAAATTCAGAACTCAAGCTCGCATTGATAGTGCCAACCATTGATGGGAAATCGTCCCAATTGTTAATTCTATTACTCCAATAATCTAAACCAAAAGCTTTGTTAATAGCATCTACGGTTTTAAACTTTGCTTTCATGTATTGTACAAAAGCTTTTTGAACATTATCGCCTGCGGTATTATAATGTTTGGTTTCGTTATCTACTTGATAGCCAATGATAGCAGGATGGTCTTTTACGTGTTCCATGATTTTACGAATGACTCTTTCAGCATGAAATCTGAAATGTTCATTGCTAATATCCATGTTCTGACGCACGCCATAACGATTTTGACCTTGTGCCGTAACTGCTAAAACATCAGGATATTTTTTCACCAACCAAGTGGGTACAGCATAAGTAGGCGTTCCAATAATAACATGGATTCCTCCTTTGTGCATGGCATTCAACACACGGTCGATATGCGAAAAATCATAGACATTATCTTGTGGTTCAACAGTACTCCAAGTAGATTCTGCAATTCTGACCACATTGATACCTGCCTCTTTCATCATGGCAACGTCTTTCTCTAAACGCTCATAAGGCATGTACTCATCATAATAAGCTACACCAAAGAGTAATTTATTGTCGGCTGTTTGTGCCGAAAGTATGAGTACATTGGTGAAAATTAGGCTAAGAGAGAATAGCCATTTAGCCAAGATTTTCAGTGATAATCTGGATTTTTTCATAGTCGGAGCGTAATAGAGATGTTTTTGAGTTTGATTGTTTTTGATTGAAAATTTACTGTTATTTCAAAAATAATATAAAATTGTATCAATATGATACAATAAAACAGATTCTTTTTTGAAGACAAAAAAATACCTCATTGTTATTTGCATCACAATGAGGTATAAGCTATTAGCTTTTATATTACTATTTTTTTTTCGGATTGGAAATCCGATTTACTTTTTAAGGAATTTATTCAATTTGCATTTTTTTACTCCTTTCAAACCTTCTACTACCGTAATGGCATTTACTTTTGCACCTTCGTAATTAGTATGGGTATGGTCTATTGGGAAGTAGTTTTTCTTTAAAGTTGCTTCGTCCGATTGCTCATATTTTACGGCAACTAATTCATTTAAATCAACAAAGAAAGCTCCAGTAGTTTGTGCGGTTTCAGCGGCCCATTTGCCATAAGTATCTCTTGGAATCTTTCCACCTTTCCAAACATTGCGTGGTACTGGCGAGAAAACGATGGCTGTAGCACCTTTTTCTTTGGTTTCATTGATGTATTTACGCATGTACCAACCATAAGTGTGAACGGTTTCATGCTTTTTAGTCATCATGTTATCAATTTCTTGGGTTTCTTCACCAGTTCCTTTGATACTTCCTCTTGCACGAGTACTATCATTCAATGCACCACCATCATTATGTCCGAATTGAATCATTACATAATCCCCTTTTTTAAGATTAGCCATGATTTTATCCCAACGACCTTCTGTTAAGAAAGTACGGCTACTTCTTCCACCGATTGCATGGTTTTCGATATGCACTTTGGTCGTGTCAAAATAATCTTGAATTACACTTCCCCAACCCCATTGTCCATCAGAACCTTTACCAGAACCATTTCTCACAGTAGAATCACCAATGATATACAACGTAGGTTTTTGTTTTTTAAAAAAGGTAAAAGAAAGAAAAATAATACTTGATAAAATTAGAATGCGTTTCATGTGTTATTGTTTTAGGTTAATCTACTTCATTTTCAACACTTCAGCTCCAGCTAATAAGAAACAGCCTAAACCGAAATCTTCAAAATCTGGTTGTTTATCAATACTCAATGGTTGACCATCTTTTGGTTCTTTTCCAGTTCCTTGTACATAACCCAAGAAACCATTTGGTTGAACACAGTCTTTTAACATTGCATTAGTTGCTTTTGAAATAATTGGTAAGTATTGTTTTTTGTTCAATAAACCATGATTTACTCCCCAAGCCATGCCATAAGTAAACAAGGCTGTTCCTGTTAATTCTTTACCACCAAATTCTGTTTCATCCATCAAGCTAACGTTCCAAAAGCCATCCTGACGTTGCAACGGCGGCAAGGCTTTCATCATTTCAAGATATGTTTTTTCATATTCTTCACGATGTGGAGCATTTTTAGGCATGATTTCTAATACTTTCACCAAAGCAGCAACAACCCAACCATCCCCACGTGACCAGTAGCAGTTTTTACCAGTAGGCGTTTTATAAGGTGGGTCAAAATCTTTATCTCTCCACCAAAGTCCTTCTGCTGGATTATACAAACCTTTGTCACCATGAATGGTTTTTGTGTGCATATACATCTGATACATTTTTTCGTAATAACGGTCATCTTTGTACATCACACCTAAACGAGCGAACACAGGCATTGCCATTTGTAAGGCATCCACCCACGACCAATCGTCTTTCTTAGTGCTATTCACCATGCTATCAATGGAGGCTTTGATGTCAAGGATTCTTTCAGGTTTTGGGTCAATTAAATACAAATCCAAATAAGTTTGTCCGCAACATTGGTCATCGGCATTACGAGTTTTGATGCCGTTACGCAAACCCCATTTATGTGCTTCGCCCCAAGCTACAGCATAATCGTAATAACGTTTTTGTTTATCAACACCGTAAAGTGCCATTAATCCTTCATAATAAACGCCACGTGTCCAAATATTACTTGGACGAGTTTTATCTGGACGAACGATGGGTGCTGAAACATCTGCCCATTTTGTCATAAAGTATTCGTTGGCTACGGTCATTCCTTTCAAAAGCTCTTTCTTTTTCGGAAGCCCTTGAGCGTGAATTTGTACAATACTTATCAAAGCGATAAGCCATACCATTGTGATGTTTTTTTTCATTTTGTTTGAGTGATTTAGAGATTAGTGATTGGTGAATAGTTGTGCTTTGTGCTTGCCTAAATATCTTTGATTTTCTATTATTAAAATGTCTAATCACTATTCACCAATTACTAATCACTACATTATTTAACTGTTATATTAGCTTTGGGTGGAGTTTTCATGCCTGTTCCTAAAAAGTAACTTGTATGCGGAGGCTGGTTGTAACCAACATTTTGCCAAGCGATACTAAGTCGGTACTGCGGGTCGTGCATTAATGTTGGCAAACGATGCTCAGTTGGAATTGTCGTTGAAAAAATGCGTAATTCCTTTTTATCATTTGTTTTGAAAATTACTTCTTCACGCCAATCGCCAAATAAATCAGCACTGAGTGCAGGGTTTGATTTTGTGCCATTATTGGAAGAACAATTCTCGGCTGTGAACAATCTTCCAACCTTATATTTGTCGATATGATTGCCGTCTAATAATTCACGACTTAAATCGCCATCCCACCAAATTACAAAATTGGTTGAACTTGGATTATCTCCGATTCTATCACCTTTTGCATTAAACAATCCTCCAGAACCCGACCACCACATTTCTGCTCCTTCATTACTTGGGTCAATATCTTCCGCTACTCCACGACCAACATCTTGTCCTTCATTTTTTCTCCAGATAATTTCACCCGTTTTTGCATCATACAAAGCAGCTCCTGGTCTTTCGGCTTTCACTTCAATTTCGTGAACACCAAATACTTCTAATCCCGGACGAGAAGGGTCTAAATCAGAAACATGCAAAGCATCACCATGACGCAAACCTGTTGTAAATAAGCCTTTTCCGTTATCATCGACCACCATCGAACCATACACAATTTCATCTTTGCCATCAGCATCCACATCGGCAACGGTTAAATTATGATAACCTTGTCCCGAAAATGGATTATCTCCATCTTTAGAATCAAAAACCCAACGGGATGATAATTTACCTCCACGCCAGTCCCAAGCAGCTAAAACGGTTCTACCATAATAACCTCTACACATAATTACGCTAGGTAGTTTTCCATCTAAATAAGCTACACAAGCCAAGAAACGGTCGCTACGGTTTCCAGATTTATCGTTTCCACCATTTCCACCTTTTCCTCCCCAACCACCAAGGTCACCTCTTGCAGGAATGTAATCGGTTGTAGCTAAAGCTTCGCCCGTCAAGCCATCAAAAATGGTAAAGAATTCTGGACCATCTAAAATTTTTCCATCAGCATTTCTATAATCAGCTTTGGCATCTCCAATTACTTTACCTTTACCATCGGTCGTGCCATCAGCGGTTTTACATGCAAATTCTGCTTTGCCATCACCATCAAGGTCATAAACCATGAATTGTGTGTAATGTGCTCCTTCACGAATGTTTTTACCCAAATTGATTCTCCACAAAAAAGTACCGTCGAGTTTATAAGCCTCAAAAATTGGCTCGTCTGTAATACCTTTCTGAGAGTTATCTTTTCCAATTCCAGCTTGATGAACAATGATTTCATAAACGCCATCTCCATCTAAATCGCCTACAGAAACATCGTTTGGAGTATATCTTTCTGGAGTTTGTAAAGGAATAGAAAGATAATTTTGGGCTGGTGCATTCGCAGCTAATACAAAAGAATCACTTGCCTTTCCTTCTATTTTTCCTGAAACCGTTTTCACAAAATAAGTATTTACCTGTGTGGTATCTACTTTTTCATCAATGAAGTTTGTTCCTTTTGTTAAGGCTTCTTTGTTCAATTTTGCAGGTTTTGCTTTTCCTGTAATTCTGTATAAATTAAATTTTGTATCGGCTGGTTCTGTACCTAACAAACGCCAACTTACAAATACTTTTCCTCCGCCTTGGTTGATGGCAATGACACCTCTATTGAGGTTTTCCATTAATCTCTGTGCTGAAACCTGAAACGATAGCACACATAGTATAATGATACTTTTATAAATAGTTGATTTCATTTTTGTCTGAGTTCGCATTTTAGTTACCGTCTGGTTTAACAACACTCACAAGTGGACTGTGTGGAAAATTAAAGCTCGCTTCATCGTCTGGATTGGCAGGGTCAAAGTTTGGCAAACCATCCAGTAAATCATTAGCGAGATCTAATTTTACCTGTTTGATGCCTTCAACAATACATTTTGCTAATTCATAAGCACCGTAATTACTGAAATGTGTATCGTCGTGAATCGCTTTTGTTTGTTCAGGAAAAGTATTAGCGTCGTAATGAACAAAAGCTTTCATTGATTTTTGTGGGCCCATTGTTTCAAAAAGTACTTTGCTCATCGCATTCAAATCTATCAAAGCAACGTTTTCTTCTTTGGCTACTTGTCGCATTGCTTCTGGGAAATCACCTAAAGTATTGTTGAGTTTACCTTCTGCATTAAAATTTCTTCTAAGCATCGACGTCACCAAAACAGGTATTGCACCTTTTTCTTTTGTTTGTTGAATGTACGATTTCAAGTATTCTTTGTAAGTAGTGTTGGCTTCAATGCCAGAGCCTGCTTTTTGATCGTTGTGAGCAAACTCGATGAAGAAATAATCGCCCGATTTGATAAGGCTCATTACTTTATCCAAACGTTTTGCCCCTGCAAAGCTTTTAATGGTTTCGCCAGATTCGGCATAATTGGCAAATACCACGTTTTTTGCTTTGAAGAATCTAGGAATCATTTGTCCCCAAGCGGCATAAGGTTCTATCGCTTGGTCAACTACGGTAGAATTTCCTGCTAAAAAAACAGTAATTGTTTTATCACTTGCTTTGGTGATTTCCAATCCACAAATTTTTGGGTTAGCATCATTAAATTCAAAAGTCAGTTGATTATCCCAATGTAAGTAAGCAAATTCTCTGGGCTTTAATTTTACTTTTTCGGTAGCGTTAATATTCGGTGTTCTGACGTTAACGGTGAATTCTTTCGTAGCGATTTCTCCTTCATCAGTAATTACTTTTTCTAACATCAATCTACGGTTTTCAACTTTCAGTGTAGTAGTTGAAGTACCTTTTGTATCACCCAAAAACAATTTTACATCATAATTTCCTTCGGGAATATCTACCGTAAAAAAGAAAGGTTGAGTACTTGAACAGAAATCTGAGGTTAAAGCATTATTACCTTTTCTAGTTTCTGAAACGATTTGAGCATTCGATAAAAAACCAAAGCCTTTTTCTTTGCTGTAAGCGGATGTTGGCAAAACTTGTGTATATCCTTTAGCAACTTTTCCCGAACCGAAGTCAAATTTAAAATCTGTTGTAGCCTGAGAAAATGATTGGAATGAACACAGTGAGACAAAAGTACCAAATAATGATGCTTTAAGATGATTCATTTTGAGAGTTATAATATTTGAATTATATATAAAATCCAATAAAAAAGAATTATTTGTATTAAAATAAGTCTATCTTGTCTTTTATAATTTATAATACAAATAAAGTGTAAGACATGCCCGAAACTATCCTGTGGTCTCACGGGGTTGACTCTTCAGAAATCAAGTGAGATTTATAGGCTGGGAAAACGATAATCTGTACATTACAAGCCATTGATTTGAGAGATTCATTTCATTTTTGTAAAAAACAAAATAATGAAACATAAAAAATTACTTCTGCTGATACTATTCTTTTCAGCCATGCTCGCTTGCAACAAGAAAGAAGAAAGTCTTCCAATTATCGGTACTTGGCAATTAGTTTCGGCTGAAACGATTGAAAAGGATACCTCATTCTCGACTTTTAATCCGAAAGTAAAAATGATTAAGATTATCAATCCAACACATTTTGCTTTTATGAGTCATGTAGTAAATCCTCCTAAAGATTCAACCAATTCTTTTACAGCAGGTGGCGGAGCATATACTTTGGTGGACAGTGTTTATATAGAACACTTAGACTATTTTGTAGACAAAAACTGGGAACACAATACTTTTACTTTTAATGTAAAAATTCAACATGATACTTTAATTCAGAAGGGCGTTGAGAAGATTGAAAAACTCGGAATCGACCATGTGATTGTTGAGAAGTATGTACGGGTGAAAGGAAAGTAATGGAGAGTAATTGCCTCAAATGATTTAAAACATTTGAGGCAATTATTATTTACGGAAATCCCAAAGTACAACTTCCCAAAGTTCTGGATGAGTTGTATCGAAGTATTCATGGATGATTTCAAAACCTACTCTTTTGTGTGCCGCCAAAGAACGTGTGTTTCTTTTAGCGATTTCGGTAATGCAAAGGTCAAATTTATCCGATAATTCAGTTTTATGTTTGGCGTAAAGTCCATCAAAAATACCTTGTCCACGATAGCCTTCTGCTACGCAAATTTGTCCCATCGCATAATAGCGGTAGTCTTTTACTAATTTCCCTTCATACTCCAATTCATCCAACATCGTAAACATCGCCGTCAGTACAGGAATATCGTATCTAAAACTCTCTGCCATTACTAAAGCATAGCCAACTACTTTATCTCCATCTTTGGCAATGATTTGTGGATAAGCCGCATTCATGCGAGAAAGTAAATCAAAATTATGAACCACAGTAACGAAACCTTGGTCGTTGGCTACTTCTTCTGAAATATTTCTGGGTAAGTTTTTTTGTTGTAGCTCCAATAATTGCCAGATTTCGTCGTCTGTACTAACTGTGGTGAAAATTACGCTCATTGTAAGGAATATTTAATTTAATCGTCTTGTCATTAATGCTTTTATTACTTCATAAAATTGTCGTGGAGCTAATACTCGCCAGTTTACAACATCTAAAGTTCCACCGAAATTTAAGTAATAATCCAGTCTAAATTTTGTCCATTCTTGTTGCACAAAATCTCTAAAATTACAGGCTGCTATCCAACCGTCTTCTACTTCTTCAAACCATTCTGCATAATAATCGTCTTCGTGACTTCCATGAAAATTCAGCACATTTTCGCCCACTAAAATAAACTGATTAATTCCCTGATTCACGAGATGGTCGATAACGTTTCGCTTAAACCACATAATATCGTTATGCAAAGTATCATTCCATTCGCCAAACATTTCAATAATCACAAATCTTTGTTCATAATCACAAAAAAGGATTTTACAGTATAAAGTCTCGGATTCAAATTCATCCCAAAACGGATGAATAAAGTATCCGTAAATATCGTGTTCGTAATAAGAAGTATTATAGAGACGCTCATAAAAGGGCGAACGTGGGTCTTTTGAAGCCACATACAAATTCTCCCAATTATAAAATGGTTCTATGTCTTGCATATTTAATTGTTATTGAGTGAGTTGTGATTTAGTGATTGTTTTTTAATTGTGAGTTAGCGAGTTGTGATTGAGTGATTGATTTTTTAATTGAAATCTGAAAGCCGACATCTGAAAGCCGAAACCTGAAATCTAATAGCTTTTCGTCATATCATCAGGAATCACAAAAATAAAATCTGCTGAGTTTTTTACTTTTTCACTTGGGTTTTCAATATCGCTGGCTTCTACGGTATTAATGGTCATAATTTTCAACGCTGGATTTTTTCTTTTCAAATGCCAAACGATACCTTCAAAGTTATTGGAATGATAACTTCCATTATAATGTAAAAAACACTGTTCTTGTTGCCAATTCTTTAAAATAAAATTCGCCATCGTAGCATCTTTGATGATTTGTGCTTTGGTGATATTCTCTGCCGAAATACTTGTGCCTCCACTTCCGTGCATACCGCCCATTTTCATCATTTCTGCGTAAGCGGGCAAAGTTAAATCAACTTCAATCGGTAGCGGAGCAATGTTCTTTTTAGCATCTTCTGATAATTGATTCAGTGCCTCTAAACCTCCTTTTGACACCATACTCGCATAGCGACGAGGAATATTAGTTGCCACAAAATTCAATTTATTTTTCAAGGCAAAATCCAATAAGGGTTTGTAATCTGTTTGATAATTTTGCCATACTTTTGCTTCGGTTTCAAATTGTTTAGCGGTAATAAAGCCCTTTAAGTACTCATTCAAAACAGTCTGATTATCGGCTTCAAACATTTCTGCACCCAATACCAATTTTTCTTTTTTCTCTTTGTACAAATCCTTAGTAACCTGTAATTCAAGCCAATGATTTAAAGAATTATCATGTAATTCACCAAAGAAAACAATATCAGCTTCCGCCAATTCTTTGAGCATTTTTTGATAAGATACTTCTTTTAAATTTTTGTTGTACAACAAATATGCAGGCTTGTCGGACGACAAAGCACAGGTAAAAAGCATCAAAATTATGGCAGATAAGTACGTTTTCATAATGGTTTTTGTTGGATGAATACAAGAATAAAATTAAGTCTATTCCTTAAAATTAAGTAAATTCATTGAAAATCCGACAGCCGAAATCCGACAGCCGAAAACTAAAAAATATTGCGTTACAATTAAACCCTTTTATTTTTTATAAACTATGAAAAACACAAGAAGAGATTTCTTAAAAACTTTTGCAGCTACTTCGCTTACAGTTCCGATGCTTTCTGCTTTACAAGCGAATGCGGCTATCGCTCCCAAGAAAAAATTGGGCGTAGCTTTGGTTGGTTTGGGCTATTACGCTACTTATCAGTTAGCACCAGCTTTAGAAAAAACTACCAACTGTCGCTTGGCGGGAATCGTTACAGGAACACCTTCTAAGGTAGAAACTTGGAAGAAAAAGTATAATATTCCAGATAAAAACATCTACAATTATCAAAATTTTGACCAAATTGCCGATAATCCCGACATTGATGTGGTCTATGTGGTTTTGCCAAACTCAATGCACCACGAGTTTACGATTCGTGCAGCGAAAGCTGGAAAGCATGTAATTTGTGAAAAACCGATGGCTGTTTCGGTAAAAGAAGCCGAAGAAATGATTGCTGCTTGCAAGGCGGCCAATGTTCAATTAGCCATTGGCTATCGTTTGCATTACGAGCCATTCACCAACGAAGTAATGCGTTTGGCAAAAGATAAAGATTTTGGAAAAGTTACTTTTGTGGAAGCAAGTTTTGGTTTTCCCTTGCGTGATCCAAAAGCTTGGCGATTGAATCCGAAACTTTCGGGCGGTGGACCAATGATGGATGTGGGCATCTATGCACTGAATGCCGCACGTTATGCCACAGGCGAAGAACCTATTTCTGTAACGGCTCAAACGGTAAAAACTCGTCCAGATATTTATTTGCCTGGCATTGAAGAAACGCTTTTCTGGCAAATGAAATTTCCGAGTGGAGCAGTTTCAAACCATACAACTACTTATAATAGCGGTTTACAACGCTTGTATGTGGGTTATGAAAATGGAAATTTAGAAATGTCGCCTGCTTATGACTATGGCCCATTGAAAGGAAAAACTTCAAAAGGAGAAATGAATTTACCTATAGTCTATCATCAAGTACTTGAATTAGACGGTATTTGCGGAAGTATTCTTGAAAACAAACCAAATATCACGCCTGGCGAAGAGGGTTTAAAAGATATGAAATTGATTGAAGCCATCTTTAAAGCGGCTAAAACTGGGAAGGAAATTAAAGTGAGCTGAGAGCTATGAGCCACGAGCTTTGAGGTACTGTCTTAAAATCCTATTATTTGATTATAATTATTTTTATATTTGCTATTCTTGAAGGAGAGGTTGCTTTGCAACTTCATCCAGTGT
>NZ_JACHKT010000004.1:0-48727 GCF_014204325.1 Arcicella rosea
CTGATAGTGCAATTTATAAAAAATATTTAATCTTAAATCATAGGTTTTTAACACAGCACCTTGATGAAAGAAAAGTAACAAAAGAAAATCAAGAAGTTCCGAAACTCGCTCCGCTCAAACAGCGGAATTTCGAAAAATGCTGACGCACAAATTTTAGACAAATACAAGGACTCTAAAATAAATCTGTTATAAATTTTCTAAGGTTTTTTGCAATAAAGCAGTGGTTACTTTAGGATCCGCCGAACCTTTAGATTTCTTCATGATTTCACCCATGAACATACTTAAAAGTCCTTTCTTGCCATTTTTATATTCTTTTACTTTAGCAGAATTGTTTGCCAAAACCTCATCAACTAACGTTTGAAGTGTATCAGTATTGCTTTGTTGAATCAGATTCTTAGCTTCGGCAATTTGTAGTGGTGTTTTCGCATTATCAGCAATCATTTCAGGAAAAATCTGCTGTGACGCTGTTGAATTACTTACTTTTCCATCATCAACCAGTTGAATCAATTGTGCTAATTGTTCAGGAGTAACGCTTAATTGTCCAATTTCTAAATTATGGTCGTTCAAATATGATTTTACCGTTCCCATAATCCAGTTTGAAACCGCTTTATAGTTTTTTGTAAACTGACAAGTAGCTTCAAAGTATTCGGCTACTTCTCTTGAATCGGTTAAAACGTTTGCATCGTATGCTGGCAAACCATATTCTTTGGTAAATTTCTCGAAAAGCTCCCACGGAAGTGCTGGCATTTGTTCTTTTACCGACGAAAGCCATTCTTCTGAAATTACTAAAGGCACAAGGTCTGGCTCAGGAAAGTAACGGTAATCATTCATTGATTCTTTCTCACGCATTCCTGAGGTACGTCCAGTGGCTGGGTCAAAACTTCGAGTTTCTTGAATGATTTTTTCGTTGTTTTCTACGGCATCAATTTGTCTAACAATTTCATATTCAATGGCTTTTTGAATAAAACGCATTGAATTCATATTTTTAATTTCAACTTTTGTTCCGAAAACTTTACTTCCGACAGGCATCACAGAAATATTCACATCACAACGAAGTGAGCCTTCTTCCATGTTTCCGTCGCAAATGCCTAAGTAACGAACCAATTTTCGTACTTCGGTCATAAACGTAGCAGCTTCTTCGGCAGATTTAATTTCGGGTTCAGTTACCATTTCAATCAAAGGCGTTCCAGCACGGTTATAATCTAACAAACTATCGCTTGAACCGTCGGTATGCAAAGATTTTCCTGCATCTTCTTCTAAATGAATATGATGAAAACGAACGGTTTTTTCGCCAGTTGAAAGTTTTACATGAACGCCGCCACCCATACAAATAGGTGTTTTATCTTGAGTAATCTGATAACCCTTTGGAAGATCTGGATAAAAATAATTCTTTCTATCAAAATATTGATTTTCAGTAATTTGAGAATTACAAGCAATACCCATTCTCATCGCAAATTCAACAGCTTTTTTATTGAGCTTTGGTAAAGTACCGGGGTGTCCGAGTGTAATGGGCGAAATATGTGTGTTAGGTGAAGCACCAAATGAAGCAGCGTCGGCCGCAAAAATTTTACTCTCAGTTTGTAACTGAGCGTGTACTTCTAAGCCGATAACGACTTCGTATTTATCTCTTATTTCTTGATTCACAGAAGGTAAAATTTCAAATTTTAGAATGCAAAGATAATAAAAAGCCAATAGTTAGTGGCTTTAGTGTAGAGAAGTAAGTGAATACACAGAAAAATATAATTTTTTTCATGTGCTTTTCCAACTGTTTTTAATGTTTTAACGTCTTTGTAATGTAACGGTTAGCTCTCTCGTTGTTTGATAAAATTGTTCATAGAGAAACAAACAATGGCAACCATTGAATGAGGTCTGGTGAAGACGCCAGCCTCGGTAAGGAAAAATCGCTAATTCACCATTACATAAGCCTCTTTAATTAAATTTTAATAGATTTTGGAAAACGAAGAACAGCTCATACAGGCCTGTCTGCAAAATGACCGAAACGCCCAACGAAAGCTATACAATGCTTACGCTGGTAGAATGTTGGTGGTCTGTGCTCGCTATACCCAAAATAAAGAAGAGGCTGAGGATGTATTACAAGAAGCATTTATTAAGATATTTCAGAATTTAAGTAAGTTCAGAGGAGAAAGTACCTTGGGTGCATGGATTAAGCGAATCGTTATTAATGTTGCCATCAATCATATTCGTGCGCAACAGCATTTTCAAGGAATGAGTGATGTACAAGAATACGAAAATCAATTTACTGATGGTTTAACAAGTATTGAAGGCATTCATTTCAAAGAATTAATTGAAATGATTCGAAAATTACCCAAAGGTTGTCAGTCGGTGTTTAACCTTTATGCCATCGAAGGTTATCAACACAAAGAAATCGCTGAAATGTTAAATATTACAGAAGGAACATCAAAGTCACAATATGCACGGGCTAAGGCCATTTTACAAAGTCAATTATCCGTAAATAGCTAATGATGAACGATTTTACAAATAATTCATTTGAGGAACAATGGCAAAATGCCTTTGACGATACCTCTTTGACTCCATCAGATGCCCTTTGGGATAAGATAGAGCAAAGTTTGGATGTTGAGGTCGGGCCGTCATCGTTACCTCAAACCCCAAAAAATACTTTCCCATTCTATTACTTAGGCAGTGCTTTAGTAGCATTGCTTGGTGTTGGGTATTGGGTTTTTATCGCCAATACTAGCCTTAATAATGACATTCAGCCTATTCTACAAGAGGAAATCAAGTTAGAAAAACAAACATTGTTGAAAAGTGCTGCACCTACCATCAATGAAAAAATTGAGAAAAACATTCAACCTCTAGTCCCTCAATTACCCCTTAAAACAAAGACTCTTCCGATAGAATTATCGGAAGAGCAACCTTTAGAAATAGTAGAAGAAGAACCTTTAGAACGCACAAAATTGGCAGATTCTATTGTGCAATTAACACCTTTATCAACCAAAAATGTTACTCGTGAATGGCAACAACCTGCTATTGTTTCACCAATGGATGCCACGCCATATTATGAGCCAACAAAACCAAAACCTCAGAAAAAGTCAATTTTTAAAAATGTAAAAGTGTCCGTTGGCGTAGGAACCTATCAACAATAATTAACATGAAAAGACTCATTTTATCATCCGTTTTCCTAATTACTTTAGGAGTATTAGCTTGTTCAAGAAATGAAGTAGAAGTACTTAATTCTTCGCAGAAAGTAAGTGCTGAAACACTTGAAGATTATCTAGTTTTTAGTCATGTAGGCTTAGGTTGGGGCTGCAGAGCTTCTGCTATTTATATGATTAATGACGGAAAACTTTATGCTGATACCAGCAATATTTTCTGTAAAGACCAAGAGCAATATCAATTTTCAGGCTTTAAATTGCCCGATAGTGAATATCAAAAGGTAAAAACTGTAATGAGTGAATATCCTACTGAGCTTTCAAGCCTTGAGAGTAGGACATTTGGTTGTCCGGGTTGTGCAGATGGAGGAATGTTATTCTTGCAAAGAAAGGAAAAAGGAAAAACTGTTAAATCTTGGAGAATTGACGATTCTATTTTTTATCGTGAAACAGATGTCATGAATCAGCCTTTTCCTAAATACTTATCTGTTTTTGGTCAGAAATTAGGAACAGTTTATACAAGTATTAAAGTAAAATAAAGCCATGAAAGCATTCAGAATTATTTATCCCATTCTTGCTTTTGTACTATTTTTTTCTTGCAAGAATAACGATTTACTTGGTGATGAAGAAGCAGACAATTTAAAATTAACTCAGCTATATACTGAAGTAGAAACCTTTGCACAAAATAAAGCCTGCGCTGGAGATGACTGTAGAGTAATGGCAATGGGAGCAAAAGCTTGTGGTGGACCTACCAGATTTATTATTTATTCTTTGTCTAAAACAGACGAGAAAATATTGGCAGAAAAAGTAAAAGCCTATACAGATTTCCAAAAAGAATTGAATACAAAATATAATAGGATTTCTGATTGTGCCATGCTTTTGCCCCCAAACGTTGATTGTGTAAATGGACTTTGTACTGCTAAATAATATTTGTGTTAAAATGTTTAACCTCTTAATGCCTTTTTAGGCCCATTGCTCATGAAAAAAAATTTACTTAGGGCAGTCTCATTTTTTTCTTTGTTGATTGCTTTTACTTCTTGTAAAGATAATTGTGTAGAAACCAATACTTACAGAGGTTACGAATCAGTAATGATTTCATTAAATGAACTCAGAACGAGTGTAAAAACACTAGCCCCACAAGATTTAGTGAATCCCGGAAAGATTTATGTGAAAGACAACTACTTGTTTATCAACGAAGTAAAAAAAGGTTTTCATATTATCGACAATTCAAATCCTGCTGCACCCAAAGCTATCGCTTTTATACAAGTACTGGGAAATATTGACATCGCAGTTCAAGGAAATATCCTTTATGCAGATAGTTATACGGATTTCGTTGCCTTCGATATTAGTAATCCTACAGCCATTAAAGAGGTTTCAAGAGTAAACGAAGTATTTACTTATGGTACTGCTGATGGAATCTCTTGGAGTTATAACGCAACTAATCAAACCATTTATGATTCAAAATGGAAATGGTACACAACTACACAAGAAGTAGCCTGTGACCCTAAACCATACTATTACCCCGTCACGTATGAATCTTGGGGTTTGTATTCAAGCTTTTCAGCTGGAAGTGCCAGTAAAGGAACTGCAACAAATGGTGCTGGTGTTGGTGGTTCTACGGCAAGGTTTGCCATCGTGAATAATCATTTATACGCTGTTACTAACGATGAAATGAAGCTTTTCAATCTAGCTAATCCTGAAAAACCTGTAAAAGATGCTTCCATTAAATTAGGTTTTGGGATAGAAACCATCTTTCCATATAAAGACAAATTATTCTTAGGAACAACGACTGGAATGCAAATTTGGAATAACGAAAACCCAAATAATCCTACTTATTTATCTCGTTTAGACCACGTTCGTGCTTGCGACCCTGTGGTGGTGGAAGATGACATTGCTTACGTCACCCTTCGTTCAGTCAATAACTTTGCCCGTTGTGGCCCAGCAATAGCGAATCAATTAGATGTTATTGATGTATCGAATCCTGCTACGCCTGTATTGAAAAAATCTTATGAAATGGAAAGTCCTTATGGTTTAGGAATTGATAACAAGAAGCTTTTTATCTGCGAAGGAAAAGGCGGTTTGAAGACCTTCAATGCAACCAACCCGATGGATGTTAAGCAAATTCAACATTTCAAAGACATGGATACTTTTGATGTAATTCCGCTGAATGGCACTTTAATGCTTATCGGTAAGGACGGTTTGTATCAATACGACTACAGAGATGCCAATAATCTGAAATTATTAAGTAAAATATTGGTCAAAAAAGAAAACTAATAAGCCTTAAAGAACATGAAAAACAGACTAACCATATTATTTTGCTTCCTTTTCTCAGCGACTTTTGCACAGGAAAAAACAAGTAAAATCGAACGTTTTTTTCAAAATAAATACGTCAATTACACCGAATTCGGTGGCTTATTTGGCAAATCTTATCAAATCACACAAATGTCGTATGCTACGCCTGTTGATGGCAGAACAAATTTTACGATTCAATCTTATAATGGCTATAAAATATTTGACAAGCTTTCTGCTGGGGTAACTGTTGGCGTCGATTGGTTTAATGCCATGCAAATTGTGCCAATATCGGTCGGTATTAGAAATACTTATGGAAAATCAAATACAAAAAAAGTAAAACCATACATTGGTGTTGATGCTGGCTATGGCTTTACTTGGTTGAACAATGACGCATCTGATAATCAGACAGCTACTGGAGGTTTAGCAATTAGTCCAGTCCTTGGATTATTAATTCCCACTGGCGGGCAAGCAAATTTTGTGTTGAGTGTCGGTTATAAGCACAATGCTTTCAAAACCGTAACAAACTCAGGAACGCCAGAATATCCTACTTCCACTACGAAAGAGTATGAATTAAATAGAATGGCAGTGAGATTAGGAGTGAATTTCTAGCAATTTTCTACTCCCTTACAAATGTTCAAATGTTACAATGAATTTTGTGCCTTTCCCAATCAGAGAACTCACAGAAATTTCACCGTAATGCAACTTGACAATTTTTTGTGTAAGCGAAAGACCAATGCCATTGCCGTCGGTATATTTTTTGTTTGTTCCTCTGAAAAAGGGAGTAAAAATTTGGGCGATTTCTTCTTCACAAATACCAATTCCTTCATCTACAAAACAGAGTTTTATTTGTTGTGGATGAACAACAATTGAAATAACACATTTTTTATTGTCTGAAAACTTACAGGCGTTTTCGATAAGATTCGCAAACGCCACTTTTAATAAATATTCATTGCCATTCATTGAAAGTTCTTCGTCATTTTCAACTTCGTTTTCATAAATTATATCCACTAAATAAGTTGGATTTTGGCGTTGTACTTGGTGGCGAGCGTCTAAAAGTACTTCGTCTAAACGAGTTTCTCTGAAAGAAATCTCAGAAGGGTCATAACTCGCTTTGGCAAAATCTAATAAACTGGTGGCGAGTCTAGCGAGTTTTTGTGCGTCCGTTAAAGTATTTTGAATAACGCTTTGATATTCTGTAATACTTCTTTCTTTATTCGTTGAAAGCTCCAACTCAGTAATCATCGATGCAAGGGGCGTTCTTAGTTCATGCGAAATGTTGGATACAAATTGTTTTTGAGCATCAAACGATTTTTCCAGACGGTCGAGCATCTCATTGAAAGTACTCGACAATTCCGCTAGTTCATCTCTTCCTTGTGTATTGTTCAAGCGTAAATCAAGGTTTGAAGCCGTGATTTTCTTTACTTTATTTACAATGACCGTTACGGGCGACAATGCTTTTTTAGAAAAAAAACGACCTGCGGCATAAATCAGAATGATTGAAGCAATAAAAATAATCAGAATGGTATTTCTAAGGTTCTCTAATTTTTTATAGCCAAATTGGTCATAAGCGGCAGCCATTACAATATATTTTTCGCCTTCATTGCTAAAGAGTAAACCTACAACTTGCCAATTTTTTTGATAAAAACGTACTTCATTTTTATGCTTTACTTCGTCAATCATTTGCTTAGTTTCTTTCACAAAATCAATATCTAAAGCGTCATGATAGCGTAATTGGAAGTTGGTATCATAAATAGCAACTTCTACTTCATTGATGGTTTCACGGTTATTTTTATAAATCGTTTGAAGCGTTTTTGAATCTACTTTTGCCGTAAAAAAAAGATTGGCTTTCGTAATTCCCTCTTTTTTCAAGCGATTGTAAAACTCTGTTTCACGATTTTGATAAGCGGAGTAATATACCAAAGCAGCAAAAATCATTAAGATGGCTGCGGTGATTAAAGTAAAAAGTAAACTTAGTTTTTCTCTGATTGTCATTCTGCCTTAAAGATAAAACCCATTCCAGATTTTGTATGAATGAGTTTAGGTTCAAATTCTTTATCAATTTTTTTACGTAAGTAGTTTATATACACATCAATAAAATTAGTACCTGTATCAAAATGCGTATCCCAAACTTTATCAGCGATTTCAGTTCTACTCAGAATTCTTTCTGCATTTTGCATCATGTATTCTAGTAATTTGAATTCTTTGGGTGTTAAATTAATATCAATGCCAGAACGGCTTACGGTTTTTGTCTGGTTATTTAATTCTAAATTATCATATTTCAAGATAAATCCTTGATGGTTTGTTTTGCCATTTTGGCGTTTCATCAAAGCCCGAATACGCACGTGCAATTCTCTGAAATCAAAAGGTTTTACCAAGTAATCGTCTGCTCCAGCATCGAAACCCTCTACTTTATCATCAGTCGTTCCCAAAGCAGTAAGCATAATAATCAAAGTCTCTGGCTTGGCTGAACGAATATCTTTACAAAGTTCTAAACCGTTGAGTTTCGGTAAAATTATATCCGTGATGATTAAATCATAATCATTTTGTAAAGCCAGTTTTCGCCCCATCATACCATCGTAAGCAAGCGTAACGGTATAATCGTTTTCTTCTAATCCTCGTTTTACCAAAGAGGCAATTCTTTCGTCGTCTTCAATAATGAGAATGTTCATGATTTTATATTTGAGGTAATACTTATTCTGTATTGACAAATTTAGATGAATTATTGATTACGATTGTTGTTCGTACATGAATCTAATAAAAATACAATATTACAATTGTGATAAAGCCTTTATTCAAACATCTTTTTGATGCAAGAACCGTTTACTCATTTAAGTATTTTTCAAACAAAAAAATTAAAAATCCTTCGTAGAATTTATGCAAAATACCTTTTAAGGAACAAAAATCTTGATAAGCTTTGTTACCTTTGAGCCTTCCAATGACAAATACTCTTTTTCAAGAAAATAAATTGGATGAAAGCAATCAACATGACATTTTAACTGCTTGTCCTCTGATATGTAATAGTGGAAATTAGAGGAAACAATATCTTTACCAATGCGATTTTCAAAAACAATCATTATTGTCTCTATTCTATTCGTATTCAATAGTTTAGCTCAAAAAAATAAAACGGTTACTCCAACCGATGTCTTCCCAACGCCTCCTGATACGGATATTCGTTTATTTTATATTCAGCGAAGTTCTAATTCAAATACGGTAATTTACGATGCCAACCTGACGGCGGATAAAAAACTAAATCCCAAAAATCCAGTGCATACTTATTGGATAAAATATAATGAAGGTGGCCGCAAACAAGAATTGAGCAATATTCAGCGAACACTTGCTTATGGTTTATATACCAAAGAAGTTGCTACAGAAAAAGAAAGCTATGACGGACACTTCTTGGCATATCGTAAAAGAAAATTTGTTGTAAAAATTACTCCACAAGGCGAACCAGTAGCCTTATTCCCCATTAATGGGAAAATGCAAATTCTTAAAAAAGTCTTTGTAAAAGTTGACGAAAGTGGCATGATGCCTTCGGTGGTGTATGTAGAACTTTGGGGAAAAGACCCTGCAACAGGTAAAGAAGTTTACGAAAAATTCAAACCATAAAGAAAGTTGTGATTTAGTGAATTGTGAATAGTTTTGTCCTCACATCCGACGTCTCATTTGAAATACTTTCGTACTTAACTAAGCTATGAACTCAATCCAATATCAATATAAACCTGAAAACTTTCGGCTTTCTGATCCTAACAAACATCAATTGAAGGATTTAAAATCGGAAGAAATGATTTTATCACTTGGTCCTCAGCACCCATCAACGCATGGAGTTTTGAGAATGGAAGTGGTTTCTGATGGTGAATTGGTGGTGGATGTTGTGCCACATTTGGGTTATTTACATCGCTGTTTTGAAAAACATGCTGAGTCATTACCATTCAATCAAATCATTCCTTATGTAGATAGAATGGATTATTTAGCAGCCATGAATTCAGAACATGCTTATGTAATGGGTGTGGAAAAACTCTTAGATTTGGAAGGGAAACTCCCCAAACGCATTGAATATATTCGTGTTTTAGTAGCAGAATTAAATCGTTTGGCTTCGCACTTTGTCGCTGTGGGTACTTATGGTTTGGATATTGGTGCTTACACTGCTTTTTTGTGGGTAATGCGTGACCGTGAGCATATTCAACGATTATTAGAATGGATTACTGGAGCAAGAATGCTCTATAATTATATTTGGGTAGGTGGTTTATTTTATGATTTACCCGTAGGTTTTGAAGAACGTTGTACAGAATTTATCAATTACTTAAAACCTAAAATGGTTGAGTTAAGAGAATTGATTATCGAAAACAAAATCTTCATTCAAAGAACTGCCAATGTTGGCGTACTGCCAATGGCTTTGGCAATCAATTATGGTTGTACAGGGCCAGTACTTCGTGGCTCAGGACTAAAAGTAGATTTACGCAAAGTAGATGGCTATTCGGTTTATCCAGAATTAGATTTTGATATTCCCGTAGGTAAAGGCGAAATGGGAACAGTAGGCGACTGTTGGGATAGAAACTATGTGCGAGTACAAGAATGTGATGAATCTATCAAGATTATTGAACAATGTTTAATCCAGCTCACGAACGACCATAAACGTACTATCGAATTCAATCCGCAAGCGTTAGTCCCTAAAAAAATTCGTCCGCAAGCGATGGATTTATATACACGTGCCGAAAACCCCAAAGGAGAATTAGGTTTCTTCTTCCGTACAGATGGACGTTCGGATATTCCTGTTCGTTTAAAAGCAAGAGCTTGTTCGCTACATAATTTATCAATTATTCCAGAAATCAGCCGTGGAGCGATGTTAGCAGATTTAGTAGCCATCATTGGCTCAATGGATTTAGTAATGGGCGAAGTAGATAGGTAACACGGGTTTCCAACCCGTAAAAAACAAGAAGTACAAGTTAAAACTCATAATACAGAACCGTAGCACGGGTTTCCAACCCGTAAAAAACAAAAAACGAGTTGAAAACTCGTGGTACAGAACCGTAGCACGGGTTTCCAACCTGTTATAAACAAAACACGAGTTGGAAACTCGTTTTACAGAAGTTTCCAACTCGTGCTACAATTCAAACCTTCAAACCTTTAATTAATTTATATTCTACAGAACTCACCCCATATTGACTTTTCACGGATTCCTTAATACGTTGAGTCGCCTCAGAAAGCTGTTCAAATTGAGTATTGCGTAAATCAGCACTCACTTTTAGTAATCCATAAGTACTTGCCACAACATTATTAGCTTGATTGATGGCTGTAATCTTCGCTTGAAGAGTAGGAATCTTGATAACTTCATTGCTAGGGTTATAATTTGCCCCCAAACTGCTAAGAATACTAACGATGTCGGTGAAATTTTGCGTTTTACTACCATAAGAAAGCTCCGCCTGGCTAATACTGTTCCCATTTTCTCCAGCTTTTCCTTTTGAAACCTTATCCCCTCTGATTTTAACGGCAATCGCAGTAATGTCTGATACCTCTTTGGCATTTTTCCCAAGCTTTGCCCTAACTGTAGCCAAAATTGGGCTGATGAGTTTATCTACAGAGGTAGCTTCTTTAGAGAAATGGTTGAGCCTAGTTTCCACAGCGGCAGAATAATTTGCCTTTTTGCTGATAACATCAGCATTGGTAGTTCTGATAGATTCGAGCAATAAATCGTATTGCTCGATAGTAGTGTCGGCAGTTGGGGCGAGGTAGCCAACAAAACTTTTTAACTGAGTGGAAATCGTGGATGCGTTCGCAAGTTTTGCCCCGAAGGTTGCTTCTGTAGTAGATGCCATGAGTAGATTTATTTAAAGGTGAAATATTTGATAAACTGTAGCATAAATTTATCGATAAAAGCCCTAAAGTACCAATAAAAAAACGCCTTATTTTTAGTACAAACATTTATTAATCAGTTATATAGATAGTAAAATACTCATCTTGTTTGATGAAATAGCCATCTAGTAAAATGAAATGACCATCTTGTTTGATGAAATAGGCATCTAGTAAAATGAAATGAGCATCTTGTTTGATGGAATAGGCATCTAGTAAAATGAAATACCCATCTTGTTTGATGAAATAGCCATCTAGTAAAATGAAATGCTCATCTTGTTTGATGGAATAGGCATCTAGTAAAATGAAATACCCATCTTGTTTGATGAAATAGGCGTCTAGTAAAATGAAATGAGCATCTTGTTTGATGAAATAGGCATCTAGTAAAATGAAATACCCATCTTGTTGTTTTTTTACGTGTTGGAAACCCGTTGTACAGCTCATCAGTAGCTCGGGTTTCCAACCCGACAAAAATAAAATCGCTATTCCTTTCCACAACTTCAACTATATTATTCTTGAAACTTCTAACTTTACTAATCTTAAACAAGCACAAGATTCTATGATTAAAATTACCCAAAAGTCGTTTTCGACATCTATCAAACCCGCCCTCAAAAATAAAGTCATTGCTACTGAAAGTTTTCTGCATTTCGAGCAAACACTTGTACAGAAATATGCCCTCTTGAACGAGAAAGAATCGGAAGAAAATCAGAAAAAATTAATGGTTGATTTTTTAGAAGAAGCCTTCTATACTCCTAATTATCATATCAATACTAAAGGCAGAAACGATACTGTAATTCACAAAGGTAAAAGTCCCAAAGATACAGTAGGGGTAATTATTGAAGCCAAGAAAACCCATTCTCTTGAAATGATAAGCGAAGCCAAACCCAATGTGAAGGCTTTGCACGAACTTATCTGGTATTACTTCAACGAAAGAGAACACAACCACGAAATCTGTCATCTTATCGCTACTGATTTTTATCACTGGTTTATTTTTGATGAGAATGAATTCGATGATAAGTTTTATCAAAATACCAGCTTCAAAAAACTTTATAAAACTGCCAAAGACCATGAAAAAGGCTCGGCTTGGTTTTATGATGAAGTTAAAAAGCTACTTATTACCAGTGATATTGACTTATTTTTCAATTATATCGACTTCAAAGACTTAATTGGCAATGAAAAAATCAATAAACTTTCTAAAAGAGCAAAGGCTGAACTGTATAAAATACTCTCGCCAGAGCATTTACTCAAACTCTCTTTCAGCAACGATAGCAACCAACTCAACCAACGCTTTTATCACGAACTCCTCCATATTATAGGTTTGGAAGAAGCCAAAGAAGAAAGTTCTAATAAAAAAATCATCAGAAGAGTAAAAGACATCACTCGCCGAAACGAAGGTTCTTTACTCGAAAATACCATTAATGAACTCGAAGTTGATAATGTTTTAGGGCAATTGTCTAATCCAGAAGCCTTTGGAAATACGACCGAAGAACAACTTTTTAGCGTTGGTCTCGAACTCTGTATTACTTGGCTCAATAGAGTACTTTTCTTAAAACTATTAGAAAGCCAACTCATCAAATACCACAACAACGACTACTCAAAAGCCTTTTTGCATAGTGCTTTGATTCAGGACTTTGACGTGCTGAGTGAACTCTTCTTTGAAGTGTTGGCTCGCAGAATACACGAACGAAAACTGTCTGTTCAAAAACTCTTTGGGGATATTCCTTACTTGAATAGTTCGCTCTTTGAACTGACAGAACTGGAACAAAAAGCCCTAAAAGTTAAAGATTTAAAAGACCGACTTACCATTCCTTATTACGACAAAACCGTACTGAAAGACCCCAATGGCAAACGTTCGGTCACAGGCGAAAAAAATACGCTGGCTTACCTCTTGGCATTTTTAGATGCTTATAGTTTTGGTTCAGAAGATACAGGCGATAGTATCCAAGACCAACCCAAAGACCTTATTTCCGCTTCGGTGTTGGGCTTAATCTTTGAAAAAATCAATGGCTACCGTGATGGTTCTTTCTTTACGCCCGGCTTTATTACGATGTATATGTGCCAAGAAACCATTCGTAGAGCAACCGTACAAAAGTTTAACGACCACTATAAACTACAACTCAAAGATTTTGAACAGCTAAAAGAACATATTGAATTTACCGACAAACAAGTAAGGCAAGAAGCCAATACCCTTATCAATAGCCTCCGCATCTGCGACCCTGCTGTGGGTTCAGGACATTTTTTGGTTTCGGCACTCAACGAATTAATCCAAATCAAGTACGACCTCGGCGTATTACAGTACCAACATTCGGGCGATAGAATCAGTAAGGCTTGGCTCATCAGTATTGATAATGACGAACTCAGAATTGTCGATAAAGAAAACCAAGAGCCTTTTGTATATAATTTCCGCAATCCAGATGCTCAGGCTTTACAAGAAAGCCTTTTTTTAGAAAAGCAATTACTCATTGAAAATTGTCTTTTCGGGGTGGACATCAACCCCAAATCTGTTAGTATTTGTCAGCTTCGTTTGTGGGTAGAATTATTGAAAAATGCTTTCTATAAAACTACGCCAGAAGGAAAAAAAGAGTTGGAAACCTTACCCAATATCGACATCAATATCAAAACGGGCAATAGCTTGGTAAGCAAATACCCCTTAGATACTGATTTGAGCAAAGTACTCAGAAGCATCAAATACAACATCAACCAATACAGAGGTTTTGTACAAGACTATAAAAACGCCAGTAGCAAAGAAGAAAAAAGAGGACTCGAACGCATCATTGCCGACATCAAAGGGAATTTCAGAACTGAAATAGCCAAATACAATAATCCTGAAATAAACAAACTTAATAAACTCAAAGAAGAACTCTATGTACGCTTTGAAGGGAACTCTCTTTTTGGCTCACAACTCAATGCAAAACAAATCGAAGAAAGAGAAAAACTTGAAGAGAAAATCAATAAACTCGACCAAGAAATCAAAGACAGCATAGATTCGCCCATCTATCGCAACGCTTTTGAATGGCGTTTTGAATTTCCAGAAGTATTAGACGACACAGGGAATTTTATCGGCTTTGATGTTGTGATTGGTAATCCACCGTATATCAAAGGTGGAGAATTTACAGAGTTGAAACCTTTCCTTCAAAAAGACTTTCCGAATACTTTCACAGGAAATGCTGATTTGTATGTCTATTTTGTTGAAAGAGGTTTACAAATCTTAAAAAAAGAGCGTTTTTTCAGTTATATCATTCCTAATAAATGGATGCGTGCCAGCTATGGATTAAACCTTCGTAAGTATTTAAAAACAAAACAATTACATAAAATTATTGATTTTGGTGATTTACCTGTTTTTGAAGAAGCAACTACCTACCCAAGTATTTTTGTACTGAGTAATACTATTCCAAGGCATTTTCTAAGTATTGCTAATGTAACTACTTTAGCATTTACAAGTGGTATAGAAAACTATTTGAATGAAGTATCTTTTGAAACATCGCATGAATATTTTGAAGACGAAGGTTGGCTACTATCTGATTTAAACACTCAGAAACTTGTTCAAAAACTTAAATCAACAGGAAAGCCACTCTCAAAATTTGTAGAGAATAAAGTGTTTTATGGAATTAAAACAGGCTTGAACGAAGCCTTTGTAATTGATGCCGATACAAAAGACAGATTAATCGCTGAAGATAAAAGTGCTGCTGAAATTATTAAACCATTTTTGGCAGGCAGAGAAGTAAAAGGCTATCAAACACCAAAAGCTGAACAGTTTTTGATATTGTTTGAAAAAGGGTTTACTAATAAAAACAAAGGCGATTTTGAAGGAGAAACGTGGTTAACAAATCAATATCCGTCAATATTCCAATACCTAAAACCATTTGCAAAAAAAGCTTCGGTACGTTCTGATAAAGGAGAATATTGGTGGGAATTAAGAGCTTGTGATTATTATAAAGAATTTGAGCAGGACAAAATCATTTATCCAAATATTTGCAGAAAGCCAGAATTTACCTTTGATGTAAACAGACTTTATGCAAACCAAAAGTGTTTTATAATTGCCAAAGACGATAAATATTTATTAGGGGTTTTAAATAGTAATGTTATTTACTTTTTATTCAAAAAGCTACTTCCAGAACTAAGAGGAGGATTTTATGAACCTAACTATGCTATTTTAAAAGATTTCCCAATTCCAAAACCAGATGCAGAAACAGCCTCTTTAATCATAGAAAAAGTAGAAAGTATCTTAATACAAAAGCGAGCAAATCCGCAAGCCGACACCAGTGCGATAGAAGCCGAGATAGACGATTTGGTATATAAGCTTTACGATTTAAGCGAAGAAGAAATATCTATCATTCAGTAACACGGGTTTCCAACCCGTAAAAAACAAAAAACGAGTTGAAAACTCGTGCTACAGAACCGTAGCACGGGTTTCTAACCCGACAAAAAACAAAACGAGTTGAAAACTCGTGCTACAGAAATATATAACCATCTACGAATATGAAAAAGCAATTTTACAGAAGAAACTTACCTCATTTACAACCGATAGGCGGAACATTTTTTGTTACTTATAACCTTGACGGAAGTATTCCCAAAGCTGTTTCCGACCGTTGGAAAGAAGAGTATGCTCAAGAAAAAGCAAGGATTATACAAACTTCAAAAAATATCAATGAAGATTTAGATAAACTTGGCAGACGTGATTTTGGCAAAAGAGATAAATTCTATGATGCTTATCAAGGGGGAAATCATTACTTAAAAGAAGATGCTTTTGCTAAGATTGTAGCAGAATCTTTACACTTTTGGGATAATAAAAAAATAGAACTTTATGCCTATTGCATCATGTCGAATCATGTACACATTGTAGTAAGATTGTATGATGAAACAGAAATTGATTCGCCTTTTTATTTAGAAGACTATATGCACTCTATTAAACGACACTCTGGTTTTGAGTGTAATAAGCTTTTAGGAAAACATAGTCCTTTTTGGCAAGATGAAAGTTATGACAGGCTTGTCCGTGACCGAGATGAGTTGCATCGAATTTTGAACTATGTCTTAAATAATCCAGTAAAAGCAGGCTTGTGTAATACAAAGAAAGACTGGAAATGGTCGTATATCAAAGAGATTTATAATGACATTATGTAGCCGTAAAACGGGTTTCCAACCCGTCAAAATGCACGAGTTGGAACTATATCATCTTAAATAATCCAGTAAAAGCAGGCTTGTGTAATACAAAGAAAGACTGGAAATGGTCGTATATCAAAGAGATTTATAATGATATTATGTAGCCGTAAAACGGGTTTCCAACCCGTCAAAATGCACGAGTTGGAAACTCGTGCTACCTTCACTTTCTAATGATTTTCTAATAATTTTCTAAAACCTCTCTAACTGCCTTTCTCCCCTGAATCCTCCACCTTTGTAACATCAATTAAAGATTTACAAGATGATGCGGCTCCGAGAAATTTCATTCATTATCACGCTTGTTTTTTTCATGTATAAACCTTCTTCGGCACAAGAAATTTATACTTTACAAAAAGCATTACAAGTGGCAAAAGCAAACAACCCTTTGCTAAACACTCAGCAACTCAATATCGGCATCAGTGAAGCAGATATTGTAACGGCAAAATTGCGTCCTAATCCAAATTTGAATAATCAAACATTGGTACTAACTCGTCCAGCTTCGTATCCAAACAATACCGATTGGTACAATGCACAAAACCGACAAGTATGGTGGCAATTAACGAAGGTGATTCAATTGCCTTCGCAACGTCAGGCAAAAATAGATTTGGCACAAAAAAGTACAGTACTTTCACAAAAAGCTTTTGGCGAAACCGAAAGAAATGTTTTGCAAGATGTGGCTTTGAAATGGTTGGATGTTTGGACGGCTCGCAAGCAATTAGACATTTTACAGATTGCTAAAACCAATACGGATAGTTTGGTAAGCATCAATAAAATTCGATTGGGCAAAGAAGTAATTACGTCAACAGACCTTACTCGTACAGCTTTATTGGCGAATCAATATGCTTTGCAGTTGAAATCGAACGAGCAAATTTATCGAAATGAATTATCGAATTTAAAATTTATGCTTGGCACACAAGACAATATTGATATTGATACAAAGGATGATTTCACTTTTGTTTTTTCCACCAAATTAGATTCGCTTTTACAGCAAGCCTTGAGTAATAGAAGTGATATTCAAGCCTATAAAGCGAGTATTCAAGTGGCAGAAAGTAATATCAAATTACAGAAATCATTGGCAACGCCACAGCCAACTTTGGGAATGATTTATAATCCACAAAATACAGTTCCATACCTTGGTTTTTTCGGAGCGATAGATTTACCATTTTTCTCAAGAAATCAAGGTGAAATCAAAAAGTCGCATTTACAAAAACAACAAGCAGAAAAAGGTTTACAAGCCACGCAAACATTAATACAAACAGAGCTTTCGACAGCTTATAATACTTATCAAACTCAGAAACAGAATATAGAACAATTCAAAGATTTGCTCTCGAAGTCAGAAAGTATTCTGAGTAGCGTAAAGTATTCATATTTGCACGGAGGCACTACAATTGTAGATTATTTGGAAGCCCAAAGAAGTTGGCTTGATACACAACAACAATACTACGATACATTACAACAATATCGCCAGAGCTTTATCAAGCTACTTTATGCTTCTGGTTTAATCAATCAAATGGCACAATAAAGATGAAAAATATAAGCAGCGTACTCCTTTTGTCGGTCGGAATGATGGCTTGCGGAGGAAAAGAAAATCAGGCAACAAAACCAGTAGATGTATTGCCAAAAGTACAGGAAAACGGCATGAAAATCGTTTTTCCAACTTCAACAAGTATGCAGTTTTTTGCCACAGAAACTTTGGGGAGTTCTTCGCTCAATGATGAAATTACTGCTCCAGCCAAAGTATCGGCAACGGTGGTTTCTTCACAAGAAGGTGCTTCGCAAAATATCATTTTGTTTGAAAATGCTGATTTAGCGACCAATTATACTTCGCTGTTACAGCACTTAGAGAATATTCGTCAGCGAGCTACAATCATTCAACAAAAGAAAACAATCATTGCTCGTAAAAAAGTAGAAGTAAGTCGTTTTGAAGATTTACAAAAAAATGGAGCAGGAACAGGTAAAGACGTAGCCAATGCACAAGTAGATTTATTAAGTGCAGAAACAGAATTAGCAATGGTTCAAAACGATTTAGCAAACGAAAAAACTGCCATTATCGAACATGAAACTAAGCTAAAAACAGGCGGATTTAATCCAGAAGCATTAAGAAAAGCAAGTGCTGGCAAGGCTTTTATTATTTGTGATATTCCTGAAAATCAAATCAGTAAAATCAAAGAAGGAGGAAATTGCACTTTGCAATTTACGGCTTTTCCGAATGAGAAATTTACAGGAAAAATAGAAGAAGTAGCCGACGTAATTGATGAATCGACGAGAATGGTGAAATTGAGAGTAAGCCTCAATAATTCAGAGCAGAAACTAAAAGCAGGAATGTTTGCAACAGTTTTGTTTGGTGTCAGCGAAGGTTCGCATATTAACATCAATAAAAATGCGGTGGTGACGGTTCAAGGGAAAACTTATGTTTTTGTAAAAAATGTTAACAATACTTTTGAACGTAGAGAAGTGAATATTGGCAATCAGATTGGGGATAGAATTGTGGTTTTGAGTGGCTTGCAAAATGGCGAAACGGTGGCTGTTAAAGGAGTAATGCAGTTGAAGGGTTTGAGTTTTGGATATTGATTTTTGGGGACTTGAGGATTTTGGACTTGAGGACTTTAAAATGCAAGATTCAAGTTTTTTGGGCTTTGTATTTTGGACTTAAAAGTAAGTAAGCGACAAAAAGACTAATCACCAATTACTAATTACCAATCACTCCGATGAAAGATATTAGAGCAAGAATTTTAAAGGGCGATTTCAGTACTTTATTGAGTTTAGGAATTAACAAAAACTTTGTTCACCCAAACGATGTCGCCATATTCATTGGCTCTTTGCCTTTGGATATTGCTACGGAATCATTTATTTCTTTACCCAAAAATTCACAAGCTAAAGTATTTGCTTATCTCAATTTCGACTGGCAAGTACAAATCATCAAAGGAATTTCTAAAGAGAAAGCCTCAGCCATTCTAAATAATTTGCCTTCTGATGATAGGTTTGAGTTTTTTTCAAATTTGATTGGTTTAGAGCAATCGTACTTTACTGAATACCTTTCAGAGAAAAACCGAGCTGAAATACATGACTTTTTCGGTTATCCAGAAAACAGCGTTGCCCGACTTATCAATACAGATTTTTCTACGATTTCAAGACAAATGACCGTTGGCGAAGCGATTGAACATTTGAGAAATCACCCAAACGATACCGAAGCCGCCAATGTAATTTATGTGATTGATGAAATAGGAAGATTAGTCGATGATATTCCGATTAGAAAATTGGTTCTGAACGAATCTTTCAAAACCATTGAAAGTCTTTTAGATGGATTTTGTATAAGCTTGACCATTGACGATGCCAAGGAAATTGCCATTGATAAATTCAAAGAGTACGACCGAGATGTATTGCCAGTGGTAACAGCCCACAATATTTTGATTGGAGTACTCACCGCCGACGACGTACTGGATTTTGCGGAACAAAGAGATACAGAAGATATTCAAAAATTTGGGGGTTTAGAATCATTAGATTTCCCTTATGTAAAAACGCCCATTTTTACGCTTATCAAAAAAAGAGCAGGTTGGCTTATCGTACTTTTTCTCAGTGAAATGCTTACTGCCTCTGCGATGGGTTATTTTGATGATGAAATTTCAAAAGCCGTAGTTTTAGCCCTCTTTATTCCTTTGATTATTTCAAGTGGAGGAAATAGTGGTTCACAAGCAGCAACATTGATTATCCGTGCGATGGCTTTGAAAGAAATTACTTTTACCGACTGGTGGTTTGTGATGAAAAGAGAATTTTCATCAGGCATTATTCTCGGAATTATTCTTGGAACAATAGGTTTTATCAGAATACTTCTTTGGCAACAATTCCACTGGTTCAATTATACCGAACACTATTTATTGGTAGCCACAACGATATTTTTCTCGCTCATAGGTATTGTTATGTGGGGAACTTTAAGTGGCTCAATGATACCGATAGTCTTAAAAAAATTAGGCTTCGACCCAGCCACTTCATCAGCACCTTTTGTGGCTACTTTAGTGGATGTAACCGGTCTTGTCATTTATTTCAGCATTGCAGCATTCTTGTTGAAAGGAACGTTGCTTTAACAAAAAAAGGCTATGCTTCAAGCTCAGATTTTTATAGATGAAGATGAACTCTTTGGAACAAAATCCTTGCACGAGTTTATCGTACAATTTCTGATTGCCCAGAAAATCAAAGGATTAACGGTTTTTAAAGGTATTTCAGGTTTTGGTTCAAACAAACATTTTAACCGACCGAATGATTTATTCAGTTTCGATGAAACGCCCATGATGATTACTTTCATTGACGACACCGAGAAAGTAAAGGCTGTGCTGACAGCACTGAGAGTAGAAGTAAAAAGTGGATTTATTATTACGAACCAAGTAGAACAGTGGAAATAAATGATTAAGAACTTATTAGTATTCAGCCTTCGTAATCGCTGGATTGTGATTGCGATAAGTACTGTGCTGATGGCGGTAGGCTATTGGTGCTTTACACAATTGAAAATTGAAGCTTATCCAGACATAGCAGATACTTGTGTGATTGTAGTAGCACAGTACGACGGAAGAGCAGCCGAAGAAGTTGAACAACAAGTAACAGTACCGATAGAACGTGCCTTACAAAATACGCCCAATGTATTAGACCGTAGAAGTCGTACTATTTTTGGGTTGTCGGTTGTGCAACTAACCTTTAAAGATGGCACAGACGATTACTTCGCTCGTCAGCAAGTAATTGAGCGTTTGAGTTCGGCATCTTTGCCCGATGGCGTAAATCCAGAATTAGCACCAATGAGTACTGCCGTTGGGGAAATCTATCGCTATGTGGTAGAAGCACCAGCGAATTTTAGTCAAACACAATTAAGAGATTTACAAGATTGGGTCATTAAACCAGCGTTATTACAAGTGCCGGGCATTGCGGATGTGGTAACTTTTGGTGGGCCTTTGAAACAATATCATATCATTACTTCGCCCGAAAAACTAAGAAAGTATAACCTTACTTTACAAAATGTGACGGATGCGGTAAATGTCAATAACCAAAATACAGGCGGAAATATCTTGGCTCGTGGTGGGCAAGGTTTTGCAGTTCGTGGCTTAGGAGCAATTAAAACAGAAAGAGACATTCAGAATATCGTGTTGAAATCTGATAATGGAATGCCTGTATTTATCCGTGATGTCGCTACTGTTGAGATTACTCCTCCGCCCGCAAGTGGCGTTTTAGGTTACACCGTTACGAAAGAAAAACTGGATGTAAAAAGTGGCGTAGAAGGTATTATTTTGTTAAGACGTTACGAAAATCCAAGTGAAGTATTGAAGCTTTTGAAAGAAAAAATGGCAGATTTACAAGCCAGTGAATTGCCCGAAGGCGTGCATTTGCGTCCGCTTTACGACCGCAGTTTCTTGATTGACCATTCTTTAGAAACGGTAGCACATACTTTATTTGAAGGAATTTCAATCGTTGTGATTCTCTTGATATTTTTCTTAGGAAGTGTCAGAAGTGCCATTGTGGTAGCCCTAACGATTCCGTTTTCGCTTTTGTTTGCGTTTATTTTAATGCGTTTGACGGGCATTCCAGCCAATTTACTTTCTTTGGGAGCAATCGACTTTGGAATTATTGTTGACGGAGCTTGTTTGATGGCAGAACATCTCATCCGAAAGTACAGAACTGCCACCATCGAAGAGAAAAAACAGGGCATTGTTAAAATCACTTTACAAGCAGCACAAGAAGTAGGTCGTGAAATATTTTTCTCAGTTACCATTATCATTTTGGCCTATATGCCCATTTTATTGATGACCCGTGTAGAAGGAAAACTGTTTTCGCCGATGGCACTTACTTTGGCTTTTGCCGTAATTGGCTCGATGTTGGCAGCACTTACTATCATTCCAGTATTGATTTCTTTCAGCTACAAAAAAGCTTTAGCTGATTTTGACAAACCGATGAAAGAACATAAAAATTATGTGCTGGATTTTCTGTCGAAACATTACGGAAATGTATTGGATAAATTATTGAATCATTACAAAAGAACCGTAATCATTGGTTTCACCATTGTTGGAACATTCATTTTCTGTGGCATAAAACTCGGAACGGAATTTTTACCAACCTTGGATGAAGGTTCGATTTTTCTTAGAGGAAATTTCCCTGCGGGAATTACCATTCAAGAAAATGCCAGTTATGCCGCTAAAATCAGAAGTACCATTGCTAAGTATCCACAAATTTCATTTGTTATTACACAAACAGGTAGAAATGATGATGGAACAGACCCGTTTCCAGCAAATAGAAACGAAATTTTGGTTGGTTTAAAAGATTATAGTTTGTGGAGTAAAACCATTTCTAAAAAAGAATTGGTGGATAAAATCAAGACGGATTTACAACAGCAATTGCCATCGGTTTCCTTTTCTTCGGGTCAGCCCATCATCGACCAAGTAATGGAAATCGTAACGGGAAGTGCCGCCGATTTGGCAATTTCTGTTGTTGGCGACGACTTGAAAATGATGCGACAAAAAGCTGATAGTATTGCCACCATCGTAAAACAAACTGCTGGTGCAGACAACGTAAATATAGAGCAAGAAGGTCCACAAGACCAATTGGCTATCAATATCAATCGTGAATCTGCGGCTCGTTTTGGAATAAACGTAGCTGATATTCAAAATATGATTGAAGCAGCAATTGGCGGAAAAACGATTTCTACTTTGTACGATGGCACAAAACGCTACGACATCGTGATTCGCTTTTTGCCACAGTTCAGAAACTCTATTGATGCCATCAAAGATATTCTTGTGCCTTCGGTAAATGGTGCTTTAATTCCAATGAGTCAATTAGCAGATATTCATTTTGTAGAAGGACAAACCAATATCTACCGCTACGGAAGTAAAAGAATGGTAACTGTGCGGACGAACATCAAAGGCAGAGACCAAGGCAGTTTTGTGAAAGAATTGCAAGATAAAATTGATGCCAAAGTACACGTGCCAAAAGGCTACCAAATCATTTATGGCGGACAATACGAAAACCTTGAACGTGCAGGCAAACAATTGGCTTTCACCATTCCTTTAACGATACTTTTGGTGTTTCTTTTCTTGTTTATGTTGTTCAAGAATTTGCCCAATACTTTAGTTACGATGAGTTGTATTTTATTTGCTTTGGGCGGAGGAATCGTTGCTTTATTGATACGTGGCTATTACTTCAACGTTTCGGCTGGCGTAGGGTTTGTAAGTATTTTCGGGATTTCGGTCATGGCAGGCGTATTATTGGTTTCCGCCATTAATCGAGCCAAAGGTGAAAACGGTACCGAATTACAACACAGTGTGTTGGTATCATCAAAAGAGCAACTGAGAGCTTTATTATCTATATTAGTTGTTGCTATCATTGGTCTTGTACCTGCGGCAATTTCGTCAGGAATTGGTTCAGACGTACAAAGACCATTAGCAACAGTAATCATTGGCGGACTAACCAGTACTTTAATTTTTGCTCCGCTGATTTTGCCTTCGCTTTATTTATGGGCGGAAAAGAATAGAAAAATTAACAAACAAGAAGAGCAAGAGTAAGCTTTTATGTGAAGTTTTCAGAGATTTTATGTTTATCCTAATCTACTTTATATAATACGGAGAGTGCTTTCAAAGGCACTCTCTTTTTCACACGAATACCTAACCAATAATTTATATAAATCCAATTTAGGTATATTATTCTATCAAAAACAGAAAAGTATCTAAACAAAAATCCCTCACAATCAACTGATTATGAGGGATTTTTTGTGGGCCCACTTGGAATCGAACCAAGCACCTACTGATTATGAGTCAGTTGCTCTAACCGAATGAGCTATAGGCCCTACAAAGCGTTTGATTTCTTTGTGGTGCAAAATTAGATTTTAAAAAGCATTTTTACAAAATATCTTTTTAAAAATACTTTTAAACCTTTTCAATACTTGTTTATCTAAACGTCGTTTTAAAAATAAAAATCTTAACAATGAAAAGGAAATTAATCTTCGCAGCGAGCTTATTAGCCGCTACCTTTATCGTAAATGTTCAGACTTCAGTTGCACAAAATGCAGAAGCACCAAATGGTCAACGTCAAGATATGACGCCTGAACAAAGAGTTGAAGCTCAGTTAAAAAGATGGACAAAGGCTTTGTCTTTGACTACTGAACAAGTAAATCAAGTTAAACCTTTGTTAACAGAAAGAACGGCGAAAAGAGAAGCGATTAGAAATGCTTCTGACAGACGTGCAGCGATGCAAGAATTACGTGATTTGACTAAAGCACAAGATGAAAAATTGAAAACAATTTTCACGGCTGAACAATTGACAAAATACGCTGAATTACAAGAAGAAATGAGAGGTCGTGGAGGAAATGGCGGTGGTCGTAGAGAAGGCGGTAATAATTAAGATTTTTAACGACTAAATAATTAAAAAAAATAGCGATGCAGCTTTTGTATCGCTATTTTTGTTTTTAGGACTTTTTTATGGGGACTGGAAGACTTTAGGACTGTAGGATTGGAAGACGGAAGAAGCAAGATTTGGATATAGACTTTAGGATTAGAGGACTGGAAGACTAAAGAGGCAAGAAACAAGATTTTCGTGAAAGGACTTTATTACTGAAAGTATTCACTAATTCAAAACTCACTCATTCACAACTGAAACACATGAACAAACGCAAAATCGTTAATGACCCTGTTTATGGGTTTATCAATATACCAACCGAGCTAATTTTTGATTTGATTGAACACCCTTACTATCAGCGTTTGCGGAGAATCAAACAATTGGGCATGGCAGAGTATGTGTATCCTGGCGCTTTGCATACTCGTTTTCACCATGCTTTAGGGGCAATGTATTTGATGAACGAAGCATTAATGACACTTCGCAGTAAAGGACATGAAATTTCAGATGCTGAATTAGAAGCAGCACAAATTGCTATTTTATTGCACGATGTCGGTCATGGTCCTTTTTCTCATGTATTAGAATCTGTCATTTTGGATAAAGTACCACATGAGCACATTTCATTTTTATTGATGGAAGAATTGAATCGACAATTGGATGGGGCACTTACTTTGGCAATACAAATGTTCACAGGAAATTATGAACGAAAGTTTTTTACACAATTAATTTCGAGTCAATTAGATGTTGATAGAATGGACTATTTGAACCGAGATAGTTTTTTTACGGGTGTCCGTGAAGGATTTATTGGTGCCGACAGAATTCTGAAAATGTTGGATATTGTCGATAATCAATTAGTCGTAGAACAAAAAGGAATTTATTCAATCGAAAACTTCCTGACTGCTCGCCGACTGATGTATTGGCAAGTGTATTTGCACAAAACATCTATTTGTGCCGAAACGATGCTGATACAAATTATCACCAGAGCCAGAGAATTAATCAGAGCAGGCGAAGATGTTTTTGCAACGCCAGCTTTCATGGTTTTCTTGAAAAATGAAGTAAGTTTAGAAGATTTTACTGCCGATATATCTTACCTAGAAGCCTTCGCTGAAATGGACGATTATGACATTTGGGCTTGTGTGAAAATTTGGGCAAAACATCCAGATAAATTACTTTCAAACATTAGTAAAATGTTGTTGGATAGGGATTTATTCAAAATTCATATTTCGGACGCTCCTATCGAAGCATCTTTTCTTGAAAAAATTCAAATTGATTTACTCAGTAATCCAAGTGTTCAAGAAAGTGATTTGCCTTACTTAATCATCCAAGGAAATACTTCTAATGCTGCTTATGTATCTGGCAAACAGAACATTAATATCCTGACAAAAGACAAAAGAGTATTAGATATTGCCGAAGCTTCTGATTTACCAACAATAAAGGCATTAAGTAACATCGTCAAAAAATATTATATATGTTGGGCAAAGAATGTATATTTGCGGTAAAATATGTTAGGCGAAGCCGTCCAAAAACAAACCCCAACGACCACCACCCCAAGAATGGAATTTACCGTTGAACAAATTGCTCTGATGCTAAATGGAGAAGTAAAAGGCAATAAAAGCCTTAAAGTTAGCCAATTAGCCAAAATAGAAGATGGAACTGAAGGCAGTATTTCCTTCTTAGCGAATCTTAAATACGAGCATTTTTTATATACTACTCAGGCAACTGCTGTAATTGTTGATAAAACATTTGAGCCAAAAAAGGAATATTCTCCTACTTTAATCTTAGTTGAAAATGCCTATTCTGCCTTTACTACACTTCTTCAAGAATACCAAAAATTCATCGCAAATCAGAAAAAAGGAATTGAACAGCCCTCTTTCATCAGTAGTTCGGCTACAGTTGGCGAAGGCGAATATATTGGTGCTTTTAGCTATATTGCTGATAATTGTAAAATTGGTAAAAACGTAAAAATTTATCCTCACGTAACGGTTTTGGAAGCAAGTATTATTGGTGATAATTGCACGCTTTATTCGGGTGTGAAAATTTATCCAAATACTCGTATCGGCAATCATTGTACCATTCATGCCAATGCTGTAATTGGTGCAGATGGTTTTGGTTTTGCTCCGCAAGCTGATGGTACTTATCAAACAATTCCGCAGTTAGGAAATGTAGTATTAGAAGATTATGTAAGTGTTGGTGCAAATGCTACGATTGACCGTGCCACAATCGGCTCGACTATTATCAGAGAAGGTGTAAAAATTGATAATTTGGTTCAAATTGCACATAACGTAGAAATCGGTAAAAATACAGTAATTGCGGCACAAACAGGTATTGCAGGTTCGACAAAAGTAGGTGAAAATTGTATGATTGGCGGACAAGTTGGTATTAATGGACATATCACTTTACCCAATAAAACGATTGCACTTGGGCAGACGGGCATTTCTAAAGCACCTAATAAGGAAGGAATGATTTTAAGCGGAACTCCAGCCACAGAAAATATAGACTACTTGAAAACACAGGCTCTTATTCGTAAACTTCCTGCTACAGAAAAACGATTGAGAGAATTAGAAAATAAGTTAAAAAGCAATGAATAACAAACAGCATACCATCAAGAAATCGGTTACGATGTCGGGTGTTGGTTTACACACAGGTGTTGTAGCCAATATGACATTTTTGCCAGCTCCTACCAATCATGGATACAAATTTCAAAGAATTGATTTACCGAATCAGCCTATCGCTGATGCGGATGTAGATCACGTTGTTGATGTTTCAAGAGGAACAACCATCGAACACAACGGAGCTAGAATTAATACCGTAGAACACGTATTAGCGGCGATGGTAGGCTGTCAGATTGATAATGTTTTGATACAATTGGATGGGCCAGAACCTCCAATTATGGACGGAAGTTCTATCAAATTTGTAGAAGCTATTTTGGATGCAGGTTTAGAAGAACAAGAAGCACATCGTAAGTTTTTTGAAATCCCATCTGAAATAAGATATAAAGATGCTGAAAGAGGTGTTGAATTAGCGGCTTTGCCACTAAATGACTACCGCTTAACAGCTATGGTTGACTATAATTCTAAATTCTTAACAAGTCAACATGCTAATTTAACTGCCATCAGCCAGTTTAATGAAAGCTTTGCTAAATGCCGTACTTTCTGTTTTGTACATGAATTAGAAGCTTTGTACAAAGCAGATTTAATCAAAGGTGGTGATTTATCAAATGCTATCGTCATTGCTGACCGTGATTATTCTGAAGAAGAACTTAACCATTTAGCAATGGTTTTGGGTAAACCTCAAGTAAGCGTTTCTAAAGAAAAAGGGATTCTAAATAATTTAGAATTGTATTACAATAATGAAATGGCTCGCCATAAATTATTGGATATGGTGGGTGATTTAGCTTTAGTCGGTCGTCCTATCAAAGCACAAATTTTAGCAGCACGCCCAGGTCATGCTGCCAATGTTGAACTAGCCAAGAAAATCAAAAAGTTGATGTTGGAAACTGAGAAAAACAAAGTACCTCAGTATGACCCAAAACAACCTCCAATCTTTACTTTCGAGAGAATCTATCAATTACTTCCTCATCGTTATCCATTCCAAATGGTTGATAAAATCATTTATTTAGATGACCAGAGTGTAGTTGGTATCAAGAACGTAACCATGAATGAAAATTATTTCATGGGGCACTTTCCTAACAATCCTGTGATGCCGGGCGTTATGCGAGTAGAAGCAATGGCACAAACTGGTGGTATTCTTGTACTTAGCTCTGTTCCAGACCCTGAAAATTACTGGCCATATTTGGTTGGTATCGAAAACTGTCGCTTTAGAAAAAGCGTTGTTCCGGGTGATACTGTCATTTTTAAATGTGATTTACTTGCCCCTATCAGAAGAGGTATTGCCAAAATGCACGGTGTAGCTTATGTGGGCGGACAAGTAGTTTGTGAAGCTGACATGACAGCAAGCTTAGTAAGAAAGAGTTAATTATCACGAAAAAATGTTGAGATACATCAACATTTTTTCGTTGTTATCAATAACAAAAATATGACACAACCCTTAGCCTACATACATCCCGACGCCAAACTTGCTCAGAATGTGGTCGTTGAACCTTTTACAGTGATTCATCAAAATGTGGAAATTGGTGAAGGTAGCTGGATTGGCTCAAACGTAACGATTTTCCCTGGTGCAAGAATTGGTAAAAATTGTCGTATTTTTCCGGGTGCCGTAATATCTGCTATTCCACAAGATTTAAAATTTCAAGGCGAAGAAACCCTTGCCATCATAGGTGATAACACTACAATTCGTGAATGTGTAACCCTCAACAGAGGTACTGTTGATAAGTATAAAACCCAAATTGGTAAAAATTGCTTAATTATGGCTTATTGCCATATTGCTCATGATTGTATCATCGGCGACAATGTAATAATTGCCAACAACGTACAAATGGCTGGACACGTAGAAGTGGGAGATTTCGCTCGTTTTGGCGGTACTGCTGCTGTTCATCAGTTTGTAAAAATTGGAAAACATGTAATGATTTCGGGTGGAGCTTTAGTTAGAAAAGATATTCCTCCTTATACAAAATCTGCTCGTGAGCCGCTTGGTTATGTAGGTGTTAACTCGGTTGGGTTAAGAAGAAGTGGTTTTTCTGAAGAACAAATCTCGCAAATTCAAGAAGCATACAGGTATATTTATTTAAAAAACTTAAATACTTCTGATGCTTTAACGCAAATTGAAATCAATCTTCCTGCTTCTTCTGAACGTGATGAAATTGTCAACTTCATCCGTAATTCTGAAAGAGGTATCATGAAAGGACTTTCTTAATATTCTTCAAAAGGTTGATACTGAATATTTTAAATATTCAGTATCAACCTTTAAAATTTAATCAGCACAGGTAAATTGCACATCATCACTCAAAATCTTGGTAAAAAATTCAGAAATGAATGGATTTTCAGAAATGTAAATCTGACCTTTCATGCTGGAAATTCCTATACTTTTACGGGTGCGAATGGTAGTGGAAAATCTACCTTACTTCAAGTACTTTCGGGCTTTATGCCTCATAGCGAAGGAACGATTAGTTTTCAAGATGACGATAAAACCCTTGAAGTCGATAGTTTCTATCAACACATTAGCATCACTGCTCCTTACTTAGAACTTATCGAAGACTTCACTTTAAGCGAGCTTCTAGCCTTTCATATCAAGTTTAAACCATTAAGAGACGGACTTACTATCAGTCAATTCATTGACTTTATAGAATTACCGCAGGCTAAAAACAAAGAGATAAAGTATTTCTCGTCTGGAATGAAGCAAAGAGTAAAATTAGGACTCTCTTTCTTGTCTGATTGCGAGATTCTGATGCTTGACGAACCAACTTCTAATCTTGATAACAACGCTTGCAGCTGGTACTTAAAAAATGTACAAGAATACGCCAAACAACGCTTGTTATTCATTTGCTCTAATCAACCTGCTGAATATGAATTTTGTGATAACATTTACAATATTCATGATTTTAAGCAATAATCTACTCGAATGCTATTTCAAAATACTGAAGAATAGCTTTGTAATTATCCTGAGCGGTAAAACAAGTATCTAACAAATATTCTTTTATATGATTCCATTCTTGCAAACCTCTGTAATAGAAAAACTTTAGGTCTTCATCTATAATAAACGGTACAATATTATTGGCAAGACATTCTTTAAACATAATCAATCGACCAACACGTCCATTGCCATCTTGAAAGGGATGAATAACTTCAAACTGATAATGAAAGTCAATAATATCTTTTAAAGTTTTCTTTTCGATGTTGTGATAAGCAGCAAGTAGTTCTTTCATTTTTGTAGCAACCTCTTTAGGTGGACAAGTTTCATTACCCCCAACTTCGTTTGGTAATTTTTTGTATTCCCCAACGTTAAACCAATCTTTTCTACTATCAGAAGTCCCTGATTTTAAAAGAAAATGTAACTCTTTAATGAAAGATTCAGCTAGTTTGACTTTTGCTTTGTCAATGATTAAATCAATACAGCGAAAGTGGTTGGTGGTTTCTATGATGTCATCAACATTTATACTTTCTTGAGATGCTCCAATAGTATTGGTTTCAAAAATATATCTAGTTTGGTCGTGTGTCAGCCTACTTCCTTCAATACGATTTGAATTATAGGTCAAGTCAATCTGTGTACGATGGTAAATACCCCCATTGAGCTTCATATCCTTTTGCTCTTTGAGATGATTGAGTAAGGGATTATCACTAAATTTCTTCCTATTCCCCTTTTCGGGGATAGTAGCATCATTTAGAATATTCCAAGTTTTACCTGTTAAGAAAGCTCCTTGAATTCTTCCTGTAGCACAGTAATTTCGAACAGTCCTTTCTGGAATATTCCATTTTTTTGCAAATTCACTTACTGAAATATAATTCATAATTGCTCTTATTATATGCCGTTATCGGCAAATATACCGCAAAAAACATACTTTATTAGATTTATCTTGCCGATAACAGTAACAATATTGCCATATTAAAACTTTTTCACAAAGTGTACCTCAACAAAAAACGAAACCCTTAACATTTTAAATGCTAAGGGTTTATTCTGATTATTTGTGGCCCCGGAAGGAATCGAACCTTCATCTTAGGTACCGGAAACCTACATTCTATCCATTGAACTACGGAGCCGAGAGCCTTGAATTGGATAGTCGCAAAATTACGAAAACTTCTCTAACTGCTTTACCAAAACCTCAAAATCTTTCGGATAAGGAGCTTCTACCTTTATAATCTCATCATTCAATAATCTGAAGGTCAAAGAACGAGAGTGCAAGGCTACTCTTTTCATCAAAGGGAGTTCGTCTGTATCTTTTTTCAGATTAAATTTTCTTTTTAAATCAGATAAGTAAATAAACTCTCCGCCATACGTTGGGTCACAAACAATTGGTGCTTTCAAACATACCAAATGAATCCTGATTTGGTGCATTCTACCCGTTACAGGCATACATTCTACCAAAGTATGGTTACGATATACTTTAATCGTATTGAAGATTGTTTCAGCCTCTTTTCCCTTCTGACGGTCAATCATTACTTGTGTTCCATCTCTTTTCTGAGCGATGGGCAAATAGACTGAAATCATCTCAAAATCATTGGCCCCATTCACGACAGCATGATAGCGTTTTTCTACCTGACGGTGTTCAAACTGCATGGCTAAATGACGGTACGCCGCAGGATTTTTGGCAATTGCCAAAGCACCCGAAGTTTCTTTATCCAAACGGTGAGCCAACTGGGCATCGTCTGAGTACTCTTTTGCCAGTCGCAAAATACTCTGCGAATTATCAGCCTGACGTTCGTCTAATGAAGCAATGTATGGAGGTTTGTTGATAACAATATAATCGTCGTTCTCAAATATAATTAAGTCCTTGAAATTCAGTCGCATGGTAATCTTTTTGTCTTTAAGCCTGCAATTTACCAAAATAGTTTCACATTAGCTTATTCATTTTGTTGCTCGATTACCTTGATGAGTTGAAGCAAAGTAGCTTGGCGAGCCTCATCTGCTTCTGGATACGCCATTTCTAAAGCCTTGATATGGTGTAAAATAATACTGCTGACAATCAATCGCATATTCTTTTTATCATCTGCTGGCACAACATACCAAGGAGCATGTTTGGCGGCAGTTTGGTTCACCATCTCCTCATAAACCTCTTGATAATCATTCCAAAATTCACGTTCTTTTACATCGCCTTCTTCAAATTTCCAGTTTTTAGTTGGGTCTTTAATACGTTCAATCAGGCGTTCAGCTTGTACTTTTTTTGATACATTCAGAAAGAATTTTAGCACAACAGTTCCGTTTCTATTCAAATATTTTTCATAATTACGAATATCCTCATAGCGATGCTCCCATACTTTATCCAAATCTTTGGTAAGCTCTAAAGGAAGTCTTTCACTTTTTAATAAAATATCAGGATGTACTTTTACCACCAATAACTCTTCGTAGTACGAACGATTATGAAAAACCATTTTTCCTCTTTCTGGCATTTTCACCATATTTCGCCACATAAAATCATGGTTTAATTCTTCCTGAGTTGGTCTTTTAAAACTATGTACTGAAATTCCAGCAGGATTAATGCCAGAAAGTACAGCTTTGATAGTTCCATCTTTCCCCGCCGCATCCGAAGCCTGAAAAATCATCAACATCGCATAACGGTCATCAGCATACATCAAACTTTGGCGTTTATCAATTACCTCTTTTATCTCCGCCATCATCAACTCATACTCCTCCGCAGATTCATAAAAATCTTTAACTTTAGTGACTGAGTTTTTGATTTTAAACTTCTTTTCACCGTTGTACTCAAAGTCTTTGATGTCTATTTTCATGATTTGATTGCTTTTGGGGAGAGAGATAATATTTTTGCTTTCGCCGTGGGCTGTGTCTTCACAGCCCACAATAATTGTTTTGCTAATTATAGAACTATGGGCTGCGAGGACACAATCCATAGCGAACACTCCAAATTCAAAACTCAAAACTCCACACTCAACTAAGCTCCTCTTTCAAAAACCTCGCCGTATGGCTGCCTTTTACTTTCGCTACTTGCTCCGGTGTGCCTTCGGCAATGATTTGTCCGCCTTTTTGACCACCTTCTGGACCAACATCAATGATATGGTCTGATACTTTGATAACATCTAAATTATGTTCGATAATCAACACAGTATTGCCTTTATCCGCCAAACGGTCGAGTACTTCCAATAACGCTTTAATATCTTGAAAATGTAAACCCGTAGTTGGTTCATCCAAAATATACATGGTTTTGCCTGTATCTCTTTTTGAAAGTTCTTCGGCTAATTTTACTCTTTGTGCCTCGCCACCCGAAAGTGTCGTCGCTTGCTGACCAATCGTAATATATCCCAAACCTACTTCTTTCAACATTTGTACTTTTCTGGCAATTTTTGGCTGATTTTCAAAGTATTCTACGGCTTGTTCTACGGTCATGTCCAGTACGTCTGCAATAGATTTTCCTTTGAAACGTACTTCTAAAGTCTCACGATTGAAACGTTTTCCTTTGCAAGTTTCGCAAGCTACGTGTACGTCTGGCAAAAATTCCATTTCTATTTTCTTCATGCCCGCTCCTTCACAATCCTCGCAACGTCCGCCTTTTACGTTAAAACTAAAACGTCCAGCTTTGTAGCCTCTAATTTTTGACTCTGGCAATTCGGCAAAAAGTGTACGAATGTCTGTAAACATTCCTGTATAAGTAGCAGGATTTGAACGTGGCGTTCTACCAATAGGCGACTGATCCACTTCTATTACTTTATCCAAATGCTCTAAACCTTCTACCGATTTATGCGGCATCGGTTCACGTTTGGCATTGAAAAAATGACGATTCAAAATCGGGTACATGGTATCGTGAATCAAAGAAGATTTCCCAGAACCACTTACGCCCGTTACCGAAATCATTTTTCCGAGCGGTAATTTCAGCGTGACATTTTTTAAATTATTGCCTGTTGCTCCTTTGATAATCAAGAAATTACCATTCCCTTTTCTGCGTTGTTTGGGCACTTCTATCCCAATTTCTCCGCTCAGAAATTTTGCTGTCGTTGAATTATTCTTTAAAAATTCTTCAGGCGTTCCTTGTCCAACAATCGAACCTCCATGACGACCAGCTCCCGGTCCAATATCCACCACATAATCAGAAGCCAACATCATGTCTTTATCATGTTCAACTACTAAAATTGAATTGCCCAAATCTCGCAAATCTTTCAAGGCTTGAATCAATTTTACGTTGTCTCGCTGATGCAAACCAATACTTGGCTCGTCCATGATGTACAAAACGTTGGTCAATTGCGTACCGATTTGCGTTGCCAAACGGATACGCTGTGCTTCGCCACCCGACAAAGTTCTTAGTGAACGATTGAGCGTTAAGTACTCCAATCCAATGCCTGTTAGGAAACCAATTCTTTTTCTGATTTCTTTCAAAATTTCTTTGGCAATCACATTTTGGCGTTCGTTCATGCGGTCTTCTAAACCTACAAACCATTCCGCCAATTCAGCGATGTCTAATTCTGCTAATTGGGCAATATTTTTTTTGTCAATCTTAAAATGAAGCGATTCTTTTTTCAAACGTAGCCCTTTACAATCTGGACAAGTATTCACGACCATAAAGTCTTTCAACCACTCTTGAATTTTTTCTGAACCTGTTTCTTGCTGACGTTTCAAGAAAACAATAATGCCTTCGTACTTGGTATTCCAATCTGTTCCTTCGTATTTTTTTGAAGGAACTGGCACAGGTTCGTCTGTGCCATACAACATGATTTTGATGGCTTCTTCTGGAAATTTCTCCAAGGGAGTCGTCAAATTTACTTTGTATGGTTTTAGCAATACTTCTAATTGCTTGAAAATCCACATATCACGGTACTCGCCCAAAGGTGCAATTGCTCCTTTGCTGATACTAAGGCTTTTATCGGGCAAAATAGATTCTTCTGTAATTTCTTCTACTTTTCCCAATCCCTGACAAGTAGGACACCAGCCATAAGGTGAGTTGAAAGAGAAATTATTCGGTGAAGGTTCGTCGTAAGAAATACCCGAAATCGGGTCCATCAAATACTTTGAAAAATTTCGTACTTCTCCTTTTTCATCACGAGTCATCATCAAACCTTTTCCTTGATTCAAGGCTGTTTGAACGGATTGCGACAAACGAAAACGTTCTTCTGTTTTTACGATAATTCTATCAACAACAATTTCAATATCGTGAATTTTGAAACGGTCGAGTTGCATTTTTGGCTGAATGTCCATCACTACGCCATCGACTCTTACTTTGGTATAACCCAATTTGGCAATTTGTACGAAGAGTTCACGGTAATGACCTTTTCTACCTTTTACGACTGGAGCCAAAAGAATCAATTTCTGATTTTGATAATCTTGCAAGATTACTTCAATGATTTGGTCGATAGACTGCTTAATCATTCTTTCGCCCGTTACGTAGCTAAACGCCTCCGCTGCACGAGCAAACAATAAACGCATGAAATCGTAAATTTCCGTAACTGTACCAACCGTAGAGCGAGGGTTTTTAGAAGTAGTTTTTTGTTCAATAGAAATTACGGGCGAAAGTCCATTGATTTTATCCACATCGGGGCGTTCCATATTACCCAAAAAGCTACGAGCATAAGCTGAAAAGCTTTCCATATAACGACGCTGCCCTTCGGCATAAATGGTATCAAAAGCCAAAGAAGACTTTCCAGAACCAGAAATTCCAGTGAAGACTACAAGTTTATTGCGAGGAATGATTAAATCAATATTTTTAAGGTTATGTTCTCTTGCACCGAGAATCTCAATTTGTTCGTAACCTGTAATATCAGAATGTTTGTTGTCGGGCATAATTGTTGAAAATCGTGATATAAATTTAACACGGAATACAAGAGTAAAGTTACCAAAAAAGCCCATGTTTTTGGCATGGGCTGAAGTTCATTAGTGTTTTATTCTGTTGGAAAAGTATTTTGACTTGGCATTTTATTTAGCCTTAATAGCATGACTTGATTGAAATTTTTTATGCAACCGCCAAGCCGGGGAATCTTTATCCTGTTCAGTAATAATTTGAGGGTCATTGGAAAAAACCATATTCTCTAATTCCCAAAGGTTTTCTTTCTTTTCATTTAAGTTTCCGATAAAATCTATCATAAGTAATTCATCTTGCGATGAAAGATTCTTCTTATCAAAAATTTGTTCTTTCAGCGTATTTCCAATAAATTTTTCTAATTGCTTTATCTTTTCTAAATTTTCAATTTCAGAGGTATAAATAACATTCCAATCTTTTAAGATTCGAGCAAATAGAGTATTCCCTTCATTACTTTCGTACTGTGAATGAAGTTCTTTGCTTATTTTAGATTTTAATAATGTCTCCATACTTATATTTCTTTAATGGTAATAAAGTATGATGTTGAATCTTTAGTCGGTTCATCTACTCTTATTACCTCAAATGTTGAATTATTCTTAAGAAGTACTTCTCTCTCTATTGAATGTTTTGCTATACTTTCAATCTCTTTCCCATGTTTACATAAAATTTCAAACATTACATTGTACTTACCTCGACAATACTCATAGGCTATACTTCTCCTTTTGCTTGTTGATAAAAAAGAATATTCCGAAATCGTTTCTTTATTATTATACTTCAAAATATATAATTCAAGCTCCGATTTTGTTAATTCACATCCTCTATATACATATCCATAATAGTTAGGAAGTTTGTCTAAACATTCATTCAGGAGTATCCCTAATTCAGGTATATCTTTACCTTTACTTTCTCTTAGTTTTTCATTTAAGCTTTCATATCCATCATCTGAATATTTAAAAATGATTGCTTTTTCATAAATAGATAATTCGAGATATTCCTTCAGTCGGTCTGTCCCAATAATTTCTGTCACTTCAAAAGGTAGAAATTCTTTAGCGTATTCTTCGGCAGTCATATACAAATATAAGCTGATAAGGTAATAAAACAAACATAAGTCAATGAATTGATAATCATTGGAATAAAGAATAAATACTCCTCTTTTATACTCTTTTGCAATTTGTTCAACTTTCAAGGTTTGTCTTTACCAAAACCTTATCCAACTTAGCTCCATCCATATCAATAATTTCAAAAATAAGATTTTGCCAAACGATGGTATCGCCTTGTCTTGGGATTTGTCCAAGCTCATTCAACAGTAAGCCTGCCAAAGTATTAAAAGGATATTCGCTGATGTATTCGCTCAGCTCAAAATATTGAAGAAAATCAGCTAAAGGATATTGTCCATCAACCAACCAAGTACCATCTGCACGCTGGTCGAGGCGATAACCTTCATGGTCGAAATCGGAAACGTTTCCTACCAAAGCTTCCAGTAAATCATTCAGCGTAACAATTCCTTGCGTTTGTCCATATTCGTCAATCACTATACCGTAGTGAACTCTACTATCTTTAAAACGTTGCAAAGCCTGATAAGCCGAAGCAGTTTCCATGATAAACTGCGGTGCTTGTAAGTAAGATTGTAAATTAAAATCGGCCTGACTAAGTGGTAAAAACAAATCTTTCAGTCTAGCAATGCCAATGATATGGTCTTTGTCTTTATCATAAACAGGATAAAGCGAATGCAATTCTTCGCTAATTACTTCAACAATTTTCTCGACAGAATAGGATGCTTTAATAAAAACCAAATCATTACGGTGCGTCATCAAAGACGAAACTTTTCTATCGCCCAAACTAAAAACTCTGCCTACAATATCTTGTTCAATTTCATGTACTTCACCGCTGTCTGCACCTTCCTGAACAATTGCCTTAATCTCTTCTTCGGTTACTTTACTATCGGTAGAAGGCTTGATATTCAGAATTTTAATCAGTAAATCAGAAGAAAAAGTAAGCAACCAAACAAAAGGAGCAGTAAGGGTAGAAATCATATTCATCGGACGAGCAACGGCTTTGGCGATAAATTCTGGATTGGTTAATCCGATTCGTTTCGGTACTAATTCACCAAAAACTAAAGAGAAGTACGTAATTAATAACACGACAATTGCAACCGCTATACTATGCTGATAAGGAACAAGCAAAGCAAAACGAGCCACAAAAGCTTCAATATCATTGGTTACTTTTTCTCCACTATAAATACCCGTTAAAATACCAATTAAAGTAATCCCGATTTGAACGGTAGAAAAGAATCTATTGGGGTCATTGGCAATTTCTAAAGCAATTTTTGCATTGCTATCTCCTTTTTTGGCAGAAGCATCCAAGCGAGCTTTTCGTGAGGAAACCAATGCTATTTCGGACATCGAGAAAATACCATTGATTAATATTAAAATAAATATAATGAAGAGTTCCATAATTTGGGAAGTAGGTTCAAGGCATTCGCTTGAAAGCCAGCGTGTGGTATATATCCTTCTAATTTAAAGATTAAAAGACAAATTTATGCGGAATGTGGTAAATATCGGTTGATTCCTTTTATGAAATACTTTTTTACTCACAAAATTCATTGAATAAGTTTGCATCTATAAAATAATAAGGCTTGAAAACATAAAGTTCCCAAGCCTTATTTCCTATGAAAAATCTTAATCTTACTTCTTCTCTGGCAATAAAATTACTTTAATCTGATTGTCAGCAAAGTACTTTTTAGCTGCCGTTTTGGTACTTTCTACCGTTACTTTTTTCAAGGCTTCTTCTTCTTTCAAAATGTATTTTACATCATCGCCTTCTTGATATTGAGATTGTAAATAATTTACCCAAAAACCATTATCACGCAATTGTGTTTCTGTTTGACGTTTAGTTTCTGCTTTGAATTTATCAATATCTGTTTGTTCAGCACCTTTTTCTTTTACTTTTTGAATTTCAGCCAAAGTACGGTTTACCAATTTCTCTACATTTTCTGGTGCACAACCAAAAGCAATGCGGAAAGTGTAACGTTTCGCTGGAATTTTAGCCGTACTGCCACTAACGCCAACTCCATAAACGCCCGATTCTTCTTCTCTGAGGGTTTCAGTCAATTTAATTTCTAATACTTCCGATAAAGCTTCTACTTGAGTTTCACTTTCCGTTGTACCATCGAAATCACCAGCCCAAACCAAAGTTACTCTTGCTTTCGGTTCTGTGCCTTTGTAAACCGTCTTTTCAATTTTTCCTTTTGGTGAACGAATTCCTAAATCTTTATACGTTTCTTTGCGTTTTGTTGATGGCAAAGCACCTAAGTATTTTTCAAGTAAAGGTTTAATTTCTTCGTTTTTGAAATTTCCAACAAAGAAGAAAGTAAAATCAGAAGCATCTGCAAAGCGTTCTTTATAAATCTGGAAAGCACGATTGGCATCTATTTTATCCATTCTTTCACTGGTCATTGGGGCATTTCTTGGTGCATGATTACTTAAAATTGCATTAAGTGAATCACCATATACTTTTTCAGGCGTCAAAGTTTTTTGCTGACTAATCAAATTATCACGCTGATTTGCTAAAAAGCCTTTTACCACATCAGCATCAAAACGAGGTTGTGTGAAGTAACTATACAACATTTGTAAAGCCGTTTCAAAATCTTTTGGACTACTTGAACCTGTAATATTCTCGCTCGTTCCTGTAATATATGGACTGATTCTGGCTACTTTTCCAGTCATCATTTTACGAAGATTCACGGTTGAAAATTCACCCAAACCACCAAGCGACGCAACTGTAGAGGCTACTCTTGCATTGTCGGCATCTTTATCTCCGTACAAATTAGTTCCCCCAAAACTATATCCACCAATCAAGATTTCATCATTTTTAAAATCTGTTGGTTTCAAAACAGCTTTTACGCCGTTGGCAAAAGTAAACTCTGTAAGTCCTACTTCTGGAATTTGTTTGGTAGCAATTACTTTAGAGCCTGTTGGTAATTTCGCAATCAAAGGTTTATCAACGGTTTGGTCAACATAAGCTGTTACGTCTTTTCCAGTTCCATTCAACCATTCTCTGATTTGTGCTTCAGTAGGCAAAGTAGCTTTGTCTTTTTCTGGAGCCATCAAAATCACCGCACGGTTATCATCTGTAATTAATAAATTTCCTAAAGCATTTACTTCTTCAAGCTTTACTCTTTCTAAATATTGCTTGGTAAATTCATAACTAAATTCTGTTGAAGTGAGGTTTTCATCTTCCAAGAAAGCACCCACTAAACCTTCAATCAATCCTTCTGAATCTGTTTTGTCTTTTTCTTTGAAAGCTTGTTCTTGTCCAACCATGTATTGTGTTTTAGCTCTTTGTAATTCAGAAGCTGTAAAACCAAATTTCTTTGCACGAGCAACTTCTTCCAAAATCGCTTTCAAACCCTTTTCAACATTTCCACCTTTGGCTACAACTACAGAATTGAAAGCATCCAAATTACCTAAAAAACCGCCATAACCCGCATAACCAAACTGAAAGGGAGGATCTGCTTTTTGTGTAAGTTCCTGAATACGAGCCGAAAGCATTTGATTGAACAATGAACGAACCATTCCATCACGACGGTCTTGATAAGTAACGTCTTTGCGTTTTTCTTGTTTGTGCATAATCTGCACAATTGTGTTGGGTTGTTCTGGGTCGGTAATAATGGCTACATCTGTTCCACCACTAAGTTCTATTCTGTATTTTGTTCTTGGCTTTTCGTTGATAGGATTCTGAATACCGCTAAATTTTTCGATAATCATTTTCTCCACCATCGCTACATCTACATCACCAACAACAGCAACCGCTTCTAAATTTGGTCGATAAAAATCTTGATGGAATTGTTTCAATACATCATATTTGAAATTCTTCAAGATGTCATCTTTCCCAATCGGCAAGCGTTTGGCGTATTGCGAATTTTTAAGAATAATCGGAAAAAATTTATCTCGCATACGTGCTTGCGCTCCTTTTCCTGTACGAGATTCTTCCAAAACTACTCCTCTTTCTTTATCAATTTCCGACGCTTCAAGCGTAGCATTGTGTGCCCAATCTTCCAGAATTTGCATTCCTTTTTTGAATACTTCGATAGAATCTGTCGGAACTGGCAACATATAAACCGTTTCATCGAAACCAGTATAAGCATTCAAATCTGCCCCAAAACGAACACCCGATTTTTGAAGGAAATTAACTAATTCGTTTTTAGGAAAGTTTTTAGTGCCATTAAAATTCATGTGTTCCATGAAGTGTGCCAAGCCTTGTTGTTCATCATTTTCCAAAATAGAACCCGCTTTTACCATCAAACGCAATTGAGCCCTATTTTTGGGTTCAGCGTTTTTCATGATATAATACTTGAGACCATTTGGAAGGATTCCCGTTTTTACCTTAGGATCCATCGGAAGGAGTTTTTTGCTCAAATCTTCTTGAGCCATCACCGAAAAGCTTGAGATAAAACTCAACGCTACCACAGCGATAAGGGTAGTAACTTTTTTCATGCTAATAGAGGACTCTCAGACCCCACCGAGAGGAAGTTTGTTTAAGTTTGTTGTATCTTGGGGTGATATAAATATCAGATACAAAGTAGATTACTTTAATAATAATGCAAGATAACATTCCTAAAATGAATAACGGGAATGATTAATCAAAATTATACTTGAGTGCATTGTTAAAAACTGTTTCTTTGTACAAGTAAATGACAATTCATTATGTATCAAGCCAACATCCGAAACAGAAACTATCATTTTCATAACCTAAAAACCTTGATGGCAAAGGCTAGTCCTTTGCGTTCGGGCGATGAATTGGCTGGCGTTGCAGCAAGTACTGCCGAGGAAAGAGTAGCGGCACAAATGGCTTTGGCAGATGTTCCTTTAAAAACTTTTCTTACCGAACACCTCATTCCTTATGAAGAAGATGAAATTACTCGTTTGATTATTGATACGCATGATGAAAAAGCATTTGCACCAATCAGTCATTTAACCGTAGGTGATTTTAGGAATTTTTTATTGGAAGAAAGTACTGATACGCTTGTACTTCAAGCTTTACAAAAAGGGTTAACACCCGAAATGGTAGCGGCAGTAAGTAAATTAATGCGTATTCAAGATTTGGTAACTGTTGCCTCAAAATGTGAAGTAATAACCCAATTTCGCAACACAATTGGCTTGAAAGGACACTTTTCTACTCGCCTTCAACCTAATCATCCAACAGATGATTTTAAAGGAATCGCTGCAAGTATGATTGACGGGCTTTTCTATGGAAGTGGCGATGCTGTAATTGGTATAAATCCTGCTACTGACAATGTCCCAACCGTTATTCGTTTACTCGAAATGTTGGATGCCGTTCGTCAACGTTTTGATATTCCGATGCAATCTTGCATTTTGAGCCATATTACCACCACGATAAAAGCCATTGAACAAAATGCACCTGTCGATTTAGTTTTTCAATCAATTGGCGGAACAGAGGCAACCAATACTTCTTTTGGTGTCAATCTGAATATTTTACAAGAAGGTTATGAAGCGGGACTTTCGCTAAAAAGAGGAACTGTAGGAAATAATCTGATGTATTTTGAAACGGGACAAGGAAGTTCACTTTCTGCCAATGCACATCATGGACTCGACCAACAAACGTGTGAAACTCGTGCTTATGCTGTGGCTAGGCATTTTAATCCTTTGTTGGTCAATACCGTTGTGGGTTTTATTGGGCCAGAGTACTTATATAATGGCAAACAGATTATCAGAGCAGGTTTAGAAGACCATTTTTGTGGAAAACTCTTGGGCTTGCCAATGGGCGTTGACGTTTGTTACACCAATCATGCCGAAGCCGACCAAGACGACATGGATACTTTACTTACTTTGTTGGCAACGGCAGGTTGTAATTTCATCATGGGCGTTCCTGGTGCAGACGATGTAATGCTTCATTATCAAAGTACTTCTTTTCATGATGCACTTTATGTAAGACATTTATTAGGCTTACGCCCCGCCCCAGAGTTTGAAGCATGGTTAATGAAAATGAATATTTTTGATGATAAAATGAGTTTAAAAACGGGGAATCAGCAACTCCTAAATGCAATGTTTAGATTAGAGTAATTTATGCTAGGCAATAAAAAGCCAATGTCGATATTCATAAAAAAGCCACCAATAACATTGATGGCTTTTAAAACTTACAGGATGTTCAACCCTCATTGTCAACCGTAATATGTAATCAGACCTTCAAACCTTTCACTAATTTATATTCAACTGACGCTACCCCATATTGACTTTTTACAGATTCTTTGATGCGTTGCGTAACTTCAGACAACTTTTCATAATAAGTATTACGCTGGTCAGATACTGTTTTCAATGAACCAAGCGTAGTGGCAACATTGATATTAGCCGTGTTGATTGCATCAAGCTTGGCTTGTAAAGTAATCAGCTTTACATTTTCATTAGCAGGATTATAAGCAGTTCCTAAACTGACTAAAATACTGATTATATCTGAAAAATTCTGGGTTTTGCTTCCATAAGAAAGCTCTGACTGGCTTATGGTATTAACACTTTCTCCTTCTTTTGCTTTAGGACTATTCTTTCCTCTAATTTTCTCGGCGATAGCAGAAATATCAGATAGCTCTTTGGCATTTTTCCCTAGTGAAGCCCTAACTGTAGCCAAAATTGGACTAATCAGTTTGGCGACAGAATTTGTTTCGTTGGCAAATAATTTAAGCCTTGTTTCTACTGCGGAAGAGTAACTGGCTCTCTGGGTAATAACCTTAGTATTTTCGGTTTTAGTGGAAGCAATTAAAGCATCGTAAGCCTCAATTGTAATTTCGGATGTTGGAGCAATATAACCTGTAAAACCTTTTAAGTGTGTTGAAATGGTGATTGCGTTAGCAAGTTTTGCACCGAAGGTAGCCTCTGTTGTTGTTGCCATTGGTAGAATGATTTAAAGGTGGAAAGATTAATTTATCACTACATAAAGTTAACAAAAGAGCAAATTACTTCTACCGATTATGGCATTTTTATTTCACAAATAATTGGTAATTATCCAATTATATAAATGAAGAAGGCATACCACAAAATATTATTAGCATATCACTAAATCAAAGCCTCATATATAAAGATGGAATTAGCATATCACTAAATGAAAGACTCGTATATAAAGATGTAATTGGCATATCACTAAATGAAAGACTCGTATATAAAGATGCAATTGGCATATCACTAAATAAAAGCCTCGTATATAAAGATTAAATTGGCATGTCACTAAATCAAAACCACCTTTAACCTTTTTGTAAAGCCTTGACAGACATTGCTTTTACCGTTTAATAAAATTAAGACTTCCTTCAAGTTTTTGTTTTTTAATTTCAGTAACTTGGATTTAATTAAATCAAATAGATAAGTAGCTACTAATAAATTGAATATGTTTGAATATATCATTACAGCCATTCAGCAAGAAAAGTGCATATTGGTTTTAGGTCCAGAGCTTTATCATTTTGAAGGAAAAAGTTTTGATACTTCTATCAAGGAAGCTTATGATCAATATTATGAGCAATTACCTCCTCGGGAAAAAGAAAAATTAGGCAATCAAAAGATTGAGTTTGTCAATTATCCATTTTTAATGGAGGAATTGATGAGTCATAATTCCGAAATGGCTGAAATCCATATTCACAATTTTGTTAGAGTGTATTTTAGACAAAGAATAGAGTGGATGGACTATTATAAGCAAATTGCTGCATTACCCATTCCTTTAATAATTTCTTTGTTGCCTGATGATAATCTTCAAAATGCTTTCAATGAAGTATATCCTGATTCTTTTGATGTAAGTAGTTACTCTCGTAAAAATGAAAATTTAGCACAGATTAATGAAAAGCCCACTTCAAAAAAACCACTTATCTACAAGCTTTTGGGTGATATGGCAAACAATAACTATGATGTCAATTTTACTTTTACAGATTGGTTTAGTTATTTCAAAAATATTTTTGGTAAAAAGCCCTTACCTGTTGAAATACTTTCCTTATTGAATGAGAATCCTGTCATTATCTTTCTGGGGGTTCGTTTTGAAAAATGGTATGTTCAGTTACTCATTAGGCTTTTAGTTTCTGATGAAAGCGGAAAGCTAAGAATGGGCAATCGTTTTTCATTTTCTCACATAGTCGAACAAGGCTTAGAAACGCTGGTTTGGAATCGATTTTCTTTAAATGCAGAACAAGCAAACCCCATAGATTTTTTAAATAGTATTTATAAACAATGTAAAGACAAAGGAATGTTAAGAGTAGCTGAACCCACAAAGGAAAAAATAAACGCAACAGTTTTTATTTCTTATAACCATCAAAATACAGCCATTGCCGAAAGAGTAAAAACAGATTTAGAGGCTTATGGCATCAAAGTATTAATAGACCAAGATAACCCTGTTGGCTTTTCTATTCCAAAATTTATTGATAGAGAAATGGCTAAATGTGATTTGGTTTTGCCATTGATTTCAAAAACTTTCATGACTTCTGCATGGGTGGCAATAGAATCACTCACCACAATCTGGGCAAATAAAAAAGTATTGCCCTGTGATGTAGATGATGCTTTATTTGACGGAAAGTTTATTGATGAGGCATTTGATTTAGTTGAAGAAAAAAAACAGGCCATTGGAAAACGTATTAATGACAGAAGAAGTAAAGGTTTTGATTCACGAGATTTAACGGATATTGAAGAAAGGCTGTTGGACTTAAAAAATAACCTTGCTAAAATTATTAAATTCTTCCAGAATACAAATAGAGCAAACCTACGTGAAGGTAATTATGACGAAGGCTTTGCACAAGTAATTAAATCTATCAAAAAGCAAATTGCCTCCTAATATGAATGAAGAACAGGCTATCGAAGTATATCGTTATCCGGGGGTAACACCATTTTCAACCGAGCATAAAGAGTTGTTGATGGGGAGAGAAAAGGACATTGAGGCATTTTATCAATTATTGACACTGAAACAATTGATAATTCTATATGGTAAAAGTGGCTACGGAAAAAGTTCTTTAATTAATGCAGGAGTAATCCCCAAATTAGTAGAAGCTGAAACAAACAAGAGTGTTTACTTTAATATTAGACTATATGCTAAAAACAAAGAGAAAAAAGAGCCAAGTCCTATTGAAAAACTCCTTGAAAAATTGAAGGAGAATGTACTAGAACAGTCTTTTCTGCATCATGCTAAAATCAATATAACAGATGAGTTTCAATTATGGTATTGGCTAAAAAATCATCAATATGCCTCTAATGATGCAGCTATTATTTTATTTTTTGACCAATTTGAAGAATTATTTAGCTATGATAAAAAAGAAGAAATCATTCCATTTGCTGAACTCTTAGGCAAAATGCTCTTTCAAGATTTACCACACGATTTTTTAGAGGATGCCTACCAAGAATTATGGAAAGCCAAAGAAAAAGAGACAAACCCAGAACGTTTACAAGCATTAGATAATGACATTAGTCTATTATACAAAAAGCCAAATATCAAATTGGTTTTTTCTTTACGTTCAGATAGATTATCCTTATTAAATCAGCTAACAGACTATCTTCCTAATCTTCAACAAAACTATTATGAACTAAACCCCATTTCAGAAAATGCCGCTCGTTTAGCTATTACACAGCCAGCCCAAATTATTAATGAAAAATTTACTACGCCTGAATTTGTTTTTGAAAAAGAAGTAGTAGAAACTATTATTAAAAGGGTAAAGAATACACATGATGGTAAAATAGATACGGCTACCTTACAAATTATCTGCCGTTTTATTGAAGAACAAAAAGTGTGGAAAGAAAAAAAACTGAGCATTACAGGGGATGTATTAGGAGACATAACAAATATTTTTAAAAACTTTTATCAAACAAGCCTCAGTAAACTCAACAAAGAAGAAAAAGCCATAGCCAGCCAAACGATTGAAGAAAAGTTTATCCAAAATAACCAGCGTATTCCTTTTGCAGGCGACCACCTCAAGCAAGAGTATCATTTGAGCCAAACGGTATTAGATGAATTAGAAAAAAGCACCCTACTCCGCAAAGAAAGAGACACCGCTGGACGCTTTATCTATGAAATTGGACATGATACTTTGATTGAACCGATTTATGAATTTGCTGAGCAAAGAAAAATTGCACAGCAATTAAAAATACAGGAATTAGAGAAAAAACAATTAGCTATTGAAATTCAAAACAAGCATAAAGAATTAGAATATCAGCGACTGCAAGAAGAAATAAGCAAGCGGCAAGCAATACAGATTCGACAAGAACTTGAAGCTCAAAAATTGCAACAAGAACTTGATAAACAGAAGCAAAAAGAACAAGAGCTTAAAAATCAAAAGCTACAACAAGAGTTAGATTCGAGAAAAAAAATTACTAAAATATATCTTAGTGTAGGAGTTCTATTTTTATTTTTAATAGTTTGGATATACAACTTGTGGCGAACAACTGAATCAGAAAAAGAAAAGGTAGAACAAGCAAAAGAAAATGCCCAAAAAACGTTATACCAACTTTATTACCAACAAGCCAAAACTGTAAAAGACAATGGCGATAATATTTTGCGAAATAAAGATGTTGAAACTGCCCGATATTATTATGACTCTGCCAATGTAATATTGGAAAAAATACCCGAAACCGATAGCATAGCCACAGAGCTGAAAAGTGAACTACAAAAATTATTAAAGAAATGAGAATAGCCTTGACACTCATAAGCATATTGCTCAATATCGCAACATTGGCACAAAAGACAGACCAAAAGCCAAATGAAATTAGCTTTGAACAAAAAATACAAATAGCTGATAAGCTTTTTAAAGAAGGTAAAACCATAGAAGCCATACAAAGCTATAATATAGCCCGTATTTTGGCTGGGACTGATAATGCTAAACATACAATTGTGGACAAGAGCATTGAAGCTGTATTTAAAGCCATAGAAAAACAAAAAGAGGAAGCAAAACAAAATGAGCGGAAAGCCAGATTAGCAGAAGCTATTGCAAAGGAAAGTGAACAAAAAGCTAAAATAGCGACTAATAACGCCAATGCTCTTTACTTGACATCTGAAGCAGAAAAAATAAACCCTATACAAGGCTTACGTTTAACAGAAAAAGCCCTTACTAAAACCAAAGATACTAATCTCATTAAAACCATTAAACAAGCTAATAAGACTATCTTTAACCAAAGTAATACTCATCAGTGGAGAGAGAAAAATAGGTTTGACGATATTTTTAGTTTGGGCTCAGATAAAATTATTGCTTTTTCCCAAAATAGTAAATGGTTCATAGCGAAAGATATGAATCAAAATGCCAAAGTCTGGTCATTGGAACAAGAAAAACAAGCTGACTTTTTAAATAAAGAGAAAAATATTCGTTCTGCTACTTTTTCCCCAGATAGTAAATGGCTCGTAACAGAAGATGTGAATCTAAATGCCAAAGTCTGGTCGTTGGAAAAGGAAATACAAACTGACTTTTTTAAGGAAAGGGTATTTTCTGCTACTTTTTCCCCAGATAGCAAATGGCTCATAACAGAAGATATGAGTCTATATGACAAAGTCTGGTTAGTGGAAAAAGGGAAACAAACTGACTTTTTAAATGAAGAAAAAAAGATATTTTCTGCTACTTTTTCCCCAGATA
>NZ_JACHKT010000004.1:48824-227403 GCF_014204325.1 Arcicella rosea
ATAGTAAATGGCTCGTAACAGAAGATGTGAATCTAAATACCAAAGTCTGGTTAGTGGAAAAAGGGAAACAAGCTGACTTTTTAAATGAAGAAAAAAAGATATTTTCTGCTACTTTTTCCCCAGATAGTAAATGGCTCGTAACAGAAGATGTGAATCTAAATACCAAAGTCTGGTTAGTGGAAAAAGGGAAACAAGCTGACTTTTTAAATGAAGAAAAAAATATTCGTTCTGCTACTTTTTCCCCAGATAGTAAATGGCTAATAACCAAAGATACTAATCGTATTGCCAAAGTCTGGTCTGTGGAAAATGGAATATTGTATGACTTTTTAAAAGAAGAGAAAATTTTTGGTTATCCTATTTTTTCTCAAGATAGTAAATGGCTCGTAACAGAAGATGTGAATCTAAATGCCAAAGTCTGGTTAGTGGAAAAAGGGAAACAAGCTGACTTTTTAAATGAAGAAAAAAATATTCGTTCTGCTACTTTTTCTCCAGATAGCAAATGGCTTATAACAAAAGATCAAAATCTAAATGTCAAAGTCTGGTCTGTGGAGAAGGGAATACCTAATGACTTTTTAAAAGACGAGGCAACTATTAGTGATGCTACTTTTTCCCCAGATAGTAAATGGCTCATAACAAATAATGGAAATAATAAATATAAATTCTGGTCTGTGGAAAAAGGAATACTGTATGACTTTTTAGAAAAAGAGAATAATATTCGTTCTGCTACTTTTTCTCCAGATAGCAAATGGCTTATAACAAAAGATCACAATCTAAATGTCAAAGTCTGGTCTGTGGAAAATGGAATACCTGATGATTTTTTAAAAGACGAGGCAATTATTAGTGATGCTACTTTTTCCCCTGATAGTAAATGGCTCATAACATATTATGGAAATAATAAATACAAAGTATGGTCTATGGAAAAGGGAGTACTTAATGATTTTTTAAAAGACGAGACAACTATTAGTGATGCTACTTTTTCCCATGATAGTAAATGGCTCATAACATTAAATATCAATCGAAATGCCAAAGTCTGGTCATTAGAAAAGGAAAAACAAGCTGACTTTTTAAAAGACGAGGCAACTATTAGTGATGTTACTTTTTCCCCAGATAGTAAATGGCTCGTAACAAGGAAGTATAATGATATTGCCAAAGTCTGGTCATTGGAAAAGGAAAAACAAGCTGACTTTTTAAAAGATGAAAAAACGATTAGCGACGCTACTTTTTCGCAAGATAGTCAATGGCTCATAACAAGAGATGATAAATATAATTACAAAGTCTGGTCAGTAGCAACGGGAAAATATTATGACTTTTTAAAAGATGAAAAAAATATTTACACACCTACTTTTTCCCAAGATAGTAAATGGCTCATCACAACAGATCTGAATTTTAATTACAAAGTCTGGTCTGTTGAAACAGGAAAATATTATGACTTTTTAAAAGATGAAAAAAATATTAGCTACGCTACTTTTTCGCAAGATAGTAAATGGCTCATCACAAGAGATGTGAATTATAATTCCAAAGTCTGGTCTGTAGAAACAGGAAAATATTATGACTTTTTAAAAAATGAAAAAAATATTCGCTACGCTACTTTTTCGCAAGATAGTAAATGGCTCATCACAAGAGATTTTAATCGTAATGCCAAAGTCTGGTCTGTTGAAACAGGAAAATATTATGACTTTTTAAAAGATGAAAAAAATATTTACACAGCTACTTTTTCCCAAGATAGTAAATGGCTCATCACAATAGATTTTAATCGTAATGCCAAAGTCTGGTCTGTAGAAACAGGAAAATATTATGACTTTTTAAAAAATGAAAAAAATATTCGCTACGCTACTTTTTCGCAAGATAGTAAATGGCTCATCACAAGAGATGTGAATTATAATTCCAAAGTCTGGTCTGTAGAAACAGGAAAATATCCAGACTTTTTAAAAGATGAAGAAATGCTACGCTACGCTACTTTTTCGCAAGATAGTAAATATATATTTATCAGATGCTTTGATAAACATAAAGTAAAAATCTACGAAATTGCCACAGGCAAATTAATCCAAACTTTATGGTTAAATAAAGTACCAACGCAGGTAGATATTATAGACAATCGCTATCTCTATGTCACAGTTGGTAAAGCCATTGTAAAAACAGATTTACAAACACAGCAGGGTAATTTAATGAGTTACGGCGATGGCGAAGAGTTGGATTATAAATATGAGGAAATACAAGAATGGATAAAGGTTTTTGGAGATAAATACCTCTTGCCTTTGGATGAGGAGATAAAGAAGAAATATGGAGTGGATTGAGTGTAGAGTTTGGAGTGCGGAGTGAGGAGTTTTTTTTCAATAGGGCGGGAATTTATTCCCGTCATTCATATTAATTTAGCATTAATGGGATTATAAAATATTTATTCCCAATTGATTGATTGGGTGTAAATTGAATTTTAAAAATATTCATCAATTAGTTGGAATAAATCCCCCCCCTCATTGATACATAAATAGCATTAGACAATAATTTCTTAATTCAATGATTAATCACTAAATCACTCATTCATTAAATCACTCAATGAATCACAACATGGAAATCAACAAAGCCGACCAATGGCAATTTTTGCAAAATTATACTCCCGCTCGCATTGCTCGTGGTCGGGCTGGGCATAGTTTACCTACGGCTGAATTGTTGAAATTCCAAGCAGACCATGCCCAAGCTCGTGATGCGGTGTATTCTGAATTAAAAGTTTTAGACTTATTTCAAGCTTTACTAAGTACTTTTAATCTGGAAGTATTACGGTTACAAAGCGAAGTAAAATCTCGTTCACAATATTTACAAAGACCCGATTTAGGAAGAACAATCAACCAAGCATCCAGAAAAATTTTATTGGAAGAAGATGCCAGCGAATCAGACATTTGCTTTGTGGTTGCCGATGGACTTTCGGCAAGTGCTATCAATGAACACGCTTTTTCCTTTTTGAATCATTTAATTCCTAAACTTCAAGCCGAAAACTGGGAAATCGCTCCGATTTGTATTGTTGAACAAGGACGAGTAGCCATTGCCGATGAAATTGGCTTTTTACTCAAGGCAAGTATCGTAATCATTTTAATTGGCGAACGCCCAGGACTAACATCTCCCGACAGCATGGGAGCTTATATTACTTATCAACCTAAATTAGGTCTAACCGATGAAAGTAGAAATTGTGTTTCAAATATTCGCCCAGAAGGATTAAATTATGAATTGGCTTCAGAAAAAATCTTCTATTTACTTAATGAAATAAAAGTAAAAAAAATCAGCGGAGTACAGTTAAAAGATGAAATGAATGACAAACAAATACTTTAAAAATCTGAGTATTTATCTCTAGGTAAATATTAACGATTATTTAAAAATAAAGTTGTCATAAATGGGCTAAAATTTAGTTAAATACTTATTTTTTGAACAAAATATAAGTATCCTACTTATGAATTTTTCCAAATTTTACATAAGTCCAAGATAAATCAATAGCATTAATTTTGATTTTTAACTAGGAAAAGAAAATGTATGAGCTAAAGCTAAATACTATTTTAATAGCATAATTTTTAAAGAAAGAAGATAATTGGAATAGCGTTTCACTTTTATTATGACTAAATCTTAATAGATGTTTGATTTAAACTCCATTTTTTATATTTTTGCAATGCGTTATTTTAACGTAAATTTTTTGACCTAGCAACGTGGCGGCGTTGTTAGGTTTTTTTTATATTCTTAGTTTTTAACACTTTTTACTAGTAAATTTTTGGCTACTTCGTGGCTAATGAAATGATTTGATAAATCGCCAAGCTTTACATTAAGTGATTTATCAAAATCGTTTAGCTCTTTCACAACAATATGGCAACCCAAGGTCAAGCCCATTTTGGCTAAGTACTGTAAAAAAGTTGCTGAATGCTCAGAAACGCCCACCATCACAACGCTTTGCCCAACAGTAATTTCTGAAAGATTTTGATACCTCAATTCAGGCATAATTCCGAAAGTATCTGGAATAGGGTCTCCGTGTGGGTCAAATTTTGGAAAACCTAAAAACTCGTCTAATCTTTCAACCAACTCTTCCGAATCAATATGTTCTAATTGTTCTGCAATTTCGTGTACTTCGTCCCAATTAAAACCTAACTTTTCTACCAAAAACACTTCCCATAAACGGTGCTTTCTGATAACTTTCAAGGCCACGGCTTCGCCGAGTTCTGTTAACCTAACACCTTGATATTTTTGATAATTAACTAATTGTTTTTCTGAGAGTTTCCTAAGCATATCTGAAACAGATGCCGCTTTAGTAAGTGTCAGTTCTGCAACAGCATTCGTACTGACTTCACTGTCGGTTTCCGCAGAAAGCTTATAAATTATTTTAAGGTAGTTTTCTTCCGTGAATGAAGTCATGATGGCAATTTTTAGGGATAATAATAGCTTTATTAGCTGAACAAAGATATTATTTTATAAGCGAATAATTAAATTTTAGATTAATCTAAAAAAATATTTTGAATTGTACTTAACAAAAAATAAATTTACATTACTTATGTAGCGGTAATCATGAAGCATTCATTGTAAATCATTTCATCAGGTTATAAAAGGAAATATTGATTATTGTATTCAACAAACCTTACAATTACATCGCATATTTAATATGAATATAAAAAACACAATTTTTAATCATTCATTACCAGAAGTATATGGTTCAATAAATGTGCCTAAAACAGGCTCTTTTTATAAAAAATTATGGGCTTTTACAGGGCCAGGCTTAATGGTAGCTGTTGGTTATATGGATCCTGGGAACTGGGCAACAGATATTGCTGGAGGCTCAAAATTTGGTTATACGTTACTTTCTGTTATTCTGATTTCAAATCTTTTTGCGATGCTCCTTCAGCATCTTTCATTAAAATTAGGCATTGCATCTGGACGAGATTTAGCACAAGCTTGTCGCTATGCTTATTCAAAACCTGTTGCTATTACTTTATGGATTTTGTGTGAAATTGCCATTGCCGCCTGCGACTTAGCAGAAGTAATTGGTTCTGCCATTGCCATTAATTTACTTTTTGGCTTGCCCCTAACAGTAGGCGTTGTCATTACGGTTTTAGATGTTTTAGTACTTTTATACTTTCAAGGAAAAGGCTTTAGGGCTTTGGAATGTATCGTTGCAGGTTTGATTTTTATGATTTTCTGTTGTTTTGGTTATGAAATTTTTGTTTCCCAACCATCTGTAAAGGAAATTTTGGGAGGTATTTTACCTACAACTCAAATCATTACCAATCCAGAAATGCTTTATGTTGCCATCGGGATTTTGGGTGCAACCGTCATGCCTCATAATTTATATTTGCATTCTAGCATTGTACAAACTCGTAATTTTGAAAAAAACAGCGAAGGCAAACGTTCCGCTATCTTTTTTGCAACGATTGATTCTAACTTGTCTTTATCACTTGCCTTTTTTATCAATGCAGCCATTTTAATTATCGCTGCGGCTACTTTCCACAATACGGGCAATCAAAATGTGGCGGATATCAACGATGCTTATCATTTACTTGACCCCGTTTTGGGTGTAAAATTCGCTGGTATATTTTTTGCTGTAGCCTTATTAGCTTCTGGTCAGAACTCTACTTTAACAGGTACTTTGGCTGGACAAATTGTAATGGAAGGTTTTTTGAATTTAAGATTAAAACCTTGGTTGAGAAGACTTATTACTCGTTTAATAGCAGTAATTCCAGCCTTGATTGTTACAATTATTTATGGCGAAAAAGGCACGGGAGATTTATTGGTATTGAGTCAAGTAATTTTATCCTTACAACTTAGTTTTGCGGTAGTTCCTTTGATTGTTTTCACAAGCGATAAAACTCAAATGGGTGAATTTGTGAATTCAAAATTGATGAAAATTTGTGCTTGGATTGTAGCAATTATCATCATTGCCTTGAATGGATATTTGCTTTGGGATACTATTTTTTAGTTATTTGTATTGAAAAAATAGCTAAGGCATGAAAATACCAGAGACAAACGGATTGATTGAAAATATTTATAAGTACGTTCAAACGCATATAGAAATTGCCAAACTTGAAGTAGAAGAGCGTGTTCAAGAAACGATTAAAAAATTAATAATTGGGGCGATACTCATTCTTGCAGCTTCGATGCTTTTAATATTTTCGTTACTTACTTTGGCTTTATTCCTAAACCATGTTTTCAAAAGCGATTATCTTGGTTTTCTTTTAGTTACAATTTTATTAGCACTTGTAGTAGTTTATGTTTTTTATCTTGGAAAAAAACTACTAGAACCTGATACAATTACAGAAAATACAGAAGAAGAATCCGAATTGATTTCTCCAGAAAATTAAAAATGAATTCTTTCGTTAAATTTTCACTCAAAAAAGCAATTTTTATTACTTTTGAATAGTTTTAGATTCGTACACAGTTATTGTGAGAGCAACACTTGAAGTAAATATTACTTGTACAATAACAGATTAACGTGAAAATTATGTTTCCAGTAGTAAGCCCCAAAAAAATTTCTGAACGTAAGCAAGCATTACATTTAGAAGCAAAAGAATATAAAAAAACGATTGACGGACAAGTAAGTAACCTCAAAACTGAAGCAACTCGTATTGGAACTACGGCTTTAATCATTGGTGGCGTTTTGGCTACTACTTACCTTGTATTTAACTTTTTGAGTTCTGATTCTGATAAAAAAGAAAAAGTAAAAGTAGCGGTAGCTGAAAGCAATAATTTGCCTGTTATCGTTAAAAAAGAAAAAAAGGAAGAATCTTGGATTATTTCATCTATCAAAGGCTACATGCTGTCATTTTTAATGGCAATTGCCAAAGATAAAGTCATGGAAGTGCTTTCGATTTTAAAAGAAAATCATGCAGAGAAATCTTCTCAATAAATTTTATGAGCTAAAAGCCCAAGGCAAAAAAGCATTTGCTGTCTTGATTGACCCCGACAAAGTCAATGAAGACAGCTTTTCGCATTTAATAGCCTTGAGTAAAGAACAAGCAGTAGATTTCTTTTTTGTAGGCGGTAGTTTAATTACCAGCCATATTATGGAAAAGGTTATTATCGAAATTAAAAAAAGTAGCGACATTCCTGTTATTTTATTTCCAGGAAATAGTTTACATCTTACTAATCAAGTAGATGGCGTTTTGTTTTTATCTCTAATTTCAGGAAGAAATCCTGATTATTTGATTGGACAACAAGTAATTTCCGCTCCAATTCTCAAAAGAAGCGGCATAGAAGTATTACCAACGGGCTACATGATTATTGACAGTGGTCGCCAAACAACGGTTTCGTATATTTCAAATACAACGCCAATTCCACACGATAAACCAAGTATTGCAGCTTGTACGGCAATGGCTGGTGAAATGTTAGGATTGAAATTGATTTATATGGATGCTGGTTCTGGTGCTTATAATGCAGTTTCACCAGAAATGATAGCTGCTGTTCAACAATCTATTGAAGTACCTTTAATTGTTGGCGGAGGAATTAATACCGCAAAGAAAGCCCAAGATGCCCTAAAAGCTGGTGCAGACGTTATCGTGGTTGGTAACGCAATTGAAGAACGAGTAGATTTAATTAAAGAAATAGCCAAAACCGTAAGAGGGTTTAACGAGCGTTTTGTGAACTCTTAAACTTAAAGGATTGTCAACTTTTTAAAAGCTGACAATCCTAAACATTTATCAATAACCACCACGGAATTTATAAGTATCAGCCACTTTTTTAATTGCAACAATATAAGCTGCAATTCGCATCGGTACTTTATATTGTTGAGAAGTTAAGAATACTTTATCAAAAGCATCTTTCATAATTCTATCAGAACGGCGATTAATACGGTCTAAATTCCATTTATAACCCATTCTATTTTGAACCCATTCAAAGTACGAAACCGTTACTCCACCCGCATTTGCCAAAATATCTGGTACAACCAAAATTCCTTTGTCATTAATAATATCGTCAGCAGATGCTGATGTTGGGCCATTAGCCCCTTCTACGATTAATTTCGCTTGAATATAAGGAGCATTTTCGTTGTTAATCACATCTTCTTTGGCAGCAGGCACAAGTACGTCAACATCCAACGTCAATAATTCTTCGTGACTTATTCTTTCAGCACCCGGAAAATTCTCTAAAGTACCTTTATTCAAATCTCTGAATTTAATTGCCCCTTCAATATCAATACCATTTTGATTGTAATAAGCTCCTGAAATATCAGAAATCGCTTTTACCATTACGCCACGTTCATGCAATAAATTGGCAGCGTGCGAACCAACATTCCCAAAACCTTGAACAGCCGCAGAAGATTTATAAGGATTAATTTTCAATTTATCCATCCCAGCCAAAGCCGACACCATTACTCCACGTCCAGTTGCTTCAGTTCTACCCAGTGAACCACCCAAAACCAGTGGTTTTCCTGTTACAACGGCATTTACAGTCATTCCTTTTGCTTTAGAGTACTCATCCATTAGCCATGCCATTTCTCTAGGCCCAGTTCCCATGTCTGGTGCAGGAATATCTCTGTCGGGTCCAAAAACATCTAACATCGAAACAGTATAAGCACGCATCAAACGTTCCATTTCGCCAGCAGACATTTCTCTTGGATTACAAGCAATGCCACCCTTTGCTCCTCCATAAGGAATATCCACCACGGCACATTTCCAAGTCATCCAAGCAGCCAAAGCTCGTACTTCATCAATATTTACAGCAGGGTCAAAACGAATTCCACCTTTCGATGGCCCTAAAATGTTAGAATGAATAACTCTATAACCTTCAAATACTTTGATGCTTCCATCATCCATCGTAATAGGCAAACCTACAGTAACCTGACGAGCAGGTACTTTTAAGATGTAATACATTTCATCAGAGATTCCCAATAATTCAACGGCTTTATCAAAGCGTTGCATCATTGATTCTAGCGGATTTTCCTTGTCCTTAATCGGAGCTGGTTCTATGTAAGTCATTGTCTTTGTATCATCGACTACCAACCTTCTGAAAACAACAATATTAAGAAAATGCTATTTCCTGTTTTTTTCTAAATGAATGGTAATCAATGCTTGAGATTAGTTTTTGTTGATAATGCACAAACATAACACTCTTCAAACAACAAAAACAAGTACTTTTAGTGTAAGTAGAAATACCTGATTTTCAATCAAAAAACATAATTTTAAGGTTTTTTTGCGTTTTGCTTTTTAACTTTATGGAAGATAGGTTCATTTACCAAATATTCATTGGTTTATTTCAAAAATTAAGGAATTATAAAATTTTAGAAAAATTTTATTTATTCTTGAAATATTGCAAATTTAAGTTTGAACTATTTATCTTTGCGTAAATTTTAAACGCTACTAATAAAAATCTTCAACCCACATAGCCTTATTAGAATATGAACACTATTGTAGAAGAAAAAACTCGTTACTCTGAGGAAGAGCTAAAAGAATTTGAAGTACTTATCACGAGTAAACTTGAAGACGCACGTGGAGAGCTAAACTATATTCGTGAAGCATTGCACAAACGCAATGATCCAGGGACTGATGTTACTGCGGGCAGCTCGAAACCAATGGAAGATGGTGCAGATACTTCAGAAAAAGAAAGTATGAGTCAATTAGCAGCACGTTTACAAAAATTTTCTACGCAATTAGAAAATGCTTTGATTCGTATCAAAAATGGTACTTATGGTGTATGTATTGATACTGGAAAATTGATTCCAAAAGAACGTTTGAGAGCAGTTCCTCATACACAACAAACAATTGAAGCTAAGTTGATGAAACAACGTTAGTTTTTGATAAGCAAGTTTAGCATTAAAGATTGTAGGGTTTTATAAAATCTCTTCAACAAAATTTCTTGTGTCGTTTGTTTTACTCTTCAAAAATTAAAAAATAGTTTTAAGCTTTGTACAACATAGCTTCTTTACAATCCTGCATTATCATCTTCAAACTAATAAATATGAATCACAATTCTCCTATCAACATTTCAATGAGAAAGCGGTTAGCCGCTTTTTTGTTTTTTATGCTTGTTCAAACTGCTTTTGCACAAGTTCCCAACAGCTACTATTTACCGCAAAATATTAGCTACGACCCAAAAATTCCTACGCCACAACAATATTTGGGCTATCAAGTAGGCGACTGGCACATTCAGCACGAACAACTTTTGGGCTACATGAAAAAAGTAGCTGAACTTTCAGACAGAGTAGAAGTTAGCGAATACGGACGTACTTATGAAAACCGTCAATTATTACTCCTGACGATTTCTTCTCCAAAGAATCTTGCGAATGTTGATAAAATAAAAGCCGACCACCACAAATTAGTTGAACCCGATAAATCTTCCAGTTTAGATACTAAAAATATGCCTATCGTAGTTTGGATGGGCTATTCTGTACATGGAAACGAAGCCAGCGGAACGAATGCTTCGGTACTAGCTTTGTATTACTTGGCTGCTGCGCAAGGTGCTGAAATAGATTCTATTTTGAATGAATCGGTAATTTTACTTGACCCAAGAATTAATCCTGACGGTGGCGAGCGTTTTTCAAGCTGGGTAAATGCCAATAAAAGTAATAATTTAGTATCTGACCCAAATAGCCGTGAATTGAATGAAATGTGGCCAGGTGGTCGTTTCAACCATTATTGGTTCGACTTAAACCGTGATTGGCTTTATACGCAACATCCAGAAAGTAAAGGTAGAATTCAGAAATTCCATGAATGGAAACCAAATATTCTGACCGACCACCATGAAATGGGACCTAATTCTTCTTTCTTTTTCCAACCGGGCATTCCTGCCCGAACGCATCCTCTTACTCCCAAAAAGAATATTGATATAACAGAATTAATCGGCAAATTCCATGCTACGGCTTTAGATAAAATCGGTTCATTATACTTCACAAAAGAAGGTTATGACGATTTTTATTACGGAAAAGGTTCTACTTTTCCAGACGTTCAAGGAAGTATCGGAATTTTGTTTGAGCAAGCCAGTTCTCGTGGACATTTACAGGAAACGCAAAATGGAAATATGAGCTTTGCTTTTACGGTAAGAAACCAGTTTGTAACAACACTTTCTACTTTGCGTGCAGCTAAAGCTTTGCGTCAGGATTTGTTAGATTATCAAAGAAGTTTCTATCAAGAAAAATCTACTTCTGCAACAAAAGCATTCGTTTTTGGCGGTGGAAATGATAAAGTAAAAGTGTGGGAAATGATTAACATTCTTCGTCAGCATGAAATTGACGTTTTCAATGTATCAAAAGATGAAGTATTGGACGGAAAAACTTTCAAAAAAGGAGAAGCATTCGTTGTGCCATTAAGCCAACCACAATATCGTTTGGTTCAAGGGATTTTTGAAAAGCGAACTACTTTTGAAGATTCACTTTTTTATGATATTTCGGCTTGGTCGATGCCACATTGTTTTAATGTACCTTATTCAGAAGCAAAAATTGCACTTACTTTAGGCGATAAATTGACCAAAAATGATTTCCCGAAAGGAAAAATTATTGGCAATACTACTTATGGTTATGTGTTTGAATGGGATGGATACTTCGCTCCTAGAGCAGCTTATGAATTACAGAAAAAAGGTTACAAACTAAAAGTATCGACAGAACCTTTCACGGGTGTTTTTGAAGGCGGAACGAAAAACTTTAGCTATGGCACGGTTGAAGTCACTTTTGGCTCAAATCAGCAAGCAGATTTTGCGGCTTTGAAAACCCTTCTTCAAACACTTGCCGAGCGTGATGGTATTGATTTTTATGCTTTACAAACGGGACTAACGCCTTCTGGAATTGATTTAGGAAGTAGTTACTTTGCAGCAATGCGTCAGCCAAAAGTATTAATGCTGACGGGTGCAGGCGTGAATCCAAACGATGCTGGCGAAATTTGGCATTTGTTGGATACCAGAGTAAATATTCCTCTCACGATGTCGGAAATTACGCAAGTAAACCGCATGAGTTTAGAGAAGTATAATACCTTGATTCTCTCAAGTGGCGATTACAGTACTTTGAACGAAGAGAAAATCAAAACATGGGTACGCAACGGCGGAACATTGATTACGTTGACAGATGCGGTAGAATGGGCTGTTGCCAAAGGATTATCGCCTGTAAAAATCAAAACGATTCCTGCTGACACTGCTTCGTTTAAACCTTATGCTTTGGCTGAACGCTACAAAGGAGCTCAACAAACAAGTGGTGCAATTTTTCAAGTAAAATTAGACCCTACTCACCCGATTGGTTATGGCTACAAAGACCAAACTTTAAGTGTTTTCAGAGATAATAATATTTACTTAGAAAAAATCAAAGACCCATATAATGCTCCATTGATTTATACAAACGAACCATTGGTGAGTGGCTACGTAACAGAAAGAAACAAGAAATTGATGAAAAATACGCCTTCGGTAGTGGCAACGTCTTTTGGAGCAGGAAAAGTAATTGTGATGACTGATAATCCAAATTTCAGAGCATTCTGGTACGGTACAAACAAATTGTTTTTGAATGCTATTTTCTTTGGCTCAACGATACTTTCAGGAGTCCGTGGCGGAGAGGAAGACTAAAAATTGATGAGTTTGGAGTGTTGACTGAGGAGTTTTTGAAAAATTGAGATTTATTACCAATTTAGCCCTTAAATTTCTTCACTTGTGGTTTAGAAATTTAAGGGCTTCTTAGATTTAATTTTATTGAAATACAAAAGCTCATCGCTCAATACTCAAAGCTTTTATGATGAACAAACCAGCCCTCAGAAAATATTATCTTTCCAAACGAAAAGCACTTTCTCAAGCAGAAATACTTGACCAAAGTCAGGCGATTGTTGAGCTTTTTTTTCAACACTTTAATCTTTCGGAGGTGAAATACCTTCATACTTTTCTGCCAATTATCAAACATAATGAAATCAATACTTTTTTATTGATTGAAAGACTCCAAGCTGAATTTCCACAAGTACAAATTGTTGTACCCAAGAGTATTCCTGAAACATACGAAATGGAACATTTTCTGTATGACGAAGAAAAGCTTGTTGAAAATAAATGGGGAATTCCAGAACCTGTTTCTGGTGAATTAATTGCTCCTTCTGAAATGTCGATAGTACTTGTTCCTTTGTTGATTTTCGACGAGCAAGGAAATCGTGTTGGTTATGGAAAAGGATTCTATGATCGTTTCCTTCAAGAGTGTTCTTCAGAGCTTATTAAAATCGGTTTATGTCTTGAAGAACCGATTGATAAAATTGAAGATATAAATGAGTTTGATATAAAATTAGACTATTGTATTACGCCTAATCGGCTTTATTCGCTCGGATAAAAGCAAAATTTCAATAAAAAACAACATTTCCTACATATTCACTCTACTATTCCCAAGATATTCCTTTTCTCTTCCAATTTTATCAAGTAATTTTGCAAACTTTTTATTTTCCCTGACTTCTAAAGGAAATTAAATTTCAACGATTCAGAAGAGTATTCAAACCTGTGATTTATTTCAACGATAAATCATTAGAAAGAAACCATGAAAACTAAGATTTTAATAGGCTTTTTGATGTTTGTAGGTTTCAAAACCTTTGCTCAGGAAGATAAAAGAACTTTGTATCCGATTGCAGTAAAAAGGCAATTATTCGGCGTAAAATTTATTTATGACCGACAAATAATTGACAATGCTTCGGCTTTACAAATACCGTTGTTGCAAGCAAGAGACTCAAAAGTAAATGTAGAGTTTTTGACTTATAAGCAACAACAAAGGTTAGTAAAACTGATAAATATTGTTCCAGCTGGTTTATCACTTTATACGATTTTCAATAGAGATAAAGTATCAAGTGGTTTTTACTGGTCAACCGTAGGAGGTACTTTGTTGATTTCTTCTTACTTAAATGTAAAGTCAAACATACATTTATCAAAGGCGATTAATCGTTATAATGAAGTAATCAGTAGTAACCAAATTGGGCTAAATATTCAAACAACACCCCTTCAGCAGGCAGTAGTTGGAATAGGATTGAAGCATAATTTTTAAGCATTTTTTTATATAAATTAATTCATAATCAATTTTAAAAATGAAAGTAGCAGTAGTCGGAGCCACAGGTTTGGTCGGTGGCGAAATCCTTAAAGTGTTAGCGGAACGTAATTTCCCAGTAACAGAAATCATACCAGTAGCTTCTGAGCGTTCAGTAGGTAAACAGGTAGAATTTAAGGGTAAACAGTACACCGTTGTAGGTTTTGATGATGCTATTAAGATGCAACCAAACGTGGCGATTTTCTCGGCAGGTGGAAGTACTTCTTTGGAATTAGCTCCTAAATTTGCGGCGGCAGGCATTACAGTGGTAGATAACTCTTCAGCTTGGAGAATGGATCCTACTAAGAAATTAGTAGTACCAGAAATAAATGCGTTTACTTTAACATCAGAAGATAAAATTATTGCCAACCCGAATTGTTCTACGATTCAAATGGTTGTAGTAATGAATCCTTTGCACAAAAAATATAAAATCAAGCGTGTAGTTGTTTCTACGTACCAATCAGTAACTGGAACAGGAAAAGCAGCGGTTGACCAATTATTTGCAGAACGTGAAGGACGTACAGATGTACCTGCGGTATATCCACACAAAATCGACTTGAACGTTTTACCACACATTGATGTATTCTTGGATAATGGTTATACCAAAGAAGAGATGAAAATGGTGAATGAAACCAAGAAAATTATGTTGGATGATTCGATTGCAGTAACAGCAACAACTGTACGTATCCCAACAATTGGTGGACACTCTGAAGCAGTAAATATTGAATTTGAAAACGACTTCGACGTAGAAGAAGTAAAAAATATTTTAGCAAATGAAGAGGGAATCATTTTACAAGATGACCCTAAGAATTTTGTGTATCCAATGCCAATCAATGCACATGGTAAGGATGAAGTTTTTGTTGGACGTATTCGTCGTGATGAAACTCAACCAAACACCATCAATATGTGGATTGTAGCTGACAACCTTCGTAAAGGAGCTGCTACAAACGCTGTGCAAATTGTAGAGTATTTGGCTAAAAACAATCTTATTTAGTAGTAGTTTACAGGTTTGTTTGATAGTAAAATGAAAGCCGAGATTCTTATCTCGGCTTTTTATTTTTGTTCGCTATTTCAGAGTTCTTTTCTTATTCTCCAAAACAATCAAAGATGGTGGTAATTTTCTTCCCATCTGCAATTCTTCAACATCTGCCATTCCTCTTCTTAAAAACGAACCTAGTAGAATATCGGCATCACCGTCTTGATCCATATCGGCTACATCCATCACCATCCATTTGCCTTGATTGGCTTCTGGAAAGGTTGATACTTTAAACTGATTGTTTCCTTGATTATCGAGTAATAAAAAACCTTCGTGTGGCTTTTGTTTTGGGTCAGTAAAGAAAGAAATAGCGGCAATGTCTAAATCTCCATCTAAATCAAAATCGGCTGCCATTGCTTTTGAGGCACCAAACATTGGATAAAAATAACTTTGCTTAAAATTGCCTTTGCCATCATTCATAAAAATCCTGATGCCATGATAACTTTTTAAGGAAATAGATAAATCTGCATTATCACCATTGGTATAAAGTATATCTAAGAAACCATCTTTATTAAAATCGGCTAAATCCATATAACTAGAACCATACACAGAAGGAAAAGAAAGTACTTGTTTCTCTTCAAAAGTACCGTGACCTGTATTATAAAAGATGAAAACACCTTCACGGGCTTGTGTCATTAGCACTACAATATCTGGTAAATTATCGCCATTCATATCTTTGATAAAAGTATTTCTGGCACCTGGCAATTCTTTTAAAATATGTTCTCTCCTATTTACGCCATCGTACCAAGCCAATTTCCCTAATTCATTTCCAAAATTACAGAGTACAAAATCTTCTTTTCCATCTTGATTCAAATCTCCAAAAGAAGCTTGAACTGGTCTTTGAAGAAATTCTAAAATAGGTTTTGATTGCTTTTGTGGCGTGATTTCTAAAAGACTTCCTTTTCTAAAATCATTAGGATCCATTATGCCTAGCGTCAATACTCTAAGATTTTTTTTCGAGAAATCTACATCAGCAATTGGGCTTGGTACTGCCACAGAATCTTTCAACATACCATTCAAATCGTATTTTTTCAAGAAACTTTGTTCTCCACGCCAAGCGGCATAAATACTTTTTTGGGCAGTATTAAACTTAACGAAAGTAACATAAGGTGTTTTATTGGCAATTCCTTCTATTTTTTTTACCGAAAAATTACTTAATCCTATAGAAATCTTTTCTTTTTTGGCTTGAGGAATTGCTTTTTCTGGAGCATTATCAACATAATATTTGATAATTTTCGCCCAGTCTTCTTTAGCAATAATAGGCTTTTCTGGAAATACTCCTGCTACGGTAAGAAACTGTAATTCTTCTGGATTCATCCCACCATATACTTTGAAAATATCTGATTCTAAGCCTAGTCGATGTGACATTTTGGGTAGAATACTTTTCTCCCAAGTAGTTTTATCAACTAACACTGGACTAGGAAATTGATGGCAACTACCACAATATATTGCGGCTAATTCTTTTCCGCTTTTATTAGAAGGAACTGGTGGAGTATAAATTTCTGATTTATTTGAATTTGAGCAATTCCATAATAAACCCGCTAAAACCAAAAGGAATAAACGATTTAACATTTCTAAGATTATTATAAAAAATGGTTATCAACAAAAAAAAGGTAAATTAAAAATACTTACAATTTTTAATTTACCTTTTGAATATGCAATATTATCTATAAATATCAAGCCAGTTCTGCAATAACAGTTTCGCCGCCGACTGGTCTATCGTCTAAGTTTACTAAAATTTTAGCATCTAAAGGAAGGTAAATATCTATTCTTGAACCAAACTTGATAAAACCAAATTCAGTACCTTGTTCTACAGCCTGTCCTTCTTTTACATACCAACAAATTCTACGAGCTAAAGCACCAGCAATTTGACGGAACAATACTTCAGTACCATTATTGTGTTTTACCACAACCGTCGTTCTTTCATTATCAGTACTTGATTTTGGATGCCAAGCTACCAAGTATTTTCCTGGATGATATTTGAAATAAGAAACGATGCCTGAAATTGGATTAAAATTGATATGCACATTGATTGGTGACATAAAAATAGAAACTTGACGACGTGGTTCTTTGAAGTACTCAGTTTCCACAACTTCTTCAATTACTACGACTTTACCATCAGCTGGAGCAATGATATGCTTAGGATTTTTGACCGTTGTACGGACAGGTACACGGAAAAATTGTAAAATAATTAATGCAAAAACGACGCTAAATGCGATAACAATTTTGCGTAAAATCTCATTTTCTTCAAAAAAATAAGCAACAGCACTATTTAAAATGATTAAAAAAATGGTCGAAACTAAAATAGTACCTTTGCTTTCTCTGTGGATAGTCATGTGTTTAAGGGGAATATTCAAACAAAGTTAATTAAAATCTTTGAAAATCATGAATTCTTGGTTTTGGATAGTTATCTTAATTGTTGAATGGCTACTCTCTCAAATAAAATACTTTTTATAAATATTTTAACGCAACCTTTTTTCAAAAAACTCGTATTGTTGTTGAAACGTTTCCAAAATGCCCATTATTACAGACCAAAACAATAGCCTCCAAACCATACTTGAAGGGTGCCGTAATGGTGATTCTAAAAGTCAAGAACTGCTTTATAAGCAGTTTTATGGCTATGCTATGAGTGTTTGTTTACGTTATACAAAAACAAGGGACGAGGCAGTTGAAGTAATTAATGATGGGTTTATTAAAGTGTTTAATAATGCTGATAAAGTTGATTTGAGTCGGTCTTTCAAAAATTGGTTCAGAAGAATTATGGTAAATACGGCCTTAGATTTTTATCGCCAAAACCATAAACATTATGAACAAGACGATATAGAATATGCAGCTCACATAAGTGATAGAAATGACGATGCGTCTGCGAATCTATCTTATGAAGAATTATTGTCGCTGGTACAAAGATTATCGCCAACCTATCGCACAGTTTTTAGTTTGTATGCAATTGATGGTTATTCACATGATGAAATAGCCAAAATGTTAGGTTTTTCTGTAAGTGCGTCGAAATCAAATTTAGCTCGTGCAAGGGTTAATTTGAGAGAAATGCTTAGTAAACGGTTTTAAAATTTAAAATAACAAAGATAAATCAAGATTCTGTGATAGAATCTTAACAAAAAAGATGTCAGATAAGTGGTGGGATATGTCCGATGACGAACTGGATGACCTTTTCAGAGAAGCCTCTGATAAGGTGCAGATTCCGTTTGACCAATCGTCGCTGGATAAGTTAAATGCAAAAATAGCCACCAAACCATTGACTGGTTCTCGTTTTAAATACGAGAGAGGTTTACTATTACTTTTATTATTGGTTTTTGTTGGAGGAGGAATAGGTTTTTATCTCAGAAAAAATTATGAGGATAAAAAAATAGTTACTCAAAAATCTGAGCTAATCAATACGTTACCAACTAAGACTAATATACAATCAAAAGAAGTAGTTGAAACGGAATTAGTAAGCAATAAATCTGAAGAAAATAAAGCAAAAAAACTAAATAAAGTACAAAAGACTACCTCATCAATAACTGAAACAACACAAACTTTAGAAGGTAATCATAAAAATATTTCCATCAGTAAACTCAAAGAAAGAACAGTAGAAGAGAAAACTATCAAAAATAAATCTGCTGAAAGTAAAAAAACATTCATACAGCAATCAAATAGAAATATTTCAACATTTGATAATGGTGAAACCATAATACCTGTAGCAGTAAATACTATTTTAACAAAAAGTCAACAGCTAAACGGCAACACAACTTTGGCTTTGTTAAAAAGTAAAGAGCTAAAGCCTTTAAAAACAAATTTTGAAGTAATTCTTCCAGCATTTGAACAAGAGTCCGAAAAGGCATCTGATGTACGTCCACTTGTTCCTATAAAAAGATTCAATCGTTTTGGCATCCGACTAGCCATTGCACCAGATGCCAATGCTATTGAAAAACTAGAAAAATTTGCTTTTGGAAAATCAGCAGGAATTTTATTTGAATATAATTTAACAAAGCGATTTGTACTTCAAACGGGTGCAATTTATACTTACAAAAAGTATAACACAGGAATCGAAAATTATCATGCTTGGGCGAAAAACTGGGCTACTCGTCCAGTTCTACCAACCAGTGTAGAAGGCGATTGTGAAATTTTAGATATTCCAATCAACATTCGATATAACTTATTATTGCAACCCAAAAGTACTTGGTTTGTAAGTGCTGGTGTTTCTTCTTATTTGATGTTAACAGAAGGATACGAATATTATTATCCAGAAACGGCAACTGTACCAATAAATTTCCCGAGATATGTAACTTGGAAAAGAGACAATGATTATTTCACAAGTATCTTGAATATTTCATTCGGTTTCGAGAAAAAGATTAACCAACATATTTCTATTCAAGCAGAACCTTATTTGAAAGCTCCATTAAAAGAAGTAGGAAGAGGAAAAGTAAATCTCTACAGTAGTGGCGTTTTATTTTCTTTGAAGTATGGCTTTTAAAGTATTACACAATCGTTAAAATCATTGATTCTAAAGTTAAGCCAGGGCCAAATGCACAGCTTAAAATATTTTGATTTTTATGTATATTCTCTGTGTCTTTCAAAATCTCCTTTAACACAAAAAGTACCGTCGCCGACGACATATTGCCATAGTTACCTAGTACTTGATAAGCATACCGATTATCTGTCGCACTGATTTCCAAAGCCGTTTCAATGGCTTCTAAAATGGCTTTTCCGCCTGGGTGAATTGCATATAAAGAGATGTCTTGCTTCGTGATTCCTGAAGAAGTAAAAAGTTTATCAGTCAGTGCTTTGATGCCTGATTTTACTAATTTCGGAATATACGAAGTAAGCGTCATTTCAAAACCAAAATCTGCTACTTGCCAAGCCATGTCGTTTTTCCCCTCAAAATACAAATCACAAAAGAAAGATTTCATTGCCAAAGACTGAACCTCTTCAGTTGGAGTAGCTTCTATTAGTACTGCTGCTGCACCATCCGCAAAAAGTGCATTTGAGAGTAGGAAGTCTTCATCCATTTTCTTCTGAAAATGAAGTGTACATAATTCCACACAAACCAATAGCACTTTTGCTTCGGCATTGGCTTTACAAATGGTATCTGCCATTTTTAAGCCATTAAAAGCACCGTAGCAACCCATAAAATTAATGGCTGTTCGTTGAATGTTAGTACTTAGTCCTAAAGAAGAAATAATTTCAATATCAAGTCCGGGGGCGTACATTCCTGTACAACTTACTGTGATGACATGCGTGATGTTGGGCAATTCGCCTAAGTCAGCAATCGCTTTTAAACAAAGCGGCAGAGCATATTGCTTGTAGGCAAGCATTCTTTGTGAAATACTTGGAAATGGCTCTAAATCAGGAGTTTGAGGGTAAAATTCGTATTCAGAAAAGGATTTTCCATAATCAGACAATACAGAATAACGCTGATTTATTTTGGTAGAACGATACAAGGCTTTGAGTTTTCTCTGCTCATACTCATCCATTTGTAAGGCTGAAGCCATGAATTCCGCAATTTGCTTTTGTGGAAAACAGTTTTCAGGAACTGCCGTACCTATTGCATTGATAAAACTCATGAATGATTGCGGGTTTACCGTTTATTGATAGCGAAAGCTAAGTATTTTAAGTAGTATTCTAATTGATATACGAAATACTTATGAAAATTGTTTTCCGTCTGTCAGGAAGATGTCAAATTATAGGATTTTATTCGTCTTTTTTAAATATTCTATTACTTTTTCAAGTATTTTGGTATGTCCAGCTTCAAGCGTAATTAAATGTGCATTTGGAAGTTTCGTCGCTAAAGGTAATACTTTTTCAGAAGGCAGAATGGTATCATATTTCCCTGTGAAAATGTTTACCTTAATTTTTTCGTCGTTGATTAATTGTGCTAGCTTCCGAATATTAAATTTCAAAAACCTAAAGCCCGTCCATGATTGAAATACTTGTTTTTTCTTTGTTTGTGTATCTAACATTCGATGAGCGAAACGGATTGAACTTTCTGGAACAATGTGCATTTTAGCAAAAAACTTCGTGAAAGATAAAAGCTTTTCTTCTTGAAAAAGAACATATTTGAAGACTTTCCGAGTAAGTCTAAAACGTGTTGCAAAAGAATAAATTAGATGTTCTGAAATACCATCAGGTGAAACTAAAGTCATGCTTTCAATCTGTTTGGGAAAAGCCTCTACAGTAGCCAGAGCGAATCTTCCACCCATGCTAAAGCCAATGACTGAAAAGGTTTTAATTTGATTTTCTGTAAGGAATGTTATGAGAAAATCTTTCCAAATAGATTTTGTAAGTACTTGATTTGTTAGCAATTGATTAGCATTCTCAACAATACTTTTCCCATGAAAAGGTAAATCAAAAGCATAGATTGTATAAACGTCGCCAAAGGTTTCGGCAAAATGTTGGAAACACAAAAAATCCTGCCCAATTCCATGAAAGGCGAGCAGGATTTTTTGTCCGTTTCCGATTTTTTGAAAATATAATTTCATGAATGATTAATGACCTTTACCGCCTTTTAGTACGGCATTGTCGAAATCAATTCCTTGGTTTTTCAATACCGTTTGTACTCTTATACCAAAGAATACCAAATACGCAAAACAGATGATTGGTACAAAGTATGATTGTTGAATACCGATTGTATCCGCCGCAATACCTTGAAGTACTGGTACTACTGCACCACCACAAATCATCATAATCATATATGCTGAACCTTGGTTGGTATATTTGCCCAAACCAGCCGTTCCCAAAGAGAAAATACATGGCCATAAAACCGAGCAGAACAAACCTCCACTAATGAACGCAAAAAGAGTAACATCACCAGTACCTAATACGCCAATCACCATTGCCAAAGCACCCATTCCAGAGAAAACTAAAAGTGTTCTAACAGGTTTTTCATCGCAATAGAAGAAAGCCCCAATCATGATTAATACACAAATGGCATAAGCGTATAAATCACTCATATCGCTTCCGTGTAAAGTATTTACGCCTAAAACAATGCCGAAAGCAACAAATGGAACAACAACGGTTAATATCTTTTTAGTAGCTGGTGCTACATCAAAGTTACTCAATGCCGCCGTCCAACGACCAATCATCATACTTCCCCAGAACATCGAAACGTAATGTGAAATTTGTGAAGAATCTAAACCTTGCGTTACTTTTAAATATTCCCCTAAATTACTTCCGATGGTTACTTCAACGCCCACGTACATAAAAATGGCAAACATACCCAATACTAATTGTGGGTATTTTAATACACCTGTTCCGATTTCTACTTCTTCGTCGTTGGTAATTCTTGGTAATTTAGATACTTTAAAGAAAATCGCTAATAATACAAAAAGTGCTCCTAGAATCAAATAAGGTAATTTTACAGATTCTATAGTGGCATTTTTGGCAGCATCAGCAGCGATTGAACCAAAAATGGCAAAGCTGATAATTACTGGTCCAATTGTACCACCTAAGTTATTGACAGCACCGCCCAAGTTAATTCTGTGTGAACCTGTTTCTGGTGGTCCAAGGGCAATCATGAATGGTTGGGTAGCTGTTTGTTGTAAAGAAAAACCTAAACCAACAATAAATAAAGCTGAAAGTAATAAAGGGAAAGACTTCATTTCTGCGGCTGGATAGAATAACAATGTTCCTAAAGCCGAAATAATTAAACCGTACACAATTCCGTTTTTGTAGCCGATTTTGTTCAAAATATCACTCTTGATTACACTTGAAACAATAAAGTATAAAATTGAACCAACTGTGTAAGCAATGTAAAAGGCAAAATCAACTAATTGTGCTTGCCATTGTTCTAAACCAAACTTCTCTTTAAATAAAGGAATTAAAATACCGTTTGAGGCAGCAACGAAACTCCAGAAGAACCATACTGTCATAAGTGTATAAAGATGGGACTTCTGATTGGATTGTGTGGTCATTGAAAACGTGTTTTAGGGTTATTTTTTAGACTGATTAAAAAGGATAATTTTACTTTAAAGCTAATACTTTTTAATTGTTTCGTCAAAATTATATTGATAAAATACCAGAGTCTTTACCTATATTACCGATTATACTTCAAAAGCATTAAAACTGTACCTTATTGAACGTAAATATCCGCTGAATCATAAACTAGTACTTTCGACCACAAGTGATGATTCTCTGCTCCGAATTTTTTGTGCAATGGATGAACCAGATATTTCTCCTCATCTTCTTTACTATCAAAAATCAATAAAACAGAGAAAGAGTAAGAAGCATCAGTAACTGGTTTATCAAAGTCATTGATTGAAGGCAAACCAATGTGTGCTGACTTTATCACTTCTATTTTACCCAAAGCTTTCAAGGCTGCCAATAATTGGTCATGATCTTTTTTGTTGTTAGGGTCTTTTAACCAAAAATATACGTGGTGAATAAAAGAAAGTTTTTCACCTTTTGGTGCTGCGTTTGAATCTGTCGTTACGATACTTGTCATGATTGTTCCTGTGGCTAAAGCCGTTGCTGAATTTTCTAAAAATTGTCTTCTGGATGATTTTTGCATGATTTTATTCGAGATTTTAATTTTATGCCTTTTTTGAAGCGTACAAACAACAAATATATCTTTTCTTAGCGGAAGTCTATCATGAAATATCTGTGAACTAATTTATTCAAAATTTCGGTTACTCTATCGACTAAACATTTTTATATATTTGAGGTTTACTTATTAAAAATTCCCCTAAAACACAAAATATGAATATCGCCATTATTGCCACTTCGCCCAGAAAAGATAGTAACTCCTTACGTTTTTCGAAGTATTTACAAAAAGTATTAGCCACTTCTGGATTTGAAAATAGTACTGTTGTAGATTTTCATCATTTTGATATTCCTTCGGTAGGTAGAGGAATCATCAAAAAAGATGATTTAAGCCTTTTTCAAGCGGAGTTAATCCATGCTTGGGAAAAAGCAGATTTAGTATTTTTCGTGACTCCAGAATATAATTGGACGGTAAACGGAGATTTACTGAATGCTTTGCATCAATTAGGTTCAAAAGATTTTTTACATCTTTTCAATAACAAAGTATTTGCTTTGGCAGGGGTTTCTAACGGACGTGGTGGAAAAGTACCTTGTTTAGAATTGACGACAGTTATTAATAAAATCATCAATTTCACAAATCAATATTCTGTAGTTTCTCCAAGAATTTATGAATCACATGAAACGGCTAAGAATTTGGATGAACAGGCAGATTCAACAGGAAATCATGTGTACGAAAGTACTGTAAAAGCATTTATTGATTATGCTTTGGTTGTAGCTGAAAGATGGGTGAAGTAAGTAAATTGAATGAATATTTTGACAAATCAAACTTATTACAAAATATAGGTAATGGTAACCTTGCGGTTACCGTTTTTTATGAACCTTATTTTTACAATACAAAGAGGCAACCGCAAGCGATTGCCTCTTCAAAACAATTTTATCACGAATTACTCTACCACACCCACATAATTGAATGGCGTGATTCTCTTTAGTTCATATTTTACTTTATCACTGATTTCTAAACCGTCGATAAATTCTGCAATGGTTTTTTCAGTGATTTTATCGTTTTTACGGGTCAAGGCTTTTAAGGCTTCATAAGGTTGTGGATAACCTTCTCTTCTCAAAATAGTCTGAATGGCTTCTGCTACAACTGCCCAGTTATCTTCCAAATCTGCATTGATAGCTTCTTGGTTCAATTCTAATTTATTCAAACCACGCAATAAAGCGGTTAAAGCTATTAACTGATGACCAATCGGTACGCCCAAATTTCTAAGTACGGTTGAATCTGTTAAATCTCTTTGTAAACGAGATACTGGTAATTTTGCCGCTAAGAATTCATACAAAGCGTTGGCAATACCCACGTTTCCTTCTGAATTTTCAAAATCAATTGGGTTTACTTTATGTGGCATGGCTGATGACCCAACTTCGCCTGCTTTGATTTTTTGTTTGAAGTAACCCATCGAAACGTAAGTCCAAATGTCACGGTCTAAATCTAAAACGATACTATTTAAACGTTTTAAATTATCCATCAAAGCCGCCATATTATCGTAATGTTCAATCTGAGTAGTGTATTTGCTGCGAACCAATCCTAAAGATTTTACAAATGAGTTTCCGAATTCAACCCAATTATTTTCTGGATAAGCTACGTTATGTGCATTGAAATTACCAGTTGCTCCACCGAATTTAGCAGAGTATGGAATGGTTTTCAATAAATCCATTTGGCGTTCCATTCTTTCAACAAACACCATAAATTCTTTACCTAAACGAGTTGGTGACGCTGGCTGACCATGCGTATGTGCTAATAAAGGAATGTCTTTCCATTCTTCAGCCAAAGCTTCAATTTTAGCAATTACTTCTTCTAATTTTGGCACTAATACTTCGTTCATTGCTTCTAATAAAGACAAAGGAATGGCAGTATTGTTAACATCTTGAGAAGTAAGACCAAAGTGAATGAACTCTAAAGAATCGTTAATACCAAACTTATCTAATTTATGTTTGATAAAATACTCAACCGCTTTCACATCATGATTGGTTACTTTTTCAGTTTCCTTGATCCAAAGGGCATCTTCTTCAGAGAAATTAAGATAAATGTCTCTTAAAGCAGTAAACAAATCTTTATTAATCGATTCTAATTGAGGTAAAGGTATTTCGCAAAGAGCGATGAAGTACTCTATTTCAATACGAACACGATATTTGATAAGCCCAAATTCAGAGAAAAAAGGAGCAAGACTTTCTACTTGCTTGCGGTAACGCCCATCGATGGGAGAGATTGCGGTTAATTGATTGAGTTGCATTTTTAATGAGTGATTGAGTAATTGAACGATTGAGTGACGATTCTAACTCAAAATTCAATGCTTCAATATGTTTAAGGAAAGAACAAAGGTACAAAAGAATTATTGAGCTACGATTTAGGAAATCATTTTCATATTCATTTTCCTAAATTTAATACAAAATATCGCCAAAAAACGTGAAACTTGCACAAGGATTGTTCGGCTTTACACTTTTAGGAAAGTAAAAATCCCTTTTATCAAAAACGAATACGGTTTTCTCATGCTTCTGAATCCCAAATTGTTAGCCACTTTGTTGGCTATTGTCATTGCCGCTTTTATTACTTCTTTTCTTTCTTTTCTGCCCGAATCGAATGCCAATGTGCTGTTCGTCAGCTTTATTGCTACGCTGATTGTGGCGGGAATTCTCATTTATTTTGTGTTAGATTACTTGGTTTTTCAAGAAATCAACAAAATGTATGATTCAATTAACCGACTAAAAATCAAAGATTTCGGTGTAACCAGAAAGAAATTATACAAGAACAATAATCCGCTCAAGAAACTGAATGATGAATTGTTTGTCTATGTTTCTAAAAAGGAACAAGAAGTAACAGAGCTGAAACGCTTAGAAAAGTATCGTCGTGAATTTCTAGCCAATGTTTCACATGAATTGAAAACCCCCATTTTTGCAGCACAAGGTTTTGTACATACTTTATTGGATGGAGCGATGGACGATGAAAATGTTCGTGAACGCTTTTTGATAAAAGCAGCTAAAAGTTTAGATGGACTGGATATTTTGGTGAAAGATTTATTGACGCTCTCGCAAATGGAAACGGGCGATATTAAGATGAATCGGGCGAAGGTTGACATTAAGCAAATCACCAAAGAAGTATTTGAACAACTGGAAGGAAAAGCGAAAGCCAAGAATACTACTTTACAGATTAAGTCGCCACAATTGCAAGTTTGGGTAAAAGCAGATGCCCAAAGAATCGGACAAGTAGTGACGAATCTCGTAGAAAATGCCATCAAATATGGCAACGAAAACGGAACGGTAATTGTAAATTTTGAAGAAGACAAAAAAGACTGGAAAGTTGCTATCAAAGACAACGGCCCAGGTATTGCACCAGAACACCTTAACAGAATTTTTGAAAGATTTTATAGAGTAGATAAGGCCAGAAGTCGTTCGGATGGTTCATCAGGCTTAGGTTTGGCCATTGTAAAACATATTTTGAACGCCCACAGAACCAAAATTTCAGTAGCCTCAAAGCCAGAGAAAGGAACGACTTTTTCGTTTAAATTAGAGAAGGCTGAAATTTCCAATTAATAAATTTTATAACAAAATTTATTTTCTTTCTCACTCAAACGTATAGTCTAATATATTTACTCCTGAAAATTTATTAGACTCACATACATTCAAAACATTTATGAAAATTCACAAAACCCCTTATTTCTCTTCCTATCACTTTTCCTTATCACCTCTTGTAAAGACGATAACGATGAAATTGTTGCCTCAAACAGTGCTGTCGTTGGCAAATGGAAAGTATCTACCGTTAAAGAAACTGCTACATTTTTAGGGACTCCTGGAAACTATGATGACGATTTAAGTTCACAAAACTATTTTTATGAATTTAAATCAGATGGAACATTTAAAGGTAACGGGCAAATTGACTTTTGGGATAGCAATGAACCACTAGCGAATGAGCCTATTTCTGATAAGTATGTAATATCAGGCAATGAGCTTACACTAACCTATACGGATGCTACCACACAAAAAACAGCTTTGCAAATATATTCGTTTACTGTAGTTGGTACTAAACTAACTTGGGGCTTAACGCTAGACCAATTGAAAAAAGCTTATGCAAATGATGCTAATTCTTTAGCAGCTTTATCGCCTTTCACAGCGTTGAATTTTAATATTGAGTAAATAAGCAGTAATAAGACACTATCCAGTTATAGAAAAATGGAAAGAGAAATTAAATAAATTTTAAAAGTTTCTTCCAACTTAAAAAAAGTATTTATCTAGTCGATGAGTTTTGATAACTTTTAAAAGTTGTCAAAACTAAAATCTAACCATTCAACAACCAACCCGTAATACTTAATCTTTCTCTAAAGGTTTCACTTACTTCGTGGTCTAGTTTATCGCTTTCAAAACAGACTAATCTTCCTGCTATTGGTGCGATGCTGATTGTTTTTTCAATATTGTTTTCTTGGGTATAAATCAATAAGTTGCCACCATTTTCGGGGAGCCAATTGCTGTTTAAATAGTAAATCACAGAAAGTATTCTCCCTTTTTGAGCTTGAAAAGTATCTCTATGACGACGATAAAATTTACCGATGTCATATTTAGCAAAGTGTATTTCGGCATCAATAATGCCTAAATAACAAGTTTGATTGAGGTAATCTACAAATGCTTGATTTTTATCTAAGAGTATTCTTTCTGAAGAGTCAACAGAATTGCTTTCCAACCAAAGTATTTTATCTCCTCTAATTTCTTTGGCTTGATGTACTTCACTTTGCTTTCCTATACCAGCTTCTTTAAAATTACCATCATCAAATCTTTCAGTAAATCTTGTTGATAAACTCGCCACTTCTTCAGTACTTAGAAAATCATCACAAACCCCGTAGCCATTGGCCAATATTCCTTCTATTAAGCCTTCAAACTTTTGTTCTTGCGTTAACATTATCACCATAAAAAACCCCTTGTAAGTCTTGCGGACGTACAAGGGGTTTGGGGTTTACATAAAGGTAAGTAATTCTTTTTATTTTACTCATAAAAACCTTTGCCAGCTTCTGCCATAGCCCTGAGTTTTTCTGTTGGTCTGAATCTTTCGCCATAAGTATCAGCCAGACGGTCGGCTTCTGCGACAAAATTTTTGATGCCCACAGTATCTACAAAGGAAAGTGTTCCACCCAAATAAGCAGGGAAACCCCAAGCAAAGATAGAACCCAAATCAGCATCCAAATACTTACGAATTACGCCTTCTTCAACACATTTTACGGTTTCTAAAGCTTGTCGGTACAATAATCTTTTCTTGATTTCTTCTACGGCTATTTTTTCTTCTTTCAAAGGGAAAAATTCCGCCAAGCCTTCCCATAAATACTTTTTGCCATTTTCAGGATAAGTATAAAAGCCTGCTTTGGCTTTTTTGCCCAAACGTCCCATTTCAGTAAACTGTTTACTGACTTGATAAGCTGTATCTGTTGCAGATAAAATACCATTTTCAACGGCTTCTTTCGCAATTTTATAAGCCAAGTCTAAGGCTACTTCGTCGGAAACTGCCAAAGGCCCAACGGGCATTCCCATTTGTTTGGCGATGTTTTCGATAACCACAGGATTTACGCCATCTTTTAATAATTCGATGCCTTCGGAAGTATAAGTAAAGAATACTCTGGAAGTATAAAAACCTTGAGAATCGTTTACAACAATCGGTGTTTTACGAATCTTCTTGACAAAATCCATTGCCACAGTAAGGGCGTAGTCGGAAGTTTCTTTGCCCATGATGATTTCTACCAATTGCATTCTATCAACTGGCGAAAAGAAATGAATGCCAATAAATTTATCAGGCTGAATGGTCGCCTTGGCTAAGTTTGAAATAGGCAAAGTAGAAGTATTTGAAGCAAAAACACCCGAATCTTTTTTCAAGAAAACCTCTGCTGCTTTAGATACTTCTGCTTTTAATTGAGGGTTTTCAAAAACTGCTTCGATGATTAAATCTGCTCCCTCAAGCTCGGCATAATTATCAGTAGTTTTGATAAGACTTAAAATACCTTCTGCTTTTTCAGGACTCATTTTACCTTTACTAATGGCTTTTTCGAGTAAATTCTGTGAATATTGTTTTCCTTTTTCGGCGGCTTCGAGCGATACATCTTTTAATATAACTTCAATGCCTGCCATTGCCGAAACGTAAGCAATGCCCGAACCCATCATGCCAGCACCCAAAATCCCCAGTTTTTTCACTTCGGTTTTTTCAATATTTTTGGGTCTGTTTACACCTTTATTTACTTCATTCAGCCCAAAAAACATGGTACGAATCAGGTTTTTTGCCACAGAAGAATTGGCAACTTTTACAAAATGACGAGCTTCGATGATAAGTCCACGGTCGATATTCACTAATAGTCCTTCATACACGCAAGACATAATAGCAATGGGCGAAGGATAATTTTCATTAGTTTTAGTCATTGTAAGAGCTGTACCGCCCATCATTAATTGTACTCCTTTAGGACTTAGGATATTCCCATTGGGTACTTTATAATTTTCTTTTGCCTGAATTTTTCCAGTTTTCTGATTGATTTCGTCCCAAGGTTGTATCGCAATTGGATTAGCGTTAATCCATGCAAAAGCCTTTTCCATCATTTCTTCGTATGAATCCACTAATTCGTCTATCATGCCAAGGGAAAGAGCTTCTTTGGGCGATACTTTTTTGCCTTCTAATAAAAGTGGAGCGGCCATTTCTAAGCCTATCATTCGTGGTAAACGCTGCGTACCGCCACCGCCGGGCAGTAAACCAATCGTTACTTCTGGCAAACCAATCAAGGCTTTAGGATTATTAATGGCTACTCGATGATGACAAGCCAAGCATACTTCATAGCCACCGCCCAAAGCTGTGCCGTTGATGGCGGCTACAATGGGTTTTCCATTGGTTTCCATTTTTCGGAAAATGGTATTCAATGACCTTGAAAGCTGATAGAGTTCTTCGGGAGCTTTACCATTATTATTGAGAATCATGCGTAAATCTGCACCAGCGATAAACTCTGGTCGTTCAGAAGTAATGATGATTCCTTTGGCTTCTGGGTCTGCGTATGCCTGCTCTAATGCCCTAGCAAGAGCAGGAATTGATTCGTCATTCAAGACATTCATTGCTTGATTCGCAACATTAATACTTAAAATGGCGACGTTATGTAAGAGATTGTATGAGAGCATTTTTTTTAGGGGGACTTTAGGGGGTTGGACTTTAAGATTGGAGGACTAAATGACTTTAGGATATTGGACTTTAAGATTTGACGATTAAAAGAATTTAGGATTTATGATATTACTGGACTCTGTGACTTTATTGAGGAGTTAGGAATAAAACTGATTTGAATTAATCTTTTAATCCTCAAATCCAATGTCTTCCAGTCCTAAAGTCTTAAAATCCTAAAGTCCAACATCCTCAAGTCCCAAATCAAACTCTTTCAATAACCGTAGCAATTCCCATTCCTCCACCGATACATAAACTTGCTAAACCAGTACTTTTGCCAGTTCTTTCTAATTCATCCAAAAGCGTCATTAAAATAATTGCACCCGTCGCACCAAGTGGATGACCGAGGGCAATTGCTCCGCCATTGACGTTTACTTTAGAAGCATCAACCTTTAGAACGTCCATAAACAACAAAGGAATGGCAGCAAAAGCCTCATTGATTTCAAATAAATCAATATCACTAATATTCATACCATTGCGTTTGAGTACTTTCTGAGTTGCAGGAATTGGCCCTGTCAGCATAATTGTTGGCTCAGAACCCGAAACGCCAAAAGCAGTAATTTTAGCTCTTGGTTTCAAGCCCAGTTTTTCACCAATCGCTTTATTCCCAATTAAAATACCAGCCGCACCATCTACGATTTGAGAAGAATTTCCTGCATGATGCAAATGTTTAATTTCATTCAGTTCTGGATATTTCATCAGAGCCAGATGGTCTAAGCCCATTTGTCCTATGGTTTCAAAAGCAGGTTTTAATTTCGCCAAAGAGTCGAGGGAAGTATCTGGTCGCATACCTTCGTCGAAAGTCAACACTTCTTGTCCGATGTCGTCCTTTACCGCAAACATAGATTTTGAAAAACGTTGATTCTGCTGTGCAAAAGCAGCTTTTTGTTGAGAAGCTACGGCATAGCTATCTAAGAATTCACGAGAGTAGCCATATTTTGTGGCAATTAAATCGGCAGAAATACCTTGAGGTACAAATTTATGTTCAGCAATTAATGCTGGATTCATCATCATCGCTCCACCGTCACTACCCATGGCAACTCTCGACATTGACTCGATTCCTCCCGCAATAATCAACTCTTGTTGTCCCGACATGATGTAAGCAGCTGCCATATTTACGGCTTCAAGTCCCGAAGAACAAAAGCGATTGATTTGTACGCCTGCTACGCTTTGGTCGTAACCAGCAGCCAAAACTGCTGTGCGAGCGATGTCTGCACCTTGCTCGCCGATGGGTGTAACACAACCAAGAATCACATCATCGACCAGCGAAGTATCTAATTGATTTCGTTCTCGGAGTTGTTGTAATACTTGTTGTGCCAGTTGAACAGGTTGAATATCATGCAATGAACCGTCTGATTTTCCTCGCCCACGAGGAGTACGAACGGCATCATAAATATAGGCTACATTCATGTTGAAGATGATTTAATAAATGTTCATAATGTTATTACGAATTTAATAAATTCATTATGCTTGCATACTATTTCGGTAAAATATTTAGATTAAATTTGAAAAATCAAACATTAACAATTTACAAAAGTTAATGTAGTAGATTTATCACTTTTAAAGCACACAGATGATTATGAAAAAGAGTTTATTAATCGGCATGATGTTGTCGGCGTTTTGTTTTGTTGCTCAGGCAAAAACTTCAGGGAAAGAAGTATTAAAATCAGAAGTACGTGTAAGTCTAGTAGATTCTTTAGACTTTAAAGATTATTATGGAAGCTATAAAATGGCTGATAATCCTTATGTTCAAAAAATGAAAGTTTACTTCAAAGCAGGGGAGCTTTTTGGTCAAGCTTCGGACTATCCTGAAACAAAGTTAATTCGAAAAAAAGAAGATGAATTTGAAGAAGGTAATTTTGGTGCTCAAATATTTTTTGTACGTACGGATGGCTTAGTGACTGGCATCAAAGTGCTGGTTCAAGGACAAGAATTAGTTGGAACCAAAGAATAAAAAAACTCCTGTGATAATCTTTGTCAGAAAAACCAAAGCCGCCACTATGATTTTTGAGACTTAGAAGATTAAAATTCAGGAGTTTAGTAATTATTTAATATACTATATCGATTGAATAATTGATACAGTAATTTAGTGGGTAATTGTGATTAGTTATTTATTGAGACAAATATATGTGTATGAACACGTATTATCAAAGGATAACAAAATAAATAAGATAAATATTCAATCAGTGATGGATTTTGGATTTATTTGACAGAAAATGGAGATAGAATCTGTAGAAATAAATGTAATAGCAATAAAAAAAGGAAAATAAATTTGCTGAGGCTGGAAAATGATGGCGAGGGAAGTAGGTAAATTGAAATGATACTTGTCGGTCTATTTTGTTAATAAGTGTTTAATAAATAGACAGACAAGTATTATATTACTGAGTCATGGCGATTCTTAGGGTTTCTACACCTCTATGAATATTGTTATTGACCGATTGATAATTGATGGACATTTTTGTAGCAATTTCTTGATTCCCCATTTTATCGAAATATCTCATCTTTAAAGCCTGTGATACTCTACTTGGCAACGATAATAATGCATTTTCAAGTTTTACGAACATTTCTTCACGCTCTTCATTTTCATGGATATACGAAAAATGATACTTCTCAAGCTGATGAGCAAGTTCTGAAATATTATCGAACGGAACGCCATTTCTTGCTTCAGTAATTTTTCTGACTAAATCGTGACGCAAAGAAGTTTTTAAATAAGGTTCAATATTGTCTGTATCAGCAAGATTGTGTTTTCTAAGCCATAAGTTTACGAACAAATCTTGTACAGTATCTCTCACAAGCTCTATGTCCTGTGTTATTTTACTACCATAATTGACTAAAATTTTATGATTTAATTTATAAATCAAGTGAAAAGCCTGCTGATCTCCTTTCTTAAATCTTTGCCAAAGCTCAAAATTATCGTAATGCTGACGCTTAATCATCTTTAAATCTATTTTTATTACAATAAATTATTAAAAAACTTCATTACAAAGAGAGTGTATTTTTCTTACATAAACTTTTCCGTTATTAGTACATTTTAATACTATATTAGCATTAATTTTAATGAATACACTATTTCGGTAATAATTTACATACAATGAAGCCATTATTCAGAAAAGTTCAGATAATGCCTGAACAATCGTTCAGTGTAAATAAAGATTTCGTCCCGTTTTTTTATAATCACTGGCATTATCATCCTGAAATTGAGATTGTTCATATTTTCGAAGGAACGGGAACGCTTCTGGTTGGAAACGGGGTGAGGAGTTTTAAAGAAAATGATTTAATCATGATTGGGCCAAATGTGCCACATTTTTTTAGAAGTGACCCACATTACTTTGAGCAAAATTCTACGCTAATGTCTCGTTCAGTTGTTATTCACTTCAACCCAAACTTTTTGGGAGATGGGTTTATGAAAATACCTGAATCAATTTCTTTGAATGAATTATTCCAAAAAGCTAAAAAAGGATTATTGGTTGGTGGGCCAGTTCGTGAAAAAGTTGGTGTATTAATGGAGGAAATGCTTCATACAACGGGTATCGACAAAGTAATCCAATTGTTGAATATATTGAGTTATATAGCCAGTTCCGAAGATGTTACAGACTTATCAAAAACAGAATTTAATGTTTCTTTAGATGAGTATAATACTAGAAGAATTGACATGATTTACTCTTTTTCATTAAATAATTTTGCCCGAGAAATCACTTTAGAGGAAGTAGCCGAAGTAGCCAATATTAGCGTAAACTCATTCTGTCGTTACTTCAAGACGCATACTCGAAAAACTTATTTCCAGTTTTTACAAGAACTCAGGATTGGTCACGCCTGTAAATTATTGGCTGGCGAGAAACTCAGTATTTCGCAAGTAGCCTTTGAAAGTGGCTTTAATAATCTTTCACACTTCAATCGTTCTTTTAAGTCTTTGATGCAAATGAAACCACAGGCTTATCAAAGGTTATATCGACAAAAGTAAAAATCTGAAAGGTTTTTGCCGTTTATCATAAAAACAAGTTCATCCAGAACCCAAGTCGTTGAATTAGGGTTTAATCAAATAGTTAAACTATTGAATACTCTTTTCTGATAAAAATATCATCATACTTCAATGAATAAATTAATTATTATTCCAATTGTATCAATTATACTTTTACTGATTGATTGGTACGTTTGGCAAGCCGTAAAAGTATCTATTCAAAATACTTCAGCTAATACTCAGAACATTACAAAATATATTTTTTGGGGACTTACTTCAATCACTATGCTTGGCATGTGGCTTTATAATTTTACGCCTCCAGAATGGCTAGGTAAAAACCTCAGAACCATTATTATGGTAGGCGTTTTTGTTAATTACTTTTCTAAAATATTTGTTGTACTTTTTTTATTAATAGACGATATCATTCGTTTATTCCGCTTGGTTGTTTCTAAATTTTCAAGTACTTCTGAAATTTCAGTTGCTACAACTAGCCAACCTTCAGCACTGAATACTCCTATTACAAGAAGCGAGTTTTTGATGAAAACGGCTGTCATTGCAGGTGCTGTTCCTGCTTTAGGCTTAACATGGGGAATTATTTCGGGAGCGCATGATTATAGAGTGCGTAGAGTAAAGTTGGCTTTAAAAAACTTACCAAAGCAATTTGATGGAATGACTATCGCCCAAATTTCAGATATTCACTCTGGTTCTTTTTTCAATCGTGTTGCTGTGAAAGGCGGTATCGAGATGTTGATGAAGGAAAAACCAGATGCGGTTTTCTTTACGGGTGATTTAGTGAATAATTTAGCCTCAGAAGTACAAGAGTATATTGATATTTTCAATAAAGTGAAAGCTCCTTTGGGTGTTTATAGTACTTTGGGGAATCATGATTATGCCGATTATGTGAATTGGGGAAATGATATGATAGGAAAACAGAAAAATTTAAGTGACCTTCAGCGTGCACACAAAGTTATGGGTTACGATTTATTAATGGACGAAAACCGATTCATTGAACAAGGAGGGGAAAAGTTAGCTATCATTGGTGTTCAAAATATCAGCGGACAAAATCGTTTTCATACTTATGGCAATTTATCAAAAGCCGTAAAAGGTACAGAAGAAGCTCCTGTTAAACTTTTACTCTCGCATGACCCAACACATTGGGATAAGGAAGTAAATACTAAATTCAAAGATATTGACGTGATGTTTTCGGGGCATACGCACGGAACACAGTTTGGCATTACGATTGGTAACGAAACATGGTCGCCAGCACAATATGTTTATAAACAATGGGGAGGTTTGTATGAGGAAGGTGACCAAAAATTATATGTAAACCGTGGTTACGGTTACATCGGTTATCCAGGCAGAATTGGAATGCCACCAGAAATTACCGTTTTTGAATTAAAGAGAGCATAAAATAACATGAGTCATCCCGAATTTTAAAATCACAAAAAAGCGGTCGAAAAACTAATTTCGACCGCTTTTTTGTGATTGATGGGTAACGAATTCCTACTGTTTGAGCGAAGCGAGGTGGTTCGCCACTCCGATTAGGAATTCTTGATTTTTTTGCGGCCGTCGCTACGGTTACTTTTTGTATCAAGACAAAAAGTAAGGACGAGAACAAATCCAAAAAACTTTTAAATCTTCTAAAACTCGCTATTCTAGGAGAAAATTCGGGATGACTCATGTTTATTAGAAATTAAACTGTGCTTGAAGGCGAAGTAAATTACCTGTTTGTCTGTTCACAGGTAAAGCCACATCTTCAAATGTTCTATCTGAAATGGTATAGATTGCTGTAAGTTCAAAGTAATCTTTCAATTGCCATTCTGCACCAATTTCTAAATCTTTTACAATGTATCTTCTAGCATCAATTTCATGTTTTTTCCCACCATTATAATATTGATACTTGATAAATGGTGTAATATGATTTTCTCTAATTTTTTGTCGATACATTACCTGAGCATAACCACCATTTAGCTTTTTTACTTCTGTAGTCATCGTACTTGGATTAAACTCTGGCCCTTCTCCAACATTATATTCTGCTTGAAAACCAAAAGGTTGAGGATAGACTACCAAAGTAGCCGCTACACGACGGTCGATAAAAGAAGATTCAGCAGCTTTGTTTTTAGTATTTTTTTCAATGACAAATTTTCCAGTATAAGCTTGAATCCCTGTTTCAATGATTTGACCTGATTTTAGTTGAAACGGATAAGTAATTCTCGACACAACATGTGGTTCGTTATTTTGTTCAGCTTTGTTAGCATTTTGTCCGTTATAAAGTCCAAAAGCAAAAACGCCATAATCACCGCTTCCTTTCAAACCTGAACTAACCAAGTAAGCGAAACGCTTACGGATTTCGGCTTTTGCCCAATAAAAGAATATTCCTAAATCTCGTTCATTTGAAACTGGGCTGTTTGTTGGGTCAGCACGGTCTAAAGCTAAACGGTTTTGTGAAGATTGCATGTTTTCAAAACCATAAGGTACTTTACTTTGCCCAATACGAAGGCGAGATTCCTTTTTAGCATCAAGTGCTAAATCAAAATAAGCATCACGAATTTGAAAAGAGTGTTGAAAAGAATTACTGACATTCGACGCAAAATCTGGTTGAACGTAAATATATAACCTATCTGAAATATCTCCTGAAAAAATTAATCGTCCACGACGGATAAAAAATCCACCATTTTCGCCCCAAGACCTATCACATTGTTCGCACTTCAATTTTTCATTTGTTTCTAGTAAACGATTATATCGAACTTGTGCATAACCTCTTAATGAGATTTTATCATACCATTTTTTGGGGGCTTGAGCTTCTTTTTTAGGCTCATTTATTGGATTTTGGGCAATAGTTTGGGAGCTGACGACACACAAAGTCACCAGAACAAAAAGTCCCTTGAAAGTTTTCATTAATTTATGGATTTTCTATATTGGTAGTTGGGGTAATTGCAATGTAAGTGGATACTTAAAGAGCGTATGAAATTATTCCCATACGCTCTTCTGAAATCTTTAATATTATCCGATAATTGTACGGAGTAAATAGAATATTGTAGCAGATACTAAAATTGTAACTGGCAAAGTAAGTATCCATGCCATTACAATACTTTTTACAGTACCACCTTGTAAGTTTTTAATACCTTTTGAAGCTACCATCGAACCTGCAATACCCGAAGAAAGTACGTGAGTAGTTGATACAGGCCATTTATAAATTGTTGACAATGCGATGGTAAACGACGCAACTAATTCCGCAGAAGCACCTTGTGCATACGACAAATGTTGTTTCCCGATTTTTTCACCTACTGTTACTACAATACGTTTCCAACCTATCATTGTTCCTAAACCTAAAGAAAGTGCAATCATCCACATTACCCAAGTCGGTGCAAAGTCTGTTAAAGATGATAAACCAGAACCAGAATTTCCAAAAGTAAAGAAAGCAGGCGAAGAACCAGCAGTAGCTTTTTTCAAAGCACTTTTATCGTCTTTGCTCAAAGTCACAGCATCACTTTCAGAAAGTTTTTTAGCGAATTTATTGATTGATAAAACATCTTTACGAATTTCTAATTTTTTCTCTACAGATAAATTATCGTTTGTAAGTGTTTTATCTTCTAATATAGCGGTTAAACCAGTAGTTGCTTTAATGATTTTATGATAACCTTCCTTCTCTGTCGCTGATAATTTTGTGGTATCAATTTTAGTAATTACTCGTTGTACAGTATTTACTTCTGCTTGCAGTTTGAATGGGTCAACGTCTGTATTGATGGCGAAATAACCTGGTAAAAAAGCAATTAAAATCATCATTACTAAACCAATTCCTTTTTGCCCATCGTTACGTCCGTGAAAGAAACTTACTAAAGTACAAGTCGTAAATAATATAGCACGAATCCACATTGGGGGAGGGGTATCTTTTTTAGGCTCTTTGAAAATATCTTTATTAGAGATACCTTTTTTCATGATATACATCAATACGATTGCTACTGCAAAACCAAATAATGGTGAAAGTAAAAGTGCTCTACCAATTTCAATGGCTTTGTCCCAGTTTACGGTTTCTAAACCCGCTTTGTTTTCAGGTAAAAGAGCATAACCTACACCAATACCGATAATAGAACCAATTAAAGTATGAGAAGAAGAAGCTGGAATACCAAAATACCAAGTTCCCAAGTTCCAAAGAATGGCAGTAATTAACATCGCTAATGCCGTTGCCATAGAATGATAAACATTGGGGTCTATGAGGAGTTCTGTAGGCAGTAAACCAATAATCGACATCGTTACACCAACACCACCGGTAAGTAATCCTAAGAAATTCATTAATCCAGACCAAACTACTGCTTGTGTAGGTTTTAGTGAATTTGTATAAATTACAGTAGCTACGGCATTTGCTGTATCATGAAAGCCATTGACGAACTCAAAGGCACAAGCCAAAAACAAACATAGGAAAAGTAAAATGAATAGTGAAGTTTCTAATCCGAACATTATTTTTATTGATTTGAAGAGCGAGGAATCACTCTAATGTTAATATGAAAATTTACAAAAACTTTTACAGTAATAAGTAAATCTTCAATTATCGTGGTTTTTCATATTGGTAATTTCGCCACAAAGGTATAAATACTTAGTTACCGCAATGTTAAGGAATTATTAAATCTGATTTTTGTAAATAATAATCGACAATACTTATACTTATCATAGTTTTTATAGCACTTTGATGTTGTGTATTGTGATGATTATGAATTGATTAGCTTAATCTTCTAAAATATTTCCCATAAAGGTATTCTTAAAAGCAAAGGATATTAACAAAAAAGCGATTGATAATCTTAAATATGAATGATAAAAATCACGAACATTTCTAGATTTATTTTGCTTGATTTCAACTTTTTCTAAAAGGTTAATTTCTTCAAAAATCGTCTCTAAAGATTTAGCATCTTTCGCCCTAAAGAATTTTCCTTCCCCTACTCTTGCAATTTCTCTAAGCGTTCCTTCATCTACTTTTTCGGTTACGTTTTTGTTACTTCCTACTGCAATCGTGTAAACCCGAACACCAAATGTTTTGGCTAATAGTGCCGAGATTACTGGGTCGAGATTTCCAGCAGTATTATCACCATCAGAAATCAGAATGGCTACTTTACTTTTAGAGTCAATTTCTCTTAAACGATTAATACACAATCCCAAAGCATTACCAATGGCTGTTCCTGATGTTTTAATCAAATCAGAAGAAACTTCATCTACAAGCTCATTTAACATTTCATAGTCGGTAGTTAATGGACATAATGAGCGAGGTTCTCCTGAAAAAATAACCATTCCGATTCTATCGTATAATCTGCCACTGATAAATTTCTTAGCTACATTTTGTGCAACAACCAGCCTTGATGGCGGAATATCTTTGCTGTCCATTGATTTTGAAATATCCAAAGCCAACATAATATCAATGCCATCCGAAAATTCTTCTGTTTCCGAAACTACTCTTTGCGGACGAGCCAAGGCTAAAAGCATCATCGTAATTGATAACAACAAAAATACAGCAGGGACAAATCGTAAATAACTAATCCAGTTAGATTGAATATCATTGGCTGGAAAAGCAATATTTAATTTTTGAATCGCATTGCCACGCAACCAACTTCTGACTAAAAACAATAGCGGGATGATGGGTAAACTGTACAAAAAGAAAGGATTTGCCCAGTCGAAACTTGAAAGGGTAGAGGGTAAAAACCAATATTTTGAAAACCAATCTTCCATAAAAAAAATATTTAACAGCCATCAAGTGCTTTGTACTAATATTTGTCTGTGTTTTTTGTAAAGGCTTTCAGCGAGTTCTTGAAGAATATTCAAGGAGCTTGCTGTTGTTTTAGAATAAATTCCGCCATAAACTGTGGCATCTATTTCTCTGAGTGCTTCAGACAAACGATTGTCTTGTAAATTGTCTAAAATCTCTTTTGTGGTAAAAGTAGTAAATGGCTTGTTTTCAAGACGTTCCACATATTTTTTCCAGAGAATTACCGCTTTTTCTACATTTTCTAAACCCCTTTTCTTATCATCGGTTGCTCTGCTTAACCTTTGGAAAAGCCTTAGATATTCATCGTAACGACGTTTAAACCTGAATAATTTAATTTGCCTTTTAATAGGCGTACCAAAAAACCAGAAAGTCAATACTCCTAAAAAACTAAAACCAACAAGGAATAAAAAAATTAAAGGATAGTTTGGCTGTTGCGATAGCGGAATTACTTGAGTATCTTTTTTCAACGACATCGTGTCGATGTTGCCATTTGCAGAAATCGTACCTTGTAAGCGAACATAATCTATCGGTGCAAAAACACGAGTACAATCAAGATTATCTCTTACAAAAACAGGCAAACTAAGTTCTTGAACTGGTAATACTTCAAACGAAATTAAAGTATAAATGGCACTATCAAGGCTGCCTTTGGGATTGGTAATTGTCGGAAAGTATTCTCTCGAAACAAGTTCAAATGGTGCAAAATTATAGGTTGAATCTGGAAAGAAAATATCTGCAGTCGGTTTGTGTCTGTAACTCAAAGCATACTTTATCGGTAAACCCACTTTTAAACTATCACTCAAAAATTGTCCTTTCGGTGGTCGCCAATTCTGGTTTTGTGCATTAGTATTGGATGGAAAGAAAAGTAAAGAAGCAAAAAGTAAGACAAAAGATACAAGACTTGAAGATACAAGACTTGAGGACACAAGACTTGAAGAAACAGGACGAGAAGATTCTCGACTAAAAGATAAAGGACTAACAGAAAAGAGATTTGAGTTATAAACGTTTGAATGTAGTCCAATCCTAGTTTTTAAGCTGTAGATTTTTGCCTGTAATGTTGTTGAAACTTTGCAGGAATGAAACTGTACTGATATTTCTTTTAATGAATCAGAAAATTTGATGATGGTGGACTTCATTAAAAAAGGGTTCATGAATATTATGAGCAATAGCTTCTTACTTTCTTACTTTAAATAACTTTATCAATTTAGGAACATAATCTTCCGAAGCATCAATGGCTAAATAATTGGCTCGATGTTGTTTACATACTTGTTCTACTTGTTGTGAATTTTTATCGAATAAAATCTTCATGCGATTTCTAAACCAACTTGATGAAGCATTTACCCAAATTGTTTTTCGGGTTTCGGTATCATAAACAGGAATAATTCCCAAGCGTGGAAGATTCGTTTCTCGTTGGTCGAATAAGTGAATCACGATTAAATCATGTTTTCGAGCCAAGGCTTTCAGGTTTTCTTCATAACCTGTATCAATAAAATCAGAGACTAAAATGACCAAACTTCTTCTTTTTAAAACATCTAAAGTAAAAAGAATCATTTTCTTCAAATTTGTACCTGTAGATTCTGTTTTGAGTTTGAATAATTCTAAAATGGTTTGATAGCCATGTTTTAAAGTATTAGCTGGTTTAATATATTTTTCTTTTTGGTCAGAAAAACAAAGTAAACCAACATGGCTGGCTTCTTTAATTGCCGATAAAGCCAACACACCACAGATTTCTTTGGTAGTATCTAGTTTAGAACGGTCAGATCGACCTACATCTTGCGAAGCACTTACATCAATCACAAAAAAGACCGATTGTTCTTTTTCTTCCTTGAAAATTTTAACATAAGTTCCATGTCCTTTGGCTGAAGTATTCCAATCAATCAAACGAACGTCGTCACCATATTGATATTGACGCAAATCGCTAAACTCTAGCCCAGAACCTTTGAAAATAGAATGAAAATTTCCCCGCATCTGCGAAGTAACAGCCTTGCGGATTTTAATTTCATATTTGTAAAGTTTGGCTAAAAATTCGTTGGGAGTCATCTATTGTTTCATTCGTCGAAGCTTCCTTCAAACAAAAATCATTTCATAATTTTACTTAAAAAACTTTCACAAGTTTAAAACTACCCAAATTCCCTGTAAATTTGAAATATGAGATTAATAATTCTGTTGTTAGCAACTTTGTTGATAGCTTGCGGTTCGGAAGATAAGCCCGCAAATTTGATAGAGCAAGATAAAATGTCAAAAATCTTGGCAGATGTTCATGAAGCGGAAGCTCGTGTCAATAATATGCACTTGGGCGGACAAGATTCTTCCTTGTTGGCATATCAACGTTTGCGATGGAAAATCATGAAGCAACATCAAACTGATACTGCTACATTTAGAGTGAGTTTGAAATATTATGTTACGCATCCACCTGCTTTTAAAAGTATGTACGAGGATGTAAAAATAATATTAGAAAACCGACGCAAAGCTGTACAAACAGTGAAACCTAAAGTGGCTAAAAGTGATACGCTAAAGAAAGCACCCGCTAGTCAATCTATAAAACAACCATGATCCATCTTTTTAAATCCTTGTATTTTTCAAAAGTGGTATTCCACTTCGTTGTCGGGATTGTCATTTTATTTGTTTTTGCTTTTGTGTTTCCTTGGTTGTTGGGAATAGCACAATTGTGTTTTATGATTTTTATATTGCTCTTGTTGGCAGATGGCATTATTCTTTTCATGGCTAAAAAAAGTATTTTTTGTAGAAGAGATGTTCCCGAAAGGCTTTCAAATGGTGATGAAAACCCGATTTCAATTTTTATTGAAAATCATTACAGCTTCTCAATCTTACTTGAAATCATAGATGAAATTCCTTTTCAATTTCAGAAACGAGATTTACTCTTTTACACTTCCCTAAAATCTGCGGAACAACAAATTATTGAATATCAACTTCGTCCTACCAAAAGAGGTGAGTATAGTTTTGGTGCCGTAAATGTTTATGTAAAAAGTCCCATTCGTTTGTTACAACGTCGTTTTCAGTTTTCTCAAGATAAAATGGTGGCAGTGTATCCATCATTTTTACAAATGAGAGCTTACGAATTGATGGCAATATCAAACCGATTGACGGCATTGGGCATCAAGAAAATTCGTAGAATTGGACAAAGCCAAGAGTTTGAACAAATTCGTCAGTATGTTCAAGGTGATGATGTTCGGAGTATCAACTGGAAAGCTACCGCTCGTCGGAATGATATAATGGTGAATGCTTATCAAGAAGAAAAATCACAAAATGTTTATTGTTTGATTGATAAAGGAAGAGTAATGCAAATGCCTTTCGATGGACTTTCTTTACTTGATTATGCCATCAATGCCACGCTTATTCTCTCGAACATTGCAATCAATAAACAAGATAAAGCTGGTGTAATTACTTTTTCGGATAGAATCGGTCAAATTTTACCAGCCGATAAAAAGACTGGGCAAATGACCAAAATCTTGGATTTATTGTATAAACAAAAAACTCGTTATATGGAAACAGACTATGAGGCTTTGTATATTCATGCCAAAACACATATTCGCCAACGAAGTCTTTTGTTACTATTCACAAATTTTGAAACTGTGGCTTCTATGCGGAGGCAATTACCTTATTTCAGAAAATTAGCGAAAGACCATTTACTGATGGTTGTTTTCTTTGAAAATACAGCCTTGAAAACATTGTTAGATAAACCAGCCGAAACAACAGAAGAAATATATCATAAAACGATTGCGGAAAAGTACTTTTATGAAAAACAGCAAATTGTAAGAGAATTGGCTCAATATGGTATTCAAGCATTATTAACTGCTCCGCAAAATTTAACTGTGAATACCGTAAATAAGTATTTAGAACTAAAATCAAGAGGAATGATTTAGAGATAGATTTTCAGTTTCCCTTATCCAAGATTAAAATGAAAATACTAAACAAATAAAAACAAAACCCTGATAATTTTAAAACTATCAGGGTTTTGTTTTTATTCAATATTGGAATTAAACATATAATGGAAATGCTTCCATCCATTTGTTTACTTCTGTTTTTACCGAACCTAAATAAGTATCGTTATCGTGATTCATCAATACACTGTCGATTAATTCTACGATATGTAACATCTCTGCTTCTTTCATACCACGAGTAGTCATCGCTGCCGTACCAACACGCATACCAGAAGTAACAAATGGAGATTTGTCATCAAATGGAACCATGTTTTTGTTGATAGTAATATCAGCTTTAATCAAAGTATTTTCAGCTAATTTACCAGTCAAACCTTTTGGACGTAAGTCGATAAGCATTAAGTGGTTATCAGTTCCACCAGAAATAATTTTATAACCTTTATCAACAAAAGCCTGAGCCATTACTTTGGCATTTTTCTGCAATTGTTCAGCATAAATTTGGAAGTCGTCTGTAAGGGCTTCTCCGAAAGCAATTGCTTTAGCAGCAATTACGTGTTCTAATGGACCACCTTGCGTTCCTGGGAAAACACCGCCATCTAATAAAGCTGACATTGTTTTTAATTCACCTTTCAAGGTTTTTAAACCGAATGGGTTTTCAAAATCTTGTCCCATCATAATCAAACCACCACGAGGGCCTCTTAAAGTTTTGTGAGTGGTAGTCGTTACGATATGGCAATGTTGCATTGGATTGTTCAACAAACCTTTAGCAATCAAAGCTGATGGGTGAGAAATATCTGCTAATAAAATTGCTCCTACTTGGTCAGCAATAGCACGTAAACGTACATAGTCCCAATCACGAGAGTAAGCTGAAGCACCACAGATAATCAATTTAGGTTGTTCTTTCAAAGCAGTAGCTTCTACTTTATCCCAATCAATTAAACCTGTTTCTTGTTCTACACCGTAGAAAAACGCTTGGAAGTATTTACCAGAAAAGTTTACTGGAGAACCATGCGATAAGTGACCACCGTGCGAAAGGTTGAAACCTAAAATTTTATCGCCAGGATTCAAGAAAGATAAGAAAACCGCTGCGTTTGCTTGTGCACCAGAGTGAGGTTGAACATTTGCCCAAGTAGCACCGAACAATGCTTTTGCACGCTCGATTGCAATTGTTTCTACTTGATCTACTACTTCGCAGCCGCCATAATAACGTTTGCCCGGTAGTCCTTCTGCATACTTGTTTGTCAAAACTGAGCCTTGAGCTTCCATTACTTGCTTTGAAGTAAAGTTTTCTGAAGCAATCAATTCGATACCGTACTCCTGACGGTGAGCTTCTTGATTAATCAAGTTGAAAATTTCGGTATCTCTTTCGAGCGTGAAAGTTGCTGTTGCCATTTTATTAGAAGATTGCACGAATTTTAAGCCGTACATGGTTGGTTCTGTTAAAGAAAATCAACAAATTGTTATAAATTCATCAACAATGTGATAATTTATCGGTAAAAATACTGCTTAAAAATGGATTGTAAAAACATTTTTCTAAATGTCAGCAAGCTTACCTTTCAATAAAGTAAAATCTTTGAAATTTGTGATGAAAATTCAACTAAAATCAACAGCATAAATGAAAAAGTTATTGACAATTCTGCTAACAATCAGTGTATTATCAGTTTTAGCACAAGATGCCCCAACAGCCTTAAAGATTGGAGATAAAGCTCCAGACTTTCAAGCGAAAGATCATGCAGGAAATATCGTTAGTTTAAAAGAATTAACTAAAAAAGGAAAGGTAGTCGTGATGTTCTATCGTGGAGCATGGTGTCCGTACTGTAATAAGTACATGAGTGAGATAGAACAAGCCTTACCAGATTTTTCTGCGAAAAATGCCACTGTAGTTGCTATAACGCCTGAACCAGAAGAATCTATCAGCAAAGCCGTTGGAAAAACAAAAGCCACTTTCTCTATCATTTACGATAAAGAAAGAAGTATTATGAAGGAATGGAAAGTGGCTTATGAAATGTCTCCAGATTTACAGACAAAATATAAAGGCTATGGTTTAGATTTACAAAAACAACAAGGAGATTGGATGTTGCCCGTTCCTGCTACTTATGTGATTGGCAAGAATGGCAAAATAGAGTTCGTTCACTTCGACGAAAACTATCAGAAAAGAGCAGAAATTAAAGATATTTTAATGAAGCTGTAAAGTATGTAATTTGAAAATTTGAAGATTTGGTGATTTCAAAATGTTAATTTTGAAATCACCAAATCTTCAGAAGATGCTTGAAAGATGCCTTGATTTAAAAATATTAATTATCAAATTGAAAAATCTGTAAATACTAAAAAGATGAGCTGATTTGAAAATATCAATCTTCAAATCAGCTCATCTTCAAATTTTCAAATCAATTATATCCCTCTCTTAATCGCCTGATAAATTACTTCGTTGATATTTGTTCTTACATTCAAGTCAGAAAGTTTAGAATTGTTTCTGGTTGGATACACCCTATTACAAAGGAAAACATAAACCAATTGATGCTCAGGATCTACCCAAGTATAAGTACCTGTAAAGCCAGAATGTCCAAAGCTCGACGGACTAGCACTGGCTGCTGCACTAATACCAGCACGTTTACGGTCTGGTTTATCAAAACCTACGCCTCTTCTACTATTTTCTTCTACCGAAAAAGGATAAGCAGTCCATTCTTTCATGGTAGATTCTTTGATAAATTGTGTACCGCCATAAAATCCATTTTGAAGATACATCTGCATCAATTTAGCCAAATCTTGTGCAGTACCAAAAAGCCCCGCATGTCCCGAAATACCATTCAGCATAGATGCTCCTTCATCGTGTACACGTCCATGAATAAGTGTTTTACGGTATAGCGAATCATACTCAGAAGGAACAATTCTTGACAATGGAAAATGCTCACGAGCATTATAAGTCAGTGTAGTTGCCCCCAAAGGTTTATAGAAAGTATCTTTCAAGAATGATTCAAAATCTTTTCCTGTTAGGCGAGGAATAATTTTTGGATACATATAATAAGATAAATCTGAATAAACGTATTCCTTTTTCTCTCTGAGAGGTGAATCCTCAATGGCTTTATAAACGGTTTTGTTGTAGTCTTTATGCAACCACAAATTATCGGCTACTTGTACAGAATAATCGCCCGATTTGGTATAAGAGAACGTCTTTGGTTTCCAAATGGTTGGGGCTTTTACCAAATTGATACAATCTTTCCAAAGTGCTTTATCAGTTTGAATAATTTGGCACATTCTGGCTAAAGCCTTTTTACGACGGAATAATTTATCCCAGAAAGTAATCGCATATTTATCAGAATATTTTTCTTTATAAATTTTACTGGCTAATACCATTTTGGTAGAATCCAGACAGTCCATCCAAAATGGAATCCAAGCTTTTAAACGAGACTGATGTGTAAAGACATCTTTATACACTAAAGGAGCTTTGTTTGAATTTGCCCATTCTGGAATCAATTCCCCCATGGTAGTATTCAAGGTAAATTTTCCTTCGTCTTCCATTTTCATCATCGAAGGTACAGAAGTACTAATTTTGGTAATAGAAGCTAAATCGTATAAATCGTTGGTTGTAACTGCTGTGCCTTCGTAAGTTTGTTTTCCGTAGGCTTTATGCAAAATTACCTTGCCATTTTTTGCCACTAATACTACTGCCCCTGGAGTAGCTTTTTGTCTGATAGCTTCATTAACAATTGAATCAACTTTGCTTGTTAAGAATTTTGTGTCAATTCCTACCGCTTCAGGTACAGCATATTGAAAACGTTTCAAAGGTTCCGTTTTGATACCATCGTTATATCTGAATGCCATGCTTACACCTACAGGCAATTTTCCTTTAGCACCGATCGCTCCAAAAATTAATTCGGCTATTGCTACAGACTCGTGCATTTGTGGGCTTTCCTGATAGGTAATCATTAAAGCTTTGGCTTTATCAAGATTCTCAAATTTAGATAATGTATAAGCATTTGAGAAAAGCGAAACGATGGTTTTAGTCGAATTGGCAAACTCTTTTACCAATTCCTCTATTTTAGGATGAATACTGTAATTTTTGGCAGGACGAACCGATTGCCCATTTACAGCCATTAATACCAAATTGTAGTTCTTTAAAGAATCTCTAACCGCTTGAATGGCTTCATTACTTGAGTTTTCGTCTAAATTAAAATGCTGAACATCTGTATAATTTGAAAGCATTTTCTGAAAATCAGTAGGTTTTTTACTACCGAAAGTAGGATTTCCAATATTCAATGATGCAATTTTTAAAGTATCTAAATTTCTTAATGGAATAATATTCTCATCATTTTTCAACAATGTGATAGTTTCTTCGGCAAAAGTACGGTTCAATACTTCTGATTTTTTAGGATTCAAATCCGTAATCAGATTTTTTATTTCTATAGGTTTGTACTGGTCTAAACCAGCCCAAGCTTTGGCTGTCAAAATTCTTTTTACTCTTAAATCAATATCAGCTTGTGAGATTTCTCCTTTTTCTAAGGCTTTTTTGATGGCATTAAAAGCGGCAGGGACATCAACAAAAGTTTCTAAAACATCATTACCAGCTAAAATAGCTTTTACATTCGCAGTGCCTTCGGGAAAAAATTTTACGGCTCCTTGCATATCCATAGCATCCGTAAAAACCAATCCTTTGAAGCCTAAATCTTTTCGTAATAAATCGGTAACAATATTTTTAGATAAAGTAGAAGCAAGGTTTTTAGTTGTATCCAATGAAGGAATACTTAAATGTGCCACCATTACTCCTTGCAAACCATTTTCGATTAATGTTCTGTAAGGAAAAAGTTCTAAAGAATCTAAACGAGTACGATTGTGAGGAATAACGGGTAAATCTGTATGTGAATCAACGCCTGTATCGCCATGCCCTGGGAAATGCTTGGCAGAAGTAATGATACCTCCTTTTTGCAAACCACGCATATAAGCTAAAGCTTTTGAGGTAACTTTTTCACGATTCTCGCCAAAAGAGCGGAAATTGATAACAGGATTATTAGGATTATTATTGACATCAACTACTGGGGCATAATTTACATGTACGCCCATTCGCTTGCATTGTTGGGCAATTTGCAAGCCCATTTCTTCTAATAATTGCTCGTTACCTTGCATTGCACCCAAAGTCATTTGATATGGGAAACGAACTGTGCTGTCTAAACGCATTTCTAGTCCCCATTCCAAATCCATTCCAATCATCAAAGGTACTTTAGACATAGATTGTAGTTTATTTACAAGTAAGGCTTGTGCTGTTGGGCGGTTACGAAACAACACAAAGCCACCTACATGATAATCTCTTACAATTTTATATAAACGAGCTGTATCGTATTCATAACTATAATTGCCACGAGGCATCATTAATTGTCCGATTTTTTCATCAACAGAAAGTTTATTGAAAACAGAATCCACCCAACGCTGATTGGCATTTGGGAAAAGATTTTGGGCTTTAAGTTGAGAAATCAGAGAAAGGAAAAGTATAAAAGTGATGAAGCTGAATTTTTTCATACAGAAATTAAGATTAGTTGATACTGCAATTTACACAAAAAATATTGGTGAAGGCTCAGGACAGTACCTTTCTGACGAGAGAAACGGAATTGTTTTGATGATATTAGAAAAGAAAAAAGCTATATTTTTTAACAAAATTTAAGAGATACTAGTTAGTGATAAAGTAGGCATTTTTGCTCAAATGAATAAAATTTTGTCAAAAAACTGCCAGCAATATTTTAATTTTGTATATATTTATAACATAATCAAGAAAGAATGCCTAAACGAAAACCATGTTGTTAATATTTGTTAACGCTTTTAAAAATTTTAGCATTTTTTTTGGAATTAATATTACAACAACTATCTTTGAATTACCCTTTCTTTCTAACTACTAGAAAGAGTTTCTAAAATTCACTAAAATAAAAATATAGGAGATATAATATGATATAAAGCTTTACGTTAACTAAATAGATTTATCAAAATGGAAAAAATCCATGTTAACGACAGCGAGCTTGTATCACGCTATATAAAAAACAGTGACGAAAAGGCATTTGAAACTCTTGTTCGCCGATACAAATCCAAAGTTTATACTACGATTTACTTAATTGTTAAAGACACCTTCGTAGCCGAAGATTTAATGCAAGATACTTTCATTAAAGCTGTTGATGTGCTTCGTTCGGGGAAATACAATGATGAAGGAAAGTTTTTGCCTTGGGTGCTTAGAATTGCACACAACATGGCAATTGACTATTTCCGTCGTGATAAACGCTATCCAAATGTCGTATTCGAAGATGGTAGCAGTGTGTTTAATACATTAGATTTTGCAGAAGATTCTTATGAAGATTTGCAAATTCGTGAAGAATCGCACGCACATCTAAGAGATCTGATTAAACGTCTTCCTGACACGCAAAGAGAAGTGCTTGTGATGCGTCATTACGAAGATATGAGTTTTCAGGAAATTGCAGACGCTACAGGCGTAAGCATTAACACGGCACTAGGAAGAATGCGTTATGCGTTGATAAATCTACGCAAAATGATGAGTAAACATTCTCCGAGCTATGATACAAACCTTTACGCAGCATGACGTTATCCGTTACGTCTATCAAGAAACAACGGAAGAAGAAAATCTTATGATTCAGGACGGACTAGTCCATGATTCTGAGATGCTGGAATTTTATTTAGATATGCTTGATGTGAAAGCAGGTCTGGATAAAAGCCTTCAACAACCTTCCGAAAGAAGCATAGACAATGTTCTTGCGTATTCGAGAAACTATAAAGAAAATCATCAGGTCTTAGTTGTTTAGCTAAGGATTGATGATTTTTTTATTTATGAAGCTGTACAAGGAAACCCTATTTTTGGGCTTCTTGGTACAGCTTTGTTTTTATGTAGTTTTTACTTTACCAAAAAAAGAGTAATTTCCTTTTTGTTTTTATACATTTTCATCCATAAAGCTATAATCACTTGATAATCGTAGGTTTATAAAGATTAAGTAAAAGATAATCTAACAACAACGCAACGCTTCGCAGATTGTGGTTGTCTAACAACACAGAATCCTTATTTTCGGCAAATCGTTACCTATCCATTAACAAGTAAATATCATGAAACAACTGCTTACACTGACACTCTTGCTTTTAGCGTTTACTTCCTTCGGGCAAGAAAGAGAATTGTACAATAGTTCTCAACAAAAAAGACTACAAAGTTTATCTTCGGAATTATCTACAGTTCAAGAGAATAACTACCAAAAAGCCGTAAAAATAGCTACAGAAAAGAAATGGCAGTTGAGTGGTAATTTAAAGAACAACCGTTTTTTTAAATTGTATGGAATTGATGAAACGGGTCACCCACTTTACTTAGCAACAGAAAGTAATGCTCAAGCAGCAACCACTACTCGTACCGACCAGCTTTATTCAGGAGGTTCTTTGGGCTTATCCTTGAATGGAAGCAGTGCTTCTGTAAAAAATAAATTAGGTATTTGGGATGGTGGTGGAGTACTTTCAACCCATCAAGAGTTAACATCGAGGGTAACTCAACAAGATAAAACAACAGGTACGAATATTCATGCTACACACGTAGCGGGTACGTTGATTGCACAGGGAGTTTCGCCACTTGCCAGAGGAATGTCTTTTGGAGCAAGTTTAAAAGCTTGGGATTTTACCAGTGATAACGCTGAAATGACTGCTGCTGCTACAGGATTATTAGTGTCTAATCACTCTTATGGTTTTTTAGCAGGTTGGAGTTATGATGATACTCGTAGTCGTTGGTCATGGTATGGTAACACAAGCATTAGCCAAACAGAAGATTATAAATTTGGATTTTACGACAGCAATACACAGTCATGGGATAAAATTGCTAATAGTGCTCCCTATTATCTTATCGTAAAATCAGCAGGAAATAATCGTAATGAAACAGGCCCTTCTGCGGGAGAATATTATTATTTAGGCACTTCAAGTGATACGAGTTCTGTAGCAAGAAGTAAGAATGATGGATATGATATTTTAGCAACAACCAGTACAGCTAAAAATATTTTAACTGTTGGTGCTGTTAGTGGAACAAATGGAAAAGCACCTCAGCAATCTTCTGAAATAAAAATCTCATCTTTTAGTAGTTGGGGGCCAACAGATGATGGAAGAATTAAACCTGATATTGTAGCGGTTGGTGTAAATCTGCTTTCAAGTTCTAATGCTTCTAATTCAAGTTATACTATTTTAAGTGGTACTTCAATGTCTTCACCACAAGCTGCTGGAAGTATTTTATTGCTACAAGAATTATATGCACAGAAAAATGATGGATTAGTAATGCGTTCTTCAACATTAAAGGGTTTAGTATTGCACACGGCTGATGATGCTGGAAATGCTGGTCCAGATTATATTTATGGTTGGGGTTTGTTGAACATGGAAAAAGCAGCGAAAGTAATTCTGAATACTGATAAATCTTATGATATTTCAGAAAGAACATTGGCGAATGGAGCTACTTTTACACAAAAAGTAACAGCTTCTGGAAAAGGAGCATTAACAGCAACTATTTGTTGGACAGACCCAGAAGGAACAATTACCGCTGCAAGTGTTGCTAATTTGAATAATCGTACGCCAAAATTGATTAATGATTTAGACATTAGAATTTCGGATGGAACGAATACTTCTTTGCCTTTTATTTTAAATCCCGACCAGCCAAGTGCGGTGGCTACAAGAGGAGATAACATCAGAGATAACGTTGAACAAATTCTGATTACAAATGCGATTCCTGGAAAAAGTTATACCATTACTGTTAGTCATAAAAGTACTTTAAAAAATAATACACAAGATTATGCTTTGATTCTCAGCGGGATTGGTGGTACAGAATACTGTGCTTCTACACCAACAACGATTCAAAACAATATTGAAAGTGTAAAATTAGGCGACTTGACGGCTGATTATAAAATTGCTTCTTCACAAAGTATTCCTTTAGAAATTAATTTAAAAGGCACTTCAACAAAAAAAGTAAATGTTTATGTTGACTGGAATGCCAACGGGACATTTGAAGAAGCTACAGAATTAGCGACAAGTTCTGGACAACTTGTAGGAGTAACTACTTTCAAATCAACAATAACTGCCCCTTCGGGTTTGACCGTTGGAAACAGTACACTTGTAAGAGTGATTGTTGCTGAAAACTCAGGAACTACCAATATTAGTAGCTGCGGAACTTACTCTCAAGGAGTTACGCAAGATTATAAAATTGAATTTATTCGCCCAAGTATTGATATTGCCTTAGTTGATTTAATCAAACCTGAAACAAATACTTTCTGTGCTTCATCGTCTGGTACGGTTTCTGTTTCTTTGAGAAATATCGGAACAACGGCTCAACAAAATATTCCTGTTACAGTAAATGTTTTAGATGGAACAAGTATTGTAGCAACACTTACAGGTACATACAAAAATCAACTAAGTACCTTTAGCGAAGGAACGCTTGTATTAGATGGAAGTTTCACGGCAAAAGTGGGTGCTAGCTATACTTTTGAGGTAAAAGTAAATTTATCAACCGACCAAGATATTACTAATAATAGCAAAAGTTTTGTGCGACAAGTAACCGCTTCAACAGCACCAACAACAGCCCAAGCAATTGTTTGTGAAGGTGCAACGGCTTTGAATGTAAAAGGAACGGAAACTTCTACTTTGCTTTGGTATGATGCCCAAACGGCTGGAAATTTATTATTCACAGGAAATACTGGTACATTTAATAAGCCGACTACAGCCTCTAAAATTTATGTTGGAGTAAATGATATTTCGGGTTCGGTGGGAGCTAAAGATAAATATGTTTTTGGTGGAGGTACTTATTATGAAACCTTTGGACCAGAACCAATTATCGTTACACAAACTCCTTTGGTAATTGAAAGTGCTAGAGTATATATCGGAACAGCTGGAAAAATTACTTTTACAATTTATCGTCAGTCGGATTCGAGTCCAATTTCGTCAGTAACGTTAGATGTAACGCCAACTCGTACTACCGCCAATTCAACACGTTCGAATAATCAGTTGATAGATGATTCAACAGACCAAGGGGTTGTCTTGCCTTTGAATTTATCAATTCCAGCAGCGGGAACTTATATTTTATCACAAGAATGTACAGACGGAGCATCAATTTACAGAACAAACCTAAATGCCAATTCAACTGTTTCTGGGGCTGACATTACTGGTTATCCATTCACGATTCCTAACGTAATCAGTATTACTGGTGCAGTATTCAATGGTTCGACGATTAAGACGGGTTATTATTATTTGTACGATATGAAAGTGAAATCTTATGGTTGTCCGAGTAACAGAGTAGAAGTGCCAATTACAACGCAAGCTGCTCCGAAAGTAAGCATTACGCCTTCAAGTTCATTCAGTATTTGTCAGGATGATTCAAAATTATTAACAGCCAGCACAGGTACAAATTATACCTATCAATGGTTATTGAATGGACAAAATATTACTGGTGCAACATCAACAACTTATTCAGTAGGGAAAACAGGTAATTACAGTGTAAAAGTTACAGAGAATGGCTTTTGCTCGGCTACTTCTACGGCAATTACGGGTACAGTAATTACGCCAGTAATTCCAGCCATAAAATTAGATGGCACAACATTAAGCTTATCGTCAGGTTCAAATCCTGTTTGGTACTTGAGCGGGAATATTATTACTGATGCAACAACTAATACCATTGTTCCACTTCAAACAGGAGTTTACATGGCAAAAGTAACGGATGTAAACGGTTGTTCTGTTTTCTCTGAAGGCTATACGTTCACAGTAACAGCCACTGATGAAGAAATAAATTCGGTAGAAACTGCAAGGATTTATCCAAACCCAGCACCAGAATCATTCAAAGTAGAATTTAGCACGCCCAATAATCCAAAATATGTTTATGCAGAAATGATAAACATCATGGGAGTAACGGTTTCTTCTAAAGAATTAGTGAAAAATGATGGTAAGTATAGTGCTGAATTCGATGTATCAAAACAAAATTCAGGTACGTATTTTTTGAGAATTATTGCTGAAAATGCGGTAAAAGTAGTTCCAGTGGTGATTAATAAGAATTAGTTGATTATATACTTTAGCTGAAATCTAGCCGTTTGTTGCATTGCGATAAACGGCTAGATTTTTTTATGAGTTATTGAATAAATAATCATCGTGATTATTTATTCAATAACTCATCTAGAGATACTCCGAATACCTGACTAAGTTTTTGAGCTTCGAATACGTCAGGAAGACTCTGGTCACTTTCCCATGCTGATATTTTACTTTGTGAAGGAATGTTAATTAAATCAGCTAAAGCTGCTTGCGAAAGGCGATTTTTCAGACGGAGATTTCTGATAGTTTTCCCTAAGGTTGACATTGAGGTATTTGTTTAGTTGTAAGAGCCTATTAATTACAATAGTGACGTATATTTTGGATAAACCAAAATTATGCGTGTTTATTGTATTTTACAAGGAAAAACTATAAATTTTCAAAATATCTAAAAATAGATAGAAACTATCTGAATTCAGATTGGATGTATAAGAATAAGTGATAAAATTTGTTTCGCTATTCCAAGCTCTGCAGGTGCAAGAGTGTTTTAAGGAAAGGCAAAAAAACTATGAAGACACGTAATAAATTATCCAGTATTGATGATTCGATGTTTAATGTAATTGAGAATCGTAAGTTAGCACTTCTTTTTGGAGGAGCGACGGGTAGTACTACAACAGTAACTTACAGTAAAAAGAAGAAAACAAACACGACATCAAATGACGGTAGTGATTCTTATCCAGGAGAACAGTAGTCTTTTTGTTGGTAATGTTGGGAGTAATCTCCCAACATTAATTTTTAAATAAAACTCTAATGATACTAATTTTATCTATTGATGGAGATTTATCAACTGATGTTGTGATTAACTGGTTGAAATTTTATGGACATCCTTATATTCGACTTAATCCCTTGGAGATAGTTGAAAAAAAAGTTTTTTTTTCTCTCAAAGAACAAATATTAATTATTGGTGATAAAACAATAAAAATTGATGAAATAAATGCTATCTGGAATAGAAAAATTGGTTTTTTTTCTTACACTCCACAATTTAAATTGTTAGTTGAATCATCAGGTTATGATGTTGCAGAGCAAATTTTGAGAGAAAACGCATCAATTGTATCTGGATTTGTTAGACTATTTAAAGATAAAAAATGGTTATTAAATGCTTTATCTACAAATATTAATAAAATTGATGTTTTGAATATGGCTTTTAAAATAGGTTTAGATATTCCAGAAACTTTCATACTAAGTAATAAACTGGATATAAAAAATATACATGCAAAAACCCCTTTGATTTCTAAATCAGTATATGAGGTAATTTTTTTAAAAAGATTAAATGGTTTATATTCAATGTATACAAACCGATTAAGCGAAGTCTTTTTCAAGAAAGTCCCTGATGATTTTTTCCCCTCTCTACTTCAAGTAGAAGTTAAAAAAATGTATGAAATAAGAACCTTTTTTTTAATTGACACTTGTTATAGTATGTCCATTTTTTCACAAAAATCTAAGCAAACTGAACTAGACTTTCGTAGGTATGAATGGGCTAATCCAAACAGATTTATTCCATATAAATTACCTCGTGAAATAGAAATGAAAATAAAGAAACTTATGAAATCTCTAAATTTAAATACTGGTTCAATAGATTTTATGCGTGGAGAAGATGGGAAATATTACTTTTTAGAAATAAATCCAGCTGGTCAGTTTGGTATGATTGACTTTAGTTGCAATTATGGACTTCACAAAAAAGTAGCACAAACTTTAATCAAATTTGACAATGGATAACATGTATATAGATAGTATTGATCCCTCAATACATGAAATTCACTCAGTGAATATTCTATTAGCCGATTTTTTACCATTTGATGAAACAGAATACCAAGACACCCTTTCTAAATTGGAAGAGTATCACAATAGAGAAAACGAATTAGTAAAGTGTTCAATTTACAATGATGATAGGATGGATATTTATCTATTCAATAAGTATATTTCAAGAACTTTTGATTTAGATAAGTGTAAAATTACAGGGGAATAATTTTTAAATTTTAAGCAAGAATTAGATGAATTCAGCAAAATATTTTTGTTTATACTCATGTTGCATTCCTGTAAAAGGTTTCAAGAGGAGTACAATCTGTGATTTGCAGAGAAATTCTTACATGTATATTCCTAATTACTTAGTTGATATATTATTGAAAGGTAATTATAAAGTAAAAATTAATGATAAAAATAATGAACTAAATAGTTGGTTATTTAGAATGGCAGAAGGTGATTATGGATTTTACACTGATAATAAAAATACGATAAACTCTATTAGAAAAATTGACCTTTCATTTGAAGAAATTAGACCAATTACAAACTCAATTATTGATTTTTCTCCATGTTCCAATCATGATACAAGTGAAATTTTTAGCCAATTATCACAATTATTATGTGAGTCAGTTGAACTTAGGTTTTTTCATAGTGAAACGGTTGAAAATATTTCGGATATTCTCGAATCATCAAATGATAGTACTTTTCGATCTATTGAAGTATTAGTAAAATATAATGAAGAATTACATACTAAGGATAAACTTCTACTATTGTTTAAAAGGTGCAATAGATTGTTAAAACTTACTCTCCATTCAGCAGTTGATAATTATATTTTTGAATTAGATGTTAATGGTAAGATAATTATATATGTTACGGATATTATTGATTCAGAAAGTCATTGTGGAGTCATTTCAAAAGGTTTTTTCTCTGCAAACCTTCCACTTTTCGCTGAGGCAATTAAGTATAATTCGTGTTTGAATAAGAAAATTTCTATTGACAAAAATGGTTTCATTAGAAACTGTCCAAGTTGTAAAGAAGATTTTGGGAAATTTGGCGATATTTCATTACAGGATGCTCTTAACTTAGAGCAATCAAAATATTTATGGAATATTAATAAAGAAATGATTGATGATTGTAAAATTTGTGAACATCGATTTATGTGTCAAGATTGTAGAGCATATATTAAGGATGAGAAAAATATACTTTCAAAACCAGCTAAATGTAATTACAACCCCTATGAAGCAGCTTGGAGTTAAAAAACTTTATGTCATTGTTTCTTTAATGTTTTCTTTTATTATTGAATCTTGTAGATTCAATAAATTGTTGGTGAAAGCTAATAAAATTGACAATGATTATTATACGTACTTTTCAAATTCAATTCTTGATACCAAAATTTCATTTTATGGAGATTATGTGTTTGAAAAAAAAATAAAGCCACTTAAAATTGAAGAACATGATAACTTTTTAAGTAATAAGCGAATAACAAATTTATTTTATACAAAAACTACCACATCTCCATTTTTCCATTGTTATGGATTTGTTTTAAATAAAAATGACTCCATTTTTTACAAATCGCATGGTTTTAAAACATATAAAAAAAATATTTTAATCGGAAGTATCAAAAAGACAAAGGAAAATGTATTTCTGCCTTGGATTATATCATGTAAGAATTATGACCTTTGTTTACAAACAAGTGGTAGTTTAGCGGAAAATATTAATGAAAACTATACAATAGATTTTATATCTAATATTTTACAAAAAGAATTTGAAGAAATTACTTCAAGTGCTATTTTACTATCGTTAGATACAATGAATAACTTAGAAAATCCTTTCAAGTTGGCAGAAAAGTCCTTCAAATCTCTCAAAAGGGGAAATTACATTAATCCAATAACCAATTTAAAAGCAAACGAAGAAAAATATAAATTGGATTCAACATACAGAGATTTATTTTTTCAAAGTATAATAACTTATTATACGTTTCTTGGTGACAGAGAAATGACAGAATTATATAAAAAAGAGTTTTATGGAAATGAAAATCCTTGGCAAGATAGACTAAGTGGTATAGATTTTAAAGAAAACTATATCACTGAAGAAAAAGTTTATGCTGAAATGTTAAGTAGTAATCAGGTGATTATGTTTAATGAATCTCATATACACCCAATGAATAGATATGTAATTTCAAAAATGTTGCCTCTTTTAAAAGAAAAAGGATTTAAATATTTAGCACTTGAAGGAATAAATGAAGATGCCAGAGTTTTGATGAAAAGGGGGTATCCAACTATAGATACAGGCTTTTATACACGAGAATACCAGATGGCAAACCTTATAAGACATGCACTTAAGTTAGGATTTATACTTGTTGATTATGAAGACTATGAAGAAGGGAATCGAGAATATAATCAAGCTCAAAACTTATTTAGCAAGACAATAAAGAAAGATTCAACTTCAAAATTAATTGTTTTAGCTGGAGGTTCTCACATAGATGAAAATAGTGTAGCTGAACACAAATGGATGGCTGAATTTTTCAAAAAAATATCAAATATAAATCCACTAACAATTAATCAAACAAGATTAAATGAAATTAAAACGAATAACGTCATAGACGCTTTTCCGATTGTATTTTTGAACGCAACAAACAAAAAGGATACCGTTAAAAATGATATTTTTCTCCTAAATAACTATAATGGCTACAACCACATTTTAACTTATGAGGATTGTCCACATTTGAAATTAAGCCTGCATGATTTCACAAAAGCAAAGAAAACCAAAAACCTAATACAAATATTTATTTGGGAGGAATATAAAAAAAGTAAGAATGTATTACCTTGTTTTTCGTATTATGGTATTGAAACCATGATAAATTTAAAGGTACCAAATGGATATTATGTCGTGCATATTAACGAAGAGAATGAGTATAAAAAGATTCTCATAAAAGATATGTCAATCAGTTTTGTAGATTGACTTTTAAACCTTTAAAATGAAAGAAAATATTTTATTCATAACTACTCCAATTTTTAGTCACATAATTCCGACATTAGAAATTGCTAAAATACTATCTTCACAATATAACATCTACTATTGTGTTCACAACGAACCCAATAAAAAATTAGTTGAAGAGAACGGACATAAAGCATTTATAATGAATAATCCAAGATTTGGTAATGGGACGGATGCTTTTTTGTTATATGATGAACTAAAAAATAGTAGCAACAATGCTATTTCATTCTTAGCGGCTACTAAATTTTATTTAAAAAATTCTCTTTTCAAAAGACGACAAATGGAATTAGATAAAATAATCTTTGAAATTAAGCCCAAAGCAATTTTTATCGATATATTTTCGTCAACAGATTATATTGTTTTGTACAAGTATCGCAAAACTATTTCGCTATCATTTTTTAGTCCAATGCTCTCAACTTATGAACTTGGAAATTTCCCTCTCGTTACAAATGGCGAGTGGAATAGTACAACCATGCTTCCAATTATATCAGAAAAGCCAAACTTACTGACCAAAATTTCCAATTTTTTGGTGGGAAATAACCCTGTTTTTCAGATTAAATATAACTATTGGAGGCAGTTAATGTTTATGTCCAATAAAATTTCAGTGGACAATCCATATCTAATGACATTTAAGAATGTTAAGGAGATATTTCTATCTCCAATTGAATTGGAATTCTCATCACAGATAATTAAAAAAAATCAATATTATTTAGGATTATGTATCGACATTGACCGAAAAGAAAAATTGATTGATACAAAGTTTATTGATGAATTTCACAAAATCAAAAACTTTAAATATGCTCACTCAAAAAAAATCTTGTATTGTAGTTTTGGCACTTTCTTTTCAACAGTAGAGGAGTATAAAGAAATTACCAATTTTTTATTTGCATTTATTGAGGCATTAAAAAATAATAGCTCATTAATAGTCTTGATTTCGGTAAGTGATAGTATTAGTAAAATTATCACTCAACAAATCAATATTCCAAGTAATTTTTATTTTTTCAGTAACGTCCCCCAATTAGAGGTACTTAAATTATCGGATATATTTATAACTCATGGAGGTTTAGGTTCTATAAAAGAGGCTATTTATTTTGAAGTACCATTAATAGTGTTTCCTTTAGATCTCAACTGGGATCAATGTGGCAACTCTTTAAAAGTATTTTATCATGGTATTGGGCTTCGTGGAAATCTTCGGGAAGATGAACCATATCAAATTTTGGAAAAAGTTGAAGAAGTTTTAAAGAATGAAATCTATAAGCAAAATATATCTAAATTAAATGAAATGGTTAAAAAAAAATATACATCACAAAAAATTTTAAATGACTTAGATAGAATAATAAACTAAATTGTACATACTTCTCTTTATTGGTAATTTTGTTTGTCATTGACCTCTACTCAAAATTTATCTTTTGCAAAAAATTCACCAAATGAACTGTATTCTTACATGCTTGTATATGCAAAGTTAATGGATATTCAATTATTTAAAAACTCTTTTAATCACATCTAAATCGCCAAATATTTTATGTTTAGAGATTTAGATGTGTTCAATATAATCCCTAAATCATGCCCCAATTCCCCTTCTACCAACAACTCGACCAAATGGATTGCGGCCCTACTTGTTTACGCATGATAGCGAAACATTATGGGCTTAGTCTTAATATTCAAAGGCTTCGAGATGCTTCGGGTTTTAGTAGAGAAGGAGTTTCATTATTGGGTATAGCCGAGGCGGCTGAGAGTGTGGGTTTTAGAACCATTGCTGTAAAAGTTACTATTGATAAATTAATCAAAGATGCCCCCTTTCCTTGTATTATTCACTGGCAACAAAATCACTTTGTGGTTTTGGTAGAAGTACAAAAAAATGCTGTTTTGTTAGCTGACCCAGCCAAAGGTTTACGCAAAATGCCTAAAGATGATTTTTGCGAGCATTGGGCTACGACGCAAGAAGATGGTCAACCTGTTGGAGTAGCCTTGCTGTTAGAACCAACCCCTGCTTTTTATGAGCAAGAAGACGACAAAAAACAAGGCTTAGATTTTTCTTATCTCCTTAAATATCTTTGGTCTTATAAAAAATTATTAGTACAATTAGCCATTGGCTTGTTGGTCGGTAGTGGCTTGCAATTGGTTTTTCCCTTCCTTACGCAATCTATTGTTGATGTTGGTATTCAAACACGTAATCTAAACTTTATTTATGTCATGTTGGCGGCACAATTGATGCTTTTTGCCAGTAGAACCGTTGTTGAATTTATCCGTTCTTGGATATTACTGCATATTAGTATCCGTATCAATCTCTCAATCCTTTCTGATTTTCTGATAAAACTGATGAAGTTGCCCATGTCATTTTTTGATACAAAAATGTTTGGCGACATCATGCAACGCATTGGCGACCACAGCCGTATCGAGCAGTTTATGACGGGTCAAACGCTCAATACGCTTTTCTCTATGGTCAACCTGCTGATATTTGGTTGTGTGTTGGCTTTGTATAGTTTTCCTATCTTTTCCATCTTTATGATTGGGTCTGTTTTGTATGCCTGCTGGGTTGTACTTTTCTTGAAAGAAAGGAGAAAATTAGATTTCAAAATGTTTGATGTCGCTGCCAAAAATCAAGGCTCATTGGTACAATTGATTCAAGGGATGCAAGAAATAAAATTAGCCAATGCCGAGCACCTCAAACGCTGGGAATGGGAGCGTATTCAAACCAGAATGTTTCAATTTCAAACAAAAGGATTGGCTTTAAACCAGTACCAACAAGCAGGAGCGTTTTTCTTGAATGAAGGAAAAAATATCTTAATCACTTTTTTCTCTGCCAAAGCCGTCGTTGATGGTCAACTAACTTTGGGGACAATGCTGGCAATCCAATATATTATCGGGCAACTGAATGCACCGATAGAATCGTTAATTCAATTTGTACAAGCTGCTCAAAGTGCTAAAATTAGCTTAGAACGATTGAATGAAATCCATGAATTGGAAGATGAAGAGAAAAAAGAAACATTAGCCTATAAAAATGTGGGAGAAAAAGGAGCGAGTATTAGCCTAAAGAATATCAGCTTTACTTACCCCGGAGCAGGAAATGAGCCTGTACTAAAAAACATCCATCTGAGCATTCCGAAAGGAAAGATAACGGCTATTGTAGGCATGAGTGGCAGTGGAAAAACGACATTGCTAAAATTATTATTGAAGTTTTATGACATAAAAGGAGAAATCAAAATAGGAAACGCTCCCTTTGATAGCTTTAGGGCAAGAGATTGGCGGAGTAAATGTGGGGTTGTGATGCAAGATGGCTTTATTTTTTCTGACTCTGTTGCTCGCAATATCGCTTTGGGTGACGAACAACCCAACCTTGAAAAACTATACCATGCTTGCGAAGTGGCTAATATTTTACCCTTTATCGAAAGTTTACCTTTGGGCTTTAATACCAAAATTGGTTCGGAAGGCAATGGAATAAGTCAAGGACAAAAACAACGCTTGTTGATTGCTAGAGCTGTCTATAAAGACCCAGAATACTTGTTTTTTGATGAGGCTACTAATGCACTTGATGCCAATAACGAAAAGAAGATTTTAGAAAACCTTGATGAATTTTTTAATGGAAGAACGGTTATTGTTGTGGCACACAGACTAAGTACCGTAAAAAATGCCGACCAAATTGTAGTGCTTCATAATGGCGAAATAACAGAAATTGGTACGCACGAGAGTTTGACCATAAAGCGAGGAGAGTATTTCAATTTAGTAAAAAATCAATTAGAATTAGGAAATTAGTAGTATAGGTTTCCAACCTGTCTTAGTTATACTGAAAGAAACACAGGTTGGAAACCTGTGCTACGGAATATATGGAAATTAATATTAAAGACATAAAGCCTCCAACGGTCTATTTGAACGGCTCACAACCCCAAAAAGCAGACCCACCAAGACCAAAACTTGAACTTCGCTCAGAAGAAGTCAATGAAATTTTGAGTAAACGACCCGCTTCAATTATTCGGTATGGGTTAACGATAATCGCTTTGTTGGGCATCTTGGGTTTGGTAGCTTCATGGTACATTAAATATCCTGAAATCATCAAAGGAAATGTGATGATTACGACTGAAATTCCACCATTGAAAGTGATTCCCAAAGTTTCAGGGCGATTACAAAGATTGTTGGTGAAACCTAATCAATTGGTAAAACAAGGAGATTTTATTGCTGAAATAGAAAATACTACTCGTCTTGAAAACTTACCCATTCTTCAAACACTGTCTCAACAACTAAAGATGTATTTACAAAATACGTCTTTAAAAGTAGTTTTTCCTTCCAATACATTCACATTTGGTGATTTACAAATAGAGTATAATAACCTGCTGAAAAATTACCAAGAATCCGAAAGACTTTTGGGAGATGCTATCTATCTACAACGCAAGAATATATTAATACAACAGATTAATGATTATAAAAAGTTAGTAATTATCAATCAACGACAAGTTGAAATCAATAAAGAGGAGTTTAGTAATGTAGAGACTAAATATGTGGCAGACAAAAAGCTTTATCAAGATAAAGTATATGGTAAATTAGAGTTTCTAGCTTTTGAAAACACTTTTTTACAAAAGAAGAAAGACAATGAAAACTATGCCAAAGTATTGGTAGAAAATAGTTTGACGCTCTCGGAAAGACAAAAGCAATTGGTAGAATTAGATTTTGAATATCTCCAAAAAACAAGAACCTATCGAGACAATATTCAACAATCAATCCAAAATATTGATAATCTTTTAGCAAACTGGCAACAGAATTATGTAATTACAGCACCTTCAAATGGCTCTTTAAGTTTCTTAAAAAATCTCACTGAAAACCAAATGATTCGTGCTGGTGATACGCTATTGGCGGTATTGCCTCAGCAACAAGCCATAGTTGCTTTTGCCAATGTTTCAGCTCAGAGTTTTGGGAAAGTAAAAATTGGACAGCAGGTAATTATAAAATTAGTTAATTACCCTTTTGAAGAATACGGAAGTTTATCTGGCAATATTCAAGAAATTGAATCTACGCCTATGGGAAATCAATACAGAATAAAAATCAAGTTACCTACAGGACTGAAAACAAATTATGATAAAATCCTGCCTTTCAGAACAGAAATGGAAGGCTCTCTGGAAATTATTACTGAAGACTTGAGATTATTAGAACGAACTTTTTATGGACTTCGCAAAATACTTAATCAACGGTAAATAAAAACCTGTCAATTACGAACAAACAACAATTAACCCAACTTTAAGTACTAATCCATACAACCTCAACGTTCTTTTTTGCATCTAAGTGATAGTTTTCAACAAATCATTCACAATAAGCAAATTAAGGAGATGAGAAAAATAAGAAGTGTATTCGTGTTATTATTGACTTCTGTGTCGTCAATGGTTTTAGCACAACAAAGTCAGGATGTTACTTTGCAATCGTTCAATAAAATAGATATGCAAGGCATTATGCAAGTAGAATTGGTAAAAGGCAAAGTGAATAAAATAACAACAGAAGCCTTGAATGGAGCAAATCTTGAAGATTTAACCGTTGCTGTTTCGGGAGATGAGCTTTCGGTTAAAACTAAAATCTTCAAACAATTGACCGATAAGGATAATAACAAAAGGAAAGCCAACACGCAGAAGTTATTTAAAGTAAGAGTAGAATATATCAGTGATTTATCAAGTATTAAGGTAGGTCGTGGAGCAGAATTAGAAGCACAACAAACATTATCTGGCAATCGTTTATTGATAGACGCAACATCTGGGGCAACGGTGAAATTGAATATGAATGTTAATAATTTAGAATTATCAAGTGTACAAGGTGCGATTGTAAACCTAGCAGGTAAAGCTCAATTTCAGCAAACAAGAGTAAATACAGGAGGCGAATTGTACGCCTATAATTTAGTAAGCGAAGACATAGAAATAAAAGCTAATACTGGAGGCGTTGCTCAAGTAAGTGCAAGCAAAACATTAGATGCTTCTGCGTGGACGGGCGGAACGATTAATTATAAAGGGAATCCTACCCAAAGAAACGTTAAATCGAATTTAGGAGGAGAAGTTCGCTCTAATTGATTTAAAGATTTTGAATATTAAAAACATGAGTCATCCCGAACTTTTTCTTAGAATAGTGAGGTTTAGGACGATTTGAGAGGTTTTTATCTTTATTATTGTACAATCCTTACTTTTCTTGTCTTGAAACAAGAAAAGTAACCGCAGCGGCGGCCGCAAAAGAAATTCAAGAATTCCTAAACTCGCTTCGCTCAAACAGTAGGAATTCGTTGTCCATCAATCATAAAAAAGCGGTCGAAAAACTAATTTCGACCGCTTTTTTATGATTTTAAAATTCGGGATGACTCATGTTTATTTACTCCAGATTTATGGCTGAAAAGGAAGTATTTCATTTAAAAACTTCTTGATAATTATCAGCATTAAAGCCCATCATTACAATATTATCGCCTTCAATAATTGGTCGTTTAATCATGGAAGGTTTTGCCAACATCAATTCCGTTGCTGTTGCTGCGTCTGTTGCTTTTTCTTCTTCGCTGAGTTTTTTCCAAGTAGTTCCTGCACGGTTGATTAATACATCCCAAGGCTTTTGTGTGAGCCATTCTTGTACTTTCTCTTTCTCAATTCCTTTCTTTTTATAATCATGAAATTCAAAAGGAATATCATTTTCTTTTAGCCAAGTCATGGCTTTTTTCATGGTGTCGCAATTGGCAATGCCGTAAACTTTGTACATGTTTTATAATTGTGAGTGAGTGAATTGTGATTTTGTTAAAATTACTTCCTATAATCCAATGGTGGTTTTCTATCGCCTGCTAAAGATTTGTATTCAAAAACTTTAGTACCACGTCTTTGGTATAATTCTTCTTTCGATTGTTCGATTAATTTAGTGTCTTTGAAGAGATTTTGAGCCGTTTGAGCTATCGTTTGAGCGGCATTCATCATTCCTTTATGCCCAATACTCATGCCATTACAAGCAACAGCTTGCCAACTGTGTGCAGGTACGCCTGTAACCCAAGTAGCGGTTGATAAGCCTGCTGTTGGCGTAACCCAACTAACATCGCCTACATCTGTTGAAGCTGGAAATGCTAATCCAGATGTATAAGGTTTTACTGTTTGTGCTTCTGTGAGTGGAGCAAGACTTTGTGAATTGACGGTCAAACGAATTTTTTCTGCAAATGCTGTTTCTTCGGGTGTATATTTTACGCCACCTACTTTTTCTAAACTCTTTTGCATTTCTTTGGCTAATATATCGTTGGGCAATAAATTGTAAAGACCTGCCAAAATCTCATAACTCATTTTTGTTTCTGTTCCCAAAGCGGCTGCTTCTGCGGTTTTCATTAATCTTTTCCAGATTTCTTCCAAACCTTGTGCCGTTGGATTTCTGATGGTATATTCTACCATGGCATAATCAGGAACGATGTTTGAAGTAAGTCCACCATTTTTTATCACATAATGAATCCTTGTTTCGGGCGAAATATGTTCACGCATGAGGTTTACCATATAATTCATGGCTTCAACGGCATCCAAAGCCGAACGCCCTTTTTCAGGACTTGCCGAAGCGTGTGCTGCTAAACCAGAAAAACTAAAATTGGCTACTCTGTACGCTAATGAAGAATTCGGACTTGCATTATTATTATCGCCCGGATGCCAATGCAAAACCGCATCAATGTCTTTGAATACGCCTTCTTTTACCAAATAAGTTTTGCCTCCGCCAGCACCTTCTTCGGCAGGCGTACCAATGAGGCGAATTGTTCCTTTGATTTTGGCTTTTTCCATCCAGTTTTTAGTAGCAATCGCCGCTGCTACCGAACCTACGCCAAAAAGATTATGTCCGCAACCATGTCCATAGGCATTTACGTATTTGGCTTTTCTGTAAGGAACAGCTTCTTGCGACAAACCGGGCAAGGCATCCATTTCTGCCAAAATACCTATCGTCGGATAGCCCGAACCATAAGTGGCGACAAAGGCGGTTTTCATTTCGCCAACACCTCTTTGTACTTCAAAACCAGCATTAGTTAATTCTGAAATCAATAATTCAGAAGTTTTTTCTTCCAAATAACCCGGTTCTGCCAATTGCCAAATTTTATCAGAAATAGCTGTGTATTTTGCATACTTCTGGTTGAGTTCATTCACAATTTCTTGTTGGGCAAAACCCAAGCGACCCATAAACACACAAAGAGCGACGAGGAGGAGTAAGGATTTTTTCATTGTTTAGCTTTGGTTGATGATTAATATTAAACTCATTTTGGACAAAGATTTTTTTCTGAATTCTCAAGTTACTCGGTAGTAAAAATAATTTCAGGTAATGGAAGTAACTTTTCCATTGAATATTTTTCTTAAAAATTTAATAATTCATTACTCATAATTATCATTTCTTCTCCGCTATCATTTTCTTCAATCCCAACATTTCATCACGCAGTTTGGCAGCAATTACGAAGTCTAATTCTTTGGCAGCTTTTTCCATTTCGGCGTTTACTTTTTTCAGTTGCTTTTGTAACTCCTCTTTACTCATATAAGCCATTACAGGGTCGGCTGCCATGGCTACTTCTTGGTTTTCGCCATAGTAATTGGTTTTCTTAGGTTTGCCCATCACATCCGCAATAGAAGCCTGCTCCATAATTTTCTCTTTCGATTTCAAAATGGTTTTTGGCGTAATGCCATGAAATGTATTATACTCCATCTGAATCGTCCTTCTGCGGTTGGTTTCATCAATGGCTTTTTCCATCGAACCCGTAATTCTGTCGGCATACATTAATACTTTCCCTTGGTCGTTTCGAGCCGCACGCCCTATTGTTTGAATCAAAGAACGAATATCACGCAAGAAACCTTCTTTGTCGGCATCCATAATGGCTACCAAAGATACTTCTGGTAAATCTAAGCCTTCACGCAATAAGTTTACGCCAACCAATACATCAAAAACGCCCATTCTGAGTTCTCGCAAAATTTCTACTCTATCTAAAGTCTTTACTTCCGAGTGAATATATCGGCATTTTACGCCTACTTTATCCAAGTATTTCGATAATTCCTCCGCCATTCTTTTGGTCAGAGTGGTTACTAATACTCTTTCTTGGCGTTCGATTCTGAGATAAATTTCTTCTAATAAATCATCAATCTGATTCAAGCTTGGTCGCACTTCAATTTCTGGGTCGAGCAATCCTGTCGGACGAATGATTTGTTCTACCACTACACCTTCCGAACGTCTTAATTCATAATCGGCTGGCGTGGCTGAAACGAATACGGTTTGACCAGTAATGTTTTCAAATTCTTGAAAAGTAAGCGGACGGTTGTCCATCGCCGAAGGCAAGCGGAAACCATAATCTACCAAAGCTTCTTTTCTGGAACGGTCACCTCCCCACATGGCACGAATTTGTGGCATCGTAGCATGACTTTCATCGACCACCAAAACAAAATCTTCTGGAAAGAAATCTAATAAACAAAAAGGTCTTTGCCCAGCCTTGCGTTGGTCGAAGTAACGAGAATAGTTTTCAATGCCTGAGCAATAGCCTAATTCTCGCATCATTTCTAAATCAAATTCTGTTCTTTGTTTGATGCGTTCAGCTTCTTGTAAACGATTTTCACTTTCAAAAAACTTGATTTGTGCCACCAAGTCATCTTGAATATAATTGATGGCATTCATCAACACATCTCGACCAGTTACAAAAAGATTGGCGGGGAAAATCGCAATCATTTTTTCTTCTGAAAGCTTTTTACCCGTTTGTGGATTAATGCGTTGAATGGCTTCAATTTCATCGCCGAAGAAAATCACACGATAGCCAAAATCAGCATAAGGTAAGCAAATATCTACGGTATCGCCTTTTACTCTGAAAGTACCACGAGTAAATTCTACTTCGGTACGAGAGTACAAAATTTCGACCAAACGATAGAGAAATTGATTACGAGAAATGATTTCGCCTACACCAAAACGAAGAATACTTTTACGATACTCCTCTGGATTTCCCATACCATAAATACACGAAACCGAAGCGATAACAATAATATCTCTTCGCCCCGACATCAAAGAGGAAGTGGTTGACAAACGGAGTTTATCAATTTCTTCGTTAATAGCAAGGTCTTTTTCGATATAAGTATTCGTAGAAGCAATAAAAGCTTCGGGCTGATAATAATCGTAGTATGACACAAAGTATTCTACTGCATTTTCTGGAAAAAACTGTTTGAATTCTCCGTAAAGCTGTGCTGCTAATGTTTTATTATGACTTAAAATTAGCGTCGGTCGGTTGAGTTGCGTAATCATATTGGCAACCGTAAAAGTTTTTCCAGAACCTGTTACTCCTAGAAGCGTTTGTGATTGTTCGCCATTCTGCACGCCTTCAACCAATTTTACAATCGCTTGTGGTTGGTCGCCCGTTGGCTTATATTCTGAGACAAGTTTAAAGTCCATGAATTATTCTCCTATAAATGTTGGATAATATGATTTTTGATGAAGTAATGCAGTTCAAAGCTTATTTAAAAGCATTCTTAAAATTACACAAAAGCACCTAAAAAAGATAGCTTTACAAAACAAACATAGATAGTTAATTGATAGTTTATTGGTAAATTAAAGCTCAATCTCAAAACATTTAACCATGAACAAACTAAAGTACTGCCTACTTGCTGGCATTTCGATAATGCTTTCTCTCAGCAACTCAAAGTGTGCGATGGCACAGTTAGCCAAACATTCAACGCCAAAAGAAATTCTTCCAATTGTTTACCATTTCGAAAGTAAACCCATTTGGTCAGACGAATTTAATTATGAAGGCTTGCCCGACCCTACAAAATGGAATTATGATGTTGGCGGAAGAGGTTGGGGAAACAATGAATTACAGTATTATACCAAAGAAAACCTGAAAAACGCCAGCGTAAAAAATGGCAAACTCATCATCGAAGCCATCAAAGAGAATTTCGATAAAAATACTTATACTTCTGCTCGTTTGGTAACGAAAGGGAAAGGTGATTTTCTGTACGGACGTTTTGAAATAAAAGCTAAACTTCCCTTCGGAAGAGGTACTTGGCCTGCCATTTGGATGTTAGCTTCGGAACAAAATTATAGCGATAAGTATTGGCCAGATAATGGTGAAATTGACATCATGGAACACGTCGGTTATGACCCAGGTAATGTACATGCAACGGTACATACAAAAGCTTTTAACCATGTAATCGGAACGCAAAAAGGTAAGGAAATGATGGTGAATGATTTTGATAAAGCATTCCATGAGTATCGTTTAGATTGGACTCCACAAAAAATAGAAATGTACATCGACTCAAAACTGTACTTTACTTTTGAAAATACGGGTAAAGGTTTTGAAGAATATCCTTTCGATAAAAAATTCCATTTATTACTTAACCTTGCTGTTGGTGGAAATTGGGGCGGAGCAAAAGGTGTTGATGAAGGTATTTTTCCACAAAGAATGGAAGTCGATTATGTGAGAATTTATGCTTTGAAAAAATGATTTTTTAAAGCATAAAACTTTAGTAAGTGAAAAGGCTTTAAAAATTATTTATTACCAGTAACATAAAAACCCGTCGGTCAAAGACTGACGGGTTTATTTGTTTCACTCTCAAAATTAAATTTTGACTTTTCGTCCTTCACTTTTTAGAGGCGTTTGGCTTCTTCCCAATACACATCCATTTCAGCTAAGGTCATATCTTGTAAGGCTTTGCCTTGTTCTTTTGCTCGTAATTCTAAATACTGAAAACGCTTGATAAATTTTTTATTAGTTCTTTCTAGGGCTGTTTCAACATTGATGTTGATAAACCTTGCGTAATTTACCAAAGAAAATAGTAAATCTCCAAATTCTGCTTCGGCTTTCTCAATGTTAATTGCTTGGTTGTCAACAACGTTAAACTCATTCTTGAATTCATCCATTTCCTCTTCAACCTTTTCCCATACCTGATGTTTCTCTTCCCAATCAAAACCAGCACCTCTTGCTTTCTCCTGAATTCGCATTGCTTTTACCAAAGCTGGAAGAGATTTTGGTACTCCTTCTAAAACTGATTTATTACCTTCTTTGAGCTTTAGGGCTTCCCAATTTTGCTTTACTTGCTCTTCGTTTTCAACTTTTACATCACCATAAATATGTGGGTGACGATGAATTAACTTTTCACAAAGACTATTGATTACATCAGCAATATCAAAAGTATTGGTTTCAGAAGCAATTTTTGAATAGAAAACCAAATGGAGCATTACATCGCCAATCTCTTTCTTAATTTCCTTCATATCGCCCTCAATGATAGCGTCTGAAAGTTCATAAGTTTCCTCAATCGTTAAATGTCTGAGCGATTCAATCGTTTGTTTTTTATCCCAAGGACATTGCTCTCTGAGTTCGTCCATAACCGTAAGCAGACGGTCGAAAGCAATTAATTGTGATTGTCGTGTTGTTGATAAAGTATCAAAATCCATAAGGTCTATTTTAAAGTACAAAAGTAATGGATTCAAATGGTTAAACGGAAACCTTATAGGTTTTAAAAACAAAAATCTCTCAATGACAGATAGTCAATTGAGAGATTCTTAAAATGATTTTATTACGTATTACTGATTACCTCCAGCATTTTTAGATAAAGCAGATAACTCCGTGAGATTAGCATATTTCACTACTTCGCCTAGAATAATTACTGCAGGATTTGATAATTGGTTATTTTCTGCAATTTCCTTCAAATCTTTTGCCATGCCAACACCTACTTTTTGTTGACTCGTCGTACCGTTTTGGATAATGGCTACAGGTAAGTTTTCTTTACCAATCTCTTTACAAATTTCAGCCATTTGGCTTAATTTATTCATTCCCATCAAAACAACAATGGTGGCACTGGTTTGGAGTGCCATTGCTAAATCTTTTGAAAGCGAACCATCCGTTTTTGTACCAGTAATTACCCAGAAACTTTCGCTTACTCCTCTAGTTGTCAGTGGAATATTGGCATAACCAGCAGCAGCAACAGAAGACGAAATGCCGGGAACATACGCTGTTTCTAAACCAAAGCCTTTAGCATACTCTATCTCTTCCATACCACGCCCAAAAATGAAAGGGTCACCACCTTTTAAGCGTACCACATGACCATACATATAAGCTTTTTCAACAATCAAAAAGTTAATGGCATCTTGAGAATGACTTTCCCCTGGACGTTTGCCAACATAAATTTTTTCAGCTTCAGGCTTACAATAATCTAATAATTCATTCGCAATTAAAGCGTCGTAAAGTACTACATCAGCATCCTTCAATGCTTTTATGGCTTTTACTGTTATCAAATCAGGGTCACCTGGGCCAGCACCAACAACTGTTAGCTTTGGTTTGGGGTCTAAAGTATTAAAATGTTCTAAACCAGTCATAATTATTGATAAATACAAATGGTGAATAAATAGGTTCAGAATAAAGCCTATTCACTCACCATTGATGATTGATTTCTATTATAAAAGGAAAATTATGCCAACGTTAATTGGTCACGATATGCCTTTGCCAATGCCAAGAAAGCCTCAGCATCTTCTACATATTTTGTAGCAAATTCTTGTGAAGGCTCGTTTTGGTTGATTTGCAAAACTAATTCTTTAAATGTTTTGCCACTTAAAGAAATTTCGCCAGTTGCCACAAAATGCTCGTCGAATTTATCAATTACGCCACTTTGCGTAGAAGCACTTACTGATTTATCTAACAACAAAGCTTTTGCTGCACTTACAAATACGCTATAAGCATGATAGATTGAATCTGCCCAACGGTTTTCGTCATAAGCAGCTTTCGTCCAATCCATTTTTTCTACAGATTCTAACAACAAAGTAGCCACTAAATCTATAATTACGCTTGCACATTCCCCAACACCAATTTCTGTTTGGAATTGTTCAGATGCACCCCAGTCGATAAAATCATCTTCTTTCAAAGTAGTTAAATCGGCTACTGGTTTTAATAAATTATAGAAGTATTTTTCGCCTTGACGGTCATAATAATCATTGAAATATTCGCCTTCGTTAGCGTTTTCTTCATAATTATTCAAAACTACTCTTAATACTTGTGGACCACGTTTTGATGGAACTTTAATTACTTTATCAGCCACACGACCAACGCCATCGCCTACCGTTCCACCACCCAATAATACTTGTAGCGCAGGTAAAACACGCTTATCAGCCGCTTTCAGAGACGAACCGTGGAAACCGATATTTGCCATACCGTGTTGTCCGCAAGAGTTCATACAACCTGAAATTTTGATTTTAATATCGCTATTATGAATCAATTCAGGGAAATCTTCAGTAATAACAGCTTCTAATTTTGAAGTAATGTTGGTACTATCTGAAATCGCTAAATTACAAGTATCTGTTCCTGGACAAGCAGTAATGTTTGCCATTGAATTAGCACCTGCTGCAGCCAAACCATGTGCTTCTAATACTGAATAGATATAAGGTAAATTAGCTTCTGGAACGAATTTCAACATCAAACCTTGGTTAATGGTTACTCTAACGTCGTCACCAATATAGCCTTCTAATTGTTCGATTAATGAACGAGAAGTCGTTGAATGAATATTTCCGTTCAAGATTCTAACATATACGCCATAAAAACCAGCTTGCTTTTGTTCGAAAGTATTGGTCGCTTTCCACAAATCGAAAGCTTCTTGGTTGGGGATTTCAACAGAAGCAGTTTTAGAAGGCATTGCATCAGCTTCTACATTCCATTTTCCAGTTGTTGTATCTACTTCAAATGATTTGCTTTTTAAAGCTTTCCATTCTGTTTGAATCAATTCTGTTAGTTTTTCAAAACCAATTTTTTGAATCAAGAATTTAATACGTGCTTTATGACGAGAGTTTCTTTCGCCATGACGGTCGAATACTCTTAATGTTGCTTCTAAAAAAGGGATAATTTGGTCGGCAGCTAAAAAGTCGAAAGAGGTTTTTGCTAACATTGGTTGAGCACCCAAACCTCCACCTAATACTACTTTAAAACCACGCTTTCCATCTTGGATTTTAGGAATAAAACCCATGTCGTGCATGTAAGTTAAGGCAGTATCTTCATCAGTATTTGAGAATGCTATTTTGAATTTTCTACCCATTTCCTGACAAATCGGATTTCTCAGGAAGTAACGGAAAGTTGCATCTGCATAAGGAGTAACATCAAAAGGCTCGTTAGGGTCGATACCTGCCGAAGGCGAAGCCGTTACGTTTCTTACAGTATTTCCACAAGCTTCACGAAGCGTAATATCATCTTCTTCTAATTTCGACCATAATTCTGGTGTTCTATCTAAAGAAACAAAGTGAATTTGAACGTCTTGACGAGTCGTTAAATGAAGGTTTCCAGTAGAATATTCGTCTGAAATATCAGCAATACGTTTCCACTGTTTGAAAGTCATTTTTCCATAAGGCAACTTAATACGAATCATTTGTACACCTTGTTGGCGTTGACCATATACACCTCTTGCCAAACGAAGACTACGGAATTTTTCCTCGTGAATTTTTCCTTCACGGAATAATTCTATTTTGCGAGCTAAATCAATAATATCTTTCTCTACAAGTGGATTTTCGAGTTCAGTTCTGAAACTTTGCATGATTTTCTTGATATTTTTTAGCTTTTTACTTTTCCAGAGGAGCACAAAAAGCTTTTCTATTACTCTATTAATTATATAGATTTAAGGCAAAATTAATCAAGAAAGTTCGGCAAGCAAGATTTTTTTAGAAAAAAATGTTTGCTTTTTTTGCTAAAGCCTTCATAATTATTGGCTTTTAAAAATATGACAGAAAGGACTTTAGCTAAAATAGCCTTTGGATGAGGATTAAAATACACTAAGAATTATACTATATTTGTAAGTGTATTTGACTTAAAACAACCCTAAAAAAAATGAAACAAAGCTTCTTTGCCTTGATGGCTCTTCTAACAATTAGTTTATCTGCTTGTACTGAAACCAAGAAAATCGCAGAACTACAAGATCAAATTCGTCGTCAAGAAAGTCAAATTACAAAAGAACGACAAGAAAATTCAGAATTAAGTAGTTTTCGTTTTAGCTTAGAAAGTCAGTTTAAGAAGAAAAATGAAGAGTATCTCAAATGTCAAGAAGATAGCAAAGAAACTTTTGAAGCATTGTCATTGAAGTACAATCGTTTATTGGATGATTATACCAAATTACAAACCTCATACAAATCATTGAACGAAGCCTATGAAACTAGCAAAGAAAATGCCGCTTCGGTGATTATGGAATTAGAAGAAAAAACTAGACAGAAACCTGTAAGAGTTGCAAAAAGTACAAAGAAAACAAAGACAAGGGCTAGAAGTAAAAAGCGACGTCGTAGATAATAATAACATATTAAAAAGGGATTTCAAACAGCTTTGAAATCCCTTTTTAATGAAATGAAATAAATTATTTTTCACTCAAAATCTTTAAATGTTTTGGATCGGCTAATCTTACGACTTCTTTTTTAGAGAATTTTATCAGCCATAAACCTAGAAAAGAACCATCTTTCTTGAATGCTAAACTATCTATTTTTGTTTTTTTACCAATCGAACTAAGCTGTTTTTTATCCAGTTTTAATAAATCCTTGTTCGCTGTGATTGGTGAAGTATAGTAAAAAAAGGCTTCATCTTCTGATTTCTGGATATTGTCAATTTGTGGAATGTTGTGCAAAACATTATATTGATAAGCATCCAATGTTTCATTGATTTTTTTATCCCAAGCAGGATTTTTTAATTGTAGCGGGCTACCAGAAACAATTTCTACTCTGTAAGCTTTTGCTAAAGAATCTTTCAAAGTATTATCTTGAAGATTTTTTGATAAATCGGCATTGAGTTTTTTTACAATGATACTTCCCCATTCATCTACTTGTGCTGTAAATTGAGCTGGCGTAATACGTTTTACTTCTCGCTCGTGCAATTCCTTCACGGCTGCCGTTGTATCAATACGTTTGCTGAAATCGCAACTTATCAACAGTACATTTACTAAAAGTAGTAAAGAAAAATATTGGGTAATTGAAGCGAAAAATGAAGGGTTCTGTTTCATATTTTGTTTAATCTAATCTGCTTTTTTGTGTAAAGATAGGCTGAAACATGAAAAAAGTCGTGATACTTAGCACGACTTCCTTCATTATTTTGATACAATTATTTAGTTTCTTCCTCTTCTACCATCATTACGTCCTCTTCCATGATAATAACGCTTTGGCGGAGCATATCTAGGCACAACGATTACTCTTCTTGGCGGAGGTACAACATAACGGTATCTAGGATATGAATATCCATATCTATATGGATTTGGGCGGCGACTATCAACTCTCACATAAGAAGGTCCACAAGACGCTACCAGTAGAATGATTGCTAATGATAAAAAAAGCAATTGAAATGTTCTATGAATTTTTAGCTGTTTCATGTTGTATGGAGTTTAAAAATATGGTACTTGGAGATTAAATAACGAAGAAGGTTTAAAATAAGTGTAGTGCTATTTACTTGGGTATCTAAGCAAAAGACAATCCGATAAACATTTACCCCCATTGAATATAAAGATTTTTGTATCTTTGCACCCTGATTTTTAGTTTGCCAAAATGTTCGGCTATACTCGCTAATATCAAACTGTTGAACTTTCCGAAATAAGAAAAAATATGTTAGAACAATTAGAGTCCATCCGTGAAAGATTTGAAGAAGTTGCCCAGCAAATGACGCAGCCCGAAGTAGTATCGGATATGAAAAAATATAAAACAATCAGTAAGGAGTACAAAGACCTTGAAAAGATTGTTTTAAAATATAATGAATACAAAAATATTCTATCAAACATAGAAGGAGCAAAAGAAGTAATAGCTACTGAAAAAGACGAAGAATTCCGTGCTTTGGCAAAAGGTGAATTAGAAGAATTATTACCTCAAAAAGAAGAGTACGAAAAAATCATCAAAGAAATGTTGATTCCGAAAGACCCTAATGATTCTAAAAACATCATCATGGAAATTCGTGCTGGAACAGGTGGTGACGAAGCAGGTATTTTTGCAGGCGACCTTTTCAGAATGTACCAACGTTTCTGTGCTAATCAAGGCTGGCAATTTCAATTGATGGACTATACACAAGCTTCGTCTGGTGGTTATAAAGAAATTATTGCCAATATTCAAGGTGAAGATGTGTATGGTAAAATGAAATTTGAATCTGGCGTTCACCGTGTACAACGTGTGCCTGCTACAGAATCTCAAGGACGTATCCATACTTCGGCGGCTACTGTGGCTGTTTTGCCAGAGGTGGATGAAGTTGATGTACAGATTAATATGAACGATATTCGTAAAGATACTTTCTGTTCATCTGGTGCGGGTGGACAGTCTGTAAACACTACGTATTCTGCCGTTAGGGTTACTCACTTACCATCAGGTTTGGTAGTACAATGTCAGGATGAGCGTTCGCAGATTAAAAACTTTGAAAAAGCGATGACCGTTTTACGTTCAAGACTTTATGATATTGAATTAGCAAAGCAACAAGAATCCATTGCTGGCGACCGTCGCTCGATGGTTGGTTCGGGCGACCGTTCAGATAAAATCCGTACTTATAATTATCCACAAGGTAGAGTAACCGACCACCGTATTGGTTATACAGTTTATAATTTACCCGTAGTAATGGATGGTGAAATTGGTGATTTTATTGAACAATTAAGAATTGCAGAAAATGCGGAGAAATTGAAAGAAGGAGCAGGAGCGTTGTAGTAGTGATGAGTTGTGAATTTTGAGTGAGGAGTTATTATTTGTCCTTGCCTAAAATAGGTTGCCTTCAGTTTATTCCCTAACCCCCAAATTCATTTTATAAAATGAATTTGGGGGTTAATTATTTTTAATCATTTTTTTGTAAGTGTTATTACATATTCATTTGTTTCCCCCAAAACGAGAGAATTAATAGGATTTGCACTCTCGGGGAAAATAGCAATTTTTTCCGTTCCACGTCCAATGTCAATCCCATCTTTTTTAGCTTGTATTGTATAGTATGACATTTGTGCTATATCTATTCGTAAGGATAAATCAGTCGCTCTTTCAGGTATAATTTCTGAAAAATTAAAATTGCCATTTTTGTCAGATTGTTTTTTTAGGGTAAATATTGATTCTCTTTTCACACCTCCACCAACTATACTCCCTCCGTAATAGCGATTACAAGAAAAGGTAAAAGAAATATTTTCGATAGGATTACCTTTCTCATCAACTACTTTACCAATAATGATAGTAGAAGAGCTGGGGAGGTTATTTTTTTTACAAGACACTATTATTAAAGGGGATAGTATTCCCAAAGTGCCAAGAAATTTTCTTCGTTTCATGTTAAGTTAACATTTAGATTGTTAGAAATTAAACACAATGATTCTTTCATCAGCTGTATTGAACCGCTGATGATTAATTTATTAATTTACTTAAAGGGGGATAAAAAGACAGGCAAAATAGGTATTTTGGTGTCGGTGAACTACGTAGCTACATTATTGACTCAAAAATGTAATAAATATATTTGTGAAGCAAGTTTTTTTAGTGTTTTTTGTTGAAAATGAAGGATAATAAAGAGCAAATTGGTGCTGTGAGTATCAACGGTTATCATCAGTAGTTCGAGTTTCCAACTCGACTAAACATTATAAAGCAACCATCTATCGTAATCGTTTTAAATCTTACCAACAAGATTGATTTTTCAACAAATCTGGTAGTAATTTAGTAGCTGATAAATGTGAACTGATTAAGGAACTAGCTACAGAACGAAGAAATTATAAAACAAAAACGCCTGTCTCTAATGCTAGAAACAGGCGTTTTAAAGGTCTTTGTTTATTTAAAAACTCCTAATGGATCTTCTTTTTTAGCGATTAATTCTTGTAGGAAATTCATATCCAGAAAAGTAATATCTAGTATTCTACATTTATGAAAATATTCCCATGCTTTGTCGAAATGTTCTAATTGAAATTCGGCGATGGCATATTTTAACCAACCATTTGCATTGGTTGAATCAATTTTCAATGATTTCTCCAACAACATTAAAGCGTCGTCGATATCATCACATTTTTTTTGTTCTTTAAAACAAGCTAATTGCACTGTGGCTACATCAATCATCAAGGTTGGATTTTCGGGTGCTAAAGCCAATCCTTTTCTCAATAATTTAGCTGACTCCTCATAATTTTTTTTCTGATAACTTATCGAACCTAATCCCCAATAAGCTTCAACATTATTCTGGTCGAGTAAAAAACTAAGGTTGAATCGGTATGTAGCAGTATCCAATAAACCTTCACTCAAATACTCCCAACCTCTTTCTGCAAAAAACTTACTTGCTTCAGCACGGTCTTTGAAGTTTTGTTCACATTGAGCAAAGAATTCTTTAGATTTCAAAATCTGTTCATCCACAGTCTTTCTGCTTCCAAAAAGCGGGATATACTTCACATCTTGACTATCGACTGCAAGTTCTTTTTTGGGAGCTTCTTTAGTACTAGCCAAAGGGATTGGTTGAATCTGAGCCAATAATGACTGAAAGCTAGACGATAAAATAAATATATATATTAACTGCTTCATAATGGTGGTAACAATACGAATGTTATAACGATGCCTAATAATTATTATTGTTTTGTATAAAGCTTCTTTCAAAAACCAAGCCTAATAAGTATTTCATGATAAATTATGCTAATCAAGAACCATAAATATCATGAATTTATAAATACTAACAAGCGAATTAATACTTTTTTATGCTATTCAATGTAAAAATAACAATATCTAGCACAAAAAAAGGACTGATTCTAAAGAACCAGTCCTTTTTAGCAATTAAAAAATTATTTTTATGGCAAATCAAGTAAAAACCCAATGGTAAAGTTTGCGTCCCAGTCGAATACAAATTGTTCACAACCTGTTGATTCAGCAATGGCTTTATAGATATTTAAACCAGCTTTAGATTTAGCGTTGTCTAATTGATAAGCCGAAGGCACATCCAACACGGTATAACGTTCTTTGTCTTTTCTTACTTTCTTCGCTAATTCAAAAGGTACGCCACCGATGATAAAACAAGTTTTGCGATTGGCTTCTGGAATTTTTTTAGACTTTTCTCCAACTTCTTTGCTTACAGTTTCGTCACTTACGCCATTCTGGAAATACTTCGCTCCATACGATTCTACGGAAGTTAATTTTCCATTTTCTTTCCAAGAGATTTTGGTATTTCCCGAACCAATATCCGCTACAAATGAATTGTCGGCATATTCGGCAGGTTGTACACATTTCAAACCTAAAATTCCTTCTTGTTCTGGCGTTACGGTATTCACAAAGTATTTCAAAGATTTCAATACTTTAATGATTTTCTGAGTTCCTTCTGCTTTTACCGCTCCAGAACTTACCACAAAGTGAATATCTTTTCCGCTTACGCCATAATCCAACATTCCACCGATGTATTTTTTCAAACCAGCTCTGATGTCATCATCACTTGCCATGTTTTCAATCACCAAGCTGTTTCCAAATTCTGCTTTTTCAAGCTTCCAACGTTTGTCAGCATCAATTCTGATAATAAATGAATTGAAACCACTTGCACCCAGTTCAACTACTCCTTTCAATTTCCCTGCAATTGGGCCTGGAGGAGTATAATCAAAACTCTTTTTTTCGCCTTCAACAGTAGCCGAAGAACTTTCTTCCGAAGAAGAAGATTCATTAGAATCAGCAGTATTTGTGGCAGAAGCTGTTGTTGTTGGAGCTAATTTTTGGAGTGCTTCTTGTCCTCCAAATTTTGTAAAGCCATAATAAATTGCTCCTACGATGATTGCGGTAATCAATAATCGTCCCGCTACAGTTAATCTTTGCATTGTTTTTGAGGGTTTAGTTGAGTTACATGTGAGCTATGAGTCGTGAGCTTTGAGCTTTTTGCTTCTTATATTTATAATTTAATTCTAAAATCAAAAAAACTAAAGTCTTATGTTTTGCATCGTGCGTCTTTTCTCTAAAATCCTAAAGTCCTTCAGTCCTAAAGTCTCCAACTCTAAAATCTAAAAAATCCTAAAGTCATAAAGTCCTACAGTCCTAAAGTCTTCAAGTCTTCAAGTCCCAACAAAGATATTCAAAGCCCCAAGCCTCGCTATTTTTATTTGGTTATGTGGTAAAAGTAGGCATTCATTTTGTAAAAATTGATGATGAAATTGAAAAGCCTAAAATTGTTGCCGAAGTAAAAACCGAATTCATATCTTTACAAAAATCTCTTTTCGCTACAATGTTCAAGCAAAAACTCATCAAAGCCTTTCAAGGAATCATCAAAAACAAATACTTTAAAGGAATAGCCAGCCTTTTCATCCTTTTTGTTTTGTTAGATTTGATTTTTCCGTTCAGAATCAACCCCAATTATTCTACACTCATTACCGATTCAGAAGGAAAATTACTGCACGCTTTTTTGAATAAAACCGACAAATGGCGAATGGAAACAGAGCTAAACGAAATTACGCCAACACTCGAAAAAGCCATCGTTTTCAAAGAAGACCGCTGGTTTCGTTGGCATTTCGGAGTAAATCTCTTTGCCGTGATGCGGGCAGGAGTAAGAAATATTTTTACAGGCAGAAGAACCTCGGGAGCAAGTACGATTACGATGCAAGTAGTCCGTTTGCTGAACCCTCAAAAAAGAACTTACTTCAATAAATTCATCGAAATTTTTCGGGCGATACAATTAGAATTTCATTATTCTAAAGACGAAATCTTACAGTTTTATATCAATCTTGTACCTTATGGCTCGAATATCGAAGGCTTAAAATCAGCTTCTATTTTGTACTTTCAGAAGTCGCCAAATGTATTGAGTTTAGCAGAAGTAACGGCTTTAACCATTATTCCAAACCGACCGTCAAGCTTGCGTTTGGGCGTAAATAATCCTTATATTTTACAAGAAAGAAATCGTTGGTTACAGAATTTTAAGGAAGAAAAAGTATTCAATGCACAAGATATTGAAGATGCCATGAACGAACCACTAAATGTAGTTCGTCACGAAGCACCTCATTTAGCACCGCATCTTTCTTTGCGTTTGAAACAAGAAAACCCTACGAAATCTATCATCAAAACGGCTTTGGTGCGTCATAAACAATTGACGATTGAAAACATTGTGCAGAATTATGTAAGTCGCTTGTACGCTATGAACATTCATAATGCTGCCGTGATGGTGATAAATAATAAAACGCATCAAGTGGAAGCTTACATCGGTTCGGCAGATTTTAATAATCCGATTGATGGCGGACAAGTTGATGGCATTCGTGCCATTCGTTCGCCGGGAAGTACGCTGAAACCTTTACTTTACGCAACGGCATTCGACAAAGGAATTACTACGCCTAAAACGGCTATCAACGACGTGCCAACTAATTTTGGCGGTTTTGAACCTGAAAATTTCGATAAACTTTTTCATGGAAAAATCACGATAGAGTACGCTTTGGCGAACTCGCTGAATATTCCTGCGGTAAAGATTTTAAAAGAAATTTCTACGCCTGTTTTGGTGGATAAACTCAAAAAGGCAGATTTCCAGACGGTCAAAAAGAATTCTTCAAAACTTGGGCTTTCCTTAGTTTTAGGCGGTTGTGGTGTTACTTTAGAAGAATTGACCAATCTTTTTGCGGCTTTTGCCCAAGAAGGAAATTTCCAGAAAGCTACTTATACTTTAAAAGCAGATACAAAATCACGGATAAAAAACGAAATTATTTCTAAAGAATCCAGTTATTTGATTACCCAAATTTTGGCACAAATTACTCGTCCAGATTTACCCAATAATTACGATTATACTTACAGAATGCCCAAAATTGCTTGGAAAACGGGAACTTCATTTGGCAAAAAAGATGCTTGGAGTATTGGCTACAATGCTCATTATACCATTGGCGTTTGGATTGGGAATTTTTCTGGCGAAGGCGTTCCCGAACTTTCGGGAGCAAATATTGCTACGCCTTTACTCTTTGACATTTTCAATACTGTCGATTATAATTCTTCTTCTAAATGGTTTAAAGCTCCCGAAAATATCGCTTACCGAAAAGTATGTGCCGAAAGTGGCGATGTGCCGAATGATTTTTGTACGCACCAGATGGTGGATTATTATATTCCAAGTGTATCTAAAATGACGAAATGCCAACACGCCAAGTACATTTATGTAAGTACGGATGAAAAAATAAGTTACTGTTCGCATTGTTTGCCCGAAAGTGGAACAGTGCAGAAACTTTACCCAAATTATGCTCCAGAATTATTGAGTTGGTACGAAAGCAAGCATATTCTCTACGAAAAAGTGCCTCCGCATAATCCGAAATGTGAAAGAGTATTCAATACCAACGCTCCGCAAATTGTGTATCCTGTGGATGGTTCGGAGTATTTTTTGGATAAAGATGAAAACCAAAAACTGATGCTGAACTGTCAGGTAGATAATGAGGTAAAAACGGTTTATTGGTACATCAATGATAAATTATTGCAAAAGGCTTCACCGAATACGGAAGTATTTTTCAGACCAGAAGCTGGCAAAATCAAAATTTCATGTAGCGACGACAAAGGACGGAATGCTGATATTTATGTGGAAGTAAAGTGGTAATAAGTTTTTTACAGCAAGTAAGTTTCTAACTTCTTCAGCAAAGAAAAAAGCTCAGATTTTACCTGAGCCATTACAAATAATTCATACAAAAGTGGTAATTAACATAGTCTTGAAAGCGTTGAAACTACTTAATCTTTATGATTTTCACCGTTGTTCTGCGGTTTTGCTGATGTTCAATTTCAGTACAACTTACACCATCGGCACAACTATTCACCAATTCGCTTTCGCCATAACCTTTGGCTAAAATTCTGTTACGACTAATTCCTTTACTAACGATATAATCAACAGCGGCTTGAGCTCTTTTGGTTGATAAATTCAAATTGACTTGTGCATCGCCACGACTATCAGTATGTGAGCCCAGTTCTATCACCATTGTGGGTGTTTTTTGAAGCGTAATCGTCAACTTATTTAATTCACGCATGGCATCTTTGCGTAGAGTAGCACTGCCTGAATCGTAATAAATATTATTCATCGTGATTAAATCACCTTCTTTAAATAGACTCAAATCCTGTGAAATCACTTTGGTATTTCCCTTTTTTACTTTCTTAATTTTATTAACATTTTTGCCATAACCGTTTTTTGAAACTTCAATGGTATAATCGCAATCTTCATTCATGTAAAAAGTATAACTACCGTCGGCACCCGTTGTGATTTGCTGAATACTGTTATCACAAACATTGATGAAAGAAACCAAAACTCCTTCCATTGGTTTTTGGTCTATTTCACTTTTCACAAAACCCGTAAGCATAGATTTATTTTTAAGATTAGCAGGATTTGGGCTTTTTTTAGTGGAAGTACTACTTTTAGTCGTTGAAATTTGTAATTCAACAGGTTCTTGTTTGATTAAATTTACTTCTAATGTTGATGATTCTGTATCAATTTCACCTTTGGTGGAATAGCCAATTGTTTTAACGATGAAGCCTTCCTTTTCTATTTTGAAAGAATAATCAGTGTCTTGAATCGTGCAAAAAGTAATGTTACCATTGGCATCTGTCTTTTTTGTTTCTAAATGATTATCAGCTGAAGTAATCACTACGACGGCATTACTGATTACTTTTTTAGTCTTAGCATCCAATACAGTAATTGTCATTTCTCGACAATCATTTATTGCTTTTTCAACTGAAAAGCGATAAATATCATCATCTTCGCCCAATTTTCGGTTAGAGCTAAAATAACCAATTTGCCTATTGCCATCGCTTATAATTCCAAAATCGTCAAAAGGTGAATTGAAAGGTTTTCCTAGATTTGAAGCTTTGGAAATACTTTGTCCAGCATTCATTTCTGCAAAGAAAATATCCAAATCACCTTCGCCACCTTGTCCGTTTGAAGAGAAATATAAATTTCCATTTTCATCTACAAATGGAAATACTTCAGAGCCTTTTGAATTAATGTTTTTACCAAGATTTTTTGGCACATCCCATTGCCCATTGTTGTAGCTTATCGCCCAAATATCCATTCCGCCAAAACCGCCCGGTCGGTCAGAAGCAAAGTAAAGTATTTTTTCATTCTTAGACCAAGCAGGATGTGCCGTTGAGTATTCATTATCATTAAAAGGTAATTCTAGAGCCTCTTTCCAATTATTGTTGATATTTTCAGAGATGTACAATTTTAGTTTACTGATATTGTCTTCGCTGAGTCCTTTTTTATTGCCTATTGAATTATTGCGAGTAAAAATAATTTTAGAAAAATCATGATTGAAAGTAGCTGGTCCTTCATGAAATTTAGAATTTAGGGCTTTGCTGAAACTTTCAGAATTAGCGGATTGATTCCTCTGTGTTTCATCTTCTCCACTAAAGTAATTAAGGGTTTTGGTATCGTTAGAAGTCTGTCTTGAATAATAATCGTCGCCCAATGCTTTTGAGTTTTTGGTAGTACTTTTGCGTTTTCTCTTGTCAGAATTTGGCTCGTCGCTTTGTTGTACTTTCTTTAAATCGTCAAGGTAATACAAATCCAGTAAGCTACCTTTATCATTTATTAATTTGGTAGAAGATTCTTTCTCCGAACAAAAAACAATACCATCTTTGTAATACATTGGGCTAAATTCGGGACCAGAAGTATTAATATCCAGATATTCAATTTTATAATTATTGGTATTACTCACAATAGCAACCGATTTTTGCGAAGTTGGGCTACTAATGTTTTGTGGCATATTTGCCGTTTGATTTTTAGTACTTTGGATGTTTTCTGATAGAGACAAGTATTCTTGTGCTTCTTGGAATTTTCCATTATTGGCTAAAACCTGAGCAAAATTCACATAAGCTTTGGCATCGTCGCTAATAAGTTTCGGGAAAGTGCTAAATGCTTGTCTATAAAGGCGTTCAGCGTTTACTTCATCTTTATTTTGTTTATAACTATAAGCGAGTTTTAGCAAAATAGACAATTTATTTTTAGCAGAAAGCGTAGCATAACCACTTTTTAAAAGCTGATTAAAAGCCTGAATCGCTTTGGGATATTGTTGTAATTCGTAAAAACGAATAGCATTATCGAGAGGAGTTTCAACATTTTGGGCAGCCAAATAACAATTTGACATAACAATCAAAAAGAAGAGAAGAGCATTTCTTTTGAGTCTAAGCATTTTGTTATTTAAGAATATTCTCGTAAAAATTGATTTCAAATTTCAGTGTGATACCTTATAATTTTTGGACTTTATAAGTTGGTTTAATGGTAATTTAATGTTAAAAATGCAACATAAATCATGCCAAAAACTGACTGAAAAGTAGAAATATATTACTTAATATTAACATTTGTTAATCATTTAAAATGCATATTATTTAATAAAAAAACGGAATATTTTGAATAAAATTCACCTCGAACGAACATTCAAAATATAAAAATTAAAGGTTTTTGCAGTTTATAAATCAAAAAAATGTTAAAAAGTTTTTATAACGAAAATCTGATTGAAGCAGGTTTAGACGAAGCAGGACGTGGTTGTTTAGCTGGACCAGTTGTTGCCTCAGCGGTGATTTTACCAAAATATTACACACATTCTTTATTGAATGATTCAAAGCAATTGAGTAAAAATCAACGAGAAATTCTTAGAAAAGATATTTTACAAGATGCCCTCGCTTGGGAAATAGCAGAGGTTTCAAACCAAGAAATTGATGAAATTAATATCCTAAAAGCAAGCATGAAAGCCATGCACTTGGCTACGGATAAGTTGAAAGTTCGCCCAGAACATTTATTAATTGATGGCAATCGTTTTCCGAATTATCCACTAATTCCGCATACTTGTATTGTAAAAGGGGATTCAAAATTTTTATCCATTGCGGCGGCTTCCATCCTAGCCAAAACCTATAGAGATGATTTAATGGAAGAACTAGCCTTGGCATTCCCAGAATATGGTTGGGAACATAATGCGGGTTATCCAACGCCCAAACACCGAAAAGCCATCAAAGAATTTGGTGTAACGATTCATCATCGTTTAACATTCAGGATGTAAATCATCTGAAAATTGTTTTTAACTTTACCTGCATTCGATTAACGCTTTAAAATTAAATTGTAAAACTTAGTACTTCATGGGCTTTCGTTCAATTCTGGCAAAACCATTTGCTTCTTTCGTAGTACAAAACCGCCAAAAGTGGGAAAAACAAGCTGTGGAAACACAGCTAACTTTAATGAAAAGTTTAGTTGCTGATGCTTCACACACACTTTTTGGGAAAGACCATCGCTTTTCAGATATTTCAGATTATCAAAGTTTCAAAGAGGCTATTCCTGTACAAGATTATGAAAACCTAAAACCTTATATAGAAAAGGTAGTCGCTGGCGAAAGTGATATTTTATGGAAAGATAAACCGCTTTATTTTGCGAAAACTTCAGGTACAACCTCTGGTGTAAAGTATATTCCTATTTCAAAAGAATCAATCGGTTTTCATATCAACGGAGCGAGAGACGCTTTGTTGAGTTATGTTCATGAAACTGGAAATGCTAAGTTTCTGGATAAAAATCTAATCTTTTTGTCGGGTTCGCCAGAAATGATTAAAAAGAATGGCGTATTCACAGGGAGACTTTCAGGCATTGTGAATCATCATGTGCCAGGTTATTTAAGAAGTAATCAATTGCCAAGTTATGAAACCAATTGCATTGAAGATTGGGAAACAAAATTGGAGAAAATTATAGATGAAACCATCGACAAACCAATGTCTTTGATTTCTGGAATTCCGCCTTGGGTACAAATGTACTTCGACCATATTCAGGCTAGGACAGGGAAAAAAATTAAAGATGTTTTTCCTGATTTTTCACTCTTTGTATATGGTGGTGTAAATTTTGAACCTTACAGCGCTAAACTTTTTGAATCAATTGGCAAGAAAATAGATGCTATCGAGACTTATCCAGCTTCCGAAGGTTTTATTGCTTATCAAGATTCACAAGAAGCAGAAGGACTTTTGTTGTTATTGAATTCTGGCGTTTTCTATGAATTTATTCCAGTAGAAGATTATTTCAAAGAAAATCCACGCCGTTTGCACATTGGCGAAGTACAATTGGGCGTAAACTATGCCGTAGTGATGAATACCAATGCTGGACTTTGGGGATATTCTATTGGCGATACCGTGAAATTTGTTTCGTTGAATCCTTACAGAATTATTGTTTCTGGAAGAATCAAGCACTTTATTTCAGCTTTTGGCGAACACGTAATTGGCGAAGAAGTAGAAAAAGCCATGCAATTTGCCATGCAACGTCACCCAGAAGTTGAATTAGTAGAATTTACGGTTGCTCCACAAGTAACACCACCAGAAGGAGGTTTGCCATACCATGAATGGCTGATTGAGTTTTCTAAAGAACCGAATAATTTAAACGCTTTCGCCAAAGACATCAATGATAAATTAGCTCAATTGAATGTTTATTACGAAGATTTGATGACAGGAAGTATTTTACAACCTTTGAAAATAAGAGTATTACCCAAAAATGCTTTTATTGATTACATGAAATCGCAAGGGAAATTAGGAGGACAAAACAAAGTACCAAGATTATCAAACGATAGAGCGATTGCGGATAAGATTTAATTTTTATCTGCAATCGTAGTTTTTAATATACTGGCGTAAGCATTTTCCGAAATTCTACTGTTTGAGCGTTAGCGAGTTTAGAATTTCTTGATTTTCTTTTGTTACTTTTCTTGTATCAAGACAAGAAAAGTAAGGACTTAGAATGAGAATATTTCCTTATTAGGAAAGAGTCAAATTTAATCTATTGTAAGCTATAGCTATCAATAATGGGTAAAAAAAACACCTCAATAGCTTTAATAGATAAAAATCTATCATTGTAATATTTAACAGAATAAAATGCCTTTAGAACAAACATTTCGCTGGTTTGGAACAAAAGACCCAGTTCCATTAGCACATATTCGTCAAGCAGGAGCAACGGGTATCGTTACTGCTTTGCATCATTTACCTAATGGAGTAATCTGGACGGTTGAAGAAATTCAAAAACGTAAAGCTGAAATTGAAGCGGCTGGATTAACCTTATCAGTAATTGAAAGTGTACCTGTTCATGAAGACATTAAAAAGCGTACAGGAAATTATCGTGAGTACATCGACAATTATAAGCAATCGTTAATCAATCTTGGGAAGTGTGGAATTGATACGGTTTGTTATAATTTCATGCCTGTGTTAGACTGGACTCGTACAGATTTAGATGCACCAATGCCAGACGGTTCAACAGCTTTGCGTTTTGATGCTACCGAGTTTGCTGCTTTTGAAATTTATATCTTAAAAAGACCAAATGCAGAAGCAAGTTATACAGCCCTTCAATTAGAAAAAGCCAAAACTTGGTTTGAAAATTCTACCGACGCACAGCGTGAAAAACTTACTCGTAATATTATTGCAGGTTTGCCGGGAAGTGAAGAAAGTTTTACCGTAGAAGAGTTTTTAGTCGTTTTGGAAGGTTATAAAGAAGTAGGCGATAAAGAATTGAGAGCGAATCTTTATGAATTTTTAAGAGAAATCACGCCCGTAGCCGAAGAAGCAGGCATTAATTTAGCCATTCACCCCGACGACCCACCGTATCCAATTTTAGGTTTACCAAGAGTAGTAAGCACAGAAGCTGATGCAAAACAAATTTTAGAAGCTTACGAAAGTCCAAATAATGGCTTGTGTTTCTGTACAGGAAGTTATGGCGTTCGTGAAGACAACGATTTGGTTGGCATGATAGAAAGAATGGGCGACAGAATCAATTTTGTCCATTTAAGAGCAACCAAGCGTGATGCAGAAGGAAATTTCCACGAAGCAGACCACCTTGCAGGCGATGTTGATATGTACGGAGTAATGAAAGCCTTGGTGATTGAACAACGAAAAAGAATCGAAACTGGCAGAGAAGATTACCGTTTACCATTCCGTCCAGACCACGGACATAGAATGTTAGATGACCTCAATCCAGAGAAAAGAACTAACCCAGGTTATACAGCTATTGGTCGTTTAAGAGGCTTGGCAGAGTTACGAGGATTAGAATTAGGTATTGAGCGGGGTTTAGACGCTAAATAAATTTCATTAAACCTTTTGTATCTCAGATACTTTACGTAATTTTGCACCCCTGATTTTGAGGTAATTATACGAAGTCGTTCATAGTTTGAATTTATTCTTCTTTGAGAGATTAGTTAAGTATTTAAAAATCAGTCATGTGTATCTCTATTAAAACAACACAAAATGCCAACTATACAACAGTTAGTAAGAAATGGCAGGGAGCAAATGACTTGGAAGTCAAAATCTCCTGCTCTTGATTCTTGTCCGCAACGTCGTGGCGTGTGTACAAGGGTTTATACTACTACGCCTAAGAAGCCAAACTCGGCTATGCGTAAAGTAGCCCGTGTACGTTTAACAAACGGCAAAGAAGTAAATGCTTATATTCCAGGTGAAGGTCACAACTTGCAAGAACACTCAATCGTATTGATTCGTGGTGGTCGTGTGAAAGATTTACCAGGGGTACGTTACCATATTATCCGTGGTGCTTTAGATACCGCAGGTGTAAATGGTCGTCGTCAACGTCGTTCTAAATATGGTGCTAAACGTCCTAAACCAGGTCAAGTTGTAGCTCCAGTAAAAGGCGGAAAAGGCGGTAAGAAAAAATAATTTGACATTCGTTAATTGAGAAATTTGAAAGTATAACATTTTCAAATCATCAAATTTTCAAATCATCAAATTACAAAAACAGTCCAGTATGCTTTAGTTAAGGGCAGAAGATGGGCTAAACTTAAAATCTTAACAATCCAATGAGAAAGTCAAAACCAAAAAAGAGATACGTATTACCTGATCCTAAATTTAGGGATGTAATGGTAACCAAGTTTGTTAATAACTTGATGTACGATGGTAAAAAATCAACAGCATTCACGATTTTTTACGGTGCATTAGACAAAGTTGAAGATAGAACCAAAGAGAAAAACGGTTTAGAGCTATTCAAAAAAGCATTAAACAACGTTATGCCAACGGTAGAAGTAAAAAGCCGTCGTGTAGGTGGTGCTACTTTCCAAGTTCCAACGGAAGTACGTGCAGACCGTAAGTTATCAGTAGGTATGAAATGGTTAATTCTTTATGCTCGTAAGCGTGGAGATAAAACGATGATTGACCGTCTTGCTAACGAAATCATGGCAGCAGCTAAAGGTGAAGGTGCAGCAGTGAAGAAGAAAGATGATACGCACCGTATGGCAGAAGCTAACAAAGCATTCTCTCACTTCAGATTCTAATTCAATTATTAACAACAACGAGATACACACAGCAAAAAAGCGAAAACCGAGAGGCTTTCGCTTTTTTGTTTTATTGAGGTGAAATAATTATTAAAAACTAATGCAATCAACGTAAATTTCAATACTTTTACTTAAAGTCTAAAATAATACAGAGTAACTAGCTACAGATAATCCAATCTACAAAAATGAAAAATACATTTCAATTTTTAATCTTTCTTTCTTTATTCATTAGTTGTGAACAAAACAAAGAAATAAAACCTTTAAATAATAAAATTGGTATTGACGCAGTAAACTATTTTAAAGTTATTTTTACTAATATTGAGTCTGTTGATACGCTTTCTATAATTATTAAAGATAAAAAAGAGATAAAGTCATCAAATGTATTACCTCGATTTCAAGAACATTTTATGTATGTAGATGGAGAAGAATACGATCTAAATCATTATAACCAATCTTCCGTTTCAGTACATCAAAACAAAGTAACTGTATTTAAACTTTTTTTGAATAAGTAATATATTGCACAGCAAAAAAGCGAAAACCGAGAGGCTTTCGCTTTTTTGTTTTTATGGGATTGGAATAATTATACTAACTTTGACAAATAAAATTCACAATTCTCAGCTATATCTATCATTTCTCCAAGGATAAGCGGTATTGGAGTAGCCTCTTTCTTCCCAAAAGCCTAATTTATTTTTAGGCATAAATTCTATTCTTTTTATCCATTTAGAGCCTTTCCAAGCATATAATTGTGGCGTAATCATGCGGAGTGGACCGCCATGTTCTACGGCTAATGGTTGTCCGTCAACAGTATGACCTAACAAAACATCTGGTTTCAGAGCTTCTTCTAGCGAAACATTGGTGGTATAAGTATCGTAGCCATAACACATAATATGTGTTGCGGTTTCTTTGGGCTGTACTAAAGCGGCTAAGTCTAAAAGGCGAATGCCTTGCCAAACCATATCTAATTTCGACCAAGTAGTTACACAATGAAAATCAGAAACATCTTCTGTTTGTGGCAAAGCCATGAAATCTTCCCATGTTAATATTACAGGATTTTCTACTTCTCCGTCGATAATCAAACGCCATTTGTCTAATGGAATTTTTGGTTGATAGCCCAAGTCCAAAACAGGCCATTTTGTCGTCAAAGTTTGTCCAACAGGAGTAGTCGGCATTCCGTGACGATTGATTACACCTTTTCCTTGCGGTTTTGTATCAGACATTGATGGCGTCGCTTTCATTTTTTCTTCAAAACGAGCCTTCAATTTCATTCTCGCCTCAATGATACGGTCAAGTTTATTATCTTGGTTTTGTTCGTTTTCCATGTTAGTATTTTTTTAGCATTTAGCTTCTAATCTTTTTTTATCTATTGATTTTCGGAGAAAACCTACACTGATATTGGAAATGCTTTCCTACTAGATTATAATCATAATCAAGGCTATATTGTTTCTTCTGGATTAATTTTCAACCATAAAAAAGCACCAATCATTACAATGATTCCTAACAGTAATACAGGAAAATTATAGCCAAAATTAGTCGCTAAATAACCAAAACTTACTGTACTAAAATAAGCAGCAAGTAAACCTGCGGAATTCATTGCTCCAGAAATCGAGCCACTTCTTGTTCCTCCAATATCCATTGAAACAGCCCACGCAACTGGTGCGGTAACATCCATAAAAGCCATTCCCAAAGAGAGTAAAATAATGGCAACTGTATTATTTATCGTCAGAGCAGAAATTATCAAACATATTCCCGAAATACCTAAACCGATAATGGGAACAATCCTCCTCCCCCATTTTTTATCATACTTTTTTACCGCAATATCACTAAAAAAACCACCTAAAAAGCAACCCAAAGCCGCCAATAAAAACGGTGCCGAACCGATGAGTTTCAATTCATTTTCACTGACACCTCTACCTTGTTGTAAATATTTTGGCAACCAAGTTTGAAAGAAATATACTCCTGTGGCATAGCAGGCGTACATCGCCATTAAATAGCCTAGATTTTTGTTCTGTAATAACTTAAAAATAGAAGTCTTTGCTCCGTGATTATCTAATTGTCGTTTGGCAAGAATTTCTTTTAATTCATTTGCTGAAATATCCTTTGCCTCTGTGGGTTCTTCCTTATGCCAGAACTGCCAAAAGATTACCCAAATTACGCCTACAAAACCTAATACATAAAAAGAGGCTTCCCAACCATAGCTCTGCTGAATCGGAATAACAACCAGCGGTGTTAAGCCCGCACCCAAGCGAGAAGCTCCCCAGATAATGGCTTGAGCTTGTCCACGTTCGTTGGCAGGAAACCATTTTGCTAAAGCAATGGCAATATTCGGATATGCTCCTGCTTCGCCAATGCCAAACAAAAATCTCACCACTAAAAGCATGGCAAATCCTGTAGAGAATCCTGTTAATATCGTAAAAAAAGACCATCACAATACGACTCTAATCAATACCGATTTTGCCCCGATTCTATCGCCCAATAAACCAGTCGGAATTTCAAAAAGTGCATAAGCTAAAGTAAAAGAGCCTAAAATCCAACCCCATTGTACGGCAGTTAATCCTAATTCTTTAGTGATACGCTCGCCAGCGGTGGAAAATGCGATTCGGTCGAGGAAAGTGATGACAGAAAGAATAGCAAGTACAAGCAGTACTTGGTGACGTTTTTTCATTGTTAGATGGTTTGGTTTTGGATGATTAAAGATAATACTCTTTTGGGGAAATGCTATCGTAATGATTTAAACCAAACACAATTTCATATTACTAATGATACTCAACACATGAAGCTTTATATAATTTATATCAATGATGATACTCAGCACATGAAGCTTTATGTAATTTATATCAATGATGATACTCAGCACATAAAGCTTTATGTAATTTATATCAATGATGATACTCAGCACATAAAGCTTTATGTAATTTATATCAATGATGATACTCAGCACATGAAGCTTTATGTAATTTATATCAATGATGATACTCAGCACATAAAGCTTTATATAATTTATATCAATGATGATGCGTTTTGTATCATCATTCTTATCCTATTGAATACTCATCAAAGCAACGTACGTTTCAAGCCCACTCCATAAATTCTGGATTCTGATGTTTTCATTTTCAGCGTGCTGATTATTATCGTGATTGGCAATTGGCACTGTAATCGTTGGTGTTGATAAATGTTTATCGAACAAATACAAAGGCAAACTTCCCCCAGAACTTGGCATCAAAACGATGTTTTCTTTAGAAGTACTCTGTACTGCTTTAATGATAAGCTGTGCGATGGGCAAATCCATTTTAGTACGTTGTGCGTTATAGCCTTCTTTGGCCTGTACACGGGCAATGAGCGGATATTTTAATCTTTCTTCATCAGTAATACTCTCATTGGTAGTCACATAATAACCTTGTGATTTGATGTGTTCGATTACCTTTTGAACTTGTCGCTGAGCGTCATTTCCTAATACCAATCGTAAATCTAAAGCCGCCGTTGCAGAAGTAGGGATGATATTCGCTACCATTTTACCCACGTTAGCACTCGCAATTCCATTAATATTTAAAGAAGGCAAACTAATTAATTCAGCAAGCGATTTACCATCACCTTCGGCACGCACAAAACCTAATTCATTTCTCATTTGCTCGTCGGGCGGAGGAATATTGGCTAAAGCTTGTTTCTCTAAAGCCGTTAAAGGAGTAACATCATCATAGAAACCTTTAATCAATACTTTGCCTTTGGTATCCTTCATCGTTGCCAATAAATTCACCAATAAATTAGCGGGATTAGGTGCCCAGTTTCCATAATGCCCACTATGTAATGGACGCTTCGACGCAAATACTTTTACTTCCATATTTACGTCACCACGTACACCAAACACAACTTGTTTTCGTCCAGATTGATGAACGGGACCGTCGCAAATTACCCAAAGGTCGGCTTTGAGTTTGTCTTTATGTTTTGCTAGAATTTCTTCTAAATGAGTAGAGCCAGCTTCTTCTTCGCCTTCAAAAAAGAACTTTAAATTTACCGAAGGTTTGATGCCCATTTTAGTTATGGCTTGATAAGCCGATAATATGGTAAATACGCCTGCCTTATCATCTGAAGCACTTCTACCATAAATTCTCCATTCAGGATTGATACTTTCAGAAGCTTTTGGTACATCAATAATTTTACCACCTTTTTCTAAAGAAGCGTCCAAGAAAACGGCTTCAAAAGGTTTTATTCCCTCTGCCCATTGATTAGGATTTACTGGCTGACCATCGTAATGGGCATAAAATACTAAGGTTTTTGTAGCATTTGGCACAATTACTTCTCCATAAATAGCTGGAGGAACACCTTTGGTTGTAGCATCTAATTTTTGTGTTTTAATGCCTCTTTCCTCCATCATTTTTACGATATAATTTGCCGTTTTTTGAATACCGATAGTATCATACACGACATTGGGAATAGACAACAATCCCATGAATTCTTGAAGAAGTTGATGTTCATTTGCTTGACGAAATGAACGGGTTTTATCGACTAAAGTACTTTGAGCAAAAATCGTTAAAACATTGAGGGATAATAAAATAAGTAAAAAGTAGCGTTTCATGGATGATGATGATAAGTAATAGTGATGAATTGTGAATTATGAATTGTGAGTAATGACTGATGAGTTTTTTCTTGAATGCAAAGTGTCAAATGCTGAGTGAGGAGTGAAATTTCATAAATTACTCCTCACTCAGCATTCATCATTCACAACTCAAAACTGCCTTGTGTTATTGATTAAAACACCAATCTAAAAACAGTCCCCTGCCCTTCTACTGAATTGACTGTTATGCTACCTTTATGCAATGCCATTATTTGTTTTGACAAACTTAAACCTATGCCCGAACCATTGATTTTTGAAGTAAAAAATGGCACAAAAATCTTATCCATCAATTCTGCCGACATACCGATGCCATTGTCTTTTACTTCAATCACTACTTTTTCTTGTGGGTTTAAATACGCTCCGATTTGAATCTGTGGCTTATCAGATTCCTTCACAGCATCTATCGCATTAATCATCAAATTGATAATTACTTGTTCTATCAAAGCCAAATCTCCTTCAATTTGTAAATCAAAATCTTTCAGGATTACATCCAATTCAATGTTCTTTTGTTCAATTTGATTTTCAAGCAGTATTTCAACACTTTCAAACAAATCTCTAATGTAAAAAGTAGAGAAAGAAGTAATAGAAACCTTTGCTAATTGTCGATAAGTATCGGCAAATTTCAACAAATTGGCACTTCGTTTTTTGATGGTTGAAACACCCAAAGTAATGTCTTCTAATAATTGTTTATTGGCTGGATTTGGATTTTCGCCACTCTTCAATCGTCCCTCCATCGTTTCAGCCAAAGAGGCAATCGGAGCAACAGAGTTCATGATTTCGTGGGTCATTACTCTCAATAATTTCTGATAGGCTTGTGCTTCGGTGTCTTCAATGGCTTCATTTACATTTTGGAAGGCGATTAGATGTGTTAATTTCCCTTCGTTCATAAAGGTAGTTTTGGCTAATAAAACCTGTTTATGGTCTATTTTTACCAATTGATTTTCGCCACTTTTTAAAGAACTAATTGCTTGAAAAACAAAGAGATTACGTTTTTCTAAAGAAGAAATATTTCTTAAATAAGGAATACCCAACATCTTTTTAAAGGCTTCGTTCATCCAGCCTACTTCTCCATTTTGGTCGTAAGACAGTATTCCAGTATCCACCAGCTCTAATATTTTTTGAAGGTATTGATATTGTTCTTCTCGTTCGGAAGAAAGCTGTTTGAAAGTACCATTGATTTGGTTGAAAGCTCTTCGCAATTGCCGAACCGAGACAGGTGCATTTTTTTCGGCAAATTGTAGGGAAAAATCTCTATACTGAACTGCTTCAATAAATTGAGTCAATTCGGTATTAGTTTTATTGATGAATTGAACAAAACTCAAAATCTGAAAAAACAGTACCAATCCGATAAAAAAGAGTAAAGTAAACTTACTGTTTACGATACAAAAAGCCGCCAAAGTAATACTTCCCAAAAGTAAAAGTACCCTTAACGTCAGACTGACTTCATAGCGATTGAGTTTTAACATACGTGATTTAGAAGTTGTGAATTGTGAATGATGAGTTGTGAACGAACTGCCGATTCAGTTTAAATAATGGATTAATGGATATTTTTTCTAATTGTTGTAAGTAACTTTTGCGGTTGCTTTCACATCAAACCGCAACCGCAAAAGATAACTACTCTTAATCCAATTGTGAATCTATGATTTTTAGCTCATTACTCAAAATACAAAATTATTTCACTTCTGTCAATTCCAACACTACACTTGTTCTTCTTAAAGTAATATCTGGGTTCAAACCGATGTTCATCAAATAGTCGCCAGAGTACACAAGGTCTTTGGCAATGCTTGATTTTGCATCTGGATAGACATTTATTTCTTGAATTTTATATTTCTTTTTTGGGTCTAATCCTTTCAGTTTTACAGGAGTCACACTGTACACACCGTCGTAACGGTTGGTTGTTAAATAAGAAAACATCACGGCGTGGTCTTGTGTGGCATTGCTAAACATCAAAGAAGCATACGGATTTTCCCAAGGATTTTTCAGACGATACAAATCACCATGCCAAACAACATCGCTGATTTTTTTGTAATTCGCCAATGCTTGCTGACTAAATTGTAATTCCTTTTCAGATAAATGACTGACTACAATATCGTAACCCATTTTACCCATCATCGCAACGTCAGTGCGATATTTGATACCAACTTTACTCCAATCAGTGATGTGATTACACTGAGCAATGGCAGGATAAAAATAGGAATATTCCCACTGCATAAATACTCTTTCAAGCGGGTCGGTATTATCACTTACCCAAAATTCAGTGAAGTATTTCAAGGCTTCATAATCGACTCTACCACCTCCGCCAGAACATAACATCATCGGTACTTTAGGATATTTCGCTCTGATTTTTTCTAATACTTTATACAAGCCTCGCACATATTCTACGTAAAGATGCGTTTGTGGCAAACCTTTTTTCTCTAAATAAGCAGAATGAGCATTATAGACAACCGCATTACAATCCCATTTTATAAAGGAAATTTCAGGATTTTTGGTAAAAAGATTATCAATAACACCATACACAAAATCTTGTACTTCTGGATTCGACAAATCTAAAGGCAATTGATTTCTGAAATAATGTTCTGGTCGTTGAGGTTCACGAATTACCCAATCAAGGTGTTTTTCGTATAATTCAGATTTAGGATTTACCATTTCTGGTTCAACCCAAATGCCAAATTTAATCCCTGCTTTTGTTGCTTCTTTTACCAAGTAACCAATGCCGTTTGGTAATTTTTTACGATTTTCTTGCCAATCTCCTAAACCAGCAACATCGCCATTTCTTGGATATTTATTGGCAAACCAACCATCATCCAATAAAAACATATCGACACCTAATTTTTTCCCGTCTTTAAAAAGTTCAGTCAATTTAGCTTCGTCAAAGTCAAAATAGGTCGCTTCCCAGTTGTTCAATAAAGTAAGTCTTGAGCCTTCGCCATCCAAAATTCTATACTTTCTTGCCCAATTGTGCATATTTCTACTGGCTTCTCCTTTTCCGTTTTCAGAGAAAGTAAAAATAAAAGAAGGCGTTTTAAAATCTTGATTACTTGCCAATGAATACTCCGAAGCATGTGAATTGATTCCTGCCAACAAGCGAAGATTATGATAAGTATCCAATTCAAAATCTATCTTAAAATTTCCCGACCAAGCCAACGTTCCTAATAATACTTTCCCAGCATCTTCGGTAGCTGGTTTATCGAACGACAACATAAAGGTTGGCGGTTGAAACAAATTCGCCCTTGTTCCTAGTTTAGAATCTAGCGTTTTAATACCAGCCGTCAGTTTAGTTTCTTCGGGCTTCATTTCTTTTGCCCAACCACCGTGATAATGATTGAGGTAATAATCGTCTGCCATAAAATACAAATTAGCAGAAGCATATTTCTGTAAAGTAATATTTTTGGCTTCTTGATGTTTTATGACTGACCATTGTTCAATGACGTTCTCTTTATAATAAACTTTATAGAAAAGTCGTACTTCAAGGGCATAAACTGGGTCTTTTAATACAATTACGGTTTCAGAAACATTGTCATCAATTTTCTTTACTTCGTGACTAACATATTTCAGTTCCAAAGAAGAATTTCCATCGGCGTGTTTTACTTCGATGGCTGGTTCTACCAAATTCCAAGTACCACTTGGCGTGTAAACCGAATTAAAAATTCCTGAATTTTCATCATTGATTTTGTACTCTTTGGAAATAAAGCCGTAGTCTGAAGATTGAACTAGCTTTTTTCCGAAAAAAACAGTTCCTAAACGGTTGTCTTTATCGGTTTGAAAGACCAAAGCATTTTGTGACGTTTCGATAGGAATGGTAATCAGCTTTTGGGCATTGATACCGAAGCTGATGCAAAAGATTCCTAAAATAACATAGAAGATTTTTTGAGAGTAATTGGACATTGGCTGTTTATTAAATTATTAGATTATCTATGCCAAAATAAGTCTTTTTACCAAGTTTAATAACCAATCTTATCATGAATTGATTAGATTTCGGACAGTATTGTCTTTATGTTTTCATCACTCTTAATAAAATTAAAGCATGAAAAAAATTAATCAAATCTATTTCATCTCGTTGTTATGTTTGGCAGTTACTTTGCCGTCGCTGGCACAACAAAAAAAGCCATCGCTTCATTCAGAAATGTTGCATACCGCACAACCTGATTATCCAGTGGCTTATACTACACCAAAAGTGGAAGAAGTAACACAAGTACTTAATAGAGTCCACAAATATTTAGATGCTGTTACGCCAATGAAAGTAATTAGCAACACGACAAAAAAAGAAATTACCAACTTTAGTAAAATAGATACCAGTGCGGTTGTAGAAAGAGGAACATTCAGCTTAACAAGCTACGAATGGGGCGTAACTTATTCAGGAATGTTAGCCGCTAGTGAAGCCACTGGCGATGAACGCTTCAATGATTATACCCGTAAACGAATGACTTTCTTGGCTGATAAAGTGCCTTATTTCAAAGAAGTATTGAAGCAAAATCCAAAAAGTAAAGGACTTCGCCAAGTAATTTTACCCCATGCTTTGGACGACTGCGGTGCTGTTTGTTCGGCTATGATTAAAGCAACAAGAAGTAATGTCGTAAAAACAGATTTACGTCCATTGATTGATAATTACATAAATTATATCAGTACAAAAGAGTTTCGTTTTTCGGATGGTACTTTGGCAAGAAATCGCCCACAAGCGAATACACTTTGGTTAGATGATTTATTCATGGGCGTACCTGCTTTGGCACAAATGGGAAAACTGACGGGCGATAATCGTTATTTTGATGATGCGGTAAAACAGATTTCGCAGTTTTCAAAAAGAATGTTTAATAGTCAGAAAAACATATTTATGCACGGTTGGGTAGCTGATATGGAAACACATCCAGAATTTCACTGGGCTCGTGCAAATGGCTGGGCAGTGTTGACGATGGTTGAATTATTGGATGTTTTACCTGAAAATCATGCTGGTCGTGCAGAAGTACTTTCTTTATTAAAAGCTCATGCAAAAGGCTTGGCTTCATACCAAACAGGAAGCGGTTTCTGGCATCAATTATTAGACCGTTCAGATTCATATCTTGAAACTTCGGCGACGGCGATTTATGCTTACTCTTTTGCAAGAGCTATCAACAAAGGTTGGCTTGATGCTAAAGCGTATGGCCCCGCTACTTTATTGGCTTGGAATGCCGTAGCAACCAAAGTAAATGCTGGCGGACAAGTAGAAGGCGTTTGTGTAGGAACAGGAATGGCTTTTGACCCCGCTTTTTATTATTATCGTCCAGTGAATGTATTGGCTGCTCACGGTTATGGCCCAGTTTTATTAGCGGGAGCAGAAATGTTGAAATTGATGAAATCTGGAAAGTATTCTATGAATGATAGTGCTTTGCAGTATAATAAATAATTTTGAGAGTTAGTCAGTTAGTGAGTTAGTGAATGAGTGATTTAGTGAGTAATCTACAAAATTGGGCTTTCATTAATTTAATTTCACTCTATTTTAAAAACATTCTGAAAAGCCATCATTTAGGTAATTCCTAAATGATGGCTTTTTTGTTTAGATTGCGTTTGGAATAGATTTTTAAATATACTCGACTAGAAAAACATATTTCTATTTCAATGTTAATCTTTTGTTAATACCATACTTTTAAAAGTAAAGCCTCGTTTCTCAGTCAAATCAAATTAAACAATCAAATGAAAAAATTAGCTAAAATGTTAATGCTTGTTATCCCATTCGGATTAGGAGCTTTTGCAAGTACTGCACAACAAGTAATCGTAGAGAAACCTCAACCCAAAAAAATTGAAGTAACAGGAAGTGCCGAACAAGAAGTATTGCCCGATGAAATCTATGTTTCTATTACTTTAAGAGAATATTTTAAGGATAATAACAACAAGAATAAAGTTGATATTATGGTTTTAGAAAAACAACTTCAAAAAGCAGTTGAAGAAGCTGGCATTGCCAAAGAAAATTTCAGTGTGGGCGATATCAATGGTTATCGTGAATGGTTTGGCAAGAAAAAGCCAACGACTTTTTTAGAAAGTAAAACTTATATCGTGAAAGTAGCCAATTTGTACAAAATTGATGGAATCGTTGCTCGTGTAGATGATAAAGGCGTTGCTTCAACAAACATTAGCCGTTTTGAATACTCTAAAATAGAAGCATTGAGAAAAGAAGTGAAAATTAAAGCTTTACAAGCGGCTAAAGAAAAAGCGAAATACTTATTAGAAGGAATTGGCGAGCAATTGGGAGAAGCATTAGAGATTTACGAAATCGACAATGGTTATTCACCAGCACCAATGTATTCAAATATGATGTTAAAATCAGCAAGAATGGAATCTGCCGATGCAATGCCTGAAAGTACTATCGACGTTCAGAAGATAAAAGTGAGATACGAAGTAAAAGCCGTTTTTAGAATAAAATAGGACTAAGAAGAAAGAAACAAGAAGTAAGACAAAAGAAACAAGATGAGAGATATAAGAAAATGATAAAGTCATGATGAGTAATTAAAGTCTTACATCTTGTTTCTTGCATCTTGGTTCTAGTAGATAAACAATTTCCCCAATTAATAGCACGACTCTGCGGAATCGTGCTATTTTTGTTTATCAACAAAATTTCTTCAACAAACATGAAAGTATCCTTACTAAAATTAAGTCTCCTTTTATTCTTTAATGTCCCAATCTTTGCCCAACAAGGAATTTATTTACTCAAACCTGCCCGAATTTTTGATGGAGAAAGTATCCATGAAAATTGGCAAGTATTGGTTCAAAAAGAAAAAAATATAGCTGTCGGAGAGAATCTAAAGATTCCTCAAAACACAGAAATTATCAATTTGCCTAATACTACTTTATTACCCGGATTGATTGAAGGACATTCACATTTATTACTTCATCCATACAACGAAACCACTTGGGACGACCAAGTTTTAAAAGAATCTAGGGCAGAACGTATCGTTAGAGCCACAGTTCACGCTAAAAATACTTTGATGGCAGGTTTTACCACCGTCAGAGATTTAGGAACTGAAGGAGCAGATTATGACGATATTGGTTTAAAACAATCTATCGAAAAAGGTATTATTCCTGGCCCAAGAATGTTAGTCGCTGGGCGTGCTTTGGTTGTTACAGGTAGCTATGGGCCTAAAGGTTTTCAGTCGGACGTGACGGTCGTTCAAGGTGCGGAGGAAGCCGATGGCACAGATAATTTATCAAAAGCAGTGAGAACCCAAATCGGGAAAGGTGTAGATGTGATAAAAGTTTATGCTGATTATCGCTGGGGACTTTTTAAAGATGCACAACCAACTTTTTTAGCATCAGAGTTAAAACTGGTTGTAGATATTGCTAAAAGTTCTGGTCGTGATGTGGTTGCTCATGCTTCCACCGAAGAAGGAATGCGTAGAGCAATTATGGCAGGCGTAAAAACAATCGAACACGGCGATGGTGCAACCGCCGAGATTTTTAAGTTAATGAAAGAAAAAGACGTTTGCTTTTGTCCGACTTTGGCGGCAGGCGATGCTACTTCACAATACAAAGGCTGGAAAAAAGGACAAGAGCCAGAGCCTGAACGCATTCAACTAAAACGTAAAAGCTTTAAAGAAGCCTTAGCCTCTGGCGTGAAAATTTGTATGGGTGGTGATGTGGGCGTATTTCCACACGGAGAAAACGCTCGTGAAATGGAAATGATGGTAGAGTATGGCATGAAAGCGATAAATGTTTTACAGTCGAGTACTTCAGTAAACGCAGAGGTATTTAAACTAAAAGATTTGGGAAATATCAAAGCAGGCTATTTAGCCGATATTATTGCCGTTCAAGGAGAACCCGAAAAGCAAATCTCAACGCTGAAAAATGTGATATTTGTCATGAAAAATGGTATTATCTACAAAAAATAAATGCTAACTGCCGAAGACAACGATTTACTTATATATTTGTAACAAAGAATAATCGATTATAATTGATTACCGCAAACCAAATTACTATGTTTACTAAAAACGACCTCAATCAAATTCAAGAATTAGGCATTGACTTAGCAACGGTTGAGCAACAAATTCAAGACTTTACAGATGGATTTCCATTCATGCAGCTTCAAAAAGCAGCAACTCCTGAAAATGGTGTAACACAACTTTCTGAAGAAAAACTAGAAGAGTTTGTAGCTCTTTATGAAAGTAAAGTAAAAAGCATTACGCCTTTGAAATTTGTGCCTGCTTCTGGTGCAGCCTCAAGAATGTTTAAATCTTTATTTGCTTTTTTAGAAGAAGGTAAATCCGACAAATCAACAGTTCAATTTTTTGAGCGATTATCTGAGTTTGCGTTTTATGAAGATTTACAAAAAGTTCTCCCTGAAAATGCCGATGAAAAAACCATTGCAGACTACTATTTAACGAGCAAAGGTTTAGAATACGGTACTTTACCAAAAGGACTTTTGAAGTTTCATAAATACGAAAAAGCCAACAGAACCGCCATTGAAGAGCATTTAGTAGAAGGAGCAAATTATGCGAATACAGACGGAATTGTGAAATTACATTTTACCGTTTCTCCAGAGCATTTGAGTCGCTTCAAGGCACTTTTAGATGAAGTATTGCCTACTTATGAAACAGACTACGGTGTAAAATATGACATTACTTTTTCTGAACAAAGAAAATCTACGGATACCATTGCCGTGAATTTGGACAATACGCCATTCCGTGAAAAAGATGGTTCTTTACTGTTCCGCCCTGCGGGTCATGGAGCTTTGTTGGCTAATTTGAATGATATTGATGCCAATATCGTGTTCATTAAAAACATCGACAATGTAGTGCCAGACCGCATCAAACAAACTACTTATGATTATAAGAAAGCTTTGGCGGGCGTTTTACTTTATTATCAAGATAAGATTTTTGATTATCAACATCAATTAACAGAATGGGCTTCACAACCTTTGATTAATGAATTGACAGAATTCTTTGAAAAAGAACTTTGTGTGTTGCAGAATTCAGCGTTTACAGACTTACCTCACAACGAAAAAGTAACATACTTTCTGAAAAAGCTAAATCGTCCATTGCGTGTTTGTGGTGTGGTAAAAAATACTGGAGAGCCAGGTGGAGGACCATTCTGGTGCAAGAATTCAGATGGAACTACTTCTTTACAAATTGTAGAATCTGCTCAAGTTGATTTAAACGATGAAGACCAAAAAGCGATTTTCAATAATTCAACACACTTCAATCCAGTTGATTTGATTTGTTCTTTGAAAAATAACAAAGGCGAGAAATTCGATTTATTGAAATTCCGTGACCCTAAAACTGGCTTTGTAACGCAAAAATCTAAAGATGGTAAAGACTTGAAAGCACAAGAATTACCAGGACTTTGGAATGGTGCAATGGCTGATTGGAATACGATTTTTGTAGAAGTCCCTTTAATTACTTTCAATCCTGTAAAAACAGTGAACGATTTATTAAGAGACGAACATCAATAGAATGATGAATATTGAGTGACGAATGAGGAGTAAAGTGAGTTGTGAATGTTGAGTGAGGAGAGGAGTAATTTAAAAAATTCTCCTCTCTCAAAATTCACTCTTCAAAACTCTTCTTACTCCTCATTCGTCACTCCACATTCAAAACTCAAATTACGCTTGTTTCACCAACTGAATATTCGCAATCAATTTTACTTCTTCACTTACCAAGGCACTTCCTGCTTCTGTGATTGCGTTCCAAGCTAAACCAAAATCTTTACGATTGATTTTACCTTTCAATTCAAAACCTGCTTTTACATTTCCCCAAGGGTCAGTAGCAGTTCCGTTATATTCTACTTCTAGGGTTACTGGTAAAGTAACACCTTTGATGGTTAAATTGCCCACTAATTCAAAATCGTCACCATCTTTTGTGAAAGAAGTAGATTTGAAAGATAAAGTTGGGAATTTTTCAGCATCAAAGAAATCTGCACTTTTCAAGTGACCGTCACGTTGTTCGCTGTTGGTATTGATTGAAGCTATATTTGCTTCAAATGCGATAGAAGCACCATCAAAATCATCTCCAGCTTCTACTGAACCGCTGAATTCTTTGAAATTTCCTGTTACCGTAGTAATCACTAAGTGTTTTACTTTAAATTGAATTTCTGAGTGCGAAGGGTCGATTGCCCAAGTTGCATTTGTCATTGTCTTTTTAGTTTAAAAGCTTTTTAAATTAATTAATGTATATACATTTAATGTTAAAACATTAAAACGCAAATTAGGTTCAAGAGTTTTATATTTATCTTGAAAAAATAATAAAAAAATAAAATGCGACCCATTCTCACATCCAAAATCCCAAATCTCCAATCCGCCATTCATTACGCTTATTATATTGAAATACATTCCGTAATTTTGTTTGATTAATTCACCAATACAGATTGTGTACAAAAGTTGAAAGGCTATTTTTGGTATTTTGAGATTTCTGAAATAAGTAAAACGACTTTATGTTAATAAAATACACAAACCTGAAATCGTTTAATAAAGCCGAAACCTGAAATCAACAATAAAATACAAATGATAAATCAACAAATCTTTGTGCTGAAATTCATGTTGACGTGGCTTTTAATGGCAGTACTTGTCGGTTTGGCAACGGGTTCTGCTTCGGCTTTCTTTTTAGTTTCACTCGATTGGACGACCCACTTCCGTGAAAATCATCCTTGGTTGATTTGGTTTTTGCCATTGGGTGGTTTGGCGGTTGGTGCTATTTATCATTATTTCGGACAAGACGTAGCAAAAGGAAATAATCAATTGATTGAAGAAATTCAACATCCTGAAAAAACTATTCCTTTTAAAATGATGCCGTTGATTTTAATTACTACTTTGTTGACGCATTTGTTTGGTGGTTCGGCAGGAAGAGAAGGAACGGCTGTACAAATGGGCGGAGCAATCGCTGATTTTTTTACAAAACCTTTAAAATTCAACGACTTAGACCGAAAGATATTGTTGATGATGGGCATAAGTGCTGGTTTTGCTTCGGTTTTTGGTACTCCTCTCGCAGGAACAATTTTTGCTTTAGAAGTGGCTTTTATCGGAAAAGTACGTTACGAAGCCATTTTGCCAAGTCTCTTTTCAGCTTTGGCTGCGGATTATACTTGTCAGGAACTTTGGCATGTTGGTCATACACATTATGCCATTCCAGAAGTACCACATTTGGCTATTTCAGCAATTTCGTGGGCGATGCTTGCAGGTATTTTGTTTGGTTTAGTCGGAATGTTATTTGCCAAAAGCACTCATTTTTGGAGTAATTTATTCAAAAGTAAAATTACTTATCCACCTTTACGACCCGTAGTCGGTGGCGTACTTTTAGCCATTTTGTTTTTTGCAGTGGGTACTTCCAAATATAATGGTTTGGGCGTGTCAGTAATTGTAGAAGCGTTTAGCGAAAAATTACCTTTTTACGATTTTATAGCAAAAATATTTTTTACATCGCTTACTTTAGGTTCAGGATTCAAAGGTGGCGAAGTAACGCCCTTGTTTTATATCGGAGCAACGATGGGAAATGCCTTGACGAATTTTATTCCGCTTCCGATAGCTCTTTTGGCTGGAATGGGCTTTGTTGGCGTTTTTGCAGGAGCTTCCAACACGCCAATTGCTTGTACTTTGATGGGCATAGAATTGTTTGGGGCAGATGCCGCTATTTATTTGGCTTTGGCTTGCGTGATGGCTTACGCATTTTCGGGTCATGCGGGGATTTATTCAGCTCAGAAAATTGCCGTGAAAAAATACGAAGAACCCGACGAAAAGTTTTTATAAACCTTTTCAACTCCAAGCCAATGAAAAAGATTATATTAATTACATTGTTGTTTATGATGAATGCAATATCAGAAAATTACGCTCAAGATTTAGGAAAAGTACTTCACGAAAATCACGATATTTTCCGTGAATCAACGGTTACAAAACGTAGATTTGGATACCAAACTTTGGTAAATCGAATTGAACAAATGAAGAAAGATTCTTTGTTTGAAGTGTCAAAAGCTACGCAGTCGAGTGAAGGAAGAGATATTTTCTTGATAAAATGTGGAACAGGAAAAACCAAAGTACTGCTTTGGTCACAAATGCACGGCGATGAAGCTACGGCAACAATGGCTTTGATGGACATTTTTAGTTTCTTGGAAAATAAAAAAAGTACTGCCAACGAAGACCAAAGCCTGACGCAATTGCGAACAGATTTGCTGAAAGAATGCACTTTTTATTTTGTTCCGATGTTGAATCCTGACGGGGCAGAAGCTTGGACACGCTACACGGCTTTGGGAATTGATATGAATCGTGATGCTCTGGCTTTGCAAAGTCCAGAAGGACGTTTATTGAAAAAATTAGTTTTTGATTTAAAACCTGATTTTTCATTCAATCTTCACGACAAAGGCAGACGTTACTCGGCTGGTAAAACGGGAAATTTAGCCACTATTTCTTTTTTAGCAACGGCTTATAACGAAGCTCAAGAAGTAAACGAGACTCGAAAAAAATCCATGTTGATTATCGTCGGAATGAATCATGCTTTACAGCCTTTTATTCCGAATGCTATTGGCAAATGGCCTTCTGATTTTGAACCACGAGCTTTTGGCGATAATATTCAAAAATGGGGTTCTACCTTGATTTTGATAGAATCGGGTGGTTTCAAAGGCGACCCAGAAAAGCAGTACATCCGAAAACTGAATTTTGTTTCGATACTTACAGGTTTGAAAATGATTTCGGATAAATCTTACGAAAAAGAAAATATCAAAGAGTACGATACAATTCCTGTAAACGATAAAGTGATTTTTGATTTAATCATCAGAAATGCCACTATCAAAAAAGGAAATAGTACTTATCAAGCCGATATTGCCATTAATAGAAATGAAAGAGCTGTAAAAGGTAGAGACTATTTTACACAAAGTTCTGTAATTGAGGAAATTGGCGATATGTCGGTGTTTTTTGGTACAGACGAAATTGATGCCACAGGCTTGACATTTAATGCAGAAAAAGAAATTGGTTTAGGGCAAAAAGCTGATTTTGAATTAGTACAAGACGGAAAAGTAATTTATAAAATTAATAACGGAGTAAAATTGTAACTTGATTCAGTGAATCAGGAAAAATGTATGGAGAATCCAGTAATGATTTTAGGTGCAGGCGGTTTAGGAGCTGTCGCCCTTGATATTTTCAAAACAAATAATGTGGTCGTTTATGCTTTTTTAGACGACAACAAAGAATTACATAATACTGAAATCGACGATGTAATCGTGATGGGAAGTACCGACGACGATGATTATACCAAATTAATCGGGAAAAGATGTGAAGTATTTATCGCTATCGACGAATTGAAAGTGCGTCAGAATTTGGTAGAAACTTTGCATAACGATAAAAAAGTACAACCTGTCAATGCTATTCACGAACAAACTGCCATAGCCGCCACAGCCACTATCGGACATGGAAATTTGATTTCAGCAGGAACAATTATTAACGCACGTGCCGAAATCGGAAGCCATAATTTACTTCACAGCCGTGTGATTGTGGATTATGATGCCAAAGTAGGAGATTTCGTACAAATCGGAGCAGGAAGTATCATCGGAGCAGGCGTTTCTATAGACGATAACGTTTTTATCGGTTCAGGCGTAACAATTGTTTCAGGTGTGAAAATCGGAAAAGGAGCAAGAATTGGAGCAGGTTCGGTAGTTGTTGAAAGTGTGAAAGCTCGTGAAACAGTTTTCGGAAACCCAGCGAAGAAAGTATAATTTTCTTCTTCTCTATTTAGGAAAAATTTATTTCCTAAATAGAGAAGAATTCATTACAATCTCAAAGTATCATGATGAACTAAAAAATCTTGATATGCCAAAGCAATTCCTTGTTCTAGGGCTATTGTGTGCTTCCAACCTTTCGCATGAAGTTTCGATACATCCATTAATTTTCTCGGTGTACCATCTGGTTTAGCAGTATCCCAAATCAATTCACCAGTGAAACCAACTACTTTTTTTACCGTTTCTGCCAATTCCTTAATCGTTACATCTGTTCCAGTTCCAACATTGATAAACTCTTCTTCACTATAATTTTCCATCAAGAAAACACAAGCCTCCGCTAAATCATCAGCATGCAAGAACTCTCTCATTGGTGAACCCGTTCCCCAAAGTGTCACAGCTTCATTCCCAGCTAATTTAGCCTCATGAAATTTACGAATCATCGCAGGCATTACGTGCGATTTTTGTAAATCATAATTATCATTTGGTCCATAAAGATTCGTTGGCATTACCGAAATAAAATCACAGCCGTATTGTTTTCTGTACGACTCACACATTTTAATGCCTGCAATTTTGGCAATGGCATAAGGTTCATTGGTTTCTTCCAACAAGCCTGTCAACAAATACTCTTCTTTTAAAGGTTGTGGAGCTAATTTTGGATAAATGCACGAAGAACCCAGAAACATCAATTTTTTCACTTTGTTCACAAAGGAGCTATGAATAACATTGTTTTGAATAGACAAGTTTTCATACAAAAAAACTGCTCTGTAAGTATTGTTAGCGATAATTCCTCCTACTTTCGCCGCAGCCAGAAATACATATTCAGGTTTTTCGTTTTCAAAAAAATCGGCAACGGCTTGCTGATTGCGAAGGTCAAGTTCTTTAGAGGTTTTCAATACAAAATTGGTGAAACCTTTTTCCTGTAGTTTTCTATGAATTGCCGAACCCACCATTCCTCTGTGGCCAGCGATGTAAATTTTTGCGTCTTTTTCCAAGATATGTATCGTATAAATTACTCTGTTCTTGTGATAGAACGAAATTCCTTATCTTTACTTATAAAAATAAATTATTCGTATTTTCGTTCACAAAGGTAACCATTTCAAGTTGATAACAGGAAAATCTGAGATGGCAAACCTACTGATTTTCGATTCTTTCGATTCCATAATATCTTTTCGTCTATAAAAATGAAGTCTATCGTTTTCTTTTTAATACTTATATTTTCGCTCGTTTCGCAATACTCATTTGCTCAAAATGATGAATTCAAGACGAATGCCAAACCACAAACTGATACTTCTGCCAAGAAAAAAGGTGGAATTTTAGGCGGATTAATCCAGTCTGATTTATTAGATAATGTAAAAAATGCGAAGAAAACCATCAAAAATAATCAAGATGAATTTAAAAGACTAAGTAACGATGTTAATGATTTAACGGCTGATTTAGGTTTGAGAATCAGCAAATCTAAAAAGAAAAGTAAAATAAAAAAACAACCTAAAGATAGCTACGAAGATATAAAATTTGAATTACGCATTGGTGAATATGGCTCTGGAGTAAGGCTTACCGTTGAAGAAATTCATGTACTGAGAAACCCAGACGAAGCTGAACCAAGTATTTATGCCAAGGAAATTTGGTGGTACGACCCAAAACTTAGAAGAGTAACCAATGTTCCTAGAAAAGATAAGAATTACGGAGAAATTTGTCATGGCCCTTATAAAAAATATGTAAACGATGAGTTGGTAGAAGAAGGTTTTTTTTATGTTGGAGTAAAAGATGGACGTTGGGAAACTTACAATCAAGAGTATATTCTACTAACAAAAGAAAAGTATAAAAAAGGTTTTTTTGCTGATTCAAAAATTAGTTATCACGACAAAGCTGAAACCAAAATCAAAGAAGTAATTCCTGTAAAATACAATAAAGTAACGGGAGAATATCGCTCATTTTATGAAGGCGGACAGCTAAAAGAAGAAGGAAAATTTGATGATAGCGTAAAAATAGGTCGTTGGCGAGAGTATCATCAATTTGGAGCAATGGGACGTTTAAAAAAAGAAACGCTCTACCCAAAAGACAAATTTGATACTTCTGCAACAGTTGTGTTACAAGAGCGAGACAACAAAGGAAAAATCATTTACGAAGCTCCCAAAGCGAAAAAGAAAAGTGAGGATGAAGAAGAAAATTAAAAACATGAGTCATCCCGAATTTTAAAATCATAAAAAAGCGGTCGAAATTAGTTTTTCGACCGCTTTTTTATGATTGATGGACAACGAATTCCTACTGTTTGAGCGAAGCGAGTTTAGGAATTCTTGAATTTCTTTTGTTACTTTTCTTGTTTCAAGACAAGAAAAGTAAGGACTATACAATAATAAATATAAAAACCGTTCAAATTGTCCTAAACCTCATTATTCATAGAAAAAATTCGAAATGACTCATGTTTAATTTAGTCAAAATCTATCGTTTATGAATATCCGAACCGCCCGAAGAGCTTGATTTCACAACTCTTGCATTGCCTTTATGATAAACGTCGCTACCGCCAGTGGCAGTAATACTAATTTCTTTTTCAGCCCAAACATAAGCATCAGAACCACCCGTTGACGAAACACTACAGAAACTTGTTTTTAAATCAGAAGCTTTCAAATCACTTCCGCCTGTTGATGATGCTTTAAAAACAGTAGCTGTTCCAACCAAAGTAACATCAGAACCTCCAGTTGTTTGGCAAGTAAGTTCGTCGGCATCTAGTTCTAATTTAACATCCGAACCACCTGTAGCACTTACGTTAAGTTTAATTAAATCTAATTTATTTTCTGAATAAACATCCGAACCGCCTGTAGCAGAAATCCCCGCTAAATCTTTTATCGTAACATACACTTTTACAGGTTTAGAATTCCAATTGAACCAACCCCATTTAGAGTTTTCAACATAGATACTCAAACTCCCATCTTTTACTTCTGTAACGATGTCGTTGATTTTATCTTTGTCTGCATTAACGGTAACTGATTGTGTATTTCCTTGTTTGATATACAAATCAATACCACTCGTTACACGAATAGTTTTAAAACCAGCAACCGAACGGTTTTCTTTAGTAAGTTGAGCAAAAGTAGTTACTACTGAAAAGAGGGTAATAAATACGATTGAAAGAGATTTAGCGATGTTTTTCATGATACCTATTGTCTAATTGTGATAATTATCTAATTGTGAATGAGCGAGTTAGTGATTAAGTGAATAACTTTTTTGAAATTAACTAAAAACCACCGAAATCCGACATCCTGCAACTATTTCATTAGATGCAAGGGAGTAATTAAAGGTTGCACTAGCTTGGAAAAGAAATTTTTCCCATTGCTACCGAAGGAATTCCTTTTCTTGTTCCAAAATCTGAATCTCCTCCCGCAACAGTTTCATTGGCTAAAATGGCGAAAAGTACAGCTTCCTTGGCATCGCCAGAAATTCCTAAATCATCTGTTTTAAAGAAATTAGCAGGAATTAATTCTTTCAACCATTGAACCAACAATGGATTGTGCATTCCTCCGCCCGAAAGATAAATATTAAAATCTGCTAACGATTGCGAACCAACTGCCCAATGAATAGCTTCTGAAATGGTTTCTGCACTGAATCGAGTAAGTGTCGCCAATAAATCATTCACAGTAATATTTTCTGTTTTACTGATTACTTGTGCATTTCTGACATAATCAATACTGAATAATTCTGGCCCAGTTGTTTTTGGAAAAGGTGCAAAAAAGAAATTATCTGCTTTTAATACTTCTAACAATCTTGCATTGACAATTCCTTGTTTAGCAATGGCTGCATCTTTATCATAAGCCAATTCAGGAAAATAGACTCTTGTAAAAGCATCAATCAACGTATTTCCAGTTCCTGTATCCGTTACAAATACTTCTTCTGGATTCATACTTGCAGGTAAAAAAGTGAAATTGGCGATACCGCCCATGTTGAGCATAATACGATTTTCACCCTTTTTCCCGAAAATAAAGTAATCTCCATAAACCGCCAAAGGAGCACCTTCGCCACCAGCAGCAATATGTTTTTGTCTGAAATCAGAAAGCGTAATAATACCCGTTTTTACAGCAATATGGTCGCCATCACCAATTTGTAAAGTGGCATTCGGAAACATTTCTTGCTGATGCAAAATCTTAGGAGCGTGCATCACTGTTTGTCCATGAGAAGCGACTAAATCTATTTCTTCAGAAGTAATTTTCCACATTTTCAAACAATCCAAAATCATTTCAGCATGTAATAAGCCAATCCATTCGTTCAGTAAAGCTAAATGTTGAAAATCAATCGTTTTTTTGGCAAATACTTTCCTAATTTCTGTTTTGATGGCTTCTGAATAATCAACCGTTTCAAAATTCAATAGCTTAACAACGGTATCTTCGCCACTTCCTGAAATTTCACAAAGAGCAACATCAAGTCCATCCATTGAAGTACCAGACATTAAGCCAATAATTTTTCGAGATGTTTTTCCAGCTAGTTGATAAAGTTTTTCTACGTTTTTATTCATGTTTTTTGTCTAATTGTGCATGGCACTTCATTTTTTCCAACATCATTAATCGCTGACATTTAATTAAATATCATACTTCCCTAAACGTCTGTATAAAGCAGTGCGAGTTAAACCTAATTCACGAGCAGCTTTTGTGATATTTCCTTCGTGCCGTTCGATAGCTTTTAAAATAGTTGATTTTTCCATTTCATCAATCCGCAAAGTATTTGGTTCATTACTTATGGCAATAGGATTTTCAATAGAAGAACTTAAATCCAAATCACGAGCCGTTAATACTTGTTCATCCGACATAATTACTGCTCTTTCGATAGCATGTTGCAATTCCCGAATATTTCCTGGGAAAGCATATTTACGTAATTTATCTTTAGCTTTTTCGTCAATTTCACCAAGGTTTTTGTGGTATTGCTGTGCGTAAGTCTTTGTAAAATACTCTGCCAATAAAACTACATCATCGCCACGACTACGAAGTGGCGGCAATGTAATTTCTATGGTATTGAGTCGATAAATTAAATCTTTGCGATACTGATTTTGTGCCGACATTTCTTTGATTGGGGCATTTGTCGCAGAAATCAAACGAATGTCAATCGCTATCGGTGCATTTGTTCCCAAACGAGTTACTTCTCGGTTTTGCAAAACAGTCAATAATTTTGCTTGCTGAGGCAAAGAAATATTCCCGATTTCATCCAAAAACAAAGTTCCTTTATTGGCAGATTCAAAACGACCAGCACGGTCTTCACGAGCATCGGTAAATGCACCTTTTTTATGCCCGAACAATTCTGATTCAAATAAACTTTCGGTTAAAGAACCCAAATCTGCATGAACAAAAGGTTTTCCGGCTCTCATTGATTTTTGATGAATCAATTTTGCTACTTCTCCTTTTCCTGTTCCGTTTTCTCCTAAAATCAAAATATTGGCATCCGTCGGAGCAATCTTTTCGATTTTATAGAAAATATCTTGCATGGCTTCACTTTTACCAAGTAAAGAATTGATAATGGTCGGAGCTGGACTTTTTTTATTTTTATTTGAGATGGGATTTTCTAAAGCAGATTTTTCAAGAGCCTCTTCAATAGAAACTAATAGTTTTTCATTTCGCCAAGGTTTCAATACAAAATCTGTTGCTCCTTCTTTCACCGAACGTACTGCCAAATCAATATCGCCATAAGCGGTAATCATAATTACAGCTACTGATTTATTGATTTCCCTGATTTTACGTAACCAAAAAATGCCTTCGTTTCCTGTATTCAATGAACTTTTGTAGTTCATATCCAGCAAAATCAAATCGAATTGAGTTTGAGCCAATAATGATTGAATGCGTTCAGGATTTTTTTCGGTAACGATTTCTCTTACTTCAGGACGAAGTAACATTTTCACAGCAACCAGTACGTCTGGGTCATCGTCGATAGCTAATATTTTGGCGTTTTTTAGAGACATGTTGGAGATTTAAGCTATGAGTTTTGAGCTGTAAGCCTTTTTTAAACAGAGTAAGCGGTTATAATTAAAAAGTTCAAAAACTGATAACTCAAAGCTCATGGCTGAAAGCTGACAGCTTATTCAAAGATACAATATTGCTAACAAAGGTTGCATCAGATTTATTTCAATCTCTTTAAATACATAAAACCCAAGGTTGATAACACGCAAAAACCTCCCATTACATACCATAAAGTAGTAAAACCAAAGTGTTCTGCCAATTGTGAGCCAATAGTTGGTGAAGAAATTTGAGCAAAAGAATAACACATGGTGTACATCGCAATGTATTGTCCACGGTTAGATTCATCCGAACGTTCTATCGAAAAACTTTGCATGAATGGCATCGCAAACATTTCTCCCACAGTATTTAAAATGATGGAAATCCAGAGTATTCCCACAAAGAAATAGGTATTAAAAACCCAAAAAGATAAAGCCGTTAGAGCAGTTCCAATGGCAATTAAGTTTGTTTTTAGGAATTTTCCATCTAATTGATGTACCAAAATCATCTCGATAAAAGCAATCATCAAGCCATTACAAACCATTAATAAACCAATTTGCGATTCGGGCAAATGATACACCGTTCGGAAATACAAAGGTTCTAAACTGAATAATTGAAAAAATGAAATGGCGTATAAGGTTACACAAACCATAAAAAACCAATATACTTTATCTCGATAAGGCGAAAGAATCTGTGGTTTTTCTATACTCTTTTCAGCATGAATTTTACTTTTTTGAATGGGTGCTTTCAGTAAAACCCTTAACAAAATAGCTGCTACAACACAAGTAATTCCATCTGCCCAAAAGAGTAAATCGTAATTGATTTCAGCAAGAATTCCGCCCATTCCGCCACCTATCGACCAACCTAAATTAATGGCCAACCGATTCAAAGAAAATGAACGAGTACGGTTTTCAGCTTCGCTATAATATGCTAAAGCAGCCGCATTGGCAGGACGAAAACTATCTCCAAATAAAGTAAAAATGAATACTCCTGTACAAATAGCATAAAAATTAGTCAGGTGCATTATCACCAATAACATCGTTCCAGCAAAGAGTAAACTAAAAAATTGGATATAATAAAACCCAATTTTATCTGTCAGTTTGCCTCCTAAAAAAGTACCACATAATGCACCTGTTCCATACACGCCCATCACAATACCAGCGTCAGTTACACTAAAATGCAGTTTCTGAGTTAAGTAAAGCGACAAAAAAGGCAAAACCATTGTACCGCTTCTATTGACAAACATTACACCAGAAAGTAACCATACAGATTTGGGTAATCCTAAGTAAGCATTTCTATAAAGTTGTAACGATTTAGCAAACATCGGGTATTAAAGGTATTTAGTATTGAAAAGCTATTAATGTTGTCAGAAAATAAGCGTTTGATTTATTTTCAATGTTTTAAAAGATAAAAAAACGTGTTGTTTGACAAAAAAACAGGAGAAAATTATTTTATTGTCAAACAAAAATATTAACTTATGTTCAGAATTAATAGCATATAGCCTTATAAGCATATTTCACCTTAGACAAGCCAAAAGCGATGAAAAAAAAGCCTCTTATGCTAACAGCGGAATCCGTTGAAGTCTTAGTAACTAATATCGTCGAAGAATTACTGAAAGGACAAAACACTTACAAGTCAGAAACAGACGCACTGAAACGAAAGATTAAAATTGGTATGCTCAGAACACTGACATATCAAAGATTAATCAGGAAAAAACAACTCATTAACACTAGCCAACAGAACAACTAAATCATTTTAACTTTACCGCCATAAAGTAAAAATGAGTAAATTATTTCAATTTTTCCTTCAAAAAGTCAGCCGTGTAATTTCCTTCTATCTTGGTCATTTGTTCAGGCGTTCCTTCAAAGGTAACGAAACCTCCTTTTTCTCCTCCTTCAGGCCCCAAGTCGATGATATAATCTGATGATTTTATCACTTCCATATTATGCTCAATAATTATCACAGAATCGCCTTGTTCTACCAAAGCATTAATAGCCTTCAATAATTTTTTGATGTCGTGAAAATGTAATCCTGTGGTAGGTTCATCAAAAATGAAAAGTGTTTTCCCTTTGTTAGGGTTTCCTTTTCCTAAGAAACTCGCCAATTTTACTCTTTGGGCTTCTCCTCCCGAAAGTGAATTAGACGATTGTCCCAATTTTACATAGCCCAAACCTACTTCTTGTAAAGGCAATAATTTATCGGCTAGTCTCGGTTGGTCTTTTCTGAAAAGTTCAATCGCTTCATCAACGGTCATGTCCAATAAATCTGCAATGTCTTTGTCGTTGTATTTTACGTCTAAAATTTCCTGTTTAAAACGTTTTCCTCCGCAAGACTCACACTTCAATTTTACATCTGCCATAAATTGCATTTCAATCGTCACGAAGCCTTCACCTTGACAGGTTTCACAACGTCCCCCTTCTACATTGAATGAAAAATGGGCAGGCTTATAACCTCTTGCTTTTGAAATGGGTTGTTCAGAATACAGCAATCTAATTTGGTCATAAGCTTTTACGTAAGTCACAGGATTTGAGCGAGACGATTTTCCAATTGGATTCTGGTCAACCATTTCTACGGCTTCAATCTTGCCAATACTTCCACTGATTTCGGCATATTTACCTGCTTCGTCGGTATAAGTACCCAAATGACGACCCAGAGCTGGATATAAAATCTTACGGATTAACGTAGATTTTCCAGAACCACTTACACCCGTTACAGCAATCAAAATTCCTAATGGAAATTTTACGGAAATATCCTTTAAATTATTCTCATAAGCTCCTTTTACTTCAATAAAACTGGTTGATTTTCTACGGAATTTGGGGACTTCTATCGTATCTTTTCCAGTTAAAAAATTAATTGTATGCGAAAAGGCTTGTACTGGATTTACTTGATTTTCAAGCGAATTAATCGTTTCCCAATTGCCTTGAAAAACCAGTTTTCCACCATTACTTCCTGCATCTGGACCAATATCAATAATTTGGTCAGCTGCACGCATTACTTCTTCTTCGTGTTCTACCACGATTACGGTATTACCCATATCTCGCAGCGATTCCAACACTGAAACCAATCTTTGTGTGTCTCTCGGATGTAAACCGATAGAAGGTTCATCTAAAATGTACATCGAACCTACCAAAGCACTGCCCAAAGAAGTAGCCAATTTGATGCGTTGAAACTCGCCTCCTGAAAGTGTTGAAGACAAACGGTTGAGCGTTAAATAGCCCAAACCTACTTTCTCCATGTACTCTAAACGAGTTTCAATTTCTACTAAAATTCTTTTGGAAACGCCATACTGATAATCGGGTAAATCAAGATTTTTGAAGAAATCACTTACATCACTCAAAGGCATAAGTACCAAATCTATGATTGACTTCCCTCCTATTTTTACATAACCTGCATCTTTCCGCAAACGTGAACCTTTACAATCTGGACAAGTAGTTCGTCCACGGTAGCGTGAAAGCATTACTCTATATTGAATTTTGTGCGTTTCTTTTTCAAGCATCACAAAGAAATCGTCCAAACCTTGAAAATACTCATTACCCGTCCAAAGTAATTCTTTTTGTTCGTCGCTTAAATCTTTATAAGGTCGGTGAATTGGAAAATCGAATTTTGCTCCATTTTTCAGTAACGGAATCAGCCACTCGCTCATTTTATCGGTTCTCCACGGAGCAATCGCACCTTCATAAACCGAAACGCCTTTATCAGGAATGATTAAATCAGGGTCAAGCCCAAGTATTCTACCAAAACCTTCACAGCGTTTACAAGCTCCATAAGGATTATTGAAGCTCAATAAATTCAAAGAAGGTTCTTCAAAAACAATTCCGTCGGCTTCAAATCTATCCGAAAACATTTTGGTTTCATCACCGACAATTTCGACGAAACAAGTACCATTTCCTTCAAAAAAAGCGGTTTGGATAGAATCCGAAAGACGGAATTGTGTTTCTTCGTCTGGCTGACCGTCAGCTTCCTTTTTAATTACTACACGGTCGATGAGAATTTTATAATTATTACTGAATAAATCTATGGCTGGAAGATTTTCCAGTGCTTCTTTATCTTCTAAAAGTTCTTCTAAAAATTTTGTTTCTCCGTCAATGACAATACGAGTATAGCCTTTTTGAAGTAAAATTTTCATTTCTTCCGAAAGCTTCCGTCCTTCTTTCAAATACAATGGCGACAGCACCATTACTCTTTGTCCTTCGTCTTTTGAGAACAAGTAATTCACAACGTCCGTCACCGTATCTTTACGTACTTCTTTGCCCGAAATAGGCGAAAAAGTTGTTCCAATTCTGGCAAAAAGTAATTTTAAGTAATCGTAAATTTCGGTAGTTGTTCCTACCGTAGAACGTGGATTTTTACTCGAAACTTTCTGTTCGATGGCAATGGCTGGCGAAATTCCTTTGATGTAATCGATATCAGGTTTTTCCATTCGCCCCAAGAATTGACGAGTATAAGAACTTAGACTTTCTACGTACATTCGTTGCCCTTCAGCAAAAAGTGTATCAAAAGCCAAAGAAGATTTCCCCGAACCCGACAAACCCGTAATCACGACTAATTTGTTGCGTGGAATGGCAACATCAATATTTTTTAGGTTATTTACTCTTGCCCCTTTGATGATAATAAAACGTTTAGGGTCAAGGTCTTCAAAAGCAGTAGGAAGCTGGTTGATGATTTCGGAATTGTTCATGAAACAAAGATAAGAAATTCTGGGCTGCGAAAATTGGCTTTTCAACAATCAAATATTGATAAAAGAAGTAGGAAATTAAACCTATTTATTAAGAGACACGTTTTACAAAAAGATTGTTTCATGCTTTACAAGAAAATAGATAATCTTTGCGTTAAATTAGCGGATTCTATTAAGGTTTCTAGGAAAAATAAATTATAACCATGCAAAAATTACTTTTTATCATTCTAATCTCTATTGCTGCTTATACAACTTCTTATTCACAAGCTCCTGTTGTTATCAAACAAGATAGTTCTGTTCGGGATTTAGACGAGGAACAAGATGTTAGAGATTTACCTTTCAGCCAAAGAATACGTTTTGGTGGCGGTCTTGGCGGTTTACAATTCGGTAACCCTACTGTAATTGGAATTTCACCGATGGTTGGTTATCAGGCTACTAATGATTTTATCGTTGGTGTTGCTGTTGACTATCAATATTACAAACAAAGAAACTTTGCTTCGCTAAACCAGTACGGGCCAAGAGTTTTCGGACAGTATCGTCTGCATTTCTTGGATAATATTGCATCGAATATGTTTGCTCAGGCTGAACTACAAAAGTATTATTATAAACAAGCAGGTGCTTCATTTGAATATCCTGTACAAACCTTGGCAGGTCTTGGTTTTGGGTTTGGAGGTTTTCAAATCACCGCTCTATACAACCTTACTTATAAAGAGTTTAATTCTCCTTACGGAAGTCCAATAGTATTACGTGTTGGTGGATTTTTCTTCTAAAAAATACTTTACTACAATCATATAAGGCGGGTTTTCAATCCGCCTATTTTTTTGAAAAAATGGAAAAAAAGAAATCAGTCTTTGATAAACTTCGTCCTGTTCTTTTATCTACCATCTTGGGGATTCTTTCTGTATTTATTGTTGCAGAAATTATCTTGATAGGCTTTTTAATTTATGTTTGGTACGCAGACCCAACCAATTCAAGCACTAATTACCTTGAAGAAGGAATCATTATCACAATTATTTTAACGGCTCTAACCTATTTCATGAAAATAAAATTTGATAAATTGGTTAGTGCAGAGAAGAAGTAATTTTATTCTAATAAAGCCAAGACATCATCTTTGGTTAAAGACTTTACAAAGCTTTCTTCTGTCGTAATCAATTCATTCGCAAGGCGTTGTTTACTTTGTTGTAATGCCAAAATCTTTTCTTCAACAGTATTTTTTGTAATGAATTTATAAGTAAATACCGTATTTACTTGCCCGATTCTATGTGCTCTGTCGATGGCTTGTGCCTCAATCGCAGGATTCCACCAAGGATCTAAAATAAAGACATAATCGGCAGCAGTAAGATTGAGTCCCAAACCTCCAGCTTTTAAAGAAATCAAGAAAATTTGAATATCTTCATTTTGTTGAAATTTCTCTACTTGTGCCTGACGGTCGTGCGTACTTCCATCCAAATACGCATAAGGACGAGCTTCTTTGTCGAGGCGTTCTCTGAAAAGGTCAAGATGTTTTACAAATTGACTAAAAATCAACACCTTATGTCCTTTTCCTAAAATAGATTCTAATTTATCCATCACGTCTTCCAACTTTCCAGAATCTCCTTCATACTCAGGGTCAACCATTCTTGGATGATTCGCCAATTGTCTCAGTTTGGTTAAACCTTGTAGCACAATCATTTGCGACATCGCCATTCCTTGCTCGTCGATATGTGCTAGAATCAAGTTTCTAAAATACGATTTCGCTTCTTCGTACTCCTTTTCTTGTTGTTCCGACATTTGTGCATAATGAACACTCTCTATTTTCGGCGGTAATTCTGTGGCTACTTGCGATTTATGTCTTCGCAGCATAAAAGGTTTGATGATTGAATACAATCGGTGAATTTTTGAATCATCTCCCTTTTTTTCAATCGGAACTTGAAATTCATTTCTGAAAAAGTGTTGAGTTCCCAACAATCCCGGATTAATGAAAGTCATTTGCGACCATAAATCCATCGTACTATTTTCAAGTGGCGTTCCAGTAAGCACCAAACGATTGCGAGAATTCAATTGCATTACCGCTTTAGTGATGTAAGAAGAAGGATTTTTTATCGCTTGCGATTCGTCCAAAATCACATAATTGAAACGGTAATTTTTCAGTAAATCAATATCAATTCTGATTATGCCGTAAGTTGTCAATACAACATCATAATTATCGAATACTTCAATATTTTTATCTCGATAAGTACCTGTGTAAGTTAATATTTTTAGTTCAGGGGTGAATTTACGGGCTTCCATTTCCCAATTATAAATCAAGGAAGTAGGCAAAATCAATAAGCTTGGTTGGGCTATTTTTTGCTCTTTTTGCGATTGTAATAACGTTAAAGTTTGAACGGTTTTTCCTAAACCCATATCATCTGCCAAGCAACCACCAAAATGATAATCGTTCAAAAAACGCATCCAATCGTAGCCCGCTTTTTGATATGGACGCAAACTTCCTTTGAAACCTTTGGGCAAATCATAAGCATGGATTTCATCGAAATCTCTCAGTTTTTCTAATTTTCTACTCAGTACAGCTGTCGCTAATGATTCACTCTGTAAATCTTGCACCAAAGAAAGGTGGTGTTTTTTCAGGATAAAGCCATCTCTTTCAGTATGATGTTCGATAAAGGCGAATAATTCTGAATATTGAGTAAACCAAACTTCTGGAATTACGGCAATTTCTCCGTTGGGCAAAGTAAATTCTTTCTTTTTCTGTAAAATTAAATTACGAAGTTTCAGAAAAGGAATTTCAAAATCTCCAAAATGAACAATGGCATTGATATCGAACCAATCGTTACCTTCTGTAATATTTACTTCGATGTTTGAATAACCCAAGAAGTACTTTTTACCATCGTCTTCTACGCTTTGTTCTATGGCAAAACCTGCTTCGGTTAAGGCATGATAGTTCTTCTGAATCCAAGCAAAAGCTTCACTTTTTGGTAAAACCATTTTACCATTTTTAAGCGACAAGCCCAAGGTATCAAGCATAGCTAAAGTAGATTTTTCGAAGGTCAAATCTCTTCTTACTTTATGGAAAACGTAGTCATCGCCTTTTTTTTCCATGCTGACATTTACTTCGGTTGAAAAACTGTCAAACTTAAAAGCATATTCGCCATACTGAAAAGCCAAGCTTATCGACAATTCTAAATCATCATCTTTCTGATTATCAATATCATCAGCATCCGCCATTACAGGTTGGAGGCTTTTATCCGTAGCAAGATTCAGCATTGGAATACCAGAATATGCTTCTGAACGAATTTCAAAACCCTTTGCATAAACATCAAACATGGTAATGATAGACGAAACAAATTTTCGGTAATAATCTTCCTCAATCGTTTTAGGAATCACGATAAAACGCTTTTGTAAGAAAGGACGAAGTTTCTTGCCATCTACTTCTTTGGCAAAATGGTAAAGCTTATTTTCGATGATAATCCAAGCGGGTTCATCGCAAACGATAAAGGCATTTTTATATTGAAAATCCACTTTAGATCCCGCATATTTAATCGTCGGAAAATAATGTGTATTATCGATGTTTCTCATAAAATGAAAAAGTACGGTCGCTTTTTCGGGTAATACTTCCACTTGTTGCCAAATCGGATTACCATCACTGCCCATGATGAACAGTTTTTTCCCAAGCAACAAAGGCAACATTTCGGCTTTTACTTTTTCTACATAAGTAGCAATCATTTCTTGTAAAGCTTTTTCCCCTTTTTGTGGGTCATATACTTTCAAGAAAAAATCGACAACTGAACGTTTTTTTAAGCCTACAAATTTTTTGTAAATATTTTCTGACTGAAGAGAATTAATCAGTTTTACGAGTTGCAAATCGTTTTTATCTAAACCATGTGCAAACTCATTGATATTTTTTATTGATACGTTCTGATTCAATAAAGTAAGTTCTTCTTTGTCGTCGAGTTGAACAACAAAAGCTTCAAAGAGATATCCGAGGTACTCATGACTAAGTACCGAATAGATAATTTGAAATGGCTGAGAAGTAGAAACTTTCATGATATGTTAAATAGATTCAATGTTTTGAAATACAGTAGAGGTAATGAATTTTTAACGGTGAAATTGCTGTACAGAGCGAGAAATACTTTTATTTGATTAATTATGAATTTTAAATATAGGCAAATATGATGAGACTTCCCAAATAATTCATCACAAATTTGGGAGAATCGGCATTAAAAAACAAAACATGAGTCATCCCGAATTTTCTCACAAAAAAGTCAATTTTAAAAGATTTCAATGTTTTTTGTATTTATTCTCGTCCTTACTTTTTGCCTTGATGCAAAAAGTAACAAAAAAATCAAGAATTCCTAAACTCGCTTCGCTCAAACAGTAGGAATTCGTTGTCCATCAATCATAAAAAAGCGGTCGAAATTAGTTTTTCGACCGCTTTTTTATGATTTTAAAATTCGGGATGACTCATGTTTGTATTGTGGTAAATCTATGAAAGATTTTATCATGATTGAATCACTACTTTTTCTTTCTTCTTGCTTTTTTTGCTTCAGCTAAAAGTTTTTTTGCTTCTTCTCTTTGCGAAGATTTTCGTTCAGAATCTTCAATTACTTGTTTGAAGTATTCAATCGCTTTGTCATAATCCTGTTCTTGCGAAGCAATTTTTCCTAAAGCAATCATTGATGACCAGTAATAACCTGAATTGGTAGAGCCAGTTTGTTTGGCAAAATCTATCGTTTTTTGATAATAAGCTCTTGCTTCTTTGGCATCTCTATCATAATTCATGGCATAATAACCCAAAATATATGCAGCATATCGACCACTTACGCCTTCATAACCGGGATAATGTTCCTCTATTTTTTGAAGGATACTTTTGGCAATCGTTTTTGCTTCGGTTACTCTACCCGCTACAAAAGCACTTCTTGCATAAAATCTTTGAAAGAACGGATTGTCAGGATAAGTTTCATAAGTGTATTTCGACAAATTCAAGGCTTTTTCGTTCATGTTTTCCATGCCATAAATCTGTAATAAAAAGTAACGTGCTTCTGTACGTGTATAAAAAGCATTATAACTTACTTTTTCTAACTGACTGATTCCTTTGGGTTTATCACCTTTTGGAAATAACCAAAGTACTGGGCGAAGCATGGCATAATTTTCTTTTACATAATGAAAATAGTAATTATAAAGTCCGTCACCAAACATCAATTCTGGACTAAAATCCGAAAAACTTCTTGAACGGTCGAGATACTTCAACGCATTTTTGGCGGCAAAAGTAGCTTTCGTCCAATGTTTTCTTTCAGAATGTAAACGTCCTTTAAAAGCATAAGCAGCCGCCATAAAGAAAGCCGCTTCTGGGTTTTCAGAATCATCCCAAATTTTTTCTGCCTTTTCAATACTCTTGTCCATGTAATCAATACAACGTTCGTCGTAAATTACATTTTCGGTATTAGGTACAATTTTCCACCACTCCATCAAACCCAATAAAAATTCAGGAAGTGGATGTTCTGGATATTTTACTTTCAAATAATTGAATTCACGTTCGGCTTCATAAAACTTAAAATTATACATGTGATTGATTGCCTGCGTAGCTTCAATCTGCACTTCAGCCGTTAGCAAAAGCATTCCTTTTGAACGTTCCTGTTCTGCTTTTTCGGTGTCCTTCCACCATTGTGCATTGGCGATTTGCTGTTGTGAAAACATCAAAAAACACAAGAGGAATACTTTTATATAAATCGAGGAATCAAATATTTTTTTCATGGATGATTGTCTTTTCTGGATGTAAATTTAAGGAAATTTTAAGTATTGCTCTAACGAATGATACAACGAAAAGCAATCTTAAAAAGTGTTGTGAAGATTTGAGAATATATTTCTTCAAATACTTTCCTCATTTAAAGGATTTGTCTAAACGTTCGGTTTAGCGTATTTTTACAAATTAGCAACCAAGTATTTATGAAATCCACGATACAAGTACACGACAAACATTTTGAAGTATTTATCGAACAAAGTGTTTTAGAAAAGCGAATCGCTGCACTCGCTTCATCAATTAATCAAGATTATACTGGGAAAAAACCTTTGTTTTTAGCCATTTTGAATGGTTCATTTATGTTTGCTGCCGAATTGATGAAATCAATTACGGTTTCTTGTGAAATTACTTTTCTGAGAGTTTCATCATATCAAGCAACCACATCAACGGGAAAAGTACATCAAATTTTAGGTTTATCAGAAAGTATCGAAAATCGTGATATTATCATTATTGAAGATATTATTGATACTGGTTTGACGATGATTGAAATCAAAAAACAATTGCTGGCACAAAATCCAAGCTCTTTGACTATCGCAACGCTTTTTCAGAAACCAGAAGCTTTGAAACAACCCATTGATATTGAATACATTGGATTCGAGATTGAAAATAAATTTGTGTTGGGTTACGGTTTAGATTACGACGGATTAGGAAGAAATTTAGCAGACTTGTATGTGTTGAGCGAGTAAGTTTTTTGTTTTTTGATTGTATGATTTAGGATAAAATAAAAATTTAACTTCTATTTTCTTAACTATTATTATACATAGTCGAAGAAAAACACGGCGATGTTTTTAAAAATAAGCACCTGTATATCAACACTTTAAAATTAAAACTCATCATTCATAATTCATCACTCTTACTTGCTTTGTGTCCATTTAACACAAAAACAGGATTAATAGACTGAAAACAGCCGACTTAAAGCTAAATATCATACTTTATTTAGTTAAATTTGCGGTTCGACAAACAACTAAAGAATGAGTAAAAGTGTATTATATTTTGAACTAACCACCCCCGTTGAAGATAATCGTCCTGTTTATATTTCAGGCAGTTTCAACGAATGGCTTCCCAATAAAGAAGAGTTCCGTTTAAACAAAGTTGAAGACGGAAAATACATATTGAAGTTACCAGATACTATTAAATTACCAGAAAGCTTTGAATATAAATATACAAAAGGCGGATGGAATCAAGTAGAATTAGATGAATTTGGTAAACCGACCGCAAACAGAATTGCCAAAGTAAAAACAGGTGTTTTAAAAGATTTTGTACCACACTGGCGACTAGACGGCGAAAACCTTTCTGGAAATTTAATGCCAGATATTCGCTTAATTTCTGATGAATTTGAAATTCCTCAGTTTGATAGAAAACGTGCTGTTTATATTTTACTTCCTCATAATTACGAAACCTCAGAGAAACATTATCCTGTGATTTATTTACAAGATGCCCAAAATTTATTTGGTGGTGGTTCTGAGTTTGGTAATTGGGGCATTGATAAACAATTAGCTGTTTTAGCAGCTCGTGGTCACGGCGATGTAATTGTCGTTGCGGTAGCACATGGTGGCGAACAACGTTATCAAGAGTATTCTCCTTACAACAACCCAAAAATGGGAAAAGGTCAAGGACGAAAATATGCTCAGTTTCTCTCAAAAACATTAAAGCCATACATTGATAAAAATTTTAGAACTTTGCCAGAACGAGAATTCACAGGTATTGGCGGAAGTTCTTTAGGCGGATTAATCAGTATTTATGCGGGTTTGATGTTTCCAGAAGTATTTGGAAAATTGATGGTATTTTCTCCATCGCTTTGGGTTTCTCCCAATATTTATTTTGATGCCATTGATTTTATTTCTCATTTACCCACCAATATTTATATTTACGCTGGTGGCGATGAAGGAACAATGATGATTCCGAATGTTGAGAAACTGAAACAAACATTTCAAAGACAAGGCATTAGAAAAACGGAAATCAATCTTTCTTATGAACCAGAAGGAATGCACAACGAAGACCAATGGGGCAAAGAATTTCCTAAAGCGATAGAATGGTTATTTTTTAATCAGTAAACGTTATTAGTTAAAATTGTTTTTAATGACATGTGTGTAGGCACGCAAGGGACTTTTTTTTCCAGAAAAGTCTTACTCCTGTGCTTGGTAATATCTACTATCCAAGCAATCTGGCGTTCGCTTTCAAGCGTGGCAATTTGCGTTTTTTCCTTTAATAGCTTACAACTATTTGTATGTTATTTGTGTCTAGGCTTTTGATAGTCACATTAAGAATAGAATCATTTACTTTTGGGTATATTGATTCCATTATATGTTGACGTCAGTTATACTTAGAATCATAAATCTTAGGAAAATATGAAAAATAAATTGATAATCAGCATTATTTATCTCGCCTGTATTTTATGCTCGTGCAGCAATACTGATGTCATTGGCATAGCAGAAACTTCCATTATCATACAAGAAGGTGAACAAAAAATAATTACTATAGATGGAGATAGTTTATCAGTTACACTTATTTCTGTTAAACCTGTATTTTCTGAAGGTGAGTATTCTGATCAAGGTGGTAGATTTATTACTGTCTATGATGCTTCGGTAAAATTCGATGACAAAACTATAGACTTTAGAACTACAAGCGAGATAAACGATAAGCAAAATAACATTGTTAAAGACTGGAATCGTCTGGAGAAAACAGTTGATGGAATTAAAACTTATAAATCTCATCGAATTGGGGTTGCTGATTTATATCCAGAAAATGGGAGAGGTTCGCTAAATCCTGGTAAGCATATAATGAAATTATTAATTAGATAATGACTTAACATTTGAATTGATTTAACAACTTTATAAAAGGCTCATTTATTTACAATTTTGTAAGTAGATGAGCCTTTTTTTTGTTTTTATACTTTAGTTTTCTCTCAAAAGGATGATACTTCAATAAAGCATTTTTTTTCGTTGAATATCTTATATTTTTGATAATCTTTGACATTGGCAATTATTGGTATATTTGTAAATCATCAGGTAATAATTCCATTATGAATCGTAAAGAACAGTTAAGAAAAATTTCGACTATAGCACAATTTGATTTATGTATTATCGGTGGAGGGGCAACTGGTGCAGGCATTGCGTTGGATGCAAGCCTCAGAGGTTTGAAAGTACTATTAATTGATAAATATGACTTTGCTGGACAAACCACTTCAAAGTCCACCAAGTTGATTCATGGAGGCGTTCGTTACTTGGAACAAGCAGTAAAAAAACTGGATTGGGAGCAGTACAAAATGGTGCAAAAAAGTTTACACGAAAGAGACACCTTGATAAAAAATGCACCACATCTTACTCGTCCCTTGGCTTTGTTAACGCCTTGTTACTCTTGGATAGAAGGAATTTATTTGACTATCGGACTAAAACTTTATGAATGGATTGCAGGAAATCATGGCATTGGAGCAAGCAAATGGTTATCTAGAAAAGAAGCTTTAAAAACAATTCCTGAGTTAAAAAAGGAACATCTTACTTCGGCAGTTTTGTATTACGATGGGCAACTCGACGACGCTCGTTACTGTTTGGCAATACTTCAAAAAGCAGAAACTTTAGGTGCAACAATCTTAAATTATGCCGAAGCCATTCGATTTGAAAAAGATAGTCAAGGAAAATTAACGACACTTCATATCAATGATACTTTGAATGAGAATACTTTCTTGGTTCAATCTAAAGTATTTATCAATGCTACTGGCCCATTTGCAGACCATGTTCGTAAAATGGCAAACCCAAAACTAAAACCAAGAATGAAAGTAAGTCGTGGAGCACATATTGTTCTCCCTGCTTCTTTAATGAAGAATGAAACCGCTATTTTAGTCCCAAAAACGGATGATGGACGAGTACTCTTTATCATTCCTTGGCAAGACCATCTTTTGGTAGGAACAACTGATGAAGAAGACAAACTTTCTGAAAATCCAGCTTTAGAGCAATATGAAATCCCTTATTTACTGAGTTATGTAAATCGTTATCTGGAAAAAGAAGTAAATCCAGCAGAAATAACCAGCGGTTTTGCAGGACAAAGACCTTTACTTGGAAAAGCAGAAAAAGGTTCTGATACCAAATCTCTGGTTCGTGACCATGAAGTAGAAATTGATAAAAATAGTCAATTAGTAAGTATCATGGGCGGGAAATGGACAACTTACCGATTGATGGCAAAAGACACCATCGACCAAATTTATGAGCATCTTTGGCAACAAATACCTGCGGATTGTACTTCGGAACATCAACTATTGCATGGTGCAGAAGGTTATCGTTTTGATGATTGGGAAAAGCTTTCAGCACAATATCAAGTACCTTCGGAGGTTGCACAGCATTTAATGAAAAAATATGGTTCATTCGCCGAAAAAGTATTAAAACTAACCGACAATCAACCTGAATTAAAAGCATTGATTCATCCAAATCATCCATTCATTAAAGCAGAAATTGTTTATACAATTCAAGAAGAAATGGCAATGACCAGTAAAGACATTTTGGAAAGAAGATTAGGCTTGGCGTTGAGAGATGCGAAAGTGGCGAAAGAATCGGAGGAAATGGTGGAAAGTTTTTTAGTACAATTTAGTAGATAAGTGGCAAAAAAATATTTCATTTCTACTGAGGGAATACTTCGCTCAATAGAAATGAAATAAATAGCACTTCAAATTACTCAGAAAGCTCTAACCAACGTAATTCTTTTTCATCAAGTTCGTTGGTGGTTTCTTCGATTTGCTTTGCCCAAGCTGTCAAATCTTCGTAGCTACCGCCATTATTGAGTCTTTCAGTAAGTTCTGCCTTTTTCTTTTCTAATTTTTCAATAGCTTTTCCTAAATCATCATATTCTTTTTGTTCTTTGAAAGAAAGCTTTCTTTTGGTCGTCGAAACCTGAACCGAAGGTTCTAATTTATGATTATTCGTAGAAACTGGTTCGCTTTTCACTTTTGGCTTTTCGCCTAAAGTAATTTCATTTTCTTCCAACCATTCTCTGTAATCAGTATAGTTTCCGGGGAAATCTCTGATTTGTCCGTCGCCTTCAAAAACAAAAAGGTGTTCTACCAATTTATCCATAAAGTAACGGTCGTGAGAAACCAACAATAAACAACCGCCAAAAGCAATCAAGAAATCTTCTAAAATATTCAACGTCTGAATATCAAGGTCGTTGGTAGGCTCATCAAGAATCAAAAAGTTGGGATTTTTGATGAGTACTTTCATCAATTGCAAACGTCTTTTTTCACCACCAGATAATTTATCAACAGCGGCATATTGTACTTTTGGCTCAAACTTGAAGTGTGTTAAAAACTGACTGGCAGAAATGGTTTCGCCCGTTCCAACCGTAACAACCTCCGCAATATCTTTAATCACATCAATTACTTTATCGCCCGGTTTAAAGTCCAAATCGCCTTGAGTATAATAGCCATATACAACGGTTTCACCCGTGGTAATACTTCCAGAATCTGGTTGTAGATTTTGGGTAATCATGTTCAAGAAAGTAGATTTCCCGATACCATTTTTTCCAATAATTCCGATACGGTCTTTTCGTTGAAAAATGTAAGAGAAGTTTTCTACAATTTTTTGATTTCCGAAACCTTTATTCAATCCTTCAATTTCCAAAATCTTACTTCCTTGACGAGACATTTTTACGTTCAAAGTCACTTTTGAATCGTCTTTCGTTTGAGATGCTTTGTCTTTTAGTTCATGAAAAGCATCAATTCTATACTGAGCTTTCGTTCCACGAGCTTTCGGTTGGCGACGCATCCATTCTAATTCTGTGCGTAAAGTATTTTTGGCTTTGTCGATACTGGCTGCTTCCGAAGCTTCACGTTCAGCCTTTTTTTCTAAGAAATAACTATAATTTCCACGATATGGATAAATCGTTCCGTTATCTAATTCAGCAATGTTATTACACACTCTGTCCAAGAAATAACGGTCGTGCGTTACCAAAAGTAATGTAATATTCTGTGCAGAAAGCGTTTGTTCCAGCCATTCGATCGTTTCCAAATCCAAGTGGTTGGTAGGCTCATCGAAAATCATCAAATCTGGTTCTTCGATTAATACTTTCGCCATTGCCACACGCTTGCGTTGTCCACCAGAAAGCTGAGAAATTTTGCGTTCAAAATCATGGATTCCTAATTTCCCCAAAACCTGTTTTACTCTGCTTTCATAATCCCAAGCATCGTGTTTGTCCATCATTTCCAGAGCATCCGACAGTAAATCAGAATCTTCTGGATTTTCCATTGCTTTTTCATACATTTTCAAGGCTTGATTGGCAGGAGAATCACCCGTGAAAAGGGTATCCATTACACTAAGATTTTCGTCAAAATCAGGGTTTTGGAAAAGATAGCCAACCGAAATCCCTTTGCGGATACTTACTGTACCTTCGTCAGAAGGAATCAAACCTGCTAAAATGTTCATTAAAGTAGTTTTACCCGCACCATTTTGTCCGACTAACGCTACTTTATCTCCCTTAGAGATACCAAAATTTATGTTACGAAATAACCAACGTTCGCTGTAGTTTTTCGAGATATTTTCTGCTGATAAATAATTCATATCACAAAGGTAGGAAGTAAAGCTGTAAAAGGGTAGAGACTTGAGAGAAATCAACTTATGTAAATAGCATACTTTGCAATCCGTCCTCCCATCAAGTCAATTCTCCATTGAACATATAAACTTTTTTTGGGGAAACAAGTAAATTTATTTTTGGGTTTATGACTTATCTGAATATTGATTAATCTTGTAAGTTGTAAGCGTTAAAAACCAAAACAAAAATCTTATGTTGCAATTTCTTAAATATGTTTTAGCCACCGTTGTAGGATTAATCTTGTTCGCTATTGTTAGTGTTTTTATACTCGTTGGTATTGCTGCTGCGGTAGGTTCTTCAGAAGATACTACTGTTTTAAAAGACAATTCTGTCTTAAAATTAGACCTTAATCATGCTATCGAAGAAAATGTAAGCGATGACGAAAATCCTTTCAAAGATTTAGGCGGGCCATTTATGGATAGTAACGAAAGTATCGGAATGGTACAAATTCGTGAAGCCCTTAAACGTGCTGCTGCTGATAGTCACATCAAAGGAATTTACCTTCAAGCTCATTATCCTCAAGCAGGTTATGCACAATTGGAAGAAATCAGAAATGCTCTTTTAGCCTTCAAAAAATCTGGAAAATTCATTTATAGCTACGGTGAATCATTTACTGAAAAAGGCTATTATGTTACTTCTGTTTCGGATAAAATTTACTTGAATCCAGCAGGCGGTTTAGATTTCAATGGTATCAGTGCCGAAGTAAGTTTTTACAAAGGAGCTTTGGATAAATTGGACATCAAACCTGTGGTTTTCAGAGTGGGAGAATATAAATCTGCCGTTGAGCCTTACCTCCGTGAAAATATGAGCGATGCCAACAAAGCACAATATTCTACTTTGTTGAATAGCATCAATAACCATATTTTTGAACAAATTTCTGCTTCTCGTAATGTGGATGTGGCAACGCTAAAAAAAGTAGCTGACGAGTTATTAGCTTACAAACCTAAAGGTGCTTTAGCCGCAAAATTGGTAACAGATGTTGGCTATTACGATGAGTTTGAAGCCGATTTCAAAAAAACGCTTAAAAAAGAATCTGAATCTAAAATTGATTTTGTAAATCTTTCAAAATTCTTAAAAGCTGATTCTGCTATTCCTTTTAATGATACGCAGAACAAAATTGCGGTAATTGTAGGAGAAGGAGCAATTATTGGCTCAAAAGCTGACAAAGGAAATATTGGCTCAGATGATTGGGTAGCAGAATTACGTAAAGCTCGTGATGATAAAAAAGTAAAAGCCATCGTGTTAAGAATTGATAGTCCGGGTGGTTCATCTTTGGCTTCTGATGTGATGTGGAGAGAGGTTGTATTGGCAAGGAAAGTAAAACCAGTAATTGCTTCAATGGCTGATTATGCGGCTTCTGGCGGTTATTATATGGCGATGGCTGCGGATACGATTGTAGCCGAACCTACAACGATTACAGGTTCAATCGGGATTTTTGCTCAGTTTTTCAACTTTGAAAATTTCTTGAAAAATAAATTAGGAATCACCAACGACCGTGTAAATACCAACGCTCACTCTGATTTCCCAACGGTTACTCGTGAAATGACAGACTTTGAAAAAGATTGGTTTCAAAGAAGTGTCGATGCAGGTTATGAAACCTTTACTTCTAAAGCAGCGAAAGGACGTAAAATGAGTATCGAAAAATTGAAATCTTTAGCTGGCGGACACGTTTGGTCGGGGATCGAAGCTAAATCTAATGGATTAGTGGATGTATTAGGTGGTTTAGAAGATGCGATTAAAATTGCAGCAAAAAAGGCGAAATTGAAAGAAGGTGACTACAAAGCGAGATTCTATCCTCAACCAAAATCTTTCTTTGAAGAGATTTTCGACAAAAAAGAGGATGCTGTTCAAGCGAAAATCATGAAAGCACAATTCGGCGAATTAGCTCCTTACGTAAAACAAATTCAAGATTTGAAAGCTCGTGAAGGCTTAATGACTTTAATGCCAGAAGTAATTGAGTTTAAGTAATTTCAGGTAACAATAATAATTTCAGCGTAAATTTACAGGGAATATTTCCAGTAGATTTACGCTGAAATATTTTCCAGACAACCCAAATTATTATTTACGGATTAAAAGAAAATCTGTGAATAAATAATCAATAAGGCTTGATGAAATGAAAAAACTAATATTCTTTTTTGGAATTACCTTGTTGTTTTCTTCTTGTGCCAAAGAAGCTACGATTTTTGTAGTACGTCATGCCGAGAAAGATTTAGTGTATAAAGGCGATGACCATTTTCGTCCTTTAAATACTGCTGGACATCAACGTGCTGGTATTTTAGCCAAGCGATTAGCCAATGAAAAAATAGCTAAAATTTACGCTACAGAATATTTAAGAGTACAACAAACTGGAGATTCTTTAAGAATCAATCAAAAAATAGATACGGCTATTTACAGTGCTAAAACTGCTTACTTTTTTGATAAAATCAAGCAGGATAAAGTACAAGGTAAAAACATATTAATCATTGGTCATTCTAATACTGTTCCAGAAGTTATTCGATTTTTAGGCGTAAAATTTGATTTGAAAATCATTCTAGATACCGAATACGACAACCTTTATCTCGTAAAAATGAAAGGCAAAAAAGTAATTGATTTCAAGGCTGAAAAGTTCTAAAACTTCAAGCCTAAATCAAGCAAGATTAAACCATTTTTCGTGACTAAATCTTTGTAAGCTTTTGTATTATTGATTTCTGTGAGTCCTCTTTGATATTGTATCCCGAAAATAAACGAATCATCGCTTCCTCCAAGTCTTTTCTCAAATCCTAAACCTAATAATAAACCAATGTCGCCCATGTTAAATATACTGGGCTGGTTACCTACTCTTTGACTATATTGAAAAAGTGGATTACTTGCTTTATCAATTGGTTTTTCTGCAATTTTCAAATCAACTATTCCTCCGAATTGCAAGTAAACAGGTGTGTCCGAGAAAACACCATCACTAAAAATCTTTAGCGTTACGGGTACTTGCAAGTATTGCAAATTGAAAGCGGCTTTATTACCAGTACGTTCATCAGTACTGAGCGGATATTCCACAAACAATCCATTATTATAGAAATTATTACCAACTGAATAACTCTCGCCTTTGACGGTGTACCATAAACCTGTACTAAAAGCGTACTTCTCGGCAAAGTAAAGGTCAATGATTGGGCCTAAGCTCATTTTCAAGTTAATACCCGAAGCATCTAAATCCCTAAAATCTTTAGAAGTTTCCACTTCATTGAGTGTAATATTCGGGGAAAACTTAAAGCCAATTTTTACTTTATACAAACCACTACGGTAGCCACTGCTGTATCTGGAACCGTATCCATAATTCTGAGAATAGACACTGGATGCCATCAACAGAATAAAAAGGACTAAGAATGCGTTTTTCTTCATAATTTTGTATTGTTAAATAAGTTGTTTTCAATTAAAACACGGCTGACAGCGGTAAAACTATTAATCCAAAAGCTATGCTTCTAAAATTAAAAATATATTGTATCTCCATTTTCGTCTTATGTCTGGTTTTTGCTTGCTCTTCTGAAGAAAATGAAAATGCTGACCCTGATGTAAGTAAAGTGCAAGTAAATATTACTATTCAACGACTTGACAAAGAATTACTTGCATGCAAAGATAAAATTCAACTCATCAATTTTTTCAATACACACAAAAGCTTCACCAGTACTTACTTTCAGGCTTTACCCCAAGATTTTGAGAAATTAGCGGAAAGATTATTGCCAGTGATTACCAATCAAGCCTTTCAAGATTTTTACAAACAATCTCAAGAACCTGCTTTTTTCGGAAATACTCAGCTCGAAGATGACTTTAAAGAAGCTTTCCAGCATCTCAAATATTACTATCCTGACTTTAAAGAGCCCAAAATTATTACAATTTTTACAGGTTTTTTTGCTCAAGATGTACTAAGTAGTCCAGAATTAATGATTTCGGACTCATTAATTATTATTGGACTTGATTATTTCATGGGGAAAAAAGGTAAATTCTTACCAGACATCTACGATTATCAATTAAGAAAAGCCGCACCCAATGCCATTGTACCACAGGCTGTCCTTTTACTTTCTGCCAAATACAATGCAACCAAACCGTCTGAAAAATCGTTATTATCTGATATGATTTGGTATGGGAAAAGTTATGTTTTCGGACATACAATGATGCCATCGAAGGCAGATAGTTTGTTTATTGGATATTCTGATGCACAATTGACTGACTGCTATACTTTTCAGAAAGATATTTGGGCACATTTTATTGATAACAAATTACTCTATACCAACGATGCACCTATCAAAGCAAAGTACATCATGGAAAGACCAGTAACGGCAGAAATTGGAGCATCTTGCCCAGGAGCTATTGGTCGTTGGTTAGGTTGGCGAATTGTTGGAAAGTACTTTGATGAAAATGAAAAACTGACGATTCAAGAATTAATGAAGCAAACGGATGCTCAAAAAATCTTTGAGCAATCAAATTATAAAGGATTACCAGACGAAGAATGATGTTCGATTTGGGATTGAAGATTTCGGATGTTGGATTTTTATCAGCCTTAGTTTTGTAAAACCTATAGAAAACACATACAATTGGCTTAGAGCCTAAAGCAAGTAAAACATTGACTCAAAGCTGAAAGCCGATGGCTGAAGGCTAATTAATAATTAAACCCAATAATGGCAAAGCGAAGTAGCAGTTTTGGAGCAGGAGTTTCTCCAGAAGATAAGAAAAAAGTAAGTAAAGAAGGTTTCAAAAAAGCTTTAAAGATTTTCAGATTCACCCTTCCTTATAAAGGCACATTTGCCATAGGTTTTGTGTTTTTGATACTCTCTCAAATCACCACCATGAGTATCCCTTTATTAATGGGGCAAATGGTTGGAGCAATTGTTTCACCAGAACAAATGGCAAACGCTACTACAGGAATGAGTAGTGGAATGGTAACAGACAAATTGCAAAATGTTTTTCAGGAAGCCCCTAAATTCACCTTGAATGAAGTAACCTTAATTTTTGTGGGGCTGTTAATTCTTCAATCGGTATTCTCATTCTTTAGAGTAATTACTTTTACAAGAGTATCGGAGCAGTCTATGCGTGACCTCCGCAATGCACTTTATTCTAAAATCATTACTTTACCTGTGCCTTTTTTCGAGAAAAATCGTGTGGGTGAATTAATGAGTAGAATCACAACCGACGTTTCTCAATTACAAGATATTCTTTCTATTACTTTGGCAGAACTCTTCCGCCAGATATTTACATTGATTGGCGGTATTATTTTGATTTCGTTTTTATCAAGTAAGCTAACGCTTTTTATGTTATTAACTTTCCCTTTCTTAGTGGTTGCTGCCATTATTTTCGGAAAATTCATCCGTAAAAATGCAAAGAAAGTACAAGACGAATTAGCTGCTACCAATATCATCGTTGAAGAAACCCTACAATCAATCAATGTCGTAAAAGCATTTACCAACGAAAGCCTTGAAGCACATCGCTATGGTTTATCCGTACAAAAAGTGGTTGATTATGCCTTGAAAGCGGCTACTTTCAGAGGTGGTTTTATTTCCTTTATCATCTTCGTATTGTTTGGTGGAGTTGTGGGCGTAGTGTGGTATGGTGGAAACTTGGTTTTACAAGGAGAATTAGCCTTTAAAGACCTTTTCACGTTTATTATCTACACAGGTTTTATTGGTGGTTCTGTGGGTGGTTTGGGCGATATGTATGCACAAATTCAAAAAACAGTAGGTGCTTCTGAACGTATCTTAGAAATTTTAGGAGAAGAATCTGAAGTAAAAATTACCGACATTACTGTTCCAAGTAAAGTAACTAAAACAGAAATTCCTAATGCTGGAACACCAAAAATTCAATATCGCAATGTAGCTTTCCAATATCCTTCTCGTCCAGATATGCCAGTGTTGAAAGACATTTCTTTATCAGTAAAATCAGGTGAGAAAATAGCGTTGGTGGGTCATTCAGGAGCAGGAAAATCTACGATTGTACAATTGTTGATGCGTTATTATCATCTTGCAAAAGGCGAAATCTTAGTGGATGGTAAAAACATCAATACTTTTGACATTACTGATTTAAGAAAAAACATCGCCATTGTACCACAAGAAGTAATGCTTTTTGGTGGAACGATTTATGAAAATATTGCTTATGGAAATCCAGAAGCAACAGAAGAATTAGTGATTGAAGCAGCCAGAAAAGCAAATGCTTTAGAATTTATCAATTCATTCCCTGAAGGATTCAAAACCATCGTCGGCGAGCGTGGCGTGAAGCTTTCGGGTGGTCAGCGTCAAAGAATTGCCATTGCCCGTGCTATTTTGAAAGACCCTGCTATTTTGGTGCTAGATGAAGCTACAAGTGCTTTGGATTCGGAATCTGAAAAATTGGTGCAAGATGCTTTAGACCGATTAATGCAAAATAGAACGACGGTCATTATTGCTCACCGTTTGGCTACAATTCGTAATGTCGATACTATTTATGTATTGAAAGATGGCGGAATAGCCGAAAAAGGAACGCATGATGAATTGGTTTTGATTGATGAAGGAATTTATGCTAACTTAGTAAAGTTGCAGTTTGATAATGCAATGATGATAGAATGAAACCAGCAATAAAAGATACATTAAAAACATATAACCTTCGCCAGACTGATTGTCGTGAAGGTATTTTGGATGTTTTCATGAACAAAGAACATGCTCTTGCTCATGCCGACGTAGAAGCACAACTTACGGAACAATTCGATAGAGTAACTGTTTATAGAACGCTAAAAACGTTTGTCGATAAAGGATTGATTCATAAAGTATTGGATGATGAGGGTGGCGTAAAGTATGCACTTTGCAAGGATAATTGCCATGCAGGAGATCATACGCATCATCATGACCATGTGCATTTTAAATGTACAGCTTGCGGATTAACTACTTGTTTAGACCATGTGGTGATTCCAAACTTTATCCTTCCAGAAGGTTACAAACGTGTGGAAACAAATTTGTTGGTACAGGGAATTTGTAAGAGTTGTAATCGCTAATGGACTTTAGGACTTGAAGACAGAAGAGGCAAGATTCAAGAAGCAAGATTTTTTGGGAAGACTTTAGGAGTTTGGATTTGAAGACTTCAGGCTTTGAAGATATAAGAGGCAAGACACAAGAAGCAAGATTATAGTTTAAAGTATTTCAATACTTTAGACATTAAGCAATGGGCTATTCAGAGATGGATAGCCCATTTTTTTGTACTTATATTTAACTTTTCTTTCGACTTTAATTGCATAGATTTTAGGACTTAAAGATTTGTAGAACTTCAAGAAGACAGCTTCATTGACATACAACAAAACCCTATTCCTGTATGGAAATATTCCATTGTTATACAGGAAAATAATATTCCTATATAGAAATGCTCTGTTTCTGTATAGAAACGATAATTTGCTTTAAAAATCATCATTTTAATTTATCACTAAACAAACATAGCTTTATTGATGCTGTTTGGCGAATAATCTTTTGATAATTTAATAATTCAGCAAATTATTACTTATTTGTAGCTTAAATCTTCATCAAACGATTTCTTATTCATGAAAAAACATCTTTATCTATTTTTTTCAATGCTTTCGGCAGGCAGTACATTGGCACAAAGTCCATTACTACTTCGCCAGCCAAGTATTAATAATGATGGTTCTGTTGTTTCCTTTACTTATCAAGGAGATATTTGGACAGTACCCAGTACAGGAGGAAACGCTACTCGATTAACTATTCACGAAGCTTATGAGAGTAATCCGATTTTCAGTCCAGATGGCAAGCAAATCGCCTTTTCAGGTACACGCTTTGGTAATAATGATATTTTTGTAATGCCTTCTACAGGTGGTTTACCAAAACGTTTAACCTTCCATTCTAGTCAGGATTTAGTAGCAAGCTGGACGCAAGCAGATAAAATCTTATTCTCTACCAGTCGTGAATTTAAGCAAATCGAACGTCCGCAAGAAGTATATTCAATCAGTGCAAAAGGAGGAACTGAATCAAGAATGCTTGATGCCGTAGGCTTTGAGCCAGTACTTTCTCCTGATGGGAATTTGCTTGCTTTTGTACGTGGAGACATCAATCCCGTTGCTCGTCAGGCTTATGATGGAAGCTCAAACAGAGATATTTGGATTTATAATACCAAAGCAAAAAGCTTTAATAAAATTGCATTGTTTGAAACCAATGATATTATTCCACAATGGGGGAAAAATGGTTTATTGTACTTCTTGAGCAGTGTTGATGGTGCGTATAATCTCTATCAAATCAAAATTTCTGGCGACGGAAAAGCAGAAAGTACTCCTAAAAAATTAACACAATTCAAGGATGAATCAATTCGTCATTTCAGTATTTCAAAAGATGGCAATACCATTGTTTTTGAAAAAGAAATGGGGCTTTTTACATACAATGTAGCTAATGGTTCTGTTGCAAAAATTAATGTAAACATTAATGCCGACGAACGTTTTGATGCTGCTGAACAAAAAACATTTGCGACAGGCTTAGAAGAATACAAAGTATCACCAAATGGCAAATTACTAGCGTATAGTCTTCGTGGTGAAGTTTTTATCAAAGAAGCAGATAAAGAAAAAACAAAGAGTATCAATGTTTCTCAACACGCTTTCCGTGATATTACTCCTACTTGGTTGAATGATTCAACACTCTTATTTACAAGTGATAGAAACAATGGCAATTTCGACTTGTATTTGGTGAATTCATCCGATGCTTCAGAACGTAATATTTTTAAATCGCTGAAACATCAAATCACACAAATTACAAAAACTACGGAAGATGAATCTTCGCCAGTGATTTCGCCAGATAATAAGAAAATAGCCTACATTAAAGGCAGAGGAAATTTTGTAGTAGCAGACATCAGTGCTGATGGTAAATTAACGAACGAAAAAATATTAAGTGAAGGCTGGAACAAACCTAGTGATATAGCTTGGAGTCCAGACAGCAAATATTTAGCTTATAGTCAAGGAGATTTATATTTTAACCAAGAAGTATTTATCAGAACTGCCGATAATTCAAGCAAGCCTGTCAACGTATCTATGCACCCACGTGGCGATGGAAATCCGTTTTGGAGTGCGGATGGTTCAAAATTAGGTTTTGTCTCTGAAAGAAGCGCTGCTCGTAGTGCAGATGTTTGGTTTGTTTGGTTGAAAAAAGAAGACTGGGAGAAAGAAACACAAGATTGGCAAGAAAAAGAAACTCCAGCAGCCGATGCTAAACCAGACAAAAAAGGAGTAAAACCAATTGTGATTGATTTTGACAATATTCATGAAAGAGTAGTACAAGTAACAAATTTCCCTGGTAATGAAAGCGAATTTGTGATTTCAAAAGATGGTGAAACCTTCTTTTACACAACCACAAGTAGCTCGGCAAAAGGAAGAGATTTGTTCAGTATTAAATGGGATGGCAAAGAATTAAAAGAAATTACCAAAGGTGGAAGCAACCCTAATAATTTGACGCTTGATAAAGAAGGCAAGTACATTTATTACACAAAAATAGGTGGTGCACTCTCTCGTGTTGATGTGAAAACAGGATTGCCTGAGGCCTTGCCATTCGTTGCTAAAATGAAAATTGATTATTTGGCAGAACGCACACAAGTATTTGAAGAAGCATGGAGAACTATTCGTGATGGTTTTTATGATCCTAAATTCCACGGAAATAATTGGTTACAATTGCACGATAAGTACAAAGAGCGTTGTATCAATGCCAGTACTTCAAATGATTTCAGAGATATGTTTAATTTACTATTGGGTGAATTAAACTCAAGCCACATGGGCTTAACAGCACCAGACCGTGCTGAAACACAAAGAGAAATTACAGGTTTATTAGGAACTGAATTGATTCCAACGGCAACAGGAATGAAAGTAAACCACGTAGTACCAGAAACGCCAGTGACTAAAAGTAAGAGCTTAATCAACGAAGGAGAAGTAATTACGGCTGTAAATGGACAGGCAGTAAGTGAAAGTGAAAACTTCTATGGTTTATTAAACGGCTTGGCTAATGAAAAAGTACTCTTAAATGTTAGCGATGCCAATGGAAAAAACAGAGAAGTTGTAGTTCGTCTTACACAAAGTATCAGCGATAATTTATACAACGAATGGGTTGACAGCAGAAAGAAATTAGTAGAGAAATTCTCTAATGGTCGCTTAGGGTATATTCACATCAAAGGAATGGATTTCCCAAGTTTTGAAGTAGTTGAAAGAGAATTTACAGCTGCTGGTTATGGGAAAGAAGGTATCTTGATTGATGTTCGTTATAATGGTGGCGGTTCAACAACCGATTATTTAATGACGATTTTGAACTACAAACAACATGCTTATACTATTCCAAGAGGTGCAAGTACTGATTTAGAAAAAGATAAGAAAAAGTTCAGAGAGTATTATCCAATCGGAGAACGTTTGGTTTATGCCGCTTGGACAAAACCTTCAATCGCACTTTGTAATGAAGGAAGTTATTCTAATGCAGAAATCTTCTCGCATGCTTATAAATCTTTAGGCATTGGAAAATTAGTAGGTTTACCAACCAATGGTTCAGTAATTTCTACGGGAGGGAAATCTTTAATGGATGGTTCATTTGTAAGATTACCGGGAAGAGGATGGTACACTAAAGCAACTGATAAAAACCAAGAATTGGGTGCAGCCATTCCTGATATTATCGTTGAAAATACTCCAGACTGGATTGCCAAAGGAACAGACGAGCAATTGAAAGTCGCAGTAGATACACTTTTGAAAGATATTGACGCTAAGAAGTAAAATACATTAAAGATTACTATTGAGAGAAATATTTCTCTCAATAGTAATAAAAGACTGATATTAATTCCATTCATGAATGGTAATGTTTGCTGAAATCACTAAATTTCGATTAAAACAATCGCTCTAATTTAACTGTCAAAAGCAATCATAAAAATGTATATCGGCTCAATCGATCAAGGGACTACCAGTACCCGCTTCATCATTTTCGACAAACAAGGCAATCAAATCTCTGTCGGACAAAAAGAACATTCTCAGATTTATCCACATGCAGGTTGGGTGGAACACGATTCAGATGAAATCTGGAGCAATACCCAAGAAGTAATCGGTTTAGCATTAGGCAAAGCAAACCTTTCTCCCTTAGATATTGCAGCAGTAGGCATTACCAATCAACGAGAAACAACCGTTGTTTGGAATCGTTTTACTGGTCAGCCATATTATAATGCTATCGTTTGGCAAGATACTCGTGTCGGCAATATGGTAGCTGAATTAGCAAATGAAGGCGGAGCAGATTGTTTTAGAGCAAAAACAGGTTTGCCATTGGCAACATATTTTAGTGGATTAAAATTAAAATGGCTCTTAGAAAACGTAGAAGGTTTACGGGAAGATGCAGAAGAAGGAACTGCTATTTTTGGAAATATTGATACTTTTATCATCTGGCATTTAACAGGCGGAACAGATGGCGGCATTCATATTACGGATGTTACCAATGCAAGCAGAACTCAATTAATGAACTTGCAATCTTTAGCTTGGGATGACGACATTCTTACCAAGTTAAATATTCCCAAAGCCATGTTGCCCGCTATTAAATCAAGCAGTGAAATTTATGGAGAAGCTCGTGGCGTACTTTCAGGCGTACCAGTAGCAGGAGATTTAGGCGATCAACAAGCAGCATTAGTCGGACAAACTTGTTTTGCCGCAGGCGAAGCTAAAAATACTTACGGAACGGGTTGCTTTATGTTGATGAATACAGGCGAGAAAATCACGCCATCCACTTATGGCTTACTCACTACCGTTGCATATCAGTTTGGTAATCATCCAGTACAATATGCTTTAGAAGGCTCTGTTGCTATTACAGGTGCTTTAGTACAATGGCTTCGTGATAATTTAGAAATCATTAAAAATAGTGCAGAAATTGAAACGTTAGCCAATTCGGTAGAAGATAATGGCGGTTGTTATTTCGTGCCAGCCTTCTCTGGCTTATATGCACCTTATTGGCAAGCGGATGCTCGTGGTGTGATTGTTGGGCTTACTCGTTATGTTACCAAAGCACACATTGCTCGTGCAGCTTTAGAAGCTACTGCTTTTCAAACCTTAGAAGTATTAGAAGCGATGGAAAAAGATGCAGGAATTGAGATTTCATCATTAAGAGTAGATGGCGGAATGGTAGTCAATGAAACTTTAATGCAGTTTCAGGCAGATATGGTTGATGTACCCGTGGTTTGTCCAGCGATGATTGAAACCACCGCTTTGGGTGCTGCTTATGCAGCAGGTTTGGCAATAGGATACTGGGAAGATTTAGACGATTTAAAACAAAATTGGGGAATCGCACAAACTTGGAAGCCAGATATGGAAGCTTCAAAAAGAGATAACCTTTATCATTATTGGAAAAAAGCCGTTACTCGTAGTTTTGAGTGGGAAGAATAATAAAATCGTAGCACGAGTTTCCAACTCGTGTCAGAGTAATTTGACGTTTGGAAACTCGTGCTACGGTTCATAAAATTATAATTTAACAATTGTTTTCCCAAAAGCTTTTCCTTGCAACATCAAATCCAGTTGGGCGGGTACTTCTTCTAAAGTAATTTCTTTGGCGAGTATTGTTAAATCTGTTGGTTTCCAATCGGATGCTAATTTCTGCCAAATACTTTCACGCAAAGACATCGGACATTCGGCAGAATCAATTCCAAACAAAGTATTTCCACGAAGAATAAAAGGCAAAACGGTTGTGTGTAATTCCGCAGAAGCAACCAAACCACAAATGGCAGCCGAACCTCCGTAAGTTAAAGACTTCAAAGCAGTCGCTAAAATATTCCCACCAACAGTATCAATTACGCCTGTATAAATTGATTTCAATAATGGACGACTAGATTGGTCATCTAGGGCTTCTCTGCTTACAATTTCACTGACTCCTATTTGTTTTAAGAATTCAACAGCTTCGGGTTTACCTGTTACGGCTACGACTTCAAAACCTAATTTAGCTAAAATAGCAATCGACAAAGTACCTACTCCTCCTGTTGAGCCTGTTACTAAAACTTTTCCTTGTTCAGGTTTTAATCCGTGGTTGATTAAAGCATTGACACACAAACCAGCGGTTAATCCAGCCGTTCCATGAATCATAGCTTCTTTCAAACTTAATCCTGTGGGTAATTTTACAATCCATTTTGCAGGTACAGAGATATACTCAGCCAAACCACCCGAAGTATTCATGCCTAAATCGTAACTGGTAACAATTACTTCATCGTCCACTTTAAATGCTGGAGAATCACTAGCTGCTACAATACCAGCAGCATCAATGCCAGGCGTATGTGGAAATTGTTTTGTTACACCTTTATTCCCGATTGACGATAAAGCATCTTTATAATTCAAGGCTGAATAATGGACTTTGATTAAAACATCGCCTACAGGTAAATCTGCAATCGCTCTTTGAACAATCGCTCGTGTATATTGTTTATCAGCACTTTCTATAATCTGCAAAGCTTTAAAAGAATGGTTCATGGTTTTGTTTTTGTTTTGTGAAGGAAGCTATATTAAAGCTGTAAACCTCCACAAAAAAATACTGAAAGTCAAGCGATTACAATACTTGCAAGCATTTAGTTAAACCTATAATAATTCATATAATTACCTAATAATAAACATTTTAACATCAAATCCTTATAGGTTTATAAATACTTAATAAAATTTAAATTTAAAAAAGCATTTTTGCACTGACATACTGTTGTCAGTAAGCCAGATTTACTTTGTATCGTTAATCAAAAAAATCATAATAAAACCTCAACAATCAAATGAACACACAAGTAAAAGAAGTACCCGCTCAAAAGTATTTTATTTATCGTACAGAAACCACCCTTTTAAATGTAAACGCCATTGCAGAACGTGAAGTTGATGCCCTTTATACTGCCGTCGGACAATTAGGGTTAAGTATTGCTGGCAATATGGAGTTTATCTATTGGGGTGCAACGGGCGATGTAGAAAAGCCTTTTATCTTAGAAATTGCCTTGCCTGTGGGCGATGAAGAAGTAACAATTCCTGCACATTATGAATTGCTAGAACATCCTTCTTTCAAGGCTTTGGCTTATACACATCATGGTGATTTCAGTAATGTGATGCCTGTTTATGAAGAAATGTTCAAACAACTTTTTGCACAAGGACACAAACCAACAACTCAAACCAGAGAAGTTTATATCAATTGGGTGGACTTAACTTCTTCGGAAAATGTTACTGAGATTTTGTTGGGGATAGCGTAGGTGATTGGGATAAAGCCTCGTTTTAAAAGTAATCGTTCGGGCATCAATGTCCGAACGATGAAAACCGTAGCACGAGTTTCCAACTCGTTAAGATTTATACTTCCTTTTGCTTAAAAAGTGTTAAACAGATTGCCTTTTAGCGTTAAAACCTGTTGTTTTGTTTCATAAATCATTTCCTGAAAACTATGAAAAAAACAGTTTTACTCCTTTCTCTAATCTTTTTTACAAACCTTGGATTCGCACAAACAGACAAACTAGAAAATCTTTGCCAAGTCTTCCACATTCCTAATAAAAAAGACACTACAACCTTTATTGTTTTTGGCACAAAAGAAGATTTAAAAATCAAAAAACCACTTTTTCTCTTCCGACAAGGTTCTCAGCCAAGACCTTTACTTGAACTCTATCAAAGAAAATTTTATCCTCAATTACCTTTTAGAATTAAGCCTTATCAAAAAGACTATCACTTTGTGATGATACAAAAATCAGGAACAGTTTTTCTTGCTGATTCTACTTATATGACTCAGCTAGAAGAAGGTTTGAAAACTGGAGACCCAAAAATTTTCACGAAAAAATATCAAGAAAACAATAATCTTGACAAGGCAACTGAACAGTGTAATCAAGTTATTAATTATTTAGTAAAACAACCTTGGGTTGATACTCGTAAAATTGTTTTCTGTGGTGGTTCAGAAGGTTTTACAGTTGGAGCTAATTTAGTAGCGAACTATAATCAATTCATCACACATACTATCCTTTTCTCTGGTCATGCTGGTAGGCGTTTTGAATTTGAAATATATCAGATTAGAGATGCTGTCAAACAAGGTCAAATAGATGCTGATACTGCGCAAAAACAAATTGAAGAACTTTATAAGTTGTGGGAAGATATTTGTAAAAACCCAAAATCAACAGATAAAAGCTTTGGTGACACGTATTATGCGTGGCATTCTTTCTCAAGAAAAAATCTAGATAATTTACTCAAGATTAAGATTCCACTTTATATCGCCTATGGAACGGATGATAAAGAAATCACAATTGGCTTAGATTATTTACCATTAGACTTCATAGAAAAAGGGAAAAAGAACCTAACATTAAAAGCATATCCAAACCATGACCATCAATTTTTTGAATTGAAAAAAGATACTTCAGGAAAAGTTATTGATAAAATTTATCGTGGGAATGAAGTCGCTAAAGAATGGATGGAATGGTTAAAGTAGATAGCAGTAGTACGAGTTTCCAACTCGCTGAGTCTTCTTGAAGTTTAACGAGTTGGAAACTCGTGCTACAAATATACTTTTAATAGATATAACAAAATGAAAATTATTACTTGGAACTGCAATGGAGCTTTTAGAAAAAAGTTTGAAAGTCTTTTAGACTTCGATGCTGATTTGATTATTGTTCAAGAATGTGAAAATCCTGCTGAATCAAAAGATAAAAAATACGTAGATTGGGCTGTAAACTATTTATGGGCTGGTGATATTAAGAGTAAAGGTATTGGTGTATTTGCGAAACAAAATATTGATTTACAGCGATTAAATTGGTCAGATATTTATAATGGACACAAAGTCAAACATTTCCTTCCTTGTTCTGTAAATAAACAATTTGAATTACTTGCTGTTTGGACACATCAAAACAATTCACCAAACTTTGGTTATATCGGACAGTTCTGGAAATATTTACAGATAAATAAACATCATCTAACTAATACTATCATTATTGGTGATTTTAATAGTAACACCATTTGGGATGAATGGGACAGGTGGTGGAATCATTCAGACGTAGTAAAGGAGTTAAAAGAAATAAATATTGAAAGTCTATATCATACTTTTACTCAAGAAAAACAAGGAAAGGAATCTCAGCCTACTTTTTTCTTACACCGCAATACGCTGAAACCATATCACATTGATTATTGCTTTGCTTCAATGCAATTCGTCAATAATCTTAGTAATGTTACCATAGAACCTTTTGAAAAATGGAAGCATTTAAGCGACCATTCGCCGATGATAGTTGTGTTTGAAGATAATATGAGACAATTAAATAAATAATACAAATGAAAGACGCCATTTTATATTTAGAAGATTTAATAGATAAAGAACTTGAGAATATTGATTTCCATGATTTACAGCTAAAAGTTACTGAGATTCAGAATTCAGTACTTTTCTTTGATATACACTTACCTAGTCTACAGCAAAAGAAAATTAATAGCTTTTGGGAATTAATTTGCAATCAGCCTACGTATCAAACCGATAAATTAATAATAAATGAGAAGATATGGAAAGATAGTACTTATGAGTACCTTGGTTTTTTAGTTTCTTGTTATATTGAATGTCAAGAATATAAAAACAATACATTTCATATATCTGATGGACTTCCAGAATCATTTAAAAATAAGAAGTTAGGTAAGAAGATTTTTCAAAGAGTGTTGTGTGAGTTTAAATATATTTCTATTAACAGGGAAGAAAATAGGGATAACCCAACAGTAGAATATTTAAGAGTATGGGATTCATTAAGAAAAGAATCTAATTATTCATACAGTAAGAATGATAACAATAATCTAGAGACTATATCCATCATTATTGGGTAGAAGATTATAAAGTTATTATTTCCTTCAAAAAAGTATGCTTATGCTTATACACTAAATATTTCACAGAATCACAAAACGTAAACCTCACAAAAAAAGCCCCAGAGTTTGGAGCTTTTTCATTATCATCAAATCTTTATTCCTATAAAACAAAGCCAACGCCAACGGTTGAATTTGTTTGGTCGTCCACTAAAATAAAGGCTCCGTTTGCAGGGTTGTATTCGTATTTATCTGCAAAAATTGGTTTCGCAGTTTTTAATACGATTTCTCCAATTTCGTTCAATTTCAATTCCGAAACGGCATCTACAATCGTGTCTTGATTCACTACGTCAATCTTATTATTCAAAGCAATTACTTTTGCTTTTGAATCATTGATACCGTGTTGAAGAATATATGTTTTGCCCGAAATCAATGGTTTTGAATCCATCCAACAAATTCTTGCGGTGATTTCTTTCAATGGTTCAAGTGTTGAAGTTGACTTCACCAACATATTACCACGAGAAACATCTACGTCAGTTTCTAAAGTAATTACTACTGATTCTTTTGCTCCTGCTTTTTCTAATTGCGTACCGAATTTTTCAATCGTGGCAATTTTAGAATTTTGTCCCGTTGGTAAAACCGTAATTTCATCTCCAACCGAGAAAGAACCACTGGAAATTTTACCTGCATAACCTCTGTAATCGTGGAATTCTTCTGTTTTAGGACGAACTACAAATTGTACTGGGAAACGTGCTGGCTTTTTGATTTCGTCGAAATTAGTTTCTTCTAATTCTTCCAACAAAGGTGCTCCTGTAAACCAAGGCATTTCTGTTGATTGCGTAGAAAGGTTTTGTCCGTACAAAGAAGACATCGGGATAAAAGTAATTTCTTGTCCTTCAAAAGATACTTTATCAGCCAACGCTTGAACAGCATCTTTGATTTCGTTGAAACGTTCTTCTGAATATCCCACTAAATCCATTTTGTTCACACATACAATTACTTTCGGAATACGAAGCATTGATGAAATGAAAAAATGACGAAAAGTTTGTTCTAATACACCGTTACGAGCATCCACCAAAATCATAGAAACCTTTGTGTTTGAAGCACCAGTAACCATGTTACGAGTATATTCAAAGTGACCGGGCGTATCTGCGATGATGTATTTACGTTTTGGAGTCGAGAAATAAATATTGGCAACGTCGATAGTGATACCCTGTTCACGTTCGGCGATAAGTCCATCCGTTAATAAAGAAAGGTCTAAAAAGTCTAAACCTTTACGTTTTGAAGCCGCTTCAAGTGCTTCAATTTTATCACGAGTGATTGATTTTGTTTCGTATAAAAGTCGTCCGATGAGGGTACTTTTCCCATCATCCACCGAACCTGCTGTTGCTATTCTAAGTATGTCCATTTTTCTATTGAGTGAATGGTGATTGAGTGATTGAGTGATTTTATTTGAATATTAACTATTCACTCAATCACTAACTCGCTCAATCACTCAATTAATTAAAAGTATCCTTGTTGCTTACGTTTTTCCATGGCTGCTTCCGAGCGTTTGTCGTCGATTCTGGCACCACGTTCAGAGATTTCTGCGGAAAGAATTTCGCCGATAATATCGTCTAATTCAATCGCTTCAGAAGCGACGGCAGCAGTACAAGTCATATCACCAACAGTACGGAAACGAACGGTTTCTTCAAAAGGAATTTCGTCTGCATCTTTATTCAAGAATTCAGAATCAGCCCAAAGCATTCCATCACGTTGGATTACTTGGCGTTTGTGCGAATAATAAATAGAAGGAATTGCCATTTCTTCTTCTTTGATATAATTCCAAACGTCTAATTCTGTCCAGTTTGAAATCGGGAATACTCTTACGTTTTCACCAATCGCAATACGACCATTCAACATATCAAATAATTCTGGGCGTTGGCGTTTTGCATCCCACTGACCAAAATCATCACGTACTGAGAAAATACGTTCTTTGGCACGAGCTTTTTCTTCATCACGTCTTGCTCCACCGATACAAGCATCGAATTTGAATTCTTCGATAGCATCTAATAAAGTAACCGTTTGTAAAGCATTACGAGAAGCATATTTTCCAGATTCTTCTTTTACTTTTCCTTGGTTGATAGAATCTTGTACATAGCGTACAATTAATTCTGCACCCGTTTCTTTGGCTAACCAATCACGAAATTCAACGGTTTCAGGGAAATTATGTCCTGTATCAACGTGGAGTAATGGGAAGGGGATTTTGCCGGGATAAAAAGCTTTTTGGGCTAAACGCACCAAAGTAATAGAATCTTTCCCGCCAGAAAACAAAAGTACTGGTTTCTCGAACTGAGCAACCACTTCACGCATAATATAGATTGCTTCGTCTTCTAACTCACGAGGGAAAAAACCGAATTTCGGAACAGAAACTTCTGAACTCGGATTTTTTAAATTATCAACCATATTTATTAATATTTATTAATTCTTTGATTATTAGCTATTAGCAGTGAGCTTTAAGCTATGAGATTTTTATTATATATAATCAAGCAATCTTAGTTATCTTAAATTGTAAATTATTGAAAGCCACAATTCACAACTCATCACTAACTATGTAGTCCACATTCTTTTTGTGAAGCTTCCCACCACCAACGACCAGCACGTGGATGTTCACCTTCTTGAATAGCTCTGGTACATGGGGCACAACCGATAGAAATAAAACCTTTTCTGTGCAAAGGACTGTCGGGTACTCTGTTTTCTTTGATATAAGCCAAAACGTCTTCGTAAGTCCAGTGAATCAATGGATTGAATTTAATCACATTATTGTTGGCATCCCATTCTACAACTTCCATATCCGAACGGTTTTCAGATTGTTCTGAACGCAAACCAGTAATCCAGATTTCAGCCCCAGCCAAAGCTCTTTTCAAAGGTTCAATCTTACGAATTCCACAACATTCTTTACGGTTTTCCACAGAAAAGTAAAAACTATTAAAACCTTTTTCTTTTACTAAAGCTTCTACTTTTGCAGTGTTCGGGAAGTAGGTTTCAAATTCTTTACCGTACTTGTTTTTGGTAGTATCCATCAACTCGTAAGTTTCTTGAAACAAACGACCAGTATCTAGGGTAAAGACTTTGATGTTGATATTATTTTTGAAAATTGCATCGGTAATTACTTGGTCTTCTTGACCAAACGATGAAGAAAAAACTACGTTTCCATAGTTTTCAGCCATGTAACTAAGCCCTTCTGTAAGCGAAAGACCTTCTAAGGCTTGTTTTAATTGACTTAAATCTGACATAAGCAATCCTGAATTTTATCCTCTATTTTGAGCTTAACAAAATTTCATCTCGCTTAGTTACACTTGGCAAACTATTCAGCTTTTAGACTTGTTTATCCATTAGCAAATAGTTTAATTATTGGTAGCTAAGTTATTAGGAGTGCAAAGTTAGACAAAGTCTATTAAAAAAAACATATAAAGTCTATTAATTGGGTAGATTTTGTCTAAAATATTTTTAAACTAAAAAAAGTAATGTATTTCTAAATCTGTTATCTTTAAAACAAATCCATCTTTGTTTATAAGCATACCTAAATCATAAATCTGTATGAATCAGGCACTTGTATCCTATTTTGAAAAGACTGAGAATCACAGTCGTGTGTCGGGAATGAGTTTAAAGGATTTAAAGAGCCTTGTCCGTCAGGGAGAGAACCTTCAACTTGAGTTTAAACTAAAAGCAAACCATCCTGAAAAAATTGTTCGTGAAGTTGTTGCCTTTGCTAATACCAAAGGAGGTACTTTATTGATTGGTGTTGGAGATGACAAAAGTATTCCGGGACTAAAATTTGTAGATGAAGATGAGTATATTTTGGTGCGAGCGATAGAACGAAACTGCTTCCCTCCTATTGCTTACGATATTGAACGCATCAGTGTAACCGACGACCGTGAAGTATTAGTCATTACCATTCCTAAAAGCAAGAAGAAACCCCATTATGTACAGCTAGAAACCGAAGAAATGGGAAAAGCTTATGTTAGAGTCGCTGACCGTTCGGTACAAGCAAGTAAAGAAATGAAACAAATTTTGAGACGTGAAAACGAAGAAGGAATTCAGTTCAGTTTTGGAGAGAAAGAGAAAGTATTGATGACTTATCTATCAGTCAACAAACAAATCACCTTAGCTGAATTTGCTAAAATTGCGAGTATTCCACCTTGGCTGGCTTCAAGAACACTCGTTTTACTTGTTTTGGCGAATGTGCTAAAAATTCAAGCACATGAAACAGCTGATTGGTACTCAGTCGCTTAATACAAATCTTTTGTTTCATAATATGGAGCTTGCGTTGGTACTTCAATTACAGGTGGTTTCCACATAATTTTTCTTCCAAATTTAAAAGTAAAACCTGCACTAAAACTGAATATATTCGACAAGCCTGCATTGCCATATACAATTCCTGTATGCTTTACTTTTAAGAATAAGCCTAATCTGTCGGCATTTTCTTGAAACTGAATGCCTAAACTGGGTGAAAATCCCCAATTGATAGAACTTCCAGCAGGTATATTTTTGGCAAAAGACAGATAATTTGGGTCGATTTGTGTTTGATAACTCGTAAAATAAGCACCAGTTTCTAATCCAACAAAAGGCTTAATAAACTTTTTGTTCCAGATGTAATATTCTGCCCCGAAGGAAACAGGAACAACATCTTTGTAATAATATCCGTAAATTTTAGTGCTATAATCAAACCTCGATTGTACAGCCAAGGTTACTCTCATTTTATTAATACCAGAGTAAGCTGTGAGTTTCCATTTTTCGGTGAGGTGTTTACGCAAACTGATGTCTATACCCGAACCTGTATAAGCACCGTCTTCACCAAAACTTGGTTCTGTTACATAGCTCAATCCACTACTTACCTGAATTTGTGCTTGTGATAAAAAAGGGAAGAATATCAAAATAAGTATCAGTCTTTTCATATTCAGTTCGGTTTATTTATAATCAACGAATATACAACTTTTTTATATTGCTAGTTTTCTGACTGTCAATTATTTGAGTGGTATATATTGAATATTTCTTCCTATAAAAATGAAAAGCGTAAAAGAAGGCGTTATTTGGTGGAATTTCATCATCTAATGGATGTCAACTTATTTCAAGTCTAAACAAATAACACACATTAAATTTCAATCGTTTCGAGGCTGTCAGTATAATAAAAATGATTTAAAACCATTTCTAACGCAAGCTCTATCGCTTTGTTGATGGGGTATTGTTCTTGACTTAGCGAATAGTCTATCGCTGATAGTTTTGAATGATAATAACTTATTTGTGGCACTAACATTCCTGCTTCTGCTTGTTGCGTAAGTTCCTGATAAGGTAAAGGATAAGCTGTTTTAATTTCTTTACAAGTAACCATTTCTGGTTTGTTTTCTTTGTTTCTTCTAAAAGAGAAACCAAAAAGGCGACAAATCATGGCTCTATAAGTATAATCGCTACAACCTCCATTGTTTAAAGGAGTTAATGCAGGTTTATACAACATACAAACATCCGTTTGAGAATTGTTTACCAATTCATCATAAAAAAGCTCGGCTTTGTTTTCTTGATAAAGATGATAAGCGAAGGGAAGAAGTTCTAAGATAGTTGCTCCAACATTTGGCGACTTACAACAGTTAGAACAGCCACTTAAACACGACAGTCCACTTTTTGCTTGTAAATTAGCCAAATCGGCATTTAGCTCGGTATAAAAATTTGTTACAGCATTTACTTTTTCAGCTAGCCTCATTCCGTTTCCTCATTAGGGTTAAAAATATTTAACCCTATACGTATATTTACGGAAAGCTCTGGCTACGATGTAAGGTAGGTAGAATAGCTGATAATTCAAGCCTATAAAATTTATAAAGATTGCCTTACTCATCTTCTATTCTTAAATAGGTGTCTGAACAGCAATTATGAAAAGTATCAGTATAGCCAATGGTCATTAAAGAAAGCAAAGCGACTTGGATAGCATAAAATACTCTTAGAAACATGAGTCATACCGAATTTTCTCCTAAAATAGCGAGTTTTAGAAGATTTAAAAGTTTTTTGGATTTGTTCTCGTCCTTACTTTTTGTCTTGATACAAAAAGTAACAAAAAAATCAAGAATTCCTAAACTCGCTTCGCTCAAACAGTAGGAATTCGTTGCCTATCAATCACAAAAAGCGGTCGAAGAACTAATTTCAACCGCTTTTTTGTGATTTAAAAATTCGGGATGACTCATGCAAAATCAATATCATTACTTCAATACATAAGCCAAGGCTTCTTCGTTTTCAGTAATCCATTCTGTGATTTCAGTCACAATTTGTTTCATTGAAATTTCAGGTTTCCAACCTGTTAAAGCTGTTACTTTTGTATTGTCTGTTACGTACAAACGAATATCCGCCGCACGATTTTCAGCTACTTTACTAATTGGAATGGTTTTGCCTGTTACTTCTTGGCAAATTTGAGTAAGTTCTTGTAAAGAAGCACTTACTTCAACACCTCCACCAGCATTCAGTATTTCTCCGTTTACTTTATCAATATTATGTAATTGGAAATCTATCAAACGATATAAATCTTTTACGTGCAACATATCACGAGTTTGGCGACCAGAACCACCATAACCAATGTATGCTAATTGCTGTTGCCAGTAATGTTTTGCCACCCAAAGTACCATTACACCTTGGTCAATTTTACCCATTTGCCAAGGACCAGTCAATACTCCACAACGGTTGATAACGGTTTTCATGCCGTAAAACTCATTGTATTCATGAATCATTAATTCAGAAGCCAATTTTGTTGCTCCGTACAATGACCTTGCCCCATCCAATGGAAAATTCTCTGCAATACCTTTTGAAGACACACCTGGAACTGATTGTTCATCTGAAAGCACAAAACGGGTTTCTGCTTCTTCAAAATTCAATTTTTCAATCGCTTTAATTGGGTAAATTCTACTTGTAGATAAAAATATAAAAGCAGCTCCGCACTTTTTAGTATAGTTTAAACAATTGATTGTTCCTACTAAATTGGTATTAATCAAATAGTCTGGAGTTCCTTCCAAACCTGCTAAAACTGACGGTTCTGCGGAAGATTCAATGACAAAATCCACGATTGGCAAAGCATCAAAATCTTCTTTATTACGGATGTCTCCGTGAACGAAAATAGCACCAGCTTTTGCTAAACGAGGCAGATTCAATTCTGAACCTTTGCGTTTTAAATTATCCAAACAAATTACTTCGTATGAAGGATAATTAGTTTTAATATTAATGGCGAGCGAAGAACCTACAAAACCTGCTCCACCTGTGATAAGAATTTTCAAGATGTTTATGTATAAATTAAGGTTTAATCTACTCTTTTCAATACTACATTTTCTACTGGACGAATAATCAAAGGTACTTTCTCAACCTTTACCGCACTGGTATCAAGCCCAAACCATTTGTCTTCTGAAGGAGTAAAGTCTTTGATAAAGAAGTAAGCCTTCATGATTAAACCTTCTATAAGCGATAATTTATTATCAAACGACAAGAATTTCTCTAACACTACAAAACGGAAATCTCCAATTACATTTTGTTTATTCAGGGATTCATAACGAGAAGTAATATCAACTTCACCTTTTTTCACCATATCTTCTACTACTTTTCGGAAGTAAAGATTTATTCTTTGTTCAACCCTAAAACCCAATCTGAAATTTACTTTAATCACATCGTCGGGCTCAATAACGCTTACTTTATATTCCATTGTATATGGATCATCCATCGTATCAACGTGGACAAACCAATAAATATCTGCTCTTTTTGGGCGTTTTTGAAAGATAGAGTAAATAATTTTAGATTCTATTTCACTGGTTCTAGCCGCATTCGACATAAATACTAAGTGCGTTGCGTACTTAGGAATACTCATATCTCGGCTAAGTTCTTTCAAAGGTTCAATATAGTCAGCGAGTTTTACGTATTCAGTCAATCGCATTTTAATGATATTGGCTCTAAACCAAATTACCATTAAAGCAATAATCGCTGCCGCAATAAACAATGAAACATATCCACCATGAACAAATTTACGAAGGTTTGCTACCAAGAAAGCCCCTTCAATCGAAACGTAAAGAATGATAAAACCTACGACCCACCACATATCAACTTTTCGAGTATGGAGGTAATATGCCATCAAAGCGGTGGTCATTAGCATCGTCATGGTAATCGCTAAACCGTATGCAGCTTCCATATTGGCAGATTCTTTAAACCATAAAACCACGCCTACACAACCCAACCATAAGAAAATATTCATACTTGGCACATACAATTGTCCTTTTTGGTCGGAAGGATAATGTAAACGAACCTTGGGCCAAAAATTCAAACGGATAGCTTCTGAAACTAAAGTGAAAGAACCCGAAATTAAGGCTTGGCTGGCAATTACGGCTGCTGCGGTAGCAATAGCAATTCCCCAAATCAAGAACCATTCTGGCATTAATTCAAAAATTGGTTTACGTCCGTTTAGTAATTGTCCATTTTGTGAAATCAACCATGCTCCTTGTCCGAAGTATTGAAGTAGCAAGGCGATTTTTACAAAAATCCAACTGATTCTAATATTTCCACGACCGCAATGTCCTAAATCAGAATACAAAGCTTCTGCTCCTGTTGTACACAAGAAAACTGCTCCTAAAAGCCAGAATCCGCTTTCTCCTCCATGCGAATTTGTCAACAAATCGTAGGCATAATATGGAGATAATGCTTTTAGAACTGTCCAGTCTTGTGCAATCCAAATAATTCCAAAGAAAGCCAACATCGAAAACCAAATCAACATAATTGGACCAAAAGCTCTACCAACTACTTTAGTACCAAAGATTTGGAACATAAATAAGCCCGTAATAATAGCGAGTACAATCGGAACCGTTTGAAGATCAGGATAAATTTTCAGAAGCCCTTCAATGGCAGAAGCTACCGAAATTGGCGGAGTAATTACTCCATCTGCTAGAAGTGTTGAGGCTCCAATTACAGCAGGAAAAGTAAGCCATTTTGCATGACGTCTCACCAATGCGAAAAGAGCTAAGATACCACCTTCACCACGGTTGTCAGCTCGAAGAATTAAGATTACATACTTGAAGGTGGTTTGCAGCGTCAATGTCCAAAAAATACATGATAGTCCGCCGAGAACAGTTCTCTCATCTATTGGCACAGTACCAATAATCGACTGCATTACGTAGAGTGGCGAAGTACCAATATCACCATAAATAATTCCCATCGCTACCAGCAGACCCGCTGCGGTTGCTTTGTCCATACTTTTATGTTCCATAAAGAGGAAGCAATTATAACACCGATGGTTACAATTTTTTATTGGTTAAGTAAAATTTTATTCAAAAAAAGGCAGATTTTTGTCTGAATTGCAAGCAAATATAATACCTCTTCTGGATTAATTCCATCATTCAAAAAAAGACCTCTAATTTCCTAGAAGTCTTTATCATTTTTTAGTTCCCTTTTTTTAGCCTTTTTCACTTTATTCTTCATAATAATAACCAAAAATAATGTCCATTTCATCCTCAGAAGTTAGTCCAAATGAAATAGTTTTATCGGAAGTATTATTATAAGTAACGATGGATGTAAGTCCTTCTCCTTTTTTCAAAGTAATTGGTGTCGAATAGTTTATAATCGCTGGATGTTCCCAGTCGGTACTTTCATAAACTACTTCCCCATTTCTAACACCACCCAGAATTTTAATCACAAATTTTTGTCCATATTTATGATTATGTGAAGTCAATGAAACCACTTTTACAGCTGTATTAAATTTAAAATCTTTCGTAACTGTTGTAATGGTTTTTGCTGGTAAACTGAAATTAGTGTTATTAAAATCTATGGTTTTTACCACATATTTTACTTTTGATTTATCCACCGTGTAAAGATTTACATTATTCTCGCCAAAATGAATATCTGTAGTTTTGTTAAAATAATGTGGATTCAAATCAATCGTCATGCCAGCGGGTAAGAGTAAAGCTGTTCCTTCTGGAAAAGTATATTCCTGACTAGCATTTGTTCCTCCGCCTAAAAAAACATGATTTGACATTTGAATTGCCGTCAATAGATTTAATGAATTGTCTGCATTACGCAAATCTCTGATGGTATTGATGGCTGGTAAAGTACTTGTACTTTTATCCCTAAAATCATATAAAACCATGTGATGGCTATTGGGACGAGACTGAAACTTAAGTTTATTCACATAAACATCAACTGTATTGCCTACTGTTTTTCTGATAAAAAGTTCTCTTTCAAAATTTGGCTGAATGGTAAATTTTTCAACTTTCATTTGATAACCTGTCATTCCTTCTTCTTGAGGAGTTTGCATGGTTTTGAAATCATCGCTTGTAGAAGTACTTGGCGTTGTATCGTCCAATAAAGTTTTATCCACCACATCGCCAGTTTTGGGTGCACCTGCTTCTATCCAACGACGTACAAATTCTATTTGTCCAACCGAAAGAGCCTTTCCACCCAAAGGCATTGGCGAAGCATACTGCTTGCCTCCATGATGAGAGGCATCCCAATTCAATTTATGGTAAAACAAACTCTCTAAAGATTTAAAGGCTTTTACTCTGAGATGTCCATCTGCTTTTGAAAGCTCATTTTTAGGCACAACACCCACTAAATTGGCATAAGTGACCGATTTTTCTAGTACTAATCCATGTTGTGCATAAGTGGCATCTGAAGTAGCAGCATGACAGCCCGCCGTAGCACAAGTAGGTGTGATGATTCTATCTTGCAGTAAAGAAAAACTTGAAGTTTCTTTGGCTGGTTGTTTATCATCTACTGCATTTTTAGAACACGACGCTATTATTAAACAGCCAAAAGACAATAAGATAATATTATAATAAAGGTACTTCTTCATAATCGTCTTGTATTGGATTTTCCTAAAATTTCTGATTTAACATGAATAAACACTCTTGATAATAGATAAACGAATGAACGAAATGTTTACGTAAGTGAAGTACGGCAAATTATACAAAAAGGTACTGATTTCTTGTAAAAAACTTTTTTAGCATATAATTGAATAAAAGCATTTTACGAATCATCATTTAATCTTTGTGCAACTTTTGAAGCAAAAACACCATCTTTGAAAATAACGCTCAAAACATTCAACTAACAATACCGTTTATCAAAAAACAATAGTTACTTTGTCAGTAAATCTATTAATTGTTTCTTTTTCTAAAATTCAACCAACCTACTTCGCATGAAAAACCTTAGGTTATCTCTGCTGGGAGTCGTGTTATCGCTACTTCTAAACACGCTAGCATTTGCTCAAAAAACTTTTGATTGGAAAACAGCCTCTTCTGCTGGCTATACTTACAAATATGTAAGTAACGACCCAATGAAAGCTCGTTTTTACACATTACCTAACGGATTGACTGTAATCCTTAGCGAAAACCACAAAGAACCACGTATCGCTGCTTTGATTCCTACTCGTGCTGGCTCTAATACCGACCCAAGAACTAATACTGGTCTTGCCCATTATTTAGAACACATGTTGTTCAAAGGAACTGACAAATTTGGTTCGCTTGATTGGTCAAAAGAAAAACCATTACTTGACCAAGTTGATGCTCTTTACGAAAAGTACAATAAAACAACAGATTCATCACAACGTAAAGCTATTTACAAGGAAATCGACCGAGTATCTGGAGAAGCTGCCAAATTTGCTATCGCTAATGAGTACGATAAAATGATGGCTTCGATGGGTGGACAAGGCACGAATGCTTTTACTTCTTATGAACAAACAGTTTATACAGAAGACATTCCCGCTAACGCCATCGACCGCTTTTTGAAATTACAAGGCGAACGTTTCCGCAACCCAATTCTTCGTATTTTCCACACAGAATTAGAAGCAGTTTACGAAGAAAAAAATCGTAGTTTAGATAACGATGGCTGGAAAGTTTATGAAGCTCGTAACGCTGCATTGTTCCCAACACATAATTACGGACAACAAACAACTATTGGAACGATTGAACACTTGAAAAACCCTTCTTTGGTTGAAATCCGCAATTACTTCAAAAAATACTATGTGCCAAACAACATGGCAATCATCATGGTGGGCGATTTCAATTCTGATGTTTTAATCAAAAAAATTGAAGCTTCTTTCAAATACATGGTTGCAAAACCAGTGCAAGAATACAAGTCAGCACCAGAAGCACCAATTACTGCCCCATTGGTTCGTGAAGTATTTGGTCCTACTCCAGATGCCCTTACCATTGCTTGGCGTTGGTCTGGTTCTTTAAATGCTAAAGAGAAAATCATTGGTACAATTGTAGATGAATTGATGTCGAATTCAAAAGCTGGTTTAATTGACTTAAACTTAGTGAAAGCTCAAAAAGTATTAAGAGCAAGCTGTAGCCCAGAATGGAACAAAGATTATGCCGTTTGGCAAATGACTGGTTCACCTAAAAAAGACCAAAGTCTTGATGAAGTAAAAGCATTATTGTTAGGCGAATTAGATAAATTGAAATCTGGAACTTTTGATGAATCTATCATCAAAGCGATTGCAGCCAATTATAAAATGAATGCCATTCAAGGTTTAGAAAACAATTCTTCTCGTGCTTATAGCTTGCTTGAAAGTTTTGTAGCCGATAAAGCTAATAATTGGACTGATTATGTGGCTATCAACGATGCTTTGGGCAAAGTAACAAAACAAGATGTAATGGATTTCGCTAAAAAATACTGTGGCGATGGCTACGTAATTGTTTACAAACGCAAAGGAACAGACACTAATATTACTAAAGTTGATAAGCCAGCCATTACGCCAGTAGAAGTAAACCGTGAAGCACAGTCTGAATTTTTGAAAGATGTAAACACAACGGCGATGTCGAACATCGAACCAAAATGGTTGGATTTTAATAAAGATATTAAAAAAGGTAAAGTTGGGACTTTAGAAGCGTTGACTGTTAAAAATACAGATAACGACCTTTTCCGTTTAAGCTACCGTTTTGATATGGGTTCTTGGAATAGCAAAGTATTGCCAATTGCCTTACAATATTTACAGTTTGTAGGTACTGATAAAATGAACGCTGAACAAATCAGTACTGCATTTTATCGTTTAGCGAGTAATTTCAATACTTCATATACCGACCACCACATTACTTTAGCGATGTCGGGCTTGAACGAAAATTTTGCTAAAACAGTAAGTCTTTTTGAAGATTTATTAACTAAATGCAAGAAAGACGATGCCGCTTTAGAATTACTAAAAGGTAGATTGTTAAAGCAAAGAAGCGATGCTAAATTAAATAAAGGAGCAATTTTACAAGGTTTGGCTACTTACGCATCTTATGGTGCTAAAAATCCAAGAAATACTTTACAGTTCACAGATGCTGAATTGAAAGCCTTGAAGTCAGAGGATTTAATCAGTTTCTTGCACGATTTATTCTCGTACAAACATGCTGTAGTTTATTATGGACCAAAATCTGTTGAAGAGTTAGCGGTAGCATTGAAAGGCGTTCACCAAATCAATACTACTTTCAAAGCTGATTTACCTCTAATAGCAGATTTCAAAATGGAATCGCCAACTAAACCAGCAGTATTATTTACAGATTATGACATGGTTCAGGCTGAAATCAACTGGGTGCGTCCAACAATTCCGTTTAGTCCATCAGAAACTCCAATTGTAGAATTATACAATAATTACTTCGGTGGTGGTATGTCGTCAATTGTATTCCAAACCATTCGTGAGTCTAAGGCTTTGGCATATTCTACTTATGCTTTTTACCAAACACCAAATACCAAAGATGAGAAGTATCGTATGATTGCTTACATCGGTACACAAGCAGATAAAATTCATGAATCAATTGCTGGAATGGATGAATTATTGAACGAATTTCCTTCGTCTGAAAAGAATTTGGAAACTGCTATCGCAAGCATGAAAAAGAATTATCAGACAGAAAGAATTACGCAAGACAACATCATTTATACTTATCTGAATGGTCTTGACAAAGGCGTAAAAACAGATGAGCGTCAGGCGATTTATCAGGCTTTGGATAAACTAACTTTGGCCGATTTGAAGAAATTCCAAGATACTTTATTGGCTAAAAAACCATATTCGATGTGCATTGTTGCTTCTGAGAAAAAAGTAAACTTAGAAGATTTGAAAAAATACGGAGAAGTAAAGAAATTGACTTTGGAAGACGTGTTTGGATATTAATTTAGCTATCAGTCTTCGGTTATCGGTCATCAGTTTTCAGGTATCAAAAATGATATCCGAAAGCTGATGACTGATAGCCGAAACCCTATACCGAAAAACAATGGCAGAACACCTTGAAACAGGCAAAAAAGCCGAAGACATCGCAGCCAATTTTCTCATTGAAAAAGGCTACAAAATCCTACACAGAAATTATCGCTATGGTCGAGCAGAAATTGACTTGATTGTACGCAAAGGAATCTTCCTAGTATTCGTTGAAGTAAAATCACTTACCAACACAAAATTCGGAATGCCCGAAATTGGTGTGAATAAACACAAAGTAGCGATGGTAACCAAAGCCGCCGACTTTTATGTGTTTAAAAACAATTGGCATCAACAAATTCGCTTTGATATTGTAGCTGTAATTTTCAAGAACGACACTGTTGAAGTATCACATTTTGAAGATGCTTTTTATTGATTGAAAATCTATACTACCATTGCTTCAATCAATTGAATGATTTGCGATAAACCTGCGGCATCTACTTCCGAAAAATCGTTTAGCTCGTCAGAATCCATATCAAGTACTAAAAATACTTCTCCATTTTTATCCTTCGCAGGTAAAACGATTTCAGATTTTGAAGCAGAAGAACAAGCAATATGTCCAGGGAAAGCCTCAACATCTGGCACAATCACAATTTCCTTGGTAGTATAAGCATGTCCGCAAACACCTTTATTGAAGTGGATACGAGTACAAGCGATTGGCCCTTGGAAAGGCCCTAACACCAATTGGTTTTCTTTTTTAAGATAAAATCCAACCCAAAAGAAATTAAAAGCTTCTTTTAAAGCGGCTGAAATATTAGCAAGATTTGCCGTCAAATCGCTTTCACCAGCAACAAGTGCTTTGATTTGTGGCAATAAACTTTCATAAATTTCTTGACGGTTCGTCGTTGATGGAAGATATAAACTTTCAGACATATTTTAGACAGTAGTATTTTGGAAGTAACGTTTCATCCAGCTTTGGGCTGCACTTACTTGCCAAGTATTTTTAAAATCGCCAATATTAGCAACTAGATTGTTGAAAATTAAGGTTTCAGGATGAATAATTCCTTCCGCTACCATTGCTTTGATTTTCAACATTTCTACACTTTGAATAGCATCTTCATGAATAAAAGCGATAGAACGGTCGAAGAAATTAAGATTCATTTCGGCACCAAGTTCTTTTAACCAACGAGTAGAAGCATCAATTGAACAGCCAGAAGCTTGATTCTGTACTTCATCCACCGCTACAACGATAAAGCGATTATGAAATATTTTCACAGAACCTACCAATGGCACACCATGTGCCGCCCATTGATTTACTTGTGCTTCAAGGGTTTCTTGCACATAAATAAATTCAGCATCGCTTAAATTTTTATCGGTTTGATATACCCAAACACGGGCATAATCTGGCATTTTTTCAAAAGGAATAAACATAGTTTTTGTGTTTTCTTTTTCACTAAACAGATAATGGATTTTAAGTAAAATCAGTTCCTAAATAGTCGGAATCGATTGAGTGAAAACAAGCATTGAAGCCCATTTGTCAGAAATCCCATCTCAAATAAGACACAATGCAAACAAAAATCTCGTACTTTTGGTTAAGTCTATAATTGATTGGACACTGAATTCATCCCATAAACTTAATCAAAATGCTTATCAGAGTTGCTTTATTATTCGGTACTTTTTTATTGATGGAAGGAACGGCTTGGTTTACACACAAGTACATCATGCACGGTTTTATGTGGCGTTGGCATCGTTCGCACCATGTGCATCATAATGAAGTATTAGAAAAAAATGATTTGTTTGCTTTGGTTTTCTCTACGGTTTCAATCGCAACAATTGCTTTGGGGAATTTCAATCCAGACTTTTGGTACTTATTTTGGATTGGCTTAGGCGTTACGATGTATGGAATTTTCTACTTTATTTTCCATGATGTGATTGTTCACCGCAGAATCAAAATCAAATTTGTGGCAAAACATCCTTACATGAAACGTATCATGAAAGCACATTATGTTCATCACAAAGTACATGAGCGTGAAGGTGCAGAGGCTTTTGGTTTTTTGTATGCACCAAAAAAGTACGATGACACAAAAGTGAAATCTTAAATTCTTTCGATATTTTCTTCCTTCACCAAATCCATATTTTGGTACTTCAAAAATACTTGTGCCAAAACAATAATGTCTTCACGACAATAGGAAGCAATTTTTGGCAAATCGTTTTCTTTGTGATAAGTAAAATTTACTTTATCGCCACTGAGTTCCCCTTTACTACTTGGAATATCAAAAATACAAGCCAATAAATCCAGCGAAATGTAGTGTTTTTTATCGCCAAATTTCCACATTTCTAAAGTATCAAAGTGTTGAATTTCCCAAGGTTTTTTGCCAGCAATCTGCAAAGCCCTTGGAATTTCGACGCTATTTACCAACATTCTTCTGCACAAATAGGGATAATCAAATTCTTTTCCATTGTGGGCACAAAATGCCAAATCAGCTTTGTACTTTTTCTCAATAAGATTTTTGAATTCACGCAAAAGTGCTGCCTCGTTGTCTCCGCTGATAGATTTTACTTTCAAACAAATTTCTTGCTCTTCATTCCAATGAAAAAAACCTAAACCAATCGACACAATTTTACCAAATTCAGCATAAATTCCTGCACGGTCAAAGTAAAATTCTTCTTCATTTAATTGATTGGGATTACCTAAAAAACTGGCTTTATGTTGCCACAAAGCTTTCATTCTGTCGGAAAGTAAATTGAAATTACTTTCTCCAGAAACCGTTTCAATGTCGATAAATAATAGGTTTTTAGCAAACTTCTGAAAGTCCATATAAGCTTTGAGTTATGAGCTTTGAGCTGTCAGCAATGAGCTATCAGCCTTGAGCAATGTAGATGTTAATCATTCAGCTGTGAGCAACGAGCTATCAGCTTTGAGTATTTATAATTATCAATTAATGGTATTTTAGCTTTAAAGCCTAAAATCTTATCTTGTCTCTTGCTTCTTGAATCTTTTATCTTAAAATCCTAAAGTCTGAAATTCTCAAAATCAAAAATTCTTACTTCTTGTGTCTTTAATCTTCAAGTCCTAAAGTCCAAAAATGTCTTGCTTCTTGTATCTTGCTTCTTGTATCTTTCATCTTAAAGTCTTCAAAAACCTACTCATGCAAAACACCTTCTAAATTCAATTGATTAATAAGCATCAAATTTTCCTCACGAATTGATTCAGGTACAAAGATAAATTTTTTATCAAAAATCTGATTACCAATATAATAACTCACCCAATATTCATTATTCAAATGAAAAACATCTGGAGTGATGATTTCTACTTTGATAATTTCTCGTGCAGGTACTTCTTTATAAAAATGTCTGAGTTGAGAAGTTTTTGCTTCTTGTCCATCTGGATTAACACCATAACCACGTGAATTCACAAAAACGGTTTCTAAAGGAATGGACAAACGGTTGATTAAATACACGTCCCATTCTACTTCATTGTACTCATTTACTTTTCTGGCAATCGCAATTTTTACGCCTTCAACATTGGGGAATTCTATGTCTTTTTTCATGGGTTAATTTATAAGCTGTCAGCTTTCGGACATCGGATGTCAGCTTCTTTTCATGTATTTATGAGCCGAAAGCTGACATCCGAAATCCGAAAGCTAAATATTCATCGCTTCAATTCCAAAAATATCTTTTAAATGTTTCGCCATGCTATCGGAAACGGCTTGGAAATCTTGGGGTTTGCCTAACTCTTGTTCGATGGAAGTAACAGCTTTGTCGTCTATTCCGCAAGGAACAATGTGTTTGAAATAATTCAAATCTGTATTTACATTCAAGGCAAAACCGTGCATCGTTACCCAGCGACTGGCTTTTACGCCCATTGCACAGATTTTTCTTGGATTTTTCTGTTCGAGATGGTCAATCCAAACGCCTGTTAAACCTTGAATTCTACCAGCATCAATACCAAAATCCGCACAAGTACGAATCACGGCTTCTTCCAAAAAACGCATGTATTTATGAATATCTGTAAAGAAATTCTCTAAATCAAAAATCGGATAACCAACTAATTGACCTTTCCCGTGATAAGTAATATCGCCCCCACGATTGATTTTATAATACTTAGCTTGGTATTTTTCTAAACCATTTTCATCTAATAAAAGATGTTCGGGCTTGCCACTTTTGCCTAAAGTATAAACATGAGGATGTTCACAGAAAAGCAAATAATTGGGCGTTATCTCCTGATTTTCAAGCGATAAATGTTTATTATTTAGTTTTATCGCAACAATTTCAGCATGGAGTTTTTCTTGATAATCCCATGCGGTTTGATAATCTATTAATCCCAGATACTGGAAAATTACATTTTTATTCTGAGTCACTTTCTTCTAATTTATCACTAAGATTAATCAACGCATTTTCTGTAGTTATGGTTTCGCTTGAAAACTTCTTTAAAATTACGCTTTTGTGTAAACAAATGCCCCCTGTAACACGAGTTTTCAACTCGTGCGTGAATAATAACGAGTTGGAAACTCGTGTTACAAAAAAAATCCCTTTTCTAAAAGAAAAGGGATTCGACTATCTATTTATACTTATTTATTACAAATCAACAGCACAACCATAAGCTGCTTCAGTAGCTCCTTTGATAGCTTCTGAGATGGTTGGGTGTGGGTGAATAGAAGTCATGATTTCATGGGCAGTCGTTTCTAATCTACGAGCTACTACTACTTCTGCAATCATTTCAGTTACATTGTAGCCAATCATGTGAGCTCCTAAGAATTCACCATATTTAGCATCAAAAATTACTTTTACAAAGCCATCTCTTGCACCAGCCGCAGTAGCCTTACCAGACGCTACGAATGGGAATTTACCAACTTTGATTTCGTAACCCGCTTCTTTAGCTTTCTTTTCAGTTAAACCTACCGAAGCAATTTCAGGAGTACAATAAGTACAGCCCGGAATGTTTGAATAATCTAAAGGCTCAACTTTATGTCCTGCGATTTTCTCAACACAAATGATACCTTCTGCCGAAGCTACGTGTGCCAAAGCTGGACCAGGCGTAACATCACCGATAGCAAAATAGCCCGGAATGTTAGTTTCATACCATTGATTTACTAAAATTTTACCTTTATCAGTAATGATGCCTACTTCTTCTAAACCTATATTTTCAAGGTTTGAAATTACACCTGCTGCTGATAATACGATGTCTGAATCAATCGTGATATTACCATTTGGTGTTTTTACTGATACTTTACAGCCTTCGCCAGTAGTATCAACTGATTCTACCGAAGAGTTTGTATGAATATCAATACCTAATTTTTTATATTGTTTTGCTAATTCCTTTGAAACGTCTTCGTCTTCAACAGGAACAACGTTTGGTAAAAATTCTACAATCGTTACTTTCGTTCCCATTGCTGCATAAACGTAAGCGAATTCAACACCGATAGCACCAGAACCAATTACAACCATTGATTTAGGTTGTTTTTCTAATGACATTGCTTTACGGTATTCAATTACTTTTACGCCATCAATTGGAATATTTGGTAAAGCTCTTGCTCTTGCACCAGTAGCAATCATAATGTTCTTAGCATCATAAACTGTTACTTTTCCGTCTGCTGCAGTTACTTCAACTTTTTTGTTTTTCAAGGCTTTCCCGTTACCCATGATTACATCAATTTTGTTCTTTTTCATCAAGAATTGAACACCTTTTGACATAGAATCGGCAACACCACGAGAACGCTTAATGACTGCTCCGAAATCGGCATGAGATTCAGAAACCGTGATTCCGTAATCGGCAGCATGTTTGATGTATTCAAATACTTGTGCAGATTTTAGCAATGCCTTTGTAGGAATACAACCCCAGTTAAGACAGATACCACCTAAAGACTCACGCTCCACTATCGCACACTTCAAACCCAATTGCGAAGCACGGATTGCCGCTACATATCCACCAGGACCTGAGCCAATCACGATTAAATCATAAACTTGTGCCATTTAATTTTTATTTTTTAAGGGTAATTTCAAATTTTATGCTACAAAGATAAGGATAAGCGGGGAATTGAAAGGGGCTTAGTAAGAAGTTTTTGAATGAGTGACAAGCCTTTGATAATTACTCCGTTAAGATTCCCTGATCACAACTACCTTTTTTCTCTTTTTATTGCCAACAAAAGATTTTCAAAAAGGGTTACTCTTTGGTAATTAATTTTATAGAAAAAAGCCTTTACATTAAAAAAGCAGAAGGCTTTACTTTTATACTTATCTTTGTTTGTTAAAAACCGAAAGCATTCAATATGTTGGTTGGACTAAAACAACTTAAAACATCAATTTAACGCATGACAAAAGACAGGTTCAATGACCTGAAAGCCAAAGTAGAGGCTTTGAGGGGGTATCTTTGACTACGATAATAAGAAATTCCAGATTGAAGAATTAGAAGTAATTACGCTCGACCCAGAGTTTTGGTCGGATTCTAAAAAAGCAGAATCGACTATGCAAAAGATTAGAGCATTGAAGTTTTGGACAATCGGTTTCGACCAACTCAATACTTTTGTTGGCGACCTTGACACGATTTGGGAGTTTTACGAAATGGGCGAAGCAAGTGAGGATGAAGTAGATGCAGAAGGGGCAAAATTAGAAGAAAAATTAGCTGAACTAGAATTCCGCAAAATGATGTCCGAAGAAGGCGATAGTATGTCGGCAGTACTTGAAATCAATGCGGGTGCTGGCGGAACGGAATCGCAAGACTGGGCAAGTATGCTCATGCGGATGTACATTATGTGGGCAGAAAAAAACGGTTTCAAAGTAAAAGAAGCCGACCACAACGATGGCGATGTAGCGGGTATCAAATCTGTTACCTTAGAAATCGACGGAGAATTTGCCTACGGAAATCTAAAATCTGAAAATGGCGTACATCGTTTGGTAAGAATTTCACCTTTTGATTCAAACGCTCGTCGTCATACTTCATTCGCTTCGGTATATGTATATCCCTTGGCAGATGATACCATCGAAATAGAAGTAAACCCAGCCGATATTGATTGGGATACTTTCCGTTCGGGTGGTGCTGGTGGACAAAACGTAAACAAGGTAGAAACAGCGGTTCGTTTAACCCACAGACCTTCGGGAATTATCATTGCTTGTCAGCAAGAACGCTCGCAATTGATGAATAAAGAAGTTGCTTTACGACTTTTGAAATCGAAATTGTATCAAATCGAAATTGATAAACGTAATGCTGCCAGAGCAGAAGTAGAAGCCGGTAAAAAGAAAATTGAGTGGGGTTCACAAATCAGAAGTTATGTGTTGGATGATAGACGAGTGAAAGACCACCGAACGAATTATCAAACGTCTAATACTGATGCCGTGCTAAATGGTGAAATTAATGAGTTTATTAAGGCTTATTTGATGGAAGCTTAGTTAGATAAAAGAGACAAGATATTAAAAACAAGATTTTGAATTTCTTGACTATCTCATCATAGCGACAGTTCTTGAGCTTACTGAAGGATTTTGGACTTGAAGACTTTAGGATTTTTTTGCTTTCTATAGAAAATCAAGATTAAAAATTAGACTATAAGTAGCGGTAACCCTTGCGGTTACCGTTTTTTGTTTACACCTCTGTTTATCCTAATTTTCATCTAAAAACATCACGAATCATTCTCAAAGTATCTATCGACATACTTTTCTGCGGTATTTTGCGGTATTTAGTATCGCTCGACATACTTGAAGTATGTATTGAGATATTTTTTTGCGGTATTTTGCGGTAAAAAGTATCTCGTGATATACTTAAAGTATCTATCGACATACTTTAAGTATCTTTTTTGCTTCAAAAACCGAAGAAAACCGCAAAACCAACACAAAATTCAATGCCTTCAATTAATTGGGAACACTTCTTTAAAAATCCTCCTCCTCAAAGAATATGCTAATCAAATAATAATAAACAATTATCAAAACTGCTACGCTTGCCTACTCATATGAAGCTAGCATTATGCCCATTTTAACTTTTGGGCTGGTTATAATTTGGTAATATTTAAAACCGTTTATCGCCAAATACTGAAGATAATTTTGTGTTTAACAATTCACTTAATCCATCTTCAACATGCAAATCCTTACTCTTTACTCCTCAAAAAAGAGTTATTTCAAAAAGCTCTTTTTACTATTTTTCATTACTCTTTTGGGTAATATGTCTTTCGGACAAGGTACTGATGCTACCATTTCTGGAAAAGTATTAGACGAAAAAGGCGAAGTTGTGCCTGGAGTAACTATTCGTGTTAGAAACGAATCAACAGGTTTCCAGACGGGTACAGTAACCAATGAAAAAGGCGAATATTACTTACAACAACTTCCTTTAGGAAGACCCTATTCAATTTCGTTCTCGTTTGTAGGTTATCAAAGCCAAAAACTTTCAAATTATGCCTTGAACCAAGGTGATAAATTGAAGATTGATACTAAGCTTGTTCAGGGAAGTACACAATTATCAGAAGTGACAGTGAGTGCTAATTCATTTATCAACAAAGAAACTGAGCGTGCTGGTGCTGCCATTGCGGTTACTTCTCTACAAATGAAACAGTTACCAATGGAAGGCAGAAACTTTTCGGCTTTAACTGCCCTTTCTCCCTTACAAGGTAAAAATGGTAGTTTTAGCGGTCAGCGTACTTCATCTACCAACGTAACAATGGATGGAGTAAACGCACGTAGTATGTACACCAACGGTACTGTTGGAAATGGTCCTTATACTATTTCGCAAGAAGCTATTCGTGAATTTCAGGTTTCTACCAACAATTATGATGTTACGCAAGGTCGCCAAGGTGGGGGTTCTGTTAATGCAGTAACCAAAAACGGTACAAATACGATGGAAGGTTCAGCCTTTTTCTATCAACGTGCTAGTCAGGCTTCGTTATTTGGCAACAAATTATTTCCATTAAATAGCGAGTATAATGCCAACGGAACACCAAGAACCACTAATATCGACCAAAAGCAATATGGTTTCTCGTTGGGTGGTGCTTTAATTAAAGATAAACTTCATTACTTCGTTGCTTTTGACCGCCAGAATGAAACAATTCCTTTCCAAATTGCACCTGTTGACAATGCTTTACAAGAGCAAAACTTCGGAATTACTAAAGCTAATTTAGATCAGTTAATTGCCGTTGCCAGAGAAAAGTATGGTATGAAAAACACACAACAATATGGAGATTTTTCGAGAGAAACGGTTGCGAATGCTATTTTTGCCCGTTTAGATTGGCAGATTAATGAAAAAAATAAATTGACTTTCCGTAATAACTTGACTACTTGGAACAGTCCAATGTCAACAAGTGATAACTCTAACATCAATTTATTAGAAAGCTGGATTGGCTTTAAATCTACAGAAAACAGTTCGTTACTTTCTTTACGTTCTGATTTAGCACCAGATTTAACCAACGAATTGAAACTCCAATTTCAAACAGTTTCTCGTAATTACATCGTGAGTCCAGATTTACCTGCTGAAAACATTCCTAGAGCTATTATTACAGTAAGGTCGGTAATTCCTACAGAAAGTAATCCAAACGCTACACAAACCAGAACGGTACAATTTGGCGGACAAAGATTTGGTACAGAATACGCTAAAGACAAAACCATTCAATTAGCCAACACAACGTATTTGAGAAGAGGAAATTTGAATTTCAAATTTGGAACTGATAATATGTTGACTTTCTTAGATTCTAAAATCGTAAACGAAATGAATGGACGTTTCTTCTTTTCAAGTTTACAAGATTTTATTGACAAAAAGCCAAGCAGATATGCTCGTGAAGTACCTTTGGTGAATCCTGCTGTGAAACAATCTTTGTTAGACTTAGCTCTTTTTGCACAAGTAGAATTTGAACCTTTCAAAAACGTAACGGCAATGGCTGGCTTACGTTATGATGCTACAATTTTCTTTAAACAAGGAGACCCTAACTCAGTTACAGAAAGCAAATTAGGCATTAAAACCAATAATACTTTAGCTGATTATAACAATATTCAACCAAGATTACAATTAACTTGGGATGTGGATGGTCGCCAAAAAGATATTATTAAATTTGGTGGAGGTATTTTCTCGGCTCAACCAGTTTCTTATTTACAGTTGAACAATATTCAAAATTCTGGTACAATTGTAGGATCAATCGACGTTTCGGGTACAGGAGTACCAAGTCCAGATTTTGTGGCTTATCGTAATAATCCTGCTTCTACTCCAGGTATTCCAGCAGGTTCAAGTTATATTTCTACGATTAATGCCGTAAGTAAAGATTTTCAAGTTCCTTCAATTTATAAAATCAACCTCTCTTACAACCGTTTCTTCAATGCAAGATTCCGTGCTGGTATCAACTTATTATGGTCTAAAACAGTAAACAACTACGTTTATTACGACAGAAACATTGTTGATCAACCATACTTTAGATTGAGTAACGAAGCGAATCGTGGTGTATATGTTCCTGCCAATACTATTCCAGCAAATGGTTCTACAGACTGGACAAAAGGTAGAAAATCAACTGAATTAGGAAGAGTATTAGAATTAGAATCTTCTGGAAAGTTAGACCAAATTGCGGTAGTAATTGATGCAAGTATGAAAATTGGTAAAGATGGTTACTTTACCATTAGCTATACTAAAAACGATACCAAAGATAATAGTTCGTTCAACTGCTGTGTAGCCAATACTTCAACTTTCAGACCAGTTGTTGATGACCCACGTGACCAAACAGTTTCTTATTCTGACGACCAATTCTCTGATAAATTAGTCGTTTCAGCGGCTACTCCAACAGTAAAAGGTTTTCAGTTAGGTGCAATTTTTAATGGCGTTGGCGGTACTCGTTACTCTTTCTTAGTAGGTGGAAACAAAAGCATTAATGGTGACTTTGTATTAACAAACGATTTAGCCTATGTTTTTGACCCGAATGGTGCTAATGTTCCAGAAGCTATCAAAAAAGGGATTCAAGGTTTGTTGGATAACCCAGACGTAACTGAAAGCGTAAAAACTTATATCCGTGAAAATATCGGTAAAGTAGCACAACGAAATGGTGGCGTAAATCCATTTTATTATACCGTAGATTTACGTTTGACGAAAGATTTTAGATTCTTGAACAAACACAACATTTCTCTTTCTGCTGATTGCTTCAATTTTATGAATTTGTTAAATAAAGATTTAGGCGTAAGTTATAACCACGGAAATGTTAACTTAGTCTCAATGACGGGTTTCGACCAAGCTACTAAAAATTATGCTTATAATGTAGAAACTGGAGCAGGAAGAAAATTATCAACCGCTGGTGGTACTCCTTGGAGAATCCAATTAGGTTTAAGATATTCATTCTAAGAAATCTCTTTATTCATAGATATTAGTAAATAGTGATTGGTGATTAGCATTTCAAGATTCTAACTATCAGATAATTACAAAAAAAAATGTCAATAAAATTGTAAATATCACTTACTATCCTTTCAAAAAACGGTTACTTATGTAGCCGTTTTTTGTCATTTAATAAATTTACGTTTCACAATACAAATTCCTAAAATATAGTCCCTCAAAGTCTCATATTTCCACATAAATTCTGAACAAACCATTTCAACAAATGAAACATGTAAGTTTTTTCATCGGCATAGTTTTATGCTTTTGGGCTTGTAATCAAAAACAAACGCTCAATCAAAATCACAAAGACCCAGTACTTGAAAGTCTGGTTGCTAAAAGAGTAACGCTTCCAAATGGTTGGTCGTTAACGCCCGTAGGCAAAAGTATCCAGTTAAATGATTTACCTTTAAATTTAGTGGTTTCGCCTTCGCAAAAGTTATTGGCAGTTACTAACAACGGACAAAGTACTCAGAGCATTACGTTGATTGATGCTGCTACCGAAAAAGTATTGGATGATGTTATCATCAAAAAATCTTGGGTAGGTTTAGCGTTTAGTCAAGATGAAAAATACTTGTATGCTTCTGGTGGAAACGATAACGTAGTGGTGATTTATAAAATAGAAAACCAAAAACTGATTCAAGACGGAGAAATTACTTTAGGAGAAGCTTTTCCAAAAGCTAAAATTTCACCTGCTGGCATTTGTGTGGACGCTAATCGTTTGTATGTAGTTGCTAAAGATTCAAAGTCTTTATTTATCTGTGATTTGGCTACCAGAAAAGTCATCAAAGAAGAAAAACTAAGTGCCGAACCTTATACTTGTATGTTAGCACCCAACAGTAATGAATTGTACATTCCGCTTTGGGGAGGGGCAAAAGTAGTGGTTTATGACCCGAAGCAAGGGAAAATCACGGCAGAAATAGCTACAAACAGTCATCCGAACGATATGGTTTTTACAAAAGATGGAAAGTATTTATTCGTACCTAATGGAAATGATAATACTGTTTCGGTGATTGAAACTTCCACCAAAAGATTGATTGAACATATTTCCGCTTCTTTATATCCAAATGCACCCATTGGCTCAACACCCAATGCTGTGGCACTTTCGCCAGACGAAAATACACTTTATATCGCCAATGCTGACAATAACTGTTTAGCCCTTTTTGATATTACTCAAAAAGGAAAAAGTTTGTCGAAAGGTTTTATTCCAACAGGCTGGTATCCAACCGCAGTAAAAACCATCGGAGATAAAATTTATGTAACCAATGGTAAAGGCTTTAGTTCAAAACCAAATCCAAAAGGCCCCAATCCATTAGCCAAAAAGAAACCACAAGAAGTAGGTGCAAATCCAGAAGCCAACAAAGAAGTAGTAGAATATATTGGTGGTTTATTGAAAGGAACGATGTCAATCATTGATGTTCCTAATGAGCAAACTTTGGCGAGTTATTCGCAAGTAGTTTTTCAAAATACTCCTTATAGCAAAGCAGTAGAAAAATTAGCAATGGGCGAAAGCGATAATCCAATTCCGATGAAAGTTGGCGGGAAATCGCCTATCAAATATGTATTCTATATTATCAAAGAAAACCGTACTTATGACCAAGTTTTGGGTGATGTAAAAGAAGGAAATGGCGACCCATCGCTTTGTATTTTTCCTGAAAAATTAACGCCTAATCAGCATAAAATTGTAAGAGATTATGTGTTGTTGGATAATTTTTATGTAGATGCTGAGGTTTCTGCCGATGGACATAACTGGTCAACCGCAGCCTATGCCAATGACTATGTAGAGAAAAACTGGGTAACAAGCTATGGTGGAAGAGGCGGTTCTTACGACTATGAAGGTCAGCGAGAAATTGCTTATCCAAAAAATGGTTTCATTTGGGATTTCTGTAAAAGAGCTAATATTCCTTTCAGAACTTATGGAGAATTTGCCGATGGCCCAGAAGGAAATTATGCAGGTGTAAAAGGAAATGTTTGTAGAAATTATAAAGGTTGGGACATGAACTTCAAAGATTCTGACCGTGAAAAACAATGGGAAGCAGATTTCGATTCTTTGTTAGCCATCAATGCTGTTCCTCGTTTTAGTAGTTTAAGAATGGGAAATGACCATACTTCTGGTTCAAGAAAAGGAGCATTTAGTGTAGAAGCAGCCATTGCCGATAACGATTTGGCAGTTGGAAACTTCATAGAACATCTTTCAAAATCTAAAATCTGGAAAGAATCGGTGGTGTTTATTTTAGAAGATGATGCACAAAATGGTTCAGACCACGTTGACGCTCACCGCTCTACGGCTTATGTGGTGAGTCCTTATACCAAAAGAAAATTTGTAGATCATACCATGTACTCTACTTCGGGAATGCTGAGAACGATGGAGTTGATTTTAGGTTTACCACCAATGAGCCAATACGATGCTGGAGCAACGCCAATGTTTAGATGTTTTACCAAAAATATTGATTTAACGCCTTTCAAAGCTTTACCTGCCAATGTTGATATTAACCAAAGAAATCTTGCTATCAACACAGGGAAACGCAAAACCAACTTTGATTTTAGTCACGAAGATGCTGCCCCAGATTTAGCTTTTAATGAAGACATTTGGAAAGTAATGAGAGGAGAAAACAGCAAAATGCCTCCTCCAAAAAGAAGTGCTTTTGTGAAAATTCCAGCGAAAGCAGAAAAGGAAGATGATGATGATTAAATGACTTTGTTAAACATGAATCATTCTGATTTTTAAAATCACAAAAAAGCGGTCGAAAAGCTAATTTCGACCGCTTTTTTATGATTGATGAACAACGAATTCCTACTGTTTGAGCGAAGCGAGTTTAGGAATTCTTGATTTTCTTTTGTTACTTTTCTTTCATCAAGGTGCTGTGTTAAAAACCTATGATTTAAGATTAAATATTTTTTATAAATTGCACTATCAG
>NZ_JACHKT010000005.1 GCF_014204325.1 Arcicella rosea
GGATGAAGTTGCAAAGCAACCTCTCCTTCAAGAATAGCAAATATAAAAATAATTATAATCAAATAATAGGATTTTAAGACAGTACCTCAAAGCTCAATGCTGAGAGCTGAAGACTAAATCAACTTCGCTCCAGTTCCGTTTTCGTTGGCGTATATTACTTTTCCGTAGTCGATAGTTACACCTGTTGAGATGTTATCATCTACTAATAAAATTCCATCCATGTCCACATAATCCAAGAGTGGTAAAAGCTGTGCGATGGCTGAACAACCAACGTTTGATTCTGTCATACAACCTACCATTACTTTCAACCCAAGTGAATGAGCTTGAGCAATCATTCTTCGTGCAGGCGTAAGCCCTCCGCATTTCATCAGTTTTACATTTACTCCATGAAAAAAGCCAAAACAACGTGCTACATCTTCTTCCACAATACAACTTTCATCGGCAATAATGGGCAAAGCTGATTCAGCAAATACTTTTTTCATGCCTTCCCAATTATCAGCTTTCATTGGTTGTTCGATAAACTCAACGCCCAGTTCTTTTAAAGCAAAAGAGTTTTTAATTGTTTCTTCTACATCCCAAGCCGTATTGGCATCTACTCTGAAAACGGCATCCGTATGTTTTCTAAGTTCTTGTACAATTTTAATGTCATCTTTCGTTCCTAATTTGATTTTATACAAAGGAAAAGGTACTTCTTGCATTTTTTCGACCATTTTTTCAATGGTATCAATGCCAATCGTATAATCAGTAATAGGATTTTTAGCAGTATCCAAACCCCAAAGTTTGTACAAGGGCTGTCCTTTTTTCTTTGCCCAAAGGTCGTTTGCGGCAATGTCTAAAGCACATAAAGCGAAAGGATGTTCGTCTTTGAGATAAGGATATAAATCATTCCAGAATTGTTCTGGACTTTGTAAATCGTAGTTTTCAATCAGCGAGCGAACTCCTTCTAACTGTGCAGTCATTTTCGCCATTGTTACACCATAATAAGGCGTTTCGGTGGCTTCGCCAAAACCGCTGAACTCGACATCTCGAAGTTCAACAATCAAAGTGGGTTGTACATCACGTGATTCATGCGTAATCGTAAAAGTGTGACGTAATTGTAATTCAAAGGAGTGAAGGATTAGTTGCATTAATGATTGATTGGTTTTTTGAAATATCAAGTTACTAAAAAAGGGGCAAATTTTCTAAGCCAATTTTTGAATGGAAATGAACAATGATGGATTTCTAAAATACCTATTGATTCATTTTTGTTTTACTTTGCTAGAAAAGCAAATTCTCAAAAACACTTCATAAAACTGATTTTTTTGATGTAATTAATTAAAAATAGGTCATTTTATGCTCAAAAAACTGTAATTTTGGGAAAATAGCAATTTTTTTGAAAAAATTAATTTTCATCTCGAACACACTTTTACAAGAGATTTAGGTTGAAAAATGCCGACAATTTTTGTAAAAGTGTTTTTGTTTTGAAACGATGGAATAACTTTAAAACAGTGTAGTAAATCAACAGATTTGAGATGTTAGAAACCTTAAAAAAATATAAATTTCAACCAGTTGTTCCTTTTGATTTTCAACATGAAACCGTTTACGAAATTGATTTAACTGAAAATAATTCTGAATTGGCGGAATTAAATTTGTCGGATACTGCTTTATTTAATGAGTACGTTACTCAAAAAATTAAGCAAGCTAATGCCGTTTGTGCGATTGGAGGTTACCTCGAAAATCGTTATATTTATCGTAGAAGTGAACATTTTCAACAAAATGATGAAGCTCGTTCCATTCATTTGGGTATCGATATTTGGGCTGCGGCGGGAACACCAGTATTTGCTCCTCTTACTGGAAAAGTACATAGTTTTCAAAATAACAAAGGTTTTGGTGACTATGGACCAACCATAATTCTTGAACATCAATTAGAAGAAAAGACTTTTTATACCTTGTACGGGCATTTGAATGAAGAATGTCTTGTAAATCTTTTTGAAGGAAAAGTATTTGAAGCAGGAGAGCAAATTGCGGAGTTTGGTGATTTTCCGATTAATGGTGACTGGCCACCACATTTACATTTTCAAGTAATTACTGATATGTTGGGACGTAAGGGCGATTTTGCAGGTGTTTGCGAACCATCAAAAGCAGAGGAGTATGCAACGATATGTTTGGACGGAGCAACAATATTGGGTATTGCAAGATAGTTAATGAAATGTGCTGTTGATAAAATTTAAAACCTCTTTTTAAAATAAAATATACACTATGCGAATAGGCTTTTTAACAATTGATTGGATTGATATTTTAGATATTTTATTGGTAGCATATATGTTGTATCAGATTTATAAACTGATACAAGGAAGTATTGCCAATAAGATTTTCTTTGGGTATATACTTATCTATGGCGTTTACTTGGTGTCAAAAGCATTAGGAATGGAATTTATGTCCACTATCTTAGGACAATTCATGAACATGGGTGTTTTGGCTTTATTGATTATTTTTCAACAAGAAATTCGCCGTTTTTTAATGGTACTTGGTCGTTCTACTTCTTTTCGTGAAAGTGCTTTGCTCAAAAGATTTTATTCACCTAAAGTATCTAATGAAAATCTTTCTACTTTACAATCCATTGTAGAAGCCGTAAAAGTAATGTCAACCACTTACACTGGTGCTTTGATTGTGATTGAAAAAGAAGATGATTTAAAGAAATTTATTGAGTCGGGCGATGTGTTGGATGCGGAAGTATCAAAAAGATTATTGCTGACAATCTTTCATAAAAATAGTCCTTTGCATGATGGTGCTGTTATTATCAAAGGCGGAAGACTCGCTGCGGCTCGTTGTATGCTTCCCGTTTCAGAAAGTGGTACAATTTCACCAGCTTTAGGATTTAGACACCGTGCGGCCTTTGGTATGAGCGAACAAACTGACGCTGCCATCATCGTAGTGTCAGAAGAGAAAGCTGAAATCTCATTCGTAAACCACGGAGGAATTTTCAGAAATATGTCTGTTCAAGATTTAGAAGTAAAATTGAAGGATTATATTTTGAAGGATTAAAATAAAGACTTTAGGATTTTGGACTCAAGGACTTGAAGATGATTTATTGCTAAATCAAATTTCCTGTTGTCTTAAAGTCCAGATAAGGACTTTAGGATTTTGGACTTAAGGACTTGAAGATGATTTATTGCTAAATCAAATTTCCTGTTGTCTTAAAGTCCAGATAAGGACTTTCGGATTTTGGACTCAAGGACTTGAAGATGATTTGTTGCTAAATCAAATTTCCTGTAGTCTTAAAGTCCTAAATCCTAAAGTCTCAAACTACAAACCTTTCAACGCTTCCTGATAAACTGGTAAAACCCTTTTTCTAGCCATATCATGATTAACGATAGGTTGAGGATAATCAAAACTATTCAATTCTGGAACCCATTTTTTAATGTATTCAAGGTTTTTATCAAACTTCTGAGTTTGTAATGTTGGATTGAATACCCTAAAGTACGGAGCCGCATCGCAACCACTTCCTGATGCCCATTGCCAGCCACCATTGTTAGCTGCAAAATCAAAATCTAATAATTTTTGCGCAAAATAAGCTTCACCCCAACGCCAGTCAATCAGTAAATGTTTTGTCAGAAAACTCGCAACAATCATTCTAACACGATTGTGCATAAAACCTGTAGCATTCAATTCTCGCATTCCTGCATCTACAATCGGGTAACCTGTTTTTCCTTTGCACCAAGCTTTGAATTCTGTTTCATTATTTCTCCAAACGATTTTGTCATAGTCTTTTCTAAAAGCATGACCTTGAGAAATGTGTGGAAAATTGTATAAAATATTGAAGTAAAAATCTCGCCAGATTAATTCATTGAGCCAAGTTTCAGAAAGTAAATTTGCCTTTCGGGCTAATTCACGAATACTTAGTGTACCAAAACGAAGGTGAACGGATAGCCTTGAAGTGCCGACAATCGCAGGGAAATCTCGTTTTTCAGCATAATTTTTTACGATAGCGTCTCGCACTACTTTACTCGGAAAATTCGTTCCAACTGCCTCAAAACCCATTGAAGCTAAAGTCGGAATTTCAAAAGGCTTTGTCTGTAAAAAATGATTAAAATACTTTTCTGTAGGATATGATTTTAAATAAAAGTCATTGAGTTTTTCTTTCCACTTTTTGCTGTAAGGCGTAAAAACTGTGTATGGAGTACCAGTGCCTGAGAGTATCTCTTTCTTTTCAAAAATTACTTGGTCTTTAAAAGTATTGAATTCAATATTTTCGCTGTTTACGAATTCTCGAACGCTTTCATCTCTTTCATTGGCATACAATTCGTAATCATGATTGGTAAAAATACTTTCTACTTCAAATTGATTCAGTAATTCAGGAAATACTTCTTCGGGTGTACCATATTTTACCAATAAAGATGAGCCTAATTCTTTCAAAGATGCTTGAATTTCAGTTAAAGCTTGGTGAATAAATTCAACTCTACGGTCACGTTTATCTGCTAATTTATCTAAAATATTTTTGTCGAAAATAAAGATTGGTAATACTGGCATACCTTTTTTGAGTGCATGATATAAACCAGCATTATCATGCAAACGGAGGTCACGACGAAACCAGAAAATTGAAATTTTAGACATTCTACGATTGTTAAAAATAATAATATACTCAGATACTTTCAAATAACGATTTACGACTCTTTTTGTTCGATTTAAGGTTTTGCTTCCTAAAAATATTTTAGTGAAAATGATTTACGAAACTTAAAACCATCTGAAAATCAGGAATTTTAAAGTTATCCGATAAAATATTTTTTTTATTTTAAATTTTTGAGATAAATATAATTGCCTAGTAATGAGCTTGTTCGCTTTTTGGTTGTGAGTATAATCGCTAAATAATTTCGAATAATCAACTAAAAGACTAATTTATTATCATTTTGTATTGACAAGCCCTATCTCGAAATTGTATATTTGCAAGAATCGTATTGAAGTCATTTAGCTATAGGGCGTGAGACTTTGGTATAAAATCAGGATGTAAGTTTTGGTTTTATACGATAAAAACCCATAGAATAATCATTTTATCAAACAAAATCCAAGTTAAAAAACCATAAGAAATGACTCCAGGCGAAAAAACCGCAAACATTATTAGAATGAAATTATCTGAGTTCAGATTCGACCTCCCTAATAACCTCATTGCCTTGTACCCACCAGAGAACAGAGGAGAATCTCGATTAATGGTCGTAAATAGAAAAACCAAAACAATTGAACACCGTATGTTCTCGGACATATTAGAATATTTTGACGATGGCGATGTAATGGTTACCAATGATACTAAAGTTTTTCCTGCCCGTTTGTTCGGACAAAAAGAAAAAACTGGTGCAAAAATTGAAGTATTTTTATTGCGTGAATTAAACAGAGAACACCGCCTTTGGGATGTGTTAGTAGATCCTGCTCGTAAAATTAGAGTAGGTAATAAATTATATTTTGGTGATAGTGATTTAGTAGCAGAAGTAATTGATAATACCACTTCACGTGGACGTACCATTCGTTTCTTGTACGATGGCGACCACAAAGCGTTGATGAAAGCTATTCACCAATTAGGAGAAACGCCACTACCAGACGAAATCCGTTTCAAACGTAAAGTTGAGCCTGCTGATGAGGAACGTTATCAAACAATTTATGCCGAACACGTAGGTGCTGTGGCTGCTCCAACGGCTGGTTTACACTTCTCGAAAATCATCATGAAGCGTTTAGAGTTGAAAGGTATCAACTTTACTCCATTAACATTACACGTAGGTTTAGGAACTTTCCGTCAGGTAGATGTTGAAGATTTGACAAAACATAAAACGGATTCTGAAAATTTCAATATCACAGAAAGAACTTGCGATGTTGTAAACGAAGGAATTGATAGCAAAAAGAAAATCTGTGCCATCGGAACTACTGTTTTGAAAGCTTTGGAATCTTCAGTTTCAGCAGATGGACACTTAAAACCAATTGAAGGTTGGACGGATAAATTTATTTTCCCTCCTTACGATTTCAGAATTCCAAACGCATTATTAACTAATATGCACTTGCCAGAATCTATTTTATTGATGATGACTTCTGCTTTTGGTGGTTATGATTTGATTAAGGAAGCATATCAAATCGCTATCAAAGAAAAATATAAATTCTTTAGTTATGGCGATGCCATGTTGATTATTTAAGATGAATAATCTCTAAGAATCAGGCGAAAGACATTAAGCATAAACATGGCTTAGGTCTTTCGCCTAATTGTTTTATAGGATTTTACAGATTCTTTCTAAGTATTCATGAAAAAATATGCCATCATCGTAGCGGGCGGAAGTGGAAGCCGAATGAGAAGTAATTTGCCCAAGCAATTTATTGAAATTGGCGGATTACCCGTTTTAATGCACACTTTAATTCGTTTTAAAGAAGCTTTTGCCGACATTAATTTAATTTTAGTATTGCCCGATAATCAATTTGATTTTTGGGAAGAATTATGCCAAAAGCATCATTTTACTGTAGCACATCAATTAGTAAAAGGTGGAAATTCAAGATTTCAATCTGGTAAAAATGGATTGTCTGTGATAGAAACTGATGGAATTGTAGCTGTTCACGATGGCGTCCGCCCATTTGTAAGTACAGATATTATTCGTGAAAGTTTTGAAGTAGCACAAGAGAAAGGTACAGCAGTAGTAAGTGTGGCATCTAAAGATTCTGTACGAGTAAACGGACAAGCAATTGACCGCCAAACAGTTCGTTTGATACAAACCCCACAAACTTTTCAGGTTTCAATCATAAAAAAGGCATTTGAAACGGAAGAATTAAGTACTTTTACCGACGATGCTAGTGTGGTAGAATTTGCAGGTTTTGAGATTAATCTGATTGAAGGTTCTTATGAAAATATCAAAATTACCACACCAGAAGATTTAGAATGGGCAGAAATTATCTTAAAGCGAAATGCTTAAACGCTTAACAACCAAAGAATATATCGACGGCATTTTGGCAGCGAACAGAATGATTCTCAGCAGAGCAATCACGCTGATAGAAAGCAATTTGCCAGCTGATAAAATATTGGCCCGTGAAGTGCTGAATGCTGTTTTGCCCAAAACTGGAAATTCAATCAGAATCGGTATTACTGGTGTACCTGGTGTTGGCAAAAGTACTTTTATCGAAGCTTTTGGTCAATTTTTAACCAAACAAGGGAAAAAAGTGGCCGTTTTAGCCATCGACCCAAGTTCACAAATTAGTAAAGGAAGTATTCTTGGTGATAAAACCAGAATGGAGAAATTGGTCAACGAGCCACTGGCATATATTCGCCCTTCGCCAACGAGTGGAGGTTTGGGCGGAGTAGCCAATAAAACTCGAGAAACCATGTTACTTTGTGAAGCCGCAGGTTTTGAAGTAATTATCGTAGAAACCGTTGGTGTTGGTCAGTCAGAAACGCTAGTTCATGGCATGGTAGATTTCTTTTTATTATTAATGTTGGCTGGTGCGGGAGATGAATTACAAGGTATCAAAAAAGGAATTATGGAAATGGCTGATTTAATAGCCATCACCAAAACAGATTCAGGGAATGAATTACAAGCTGATTTAGCTAAAGTAGCCTATCAAAATGCTTTACATTTATTTCCGCCCAATCAAACAGGTTGGTATCCAGAAGTACTTACTTGCTCTGCCATTACGGAAAAAGGCATTCGTGAAATTTGGCAGTCAATAGAAAAACATAGTTTACTTTTTACTGAAAATGGATTTTTTCAACAGAAACGTAGCGAGCAAAACCTTGCTTGGATGGATGATTTTATCAAACAATCCTTAGAAGAAAAATTTTATCAACACCCCAGTGTTAGCCATCATCTCAAAAATATTCAACAAGAAGTAAGTGAAGGGAAAAAGTTGCCCATCAATGCGGCTATTGAAATGTTGAATCTATTTTATCAATCATAAAAAATGAAAAACTTTTGGCATAATTTAGCCCTCTCCATTCTAAAATACCGACTTTCTTATTTATCTGCGGTGATTGCTCTTGCGATTTTCATGACGATAATGGCGTCAAAAACACAAGTATCTAGCGAATTACCAAAGATTCTTCCTCAATCAGACGAACGTTTTCAACTGTATGAATCATTCAAAAAGAGATTCGGTGAAGATGGTTCTGTGATGGTGATTGGTGTTGAAACGAATAAAATGTTTCAATTAGGTTTTTTCCAACAATGGCAAGATTTAGCAACGGAAATCAAAACAGTAAAAGGAATCAAAACGGTAGTGTATGCTGGCAATATTCCCAGAGTAGAAAAAGATGATTCTTTAAAACGTTTTATCACGAAAAATCTTATTGGCCAAAGAGCGACCTCGCAGATTGAAGTAGATTCTGTGAAAGCAAAATTGGACAAACTACCATTTTACAAAGGATTTATCATCAACGAAGAAGGAAATGTGCATTTGATGATGATTACTTTTGACCAAAGTGCCATCAATGATAAAAGTAGAGTAGAAGCTGTAAAAAAGATAAAAGTAATCGCTCAAAACTTTGAAGAAAAAGCGAAAACAGAGCTTCACCTTTCAGGAATGCCTTTTATTCGTACGGAAATGACGGCTCAGATTACAAATGAATTAGGTATTTTTCTGGTTTTAGCCATTGTTGTTACTTCGTTGATTTTGTTGGTGTTTTTCAAAAATATCAAAGTGATGTTGGTGGCTTTGGTAGTTGTGTTGATTGGTATTGTATCGGCTTTAGGAATTATCGTGTTATTTGGCTTTAAAATTTCTATTATTTCAGGACTAATTCCGCCTTTGGTAGTAGTAATTGGAGTACCCAATGCCATTTTTATTGTCAATAAATACCACGAAGAATATGCAAACCACGGCGACCAATGGTTGGCTTTGAAAGTAAGTATCGAAAAAATTGGACAAACATTAGTACTTTCTAATCTTACAACAGCGATTGGTTTTGGGGTTTTTGCTTTTACAGGAAGTATTTTTTTAATGGAATTTGGGATAGTTGCCGCCATTAATGTGATGTTGACTTATGCTATTTCATTGATTTTGATTCCGATTATGTTTAGTTATTTAGCACCACCTTCTACTAAACATACTTCACGTTTAGAATCTGGTAGAATTGCTAAAATCTTGTTAGGCATAGACCGTTGGGTTAATCACCGTCGAACAGTTATTTACTTGATTATTCTTACAATCATTGGAGTTTCGCTATATGGAACAACCAAAATAAAATCAATTGGTTACATTGTAGATGACTTGACGAAAGACAATCCGATTTATACAGATTTAAAATTTATTGAGAAAAATTTCAAAGGAATTATGCCTTTTGAAGTAGCTATTGATACTTATGAAGCTGGAAGAGTAATGAATTCCCCAGAACTTTTTACGAAAATAAAAAGAATGGAAAAAGAATTTGCTAAGTATCCAGAATTTACAAAACCTGTTTCATTGGTTACTGCCGCTAAATTTATTTATCAGGCTTATCGTGGTGGTGACCCGAAATACTTTATTTTGCCGGGTATCGACGAACTCGCAAAACTAAAAGAGTATAACTCAAGTCTTTCTGGGAAGCAAAATTTAGCGAAAGGATTTATTGATTCAACCAAGCGTTATACTCGTGTTAGTTTTCAAATTGCTGACTGTGGAACGGTTCGTACCAATGAACTTATTAGAGAATTGCAGCCGAAAATTGATACAATTTTCAATTATAATGCTGAAACGAATGAGTTTTATAAGAAAGGCGATAAACGTGGTTATGATGCAGAAATCACGGGAAACAGTGTAATTTATGCTTGGCAAAATGATTATTTACAAGGCAATTTAGTAGAAAGTACACTACAAGCCATTTTCTTGATTTGTATCATTATGGCATTGCTTTTCCGTTCTTGGAAAATGGTTTTTATCTCTACTTTACCAAGTTTAATTCCACTTTTGATTACAGCGGGTTTGATGGGTTTCTTTGATATTCATTTAAAATACTCTACTATTTTGATTTTTTCAATCGCTTTCGGGATTTCGTCAGACGGTACTATTTATTTCTTGACTCGTTATAAAGATGAATTATTGAATAAAAACAGAACAGTAAAAGAAGCCATCTCAGAAACTATTTTGAATACAGGTGTTTCGATGTTTTATACAGCAATTGTCTTGTTTACAGGCTTTTTCATTTTTACAGCCTCAACTTTCAAAGGAACTCAATCCTTAGGAATACTAATTTCTATCACATTACTGATGGCGATGATTTGCAATTTGGTATTACTTCCAGCTTTCTTGATGACACTCAATAAACGTGAAAGTAAAAAGCTTTTGAAATAATGAAGAGTTATTAAATATGAATTAAGAGATTTTAATTTGGTTAGTGGCTGAAGCTTAGAGTTTACAGCTACTAACTTTCTTTGCGAATGGAAAAACAACCATCAATATATACTACTCAGTTTTGGTTACTTTGTCTCAGTAATTTTCTTTTTTCTGCTAGTTTTCAAATGATGATTCCAGAATTGCCCGATTATTTGGGTTCGATGGGAGGAAAAGAATACATTGGTTATATCATTGCTTTATTTACGCTTACCGCAGGTTTTGCTCGTCCTTTTTCTGGTAAATTGACGGACACCATCGGTAGAGTACCTGTGATGGCTTTTGGTTCAATCGTTTGTTTTGTTTGCGGAGGTTTGTATCCTTTTGTTCATACAATTGCAGGTTTTTTATTACTTCGATTTTTACATGGATTTTCCACAGGGACCAAACCAACAGCAACTTCGGCCTACGTTGCAGATATTATTCCAGAGGATAGAAGAGGAGAAGCACAAGGAATGCTAGGTATTTTTACAGCAACTGGTATGTCAATCGGACCAAGTATTGGAAGTTATTTAACCGATTGGACGTCTATCAATGTGATGTTTTTTACTTCATCGGCTTTCGCACTATTATCTATTTTGATATTGCTCAATATGCGAGAAACCCTTCCTGTAACTCAGAAAGAGGCTTTTTCGCTTAAATTATTTAAAATTGGTTGGAAAGATGTTTTTGAACCTAGAGTAATTCCTGCTTTTACGGTAATGCTTTTGGTGTCTTTTTCTTCTGGAGTATTATTGACACTTGTGCCAGACCAGACCAAACTGTTAGGTATTACCAACAAAGGACTTTTCTTTACCATTTATACGATTTCTTCGCTGACGGTCAGATTGTTTTTTTCAAAATCATCAGATAAGTATGGACGAATTCCAATCCTAATGATTTCATCAGCCATTTTAGTTTTTTCAATGATACTTTGTGCTTTGACGAGTTCTTTTTGGGTATTCATATTAGCGTCTATTTTGTTTGGTTTCTCGTGGGGATTCAATACGCCCACTTTAATGGCTTGGACGGTTGACTTATCTGATGAACATTATCGAGGAAGAGCAGTAGCTACAACGTATATAGCTTTAGAAGCTGGAATCGGTTTAGGAGCATTATTTGCAGGACAAATTTATCAAGGCAAAGTAGAAAACATCATTATCCCATATTTTCTTGCTGCTTTTTTTGCATTCGCTTCTTTGGTATATTTATTTTTCAAACAAAAAAGAGGCGTTTTTTTACTTGAATCTTAGTCTTCGATGAATCAATTTTTACATAAATATTCAATTAAATATCATGGTTTTTGAACAGTATCTCGAACAAAAAAATATAGATTCCGAAAAATTTCTTTGGGGTAATCCAGAAGAATTTCAAGACCTAAAAGTGATTTTTAACCAAGTAAATCCAGAGAGTTTTACGGCTCAAAAGAAGTTTTTGATCAATAAACTTCGTCGAAAATATCAGTTGAAAACCTTTTGAGTAAACAGTTTCTTTATCTTAAAGAAGTAACAAGCACTTTTAACTGCAAAACAATAATTGTAATTATTTATAGTATATTTATAATTATTAAAATAAAACGGTATTATTCTACTTGTTGAAATTCCTTTCTTTTAAACTTTGCCAAGACGAATATCTAAATCATTGTACTTTTTTAAGAATAAAAATTCATGTCATCTGTAAAAAACTTAGAAGCACTATTTCCGACCGAAGCTCAGATTCCTGCGGAATATAACCTCACTGAGCCGATTGAGCAAAGGGAGTATTTAGTAAACGGTGAGATGCGCCAATGGGCTGGTAAAACCCAAGACGTTTGGTCTCCGATTTATGTTCAAACGGCAAATGGTTTAGAACAAAAAAGAATCGGTTCGTACCCAATCACGAATCCAGAAGATGCAATGGAGATTTTGGATGCTGCTGTTAAAGCTTTTGACCACGGTCGTGGCGAGTGGCCTTCAATGTCTGTAGCCCATCGTATTGAATGCGTTGAGAAATTCACGCAGCAAATGATTACGAAACGTGATGAAGTAGTGAAATTATTGATGTGGGAAATCGGTAAATCTTTAGGAGATTCACAAAAAGAATTCGACCGTACCGTTCAATATATTTATGATACAATTGGTGCTTTGAAAGACATCGACCGTAATTCTTCAAGATTTATGATTGAAGAAGGAATTATCGGACAGGTTCGTCGTTCGCCACTTGGTATTGTTTTGTGTATGGGACCATTCAATTATCCATTGAATGAAACATTTACGACTTTAATCCCAGCGTTGATTATGGGAAATATCGTGATGTTCAAGCCACCAAAACATGGGACTTTATTGCATTATCCATTGCTAGAAGCTTTCCGTACTTCATTCCCTGCTGGTGTAATCAACACTATTTATGGTCGTGGAAATTCGGTAGTTCCGCAATTGATGGAATCTGGTAGAATTGATGCTTTGACTTTGATTGGTTCGTCGAAAGTAGCGGATAAATTGAAAAAAATGCACCCCAAAGTAAACCGTTTGAGAGCAATTTTAGGACTAGATGCTAAAAATGCTGCCATTGTTACTGAAAGTGCAGATTTAGAATTAGCCGTGAAAGAATGTATGTTAGGTTCATTGTCGTTCAACGGTCAGCGTTGTACAGCTTTGAAAATGATGTGGGTTCACGAATCGTTGGTTGATGCTTTCAACAAACGTATGTCAGAAGAAATTGGCAAGTTGAAATTGGGTATGATGTGGGAAAAAGGAGTAAACATTACGCCACTTCCTGAACCAAACAAACCAGCATATTTAAAAGAATTGATTGAAGATGCCATAGCACATGGTGCAAAAGTAATCAACGAAGGTGGTGGAGAATCGTTCAAATCAATTGTTTACCCAGCATTGGTATATCCTGTGACTAGAGAAATGAAAGTATGGCATGAAGAGCAATTTGGCCCATTAGTTCCAGTTGTAGCATTCAGCGATATTCAAGAGCCAATCAATTATTTAATTGAATCATCTCATGGACAACAAGTATCTATTTTCAGTAAAGATGTACACCAAATTTCTGAATTAATGGATGTTGCCGTTCACCAAGTTTCTCGTGTAAATATTAACTCACAATGTCAGCGTGGACCAGATGGTTTCCCATTCACTGGTCGTAAAGATTCAGCAGAAGGAACACTCTCAGTAACAGCGGCTTTACGTTCGTTCTCAATTAGAACGGTAGTAGCAACAAAAGAAACAACAGAGAACAAAGCAATCATTAACCAAATTGTAGAAAACCAAGAATCAACATTCCTTTCTACTCGTTTTATTTGGTAGTTGACAGCTTTAAGTCTTGAGCGATGAGCTTTGAGATTTTATAAAGAAAAACCTGCAAAGAAATAAATCTTTGCAGGTTTTTTATTTTTGAATAAGATTTTGATACTTTGTTTTCTTGAATTAAATGGAATTTTAGTAGCTTGAAATTGGAGCAAAAAAAAATTGTCATCTAAGCTTTACTTGAATGACAATTTTTACAAATATTAATGATTTTTTAAACAGAGAAACTTTCGCCACATCCGCAAGTACGAGTTGCATTTGGATTTTTGAATTGAAAGCCTTTACCATTTAAACCGTCTGAAAAATCAAGTTCCGTACCTGCTAAATAAAGAATTGATTTTTTGTCAACCATAATTTTTACGCCTTTATCTTCAAAAACCATATCGGTTGTTTGTGGTTGAGATGCAAAATCAAGATTATACATCAAGCCCGAACATCCTCCTCCTTCCACGGCAACTCTAACATTAAAGTCGCTAGTAAGTCCTTCTTTTTGACGTAGTTCTATGATTTTATTGGCTGCTATTTCTGTGATCGTTACCATATCGTTATTAAAATTTATATCATGTTGTTGTTTTTCAAACGACAAAGTTAATCTGAAAGTTCATTGAAAACATTGTTGTGGAATTCAATTTAAAATTATTTCAGTGGTAAATGTACTTCTGCCATCATACAACGAGCAGAACCGCCACCATTTCCTTCTATCATCGAAAGGTCGAAATGATGAATGGTACAGTAATCTTCGAGAATTTTTATTTGTGAAGAAGTTAATGAATAATACGCTGCATTAGACATCACTAACATTTTATCTCCTTTTTCGCTTCTTACTTCAAGCATGTTGCCAGCGAATTGATTCATTTGTTCCAGCGTAATTTCAACTATTCTTTTACCATTTGATTCTAGTGAATTTCTCAATTGCAAACGCTCATCTAAGTCTGGAACAGCTTCCAAACAAACTACTGAAAACATATCGCCAACACACATCAAAACATTGGTGTGGTAAATTTGCTTGCCATTTCCATCTACTGCTTCAAAAGCTACAATTTGATAATTCGTTTTCAAAGCAAATTCAGCCAATACTTCTTGATGGGTTCTTGGTGAAATACAGGCGTAAGCAATTTTATTTTTACGGTCAAAAACCATTGAACCTGTTCCTTCCAAGAATTTCTCTTCTTGTTCAAAAGACGACAAATCAATGATTTTATTGACATAAAATTTCTCTTGAAGGCTATTTACAATTTCTTCTCTACGCTCTAATCGTCTATTTTCTGCCTGCATCGGGTAAAGCATTACTGTACCGTCGTTATGAAACGAAATCCAATTGTTCGGAAAAATAGAATCAGGAGTATGCGGATCTGGTGTATCTTCAATAACGATAATATCAACGCCCGCTTTACGGAGTTGAGCCACCATTTCATCGAATTCTTTTAAAGCAATTTCTTGTGAACTAGCTTGCGTTTCTTTACCAAAAGCTTGATTTTGAAAAGCATTCGAAGTAGCAGTTTGTTCATTGAAACCAAAACGAACTGGACGAATCATTAAAATATGAGCAGTAGTTTGATTTTGCATGGCTTTTGAAATTGTTAATTAGTGCTTGTTTTGATTATAGTTCACTTCTTAAAATGGGCATCGACATACAGTGCGAGCCACCTCTTGCTCTTGAAAGCTCTGCTGAAGGAAGCATAATGAAAGTGTTTTGAATGGTTTCAGGAGAACGTTTTCCTGATTCAAAATCATTTAATAAATCCTCCATTTTAATGGTTTCAAATCCCATTTCTTTGAAAGCCTCAAGTGTTTTATCGTTTCTATCATAACCGATAACCACACCTTCTTTCACGGCTAACAAATTACAGGAATCCGTCCATTGTTCTCTGGCTCCATAAGGAAATTCATTATTTCCTGAATAAATAAACTTCACATCCAATGGTTGACAACCAAGGTCGTAAATAGAAATTTCGGTTAATAATTCTTCCAAACTTGCAATTTCACGAGGTTCATCAGCTTGTCCACGACGAAACTGAACAATATGTACTTGTTCTGCTTTTTTAGAAGGAAGCAAACCTGCCTTAATTAATACTTCATCTTCTGCTTTCAATTGTGGTTTTGCCAAAGAACCTAGCAAGACCCAAACATTGCGTTTTACTTGCGTGAAAACCGTATCAATGTGCATATAATCACGTTTGTTAGGAATTTTCACCAAAGTGATTTTATCCACAATTTTCTTTTCAAACAAGATTTTAATTACTTGTTTTGCTGCATTTACCGTTGTTCTTTCCGAAATACCAATCAGTAAATGGTTTTTAGCGACCATCATTACATCGCCACCTTCTAGCGTAGTTTGGGCTTCGTTGGCTTCGTATTCTGGTAGCAAGAAAAGCGTTTCATTATCTGGAATTTCAATCAAATTTTTACGAACCGCATCAAAAATCGGGTGATTAAAGAAAATATATTGTACCAATAACGCTTCACGAGTACGAGCCTGCTTTTTCGGACGATTCAACAAAATATGATTGTTGATAGTAATCCCAATATCACGTGTAAAAATAAAATTTGGAATAGGAGGGAAAAGCATTTCGCCAGAAGGAGTACTTCCAGAAATTAATGTTTTAGCTAATTCGATAGGAGGAAGATTGAACAATTCATCATGTGTAGTGTACCACTCTTTTTCAATGGCACAAGCAGCAGCAACGAGTTTCATCCTTACTAAATCATTCTCCAAAATATCAGAAAGTAATTTCTGAAGTTCAATTACTTTATCAGAATTGAAATATTCAGGGTTATCTGGCTTGAAAAAATTACGATCATTATCGGCATTAATAGTAGCCAATTTACCTTTTATCTTATCAGGGTCAAGAAAATAGAGTAATGTTTTTACATAAAAATCATATTCTTGACGGCGCATGGTATCTAAATGAACGATGTCTTCAAAAAGCCAATCTTGAGCTTTTGAAGGAACAACTTTACCTAAACCACTATCGGGACTATGAATGAGCAATCGCCTAAGCGTGCCAACTTCTGAAGATACTTGGATGAGATTTTCCATAAAAATGATTGATGAAATCTGATTTCTCGCAAGTACTCATAATTTTTTAGCATTGTCAAGCCTGTTTTGAAAGGTAATTTTAAAAACATAGCCTATTGAATTTAAACTAAGTTTTCGAGCAATAATTTTTTGAGAAAATAATTTTGCCCAATAAATTTTTAGTTGTTTTAGCTTTAATATAGCTATTTTATCCTTAACAAAGCGTTAAAAATATAGTAATGACCAAACTTTTTTCATTTACTTAGAGTTGTTCTAAATAAAGTATAGTATTTAAAAAATACAATATTTAATTTTGTATCATGATTGGGAAGTTTACAATTGAGTAATCATTTTGAAATACATCAATAGGTAAATGTTAATCTCCATCAATCAAGGTTTAGAAATTAATAGATAAAATGCTCAAAATAGACAATTTACAGGCGAAAATTGGGGAAAAACAAATCCTCAGAGGAATTAATCTTGAAGTTAAGGCGGGTGAAGTACACGCAATCATGGGACCAAACGGTTCTGGGAAAAGTACTTTAGCTTCTGTGTTAGCAGGACGTGAAGACTATGAAGTAACTGGTGGAAGCGTAGATTTTAACGGAACAGATTTATTAGAATTAGCTGCTGAAGAACGTGCTGCAGAAGGTATTTTCTTAGCGTTTCAATATCCAGTTGAAATTCCAGGAGTTTCAACAACCAACTTTTTGAAAACTGCTGTAAACGAAATCCGTAAATATCGTGGCGAAGAGCCAATGGATGCTGTTCAGTTCTTGAAAATGTTCAAACAGAAAATGGCTTATGTAAACATCGACCAATCTCTTTTGAACCGTGCTTTGAACGAAGGTTTTTCGGGTGGTGAGAAAAAGAAAAACGAGATTTTCCAAATGGCTGTACTTGAACCAAAATTAGCCATTTTGGATGAAACAGATTCAGGACTTGATATTGATGCACTTCGTATCGTAGCTGAAGGAGTAAATAAATTAAAATCTCCTGATAACGCTGTGATTGTGGTTACTCACTATCAACGTTTATTGGATTATATCGTACCTGATTTTGTTCACGTTTTATACAAAGGACGTATCGTAAAATCTGGCACGAAAGAATTAGCCTTAGAATTAGAAGAAAGAGGTTACGACTGGATTAAAGCAGAAGTAGATGCTGAAGAATTGGGCGAAACTATCGCTTAATTCAATTTAGAGTTTTATTGTGTATTGGTCATTCTGATAACACAGCAATATCAATTATTAACATGGATAATAAAAATTCATTAAAGGCTCAATTAATTTCAGATTTTCAAACGATTGAAGGACGTATGAATGGTGCAGCAAAATCTGCTGTTCATCAAGTTCGTCAAGAAGCGTTGAAAACGTTTGAAACCTTGGGCTTTCCGACGATAAAACACGAAGAGTGGAAGTATTCTAATGTCAAAAACTTGGTTAATCAAGCTTTTGAATTTAATGCAGCTTCTGATTTTTCAGCACAAGATGTAGCAGATTCGTCAATTCCAAATCTTGAAGGAAATATCCTTTATTTTGTGAATGGCGTTTACAATGCAGCACTTTCTTCTATTGTAAGTCCAGCTTCAGAACTTCAAATTCTAACTTTTTCTGATGCTATCAAGCAAGAACCAGCTTTAGTTGAGAAATATTTCAATCAATATACTGATTCACAAAATAATGCTTTCACAGCATTAAATACTGCATTTGCTCATAACGGAATTTTCGTTCATGTACCTGCTAATACAGTAGTTACTCAACCAGTTATTTTAAGGTTTATTGCAGATGCTCGTAAAGTAAATGTAGCATCTCAGCCAAGAAATTTAATTGTAGTTGGGAAACGTTCAGAAGTACAGATTGCAGAAGCTTATCGTTCTTTGGGCGAAAATGCTTCATTTACCAATGCAGTAACTGAATTCTTTGTTGAAGAAGAAGCAAACGTACATTATTACAAAGTTCAGAACGAATCAGACAAGGCTTATCATATTGGTACAACATCGGTGCTACAAGCTGGTAAATCAGTTTTTACTGCCAATACTGTAACAGCAAATGGCGGTTTTGTACGTAATAACCTCAATATTAAAATTGATGGGGAGTACGCAGAAGCGAATATGTTTGGCTTATACATTCCAAACAAGAAACAGCATATTGATAACCATACTGCTGTTGATCACGCCAAACCAAATTCAGAATCTAACGAATTATATAAAGGTATTTTGAAAGATAATGCTGTTGGAGTATTCAATGGTAAAATCTTTGTTCGTGAAGATGCCCAGAAAACAAACGCTTTTCAATCTTGTAAAAACGTATTGATGTCTGAAAATGCTTCTATGAATACCAAACCACAATTGGAAATTTGGGCAGATGATGTTAAGTGTTCGCACGGTACAACTACTGGACAATTGAACGAAGATGCTTTGTTTTATATGCAAGCTCGTGGTATTTCAAAAGACTCAGCCAGAGCATTATTAATGTTGGCATTCGCTCAAGAAGTAATTGATAAGATGAAAATTCCTGCGATTAAAGAATATTTACAGGAGTTAATTGTTGATAAGATTTATCAAGGATAATTACTCACAGTAAAAAGCACCATTGAAATCATGATAACGACCGATATTTTAGACATACAAAAAATAAGAGCAGATTTCCCTATTCTTAATCAAGAAATCAACGGAAAAAAATTGGTCTATTTTGATAACGCTGCTACGACCCAAAAGCCGACGGCTGTTATCAATGCCATTGCTCATTATTATAATTTCGATAATGCCAATATTCACAGAGGAATTCATACCTTAGCTGAAAGAGCTACCCGTGATTTTGAAGCTTCGAGAGAAGCTGTTCGTGAATTTTTGGGTGCATCTTCCATTGAAGAAATCATTTTTACTTCTGGTACAACACAAGGGATTAATTTGGTGGCAAGTACTTTTGGTAGAAAATTCATCAAAGAAGGAGATGAAATCATCGTGTCGGGAATGGAACACCATTCTAACATTGTGCCTTGGCAAATGCTTTGTGAAGAAAAAGGAATTACCTTAAAAGTAATTCCTGTCACTGAACAAGGTGAGCTAGACATGGAAGCTTACGAAAATTTGCTTTCTGAGAAAGTGAAGTTAGTAGCTGTAAATCATGTGTCTAATTCATTGGGTACTATTAATCCAGTAAAAGAAATCATCGCTTTAGCCCATGAATATGGTGCAAAAGTTTTGATTGATGGTGCTCAGGCTACTTCACATTTTAATATTGATGTGCAAGATTTGGATGCTGATTTCTATGCTTTTTCGGCTCATAAATTGTATGGACCAACGGGTATGGGTGCTTTGTATGGTAAAAAAGAGCTTTTGAATGCGATGCCTCCGTATATGGGTGGTGGTGAAATGATCAAGGATGTTTCTTTCGAGAAAACTACTTATAATGAATTGCCATATAAGTTTGAAGCAGGCACGCCAAATATTGCTGATGTTGTAGCCTTAAAAACAGCTTTAGAGTATGCTGATGCACTTGGAAGAGAGAATATTGCTGCCCATGAAGATATGCTTTTGAGTTATGCTACAGAACAATTATCAGAAATTGAAGGACTAAGAATTATTGGGCAAGCTAAGAAAAAAGTATCTGTATTGAGTTTCGTCATTGATGGAATTCATCATCAAGATATTGGAGTGTTGCTTGATAATCAAGGAATTGCTGTAAGAACGGGACACCACTGTACACAGCCTTTGATGCAAAGATTTAATTTGCTTGGAACTTCAAGAGCTTCTTTTGCCGTTTATAACACGATTGAAGAAGTAGATAGATTAGTAGCAGGTATTCATCGAGTAAAAAAAATGTTATTATAGTTTGAAAACAGCACAACACTATTTTCAAAACTATACAAAAGAATTTATGACTATCAACGAAACACAAGATGAAATCATTGAGGAATTTGCACTTTTTGACGATTGGGCAGATAAATATGAATACATCATTGATTTAGGAAAAAAACTAAAAGGCTTGCCAGAAGAGCAAAAAACCGAAGATAATATCATAAAAGGTTGCCAAAGTAGAGTTTGGCTAAATGCTCGTTTTGAAAATGGCGAACTTTTTTTTGATGCAGATTCAGAAGCGATTATTGTAAAAGGATTGGTGAATATGTTAATCAGGGTATTATCTGGGCATACTCCTAATGAAATTAATGCTGCTGATTTGTATTTCATTGATAAAATTGGAATGACTTCACATTTGGCTCAAACTCGCTCAAACGGTTTGGCTTCAATGGTAAAGCAAATGAAAAATTATGCTATCGCTTACGGCTTGAAAGCTTAATTATTTACTAAATATAATCCTAGAATTTCATTATTATTGATAGAAATCATGTCGGAAGTTGAATTAAAAGAAGAAGTAATCAGAGCATTGAAAGGAGTATATGACCCAGAAATTCCTGTGGACGTTTATGAACTTGGCTTGATTTACGATATTAAAATTTTTCCTGTAAATAATGTTTACGTATTAATGACTTTAACTTCGCCTTCTTGCCCATCTGCTGAAGCAATTCCTGTTGAAGTTGAACAAAAAATACGTGAAATTGAAGGTGTAAGCGAAGTGAGTGTAGAATTAACTTTTGACCCACCATATTCACAAGACATGATGTCTGAGGCAGCCAAATTGGAACTCGGTTTTATGTAATTGTGTTTTGAATCAGATTGCCCACGAGTGATTATTTATCACAAGTTTTTTTATTATAAGACAAATCATATTTGAAGTGTTTCTTTGAAGGACAATTTTCAAATTGACTATTTTTCAAATTTTCAAACTTTATATTATGTACCCAGAACATTTAGTAGCTCCAATGCGTGCTGACATCGTAGAAGGAGGATTCACAGAATTAAAATCAGCTACAGAAGTTGATCAAGTATTAGCTGAAAAAGGAACAACTTTAGTGTTTATCAACTCAGTTTGTGGTTGTTCAGCTCGTACTGCTCGTCCAGGTGTAAAAGAAGCTGTTTGGAACGCTGCCAAAAAACCAGAACATTTAGTAACGGTTTTTGCGGGTGTTGACCAAGAAGCAACTCAAAAAGTACGTGAATATCATTTACCATATCCTCCATCGTCACCTTCAGTAGCATTGTTTAAAGACGGTGAGTTGGTTCATTTTGTAGAGCGTCATCACATCGAAGGTCGTTCGGCAGAAATGATTGCTGGACACTTAGAAATGGTTTTTGATGAATTCTGTGCTTAGTCACAAAACCTTTCCCATAAAAAAAGAGGCTTTCGATTACGAAAGCCTCTTTTTTTATGGGGTCATTCTTATCAAATTCGTCATAAAGTTAAGCACATTATGAGAAACTAATGGCTGTAAGATACTTTTACTCTTTATGGTTATCCAACTCCAAACATAACCATATACAAATGTGGATAAAAAAGATAAATAATCAAATTTAAAACTAAATTCATCCGTCAGTTTTAGTCCATGTAAAAGCCCAAAAAGTAATCCAATGATTAAAACACTAGGACTACCCAAATTCAATTTCCCAACCTTTATATGCTCATTTAAACAAGTTAATAATAGACCCAATAAAATTGCTCGAAACATTATTTCTTCATCCAATCCAGGCATTGTCAATTGAAACAAAAGTGTTTCTTTATCCATTGTTAGTGAAGTATCAAAGTAAGAAAAAAAGGCGGTGCAACTAATTAAAACAGTCGCTATAATTGTTTTTTGGAAGTATTGCGGTGCTTGTTCTATCTGTATGAAGTTGTAAGGTGATATTTTTTTTCGCAGGACAATGTAAACTAAAACGCCAAAAATAATTCCCAAAAGTTTTCCAGTCCAATTCCATTGTCCGTTCGTGATTTTTAACTGAGTATATTGCATAGGAAGTCGAACAACAATTTCATGAGCAATAAAAGTTATTATAAAAACTCCCAAAGTTTTAAAATGCGATTTATCTTTCATGAAAACAATCATGAATGGTATAGTAATCAACATTGGTAATAACCCTTCAATAAATACTAGACCTTCCATTTTACTGTCTTTTTTAAAATTACCACAAACATTCTATAGCTTAGTGCTTTAGCCCAACTATGACCAAACTTATTTTCAGCCTTTGTTGCAGTTTTCTCCAACGAATTGAGCATCAGCAATAAACAAATGTAGTAGAATGCAAAGTAACGAGTTGCTTACGCTCGTGTTGTTGGTCTTGGCGACCCCGTGAAAACACCAACAACGGCGGAAATATGGCTGCTAACGGTTTGCTGCTTGGCGATGGTAGGGCATTTGGAATACGTTAGCCCAATATTTGCACAAATAACTGATAGAATCACAAATGTTGAGTTTATTACTGTCAGCCCCACTATTGCCAATATGAGGTTAGCAGCCGTATTTCGTCACTCGTATCCATATTTTTTTAAAAATGCTTTCCTTAATTCGGATACTTTTCCGGAAAATCTTCTGTCAAACCAGATAGCATGCGGTGCTCCTTTTAATGTGTGAAACTCAAAATCGTTTCCAAGTTTTTCCATCTCTTCTGCAAAAGCTTTTGCTGATGCATAGTCAACGCTATGGTCATCAGTCCCATGAATGATAAGCATAGGGGGAAGCCCTGTTCTTAAAAGATGAATAGGTGATATTTTCTTTGCCAAAGATTTGTCCGCAAGGTCTCTGGTTATCCAATCCGTACTACTTTCAGAATACAAACTGTAAACCCCAGCATTAACCAATAAAAGATTTGGTGTAGCATTGTAATTCAAATTATCGCTCTCTTCATTCCATTCGTTTGCCAAAGCAGTAGTTAAAACTAAATGCCCGCCTGCTGAATTTCCTGTGGCCACAATTCGGGCTGTGTCGATATTGTAAGTGTCTGCGTTTATTCGCAACCAACGGATAGCACTTCTTGCATCTTTTACCGCTTCAAAAGGGGTGGTTTCGTGACGGTCTGCCAGTCTGTATTCCACTGATACGCCAACCCAACCTTTTTTTGCATAACTATCGCAACTATAAAAAGCCCATTCGGGATTTCCCTTTGTCCAGCTACCACCACTGAAATAAACCATTACGGGGCTTTTCTTAGTTTTATCAATGCTGTCAGGAAGAAAGATGTGGATATCGAGGTTGTACCCGTCAACAGTTTTATAAGTCTTGATAAGATGGTCTTTTCGTGCATTAGCACTTTCTGTATACATCGAGTCAATGGTTTTCTTGTAAGCTTCGTTCTTGCAGGTGATGAGGAATTTAGAAACGATACCATCCAAGTTTTTGGTACCCCAGTCATCTATATGGGCAAAGAGATAATGATACTGCCAATACTCTTTACACTCTTGATTTGTAAAGTATTTAGGAATTAAATTTAGATAAGCATCAAGTCTTTTGTTATCAGATTTTTTATAGATGTCTTTTTTTACTTCATCTGAGGACTTATGTCTTAAAAAGCCTTCGATATAGCCTTTAACATCGCTGATTGAAAGTAATGTTGGATTATTAAAGTCTGGCAGATGTTTGTCAAGCTTTTTTTGAACAGATTTAGAGAGTTTAACTTTATTACCAGTATGGTTCTCATGGAAATAGGGGTAATCTTGAATTATTCTATCGAAGAAATATTCAATTTCTCTTCGTTCGTTAGGGATAAAATTTTTATCTAACTTTTGAAAATGTACCGCATATTTATTTGTCATTTTCATGAAAGGTTGTTTTAGTGAATCAACCTTTTTTAGAAATAAGGATTCATTTAAAGAATAGATTTCGGGTCTGTGAGGATAATAGGCTTCTGATAAAGCGGAACTAAGAATTTTCATATCTGCATCATAAGATTTTCGCAGAGAGTCGGCTTTTTGTTTGTCCTGTCCAAAACAAGTAAATGCCAAGAAAAGAATGAATGTTGTCAAAATTATTCTCATAAATTTAGAATTTGTCATTATGTAAGATTTTTTAATATGGCTGCTAACGAGCGTATAACCGCCATACGCTCTGTTTTTTATAGTTTATGGCGGTTATATCGCATGTATCTGAACCTATTTCTGATTTTTGTTTGATTCAAATCTATTTCTAAAACTAAGTATTTTTTCTAAATGTCTAACTTATCCAAAGGACTTTTTATCTGAGCAAAACCTTTGGTGGTAATGTGGGTGTAAATTTCTGTGGTCTTTGAAGAGGAATTGTCCTAAAAGACTTTGTATATACCGTATATCTGTCTCATTTTCAAGTAAATGCGTCGCAAAGCTATGCCTTAAAGTATGTACACTCATATCTTTGGTGATGCCTGCCTTTTGAACGGAGGCATGGAAAATATGCTGAATACTCCTTGTTGAATATTGCTCTCCAAGTTTTAGACCTTCAAAAAGTAGTACTTATGACATGACTCAAAGTCAGCTGTTAACTCTCTAATATGCAAAAGAGAGACTGCATTTTATGATTGTTCCATTTGTTAAACTTGGAACAGCTAGGGTGATATTTCATTGTCCTGCTCTTCTTATGTAAATTCCCATGTTAGCTGCTGCCATATCTTTCGTTTGGTAGAATTTTGCTTTATATCTATTTATCATACTGAGAAAATGTCGTAAAATTTTTGCCGTCATACAGACTTAAACCAAAAAACTTTGTTCCAAACCATAGGTTGCCTTCTTTGTCTTCCAAAACATTCATAACCGCATTATTTATTAGTCCGTCTTTTTCATTAAAGTTTTTAATGGTCTTTCCATCATAACGCCATATCCCATCCTTTTCGGTCGTGAACCAAAAATCACCTTTTTTATCTTCCAAAATAGCGTAAGCCCCTCCGCTTTCAAAACCCTCATGTCTTCCAATGGTGATAAATGTTTTTCCATTGTAACGGCAAACTCCGTGGTTTCTTGTCGCAAACCAAATATTCCCTAAATGGTCTTCTGTGATTGAAAAAATCATATCATCAGAAATATAATCTTGCGTTTTAATAAAAGACTTGATGTTCTGGATGAAATTTAAAGAATTCTCAGTGTTGCCACTTCTTCTTTTGTCTTGGTTTGTTTTATAATAGTCTAAAGATGGAAGAAAATTCTTAAAACTTTTTCCGTCATATTTCCATACGCCACCGCCATTCCAAGAACTAAACCATAAGTTTCCATTTCTATCTTGTATAATATCACTGATATAATTCTCGTACTTATCACCAAAGAATGGGTGCTCGTGCTTATAAAGAAAATTAGAAACATTCGTTCCGTCATACCGGTAAATACCTTTATTCATCACGCCAAACCAAATGTTACCCGCTCGGTCTTCTAAAAGACTGGTAATACTCAGAGTGTCCGTCATAGGAACATTTGTAAAGTTTTTTCCATCATACTTACATATTCCTCTATTGGTTCCAAATAAAATATTTCCTGCTCTGTCCTGTATAATTGAACCTACATTATTGTTGCACAAACCGTCTTTGGTAGTAAAATTGATAAATGATTTTCCGTCATAACGATAAGCACCTTCTCCACAAATGCTAAACCATAAGTTGCCGTCTTTGTCAAGAAGCTGACAAACTACATTCTCGGACTGTGTTCCTAAAGTCCGAACAATCTTTGTGTGTTGTTCCTTTTTAGTGGTTGAATTTGTATTGTTTGTCATTTTGTTTGTTGAAGTCTGCCCGTTACAAGATGTAAAAGACATAGATACCAATAACAAAGAAAAGATTGGAATTTTAAATTTGTATATTGTCATTTGTCTAAACATTTCTATAAGAGGTTTTATTTTTTTGCTTTGCAGGTTGTCACTAATGGTAACAGCTAAAGGTTTGGGGCTTGGCGAAGAAGCGGATTTTGAAGCACTAAACTGTCTTCCAGCACTGAACCCGCTTTTTTGTCAAACGCCTCTTAGCAGTTAGTTATTAATTTTTCGTCTCTCATTATTTTAATTGCTTTCTCCGTTTCAGTTTGTCCGTTTGTCAGTGAACCTGGAAGCATTATTAATCGTTTTTTTACTTTGCCTTGATCATCTTCAAATAGCACTTCAAATCTTGAACGTGTCAAACCGACAATCGCTTTTTTTAATTTAACTTCTTTAATTTTTTGTCTGTCTATAATTGGTGTCGCAGAGTTATTTATACTATTTACTATTCCGTAAACTAAATAAACTCCCAAAAATCCGAATAATATTGGTTGTGCTATTTGTCCGTTTCTATAATTATCAAATGCGAAATAAAAAAGTCCTATTGATAGTCCACCGTAAATAATTAGTATTCTTGAAATGTTATTTCCAACTGACACGGTCGTAACCTTTCCGATAATTCCGTCACGTGTCAGAACGATTTTGTCAGGCAAAATATGGCAAAAGCCCGTCTTTGTTTTAAATGTTTTTTCGTTGTCCATTGTTTTTGGTGTCGTCCGGTATAATGACCGCTAACTCGCTAATATGCGAAAGTTTTGTAGTACTTTTTGTATTGTTATTGATTTAAAACTCCAATCTACCTATTCCCAAATGCAATCAAAAACATTCAACCTATGAATCACAAAGACTGCATTTTATTATTGTTCCATTTGTTAAACTTGGAATGGCGAGGTTTTAGTCAGCTTGTCCATTTACAAACATTATTACGATTAGAAATATTGACGAAAGTAATGCAATGAAAAGTCCCGTTTTGTTTCTTTTAAAAGTTGTCCAAATGCCAGCAACAAATGCAGAAAGAAAACCAAGTCCAAAAGCAAAACTTACTTTTGCGTAAAGGTCAGCAGTTTCGTAATACCAAGGAACGGAACCTTCCCCCCCAAATGGATAGTTTGTTGTCTGCTTGAGTAAACCAATTGTTACAAATTCTTTCAAGTTCATAAATGTCATAAGTCCAGATAACAGAAATGTCAGTCCTGCTAAAAGCCAAAATTTAATGTCGATATGTTGTTGTGTCGTCATTTACACTTGCCTATAAGGGTGGATAATTTTAGGTACAAGTGACGCTTTGCTTGATACTTGCACCATTTTGTGTAGCAAAGTCAAAACTCTTATTCTTAATAACATTTTCTTTTATAATTGACAATTAACCATTAATCATTTTATTTCGTTCTATTCTTTCTCTGGCTTCAATTAAAATGCTGTGTATTTTTTGTTCCAATTGTTTTTTAGGTGGAAGTTCTGTCCAGTATTCTGCTACCATTATGCCGTCTTTGTGCATTTCTAATAATTCTATTTGCTCACGGCTGCTTTCTGCACATAGTATTAAACCAATGGGGGTGTTTTCGCCTTCGGCTTTTTCGTATTTGTTTAGCCATTTTAGGTAGAGTTCCATTTGCCCTTTGTGTTGGGCTTCAAACTTGCCCAACTTCAATTCTATGGCTACTAATCGCTTTAAATTGCGGTGATAAAAAAGTAAGTCTAAATGGAAATCTTCGCCATCTATTATCATTCGTTTTTGGCGTTCTACAAAGGCAAAGCCTTTGCCTAATTCCAGTATAAAGGCTTCTAATTCTCGTAAAATGGCAGCTTCTAAATCTTTTTCTAAATAGGTGTTTTGCAGTCCTAAAAAATCTAAAAAGTAAGGGTCTTTAAACGTATTGTGTATGGCAGGGTGATTACTGGTGTTTTGTAAATTGGCTATGCTGCTTCGTTCAAATGTTTTGGTACTTATTTGTTTGCGTAAATCCCTTACGCCTAATGTTTGTGCTGCTGATGCTTGGGCATAAAACAGTTTTGCTTCTTGATCTTTTAAAGGCAATAACTCTACAAAATGAGACCAACTTAATTGTCGTGCCAGTGGAACGACAATTGACAAATCTGGAAATTGCTCGGCAAATTTTATCATACGCCTTACATTTTTCTCTGTAAAGTTCCGCCCGAACCTAATTTCCAATTGTGCCGACACTGTCGGCACAATTTGTTTGCCATAATCTGCTCGTTTGTTTTGTAGTATATCTTCATTGATACGCTTGCCTACTTGCCAAAACAATAGCGTAAGGGTACTATTGGCTTGTGCCACTACTTGTTGATGGCTTTGTTCTATAAGCAGCGACAGCTCGGTTACTAAAACCTGTTCTGTTTGATTAGCTATTTTTTTACTCATAGCGTTTCTTTTTTAAGATTATTCACCCTCACTTTTCCCCTTAATAAATCTTGCATTAAACCAGTTTTTAAGGATTGAGCACCTATGGAACTTGCTTTTAATCCTCTTTATAAACTGAGGTAATTTTAGGTACAAGTGACGCTTCGTTTGAAACTTGCACCATAAGGAGAAAAATTTGAGCGTGACGCTCTTTTTGTTTTATGTCTTAGGAAAACCTAAGACCAGTGGCAGACCAGTTGCAGTTTAAGTTCAACATTTGTTTCATGGTTTGGCTTTCAGCCACCACGAAACTTTAGCTATTGGCGGCTGTTTTTATTTCCAAAATTGCCACCATTTTTTTTCTGGGTCAATCTCTTCAAAGCCTTGTTGCGGAGTTGAATTGTTATCCAAAGGGGCAATTTGTCTGTTTTTATAATAAAATTTTAGCGAAGTTTTCGAGTTCGTCAAAGCCTGAATTAAAGTCTGTGCCATTTCGTTTTCGTCAATTTGAGTTACATAACTTTGACATTTGTCTGTCAATATTTTGTCTAATTTCATTTCTCCGCCTAAATGATACGATACTTCACCACCAAATACTTTTCGTTGCATAATCATAGCCATAACTTGCTGAAAAGATGTGTTCACATTTTCTGTAAGCTCCTCTATTGACTTGCTTTTAAGTTCTACTTTGTAATTGTTAGTTTTACCGTTTTCAGTGATAATAAAGTTGTCTTTGCCTCCATCGTCTTCAAGGTTTTCTCCTGCCATAGCAACTATTTCACCATCGTTAACTAAGAATACTTTATCAGAAATTGGGTCTTGTTGAGGGTTGTTGTAATACTTTTGAATAATTGCTGGGAATTTTAATCTGATTTCAGAATTAGAATCTGTCGCAATTAAATGCCCTTTGAATGGAATTCCAACCATTAGACTTTTACTTCCAATTAATTGTCCAACTTGTTTCATAAAATCTGAATCAAGTATTTTTTCACTTGCATATTCGTGCCCAACAACAAAAGCAATTTTAGTTCCTTGTGCGTCTTGAACCTCAATTGATGGTTGAATTTCTTTTAGGTTGTCAAATGCTTGTCGCTTTAAAATTGGAAAACGATTTTTATAATCTTCTTCGTCACTTGCTCCTTCATAAGATATTCGATTGCCTTCGTCAGTTCCAAAGGCAATTACTGGTGAAGAAGAACTTTCAAATAAAAATTCCTTGAAGAATAGTGGTACCTCTTGTCTGTAACCTGTCGGTTTTAAAATTGGTAATAATTGTCTCATTGTAAATTTTATGTTTTTTTAATTTTAGAGTGTCCTTAAAATAGCCACCAACGACTCAAATATGCGTAGTGCGGGATTTCAAGGTACTTCACTATCAAATCGCTATGCTGTTTATTAAATGCTTTAAAGTTCAAATTATCACATCGCCCCGCATTACGTATATTTATTGTTAGGCAAAGTTATTTTTTTATCAATTCTAATATTATTGGTAATCCTATTTCTTTAGCTGTCTTAAATGCACCATCGCCAAAATTCTTCAAATATGTTTTTAGTGAGGATTCGTCTTTTTTTTCAGAAGCTCTAATTGCATTTAGAATTAATTCTAAGTCTTCCTTATTTGAATTGTTATTCTGGGCTTCTAATCCCTTGTATAATTTATTCAGTTCTATTAATGTGTTATGATATTCCTGCTCTGATAATTTTCTGTCGTCTGTCGGGAAATTTATTGTTAATTGAACTTGTTTTGTGAGCTTTAAATCTATTGATGTTTTAAATTCGTCTCTTTTTGCTTTACTTAATTTATCTTGATAATCTTTCTGTGGTATTGCCAACACTTGTACCTTTATCTTTTTATGCGATTCTCGAGCTAGTGATTTGTCGATATATGTTATTAATTCTGTTTTTAGAACTCTCCTATCATTTAAAAGTGTGCCTGGAAAATATTTGATTAATTGAGTATCACCGTATGATTCTTCGACTCCTTGAGGTAAATCAATATCAGCAATTTCATTGTAAAATCTGATTTGACCTTTTCTAACTTGTTTCGGATTAACGCAAAATTGAACTTCTAACTCCTTAATCCTGTCTTTAAGTTCAACGTTATGTGCAAAATGCCTATGGTCAATATGAATATTCATAGTGTGAACATAAACAAAGAAATTTTCAATATTGAAGTTTGTTAAAGCTGTCAAATTAAGAGCCTTGGTCTTTAGATAACTTAATTCTAGAGGGTCTAATATTTGTTTGAATTGTACTTTTATTCCAAAAAATTTCTCAAGATTAGTCATTGGTCATTATGCTTTAATTACTCTATTTATTTAAGTAGGTAATATGTTTTAATTTTGCCTAACGAACAGGGCTTTGTGCAGGTTGGGAAATAGAATTCCGTCTGCCTGTAACCGCTGCTGATTGAAAAACAAATGTACAAATAAAGTACAAAAGATGATTGAAAGACCTTCGCTGTTCCAAGGAAGTCTTCAGACTTGGAACGTTATATAAAAAGCAGTCTTCGACTGCTCAATAAATTAAAACACCAATCTACCAATTCCCAAATACAATCAAAAATATTCAATGCACAAACCACAAAAAACTTATTATACGGTAAGTTTTCTTGGTATAATGCAAATTATGGGAGTAGTAAATTGATAACAGCATTTTGTGCATAAGCACTTACAAAGTGATAATAGCCACTTACATTGAGTGAATAGCCATATTATTTTAGGTATATGCCATTTACATTGAGTGAATAGCCCTATTATTTTTGATAATTGCCACTTACATTGAGTGAATAGCCATATCACTTTTGATAATAGCCATTTACATTGAGTGAATAGCCGTATTATTTTTGATAATAGTCATTTACATTGAGTGAATAGCCCTATTGCTTTTGATAATAGCCACTTGCATTTATATTTTGCCAATGCTTTATTTCCCAATACAGAAAATATAAAATATTGATTTTCAGTAATTTAGATTTGGTAATTGCAAAAAGGTACAAATAGGGTACAAAGGGTTGCCCAAATTCACTAAAATCAAACTTTAGACCCCACCCCCTAAAAAGTTAAATGAATATATTTGCACCCACTCAGGCGATTGTCAAGGCTATTTTGATAAGGATTTCAACGCCCCCCCCTGCTTGTTTTCTTGTTAAGCATTAAAACTAACATCAAAATCAATACTACTTAGTTCTAAATTGTGGAAGTTGGTAAGTAAGTTTTTTATTTTAACTTGAAGTTGTTCCAAGCTTTCAGCACTTTCTATAAGTAAATTATCCTCATAATTCACACGCCCCCAAAGTACGCCTTCCTTTGTACTTTCAATTATTAATTTGATTTTTTCCATGTTGGTATTAGCTACTACATCATAGCTTATTTTAGATTAGTTTACACTTACTCTTTTATGTTTTTGACTTATGGTTTGAGATGATTTAAAATAAAACCCTACTAAGAATTATATCAAAGTAGGGTTTTGCAATTTAATACATTCAGATAGATAACTAAAGTCTTTACAATATTTCAAGTGTATTGATAACTTCAAACTATCAATCCAATTCATTCATATTTTCAGTTGTTAGCACTTCTAACATTTCAATAGCCTTCACGCCCGTCAATAGTTCTGGATGCGTTACATTAGGCTCATTATAAAGCGTTGGGGATTCGTGGAGTATTTCAACGCTTAGAACAGAATCCAAGTACTCACGTGTAACAGCAATTTCCGAACTGTGCAATGTATCGGTATAAGGTTCTAAGTTGTCAGGATTTCTGTAAGTTACTCTCAACCATTTATCTTGTTTTATGGCTCTCATTATTTTAGCTTTAAAAGTTCGTCTCTTGTTACTGTCTTTGTTTCTACATTTTTTTGCTTCTGGATTTGTACTTTTCCTACAAAATATACTGTTTGGATAACTATTGATTATTTCCTTTCCGCAAGACTTACAATACTGTCTAAAAACACTCTTTTCTAATTTTTCTTTCTCACTATATTCTGGCACGTCTTTTTGTAACGTTTGCACCCTATATTCAAGTGATGTAAACGTTACATTTTCTTGTGCTTCAATGGTTGAAAAATCAGGTGTAAACGTTACGGTTTTATATGCTTCTTTTGGGTCATTTAAAAGTATTTTCCATTCATCAAGAACCCTTGTTTTTAAATCTCTCTGAAAATCAAAAGCATTGCATTTTTTCAAGATTCTTGCAAGCGTTAATCTTTTATCGAATCGCTGTTTACGTGTATAACTCTTCCATGTGTACGTTTTACCCATCGAATGAAAATTTATCTTTTGTTTCTGAGTCAGACTTGATAAATCGGTATCAGGAGGGACAAATATTGTATCATTTATAGCATCTATCAATAAATCAACTAATGAACTAACCTTTGTCTTATCTGTCAGGTCAAACAGCGTACTAATTCCATACTCTTGTAAAACTCTCATCTTTGAAACATGATATTCCACCCTAATTAGTTTTTTGGGTAAACCACAAACAAAACCTTTATCATACATCTTGATTTCGTAGCCGTCACGCACGCACACAACCCCAATTTTCCTATTCTTATTAATAGCCTCATAGGGTTTGTTTTTATGCACTACAACCGATTGAATAAGCTTTTGAACCTTGTAAGGCAATTCTAAATTAACCCCAAATTCTAACGAGTGTAAATTAGCTTGTCTTGAATCAATGCCAAAAACGGTAAATAACTCTCCAACGATTTCAATACAATCGCTAAAAGTAAAACGGTCGTAATTGTGTTTACCTTCATTTCGGTAACTATGAATTGAACCACTTAACAACATGGTGTATCCTTCATATTTTAGAGAGGGTAAAAGCTCAAAAGTTAAACCCTGATACTTTGCAATACGTTTCCCTTTTAATATTTCTCCGCTGTTTTCTACCACTTGCAAAGGAAAACCCGAATCCCTCAAAATAGGGTTTTCAAGCCATACTTTAGGCAATATGCTTTTAACCTCGACATTTATAAAATCGAACATAATAAAAGGAAATACAGGAAGATTTAAAATGAATTATTGGGAATGTCCAATTAGTTAGTAACTACGTTTTGAACAGTACATTTGTGTAACTTATAGGAGTTAAAGAGTTTACCTCATACTTCAATTATTAGGTCAATTAAGTGACCTAAAGCAGTTTCTAAATGATTTTCTATCACTATTATCCATTCAGTACTACAAATAGACGCTGAACGTTTACACTCACACAAAAGCCTTTGAGTTTCATTTGTACAGTGTTTTAAGCTTGCAAGCAAAGAAGCATTATTAAACCAATCTAAATCTAATGTTGGGTTAATAATTGGAATGTTATTTAAAGTCTCAGAAATAACCTCTAAGCTATCTATAAACTCTAAAGCAGTACATTCCTTTGCTTCAATCTTTAACGTGGCTGTCATGTCAAAAATAGAGGTCAATACTTCATTTAATCCGTTGAGATATTCAAGGATTAATTTTTTATCACTAATTTTTTGTTTCATTTTGGTACGTTTTAAAAATTGTAAAGAAGATTTGATAAAAGCCAAAGGCAATAAAAACGAATAGGCAATTTTATTTCCTTGCTCTTAATGATTCAAGATGTTTCTCCGCTTCAATTCTTAAAGCTTCCCTTTCTCGTTCTTTAGTCTGTTTACGTCCTGATTTTAAATACTCATCAATATCAGATTTCAAGAAAAGTACTCGTTTGCCTTTCTTAACAAATGGAATTTTTCTGACTGAAACCCAACCGTAAATTGTGGCTAAAGCTGGGCGGTCTGGTAGGTAATTACGTAGTCCCTCAATATCAAACCATTGGTCGTTTTGTTCGGGAATAATTTGATTTTGGGTACAATTTTTAATATCTATTAAGATATTTTCTATTTGACCTAAACGAGATTCGATACTATCGAATGGATTATAATTTTGAGCCATTTTTATTTTTTTTATTGTTTATTAATGGCTCAAAATTATGTAGCACGAATCATTTGAAGTGGTTGGAAGTGGTTGGATATTTTTTAAAATACTGATAATCAAACAAATAATTTTATCTACACTTTTTTAGATTGAATTTCATTTAATGTTTTTTTTGCATTTTCTTTAGCTATTTCATTACCTTCTAACAAAGAGATAATTTTCTCATGGTATCTTTTTGAAAATCTATGTTCTTTAATTCTATTAGGGTAATTTTTGAACTCTTCAACTTTTTCTAACAACTGAATACCACTTCCTTGTTGATAAAAATTTGCTATTCTATCAGAATTATCACGGTTAATTATTTCATTTTTATAATGAAAAAGTAGTGCTATTTCAAAATGAGTAAGCTTAACACCAACTTGTTTAGTTTTTTCGCTCACTTCCATTCTTTTTTCAAAGTGTGGTGGCGGATTATAATTTTTCAAGTGTGCCGAAGGACTATAATGTATTGGATTGTTTTTATCCTGAGAAGGATTTGTCATAGTATTCATTCTTGAAATTAGCGAAAAATCTAAATTACTTAATACATCTGACAGACTTGAGTGTTTTATGATAGAATTTACACTTTCAAATGATTCTAAAGCCTTTTTCATTTCTTCACTTCCAAGAGTCTTTTCTAATAGACTATCTAACTCATTTTTTTTCTTATCTTGCATAACACTTTTTAGTTAATGCCTTAATAGTTGCTTTGGTCGGTGAGCTATTAAGGCTTTTTCCATTCTATTGATTTTATCATTTAAAAAAGCTTACTATTACGTTTTCATCTGACCTCACACCGTATGTTTTTAATTCTTCAATTGAGGTATGTCCTATCATTTTTATAAGGTCATAGGCCGGCACTGGATTAACCTCCCTATTCAAACAATAATTAACAAATGATTTTCGCCCCGAATGAAAAGTAAACTCAAATGCTTCTGGTATTCCAATTTCATACAAAGCTAATTTCAAATATTCATTTGCTCTTTGATTACTAATCTTTGGCATGGCTTCAATAGAACCATATTTTTGAATTATGGAAAATGCAATTTCTGTTAATGGTGCGGTATATCTTGTTTTTGTTTTTTGGCGATAATCTACAATTAATCTTTTTTGAAAATCAATGTTAGAGGTTTTGAGTTTAACTTGGTCGGCATAACATATTCCCGTTACACATGAAAACAGGTACATATCTACTACTTTTTGAATACGTTCACTATAAAACTCATGCTTGTAAAGCTGTAAAATTTGTTCATAGTTCAAATGTCTTAAATCAGTATCATAATGTTTAGGGGTTTTTACTTCAAATATTGGATTTTTATCAATTAAACCAACTTCCACGCCATAGTTAAGAACTACTTTAATTCTCATTATATATTTATTTGCCGATGAATCAGTATTGTTAAAATTTGCAATTAACCACCTTTTAAGGTTGCTAACAAAAGCTCTATTAATCATCCCCACCGACAAAGGAGTATTTGTTTCAGTAGAAAATTGTTTTATTTTTTCAAATTTGTACCTATAATCCCTGAAAGTATTATGAGCTAATTTTTGATAGTTGATTGGCACTCTTTGTTCTTGGTTACTCAAGAAATCTTCAAATAAAGTATCCAGAGTTATCATTTTTTTAGATTGAAGCTTACATTTGTTTTTCAGTGCTTTTTCAAACTCATTCTTCAATAATTGACCTGTCAAACAAATTTCTTCCTTGTTGTAATATCTTACAACCTCATTTATCAAGTCTTTTGATGCTTCAAACCTTTCAATAAGTCCCTCTATATCTTTGTTATTGTCTGGATTTTTAAGAGTCTTAGTATCATTGCACCAATTTTTTTCTAAGTCAATTTTTACTCCAGTTGTACCAAGCTCAACCAGTTCTCCATTCACTCTTGCACGTAAATGAATTGTATGTTTTCCCGAATTATCTCTTGAAGGACGAAGATTATAATATCTTTTAACCGTGTTAATTATCATAACTGTAAATAGTTTATTTAGGATGAATCTTTATTTTTAATTTATAAATCTAACTGAATTGCATTACTGGCTTTTCGTTTAGTTTCATCTACAATCTTAGCATACACTTGTGTAGTCTTTAAATCTCTATGCCCTAACATTTTACTAACAGTATAAATATCAGTGCCATTGACCAATTGTAAAGTTGCAAAAGTGTGTCTAAAGCCATGAAACCCCAAACCCTTATTGATTCCTGCTTTCTCCAACCATTTCGGAAGCAAGTACACAACTTTAGAATATTTCAAGCCTTTAAATACTATCTGTTCATCTTTTGTACGTTCTCCAAGTAAATGATAAGCTTGATTAGAAATTGGATGATTATCCTCAACTAATTTTGTTTTTTGTTGAGTAAACCGAATGTAAGCCCCTTCGTTTTCATCCAAATACACGTTACTCCATTTTAAGTTTTTTATGTCAATGAATCTTAGACCCGTCAATGCAGAAAACAAACAAACCCTTTTTAACAAATCATCTTCAAATTGTGTGTTTGCAAGACGTTTAAGCTCTTCCATACTCAAAAATTCCCTACTTGTTTCAAGTGTCGGAATGATGTCAATTTTATTGTTTAGTGGCTCATTTATTACGCCATCTTTGTAAGCTTGCTTCAAACAAGCCTTTAGTTTATTAAAGTACGATACCGCTGAATTTTGTGATAATGTAAACTTGGTACTTTTACGGCTTGGTGCTTTTAATAGGTACTCTTTGAAGTCATTACAAAACCTTTCGTTTAATTGTCTTACTTGCAAAGTTCCACCCGTAAAAGCTTCCAAATAGTGTAAACAGCTAATCCAATTATCTGAATTACTCCCTTTTCGCTTATGAGCCATACTTTTAAAATATTTGATAAAGTCAATCGACAATCTTCTTTCCTCTTCCTTTTCCAATAATTTTCTTTTTGCTTGTTCTGCCTCTTCTTTTTCAAGCATTTGTTCAAATCTTTCGTGTGACTTTGAAAATTTCTCACTTGGATTCAACTCATTTTCTCTTGTGTTTCTAATCTGTTGAGCGGTATTGAGCGTTTCTAAATTCTTTTCACGCTCTAAGTTTATTTTTAACTGTGCAAGTGCATCTAATTTATTTATTTGTCTATCTGTCAGTTTTTCAGAATTAGCAGAATGATAGAGGTACAAGCCCAAAAACTCCCTTCGAGTACTCTTTCCATCTTCCCCCTTAATAGCTGGATAAAAATCAAGATATAAGCTTTCACGACTTCCTGATATACTTTTTTTTCTTAGCGTCACTTTAATAGCTTTACTTTTAGTACTCATAATCTGCGGTTAGTTATTTAATCAAAAAATCTTATCAATGTCAATTCGTCTTATTCTCGTTATTCTTTGCCCTAAATTAATTGCACTTAATTTTCCTGTATTAATCAGATTATAGACCGTCTTAGTTGATGCGTTCAATAATTTGGCTGTCTGTTTAGCAGTCAAAAATTCTAACTTATTTATTTCTTCAATTGGCTTTTTATTGACCTCCTTTGTTTTTGACACACTGGCACTAATTTTAATATTACGCTGATTTTCCTTGTAGGCTCTGCTATTACACTTGTGCGAGCAGTATTTTGTCTTTGTGGTTTTAGCTAAAAAATCACATCCACAATAAAGGCAAACACGTTGAATATTGATGTTTGATGACATATTTACACCTCGTTCCAAGAGGTATTTAAGGTTATTTAGATAGAAATAAGGGTATTTAAGTGAAGTTATTTCGCCAATTCTTCATTTATAACTACGAAAATATGCAATTTTAGAACACGAGGTACAAATAAGGTACAAAAAATCAATAATAATATAGAAATATCTATAAATACTAATAAATGCAAATAAATAAAAAACCCCCTAAAAACAGCAAATAAAGCCATTTTAAGGAGGTTTTCTATTATTTTGAAATTATATTCTACTTTCCAATACAAAACTTAGAAAATATATTCGCTAATAAATCATCAGTAGTAATTTGTCCTGTGATTTCGCCTAAGTGGTGGAGAGCAAAACGGATGTCTTGGGCAAGGAAATCGCCTGTGACGCTTTGGTCTAAACCTTGCAAAACGTTTTCTAATGCTCCGTTGGTTTGTAATAAATGTTGATAATGGCGGAGGTTGGTCACCACCGTATCGCCTGCTTTTATTTCTTTAGTTTTTACTTTTCTGACCAAAGTATCTTTTAATACCTCAATATTTTTGTTTTCAGAGGCAGAAATCCAAAGGATAGCTGGATAAGTAGCTTCAAAATCGGCTTTTTGTGTAGCGGATAATTTATCTACTTTGTTACCGACCAAAATATACGGTGCATTAAATTCCGTAATTTGTTGGGCTATTTCAGTAAGTTGAATTTCGGAAGCATCAAACAAATAGACAATTAAACTGGCTTTGTCCATTTGTTGTAAAGTACGTTCTACACCAATGGCCTCGATGGTATCGGTAGTTTTGCGTAAACCTGCCGTGTCAATCAATCGGAAACGAATGCCTTCGATAAATAATTCATCTTCAATCACATCACGAGTTGTGCCTGCAATGTCTGAAACAATGGCTTTTTCTTCGTTTAATAAACGATTCAACAAAGTAGATTTTCCTGCATTGGGTTTTCCTGCAATCACAGTCGGCACGCCATTTTTGATAACATTCCCCATTTCAAAACTATCAATCAAAGGAATGAGTACTTGTTGAATTTTAAAGATTAACTGACGTAAATCATCACGGTCGGCAAATTCTACGTCTTCTTCGCCAAAGTCTAATTCCAGTTCTATCAAAGAGGCGAAGTGAATTAAGGCTTCACGAAGTTGGGCAATTTGCTTTGAAAATCCTCCTCTGATTTGATTAATAGCAGTTTGGTGAGACGCTTCTGAGTCGGAAGCAATTAAATCAGCAACGGCTTCTGCTTGGGCAAGGTCTAATTGTCCGTTCAAAAAAGCACGTTGGGTAAATTCTCCCGGATTTGCCAATCTTGCTCCTTCACGGAGGATTAATTTTAAGATTTTCTGAATGATAAAATCCGAACCGTGACAAGAAATTTCGATGGTATCTTCACGAGTATAAGAAGAAGGAGCTTTGAAAAGTGAAACCAGTACTTCATCAATAATGGTTTGGTTATCTCTGATTGTCCCGAAATGAATGGTATGTGAAGCTTGTTTTTCAAGGTTTTTACCTTTGAAAATTCTATTAACAATCGGAAAAGTTTCTGGCCCAGAAACACGAATTACGCCAATTGCTCCAATGCCTTGAGCAGTAGCTAAGGCACAAATTGTATCTTGATTAAACATGAATTTGTAACACGATTTGATTTTGCGACCGCTCGCAATCGTGGTTTGAGTGAACATTTGAGCCGATTGCGAGAAGTCGCTTCGAGCCAAATCGTATTACAAATTTAAAACAAATCCTTCAATTTCATGGCAATACCCATATCACCAGTAATTTTTAGTTTGCCAAACATAAAAGCAGTCATCGGATTCAAATCGCCAGACATCAAGCCTTGTAAATCTTTTAAGCTAACGCCGATAGTACAATCTGCGGCATCGTCGGCATTACTTACACTTCCGTCTGCTCCGATTAAAATACTTCCTGCATCCGTAGCAAATTTAATAGATGAGCCTAAACCACCTTTGGCAGCCGCCAAAGCGGTAATTTTTTGTGTTAATTCTTGAAAATTCATGTTGTTGAGATTATGGTAGTGATTGGTAAATAGTGATTGGTGATTAGTATTTCAATCAACTAATTATCAATTACTTAATGGAAATAAAAGGTTTCTTGAAATGTATTGTTTAATAAATAAATCCAATATATTTATACATAAGGTCAAAGCTTATTGCTTACTGCCTACCAAGAATTTAATTTTAAAAGCTGATGACTGAAAGCTCAAGGCTCGAAGCTCGAAGCTCGCAGCTGACGACTGAAAGCTGACAGCTCAAGGCTCATAGCTCACAGCTAAATTACGAAATCGTCTCCTTAAATACCCTCAAAGTAGCATCCCAAGCTTTTTTCGCTACTTCCGCATTATAACGAGTAGGAGCGGTATCATTGTTGAAAGCGTGTTGAGCACCTTCATATACATAAAGTTCGTATTTTGTACCAGCTGCTTTTAGGGCCGCTTCGTAAGCAGGAATACCAGCATTGATGCGTTCGTCTAAGCCTCCATAATGTAATAAAACTTTTGCTTTGATTTTGGGAACATCCGCCGCTTCGGGCTGGCGACCGTAATATGCTACTGCTGAATTAAGCGTTGGTGAATTGACAGCCAATTGATTTGCCAAAGCACCACCCCAACAAAAACCTACGCAACTGGTTTTGCCATTACTTTTAGGTAAAGATTTTAAGTAATCAAATCCTTTCAAGAAGTTATTGGTATTTTTTTGAGGTTCGATTTTACTAAATAAATTTCTTGCTTCGTCTTCGTTTTCTGGTGTGCCGCCAAAAGGTGAAAGAGCATCCACCGCCAAGGCATAGTAACCTGCTTTCGCCACTCTTCGAGCTACGTCTTTGGTGTGCGGGTTCAAGCCACGGTTTTCGTGAATGATGATTACTGCCCCAATTTTTCCTTTGATTTTTTTAGGTTGAGCCAAATAAGCTTTCATCGTACTGCCATCACCTTCATAAGTAACGTCTGATACTTCTATGTCTTCGTCATTTTCTTGAATCGTTGCGGCATTGGCGTAATTTACTTCTAACAAAGGTAAAACAGTAAGAGCGGCTACTGTACTTCCTGTTAGTTTAACAAGACGTTTAATGAAATCTTCACGGCTCAAAGGCTTATGAGTATATTCATCGAAAAGGTTAATAATTTCCTGATTCATAGTAAGTTGTTTTATTGGATTTCAGCTTTCGGTCGTCGGATTTCGGGCTTTAGCTTTTGTGTTAACAGCAAATCTAAAAGTCAAATCCGATGACTGAAGTCCGAAAGCAAAAGGCTGACAGCCGATGTCCGAAAGCCAATACCAAAGCTAATATAATTACTTTAAAAACTCTATATTCCTTTTTAGACCAACGTACTTTGTACGCTTTAAAGGTGATTTTCTAAAGATGGTTTGGAACACTTCTTCAGTGATTTCTTCCCAATCATTTTTAGTAAAATTCGCTAAATCGGGGTGGAGATTAAACTGTGGTTCTTGATGGGGTTTTGAAAAACGATTCCAAGGACAAACATCTTGGCAGATGTCACAACCGAAAAACCAATTTTCAAACTTATTCTGTACTTCTACGGGAATGGCTTCTTTCAATTCAATGGTATAATAACTAATACATTTAGAGCCATCAACCACATAAGGTTCAATGATGGCATCCGTTGGACAAGCTTCAACACAACGAGTACAAGTACCACAATAATCTTTTACGGGGCCGTCGGGTTCTAGTGGCAAATCCAAAATTAATTCTGCAATAAAAAAGAAACTCCCTTGTTTTTTATTGATGAGATTACTGTTTTTACCAATCCAACCTAAACCTCCTTTTTTCGCCCAAGCTTTATCCATTACTGGTGCAGAATCTACAAAAACTCTTCCTCCAACTTCTCCAATCTCTTCTTGAATGTACTCTAAAAATGCTTTTAGTTTCTCTTTTACCACAAAATGATAATCTGTACCATAAGCGTATTTTGAAAGTTTTAAATCATTTACACCTTCGGGTAATCTTTGAGAAGGATAATAATTAAAAAGCAAAGAAACCACCGACTTGGCATCGTCCACCAATAATCGTGGGTCGAGGCGTTTGTCGAAATGGTTTTCCATGTACTGCATTTTGCCCTGATGATTTGCTTTTAGCCAATTTTCTAGTCTTGGTGCTTCTTCTTCCAAAAATCCAGCTTCAGAAATGCCACAAAAATCAAAGCCTAATTCTTTGGCTTTTTGTTTAATTAAGAAAGAATATTGGGCTTTGTTAATCATTTATGAAGTAATCAATACAATTTAAGCAACGTTTTCATTTATCTTAAACAATTGGTAAAAGCAATTTGAAATACTAATTACCAATCACTATTTACTAATCACTACCTAAGCAATTTTTACAGAAGTCATCGTCAGAGAACCACCCACTGGCACATCGTTGAAAAAGCTAGCTTCTTCGTTTTTCTCTTGCATTCCTAAAATATATAATAAAGGATAGTAGTGGTCGGGTGTAGGAATTGCCAATTTAGCGGCTTGTCCCATACTTTCGTAATTTATTAAGTCTTTATGATTTCTTTCTGTGATATTCTTTTTGAATTTTTCATTCATTTCAATCGCCCAATCATAGCCATAAGTACTATTTATTTTCTGAAAATCTACCATTCTTAGATTATGCACCATATTTCCACTTCCAATAATTAGTACTCCTTTTCTACGCAATGTGGCTAATTCTTGTGCTAATTCATAATGATATTGTGGCGACTGATGATAATCGATACTCAATTGTAAAATCGGAATATTGGCTTTTGGATAGATATGACGAATGATTGTCCAAGTTCCATGGTCTAAACCCCAATCATGGTCTAAATGAACTCCTGTTTTTGTAATGAGTTTCTGAGTTTCTTCTGCTATGGCTGGGCTACCAATGGCTGGATATTGTACATCAAATAACGCTTTAGGAAAACCACCAAAATCATGAATTGTTCTAGGTTTTTCCATAGCAGTTACAAAAGTACCTCTTGTAAGCCAATGTGCCGAAATACATATTACCGCAGTTGGTTCAGGAAAATCTTTCGCTAAAGTTGCCCATTGCTGACTGAACTGATTATTTTCGATACCATTCATCGGAGAACCATGCCCTATAAATAATAATGGAGTCTTTTGTTCTTGTTGTGATAATTGCTCAGAAAATACTTTTAACGTTCCTAATGCTGACATGGCTAATACCCCAGTGGTGGCTTTTATAAATGTTTTACGATTCATTTTTAAAAAATACTATATTTTATCCAACGAATTGAATCAATACTAAGTTCAAAGCGTAAATTAGCATGAAAATCGATAAGTAATTTTACTCATTTTTTAAGAAATTTTGTCAATATTGCCATTTTCAGAATTTTCTTTGGGAAAACAATTTTGAAGCACAGCATTATTTTTTTAAATTAGGGTAATAACAACTAATAAATATCCAAAGCCTATGAATTTTAGTTTTGACAACTACCAAACCGAAGGCTTCTTCGATGAAATGTTTGATGCACAAGGTAATGTGCGTATGGGTTACGAAGCATTTAAGGAACGGGTAGAACAGTTAAAGATTGAAGAGTTTACTCGTCGCCACCAAGCAGCCGAACGTTCGCTGATGGCAATGGGTATTACATTCAATGTTTATTCGGAAAATGAAGGAACAGAACGCATTATGCCTGTTGATATTATTCCCCGAGTAATTGAAGCTGAAGACTGGAAAAAAACCGAAAAAGGGTTAATACAACGTATTACAGCTTTGAATATGTTTTTGGATGATATTTATCACGACCAAAAAATATTGAAAGACGGTATCATTCCTCGTGAATTAATCGAAACTTCAAAAGACTTTTTGCGTCCTTGTGTGGGGATTCGTCCACCAAAAGGCATTTATATTCACATTACTGGTACGGATTTAATCCGTGGTGATGACGGAAAGTTTATGGTTTTGGAAGACAACCTCCGCTGTCCATCAGGTGTTTCTTACATGCTTGAAAACAGAGAACTACTAAAACGTACTTTCCCTGAAGTATTGGGTAAAACCAGAGTGCAATCTATTTCTGATTATCCAAACAAATTGTTGCAGATGTTACAACACATCAGCGACCGTCCAAATCCTACGGTTTGTGTATTGACTCCGGGAATTTATAATTCAGCTTACTTTGAACATTCGTACTTAGCACAACAAATGGGTGTTGAATTGGTAGATGCCAGAGATTTAGTCGTGCATGATGGTTATGTGAAAATGAGAACCACTAAAGGTTTTCAAATTGTAGATGTAATTTATCGTAGAATTGACGATACTTTCTTAGATCCAAAAGCATTCAATCCTGATTCATTAATTGGTATTCCAGGGATTTTTGATGTGTATAAAAAAGGTAGAGTTGCTTTAGCGAATGCACCCGGAACAGGCGTTGCTGATGATAAAGTAATTTATGCTTACGTACCAAGAATCATCAAGTATTATTTAGGCGAAGACCCAATCATTCCAAATGTTGAAACTTTTATTTGTGGTGAGGAAGCTGATTGCAAATATGTGTTAGAAAATATTGAGAAATTGGTAGTAAAAGAAGCCAATGAAGCGGGTGGTTATGGTATGTTGATTGGACCAAAATCAACGAAAGAAGAACAAGAAATCTTTAAAGCACGTATCAAAGCAAATCCAAGAAATTATATTGCTCAACCTACGATTTCACTTTCAAGAGTTCCATGTTTGATTGATGATCACTCAGAAGGCAGACACGTTGACTTACGTCCATACATACTTTATGGAGATGGCGTAAAAGTAATTCCGGGCGGCTTAACCCGTGTAGCATTGCGCAAAGGCTCTTTAGTAGTAAATTCATCACAAGGTGGAGGTTCTAAAGATACTTGGGTATTGTATTAACAAGATTGCTCCTAAAATTTTTGAAAAGGCAAGCTTAACGGCTTGCCTTTTTTATTTTTCTATCATTTTAATTAACATTTTAGCAGTATTCGTCCAATAACTTTATAAATCAAATGGTAGCGAACTGTGAACATTTCCAGTACCTTGAACCACTACTTTCCTTTATTTTATTAATATAATCTAATATTTTCACGAATATTCATAATTTTGGCTTGTATTTAAACATTCAATTATGCTTTACTCAAGAATTACAGGTATCGGACATTACGTGCCTGAAAACATCATCAGCAATCAACATTTAGAAACATTAATGGATACTTCGGACGCTTGGATTACAGAACGAACGGGTATCAAAGAGCGACGATACTTTACTTTAGGAAAAGATACCAACGCTTCAATGGCTACAGAAGCTGCTAAAATTGCCATTGAAAGAGCTGGAATTAGTGCAGAAGACATTGACTTCATTGTTTATGCTACCATCACCCCTGATTATTATTTCCCTGGGCCCGGTTTTGTGATGCAAAGAAATTTAGGGATTCAAAATGCTGGAGTACTTGATATCAGAGACCAATGTTCTGGATTTATTTATGCTTTATCTACAGCAGACCAATTTATTCGTTCTGGAATGTATAAAAACATTTTAGTAATAGGAGCTGAAATTCAATCTACTTTCCTAAATCCAAGTAATGAAGGCAGAGGCGTGGCTGTAATTTTTGGAGATGGAGCAGGTGCTGTTGTTTTACAAGCCACTGAAGATGAAAACCACAGAATACTTTCAACGCATTTACATGCAGATGGTAGATACGCAGAAGACCTTTACGTAAAAGAGCCAAGCAGTAGCAGCAGTGCTGGTAGATTTTATGATAATTTAATTAATGACAAAACAAGTGGAGATGTAATTATGAATGGAAATGCTGTTTTTAAACATGCCGTAGTGCGTTTTCCAGAAGTAATTCGTGAAGCTTTGGATAAAAATAGCTTAAAAGCAGCAGATATTGATTTGTTGGTTCCTCATCAAGCTAATTTGAGAATCTCAGAATATGTACGCCAACAAATGGGATTGCCAGAAGAAAAAGTCATGAATAATATTCAAAAGTATGGTAACACAACAGCAGCTTCGATTCCAATAGCCCTTTGTGAAGCATGGGAAACGGGTAGAATAAAAGATGGAGATTTAGTATGTTTAGCCGCTTTTGGTAGTGGATTTACTTGGGGCTCAGCGTTGATTCGTTGGTAAATAATACGCTGGTTTAAATAGCTTTTGAGAGGAATTAGTATATTTTAACTTAATTTTTTCTGTAAGAATTCAGTCATTAAATAAGCTATCTGATTGAAGTGTTTAAAACGAACAATTTGATTGGATTAATTTACTGCCAAATATACCCTAAGGAACAGGAAGGAAGAATCAGTAAATCATATCAAGTTGCAGCTTCATTCTCAAGCAGGTGGTTAAATCCATGAATATTTAATATGAAAAAACTGATTCTTACACTGGCGTGTTTAATATTGGGATACACGCAGACGGTAGCACAAAAGACGGCTAAAGCCACTTTTCCTGATGGTAGCCCAATAACTAGTTGGTTTACAACCAATAAAAAAGTAAGCCTTGCCCAGCTTGGTAAAGCGTATATCATTACAGACTTTGGCGTTAAACAAGATAGTACTCTTGTACAAACGGTACTTATTCAAAAAACCATTGATGCGGCAGCTGAAAAAGGCGGAGGCGTAATCGTAATTCCGAAAGGGACTTTTATGAGTGGTGCTTTGTTTTTCAAACCCAAAACGCATTTGTATGTATCTGAAGGTGCTGTATTGAAAGGTTCAGATAATATTGCGGATTATCCTAAAATGCCTTCACGCATGGAAGGACAAAGTTTAGATTATTTCACAGCTTTGGTAAATGCTTATAGAGTAGATGGCTTTACGATTTCTGGGAAAGGAACGATTGATGGGAACGGATTACACTATTGGGAAGCTTTTTGGGCTAGGCGTAAAGAAAACCCCAATTGTACTAACTTAGAAGTTTCTCGTCCTCGATTGGTATTTATTTGGCAGTGTAATAACGTACAAGTACAAGATGTAAAGTTGCATAATTCGGGTTTTTGGACTAGTCATTATTATCAATGTAAAAATGTGAAAGTATTGGATGTTCATATTTACTCACCATACAAGCCCGTAAAAGCACCAAGTACCGATGCTATTGATATTGATGTTTGTAACAATGTACTTATTAAAGGCTGTTATATGTCGGTCAATGATGATGCGATTGCTTTGAAAGGCGGCAAAGGTCCTTGGGCAGACCGTGTACCAAATAACGGAGCTAATACAAATATCATCATCGAAGATTGTGAGTTTGGCTTTTGTCATTCGGCACTTACTTGTGGTAGTGAGGCTATTCATAACCGTAATATTATCATGCGTAATTGTCATGTTAATGAAGCAACTAGAATTCTATGGTTAAAAATGCGACCAGATACGCCACAACTTTACGAGTATATTAGTTTGGAGAATATCAAAGGGCAAGCCCATAGTTTATTGTATGTAAAACCTTGGAAACAATTCTTTGATTTGCAAGGACGCTCAGATGTGCCAATTTCATATTCAGACCACGTGAGCCTGAAAAACATTGAAGTAAAATGTGATATTTTCTATGATGTAGCCATTTCAGAATATGATAAGTTATCAAACTTTAGTTTTGAAAACTTTACTGTTGAAAGTAAAAATGCTTCAATTGATAAAAGCGTAGTAAAGGGCTTTACTTTAAAGAATGTGAAAGTGAATAATAAAATGGTAGATTAAGTATTAGAGATGTGTTATAATCAAAAGAGCCTTTGCATTCAGCAAAAGCTCTTTTGATTTTATATCATTTTTAACAGAAAAATATCAGAATTATACAGCTTGTTCAGCAGTATCGTAATTTACCATCCATTGAATGCCGAATTTATCAACAAACATTCCGAAGTAAGCACCCCAAAAAGTATCTTGTAATGGCATTGTTATTTGTCCACCAGCCGAAAGTCCATCAAATAAAGCGGTAGCTTCTTCTTTAGATTCGGCATTGATTGAAATTGAAAAATTACTCCCAAAAGTAACTAAACCATGTGTTTCTGAAGTATCACTGCCCATTAAAACATGGTTGTCACCAATAGGTAAAGTAACGTGCATGATTTTTTCACCTTCACTTTCAGACAGAGGTTCTTCTGAGGGAGCATCTTTAAAGCGTCCAATGTATGAAAACTCAACGCCAAATACAGATTTGTAAAAATTAAAAGCTTCTTCGCAGTTGCCATTGAAGACTAAATAAGGAGTAATTGTTGCCATGATTATTTGTTATAAAAGGTTATTTGAAAGAATTGATTTTGGCTTTGCCAAGCCTTTTTCTACATTGAAAAACAACATCATTAAATAGATTGCTGAGGAGTATCTTCTTTAAACTCCTTCTTGAAGATTTTATCTAAACCGAGTTTTAGGATTCAATTAAAAAAACAAAAATAAGATAAAGCTTTGATTATCAAAGGATAGATTATGGCAATTTCAGGGTAAATCCCGACAAAATATTACTGTTTATAAATTTGGGAGAGATTTGCTGAATAGAAACCGTATTTAGTCCTTTAGAAGATTAGATTTTGTATTTTTGTAAAATACAATCCATATTAATTGAAGATGACACAACCAACAGAAAAAGTTTTTTCACCTTATCAGGTTTTTATGATTGCCATTTTGGCATTTATTCAGTTTACGGTGATTTTAGATTTTATGGTATTGTCGCCATTAGGAGCGATTTTGATGCCGACTTTAAAAATAACTACTTCACAATTTGGTTTTGTTGTTTCTGCTTATGCTTTTAGTGCTGGTGCATCTGGATTATTGGCAGCAGGTTTTGCAGATAAATTTGATAGAAAAAAATTCTTATTGTTTTTCTATGTAGGTTTTATCGTTGGAACAGCACTTTGTGCAATGGCAACAGATTACCACTTTTTATTATTTGCAAGAATTTTTACAGGGATTTTTGGCGGAGTAATTGGCTCGGTAGGTTTTGCCATTATTTCAGATATTTTTAAATTAGAAGTACGTGGACGAGTAATGGGTTTTGTACAAATGGCTTTTGCTGCAAGCCAAGTATTGGGTTTGCCGATTGGACTTTTGTTAGCCAATAGCTTTGATTGGCATGCACCATTCTGGATGATTGTTGGCGTAAGTATTATTGTTGGGATTGTCATTTTCTTTAAAATGAAACCTGTAACCGAACACTTAGCCATCAAAAGTGACCGTAATGCTTTTCAACATCTTGCTAAAACGATTTCAGAACCTCATTATCTCAGGGCTTTTATCGGCACAATTTTACTTTCAACAGGTGGATTTATGTTAATGCCTTTCGGAAGTGCTTATGGAACAAATAACCTAGGTTTGAAATTAGAAGAATTGCCCATTATGTATGGAGTAACAGGAGTGTTTTCAATTATTTTTGGACCAATGATTGGTAAAATGAGTGATAGATTGGGCAAATTCAATACTTTTTTCATCGGGTCAATTATCAGTATGATTTTAGTGGGAATCTATACACAATTAGGCATTACGCCACTTTGGGTAATTATCATTCTGAATGTAATACTTTTTACAGGAATTTCTGCTCGAATGATTTCATCTTCTGCTTTAATGACCGCCATTCCTTCGATGAAGGACAGAGGTGCTTTTATGAGTATCAACTCTTCGATTCAACAGATTTCGGGTGGAGTAGCTTCTTTTGTAGCGGGTTTGATTGTCGTACAAAGACCAGATGGCATTTTAGAACACTACGATATGTTGGGATACACTGTAATAGGTTCGATGTTGGTAGCCATTGGTTTAATTTATTGGGTAGATTTATATATCAAAAAACGTGAGGCTAGTAAAAGTTTGGAAGATTTAAAAGTGTAAATTTCCGTTAAAGAAATCAATAAAAAGGATTCACTGTTGGGTGAATCCTTTTTATTATTCAAATCTTAAATGTTTCACAGATTCGCCAGAATTAGCAAGTTCTACCAATGAATCTATGCCAATTTGTAAATGCTTTTCTACAAAATTGGTCGTTACTTTTTTATCACTTTCTTCCGTTTTTACGCCTTCGGGTGTCATTGGATTGTCTGAAACCAAGAGTAAAGCTCCATGAGGAATTTTATTGGCAAAACCTGCCGTAAAAATCGTAGCAGTTTCCATGTCAATCGCCATTGCTCTAATATCAGTTAAATATTGTTTGAAAGCCTCATCGTGTTCCCAAACTCTTCTGTTGGTTGTATAAACTAAGCCTGTCCAGTAATCTAATTCATGTTTTTTAATCATGGATGAAACCGAACGTTGCAAACGGAAAGAAGGAAGTGCTGGTACTTCTTTAGGCATGTATTCGTCAGAAGTTCCTTCGCCACGTACAGCGGCAATCGGTAAAATCAAATCTCCCAAACCAAGGTTTTTTTTCAAACCTCCAAATTTTCCTAAAAATAAAACTGCTTTAGGTTCAATAGCCGAAAGTAAATCCATCACAGTTGCCGCCATTGGCGAACCCATTCCGAAGTTAATGATTGAAATATTATTAGCTGTAGCACTTTGCATTGGGCGATCTTTCCCTCTGATTTCTACGTTAAATTGTTGGGCAAACATCACGACGTAATTGCTGAAATTTGTCAATAAAATGTATTGTCCGAATTCATTCAGTTGCATTCCCGTGTATCTTGGAAGCCAGTTCTCTACAATGTCTTGTTTTGTTTTCATAATTTTGATTTTAATTTGTGATTGGAAAATGGGCGATTTATATTTTATTTGCAACCTGATTCATCTCTAAAATTCATCCTTTCAAAAATTCATCAAGTATCTTGGAAAATCTAAATCTCCCACCTTATGACTACAAATTAAGGAAAGTTGATGAAAAAATCTATATTTATGACATCCTTAGGCGTAAATATATTGTACTTACTCCCGAAGAATGGGTCAGGCAGCATTTTGTACATTTCTTGATAAACCATCATCAGTATCCAAAAAGTTTAATCAAATTAGAAAGTTCATTGAAGTATAATACGCTGTTAAAACGAACTGATATTCAAGTTTATGGAAGAGATGGCAATTTGATGATGATTGTGGAATGTAAAGCACCTTATATCAAACTAACACAAAATGTTTTTAGTCAAGCTGCGGAATATAACCAAGTACTAAAAGCAGAGTATTTGACCATTACAAACGGAATGATTTATCATTGCTGTAAAACTAATTGGGAAAATAAGCACCTAGAATTTCTGAAAGATTTACCTTTATTTGTCTAAAATTTCATGTTTCAATAATTTCATACAATCTTTGCATCATTACCTTTGTGAAAAAAACCTTCAACATGTTTCCAAAAATTTCCTTATCCTTTTTGTTTTTCTTCGTTCTAACGACAGCCTTTGCTCAGAAACCTAAAACTTCAACAGCACAGACAACTTTAGCAAAACCCAAATTAGTAGTTGGTATTGTCGTTGACCAAATGCGTTATGATTATTTGTATCGATACTATGATAAATATTCAGTTGGTGGTTTTAAAAGATTAATGAGTGAAGGATTCAATTGTAGAAATAACCATTACGATTATGCGCCAACAGTAACGGCGGCTGGTCATGCAGCGATTTTTACGGGTTCTGTGCCAGCGGTTGATGGTATTATTGGTAACGAATGGTTCGACCAAAAATATAATCGCCCTGTATATTGTGTAGAAGATTCTACTGTGAAAACAGTAGGAGCAACTTCTAAAGCAGGTTTAATGTCACCTAAAAACCTATTAGTTTCAACAATTACAGACCAATTGAAAATTGCGAATGCTCATCAATCAAAAACAATTGGTATTGCGTTGAAAGATAGAGGTGCAATTTTACCAGCAGGACATACCGCAAATGGTGCTTATTGGTTTGATTCTAAAGATGGTTCTTGGATTACTTCATCTTTTTACATGAATGATTTACCGCAATGGGTAAAAGATTTTAATGCTAAAAAGATGCCTCAAAAATACATGACAGAAGGTTGGAAAACACTTTTGCCCATAGAACAATACACTGAAAGCTCAATAGATAATCAGCCTTATGAAAATAAATTGGCTGGTGAAACAAATCCAGTTTTTCCGCACGAATTAGTGGCTAGAGCGGGCGTAAATTTATTAGAAGTAATCAGAACAACGCCTTTCGGAAATACTTTAACAAAAGATTTTGCTTTAGCGGCTTTGGAAAATGAAAACTTAGGAAAAGGAAGTAAAACTGATTTTTTAACAGTAAGCTTTTCTTCAACTGACTATGTTGGTCATTCGTTTGGTCCCAATTCTATTGAAGTAGAAGACACTTATTTGCGATTAGATAAAGACATCGCTGAAATGTTAACAACTTTGGATAAAACACTTGGTAAAAATAACTATGTAGTATTTTTAAGTGCTGATCATGGTGTTGCTGACATTCCAGGTTTTTGGCAAAGTAATAAACTACCAGCAGGTATTTTTGATAGAAATAAAGCTTTAACTGAAATTAAAACAGCGTTAAAATCAGCTTTTGGAGAAGGTGAATTTATCAGAGCCGAAGAAAATTCTCAAATATATTTGAATCATGCTTTGTTAAGTGAAAAGAAATTGTCATTTTCACAAGTATATGAAGTAGTTAGAGAAACTTTGCTGAAACACGATGAAATTGCTGATGTGGTAGATTTACATAATTTAGGAAATACTACTTTACCAAACTATCAATTGAATTTTATCAAAAATGGTTATAACCCAAAAAGAAGCGGGGATATTTCTGTAGTATTAAATCCAAGTTGGTTTAGTGGTTATAAAACTGGCACAACACATGGCTCGCTTTACAGATATGATACACACGTTCCATTGTTGTTTTATGGTTGGGGAGTAAAAGCAGGAGAAACAACTGAAAGAACAAATATCTCAGATATTGCTCCAACGCTAGCAGATTTATTAAATATACTTGAACCAAATGGCAGTGTTGGAGGGATAATTTCGGGGATGAAACGATAAAAAAAATACAGTTCAAAAAGAATGGCACACTTTTAGTTACTTTATTTGGTATAATGTTGATAAAAATAAATTTAATTAGCTTAAATTACCATTCTAAATACAAAATACAAATTTTATGAAAATAGCAGTAGTCGGCACAGGATATGTAGGATTAGTAACAGGTACTTGTTTTGCAGAGACTGGTAATCAAGTAGTTTGCGTTGATATAGATGCAAACAAGGTTGAGAAGATGAAAAATGGTATCATTCCAATTTATGAGCCAGGTCTTGATGTATTATTCAACAGAAATACGGCAGAGGGTCGTTTGAAATTCACTACAGATTTAGCAGAAGGAATCAAGGATGCAAAAGTGATTTTCTTAGCTTTACCTACTCCTCCAGGTGAAGATGGTTCAGCCGATTTGAAATATATTTTGAAGGTTGCTAATGATTTAGGGCCAATTTTAGATCAATATGTAGTAGTAATCGATAAGAGTACAGTACCAGTTGGTACAGCAGAGAAAGTCCATGCTGCCATCGCCAAGAATGCTTCTACTGAATTATTTGATGTAGTATCGAATCCAGAATTTTTAAGAGAAGGTGTTGCTGTAGAAGATTTCATGAAACCCGACCGAGTAGTAATCGGTACAAGTTCAGAGAAAGCTAAAGGAGTAATGACGAAATTATATGCACCATTGGTTCGCCAAGGGAATCCTGTTATTTTCATGGACGAACGTTCAGCAGAAATGACGAAATATGCTGCGAATGCTTTCTTGGCAACTAAGATTACTTTCATGAATGAAATTGCTAATCTTTGTGAAATGGTTGGAGCGAATGTAGATGATATTCGTAGAGGAATAGGGACAGATTCAAGAATCGGTAAGCGTTTCTTGTTTGCAGGGATTGGTTACGGTGGAAGTTGTTTTCCCAAAGATGTTCAAGCATTAGAGAAGACTTCAAAAGATTCTGGCTATGAGTTTCAGATATTGAAAGCTGTAATGACTGTTAACGAAGATCAAAAGACTAAATTAATTCCACATATCAAAGCACATTTTGGTGGAGATTTGAAAGGAAAAGTATTTGGAATGTGGGGCTTGGCTTTCAAGCCATACACAGATGATATTCGTGAAGCACCAGCTTTGTATAATATCAAAGAATTGTTAGCGGAAGGAGCTATCATCAAAGCCTTCGACCCAGAGGCGATGGAGAATGTGAAAGGAGTAATTGGAGATACAATTACTTATACCAAAGGTCCTTACGAAGCTATCAAAGATGCAGATGCAGTATTAATCATGACTGAATGGCCACAATTCCGTACACCAGAGTTTGAGGTGATGGAAGTGTTATTGAAAGATAAAGTAATCTTCGATGGTCGTAATTTGTATGAATTAGAACAAATGAAGGAATTGGGATATACTTATTATTCAATTGGTAGAGAGACAGTTAAATAATTGTGATTTAGTGAATTGTGATTGAGTGATTTTTTGAAATTAATACTTCATATTAGAAATCACTCAATCACAACTCACTAAATTACTAACTATATAAAATATGAAACGAGTATTAATAACAGGTGGAGCGGGTTTCTTGGGTTCTCACCTTTGTGACAGATTTATCAAAGAAGGCTATCATGTGATAGCGATGGATAATTTGATTACTGGTGATTTGAAGAATATCGAACACCTTTTCAAATTACCGAATTTTGAATTTTACCACCATGATGTATCTAAGTTTATCCATGTACCAGGTGAATTAGATTATATCCTTCATTTTGCATCTCCAGCTTCACCGATTGACTATTTGAAGATTCCAATCCAGACATTAAAAGTTGGTTCATTGGGGATTCACAATTGCCTTGGCTTAGCAAGAGTAAAAGGAGCAAGAGTATTGATTGCTTCAACCTCAGAAGTTTATGGCGACCCAACGGTTCATCCACAACCAGAAGAGTATTGGGGAAATGTAAACCCAGTAGGGCCAAGAGGAGTTTATGATGAAGCGAAACGTTTCCAAGAAGCGATGACGATGGCTTATCATACTTTCCACGGTTTAGAGACAAGAATTGTTAGAATCTTTAATACTTATGGCCCAAGAATGCGACTGAATGATGGTAGAGTATTACCTGCATTCATCGGTCAAGCTTTAAGAGGTGAAGACCTAACGATGTTTGGCGATGGTTCACAGACAAGAGCCTTCTGTTATGTAGATGACTTGGTAGAAGGAATCTATCGTTTATTACTAAGTGATTATGCACAACCAGTAAATATTGGTAATCCTGATGAGATAACGATCAAGGAATTTGGCGAAGAGATTATCAAACTGACAGGAACAGAGCAAAAGTTAATTTCATTACCATTACCAACAGATGACCCTAAGCAACGTAAACCAGATATTACGAAGGCAAAGGCGATATTAGGTTGGGAACCTAAAGTGAGTCGTTCAGAAGGCTTGAAGATTACTTATGAATACTTCAAATCTTTATCAAAGGATGAGTTATTCAAAATGGCTAATCATAGAGATTTTGAGAAAAAATAAAACCATTTAACGATAATGGTATCAACAAAAGAACCCCGAAAAATCATCAATTTTTCGGGGTTCTTTTGTTGATAAATAGTACTTAAACCATTACTTTTTATATTGCTCAATAATTCTAAAAATTGTTTTTTGCGTTTCTAAGCTTTTAAAGTATTCAAACATCAATTCGTGACCTTCATAACTTAATACTAATGCTGTTTCTAAGTAAGTAAATGCTTCTTGAAATTTACCAGCTTTTATCAAATAAATTGAAGCACGATAATATAACTCAGCTTCTTCAGGCATAATGTCAATTGCTGAAACCATTAGTTCCGCAGCTAGATCAAAATCACCTTGTTCATGAATTATGGCAGACCACTTAATCCATGCCTCAGGATTGATAGGTTCTAATTCTGCTGATTTTTGATAAGCCTCTATACCAGTAGCAATATTCCCTAAGTTTGTTTCAGCATCAGCCATTGCTAACCAGTAATAAGCATTCTTGTCATCAAGGCTCAAGGCTTTTTTAATGAAATGAATTGCCTCCATCCATCTTTTCATTTCGCAAAGACAAATGCCTACTCCAAAATAACCATCATCCCATTCTGGGTCAAGTTGAATAGCATATTTATAGTAATGAATTGCTTCTGAAAAGCGTTCTTGGCGTTCGATACTTGCCCCTAAACAGCAATATACTTCTGGACTTATATCTTCATGTTCAAGGCAATAGCGGTAGTTTTCTTCTGCTTTAGCCCAATTACTCAAATTCATATATGAATTTCCTAAATTGAAATAAGCCGACGAGAATTTATCATTAATCGCAATAGCATATTCATAAGCATCTGCGGCTTCTTCAAACTTGGCTAGTTTTGAATAGGCAATTCCGATATTATACCAAGCATTTTCTGAAAAAGGATCAGTATCTATAAATTGTTGATAAAAGGGAAGAGATTCTTCTAGCTTACCAATTTCATCCAAACTGTTGGCTAATTCATAAAGAGCATTTTCATTTTTTATATTAGCTTCAATCGCTTGTTTAAAAGCAGCAACCGCATTATGATGTTTACCCCAACTTTGGTATGCCAAACCGATATGGAAATAAACTTCATCTCTTTCTTCGGCAATGTCCAAAATCTCAGTTAAGAGTTCAATTGCAGTTTGATAATCACCTTTCAGATTATGAATAGTACTCTTGAGGTAAATGGTATCGCTATCAGAAGGGTTAAAAATCTCTGCTTGTGTTACTATTTCTAAGGCTTCATCATGTTTACCTTGATTGGCTAGTAACTCTGCTTTACAGAGCATCAACTCTAAAGCATAGGGGTATTGTTCAAGGGCAATGTCGCAGGCTTGCATGGCATCTTCTATCTTGCCTTCTTCCATATAATGCTCTACGATTTGTTCGTAGGTATCGAGGTCGAAGAAAGAATTCTCCCTACGTTTGAGCATAGACTCAAAACGCCTCACTGAATGCAGTGTCTCTTCTTGGCGGTCTTCAAAATCTTGTTCCATCATTTTGATTGCAGGGGGTGAGGTGATGTTTATCAGTGGCTGGAAAAATATTTATCATTAGGAAATGATATAACATTTTATACTTTGCCAGATTGTCTTATTGCTAAGATAATAAAAAAACTTTTAATTTACCAAAATCAGTAAGTAACATTAGATGCTATATTGCATTTTTCTAAGAGGATTACTGCTTATTTGTGTACTTTACGTTTAAATGGTTACAAATTCGATTCAATGTTTCATCCAAGTCCTTAAATTTCATACCCAAAGATTTTTTTATTTTTTCATTAGGATAATAAAAATGATGACTTGATGATAGCACAGTTTCTTTGGTAATTAAAGGGGCATTGCCAGTTAAAAAACTTTTAAGTGCTTCTAGTCGCCAAATAATGGCTGTTAAAAATTTACTTATTAACTTTCTTGGTGGTTTTTTATTGAGCAATTGGGCTACTTTCTCAAAAAAATCTTTGAAAGAAATATGTCCACTGTTTACGATAAACCTTTCACCAGAAATGTCTGAGGTCGTCAATTGAAAAATACTCTCAGCTACATCGTGGACATCTACGTAATTTAAAGTGCCTTGCGGATAGAAAAGATGTTCTTCATTGGCATATTTGAATAATTGTGTACTGCTTTTTGTCCAATCGGCTTCGCCCAGTATCAATGATGGATTGACTATTACCGAGGCTAATCCTTCAGAAACACCTCGCCAAATTTCCATTTCAGCTAAGTATTTAGATTTAGCGTAATTTGAATTAAGCGGACTTTCTTCCCAAGTTGATTTTTCATCAATTGATATGATTGATTCTGCTTTTGCATCTACAGGAATTTTGCGTCCTAAAGCTGCAACAGAACTCACAAAGCAAATTTTCTTTACTCCATGTGTTAAGCAACTATTCACAATATTTGCTGTGCCTTCAATATTGGTTTTAAACATAAGATTACGGTCTTTTGGTGCAAAAGAAACAATTGCCGCCGCATGAACCACTAAATCAATGTCTTTCATCAATTCATCCAAAAACATTACGTCTAAAATATCACCTTCTTTCCAAGTGATTTTACTGGTAATGTCTTTGACCAATGATAAGTCGCTCGTATTTCTTTTTAAGCCAATTACTTGATAGCCAGCTTCTAAGAAGCGTTTAGCTACAAAACTTCCCACCAAGCCAGTAATGCCAGTGATTAGGATATTTTTAGGTTCTTGAATCACAATAATTTTAACATAGAAACATTCACGTACATTTGCATTGACAAAGGTAAATCCAAAACATCAGAATCAATTATAAAGTGATAAAGAAAGCGTTTATAGATTTAGGTACAAATACTTTTCAGCTACTTATTGTAGCCCAAGAAGGTAACACTTACCAAAAAATACATGAAGATAGTTATGCAGCTAAAATTGGTTTAGGAGGTATTTCTTCAGGAATTATTACTCAAGAAGGAATTGAAAGAGCCGTTTTGGCTCTAAAATACTTTCAAGAAAAGTTAAGTCAAGAAAAAGTAAGTACTGAGAATATTTTTGCCACAGCAACAAGTGCGGTAAGAAATGCCAAAAACGGAAATGCTTTCTGTGAGGAAATTTTTAAACAAACAGGCATTTTAATTAAAGTGATTTCTGGAGAAGAAGAAGCTACATTGATTTATGAAGGAGTAAAACTAGGAATGCCAATTGGAAATGATACTTCTTTAATCATTGATATTGGTGGAGGTTCTGTTGAATTTATCATTTGTAATCAGGAAAGGGTTTTTTGGAAACAAAGTTTTGAAATTGGCGGACAACGTTTGATGGATAAATTCATGAATTCAGACCCTATTTCTCCTCGCTCGGTTCAATCATTGAAAGATTATTTAGAAGAACAATTATTGCCTTTAACAAATGCTGTGCATCAATATGCACCAATTTGTGTCATTGGTTCTGCTGGCTCTTTTGAAACCTTGATTGATCTTTACTTTATGAAAACCTATGGGCAATTACCACCTATAGAACAGGTTTCATTTGAATTACCCATTGCCGAATTTTATGATTCATTCTTAAAAATTGTTTCTAGGAATCATGAAGAACGAATGGCTTTGGCTGGAATGATAGCACTTCGTGTAGATATGATTGTAGTTGGTGTTTGTTTGATTGATTTTGTGCTGAAGCGATATGATATTCATCAAATAAAAGTATCAAACTTTGCGTTAAAGGAGGGTGTCTTGAGCAAGCAACTCTCGTTGAATTGATTTTAATGGTAAATTTTCTGGTTAAAATTTATCCCAAAATACAATCACATAATGTTTTAATACTCAGATTTTTAAGTTTTTGTGAGCAATTACACAACCAAGAATTTTCAGATAAGGCATATCACATAAGTCATTTTTTTTCGTTAAACTTGTTAAAAATTAATTAATCTCCAACATTTTTTTTAAACGACTCAAGCCCAAATTTTAAACTTGACTCTTCGTAATCCGTAAAAAGCTATGCAGATTTTTCAAAGTATCCTATTGCAAACTAACGTTATTTCTCCTGATTCTGTGGCTACTTCTGTAGCTAATGGAGTAACTAAAGCTGATCAAGAAATGAATATTTTGAACCTCTTAGAAAAAGGAGGTTGGGTAATGATTCCAATTTTTGTATTGTTTTTTATTGCCTTGTTTTTATTTTTAGAAAGATATTTTTATATCCGCAAAACAGCCAGACTTGATAATAATTTTCTTTTTTCCATCCGAGAAATGCTCTATGCTGGAAATGTTCAAGGTGCAGTGGCATATTGCAAGAACGCACAATTCCCGATTGCTAGATTATTAGAAAAAGGATTAAACCGTTTGGGTTCGCCGATTCGTGATATTGAAACTGCGATTGAAAATACAGCGAGAGTAGAGATTTATAACATGGAAAAAAACCTTAGTTTTCTTTCTGCCATTGCTAAAATCGCACCGATGTTTGGTTTCTTAGGGACTGTTTCTGGGATGATTCGTACTTTTCATAATATTTCTGTAGCCAACAAAATTGACATTAGTACGATTGCAAGTGGTATTTATGAAAAAATGGTTACTTCGGCTACTGGTTTAATGGTTGGTATTATTGCTTACTTTTTCTATACTATTCTAACTACGATGATTGACCGTGCCGTGAATAAAATGGAAGTAACAGCAATTGACTTCTTGGATATTTTGCATAAACCAGCATCATCTAAATAATTTTTAATGGCTGATTGCTGATATAAAGCATTCATTCTTCATTGTTGAAAAAATATGAATATAAGAAAACGTACTCGTGAACAATCGGAAGTTGAGACTGGTGCATTAGCGGATATACTCTTTTTCTTGATGATGTTCTTCTTGATGATTTCAACCTTGGCTAGTCCAGATGCTATAAAGTTGTTATTACCAGAATCATCAACTGCCCAACAAACGGCAACTAAAGAGAATATTAGATTAACCGTTGATGAAAACAATAATTACTTCGTTGATGATAATCCTGTTCCTTTTGAAGAACTAGAAGTATATCTTGGTGAAGAAGCTAAAAAGAAAGGTTCGGAAACTGTAATTTTAAGAATTGCAAAAGATAGAACCGTACAAGATTTGACCAAAATCCATGACATCGTTGCTCGTTTGAATTTAGGAATGGTTATGGCAACCGATAAATTGTAGAGAATAAATTGAAAGCTTGTCGTTATGAATAATTAACTAATGGATTACTTTATTATATCTCTTAAATCAATAGCCGTTTACGTGTTTATCGTAGCGGCTATTCGTTTGTTTGGCAAAAAGGAATTATCTCAATTATCAGTGATTGATTTAGTTTTTATTCTCTTGATTTCAAATGCTGTGCAGAACGCAATGGTTGGCGATAATACTTCTCTTATCGGAGGTTTTGCTGCAGCTGGAGGTTTATTTGCGATGAATTTTGTCTTGAAAAAAATCATGTTTAGTAACCAAACCATCAGTAAAATTATTCAAGGCGAGCCTTTGATGTTGGTGTATCAAGGGAAAATTAAGGAGCAAGCTTTACAAAAATCTGGACTTTCTTTAGAAGAATTGAATGCTGCTATTCGTGAACATGGTGTAGAAAGTATCGAAAAGGTTGATTTAGCAGTGTTGGAAGTGGACGGAAATATTAGTGTTTTGTCCAATAATTATGTACATAAAACATCTCAAAAAAGAAAAATTCATAAAGCACTAACCCAAAAATGAGTGATTTAGAAATACTGTTTAATCACATTTTTTATAATGATGATTTCTTGAAAATCTTAGCATCTACGGTTGTAGGAGCTTTGATTGGTTTAGAACGTGAGTACAGAAGCAAATCTGCGGGTTTGCGAACTTTTACGTTGATTTCAGTGGGCTGTACTATTTTTACAATTTTATCTGAAAAGATGGGAATTGCTGTTTCTCCCGACCGTATTTCGGCTAATGTGGTTACTGGAATTGGATTTTTGGGTGCTGGAGTAATCTTTAGAACGGATGATAAAGTAAAAGGGCTTACCACTGCAACAATTATTTGGGTTACTGCTTCTTTAGGAATGGCAATTGGCGATGGACATATTTTGCTTTCTTTTCTTGGAACTAGCGTTGTATATATAGTTTTAGGGCTTTTTGTAAAACTTGAAGTAATCATGGGAAAGTATGGTCGTACCCATAATTACCGAATTGTCTGTGAATATAGTCCTGATTGCTTCAAGAGATTAGAAATGATTTTTGAGCAATGTAACTTGACTGCCAAAAGAGAAAAACAAATTATTAATAATAATGTATTGACAAGTAATTGGTCTGTTAGAGGGCGTTCCTCCAAGCATGATAAATTGGTGAAGAAATTAATGGCTGATAATTCGATAAAAGAATTAGAGTTTTAATAATGAGGATACTTTTCTGCTGAAATATAAAAAACACTGGTGTTGATAAAGTTCTCACTAACACCAGTATTGATATGATTAAATCACGGCATCCAGAATCAGCACACCGACTAATCCTACCACAGCTACGATACTTTCCATCATCGACCAAGACTTAATGGTATTTTTGATACTTAGGTTGAAATACTCTTTAAATAACCAAAAACCAGGGTCGTTTACATGCGAGAACATCAAGCTTCCTACACCAATTGATAAAACCATTAAGTTTGGATTTACTCCTGATTGAGCAACCAATGGAGCCATGATTCCAGCAGTCGTTAGTCCAGCTACAGTTGCAGAACCTAAACAAACTCTGATAATCGCTGCTACCAACCAACCTAAAATCAAAGGATCTAATGGTAAAGTTTTTAGGATAACTGCAATTTCATTACTTACTCCGCCATCCATCAGGATTTGTTTTAAAGCACCTGCTCCGCCTATGATTAATACAATCATTGCTACATCTTTAACGGCTTCGGTATAAATTGACATGATGGTTTTCATAGATGTTCCCATCTTAATTCCTAAAGTAAACGTTGCTACAAGTACAGAAATCAACATGACAATCGAAGGGTCAGCTACAAATACCCCAAATGACTTTAGTGATTCATTGTCTTTCCAAAATGTTGCTAAAAGTGTTGTGGATGCTAATAAAATAACTGGTAAAAGTGAAGTTAAAAAGCTATTTAAAGTACTTGGTAATTGTTCTTTAGGAAGTGTTTTACTTTGAAATGTCTCTAAAGGTTTTGAAGGAATATTTTTGAGTGTCAAAGAAAAAATTGGACCTGCAATAACGATAGTTGGAATGGCGATAATAATACCATAAACCAAGGTAAGTCCCATATCAGCATTGAACTGAGCAACTAAAGCCGCAGGAGAGGGGTGAGGAGGCAAAAATCCGTGAGCAACGGATAAAGAAGCCAACATTGGTAAGCCGATGTAAACCGCAGGTAATTTATATTGATTCACTACGGAAAATATCAGAGGAATCATTAACACAAAACCTACATTATAAAAAAGTGGAATACCGATGATAAATCCCGTACAAACTAAGCCCCATTGGATGTATTTTTCACCGAAAATTTTCATCATCACCGAAGCGATTTTCTGAGCAGCACCGCTTTCCGCAACAATTTTACCAAGCATAGCACCCAAGGCAATAACAATTACTAATGAACCCAACATATCGCCTACACCTTTTTGTAGGGATTTTCCAATACTGCTTAAAGGAATACCTGTTGTAATACCAGCAACGATAGAAACGATAAGAAAAGCTATAAAGGGATTGAGTTTTCCCCAAGTAATAAGTAGGACTAAAAGCCCAATACACAAGAATATAATAAATAAGGTCATAGTTTGTATTACTTGGATAAGATAAATAATAAGTTAAACCTAAATATTTGGACTGTATGATTTATCCTTTTTTGGAATAAATTTTTGAAAAATGTCTTATGCTTAATCAATAAAATCTAATTCAAAGGCATAAGAAGGTTTTGTGAAATCTCTACTTGCTATAAATTGTATTTATTTGATGAAAAATAAAAATAAAGAAAGGTGTTGCCCAGATATGTATATTTAAAAGACTAAAAAAGTGTTGAATAAACCTACAACCATTAATCAATCAGGCAATTATTGCTTAAATTACTTGACATTTAAAGAAGTAAGTTTTATCTTTGCACCTCTATTACAAAAAAAGATTTTAAACAAACAAAATAATATGCTGATTATCAATATTAAAGAAAACGAGTCAATCGACAAAGCGTTAAAAAGATTCAAGAAAAAATTTGAAAAAACTGGCGTTGTAAAGCAACTTCGTAAACGTGCGGCATTTGAAAAACCATCAATTGGCCGTCGTACTGAAATCATTCGTGCGTCATACAAACAAAGAATGTACGGTAACGAAGAAGCATAGTTCATAGATTGATTTTTTTTAAATAACAGAAGTATTTTGTTATCAATTTAATCGTGAATTAAGCCGATAACCGTCAGCATCATAAAAAACGTCTGAATAAACATCGTTTGTTCAGACGTTTTTGTTTTTAGTAGCTTTGTTGTAAATTATGAGTATTAAGCCTCTCAATTTGTAAAATCTCAAGAATTCAATGCCAGAAATTATCGATTTCTTTATCAAATATATTCAATTTGAAAAGCGAAGTAGTGAACATACTGTTACGGCTTATCGTTCTGATATGAAGCAGTTTACAGAGTATTTGGTGAAATCGTATGAATTTGAACATCCACAATTAGCAGATTTTCAGATGATTCGTTCGTGGATTGTATCCCTAGTTGAAATGGAAGTAGAAAATCGTTCTATTAACCGTAAAATTGCTACGCTCAGAACTTTTTATAAGTTTTTACTCAGAAAAAAAATCATAGAAAAAGACCCAATGTTTAAGGTTTCTGCGATGAAAACTCAGAAAACCATTCCTTCTTTTGTGCGTGAAACGGAATTAGATACGTTGCTGGATGATGTGGAATTTACACAAGATTTTATGGGGGTACGTGATAAATTGGTTTTAGAATTGCTTTATGGCACAGGAATGCGTCTTTCTGAAATGATTGAATTGAAAGAAAGTGATATTGATTTTTATAGTAGGACGCTTACTGTTTTAGGAAAACGCAATAAACAGAGAATTATTCCAATCAATCAGCAGTTGGTTAATTTGATTCAAGCTTATCAAGCTTATAAAAATACTGAAAATTTAGGGAATGAATACTTGATTATTACAGATAAAGGAGAGAAAAGTTATCCAGTTTTGATCCAAAGAATTACCAAAAAATACTTATCCTTGGTAACCACATTGACTAAAAAATCACCTCATATTTTACGACATTCTTATGCTACGCATTTGTTAAATAATGGAGCAGATTTGAATGCCATTAAGGATTTATTAGGTCATGCGTCGCTTTCAGCAACTCAAGTTTATACGCATAATTCTATGGAAAAGATTAAGAAAATTTACGAACAGGCACATCCGAAGGCATAAATTAAAAAGAGCTTGACAATTTTATTTTGTCAAGCTCTTTTTTTAATACTTACTTATAATCTTCTTCGTCATCATCAAATTTGAATTTATCCAAATCGAAGAGTGAGTCTGTTAAATCTTTAAATTGAAGTCCTTTTTCAAGGTTCTTTTTAGAAATGATAGAGAATTCTGAAAGCCCGTGCAAGACAAATTCCATCATAAATAATTTTTCTCTTCCTTGAATGGCTGGATATACTTTTTCAATTAAATCGTCCAAACCTTCAATGGTTCTTAAACGTGCAGAGTACTCGCTGTCGGAACAATCATTTAAAATGTCCATCACATTGCCATCCATAAACCAGTCGATAATTGGTTTATAAGGATTTTTACCTGCTTTGTCTTTAGCTACTTTCTTGATTTTTTCTGGGTCTGGGAAAAAATTCAAGAACTGAGCTCTGATGGCTTTTCCAACCAAATTCTGAGCAACAATTACTGGCCCTTCTACTTCGCCTTCATAAACCAATTCAACTTTGCCGCATACAGCAGGAATTACGCCAATTAAATCGGCAACACGCACATAAGTTTTGTCTTCACCGTTAATTAATGCACGTCTTTCGGCAGAAGAAATTAGATTTTCATAAGCAGAAATCGTCATACGAGCAGAAACCCCAGATTTTGCATCAACAAATTCAGACGAACGAGCTTCAATCGCAATTTGCTCAATCAAATCATCCATGATATGATTAGTCGTTACCATTTCTTCTTGCTCGCCTTTGAGTTTTGCTTCTTGTAAAGTAATTTTTTTACCGATTTCTAAAGTTTTCGGATAGTGCGTTACAATTTGTGAATCAATACGGTCTTTCAAAGGCGTTACGATTGAACCACGATTGGTATAATCTTCTGGATTGGCAGTAAAAACAAATTGCAAATCTAAAGGCAAACGAATCTTGAAACCACGAATTTGTATGTCTCCTTCTTGCAAAATATTAAACAATGAAACCTGAATACGTGCTTGTAAGTCGGGCAATTCGTTAATCACAAAAATACAACGATGCGAGCGTGGAATCAATCCAAAATGTACTACTCTTTCATCTGAATAAGGCAAGCGAAGCGTTGCTGCTTTAATTGGGTCGGCATCGCCAATCAAATCGGCTACTGAAACGTCTGGCGTTGCTAATTTTTCAGTATAACGGTCGCTGCGGTGCATCCAAGTAACGGGCGTTAAATCGCCATGTTCTTCGATTAAATCTTTCGCAAAACGAGAGAGTGGTTGCATCGGGTCATCATTCAACTCAGAACCTTTTACTACAGGAATATACTCATCTAATAAATTCACCATCAAACGGGCAATACGAGTTTTCGCTTGTCCTCGTAAACCCAATAAATTGATATGATGTTGAGAAAGTATTGCTCTTTCAATATCTGGAATTACGGTGTCTTCGTAGCCCCAAATACCTTCAAAAACGTTCTCTTTATTTTTAATTTTTACAATTAAATTATCTCTTAATTCATCTTTAATGGATTTTGGTTGATAACCTGAGGCTTTTAATTGACCGAGTGTGTGGATGTTTAAAAGAGCTGTTGAATCGATTTTTTTGTATGACATTATGCTATTATATCTTATGAAAAATGAGATTTATTTTAAATGTGAAAGATTCTTCTTGTTCAAACTGGCAGAACCATAACTTCGGTTGGCAATAAAACCCATAACATCTCTATTTTGTATATTTTGCCCTTTCATTTTTAATTTGAGTACTTCTGAATATGCTTCTGATGTTTCAGCATAATTTTCGTCATCATAAGATTTGGCTACAAACAAATCTCTTGAAAAAGCCTCGCCTTGTGCTCTGTATGGTGAAATTTTTGCAATTGCTTCGTGGTCGATACACTGTAAGTAGGCTTCATGCTTGTCAGCAGCTATATAAATCGGTCTTAAATTCATGATTTCTGAAATTTTTGGGGTTTAAAGATGGTTTGGTAATTTGAAAATTTGAAAATGCTTAATTTTATCAATTATCAAATTTTTGTCTGATTTGCTTTTTACTTGATAGACATATGTCAAGAAAAAATCTCAAATCTCACAGCTGTCAGCTCACAGCTAAATTACCTCACACCTTTCTTTCTGTTTTTTTCATAATCCTCAAAAATGAACTCACCGAGTCCTTTTAATGAAGAATAATACGCTCGTCCGTTATTTATCTTGGTGAATTCTTGTACAAATTCTTTCAGATATTGGTCACGAGCAATCATAAAAGTTGTTACTGGAATTTTTAAACGACGACATTGTGCCGCCAAGGTTAATGTTTTGTTGAGAATTTTTTTATCTAAACCAAATGAGTTTTTATAATAACGAATACCTTCTTTCAAGCAAGTTGGTTTGCCGTCGGTGATCATAAAAATCTGTTTGTTTTTGTTTTTTCGTCTTCTTAATAAATCCATTGCCAATTCTAAACCAGCAACAGTGTTGGTATGATATGGTCCAACTTCTAAGTAGGGCAAATCTCGTACTTGTATTTGCCAAGCATCGTTTCCGAAAACAATTACGTCTAAAGTATCTTTCGGATACTTTGTCATGATTAATTCAGCCATTGCCATCGCTACTTTTTTGGCAGGTGTAATTCTATCTTCACCATAAAGAATCATCGAATGTGAAATATCAATCATCAAAACAGTTGAAGTTTGTGCTTTGTACTCTTTGTCAACGATTTCTAAATCGTTTTCAGTCAGCATAAAGTTTTCAACGCCATTATTGATTTGTGCATTTCTGATGGATTCTGTCATCGCAATTTGATCCATCGCATCACCAAATTGAAACTCTCTTCTATCGGTATTGTTTTCGTCGCCAGTTCCTTGGTAAGGCGTTCTATGATTTCCGTTTGAACCTGTTTTCTTTAATTTACCGAAAATCTCATCCAAAGATTGTTTTCTAATACTTTGCTCGCCTTTAGAAGTAAGTATTTGTTCTTGTTCGCCTTCTTCGTTTTTTTCTTCTTTGATATAGCCTTTGGCTTTTAAGTCTTCGATGAAGTCAGCGATTCCATAAGATTCGTCTGTAAGATTATATTGTTTGTCTAAAGAAGTCAACCATGTTAATGCTTCGGAAACATTACCTGCCGTCATGGTTACTAATTGATTAAAAATATCTAAAAGCTGGTCGAATTTGGCTTTTTTGCCGTCTTCGGTTTCCTGTGGGATATATTCTGAAAAACGATAGCCAAGCATATTTGATTTTGGATTGATGAGTATTATTTCTGCAATTTTTTTCGCATAATATAAACATAAAACAAAAAGTTTGTTGAATGGGTTTAAAACTGAACGATAAATAATTAAAACAAAGCAAAAAATCCATACAATTAGTCTTCACTAAAAGTATGGATTTCAAGAAAATATTTAGAGACTCAGTGAATTTATAGGGTATTTGGCTTGTAAACCTTGATTACACCATCATTTTCGCTGCTTACAACCAACAAACTTTTTTGTGTTGGACTATTTTTCGCAGGAATAAATAAAACGCCTTCTGGTGCATCACCACATTTTAAAATTTGTAAGAAAACAGGATTTGTTGGGATTGTTACATCATAAACAGCTACTGCATCTACTCTTTCCATTCCTACAAAAGCTACTTTTTTATTGCCTACAGTACCAATTGTGATTCCTTCTGGTTCTATAGATTTATCATCACTTCTTGTATCGTCATACAGACTTGCTGCAATTACTTTTGTATCCAATTCATTTTTACTATCAAATACCAAAGCTCCGTCGTTTCCATTCCAAACACTGAAAGAACGTGCGCCCAATGAATAAAGGAAATCATAATCTCCATCTCCATCAGTATCTCCCAATGTTGTTGTAACATTTAATCTTCCAGCTTTTTCAGCTTTAATAAAATCTGTAGCATTTGGGAAAGCTGTGGCATCTAATTTCAAAGCACTTACTCTTTTAATTTCTGCAAAAGCATCATATTCTCTAGCATCACCTTCGTTGGCAGTAAATAAGTAAGGAATTCCTGCGTGTTGTATAAAAGCAATGGCATCAGGTTGATACATTCCTTTTACTCTCCATTTGCCTAACGCAACTGCGTTATCTCTGTCGCTAATATCAACAGTATTACCATCAACATCATAATCTTTAAAACCAAGTGGTAGGATAGAAGTAATCGTTTTGGTTTCTAGATTTAATTTTGCAATGGCATTATTTTCTTGCAACGTAACCCAAGCAGTTTTTGAATCGTCAGAAACTGCAATGTACTCTGGTTCAATATCTTTGGCAAAAGTAGCGTTTAATCCAAAAATTCTTAATCCTTTTGCCATTAAAGCCGTTTGTTGAGTCGCAAAACCAGCGAAATCAATTGTTGTAACAGCATAATTATTATTAACTGCAATGATAGAAATTGAACCTACAGGGTCATTTGTGTAAGTTGCATTGGGTTCACCTTCGTTGGCTGTAAGAATTAAATTACCATCTGGCGAATAAGTAATCATATCTGGCAATGCACCCACTGTAATTACTTTTACTTCTTTATAATCTGAAGTATTGAAAACGGCAACTTTGCCATTTGCTTGTTTATCTGAAGCTTCGATAGCTGCGGCAACTTTACCGTTTGAAACGGCAACGCTATTTACAGCTCCACCATAAGGTGTCATGCTAATAGAACCAATCACTTTCATGTTGCTTGGGTCAGCGAAATCGATAACATCAATTTTATTCACTGTACTATTGTTTACTACAAATAAACGTTTTGTTTGTGGGTCGTATGCTGAAATCTCAGCAGCACCAACATCTCCAATATCGATACTTCCGATTTCTGCAAATGTTGCAGCATCTTCATTCACGAAAAACTCTTCTTCGTTTTTATCGCAGCTCAACAATAGGGATGATAGTAAGAGGGAAAGGGCTAGTAATGTTTTTTTCATTTCTTTTTTTACTGCAAAACTATGTTAGAGAAAAAAGAAGCTTGTTAACAGATGGTTAATTATGGGTTAATTTATCTCATTATTACTCCGTATTTCACATGATTTTAATCAGTTTTGTGCATTCATGTTGGTTTTAAATGATTGATTTTATGAGAATTATTAAAGGTTGTTTAAATTCAGTCTAAATAAAATTGTCTATTTGTTTGTAATTAGTCTAAATAGTCAATAATTTTGTCACGTTAATAAATCATTTTAAGGATGTACCAAAGCATTAAAGTAAGACTATTTAATCAATGTTTAATATCCTCAAGGTAATTCAAGAATAATCCATTTATCAATATATTTTTAATTAAGTACTTAGAATTAGTCCAAATAAAATAATAAAATGAAAAAATCTATTCAAAGTTTCTGCTTAATAATGCTATTTTTAATTACTGGAAGTGCCTTTACTTTTGCCCAAACTGGGAGTATCAAAGGTAAAGTGACTGATAAAAGTGGTGAACCTATCCAATTTGTAAATATTATTATCAAGGATGCAAAGCAAGGAACAATCTCAAATGAAGACGGTGAGTTTTTGCTTAAAAATGTTAAAACTGGCGAAGCAACGCTTATTATGCAATTTGTAGGGTTAAAAACCTTAGAAAGTAAAGTAAATGTGAAAGCTGGTGCAGTAAGTGAAGTTAATTTTGCTTTAGAACAAGGTTCAAACGAATTATCTGAAGTAACTGTAATGGGAGTACAGTCTGCTAATGAGAAAACGGTAACAATCGGTAAAATTGCCATTAAACCAATGGATTTGCCACAAGCTGTTGCCACAATTGATAGAACAGTGTTGGAACGCCAACAAGTTTTGCGTTTAAGTGATGCCTTGATGAATGCAAACGGAGTATATATCATGGGTAGCACAGGAGGTTATCAAGAAGAAATTGCGGGTCGTGGTTTTGCTTTTGGTAGTTCAAATACTTTCAAGAATGGTGCTAGATATTTTAATGGTACTTTACCAGAAATGTCTTCTATCGAAAAAGTAGAAATCATGAAAGGAAGTACTGCCATTTTATTTGGTAACGTAGCCGCTGGTGGTATTTTGAATTTGGTCACTAAAAAGCCAAAATTTGAATCAGGTGGTTCGGTTTCTATGCGTTTAGGTTCTTATGATTTTTATAAGCCAACAGTTGATTTATACGGTTCGGTACTTGGTAGTAAAAAAGTTGCGTATCGTATTAATGGTACTTATGAAAAAGGAAATAGCTTCCGTGAAAATGTAAATTCAGAAAGAGTATATGTCAATCCTTCTTTGTTGTTCAAATTGAGTGATAAAACGGAAATTATTTTGGAAGGTGATTATATGAAAGACCGCAGAACGGCTGATTTTGGAATTGGAGCTATCAATTATGTAATTACAAATTTACCTCGTGAGAAATTTATTGGAGTAAAATGGTCTTATTTCGATATTAAACAACAATCAGCTAATCTAACTATCAATCACCAATTAAGTAATAACTGGAAAATTTCTGGAACAGGTGCTTACAGAGCTTATCAAAGTGAATTATTTGCTTCAACTCGTCCAACAACGATTGCGGCCGATGGAAGATTAGTGAGAAGTATCCAACGTTCGGAAGTGAATGAAAAATATTTCATGGGTCAGGTTGATTTAACAGGTCAGTTTAAAACAGGAAAAATCGGACATAATGTATTGATTGGTTCAGATGTGGATAGCTACAACACTAAAACTACTTCATTTACTTCTGCTGTTTATGATACAATCAATGTTTTCAGCTCAGAAATTATCGACAAACGTAGCGATAGACCAACTTTGGCGGTGAATACAATTACTACAGCCCCAGTAAATCGTGTAGGAGTTTATGCACAAGACTTGGTAAGTATTTCAGATAAATTCAAATTTTTGGCAGGAGTACGTTACAGTTATCAAGAAACAAAAAGTTCTGTATTAACGGTTAGAACAAATGCAACGACTGAGTCGTCAACGTATGATGATGCTTTCTCACCACGTTTAGGTTTGGTGTATCAGCCGAATAAGAAAATGGCATTCTTCAGTAGTTACTCAAATTCGTTTACTTTGAATACTGGTGTTGATATTTACGGAACAGCCTTGAAACCATCATTGATTGACCAAGTTGAATTAGGAATGAAAAATGAATTGTTCAATGGTTTACTTTCTGCAAATGTTACCGTTTACCAAATCAAAAACAGTAATTTGGCTCAAACAGCTTTGGTTGACAAAGATGGAAAAGCCAACAGTAATGCAAATATCAGAGAGTTAGCAGGTGAAGTAACAAGCCAAGGAGTAGAAGTGGATTTGAAAAGTAAACCTTTCCTAGGGTTTTCATTATTAGCAGGTTATAGCTATAACGAAACAAAATATACTGCAAGTAATATTTATATTGTTGGAAGTTTGTTGAGATATAATCCAAATCATACAGCAAATGCAAGTATCTATTATACTTTCTCAGATACAAAATTAAAAGGCTTGAATCTTGGTTTAACAGCGATGTATTTCGGCGAAAGAGTAGCGGGACGTTCAACTAGATTAACCGTTGCCAACGATGCTTTCAAATTGATTCCAGTAAATGCTTACACACAAATTGACGCAAGTATTGGCTACAATTTCAGAAAGTATTCTCTAAGAGGAAAAGTATCCAACATTTTAAACGAAATGAGCTATAATGTTCATGACGATAACTCAGTAAATCCTATCGCACCAAGAATGGTTTCTTTGACTGTAGCGTATAAATGGTAGTCCGTAAAAGTAAAGGTTTATTAGAAAAGCTTCGCATTTGATGTGAAGCTTTTTCTTTTATGTAGCATAGAAAACGAGTAAAGTGACTTAGAAAACTTGCTTTGTAGGTTAGAATGTGGGGAGTGTTTCAATAAAATTATAATTGTTGAGGAGGATTGTTTGTAGTATTTTGGGTTGAGGGGATGAAATTGGTATCTTTGCTTTTGGGAAATTTAATAATTCGAAATAGTTTAATTATGTGGAGATTTCCAAGTGATAGATATTTGAAAGAGAATGGTTTGGATACTCCTTTGGAGATATTCGTTCAAACACCTCTAAAATGGGTTGTTATTATTTTGGGGCTGATAATGTTTAGTGTATTCTATTTCTACAGTAAAACCCTAAGCACGAATGATGATTTTAATACATTTTTCAATAAGTTTTATGTTGATTCAACGCTGCAAATGAATAATGTAAAGTTTCCTTTGAAAAATATTTCAACTAATGGTACTATCAATTATATTTCTAAACAAGCTTGGAAAGAGTTAGGAGATTACAACCTGATTGTAGATTCCCAAAATAACGTTAAAGAGTTTTTGAAAGTAGATTATGTAAAACAAGATAGCGTGAATGTTATTTTTGAACTCAATCTAAAAAACATCGATGCAAGAGTTTTATATAAATTTAAGAAGATAGATAATAAGTGGTTTTTAATAGAAGTAGAAGATAAATCAAAAAAATAATTTCTCCAGAGGTATATTTAGCGAATAATACAATAAAACATAATAAATAAAACCTGCTGTTGTAAAGCAGATAATCTAAGCGAGAATAGGGGAAACCTATTCAGAAACAAAATGAAAGTATTAAAATTTGGAGGAACTTCTTGTGGTACTATTGAAAGTATCAAAGCGGTGTTAGGTATCATCAAAGGCAAACAAGCTAAAGGTGAACAAGTTGCAGCAGTTTTTTCAGCAATGGGTGGTGTTACCAACCAATTATTGAAAGCGGGAGATTTAGCGTCGGTAGGAGATACCACTTACTTTGACTTAATTAAAGAGATTGAAGACCGTCATTTCACAGTTGTACGTGCATTAATTGACGTAAAAGCACAGTCGAAAGTATTTGCCAACATTCGTACCATCATTAATGAATTAGAAGATTTACTGAAAGGTGTTTCTTTGATTCGTGAAATCTCAGCTCGAACATCCGACTTAATTGTGAGTTTCGGGGAAAGACTTTCAACGACATTGATTTACGAAATCCTTCATGCACAAGGTGTAGATTGTCAGTTTTTAGATGCCAGAAAAGTAATCAGAACTGATGCTCATTTTGGCATGGCAGCCGTGAATTTTGAAGTAACCAATCGTCAGATTCAAGAGCATTTTGCTAAAACAAAATCGCTTCAATTGATTACAGGCTTTATTGGTTCAACAGAAAAAGGAGAAACAACAACATTAGGTCGTGGAGGTTCTGATTATACAGGTTCGATTTTCGGTGCAGCATTAGATGCCCAAGAAATTGAAATCTGGACAGACGTAGATGGCATGATGACAGCCGACCCACGTAAAGTGAAAAATGCTTTTACCATTCCGACGATTACTTATGCGGAGGCGATGGAATTGACGCACTTTGGGGCAAAAGTGATTTATCCACCATCATTACAACCAGCTTTTACCAAAAATATCCCGATTAGGGTTCTCAATACATTCAATACAGATTTTGTAGGAACAGTCGTAAACCGAAGTGCCGAAACATCTGAATACATTATCACAGGTATCAGTTCAATTGATAATTTGGCTTTAGTCAACTTACAAGGTTCGGGGATGATTGGTGTGGCTGGGGTTTCAGCAAAACTATTTACCGTTTTAGCAAAACATAAAATTTCGGTGATTTTGATTTCTCAAGCATCATCCGAACACTCTATTTGTTTTGCGATTGAACCATCAGCTTCTGCCTCTGTAAAAGCAATTTTAGAAGAAGAATTCAAAGCAGAAATTGCCGATGGCGATGTAGAAGGCATTGATATTCAAGAAAATCTTTCAGTAATTGCCGTAGTAGGAGAGGGAATGCGTCGTCATACAGGCGTAAGTGGTAAATTGTTCTCAGTTTTAGGGAAAAATGGTATCAATATCGTTGCCACAGCACAAGGTTCGTCAGAGCTAAATATTTCTGTGGTAATTGAAAAGAAAGATATTTCAAAAGCACTGAATGTAATTCACGATTCTTTCTTCTTCTCGCAAGCCAAAACCTTGAACCTTTTCTTAGTAGGAACAGGTTTGATTGGAAAAGCATTATTAGAACAATTACAAGGACAAGAAAATTATCTTTCAAAGTATAAAGCCTTGAAAATTAATTTAGTAGGCGTGATGAATTCTAAGAAAATGCTGATTGATGCACAAGGAATTCCGATGGAAAACTGGGAGGAAGAACGTGATGCAAAAGGAAAACCAGCAGAAATTTGGGCATTTGTAGAAGAAGCAAAACGTTTGAATTTGCCAAATTCTGTTTTTGCAGATTGTACAGCGAATAAAGAAATTCATAATTATTACTTAGGACTTTTTGAGGCGAATATTTCGGTAGTAACACCAAACAAAGTAGCCAATTCTGGTCGTTACGAAGACTACGCTTTACTTCACCGCACAGCTTTGAAAAAAGGAGTGAAGTTCTTGTACGAAACCAACGTGGGAGCAGGTTTGCCAGTTATCAATACTTTACAAGGCTTGATTGCTTCCGGCGATAGATTTGAGAAAATAGAAGGTGTCCTTTCAGGAACTTTATCTTATATTTTTAATAACTTTAAAGCAGGCGTAAAATTTGCCGACATCGTTCGTGAAGCCAAAGTAAAAGGTTATACAGAACCAGACCCACGAGAAGATTTAAGTGGGATGGACGTAGCCAGAAAGATTTTGATTTTAGGACGTGAAATCGGTTTACGTCTTGAACCAGAAGATGTAGAAATCTTAAAATTATTGCCAGAAAATTGCGAAAAAGCCCCAACCGTTGAAGATTTCTTCAACGAATTAGAAGTATCAAATAGCTATTTTGAAGCGATGGTCAACGAAGCCGAAGCCAAAGGCGAAGTATTAAGATTTATTGCTACTTTAGAAAATAATAAAATTACGATTGGCGTAAGAAGTATCGGAAAAACTCATCCATTCTATATGATGGATGGTGCCGACAACGTGATTTCATTCACGACAAAACGTTATCATGACCGACCGTTGGTCATCAAAGGCCCAGGAGCAGGAGCAGAAGTAACCGCTTCGGGTGTATTTGCTGATATTGTGGCGATGGGGAGTTATTTGGCGTAAATAATTATAATCAGATGTCCCATGAGTTCAATAGAGAAAACATTACGAATATTAGAAGACTGTGTTATAAATCAATCGTATGTTGATGTAGAAACGGATAGGTTTGAATTGAAAAACTTATCTACTAGTCACAATTGGACAGAATTGTATAAGACCGTTTGTGCTTTTTTGAATACGAATGGAGGTATAATTGTTTTAGGGATAAAAGATAAAGTTAATACAAAAGATAAGTCGAAAAAGCATTATGAATTTAATGGCTTTAATTATGATAATGAGGCTAAGTTAAAAGAGATTTATAAAAAATTTACTAATGCCAAAGGTGAATCGTTGAATTTAGGGTCATATTTTCCATCACCTGAAATTAGAAGTTTTCATACGGGTAATATTGCCTTAGTTTTTGTGGAAAAATTATCAGAGGAGGATAAGTACGTGTATTTTGAAGGAAGTGCTTATAAACGTGTACTTACTGGGGATCATGTTGTTAGTCAAGATGACATTATTTTGCGTGACGAACTAAAGCAAGAATTGATAAATGCCCAAGAGCTTGCAGTCGTTGAGAATGCTTCATTAAAGTTACTTAATATTGATAAGCTTAATCAGTATATATTAAAGTTGAATCGAGGAAAGCAAGTTGAAACTTTAAAGCCAGATTTAGAAAAAGCATTACCTTTTTTAAATAGAAAGTCATTTGTACGAGAAGAAAAACCTACATTATTAGGAATGCTTGTATGTGGTGATTACGTTGAGGATTATATTCAAGGTAAATGCGAAATGGATTGTTATGTTGATTCTCCAATAGCGGTTGCTCAAAATAAACAAGTTCTTCGTGACAATATTATAGCATTAATGGAAGAAAGTATAGGGTTTGTCTATAAAAATATTCAAGTTGGTGTTAGTCGAAAAAATGGGGGTACTGCATTGCCAGAATATCCAGAATCATTGATAGAGGAAACCATTAATAATGCACTTGCACATCGAGATTACAAAAGTAGCCGTTTTGGGATTATTGAGATTAAACCGAATGAAAGTATCATGATTCAAAATCCTGGAACTTTCCGCCAGAAGCAACTTATTAATATAGATACAGAACATGGGAAAATACGACGAATTATTCCTATTCAAGTTGCCCGAAATCCTAAACTGACAGACTTACTGAAAAGCTTTGATCGGTGGGAGGGAAAAGGAAAAGGGCTTGCTTCTTTAACAGATGCCTGCTTGGAGAACACGATTGATTTACCATATTACACCTTGATGATTGACGAAATAAAACTATTCATTCCAAAAGGTAAAATATATGATGATACAATGGAACTTTGGTTGAATAGTTTTTCTGGTTTTATTTATAAACAGTATAGAAGAAATCTTAGTGATGAGGAGAAAGTGATAATGAGCTATTTCTATAAATCAGAAAAACAAAATAGACTTGGACATTACACAGTTTTACTAACAACTGATAATAATCATAAAAATATAATTGCAGACTTAGAGGATAGAGGGCTATTATTTAAGAATGCTGAAAGTCCTCCACTATATCCTGTTTATCTAGTGCATAGAACCTTAATGAAAAGTGATTTTGAAGAGGATCTCCAAACAGTTTTAGGAAGTTCTTTTTCTGTACTAGCAGCTGATTATCGAAAAGTTCTTGTTGCAATTTACCGTCATAATATGTATGCACAATTAGAAGAGGTCGTTAGTGCTAATAGTATCGGTAATTTCATCTATTTACAAGACTTTAAGATTATTCAAGATGTTGGGCATTTTGAATCCTATAAACGAAAGGTGAGAAATATTTTTAATCAATTGGAAAATAAAGGGTTTATAATAAGGAAAGACGGGAAAAGAAAAGAAGAAGGAGGGAAGCCTGATTTCAAAATTAATTTTGACTATCAGAATAATCAATCGGATAATCCAACATTATTCTTCTAGTTTGCTTTAAGAATGTAAGACAAACAAATGACAAATTCAATAAAAGTATTTGCCCCAGCTACGGTAGCAAATGTGGCTTGTGGTTTTGATATTTTCGGTTTTGCGGTTGATAATCCGGGTGACGAAATTATATTAAGAAAATCAGACACAAAAGGTGTCAAAATTTTAAAAATTGAGGGTGACGAAGGTCGTTTGCCTTTGGCAGCTGAGAAGAATACGGCTGGTATTGCCATCATTAAGTTTTTGGAAGCTATTGGCGAAACTGGTCAAGGTTTTGAGATGGAGCTTAAAAAGTTGATGCCTCTTGGCTCTGGTTTGGGTTCATCGGCGGCTTCGGCGGTGGCTGGTGTTTTCGCAGCTAATGAATTATTGGGAAAACCTTTGGCTCAAAAAGATTTATTACCCTTCGCCATGGAAGGTGAATTTATCGCTTGTGGTTCGGCTCATGCGGATAATGTTGGACCAAGTTTGATGGGTGGTTTTGTGGTAATTCGTTCTTATGACCCGCTGGATGTTATTCAATTGCGTACTCCAAAAGAACTTTATGCGACCATTGTCCATCCACACATAGAAGTAAATACCAAAGACGCTCGTAATATTTTGAAAAGAGAAATTTCTTTGAAAAATACCATTACTCAGATGGGAAATGTTGCAGGTTTGGTCGCTGGATTTATGTTGCCCGACTATGATTTAATTTCAAGAAGTTTAGTCGATGTTATTATTGAACCAATTCGCTCGATTTTAATTCCGCAGTTTGATGATGTAAAAAATGCTGCATTAGAAAACGGAGCTTTGGGCTGCTCTATTTCTGGTTCAGGACCTTCGATGTTTGCTTTGTCGAAAGATTTATTTACTGCCAATAGAGTGGGTAAAGCCATGCAAGATGGTTTTGCAAAAGTTGGTATTGGTTCAGAATGTTATGTTTCTGGTATTAATCAAGCGGGGCCTGTTGTATTAGGTTAGACTTGCTATTTTCAGTACAAATCATTAATTTAGTTTATGAGTTTAAAGTTTAGAGAATTTTCTCCCATTAACTTTATACTCATAAACTTTTTTGTTTTCAAATCATTTTATCTTAAATCTACCATGAGCGATTTAGTAGAAGTTTCAGCACGAATATATAGCGTTGAAGAGTATTTCGAAATCGAAAATCACTCAGAAATCCGTCACGAATTTGAAGATGGAATATTAATTCCTATGCCTGGAGAAACTTTAGATGCCAATGAAATTGCTGGCAATATTTCAGCAACCTTACGCAAAGAATTACGGAAAAAAGGTTTTCGTATCTTTACTCATGATGTACGGACAATTGTTCATGAAAGAAGGATTTACCGTTATCCCGATTTAGTTATTACTGCATCTAATACAGTGAAAGATATTCGTCATGTAACCGAACCTGTACTGATAGTTGAAGTACTTTCTGAAAGTACAGAGGAGGTTGATAGAAATAAGAAGTTCAGACAATATACTGCTTTGTCATCGCTTCAATATTATTTAATGGTTCATCAGGACACTGCTTTGGTAGAATTTTATCGTCGTAAAGATGATTCTTCAACCTTTGAATTTAATTTCATAGACCAACAAAATGATAAAATTGAATTCCCATTATTTGATACTTCTATTACTTTAGAAGATATTTATGAAGGTATTCAGTTTAGTTCAGCAGAGTAATAAAAGATAAACATAAAAAAGCCCTTCTCAATCATTGAAAAGGGCTTTTATGTTTATAAAACTAACAATTATTTACCAGTCATAAAGGTAACTTCTTTGAATGATTGATTTCCTAAATAATCTGTTCCTGTAATTTTAACTTGATATTTTGTATTGGCTTTGAATCCATTAATGGTGTTCAGATAGATTTTTGGAGCTTGTCCATTAATACTATAAGTAATTGATTTTAAGCCCGCCATTGTATCTGTTCCAGCCAAAGTGAAACCAACACTTGATGGATAGATTTCAACGCCTTGTTTAGTGGTATTGATACTACCAACAGTAAAGAAGTTGAAAAGTTCTGGTCCTTCAATATCACTTACGAATACAAACGAAGCGACATTTCGGTTATTTACATTATCATAACCAAAGTATTCAAATTTATGAACACCTTTTTCCGTCATCTTGATTGGTTTTGTATATTCATTTTCAATTAGCTTTCCATCAAAACTATAAGTGATTTTTTGTAAACCAGATTCTGGGTCGGTCGCTTTCAATTGAATAAAGTTATTTGGGCCAAGTAACATGGTGTCTCTTCTTGTTACGATATCGCCAATGATTTCATGTTGAAGATTTGGCCCTGTCAAATCGACATATACTTTACTTACATTGTGTTTGAATTCTTCATAACCAACGCCAGCTAAACTGGTAGTTTGGTTGTTTAAATTATCTATCGAATAGTATCTGATGTTATGAATTCCTGAAATACTTGGTAAGTAAAACGGATTAGCATAACTCACAAATGGTTGATTGTCTATCGAATATTTTACTTCTTTTACACCAACTTTATTGTCGATAGCTGTTAATTTAAGTTTGGTTTTTCCAGAGAAATAAATCGTATTATTAGCGATATATCTGTCGCCAAGAATATCTGTCGCCATCAAAGGTGAACTCTTATCTAAGAAGAAATCAAATCTTTTTTCCTTTTCCTGATTATTTACATTATCTGTCGAATAGTAAAACAAAGTATGTTTTCCTTCTGGAAGAAATACAAAAGGAATGCTTTTACCATCATAAGGTTGCAAAGCTCCATCATCAAATTTGTAGAAAGTACCTTTTAATCCTGAAATACTATCTTCGGTGTTGAAGTATAATTTACTGGTAAAAGAGATAGCTTTATCGTCGGTAATTCCATTTACATTCAAATTGGTGAAAGGTGGAGTATTATCAACAGTAAAGCTTTCTTGTTGCATCTGACTAGCGTTTCCTACATTATCTGTAGCATAATACTTCAATACATAGTCACCCTGAGTTGATAATTTCTTTTCAGATTTATATACTTCAAAAGGACTGTTGTTAATTGTGTAAAATACAGTTTCTACGCCACTAGTTTTATCGCTCGCCAATAAATTGAAATTTACAAAAGGTCCAAAAAATACTTTTCCAGAAGGATTTACATATTTTTTTGAACCATTGAATAAAGTAATACCAGTTTCGGGAGCTATGCCATCGGCATAAATTTCTAGTTTTACTTCTTGTGGAGGCTCAACAGTTGCTTTAGTTTCTGGGTCAACGGCATTTTTTGAGCGAATATAATTTACTCCTTCAGTATCTAAGTAAAACGGAACAGAATACTTTTGATTGGGAGATTTATTCAATAATTCCTCGGCATGGTCGGGCGTGGTTGAAACCCAAATATATACAGGCAATTTTTTGTTCCAATACAATTTACCAGAAGTAGTGTCGGTATAATGTTTAGGTTTACTAGTTTGTGCTATGCTGGCAAAAGTCAAAATAGCCAAAGTCATCGTTGTGAAAATGTTTTTAAGCATCATGTTTTTTATTCAAGGTTACGGTAATAGTGGTTCCTATATTTAATTCACTGGCTACTTTAAGTTTTCCTCCGCAAATTTTAATGAAATCATTGCAAAGTACTAAGCCTAATCCAGTCCCTTTTTCGTTGTTAGTGCCATAAGTTGATTTATTACTTTTTAAGTTAAATAAAGTATTTACTTTTTCTTCGCTCATGCCTACGCCACTGTCTATTACAACTACTTCTACTTTTTCTGTATCAGTATTTGGATTTATTTGAACTTTAATAATTCCCTTTTTCTTGGTGAATTTAATGGCATTTTGTATTAAGTTTCTGAAAACAATTTTGGTCATTTCGAGGTCAGATGATGCCTTTAAATCTGTCGGAATTTCATTGATGATTGAAATTTCTTTTCCTTCTGCCAAACGCTGTAATAATTTAATGTTTTCATCAACTAAATCAAAGACATTTACTTCCTGAATCTTAGGTTTTAGCTCAGACATTTGGGTTTTTGCCCAGTTTAGTAAATTATCTAGAATTGTTGAAATTTGGGCATTTCCACTTTTAAGTTGGCTTAAAATATCTTTTAAATCTTCAGGTATTTCATCATAGTAATCTTCTTCAATAATTTCAAAAAAGCTTTGGAGCGAAGCAATTGGTCCACGCAAATCATGAGCAATAATCGAAAATATTTTATTTTTTACATCATTAGAAATCGTAAGTTGTTCTTTTTGTGCAGCAATTGCAAGGTTTTGTTGGTGTAATTGTTGGTTCTGGACTTTAATTTTTCTGCTATTCAAATACACGATAGTGGCAACAATCAATACAAAAAATGTAATAATTCCAGCAATGATATAAACGTAGCTTTTTTCTTTCTCTAATACTAAATTTTTGGCTTCTGCTACTTCAGCATTAACTTTTTCAAGTAGTAAATCACGTTTTTGCAATCCAACTATCATTTCAGCATTGGTTAAATCCTGATAAAGATTGATGTTTTTTTGTTTTTCACTTAGAAGTGCTTTGCCGTTTTCTTTAAGTTTTATTTCGTTTTTTTCAAGCTCCAATTCTTTCGTTTTGGCGATTGATTCTGCCAACTGTTTTTTCAAACTCTCAGATTCTAAATCACTCGCTATTTTTTTTACTTCTTTTTTCTTTAGCTCGTCATAAAATGTTTTGTACAAGGTAAAGTACTTCAGCGATTCATCAACGTTTCCTAATTTTTCGTAGGTTTCACTGAGCATCGCATAGGTACTTGCCATTTGTTTAATATCGTTCAGTTCCCGAGCTAGATTTAACGCTTCTTGTAAATCATTGATAGAAAGATTGTATTTTTTGATATTATTATAAGCAACCGAGCGGTTAATTAAAGAAGAAATAATACTGTAAGGTTCTTTTTGTGACCTACGTGCAGCTAAAGTTTGTGTAAAGTGATAAAGTGCTTTTTCATAATCTTCAGTATCAGCGTAGAGCATTCCTAAATTGTTATGAATCATGGCCGTGCCATTTCTATTTTCGATGTTTATATTCAGTTTTAAACTTTTTTCGTAGAAAGAAATGGCTCTTTTATATTGATTGTAATTCCAATAAATAAAACCAATTTCGTTCATCATTCTGGATGCTTCCTTGTAATTATTAGCACTCAAAAAGTTATCATATTGTGATTGATATTGTAATACTCTTCCTGAATCTGTTCGGGTCAAAGGCAATACTTGTGCTTTCAACTGAAAGTTTATCAAAAGTGTGATGAGTAATAAAAGGTAATTTTTTTTTTGGATTATGTACATTTGGATAATGTCGAATATAAAAAGGGTAATAAAAAGTAAAAGTTATCTTGAAATGTATTGACAAATCTATCAAATACTCTACCATTTATTAATTGATTATATATTTTTTTAAAAATAAATTGCCGAGGTGCTGTAAATCATTTAAAAAGTATTGTGGCTTTACTGCTGAAAGCCAATTCAGTACTTAGTCTTAAACAAAAGAAAGATTACAAAGATAAATGAAAAAATGGCAAAAGTGCAGAAGTATGTCAATGTGTTTGCCTTGATTTTCAGGGAGAAAAATTTTAGACAATGAATGCGGAATAAGTTGATTGAAGCTCTGAAGATGCTGTTTGGATAAACTACACTGTTGTTTTTGTCATTGGCTAAACAAGAGTGTAGTTTAATAATTATCGTTTACTTTTCAGTAATTTCTAAAATAAGTGGATTGTTGGGAGGAACATTCAAACTACCTTTTACTTCAAATGTTTGGTTACTTAGAATATCTTTGGCGATGAAATTATCTTTCAAAATTTCCTTGAATTTACCCATTTCTAAGGTTTTAGATTCTTTGTTTTTATTCAAAATAACCATGATTTTTTGCTTGTCGTTATACCTAAACTGAACATAAAATCCATTCGCAGGAGCAAAATGTTTTAATTTTCCTGAATGAATTACAGGTGTATTTTTTCGCCATTTCAATAAAGTACTCACAAAATTTTTGGCTTCGATTTCTGCCTTACTCATACCCATTTCTGTAAAAACGTTTTTACTATCATCAGCCCAACCGCCAGGCATATCACCTCTAATTTCTCCGTGTTCATCACTTTTTGGATTAGTCATTAAAATTTCTGTTCCATAATAAATTTGCGGAATACCTCTTGTAGTGAGTAAAAATGCCATTCCATTTTTAAACTTGCTGTAGTCTTCATGAAGTTGAGTAAAGAAACGACTCATGTCATGATTATCAGGAAATATCATTAAATCATTCGGATTTGCATACACAAAGTCATTTGCCACGGTTTGATACAATTTGGTAAAACCTTGATTCCACACTTTTTCGTCTGTATTCAGCGCTTCAATCAAAGCGGCATTTACGGGGAAATCCATTAATGTTCTTAGATAAGAAACATAACCATTTTTGTTTACTTTTCCTTTTTGCCAAGCCGCAACAATACTTGGATTTAACGACCATTCTTCGCCAACTATATTGAAATTTGGATACTCTTGTTCCATTCTTTTACTCCAAACACTCATGAAATTTTTGTCTGGATATGGCCAAGTATCCATTCTAATGCCACCTAAATCGGCATATTCAACCCACCAAATAGAGTTCTGAATCAGGTAATTTGCCATAAATGGATTTCGTTGATTCAAATCGGGCATAGTAGAATCAAACCAGCCGTCGCTGTGCGAAGTAATATCATATTCCGCAGCGTAAGGGTCATGAAGGCTTTCTCGACGGTGAGTAGAGTAAATCGTTTTTGGGCTGACTTGAAAATTTATCCAATCTTTAGTAGGAAAATCTTTCATCCACCAATGTTCTGAACCACAATGGTTCAGCACCATGTCCATTACCAGTTTTATTCCATGTTTTTTTGCCTCTTTCGACAATCTTACATAGTCATCATTTGTTCCAAAACGAGCATCAATTTTACTGAAATTTGTAATGGCATAACCGTGATAGGATGTTTTGGGTTGATTGTTTTCTACTAAAGGATTTATCCAAAGTGCTGTCATCCCCAGATTTTGGATATAATCTAAATGTTGGATTATTCCTTCAATATCACCTCCATGTCTGCCCGTCAAACCTTTTCGGTTAAGAGAGTCTTTGAAATTGGCAACATTGTCATTTTGAGGATTTCCATTAGCGAAACGGTCGGGAGTAATCATATACAACACATCGCTGCTGTTAAAACCGATTCTGTCAGCAGATTTATTTTGTCTTTTTAGTAAAGAATAATGATGAGTAAAAGTTTCTTTTTTATTGTTTTCAAAGATGATTTTCACTTCACCAGCTTGTGTTTCTGGAGCAATCAGAAGGTCGATAAATAAGTAATTTGGATTTTCTACTTTATTTACTTTTTTGATAGAAACACCTTTATAATTGATTTTAGGAGAAAAGTCTGCAATATTTTTCCTATGAACTAATAATTGTAGATTAGGATTTTTCATACCTACCCACCAATTTAAAGGTTCAATATGTTGAATTTTTTCTTGTGCAAAAACCGAAATTTGCATAAAAAAAAGACAGCTTAAAAGTTGAAATATCTTTTTCATAGAATTTGTCTATTGAATAGTTAAAAAAAATCTGCATGAGCAAAGCTATGCAGATTTAAGAAATAAATTTATTATGAATTATTTTACTTTGGTTGCTTTGTAAGTTGGGTTGGCAGCATCTTTTAAATTAATTTCGAAATCATAAGTACCAGCTGTTGCAATAAAGTTTTCGCCTCCTAATTTCAAAGCACCACTTGTTCCAATTGCTTGTGCCGAAGCGGCTGTAGTGCCATAATTTGTTCCCCAATCATCATTCAAACGGAATTTGAATTGATCTGCTTTAAGTACCACACCTTTTAAAACCCAAGTTTCAGTACTTAAATCATAAGTAAACTTTTGGTCTGGCTTGTCGCCCCAACCAGTAGCCGTAGCAGCACCTACTATTCCTAAAGGAACATATTTTGTGATGGTATAAGTCAGTTTTTTGAAATCTACCGTGACAAGGTATTTACCTTTTTTCACAACAATGTTATCTCCACCATCTTTCAAAACACCGCCAGTTCCACCAAAATTTGTACCCCAATCATTGTCTTTACGGATTTTAATTTCTCCGTCAATTAAATCGACAACGCCTGTCCAAAGGTCAACTGTTGGGTCGTAACTTAAAGGTAAATCTGGCGTTGCTCCCCAATTATTAGCTGCACTTCCTACGATTCCCCAAGCATATTTTTCGATTTTATAAGTCAACGCAACAGGATTTAACGTGATTTTGTAAGTACCCGCTTTTACCGCAATATTGTTACCACCAGTGCTTAAAATACCATCAGTTCCACCAAGATTTACAGTCCAATCGTTATTTTGGCGGAATTTGATTTCTCCGTCAATCAAAGTAACATAAGCCACCAAAGTATTAACTACATCGGTTTTGTAGAAAGGCAAATCTGGTGTTGCACCCCAGTTGTTGGCTGCACTTCCTACTACGCCCCAAGTCGTACTTAGGTCTAATTTTGCAGAATATGGCGTTGCTTTTAAAGTACTCATTGTAGAACTCAACATCGTTGACGCTCCTAATGATGATTGTACTCTAATATCTACATCATTTGCAGTTCCGGGCAGAAAGCCAAAGCCCAATAAAATAGCATTAAGCTCTGAGGCTTTGAATACTTTTTTGAGTTCAGTTCCAGTAACAACGTTTACCGCTTTTGTAAAGTCTCCACCTTTTTTATCAATTAAAATGGTATAAGAAGGAGCAGCAGCAAAGCCATAATTTGGTTTTTCCCAAGATACAGTAAGTACTTCTGTATCAGCTTTTTCTTTATCTAAAACAAGGTTGCTTGAAGATAAATTTACAACAGGAACAGCACTAGCATCTAGCATTGCCATTTCCTCGTCTTTTTTACATCCCAAAGCCAGTACGAAAACAAGGCTTAACAGGAATATTTTTTGTATTGTTTTCATCGTTTGATTAATGTTATTTATCTGATTTTTTTGCTTTAGGCTGTAAGCTGTAGGCGATAGGCAATTATTCTAAAACCTTCAGCTTTTATCTTACTTATAAGAAATAGACTATTTATTTTATAGCCTAAAGCTTACAGCCTATTGCCTACAGCTTTTAGTATCCAGTATTTTGCTTCAAAGTTGGGTTAGCGATGATGTCGCCAGATGCCAATGGGAATAAATTACGGAATGATTCTACGTCTTTTCCTTCTTTTATGCCACCTTTCCAAGCCCAATTATAACCAGAAGTAAATTTGCCAAAACGAATTAAGTCTGTACGGCGATGTCCTTCCCAGAATAATTCACGACCTCTTTCATTCAGTAAATCATTCAAGGTAAGATTTGATAAATTGCCAGCACCAGCACGAGTACGAAGCTGATTAACTAAGTTTAAAGCCAAAGTATTATCGCCAGAACCACCACGAGTAACGGCTTCTGAATAAGTTAAATATGCTTCGGCTAAACGAAATAATGGAAAATCTGTATCTGCAAATTGTGCATTTTTACCTTTTACGCCAGCACTTGTTAAGTTAGAAAACTTCGTTACAGCATATCCGTTTTCGAAGGTACTGAACTCATCAATTTCTAATTGCTGACCATTTGTATAGAAAAGTGCTCTTTTATCGGCTTTATCGTCGAAGAGATTGACCAATTGTTTAGTTGTACGGAAACCAGCCCATTTTTGTTCAGTACCATAATCCGCAGGATTCATCGCACCACCAATTGAGCCATTAATTGCCAAGGTAGTCACTCCATAAGTTTGCGTTTCATTTCCATCGAAATTGATGCTGAAAATGATTTCTTTAGAAGTATTATTATCCGCCAAGAAATTAGTTTTATAATTGCTTGCCAAAGTATAACCTGCATCAATTACTTTTTTAGCTGTTGCTGCTGCTTCTGTGTATTTCTTTTGTCCGATATATACTTCTGCATTCAAATAAAGTTTCGCTAAAGTCATCCAAGCGGCAGCTTTGTCTGCTCTGCCATACTCGTTAGTTTTTGGGGCAGGCAATTCGCTATCTAAAGCCAATAATTCAGATTCTACGTAGGCAAATAATTCTGCACGAGTAGCCTGTTTTGGCAAAGTAGCACCTACTTGTTCGTTTTCTGTAATCAGTGGTACATTTCCGTATAAATCAATCGCATGAGCATAAGCCAATGCACGCAAAAAACGAGCTTCTGCACGATAATTTTTAATGTCCTGAGAATTTGCTACTCCACGACTACTCAATTTCGCTTCTGTAGTCTCACGTAAAAATTCATTTGAAACGGCTACTTGAAACAAAATACGAGAATAAAAAGCTGCCGTAAATGAATTAGAAGCCGTCCAGTTCATAGCATGTAAATCTGGTACGCCTGGGTCATTCCATCTACAAACTAATTCGTCGGTTGTGAATTCTTGCAAGTACCAATAAGCACGCATATAACTTTGCGAACCACCGTCGTATCCTTTTAAATCCACATCGTTGTCGCCATTTTTCAAACCAGATGCCGCCAAACCTGCGTACATTTTGGCTAAGATAAGTTTATAATTTGCAGGATCTTTATAGACTAATTCTGATACTTCGCCAACATAAGGCACGGTATCTAAATCTTTGCATGAATTCAATGAAAAACAAAGAATTGCTGCGGTTAATACGTTTTTAAATATATGTTTCATGATGATTTCCTGATTAAAAATTAACATTTAAGCCCAAAGAATAAGTACGTGGACGTGGATACACTTGGTTGCCAATGCCGTCTCTTAATTCTGGATCTAATCCTTTGTAATTGGTGATTACAAATACATTTTGTACGATAAATGATAATTGTGCTCTTACATTTTTGATTTTGATTAAATCGCTTAGATTGTAGCCTAAATTGATATTGTCCATTCTCAAGAATGAAGCATTTTGTACATAATAATCTGACATACGAGTTTCTACCGTTCCTGTTTTGAAACCTGTTTCCAATATATTGGTCGATAAATTACTGTTGAAGCCTGAGTTGAATAAGTTAGAATAAACACCTCTGTTCGAGAAAATGTTGTTGTAAGCATAATTGCCAACATTCGAACGCAATACAAAACCGAAGCTTGCTTTTTTGTAAGTCATTTGTGAAGTAAAACCAAATAAATAATCTGGTGCTGCTCCTTTATAACGGTAACGGTCTAAATCTGTAATTTTTCCGTCGCCATTCAAATCTTCAAAAACGCCTTCTAATGGTTTTCCGTTGGCATCATAAACTTGCTTATAAACAAAAAAAGCATTTGGAACATAGCCTGTTGAATGTACTTGGATACTGTTTCCAGTTCCGCCTTCAATACCACCTACTTGTACACCCACATAAGTCGGATTGTCAACTTTAGTTAAAGCTGTAATTTTTCTTTGATTATAAGTAAAGTTGGCACTTACATCCCAATTGAAGTTTTCTGTTAAAATAGGAGAGTAGTTTACAATTACTTCAACGCCTTTTGTTTCTAATGATCCTACGTTGGTTACTACTTTATTACTAAAGTTTGTTCCAGCAGCCACGTCGATTTCGTTAATTAAATCAGAAGTAAGTTTTCTGTATAAATCAATACTTCCTGAGATACGAGATTTTTTCAAGCCAAAGTCTAAACCAATATTGGTTGAAGCCGTTTGTTCCCATTTGATGTTAGGGTCATAAGCATTCGGACGAAGTAAAGTGTAAAAAGTATTACCAATTTGGTATTTGATTCCTTGGCTTGGCGTATAAGCATTTAAGTACGGATAATCACCTGAAGAAATATCTTGCTGACCAGTAATACCCCAACCTAAACGAAGTTTTAAATCAGAAAAAGTCTGACTGTCTTTGAATTCGTTATTGATTTTCCAAGCTAAAGCCGCAGATGGGAATGTACCCCAACGATTATTTTCTGCAAAACGAGAAGAACCATCACGACGAAGCGTAAATGTTGCTAAATACTTGTCTGCCAATGAGTAATTCACACGACCGAAGTACGATAACAAAGCATAATCTGTTTTGAAGTATGATTTTGTACTTGGCACTGTTGGATTTCCGAAAGTTGTTCCACTTTCTTCGTCTCTAACAAAACCTTGATTCTCAACACCAGCCATTACATTAATGTTTTGGTTTGAAAATTCTTTCACATAATTCAAATAAAACTGATTGGTAAAGTTGTTTCTGCTTTGTGTATAATAACCATTTGAACCATTATTGGTAAATAAATTGGCAGAAATTAAGTTTGAAGCAGATTCTTTTCCATCAGTACTCGAACGGTCGATACCCAAATTCCAGTTTGCTTTTAAGGCAGGCAAGAACGGAAATTTGTAATCAAACTGAACGTTGGCGATGATACGGTTCACTGTTGCTTTATTACTTTTTAAATTCAATAAAGCTAAAGGGTTTGATGGTGCCAGTGACACAATATTGCCATTACTTTCTAACCAATTGAAATAGCCACCATAGGTTTGATTTTCTACGTAAACAGGCTGTGTTGGGTCAAAGCCGATGGCTGTACCAATTGCACCCTCGTCAGCGAAATTACTTTTTGTCGATGATGCCTTTACATTCACATCAATTTTCAAACTGTTATTGAACAACATCGGACTGATTCCGAATGAACCAGAAGTTCTTTCTAAACCTGAAGTTAATAAAATACCATTTTGATTAGTATGCCCAACAGAAACACGATAAGGAATGTCTTTCAACACACCAGTGATGCTTAAATTGTTATCATTACTATAGGCTGTACGGAAAATTTGGTCTTGCCAATTGGTATTAGCTGTTCCCAGTAACGCTTTTTGCGATTCTGTTCCTCTTGCATTTACGATTTCTCTGAATTGATCGCCAGTTAATACTTCAACATTTTTAGTTTTTACACCAGCCGAGAACATTGAACTGAAATTCACATTGAATTTATCTTTCTTCGTTCCTTTTTTGGTCGTAATAATAATTACACCGTTTGAAGCACGAGAACCATAAATTGCAGTAGCTGACGCATCTTTCAATACGTTAAACGATTCAATATCATTTGGGTTAATAAAACTCAACGGATTGGCCGAACCTTTTACTTCTGCATTGTCTAAAGGTACTCCATCAATCACGATAAGTGGGTCGTTACTTGCACTTAATGACGAACCTCCACGAATACGAATCTGACTAGCAGAACCTGGTGCTCCACCGTTTGAAGTAATTTGTACACCAGCCAGTTTACCCGTAATTAATTGTTCAGGCGTAGCAATATTTCCTTTCACAAAGTCTGCTGAAGTGATACTTGTTATTGAGCCCGTTAAATCTTTCTTCTTCTGACTACCATAACCAACAACTACTACTTCTGTCAAGGTTTTTAAATCTTCTGCCAAAGTAATATTGATAGAAGTTTTATTGCCAACTGTAATTTCTTGGGGAAGAAAACCAATGAAAGTAACTACCAAAACAGCTTTGTCATCTGCGACATTGATAGAGAATTCTCCGTTTGTGTTGGTTGTAACACCTCTTGTAGTACCTTTAATGGACACAGAAGCACCTGGAAGTGGACTTCCTTTGTCATCAACTACTTTTCCCGTAACGGTTTGTTCGGCGGTAGCAGTTGTGTTTACTTCTGAAATCGTATTGTTTTCCTTGAAATCATTTCCTTCTAAACCAGACGGAGTATTTTTTTCATTTGAAGTAACTTTTGGCTGCGTACTGCCTTCTAACTTTTTTCCAATAATTAAGTAAGTATTCTTACGAACTTTCTTGAACGATAAGCCATTGGGTGCTAATAATGCCTCCAGTGATTTTTCTAAATCTTTACTTGTACGAACACTTTCTTGTAAAACAGAAATACCTGTTAATGTTTTTTCTTCAAAAAGAATATCAACATTGAATTGATTTTTTAATGAAAGAATGGCATCTCGTAACTTCATGGTTGAAGAAGTTTCGGCACTTCTTTCAACTTTTGGCTTGTTTTGGGCATAAGCCAAAGCTTGCGCAGATAATGGATGGGGTAGGTAACAAAATGCAGTGACCATTCCTCCGATTACCGTTAATCGAAATAATCGTTTTTTCATGTGTTTTTAAAAATGTTGGTTAATGGAAATTATATTTGAAAGATTGTTTTTTGTTTAGTTGTGAATTAGTGATTGTTCTGTTTAATTGTGATTTAGTGATTTTAAATTTTCCCAAAATCCTTTAGTCTTGTTTCTTTAATCTTGTTTCTTTTGTCTAAAACTCTTCTAGTCTTAAAGTCTTCCAGTTCTCAAATTTAAAATCCTCTAGTCTTATGTTTCCCATCTTGTTTCTTTTGTCCTAAAGTCCTAAAGTCATCCAGTCTAAAATCCTCTAGTCTTGTGTCTTCCATCTTGCCTCTTTTGTCTTCCAGTCTTAAAGTCCTCAAGTCTCAAAAAAACTACTCATAAACTTCAGAAAGAACCACTGTTCCATCTTCATTTTTTTGATATTGTAAACCGAGTAATTCCTGTAAAATAGCAATCAAATCATCCGCTTTATCGGCACTGAAAGTGCCAGTTACAGTTCTATTGGCTAATTCTTCCGAATTGATTTTAATTTGAACGCCAAAAGTTTCAGCAATTTGATAAGATATTTCTTCGAGTGAAGTATCATCAAAAACAAAGCGATGTGCCTTCCAAGCAGTATAAGAATTTACATTTTTTACGGTTTTAATTGCTGTTTTACCAGTTTTATCTAATGAAACCAAATCACCAGGTTTCATCATAACCGAACGTTTTGTAATACCATTCAGGAAATTCACTTTCACTTTTCCTTTACTCAAAACTACTTTTGAACCTCGATTTCTGGCAAACACGCTGAACTCTGTTCCTAAAACTTCTACTTCTAGTTTTTGTGAAGTTCTTACGATAAATCGTTGATTATTAGTTTTATGCTTTACCGAAAAAGCTGCTTCGCCGTCCAAAAAAACTTCTCTAACGGCTTCGTTTCCAAAATTGAAACGTTTGTACTTGAGTGAAGAGTTGGCATTTAGTGTTACTTTACTTCCATCAGGTAAGTCAATAGATTGTGTTTCGCCATAGGCTGTATGATAATTTTGATAAATCAATTGGTCTTTTTGAAAGTACAAGGTAAAGCCAGAAACTAACAAAATCACTGCAGCACTTGTCCACTTAAACCAAGATAATTGCCAAATATTTTTTTCAATAATTATTTTTTCGTCAATACTTGTTTCAAGGTCGTTGATGGTTTCCGAAGCTATTTTTTGAAAAAAAAACGCTTTAGCACTTTCTTTATCAGCCATTATTTGTGGAAAATCATTTTCATAATCTTCTAGCCATCGGTAATATATTTCTTGGTTCTCAGGATTTAGTAGCCAATCTGCAATCATTTTCTTTTGCAAGGGGCTTGTTCTTCCTGCGAAGTGTTCAAATAAGATATTTTTACTCAGTGTTGTCATGTGGATAATAGTTTATAAAATAGCGTTTAGAGGTTGTTAAAGAAATAAGGTTAATATCAAACTGAATAATGAAGGATTATTCAGCACAACGTCTCTTAGATGTACTAGTGCTTTGTTGATGTGTGCTTCAATGGTTTTTGTGGCTAATTGTAATTCGTCGGCAATTTCCTTGTACTTTTTCCCTTCAAAACGATTCATCAGGAAAACCTTTTGGCATTGCGGAGGCAATTGAGCAATGGCTTGTTCTATCTGTTTTTGTAAATCATCATAGAACAACATTTGGTCGGGTGAAACATTTGATTCAGGAAATTGTAAATCAGTATTTTCGAAAGACTGATTATGATTGCCTTGCTCTTGTTGTAAATACAAAAAGCAACGATTGCGAACAGAAGTAAATAAATACGCTCTGAAAGAAGTAGTGATATTTAAATAAACTTGGTTTTTCCAGATGTTATAGAAAATCTCTCCGATAATGTCTTCGGCCACATCTTTGGCATAAACAAACCTTACAGCATGGCTGCAAAGCGGTTTATAATAGCGATTGTAGAGTAATTCAAAACCTTTTTTGGGGTCTTCAATGAAGGCCTGCTTGATAAAGAATTCATCATCCATAACTTTTCCAGACTCAGGCGTATGAAAGGCCTGAGTTTTTGGGAAGTTATTTGTTGACTCAGATGATATATTTTCTAACATAATTTTAAATGATAAATTCTTGAGATTGTTGATGAAGTGTATTTTAATTGTATAATTATCTATCAAAATAATTCAATTAAGAGCATAGACAAAAAAAAGGGTTCACACCCTTAGTTAAGTTCAATAAAAAGTAAATATTTTGCAAAAATTTTATTTTTTTGGAATTAATTTGCTGAAAATCAACCAAATAAAATATCCGATAATTCCGCCAATTCCGTCTGCTACTGCATCGTACCAATCAAAACTTCTATGGAAATCTTCTGGCAAAATACCTTGCCAAAACTCTATCGCAATACCATAGAGTATTCCGATTAAAATAATTTTCCAAGCTTTTGAACCGTGGAATAGCCAGAAAAAAGTAAAACCAGCGAAAGCGATAAAATGGTTCGCTTTGTCGTTCATTTTTTCGCCTTGGGGAATATGTTCGCTGGGAATCGTGCAAAGCACGAAAATCAGGATAGTCCAGAAAATCGCTGGAAATTTGAAGTTAAGGAGTGTTGTGATAGTTTTCATATACAAATTTATAAAAAACTATCATTTGCTTCGTTGTTAAGATAATTACAAAATATTTTCAAAAAACGGCTTTATTTTTACTAAATCGGAAATATGTTACATTTTTCAAAAAATAATTTACATTTTACCCTACAGAAAATTTTAAGATTGACTTTTTTTACTTTACTTTTGACCCATCTGTAACACTTTACTATTATTTTTAATAAATAAACCATGAAAAAACTATTTATCTGTTTGTCGTTATTGATTGGGTCATTGGCAACTTTTGCTCAAAATCAATACAACATTATTCCAATTCCTCAAAAACTTATCCCACAATCGGGTGAATTTGTGATTGGAAAAAGTACTTCAGTCGTTTCTGCCACTGAATTTAAAGATGTCGCTAACTTTTTGAATGAGCAATTGAATGTTGTAAGTGGCTCAAGTAAAAAAGTAAGTATCAAAGAAAAAGGTTTAGCGAGTTCTTCTATTCAGTTTGTAAAAAATGAGTCATTGGGCGACGAGGCTTATACTTTAAAAGCAAGCTCAAAACAAGTAGTTATCTCTGCTAAAACGGCTAAAGGTGCGTTTTATGGCGTACAAACTTTGTTACAATTATTACCAACACAGGTATTCAGTGAATCTAAAGTAGAAGGCTTGAAATTATCTGTGCCAAATTGTACGATTGAAGACGCTCCACGTTATGTATATCGTGGTTTACATCTAGACGTTGGTCGTCATTTCTTTCCTGTTTCTTTCGTGAAAAAGTTTATTGATTTAATTGCTTTGCACAAATTCAATACTTTTCACTGGCACTTAACTGAAGACCAAGGTTGGAGAATTGAAATTAAAAAATATCCAAAATTGACAGAAATTGGTTCGATAAGAAAGGAAACCTTAGTTGGACATTATGGTACTGGTAAATACGATGGAAAGCCTTATGGTGGTTTTTATACACAAGACGAAGTAAAAGACGTAGTAGCGTATGCTAAAAAGAAATTTGTGACGATTGTTCCAGAGATTGAAATGCCTGGTCACGCACAAGCGGCTTTGGCGGCTTATCCAGAATTAGGTTGCAATCCAGATAAAATTTATGAAGTTTATACTACTTGGGGAGTTTCTGAAGATGTTTTTGCTCCGAGAGAAGAAACTTTTACTTTCTTAGAAAATGTATTGACAGAAGTAATGGAGTTATTTCCGGGTCAATACATTCATATTGGTGGTGACGAATGTCCTAAAACACAATGGAAATCAAGCCGCTTTTGTCAGAATTTAATGAAGCGTGAAGGCTTGAAAGACGAGCATGAATTGCAAAGTTATTTCATCCGTAGAATTGATAAATTCATTACTTCAAAAGGTAGAAAAATGATTGGTTGGGATGAAATCTTGGAAGGTGGTTTATCGCCAAATGCTACGGTAATGTCGTGGAGAGGTGAAGAAGGTGGAATTGCTGCTGCCAAAGAAGGACATGATGTAATTATGACGCCGGGTTCGCATTTGTATTTAGATCATTATCAAGCTGACCCAAAAACTGAGCCTTTGGCGATTGGTGGATTTTTAACTTTAGAAAAAGTTTATAGCTACGAGCCTGCTCCAAAAGAATTAACAACTGACCAAAAGAAATTCATTCTTGGACTTCAAGGAAACGTTTGGACAGAGTATATGGAAACAACTGATAAAGTTGAATATATGACTTTTCCAAGAGCTTGTGCTGTAGCAGAAGTAGCTTGGTCGCCAGTTTCAACAAGAAATTATACTGATTTTACAAAACGTTTGAAAGTACATATTGAACGTTTAGGAAACTTGAAAGTAAATTATGCGAAGAGCTTTTTGAGTGCGAAATAGCTTTTGGATTTCGGATTTCAGCTTTCGGACATCGGATTTCGGAAGTCAGGTTTTAGACTTTAAGCTTTGATTTTTATTAAAAAACCGACTGCAAATGGCTATGAGCTTTTGGCAGTCGGTTTTTTTGTGTATGGATTTATCAAAAATAAATCGGGGAAACTATAAATATATTTCCTGAAATCCGAAACCCGATAGCCGAAGACTGAAATCCAATAGCCAAAATCCGACCTATTTTTATAACTTTGCGGACTTGTTGGTATTTAATATAAGTTTCAGCAGAGACAATGAAACATCAATGAACGTTTTCGTTCAATCGATACAAATTTTATGAGCAAACCATTCAAAAGAACCACCGTTACGGCAGCGTTGATTTATGCCAACGGCCCCATTCATATCGGACATATTGCAGGCTGTTATCTGCCAGCAGATATTTATGTGCGTTATTTGCGTGCTACTGGACAAGACGTAAAGTTTATTTCTGGAACAGACGAACATGGCGTACCGATTACTATTAAAGCCAAAAAGGAAGGAGTAACGCCTCAGGAAGTAGTGGATAAGTATTATACGATTATCAAAGATTCTTTTGAAGAATTTGGGATTTCCTTTGATATTTATTCAAGAACCTCCAACAAAGTTCACCACGATATGTCGCAAGATATTTTCAAAAATATCTACGATAAAGGTCAATTCATTGAAGAAACTACCGAACAGTATTATGACGAAAAGGCTCAGACTTTCTTAGCAGACCGTTATATCATTGGTACTTGTCCGAAATGTGGCAATGAAGCAGCGTATGGCGACCAATGCGAGCGTTGTGGCTCAACCCTTTCACCAACGGAATTAATCAACCCACGTTCGGCTTTGAGTGGCGAAAAACCTGTGATGAAAGAAACCAAAAACTGGTACTTGCCTTTGGATAAAATGCAACCAGCTTTGGAAAAATACGTTGAAAGTCACCCAGAATGGAAAACTAACGTGATGGGACAAGTAAAGTCTTGGCTAAACGACGGGCTAAAACCACGTGCGATGACTCGTGATTTGGATTGGGGAATCAAAGTTCCTTTGCCAGATACCGAAGGAAAAGTAATGTATGTTTGGTTCGACGCTCCAATTGGTTATATTTCCATGACTAAAGAATTGACCGAAGACTGGGAGAAATATTGGAAAGACGAAGACACACGTTTGGTGCATTTTATCGGGAAAGACAATATCGTTTTTCACTGCTTGATTTTCCCTGCGATGTGTATGGCTGACGGTAGATTCATTTTAGCGGACAATGTGCCTGCGAATGAATTTATGAATTTAGAAGGCGATAAAATCTCTACTTCAAGAAACTGGGCGGTTTGGCTGCACGAGTACTTGCGAGAATTTGAAGGCAAACAAGATATTTTACGTTATGTTTTGGCGGCTTCTGCTCCAGAAACCAAAGATTCAGATTTTACTTGGAGTGATTTTCAAATACGTAACAATTCTGAATTGGTAGGGATTTTCGGGAATTTCGTCAATCGTGCGGTAATTCTTACAGAAAAGAATTTTGAAAGTAAAGTGCCAAAATTAGGCGAATTGAACGATTACGATAAACAAGTATTAGCTACTTTGGCTGAAATGCCAGCTAAAATTGGCGATTCAATTGCAAATTATCGTTTCCGTGAAGCATTGGCTTTGATGATGGATGTAGCTCGTTTGGGGAACAAGTATTTGGCAGAAACAGAGCCTTGGAAAGTAATCAAAACCGACAGAGAACGTACTTCAACGATTTTGAATATTGGTTTACAGATTGCAGCGAATCTTTCTATTTTGGCTGAACCATTCTTGCCATTTACGGCTGAAAAAATTCGTCAAATATTAAATGTAGAAGCTTTTCCTTGGAGTGAAGCTGGTCGTGCAGATTTATTGGTAGAAGGACAAACCGTAACCAATATCGGGCTTCTTTTTGAAAAAGTAGAAGATGCTACCGTGGCGGCTCAAGTACAAAAATTAGAAGATGCCAAACAGCAAAATCTTTTAGCAGGAAAAGAAGTACCAGCTTTAAAAGAAGAAATTCAATATGATGATTTTGCGAAAATGGATATTCGTATCGGTACAATTATCGAAGCAGAGAAAGTAGCCAAAAGTAAAAAGCTATTGAAACTGAAAATTGAAGACGGTATCAAACAAAGAACAATATTGAGCGGTATCGGTGAACATTTCCAACCAGAAAATATTATTGGACAACAAGTAAGTTTCTTAGCGAATCTTGCTCCAAGAAAAATGATGGGGATGGAATCAGAAGGAATGATTTTGATGGCAGAAGACAAAGACGGTTCATTAGCTTTTGTTCAACCCAGTAAAAATGTTTGGAACGGCGGAACGGTTGCATAACAAAAAAATCCAAAATGATAAAAATAAAGCCTCGGTTCTTGAATCGGGGCTATTTTTTTGAGAAGCCATTTTCTGTAGAAAACTGTAGAGAAATATACTCAAAAATTTCACTGAAAATTAAAATCAATTTAAGAAATACTTATAAATGAAATAAGGACAGGAGAAACCCCCGCCCTTATCTGTTTAACCTCTAAACCTATTTAACTATGAAAATTAATACAAATATAAGCTAAATTCTGGTTATTTAAACATTAAATGTCCCATGAATTTTTACTAATTTTTGACGAAATGGCATTTTAAGTGATAAAACTTGAAAATTGATGTATATACAGACATTTTATACATTTAGTAAGCAATTTATTAATGTATCAAAATGATAATTTTGTTTTCAAGCCTTACGATTGATAACAGTTGCGGAAGCTTGTGCCACTGGAAACAAGGTAATATCTGCCATCACAACATGTGCAGGACGACTGACTGCAAAAGCGATAACTTCTGCAATATCTTCTGCTTTCAAGGGTTCAAATCCTTTATAAATAGCATCTGCTTTTTCTTCATCTCCTTTGAAACGAACGATTGAAAATTCAGTTTCAACAGCTCCTGGTGCTACGTTAGTTACTTTAATTCCGAAAGGATTTAAGTCCAAACGCATTCCTTCAGAAATTGCTTCAACTGCTGCTTTTGAAGCGCAATAGACATTTCCATTCGGATAAGTACTTTTACCAGCAATTGAGCTTAGATTAACAATGTGTCCTTGCTGTCTTGCTTTCATCCAAGGCATTATTACTCTTGAAACATACAGTAAGCCTTTTACATTTCCATCAATCATAGCATCCCAATCGTCGGTTGAGCCATCTTGAATGGGCCCCATTCCATGTGCATTTCCTGCATTATTGACTAAAATATCTATATTCTTTTCTGAATCAGAAAGTGAATTCAAGGCATTTTCTACTTGTACCTTATTTCTAACATCAAAAGTCAGTATTTGTACTGTTACTTTTGATGAAAGGCTTGATTTTAGTGATTCAAGTTTTTCGATTCGTCTTCCACACAAAATCAAATTGATTCCTAAATTTGCAAAGGCTTCTGCGGTAGCTTTTCCGATTCCAGAGCTTGCACCAGTAATAAGAGCTAATTTGGGCATTTTTTTCTATTTTAATGAAGTAAGGCGTTGAATTATTTCAACGGTGAAAATTCAACAGGAGCCATATATTCTGAAGTAACTTTTACTGTCAATGAACCTCCAGCTTTTTCTTCTGAAGCTTTTCTTACAGCTTGCCACGCTGGGTCAGCACCAAATGTTTTGAAAGAAGCCAAACCTGCTTCTTTGGTTTTATGTGCTAAGAAATAGATTAAAGTATTCTCAGAGCCTTGTTCTTTATCAGTTGGTGTCCAATAAATAATATTACTCATGCCATGTGTTTCAAATAATTTCAAAGTATGATTTCTGAAACGGTCTAACAATCCTGAAAGATTATTTGGCGTAGCAAGATAAGTTCTTAATTCAAAAACTCTGTCACCAACACTTTTTAAATTATTCGGTGAAAAATCAGTTGTTTTCAAGAAAGTACTTTCTACTTTAGCAACAATTTCACCATTTGCTGTAGTTTCTTTTACTACTTTAATCCAACCTTTATCTTCCGAAAATGCTTTCCATGATTTTTCACGGGCTTCACGAGAAGGATATGATAACACATAAACCATTTTATTGTCTTTGTTATCTAAAGGCAACCAAAATCCTTCTAATCGCATTTTATGTTTTTTGAAGAAATGTAGCGTATGTTCTTTGAAGCGGTTCATCAATACATCAAATTTACCATCACTAGCATAATAAACTCTTAATTCGTACACACGATTGTTGGCATCGTCTGCTTTAGCCTGCATTGAAAAGCTTGTCAATAAACATAAAAGGAAGGTAATAATTTGGTTTTTCATAGTTTTGTTGAAAAATAATCGATTTTAAATCAGTGAAAATAATTGTTTAATGATACAATACTTATAAAACAGTAAGTTCTACTCTTCTGTTTTTCTTTTTGTTTTCTTCTGAATTATTTGGCAAAAGTGGTTTGTTGCTTCCGTAGCCTTTATACTTTAATCTATTTTCGTGGATTCCTTTGCTCACGAAATAATTAAAAACAACTCTTGCTCTATTTTCCGAAAGGGCAAAGTTTAATCTTGTGTCTCCAATATTATCAGTATGCCCACTGATTTCAATTTTGACCTGTGGGGCATTTTTCAGAAGCTCCACCATTTTATCTAGTTCTTGATATGAAACCGATTGTAAAATAAAGCTACTTTGTTCAAAATAAACATTATCAAGTGTAATAGATTGTCCACTTTCAATCTGAATAAAATCTTTCACTTTAGAACTCTCGATAGTGGCTTTTGTTTTAGGAACACCTAGTGAAGCTACGCTTTTATTAATGTTTACTGAGGGTTTTCTTTTCAATACAACCGTGTAAAAAACAGTTTTTTTAGAAGACAAATATTGTACTTGTTCTACTTTAAGTTCGTAATCTTTAGCAATGGATTCTATTTGATAATTATCTTTTTCAGTCAAAGCCAAATGATATTCAGTCACATCATTTGAAGTATATACAGTAAAATTTTTCTTTGTTTTACTTCCAGTGATGTTAAATGTAGCAGGGATAATTTTACCACTTGTTGAATCAATAGCAGACAATACCAACCCTTTTATCTTTTGCTTTGGAGTTAAAAAACAATCTAATTCAACTTGTTTTAGTTTTATAAATTCCTGTTGATACTTTTCAAAACCATTGGTATTGATTTCAAGATGATATTTGTCTTCAGGAATTAAACTTATCAATACATCACCGTTTTTTAACTTTTCAGTTTTAGGTTGATTGGCTTTATTACTGAGATTGACTAGCTCGATTTTATCCGCAATGATGTTTTCACCATTAAGTTTATTTTTTGTTTTTATCGTTAAATGATGGAGATTTCTTTCAAGACGGATAGTGTAAACGTACTTTTTGGTAGGATTAAAATCTGCCATATTAAAAGTACTTTGCTTGGTAATATAATGTTCTGCTGCTGTTTCAACCGTAAAAATCTCTTGACTGCTTACTCTTACACTAGCTTTTGCTTCATTTTTAAAGATAATGTTTCTTTTCAGATGCTCTAGTTTAATATTGATGAAAGCTTTTACAGGTTTTTCTGTTTCAGCATCAATTACTTCAAAATGAACAGGGAGACTATTTTTATAGAGCATAAAATTAACTGAATTGCCTTGAGGTGCTTTCAGTACTTTTTCTTTGAGCTCTATATAATCTTCGGCATTGATGATGAATTCATATTTACTTGAGAGTTTCAAATTCGCACTGTATTCATCAGAATTCGATTTTTTTGACGCATTTTTAATTTCGGAAGCATTCAAATCAACCACTTTTACTTGTGCATTTTTGATGGATTCTTTGGTGTCGGCATCTAATACTTTAATTGATAATGGATAGCGTTCAAAAACCAATGGAATTGCAAAATCATGATGATTCGTACTGACGAAATCTTTGATGGAAATCATTGAATTTCCATCTGCAAAACCATCGGCTTTGACCAATACTTTCAGATTATCTTGTTGTGATAATTGAATGGGAAAAAAAGTATTTTTTGAAGAAGTATTTCCTTTGAAAATCTCTCCAGTCCTTTCTGACGTAATGATGAAGTCGGCTAAAACACTTTCATTATTGGCTTTATTTATTGCAGTGAAATTGACAGTTACTGTCTTGTTTTGAACACCAGTTTTTGTCGCTGAAGCAATTGTATTACTTGTTTTTGTTGAAGTGTTTTTTAATGAATCAAGAATATTTTTTTCTGAAAAAGGTACTGATGCAAAAGACTCGGCACGATTTTTATAGTTTATTTTAGTAAGTAAATCATTTTTTGAATTGAAATTATTGAACTCTACAGTGCTGAGGTCAGTAAGATTACCCCAATTAAATTGGGCTTCTGTTGTGCTTTGATTTTTCGAAAAGGCTGATTCCTTCATCAAGCACAACGTTAATGCGAGTAGGGCTGGGCTGATTTTAATAGTAGCTTTGTTTTTCATGGGTGGATAAATACTATACAAAATTACTTAATTTTGACGACTCATTCATGAAAAAGAAAATACAAAGTTAATTTCAAATATTTATTACAAAATGAAATACCTAATTGTTGGTCTTGGAAATATAGGTCCCGAATACTTGCTTACTAGGCATAATGTTGGTTTTATGGTGTTGGATCGTCTGGCGAGTAATTTCGAAGTGAAGTTTTCGATAGGGCGTTTAGCATATCATGTAGAAATTAAACATAAAGGAAAACAAATTCATTTAATTAAACCAACCACTTACATGAACTTGAGTGGCAAAGCGGTGAATTATTGGATGAAAGAATTAAAAATCGAAAAAGAGAATACTTTAGTCATTACTGATGATATTGCATTGCCTTTTGGTAAGCTTAGGACAAAGGTAAAAGGTTCACATGGAGGCCATAATGGTTTACGTAATATTGAAGAAGTATTGGGTTCTCCAGCTTATCCCCGTTTGAGGTTTGGAGTTGGTGATGATTTTGGTAAAGGAAGACAAATAGAATACGTTTTAGGAAATTTTGAAGGTGTACAATTAGATGAATTACCAGAACATCTTGACCGTGCTATAGACATTATTTTGAGTTTTTGTTTACAAGGTGTAGATAAGACAATGAATGCTTTTAATCAATAATTGGATTATTCAAAGAATTTCAAAGAAATCGAAAATAATTTATAACAAAACTTTTGCAATGTTTTTGTTATGCAAGCAGAATAATATTTCGATTGTAATAGTTTTTGTTTCGGAATTAAGTGTTTTTCTGTTGATTTTTAGGTAGTTACTACTATAAAATTGGAAAGTCTTAACTCAAATCATTTGCATATTTATATAATATTGCAGAACTTTGCATCGTTAATCAAGTAAATGAATCTTTGTACAAAACCACGAATTATTTTTTTATTAATTTTAAAAAATAACTAAAAAAATAAACTTTTTTCAAATAAAAATTGTAGTATTGTTACAGAGAAACGATAAAGCAATTAATTGATAGTCGTTTAGTAAAATAGAAAATTATACATCGTTTATGAAGTTTGAATAGATTCATCCACCAGCGACGATTTGTTGATATAATTTAAGAATTTTCATAGTTAAATAGGTTTAGAGGTAAGATGGAAAGGGCGTTTCTTTTGGAGACGCCACTTTTTGAAAATTAAAAGCTAAGTTTTGTGAATTTGGAATTGTGTTGAAAAAACTTAGTTTCTTAAATTGAATAGTTATTTTTCATAGTTAAATAGGTTTAGAGGTAAGACGGGAAAGGGCGTTTCTTTTAGAGACGCCTCTTTTTGAAAAACAGTTAGAAGAATCAGGAAATGTGTTAAAGAAAAGAGTTTGTTCTTCTAATTTCTAAAAAATAAAGGTGCAGTTATTTTTCATAGTTAAATAGGTTTAGAGGTAAGATAATAAAGGACGTAGCCATTGGTTATGTCCTTTTTTTGTGCTGTAAAAACAGAAAGCCCTTCGTAACAGATACGAAGGGCTTTCTGACAATAATCTCTTCATTTTAAACTAATCGTTTACGAACTACTTCATAAAGAATTACGCCAGTTGCTACAGATACGTTTAATGAACCAACACGACCAACTAAAGGAATTGTCGCTAATTCATCCACTGAACGCATTAAATCATCTGAAATTCCATCTTCTTCCGAACCCATGATGATGGCAGTTGGAATTGAAAAATCTACATCATAAATATTTTTAGAAACTTTTTCAGAACAAGCTACAACTTGAATCCCTGAATTTTGTAAAAATCTTACTGTGTGAAACAAGTTTTCTTCTCTACAAACTGGTAAAAAGTTTAAAGCTCCAGAAGAAGTTTTCATGGCATCTGCATTAATTTGAGCTGCCCCTTTGGTAGGAATTACGATGGCATGAACACCAGTACATTCGGCAGTACGAGCGATTGCTCCAAAATTACGTACATCAGTAATTCTATCCAATACCAAAATTAAAGGTACTTCACCTTTTTCATATACATCAGCCACAATATTCTCAAGTTTGGCATAATTGATTGCCGAAACGAAAGCAATAACACCTTGGTGATTTTTACGAGTAATTCTATCTAATTTTTCAACAGGTACTTTTTGAACAGGTACTCCTTTCAAACGAGCAAATTCTAAAATTTCTAAACTACCTAGTTCTCTTTGAACAAGTATTTTATCAATTTCTTTGCCAGAGCGTAGTGTTTCTAACACTGATTGAATACCAAATACTATATCTTTATTTTCTGGTTTTGCTTGGTTAAAATATTTGAAAGGCTTCTTTGGTCCTTCGGAATGGTTTTCCATTGTTATTGTATTTAATTGATTATATTATTCATCTTCAAGATATTGACAAAGCAATATTTCTGTAAAGTTCGCAAACTTTTTACTCTATTTTTAATTTTTGATGAAGAAAGGCAATAAGAACGTCTTTTTTACGTAAATAAGAAGGTTTTTATGCTATTTTTTTCAAGCTTTACTATGAAAAAATGGCAGTTTGTAAGTTGTTTCAGTCGTGAAGTAGCATTGCTTATTTATTAAACGGTTGCATTTTACTAAAAAAATGTTTTATCTTTGTATCGTACTCTGTGGAAATGTACAAATCGTTCTTTGAATTCACATTAATATAATCCTTTCTTTAAATACTGTTTTTCAGTAGCTTACTTTTTATTATTTCATACTCCTGAACAATCTCAGGAAACAAATTCCACAGAATAATCCTAATTACTAAAATTTTCAAACTTTGTTTTTTTTTGTTAAGGTTTCGTTTTGCTTATCAAGCGATGCTTTATTTATTGTTCACGTAAACCAAAAGAGGTTTACCTAAATCCCAAATCAAGGATATGAAAAAATTGATTAAATTGACAGCAACCATGCTTATACTTGGTTCTGTAGTTTATGCTTGTAAGGTTAAGCAACAGCAACCTAGCCTTTCTTATGAGATTAAACAAGCTATACTACCCAACAAAAGAGATGCTTTGATTACTGAAATGTTAGCCAAAAATTGGGTGATTAATGTAGTGAATTATCAAGCCGATACTCGTAAAAATGTTTTGTACGAACGTGGCGTAGCCGCCAATTTGCATGATTATTCAAAGGAGTCTTTTAAACTGACAACTGAGGAGCGTGTTGATTATACTGATGGAGCTGGAAAGATTCATCATGGCACTTGGACTTTAAGAGATGATAATACGAAATTATTAATGACTTTTGAGGATGGAGAAGAAATTACTTGGAGTATTGTCAATACTGATAAAAACCACTTGGATTTACATCTAGCTATTGATGCAAATAAAGTAAAATGGGATATTCATGATTTGAATCAAATTGATATTTCAACGGCTGTAGTGTTGGCTGGCTTTTATGCAGGAATTGTAGATGAAGATACGGAAAAGGTAAATGTGACGTATCGAATGATGCCAAGAAGCTAAACAGAAGTTTTGAGCGATGAATGATGAGTTGTGAATCGAAATATTGATACAGTTCTTTAATTCATTCAATACCGTTGTTTATTTTGCATAGTGTATAAAATCAAAAAGCCATTTGTCGTTGAGGCAAATGGCTTTTTGATTTTATAATAATTCTTTTGTTGGTGACCAAAAAAGCTCTTTAAAGTTCTGAACCTTATCGTTTTTAACAATAATACCTTCGTTTTCAAGTAATTCCTGCATTCTGTTTCCACCAAAAAATGCTTTGCCAGTTAGTAGTCCATTACGATTCACCACTCTGTGGGCTGGAATCGTATCATCGTTGTGAGAGGCATTCATTGCCCAACCGACCATTCTAGCACCTCCTTTTCCACCTAAATATTCAGCAATTGCACCATAAGAACTCACTCTTCCATGGGGAATCAATCGAACTACTTCATAAATATCATCAAAGGCATTTTTCATTTTATAATTGTTCTCTGTCTCTGGCTTCGTTCAATAATTCTTGATACCAAGCTTCTCCGTATTTTCTAATCAAAGGTTCTTTTAAGAATTTATAGAGTTCAACACCCAATTGTTCTCCATGTGTACAGGCATCTGAACAAATATGCCAACGGTCGTAATTAAGGGCTTCATAATGTTCGTACTTGGTAATTCGGATAGGATAGAGGTGACAAGAAATCGGTTTTCTCCAAGATATTTTACCATCAAAATAAGCTTGTTCAATACCACATTTCAGAATATTTCTATCATCATAAATAGCATAAGCACATTCTCTGCCTTTGATAACTGGCGTTGAAAAATCGCCTTCCCAATCTTTTACGTAAATTCCTTCTTCTTCGATTGCTTTGATGCCTTCTTGCGAAAGATATGGTTTTACATCTTGATAGATTTGTTCCATAATAGGAAGCTCATCATCGTTTAATGGAGCACCCAAATCGCCTTCTACACAGCAAGCACCTTTACATTTGATGAGGTCACAAACGAAGAATTTCTCAATAATATCGTCGCTGATGACGGTGTCTTCTATCAAAATCATATTTAATTTTTATGTTTAATGTACATCTTGGCATGCTTTTTTAGCAAGAAGATGGAACAAAATTACTTAAAATTTTATCTAATCCCTGAAATCATGATAATTTGAATTAGGGCTTTTTAAAATTTAAGGCAAGGTTTTTGTAATTACGCACACAAGTTGATTAACTATTGATACATTAATAGTACTTTAGGTATTTATTTATGTGTGCTATCAAGTATTTTTTGATGAAGAGATTATCTTTTCATGTTAATTCTTAAGAATTTCTAAATTATGGGCAAGTACATTTTGTTATTGATTATTGTATTTTTCTCTTTTATTTCATTACAAGCTCAGTCTTTACCTCGTAGTATCAAGGTTGGTTCTGTCAATGTAAAATATGATAGCTATGCTCGAAACATCATAGAAAAAGAAATACAAAGCTTAAATAATAATCGTAAATATTTAGATGTACTTGTTGACAAAATGGTCATTCACTTTCCTGTGATTGAACGAATTTTAGCTGATGCTGGTGTTCCAGATGAAATAAAGTATTTGTGTGTACAAGAAAGTGTATTTGACCCAGATGCTATTTCTATCTCAGGAGCGGTTGGTTATTGGCAATTTAAAACTGAAACAGCCAGAGAAGTAGGTTTGAGAGTGGATGGTTTGGTTGATGAAAGAAAACATTTAGCGGCATCTACCAAAGCGGCAGCCATCTATCTAAACAGAAATAATCAGCTTCTAAATAATTGGATGACAACCCTTCTTTCCTATCGTATTGGGCAAGGTGCTATCAAAAATCATCCAGCAACCGATTGGATTGGAAAAAAAGAAATCACCGTTACCAATACTACAGATTGGTATTTACTTCGTTTTTTGGCACATCGTTTTTTATTAGAAAGTGAATATAACAAAGTCAAGAATAATCCTGACAATAATTTTTTGTACGAATACACAAACGGTAAAGGGAAAAGTGTTACTGAAATTGCCAATGAATTAGCGGTTACACCTGCCTTAGTTGTACAAAATAATGCTTGGTTGAAAGGAACAACTGTTCCTAAAGATAGAGATTATGTGGTTTATGTACCGATGAGTAATCAAAAGTACAGAAGTCTTAGTCAAAGTGATTTAAGTCAAAAAGCAACAGTTACTCCAACTAATCCTATTCAAGATATAGGATTTCCAGTACTTGTAAGGCTAACTCAGGGAAATAGCAAAACAGAACCAATCTATTATGAAATAAACGGAAAAAAAGGAATACTCTCAATTGATGGCGACACTCCTGCAAGCATTGCCAATCGTGGTGATATTAGTTTGAGTAAATTCTTGAAATTTAATGATTTAGATGTTGATAGCAGGATTATTCCTAATGAAGTCTATTATTTGAAGAAAAAAGAACATCGTGCAATGGTGGCTTATCATACGGTGGAAGCTAATGAAACGCTTTGGTCAATTTCACAAATGTATGGAATCCATTTAGAGGATTTGATGGCTAAAAATAGAATTCCTCAAATGCAACGCTTACAAAAAGGAAGACTTTTATGGTTGATCGAAACAAGACCTGATACGCCTATTCAGTATGTAGATGGAAAGAAAGAAGTACCAAAAATGAATACCGAAAAGACGGTTATCATTACAAATGTTCCAAAAGAACCAGAACCCAAACCAAGTATTATTACTGAAAAACCAGCAGAAGTAATTGCTAAGGAACAGAAGCCAGTAAGTCCTGTTGTGGTAGATACTAAAGAAAAAGTAATCGCTAAAGAAACTATTCCTACAATAGATAAAGTAAAAACAGTAGCTGTTTCTCCAGAACCTTCTAATGTTCCTAAAGTAGAAGATAAAGTATTAATCAGAGAAACAAAAGCTCATATAGTTTCTGCTAAAGATACTTATTTTGGAATTGCCCAACTTTATGATATGAAAGTAGGAGAAGTATTGAGTTTGAATAATATTAAGCTTGATGAGAAACTACAAATTGGACAAGTAATTAAAGTTTATAAACCAACAACTTCACTAGTTACTGGAGCGAGAGAAAGCGAAAAGACACCAGAAGTAAAGATTGTTGAAAGTAAAACAAAAGATAAAAGTATCATCACTAAACCAGAGCAGGCAGTAAAAGTTGTTCCAGAAGTAAAACCGAATACTAAAACCAATGTTTCGACAAAAGAAATTGTTGAAAAACCATCTGAAGTAAATCCTAACACGAGTAAAATATTAACGAAAGAGGAAAAAGATATTCCGAAAGTAGCAACTTCTAAAGTAATTGCGAGAGAGGAAACTGCGAAAGCTAGTGTCAAAAAAATACACACTGTTAAAGCCAAAGAAACACTTTTCAGTATTTCAAGAATGTACGGAATTACGGTAGCTGAAATCAAAAAATGGAATAAACTGAATAGCAATGTTGTAGAAATTGATCAAGAATTACTCGTATCGAACACTACAATTATGCCATCCACACCTTCAATAAAACTAATAGAAGAATCAGATTCAGAAAAAGTTGCTCCAAGATTGATTCAAGAAGTTGCTCCCAAAAATGATAATAATGTATATCATACTATGAAGGCTGGTGAAACTGTTTTTAGAGTATCTAAAATTCATGGCGTTACTGTTGACCAAATTGTGAAGTGGAATAATCTCAAAAACTTTTCAGTAAGTGTGGGTCAAAAATTGTTGATTAAGAAGTGAGAGGCAAGATAAAAGATACAAGAAGCAAGATACAAGACTTGAGATTTAAGAGGCAAGATTTGAGACTCAAGATACAAGACACAAGACTCAAGACTCAAGATTTTAGACTCAAGTTTTAAAAATACTTCTTACATCTTGTGTCTTACGTCTTGCATCTTGCATCTTTTCTCTTGTTTCTTGCCACTAAAGTTTCCTACTAATCATTAAGCCATCTCTTAAAGGCATCAAAATATTTTCTGTTCTTGGGTCATTGTGACACATCTTGTTGAAATCCAGTAAGTTTTGAGTGTCTTTGTCTATTTTTTTCCCTTGCTCAATATTGGCTACTTTTCCACTCCAAAGTACGTTGTCAGAAATAATGTAACCACCTTTTCTTACTTTATCAAAAACTAAATCATAGTATTTTGTATAACTCATTTTATCTGCATCAATAAAAACGATGTCGAATACTTCCTCCAAAGTCGGAATTATTTCGGCAGCATCGCCAATTCTGTAGTCAATCTTATCGGCATATTCAGAATCATCAAAGAATTGTTTAGTAAAACTTTCTAACTCTTCGTTGACATCAATTGTGATAATTTTTCCTCCTTCAACCAATCCTTCAGCCAAACATAAAGCCGAGTAACCTGTATAAGTACCAATTTCCAAAACACTTTTGGCTTGCATCATGTGCGAGAACATCGCCAATACTCTTCCCTGTAAATGCCCTGAAAGCATTCTTGATTGTAAAATCTTAGCATGAGTTTCTCTGTTGAGTTTTGCTAATAATTCACTTTCTGGAGAAGTATGGTTTTCTGAATAATCGTTGATATTTTGAGGTAAAAATTCCATTTTTAAGATTGAGATTTTGATAAAATTATGCTAAAGTATTTTGATAAATAATGACTAATTGTTTGGCAATATTTTCGGCTGAGAATTGTGCGATATGTTGTTTTCCATCTAAAACCATTTGTTTTCGCAAAGATTTATTCGACAAAACTTGTAAGATTTTACTTGATAAATCATTCAAGTCGTAAGGATTGGCATATAATGCGCCTTTTCCTCCAGCTTCTTCTAAACATGAACCAGTAGCTGCAATAACAGGAATTCCTGAATGCAAAGCTTCTAAAATAGGAATACCAAAACCTTCAAAAAATGAAGGATAAACAAATAAAGAAGAACCTTGATACAAAGCAGGCAAATCCGTAAAAGGTACTTTATTAAATATTTTTATATTGGTAAGGGAGTGTTCTCGAATATAACTTTCTATTTGATTTTGGTAGTCGGATTTCCTGCCAACTAATACTAATTCATAATCTGTTAAATGTAATTTATGAAAGGCTTTTATCAACATTAATTGGTTTTTTCGTTTGGCAATGGTGGCTACACAAAGCAAGTATTTTTTTTGAATATCGTATTTTGTTTTTACAGCTTCTATTTGCTCTTCCTCAAGTTTTGTTTTGAAAATATCATCTGAATCTTGATAAATAACTTCAATTTTTTCGGGATTTACTTGATAGAAATTTACAATATCTCTTTTAGTTTGTTCGCTAATAGCTACAATTACATCGGCGTGTTGACAAGCTTTTTTAAATTTAAGGTGATAAATAAAGCGGTCGAAAGCTGGATACAAATTAGGATAACGCTCAAAAATCAAATCATGAATGGTGACGATTGATTTGATTTTTTTTCTTTTCAATCCAATGGGCAATTCATTACTTAATCCATGAAAAATTTGAATTTCATCTTTTCTTAAATCTTTACTGATTAAAAAACTTCTCCAAAAAGATTTTAATTTTTTCGATTTAGGCAGTTTAATCTGGAAGTTGGATAAGGCTTCGTTTGTGTATTTTTCAGTGAAAGCTGCTTTGCTGATTTTTGGCGTGTAAGCAAAATAATTGTTTTCGGGAGTGTACTTTAAAAGTGCGTCAATGATAAACCGACTATAATTTCCCAAGCCTGTATTGTTATTAAAAGCTCTTTTGGCATCAAAACCGATTTTCATTTTTATTGATTAATGAGTGAAAATAATGGGTAATCTGAGGTATGATAAAATTAATTTCTAATAATACTGCACAAAATTACCCTGAATTGGGTTAAATAAAAACGAGTGAGCCTTCTTTCCTGATGATAAATGTTAATTCAGCGAATGATTTACAGTTTTTGCAGGCGATTCAATATGATTACTCCTTTGTTTTATGGCATACTAGGCTTTAATTAATAACTTTGTATTTAGATTAAATTTTTATAAAGTATTCAATTCATAAATGATCGCATTGAATACGAATTAATACGCATGTTAGATATACAAGAATATAGATTGCCGAATGGAATCAGAGTAGTGCATCGTCAAGTAACACATACTGCCATTTCTCATATCGGAATCATGTTGGATATGGGTAGTCGTGATGAAAAAGTACACCAACAAGGTTTAGCACACTTTTGGGAACACATGGCTTTTAAAGGTACAAAAAAACGTACTTCATTACAGATTATCAATCGTTTAGAAATTGTTGGAGGAGAATTAAACGCCTATACTACCAAAGAAAAAATCTGTTTTCATGCTTCTGTTCTTACGCCACATTACGAACGTGCTTTGGAACTGCTGGCTGATATTACTTTCAATTCTAATTTTCCAGATAAGCAAGTGGAACGTGAAAGAGGAGTAATTCTGGAAGAAATGGCGATGTATTATGATTCTCCTGAAGATGCTATTCAAGATGATTTTGATGAAATCGTTTTTGCGAATCATCAATTAGGAAAAAATACATTGGGTAATCAAGAAAGTGTCTCTCGATTTAGCAGACAAGATTTATTAGATTTCATTGCTGAAAATTTAGATACTGGAAGAGTGATTTTTTCATCCATTGGTAATATTCCTTTCAAAAAAGTAATTCATTATGTAGAGAAATTTTTGAAAGATATTCCTGCTAAATCTTCTAATTTGGTGCGTGTTGCACCTGTAGATTACAAGCCACAAAATATCAGCATTACCAGAAGTATTACTCAAGCACACGTTGCCATCGGAAGAAATGCTTATGCTTTGGCTGATGACAAGCGTTTGCCTTTTTTTATGTTGGTTAATTTATTAGGTGGTTTTGGGATGAATTCAAGATTAAATCTTGCAGTGCGTGAACGCAATGGCTTGGTTTATGCCATAGATGCGGGTTATACTCCTTTTATTGATACGGGTTATTGGGGAATTTATTTTGCTACAGAAGTAAAGCGACTGGATAAAGTAAATATGTTGATTTTAAAAGAACTGAAAAAATTAAGAGATATTTCGCTGACAAAAACGCAATTGATTAACACAAAAGAGCAATTGATGGGACAAATGGCGATGTCGGAGGAAGGCAACATGAGCTTTATGTTGATGATGGCGAAAAGTCTTTTAGATATTGATAGAATTGATACTTTGGATGAATTATTCGAGCAAATCAAAAATGTTTCAGCGACTCAATTACAAGATTTAGCCAACGAAATGTTTCAAGAAGAAGATTTAAGTTATTTGACTTTCCTACCAGAGTAATTTTAATTTGAAAATTTAAACCGATTTGAAAATTTGAAAATGAAAGCTTGAGAATAATGAATATCATTTTCAAATTTGCTTATTTTCAAATTTTCAAATTATTTTCACTTGCATTTATACATCCACATTCCCTTTTGCCGTCAGGCTTGTCATTATTGCGATTTTCATTTTAGTACTTCTTTGAAGGTAAAAGATGAAATGGTAAATGCTATTTGTCAAGAAATTAAACTGCAAACGGTTTATCTTCAAGATAGAAATCTAAGTACCATTTACTTTGGTGGAGGAACACCATCTCTATTGGAAGATAAGGATTTAGCACTGATTTTTGAAACAATTCATCAAAATTATCAAGTGCTTGATGGAGCAGAAATTACTTTAGAAGCTAATCCAGATGATTTGAATGTAGAAAAGTTGCGTTCTTTTAAACGCTTTGGCATCAATCGTTTGAGTATCGGGATTCAGTCTTTTAACGAGAATCATTTAAAAAAAATCAATAGAATTCATACTGCACAAGAAGCTGAAACTTGTGTAAAACTGTCACAAGATGAAGGAATTCATAATTTGACGATTGATTTGATTTATGCTATTCCATCAGAAAGTCATGCGATTTTTGAAAATGATTTGGCAAAAGCAACCGATTTAAACTTGAATCATATTTCTGCCTATTGTTTGACAATTGAGCCCAAAACTGTTTTTGGCAAATGGCTAAAACAAGGTAAAATAGAAGTAATTAATGATGAATTTGCTAGTCAGCAATTTGAAATGTTAATTACTCATTTAGCTTCAAATGGTTTTGAACAATATGAAATTTCTAATTTTGCTAGAAATAACCAATATGCTAGGCATAATACCAGTTATTGGAAACAAGAAGAGTATTTGGGCGTTGGGCCTTCAGCACATAGTTTCAATTATTTAAGTCGTCAGTATAATATTGCCAATAATGCCCAGTATTTAAAAGCTTTGTCTTCTAATCAAATTCCAGCAACGATAGAAATTCTGACCAAAGAAGATAGTATTAATGAGTATTTATTAACAGGATTAAGAACTAAATGGGGCTGTGATCTAAAAAAACTCAATCATTTATCAGAAAATGATTTCCTTGAATTCAACCAAGATATTTTAAAAAATCAGTTCTCAGAAGGTTTTTTACGAATCGAAAATGATACTCTATTGATTACCGAAAAAGGAAAATTATTTGTAGATAGAATAGCTTCAGATTTGTTTTCTTAGTCCTAAAACAGGTTCGTGAATTTCAAAAAAGCTTTTCTTTTCTGTGAATTCTTTGTTTTTTTGCATTTTAGTAATGAATATAATTCAAAAGACTTTTATTTTTTTACAAATGATGGATAATTAGAAGTTTATAGTTCTATTCACCAATTACTATTTACTAATCACTACTTATGTTAACCAATAACCATCTTATACATGGCTAAAAATACATTCAGAACTTCTCCGCCAGAAGAGAAAACTAACAAGAAGCGTACAGTTCAATCTTCATTGAATGATGATATTGACGTATCCACCAACAATCGTCATCCGATTGTTCAACTTGTTATTTCTTATTGTATTAAGTTTTTGATTTACTTTTTTTCAATTTCATTGGTTTGGGTACTCGTGTTGAAGTTTGTTCCGATTTGGGTTACTCCAACCATGATTGACCGTAAAGTTACAGCCATCTTTGAAGGTAGAGATTCAGAAATTCATTCTGATTGGGAACCTTACGAAAATATTTCAAAAGAAGCGGCTTTGGCAGTTGTAGCTTCAGAAGACCAACTTTTTCCTCAGCACCTAGGCTTTGATTTTAATGCCATGTGGGGAGCTTTTCGTCACAATTTAAAAGGGAAAAAAATAAAAGGGGCAAGTACAATTTCTCAACAAGTAGCCAAAAATGTATTTCTTTGGCAAGGGCGAAGTTATGTTAGGAAAGTATTAGAAGTATATTTTACTTTTTTGATTGAAGTAATTTGGGGTAAAGAAAGAATCCTAGAAGTATATCTGAATGTGGCTGAAACAGGAAAAATGACCTTTGGAGTAGAAGCTGCCGCTTTGCGTTATTATGGGCATAGTGCCAAATTAATCAACAGGGCAGAAGCCGCTAGGATTGCAGCTGTTTTACCAAGTCCCAATAGATTTTCAATCGCTAATCCTTCTAAATATGTTCAAAAAAGAACAAATTTCATCATGCGACAAATGAGAGGATTAGGTGGAAAAGCTTATATCGCTGATTTGTAATTTTGAGCTAGTAATTTTTATGATGCTTTGATGGAATAAAAAGACGAAACAAAATAATTTTAGGGAACTGATTATCAAAAATTCCACTTTCCATTACTCATTAGAACTAATCGTATTGAGTTAAATTATACTTATCTACTAATTTCATAATTCTATCTGCATAATATTTACCGCCTTTGTGTGAGTAGCCTTTTTCTCCAATTGAATATACAAAGGTGTAAGCGGCAGAATATTTATCTACTCCTTCTTCAATTTGTCCTTTGTAAAATCTTGCAATGCTACTGTAATCACGTTTCCACAAACCTGTTTTGTGTAAAAATATTTCTTCTACCAAAAATGTCATACAATCTGCACGAGAGTTAAAACGCTTGTACCAATTATCAGGACGGTTTTCTTCATCATAAATGTACTGTCCTTCTTCAGTAATTTTCAGAATTTGGACTTTCCCTTCATGTTCGTCTGGTTGTCCTTTCAATTGATAGGCATTTGAATTATTCCCTTTCCATTGTTTTATACCTAAAAAATTATTGGCATAAACGGCATTTCTACTAAATCCATAGCCACTTTCTAAGGATGCCATCGCAATAACGATACTTGCCGGAATTTGATATTTTCTGGATAGATATTGAGCGTCTGGGCTAATGTCAGCAATGAAATTACGAACATCGTCAGTAGTTGGATGACCAATCGCTGTGGCATAAACATTTTGGTTTTTACCGAAAGGGTCTTCGTTGGGTGTAGGAGGGAATCTGAGGGAGGTATTTACTCTTTTTGGGAGAAAATATTCGTTAGTGACATCTTTCCTAAAGCTTTCATCAATAGAAGCAGATACGTTGTTGTCTGTCTGAGTGTTTTTACGCTCATAGGCAAGTACATCATTCTGGAATACTTTTCCAGTAATAACTATCTCACCATAAGATACATTGACAGTATCGTCAGCGGATGAAATACCTATAAATTTCAATTGTTTTACACCAGAATAGCTAAATAAAAACGGGAAAATAGCTTTGTTATAAGCTACGAATGCAGTGCCTAAACTTCTATTATCAGAATAGACTTTTACTCTTTGAACATTATCTCCAACGTGAAATATGAATTTTACCTCATCGCCAACTTGAGCTTTGGCGACATATTCTACATTGAAGGTAAAGCGGTTAAGTTTTTGTGATGAAAATGCAAAAAATACTAAACCCAGCAATAAGATACTTATTACTTGGTTACTAAAAACTGTTTTTATCATTAGTAATGTTTTGTTAGATTTTGATTTTAACTCAGCGGCGGATAAGATGAAACCTCTTGTTAATCTTAACAAAAAAGAATGTGCTTAAATTTTTAGATTAAGCACATTGCAATATATGATTTTTTTTACAATTATTACTTTGTTGCAATATAAAAAAAATCAAAACATTCTTCGGCATCGTCTGAAAGGAAATAATCTTCATGAGTAATTCCAGTGACCAATTTGTCATCTGAACGTTGAATTATATTTCTGCTCATTCGGTTTGCAATGTCGTAAGGGATTTGTAACATCCATCTTGGCAGGCGATATTGCAAGTTAAAAATGTCAAAACGAGTGATTTTTTCAACCGAACGTTTATTTTTTTCGTAGTAGTTCATTACCTTTTCATTACCATGAACTCCTTGGGTTTGAATAGAAGAAAAATGCTTTAAAATAAGATTTTTAAGTTCTGTTGCTAAGTATTCCCTTACGTGCCAAGGATTTCTTGAAAGCGAATATTTTTTATTTACTGTTGTTAAAATTAATTTTCCTCCTGGTTTTAAAACTCTATGTGCTTCTTTGATAAACTCATTATCATCTTCAATGTGTTCTATTACTTGAAAAGTCACAATATAGTCAAAAGTATTATCTGCCAAACCTTTTAATGGCGGCAAAAACATATCAATAAATTTGAAAGAAGGATATTGTATGCTTAGTTGCGTCATCAAAGGCTCATTTTTATCTACACCTGTAAAGTTCGCAACAGAAGGAGCTAAAACGGCTACACCACGCCCAGTTCCGCAGCCAATTTCAAGTAAGTTTCCAGAAACGATTTTAGCAGCTTCAATGTATGGGAATAATAATCTTTGATGAACAGGATTATCTGAAATGATTTCTGAGGAAGCAATTTCGGTTGTTTTGTACATGATATCAGGTAAAAAAGGAAATAATTTTTAATTTTATCCCAAATTTAGGGCATTTGCTTGACATCAGGAAAATACTTGTTAAATTGAATTCGTTATCAACTCAAATTATCTTGTCGAATTTGTAATAATTGACATATTTATATTTGTTAATTTCCTAATATAAACGCTTTGAGCTTGAAGCTTATAGCTATTCTTTCAACTGATGAAAAAAATACTTCTATTCATTCCAATCATTTTGTTTTTGGCAAGTTGTAGCCCTACAGCTCCCAAGAAAACCAAAGAACAAGGCGAAAGTAAAGTCCTTTTACAAAGATTTTTAAGTAAAAGCCGATTTCTGGATAATGGCTCTTCTGTAAGAATTTTTTTAAGTATAGATATTGACAGAACTTTTACACTTGCTGAAGCTAGTAAAGATTTTGTGATTTCATATAATCTTTATCCAGATTACAGTGCCAAGCAAAATAGTTTAAGTACTGGAAATGTTGCTATCAATACTGAGAATGCAACACAGGAAGGAGGATTGTTGACGGTTTGGTTTGATATTCCCAAGCCGAAGGATTTATTAACAGGCTTGGCTCTTGCTGAAATTAAAGATTTAAGAACTGGGAATAAAATTTTTAATGATTGTTTCTTGAGATTTCAATCGGGTAAAGTAAGCGATTACTTTATGTTTTATGATAAAACAGGAAAAACGCCACTGGCTAGAAACTATTTTACGGTTCAAGATACTGTTGTTTTGAGAAGTCTTTCTGAGAAAGAGCAAACTTTTAAAGTTTTCAAATATCGTTATGATTTTGACGCAGCTATTTCACCAATGTCAACTACGCCAAGAGCGGCTTCAAAAAGTTTGTTTGTGGATTCTTCATTTACCATTTCAAGTAATAAGCCTTTTGTCTTAAAAAGTGATGCACTTTATTATTTCACAAGAGATACTACTGAATCGTACGGAATAGGAATGGTCGTTGGAGATAAGCGATTTCCTAAAATGACACGTCCAGAGAAATTAGTAAGACCATTGATTTACGTAAGTACTAATGCTGAAACAAGTGATTTGTATAACTCCAAAGATTCGAAGCGTTCTCTTGATAATTATTGGTTGAATATCATGCAAGGAAACCAAGGTACAGCAAAGAGGACGATTAAATCATATTATCAAAGAGTAGAGCAAGCAAATCGATTATTTACTACTTACAAAGAAGGTTGGAAAACAGATAAAGGAATGGTTTATATCGTAATGGGCGACCCGACGAGAATTACCAGAACAAAAGACAAAGAAGTTTGGACATACACCCGAAATAGCCAGTATTCAGAAGTAAACTTTACTTTTACTCGAAGAGCGAATCAATTTGCAGACGACCATTATGAGTTACAACGTTATGCAGAATATCAATCCATTTGGTTCCCAACAGTAGAACAGTGGCGGAATGGCGATAAGATATAATGTGAACAGGGATTAGAAAGATAAAGACTTTTTAATCCCTGTTTTTTTGCAACTGATAAGAATCACAATGCTTTCAATCTCCTTTCAACCCAGCTTAACCTTCTTAACCTTTGAATAGTTGCTTAAAACCCGTAAATTTTATGTTGAATTAAGATGATATTTAATGAAATCTTAACTTTCAATTCTTCATTTAATCCATTATTTCAATAATTTTTGATTTCTTCATAATTCTTTAATAAATACAATTTTAAAATAGTCTAGCTTTAGTAATTATTTTTCAAAAGTTAATGTGGATAGGAATAATCGTTAAATCAACCTCCATGATACTTAGAAAAGTTTAATTGTGCACAGAATTAAAAGAACTGTTTGAGGACTTATGAGTAGTTAAAACTAATGTTTTATGTTCAATGATGGACTATAAATTTTGTTTTATAGTTTAATTGGCAAATATTATTTTGAATATTGATTTTTGGTCAATTTAAGGATAAAGCAATATTACTATTTTGATAAAGAATAACAAATTTCAGATAAAATATACCGTTTAATAATTTTTTTGTTTGAAAATCGAAAATTGTTCTTACTTTTGACTTAGAAGAATACAAAAATTCTAAGTTTTATCATAGTACTTGAAATTTTAATTCTTTATGCAGTCTAAACGCTATCTAACTTTCATACTATTTATTACGGCATTTTATTTATGCCCTAATAGTAATGTTTGTGCGATAGCCGACTCAACAAACGTTCATAAACATAATGGATCAATCGGTGTCTCTCTAGGAACCAACGGACTAGGATTAGAATTCGCTAAAGCCACTCGTTTTAAAAAAATATATTGGCGTGTTGGCACTACTTATCTTCAGTACCATAGATTGTTTAATGTCAATCTAAATACTAAGTCAACTATCAATATAGAATCTGATTTAAAATTCAACCAGATTTTTTTAGCAAGTCAAATTTATCCTTTCCAAAAGTCATCTTTTCATTTAATCGGAGGAGCTAGTTATTTGTATAATTTCAATGTATCAGCATTTATTGATACAAATACAGGAATTAGTTATGAAGGCGTTGAAGTTAATGCAGAGGATTTTGGAGAAATTAGTATTAAGGTTGATTGGAATAAAATAGTTCCTTTCGTAGGTTTTGGATTTGGTAAAATTATTCCTAGAAAAAGACTTAGTTTTAACGGAGAGATTGGTTGCTATTATATGGGTAGTCCAGTAATAAAAAGTGAATACTTTGGCATTTTGGACACTACTAACGCAGATGAATTAATACCGATAATAGAAAGAAATATCAAAGATTATTCTTTTTTACCTTTTATTAATTTAAAAATTAGATATAGCATTGGAGATTAAGTACGGAGTTATTAATTTGATTTATACATGATTCTAATCTCTTGAATCGTTTGTCTGAAATCTTAAAGTCCTTTAGTCCAATGACCAATAAAACAGAAAAATGAAATACTTTGGTTACTCCATATTATTGATTTTTTTTGTAAGCTTATTTAATGCTTGTAATAATCCATTAGAAAACGTTTCTATTAAGATAAAGGATGCATTAACTGAGTCAGCGATTAATTTAACGTACAGAAATGCAGTAACAAGCGATACAACACTAAAACCCAAAAATATTAAATTTACTTTTTTGGGGGAAGATGCAGAAGGCATAGTAAGTTCAGTTGGGAATAATAAGATTAATATTAGCAGAGAAGGATTGTTAGGAATTGCGATTTCTCCAGAGTATTCAAAAAGACCAGCGAACATTAAGGTTGTCGCTCAATTAGAAGGATACTTAACTGATATTAATCAAGTAACAATACAAGGCAAATCAAATATCAATAGAACGATAAGAATTTTCAACATCAACAACTTGCCATCTGGTATGAGTGTTGATTTAAAGGAATTAAATACTAAAGATATTGCGACCCAAACAGTAAGTTTACTTACGAATGGTCAGAAAGAAAAAGTTAGTTTAGTTGCGAATAGTGGTACAAATGTAATAGATAAATCAGGTACTGTTTTGTCAGGTAAGTTTGAAATGCTTTTGAGTCATTTTGAAAATAAAGCCAGAGAATTTGTTCCTTCAAATTACACTGTGTATCAAGCAATCGGGATTGATAACAAAATATTACCTCCCTTTGAATTTCAATCTTATGGCTTTTTTTCATTTAAAATAATAGATGAGAAATTTGAAGAGGCTAACAACCTTTCTAAACCATGTTCTGTAAGTATTGAAATTAATGAAGATAGTTACCATACAAATGGAACAAGATTAAAAGAAGGAGATACTATTCCATTTTGGGTTTATGCGAATAATACTTGGAAAATGTTAGATAATCCTATTTTAAAAAGAAATGCAAACGGTAAATTATCAATTACAACAAGTATTTCATCGCTTAGTTATTATGCTTTAGGAGAGATGTTTCCTGTTTGCGAGAAAGGGCCAATGCTAGTTGTAAATAGTGCAAATAAAGGATTGGATATTTATCATTACAGTCGATTAATTGAAAAATCATCAGGAAAGAATGTTGGAGATTTATATTTGAGCTTGAATAATGGGGCAAGGTATTCTTTAACAGGTAGAAGGAAAAATACAGTTTATTTGCAAGTATTTAATTACAATAATCAGTATGGTGGAGATTTATCAAAGCCTATTTTCCAAACTGAGCCTTTTGATTTATGTGAGGAGAAAACAATTCCAGTTAATATAGCGACTCCTTCACCACAACCTATTAACGTAGAATTAATCATAGAATGTGCAAAGGGGCAAGTAGTAAATAATGAGACAGTTCCAGCTAAAGTAGATATACAATTCCAACCCAAAGGAGCTTCTGCTAATGATTGGAGAGATTTAATGACACTCACAAGAAATCAATTGAAGGGTAGTACTTATAAACTAAAATATGGAAGTACATATTCAATAAGAGCTTCACCTAATCCAGCACAGGGTTGGTTGTTTTACAAAAGAGATACATTAATAAATACATATAATTATCGTTTTTATATTGAGAATAAAGATTATTGTAAGTAAGAAACTCTTGAGTACTTAATCTAAAGTTTTGAGTGAGGAGTTTTGGGAATTACATATGTGGTTTTTGCTAAATAATATTTTAGGTAATGAATTATTATTGAAAAATTGATTTAGGGTATGTCTAAATTTTAGAGTTATCTATATAATCAAATATTTTATATTATTTAGGCGTCAGCATTTAATGAATTTATACTGTTTGAGCGATAGCGAGTTTATAAATTCTTGACTTTCTTTTGTTACTTTTCTTGTGTCAAGACAAGAAAAGTAAGGTCTTGTAAAAGGGAATATTGTTTTTGGTACAAACAAAATACAAATATATTCTTTAGAACTTTAATTGTTAAATAACGTCGTTTGTTATACCTAAATTAATTATTTTAATTAGCTTTAAAGCTTAATATTGAAGATTACATTAAACAATTCGATTTGATGAGAAAATTTACTAAACTGTTAACCATTTTAATGCTATCATTTTTATACTTACTCGTTTTTCAAGCAAAAGCGCAAGTAGTATATGAACCTAGCTATAAAACAGTTTATCCTTATCTATCAAGATTAGCCCAAAAAGGAGTGATTGATTTAAATGATGTAGTATTACCCTTATCTAGAAATTATATCCTATCCAAATTAGATACACTCAATAATCATCCAGAACGACTTACTTCTCTTGAGAAAGAAGAGCTTGCCTTCTACCTCAAAGAATATACTATTGAGAAAAATTTAAATAAAGATTTTAGTGCAGAGAAGCCATTTCAAAGTATTCTTCAGGCAAAAACGAATGATAGAATTAGATTTGCCGCCTATCAGGATAAACAATTTTCATTTAATCTTCAGCCCATTGTAGGGTATCAAATTGAAAATAATGATAATACAACGATAAACCAACGTTGGATTGGGGCTTGGATTTATGGTTACCTCGGTAAAAACATAGGTTACAGCGTAGATTTTAGAAACAGTCAGTTGAATAATTTACCTGTAGGTTTTGATTATAAACAAAATTTTAGTTCAGAACCAGGTAGAATAGGTGATTTATTGCTAGGAGGAAAGCGATTTGATTATAGTCTTATTAATGCCTCTGTTACGGCTCAATGGAAATGGGGTTATGCTACTTTTGGTAAAACTCCTCTGACAGCAGGCTACGGTACAGGTGGCAAGATTATCTTATCTGATAAAGCTCCTACTTATCCGCAAATACGCCTAGATATTAATCCAGTAAAGTGGTTATCATTTACTTATGCCCATGCTTGGTTGAATTCTAATATTATTGATTCATCTTCTATTTACAGTACAGCAGTACCAGGCAGAAAACAATTTTCCTACAGAGAGAAATATCTAGCATTTCACGCCCTGACGATAAAGCCACTCAAAGGATTAAGCCTTTCTGTCGGCGAATCAGTAATCTACAATGATCAATTGAAAATCGCCTACATGATTCCTATTGCTTTATTTTCAGGCATGAATCATTATTTGGGTGAGGCAAATACCACACAGAATGCAACAAATACTATTGCAAACTCTCAAATATTTGTACAGTTAAGTTCAAGAAATCATATTCCTAAAACGCATTTGTATGCAGGCTTTTTTATTGATGAAATTGAGTTTTCTTTGACAGGTGGAAATGCTAGTGAGAGAAATGCCAGAAATCATACTGCTTATCAAGTAGGTGTAAGTGTAGCTGATTTTCCCATCAATAATTTACATTTAACATTAGAATATTCTAAAGTACAGCCGTTCAACTATGTACATTTTATTCCTGTACAAACTTTTCAAAGTAATAATTTCAACTTAGGTCATTGGATAGGATCAAATGCTGACCAGTTATTTGCTCAGTTACATTATAGAGTATTAAGAGGGTTGGATGTTAAACTAATTTATAATTATGTCAGGAAAGGAACTGTAGGAACTGGAGTTCAGCAAGCTGACTTTAGAGATATTTATCCATTTTTATGGGGAGATTTAAAAAAGTATAGCTATTTCCAGACCCTTTTGCAATATGAATTTATTCACGATTTATTTTTCAAACTGAGCTATCAACACAATGACTTGAATCAGCAAAATGTATCTTCCAATAAAAAGATATTTTCATTTGCTTTAAATTATAGTTTTTAATCACATACAATCAATAAGAAAATCTCAAAAATCATCTTCAAATCAAATTTTATGAAGAATTTATTTAGTAAAAAATGTATTTCAAAAGATATAAAGCTATTGCTGATGATGGCTTTGTCATTATCTTTTTTCACATCTTGTTTAACTACAAAAAATGTAACTTATTTTCAGGGCTCTGACCCTTTAGATACATTACGCTATTCTACTTTAAAAACGATAGCACCACTTATACCCAAAATTCAAACAGATGATATTTTAGCGGTTACAGTGAGTTCATTGAGTGCAGAATCAAATGAGGTTTTTAATTTTCAAAATGTAACGCCATTAATTACTTCAAATTTTCCGGGAGTTACAAGTAATGGAGTAGCAAGAAATCAGCCTTTAGGTTATTTGGTTGATCCTTCAGGAAATATAGAAATGCCCTTGATTGGTAAAGTTCATGTAGCAGGTTTAGCTTTGGAAGAAGCAGGGATTAAGATTAAAGGAGAGTTAGGCAAGTTTTTAAAAGAGCCAACAGCTAACGTACGTTATCTTAACCAAAAATTTACGATATTGGGAGAAGTCAATAGACCAGGAATTTATAATTTGTTAGATAATCATACTTCTTTGCCGGAAGTAATAGGTGTAGCAGGAGACTTAACTATATTTGGAAGAAGAGATAATGTGATGCTAATGAGGACTACCGAGGGGAAAAGAGAGATTATTAAACTAAATCTTAACTCAAGAGAAGTTTTAGAAACGCCCTATTATTTTATTAGAAGTGGTGACATAATTTATGTAGAACCAACCAAAGGGAAACTTGCTTCCTCTGACAGAACTTTGCAGTTAATCCCTATTGCCACAGGTGTTACAACATCTTTAGTATTATTACTAAATCTACTATTCAAGTAAATTGTTAGAAATTTTTTTAATTTAATAATTTTAATTAATCATGGCTGAGAATTCTCTTGATTTTGCTGAAAATAATGAAGACAACTTCGATATTAGAAAAGTCTTTTTGATGTATTTTAGGTATTGGTATTTGTTTGTTATTTCTATCGGAATTACTATTATTGGGGCTTATTTTTATTTACGTTTTACAACGCCTATATATAACGTTAATGCCGTACTTTTAATTAAAGATGAAAAAAAGGGTATAGGTGGAAACGATATGTTGAAGGAGCTAGAAATGTTCTCTGGCAATAAGATTGTAGAAAATGAGATGGAGGTGTTAAAATCTCGTACTCTAATTACTAAAGTGGTTGATGATTTGAACCTTACCGTTGCCTATTTTCAAAAAGGCAAAATTCGTTCATATGATGAAATTTATAAATCTTCACCGATTTGGGTACAACATGGTGAATTAAATGAAATAGCATTTAAAGAACCGTTGTTTATTCATATTATTAATCAGCAAAAGTTTGAGTTAAGGAATAATAATGGTGAATTAATGGGGACTTTTGGCTATGGGCAAAATATTAAGAGCAAATATGGAGCCTTTAGGGTATTTATCAATGATTCTTTATATCGTCATGACGATGACCTTATCAAAATAGCATTTTTGGAAAAAAATTCTTTAATAGAAAATCTTCAAACACAAATTAAAGTAGAATTACTTAACCAAAAAAGTACTGTTCTTAAACTCTCTTTAGAGAACCCTTTACCATTGAAAGGAAGATCAATTTTATCCAAATTAATTGAATCATATACTTTTTCTGCTTTGACAGATAAAAATATGGAAGCGACTGCTACTTTACAATTTATTGATAAACGTTTACGCTTAATTACAGGGGAGTTAGGAGATGTAGAAAAAGATGTAGAGAATTATAAAAGTTCTGAAGGAATTACAGATTTGAGTGTTGAGGGTAATTTATTCTTGGAAAAAGTCAAAGAAAATGACACAAAACTGAATGAAGTAGATATCAATTTAAAGGTATTAGATGGCGTAGAAAATTATCTTAAAAGTAGCCAAAGTGGTGTAGCTCCTGCTACTTTAATGGTGAATGATGCAGTATTAATTGGGTTATTGAGTAAACTCAATGAATTAGAGTTACAAAGGGAAAAGTATGTAAGAACTGTTCAAGCAGATAACCCAATTTTAGGAACAGTCAACACACAAATTGCCAATACAAAAGCAGCCATTCGAGAAAGTATTACCAATCAGAAACAAGGCTTACAAGTAACAAGAGCAAGTTTAAAGAGTTTAAATAGTCGTTTCGAGTCATCAATACGTACTATTCCAAAAAAGGAGAGAGAGTTCGTTAATATAAAAAGACAGCAAGGTATCAAGGAAAGTCTTTTCTTAATGCTATTACAGAAAAAAGAGGAGACTGCCATTTCTTATGCCTCGACTGTTACAGATAGCCGTTTAGTTGATGAACCTTACAGTAATCCTAATCCTGTAAAACCCAAAAGCAGAATTATTTATATTATTGCTATGATTATTGGTTTAATTTTACCAGCAGGCTTAATTAATCTGAAAGAATCCTTTAACGATAAAATTCAATCAAAAACAGAGATTGAAAATGCTACTGGTATTACTGTATTTGGAGAAATTGGTAAAAAACCAAAAGAAATGAAAGACAATATTGTAGATATGAAAAGTACATCCTTCTTGGCTGAACAATTTAGAACACTACGTACTAATTTACAATATGCAGCAGGCGGTGTTAATGTAGATGGAAGAGGGAAAGCAATTTTATTGACTTCTTCTATCGGTGGAGAAGGAAAATCATTTGTCAGTATCAATTTAACTGCTAGTATTGCTTTATTGGATAAAAAAGTAGTGGTACTTGAATTAGATTTACGTAAACCAAAAGTATCTGAATATTTAGGGGTATCTCGTGAAATAGGTATTTCTAACTATTTAATTGGTCAAGCTAAGGTAGAGGATATTATCAAGCAAAGTGCATTAAATCCTAATATGTACGTTTTGCCTTCTGGTCCAATTCCGCCAAACCCTTCAGAATTATTATCGAATGGCAAAATGGGCATATTAATTGAAGAGCTAAGAAAGCAATTTGATTATGTGGTGTTAGATACGCCTCCAGTAGGTCTGGTGACAGATTCTACTATTTTAGGTCAATATGTAGATGCTGTCTTTTATTTGATGCGTTATCAACATACCCCTAAATCCTATCTAAAGGTCTTGAAAGACTTGAAGAGTAAAAACAAATTCAAATCGTTAAATATAATTTTTAATGGAGTTGATTATCGTAACTCTAAAGAGTATGGATATGGATATGGATATGGATATGGATATGGTTATGGTTATGGCTATGGCTATCATGGAGATACCCAAAAACCAACTTTTTGGACAAAATTAAAGAATAATTTTAAAGTCTAGAAGTTTACCTGTAATCAAGAAATACCTCCCCAAAAAAATTAAAATTTAAGATGAAAATTACCGCTGTTATTCCTGTTAGGATAGGCTCCCAAAGGGTTAAAAATAAGAATTTAAAGCCTTTTGGCGATACTACGTTGTTAGCATTAAAAATTGATAACCTTCTAAAAGTTAAAGGTATTTCTGAAATTATAGTTAATACGGATTCTGAAGAAGCTATAGAGTTGGCTAAATTTAAAGGAGTTGCCTTCCATAGGAGAGAAGATTACTTTGCATCTTCCCAATGCACGAATAGTGAGTTTTTACAACATCTTGGGCTGGTAACAGAAACAGATATTTTTGCATATTGCCCTTGTACAACTCCTTTTATTAAACCGTCAACTATTCAAGAAGCAATAGATTTATTTCTTTTGAGTAATGAACATGATTGTTTAGCTACAGTATCTACAGTAAAAGAATTCTTATGGTTAGATGGTAATCCTATAAATTATGAAAGAGATAAGCAACCCAATAGTCAGAATTTACCTAATATTTATGCCTTGAATTTTGGATTAAATTTAATTTCGAGAGATAACTTGATTAAATATAAGAATATAGTAGGTCAAAACCCAATTTTCACAGTTACTAATGAGATTGAAGGTTTAGATATAGACACTCCTTTAGATTTTTTTGTAGCGGAGCAAATTTATTATAAAGGACAAGATTCATTTTAAATGTAAGTGTATGACGATATGTAATCAGATTAAGGAAATTATCATCAATAATTTACCTGAAATTATTTCTCTAAGGAAAGAAAAGATGCTAAAAGAGGATGGTAGTTATGTTTCTAAAGGAGATTTTTTATGCGAAAAGCTTGTAAAAGATTTTATTGCTTCAGAAATGAGTGATTACTTTTTAGTCTCTGAAGAATCTCCTGAAATTAATAATGCTAACTCAAAAAAAGATAAAGTAATTATTTTAGACCCAATAGATGGCACAGAAAATTTTGTCTCGGGTTTAAAAGAATGGGGTGTCGCTATCTGTATTTATGAAAACGGTGTTCATAAAGAGTCTATGCTAGCTCTTCCAGAATTAAATTGTTATCTAAAGACAGGAGATATTTTTGAAAAATTTGAATCAAGAATATGTGGGATATCTTCTAGTTTAACGAAAGAAGATATATTAAAACTTGAACCTGGTTTTGAATATAGAATTATCGGTTGTGCAGTATATAATATGTACAATGTAGTAACTGGTTCTTTTTTTAGCTTCGAAAATCCTAAAGGTGCTAAAGTTTGGGATATAATACCAGGTTTAAATTTAGCTTTAGAAAATGGATTATCAGTAACAGTAAATAACACACAATATCATGGAGAACTTCTTGACCCAAATCAGAAATATATTTTCAAAGTCCAAAACAGATAGAGTATATATACTCGGAAAAGGTGCTAGTTTAGGTAAAATTGCCAAATCGCAGTTAGAAAATGGTGTTGTCATTAATATTAATGACTCAGAAAGATTTTATGCTGGAGATATTGCCTTGGTTCATAGTTTATGGGCATATCAGAGTATTAAAGAAAACGGATTTAAAGCATCTTTGTATATCTCAGACAAACAGATGCCAGAGTCAGTTAATAGTCTTCAAGTTTCATATTTCCCAGATACTTATGAAACAACTGAAAGCTATTTGTTTTCAGCTCATGGTGATGAACTTTTTATATCAGATTTTTTATTCTTGTCAGCTATTAGATTAGGAATCGTAATGGCTAAGGAGCTAAATAAAAAGCTTGATATATACTTTTTAGGCTTTGATTTTGGCTCTGATTCAAATACAACATTGATTGAAGACTATTCTGGGCATAGTCAACAGTTTAGAGACGCTGTTCTTCGTACTCAAGAGGATACTTTTGTTAGAATTAAATCATACATAGAAACTGAAGTTCCTTCAATTAACATTCTTCATGTAGGACGTAAACCATATAGTGATATCTCTATTGGTTTATTTAATCAAGGTAATTTCACTGATTTTGCTGAACACAAAAGTAATAACGATTTGTATTTAGGGGTGAAAGAGAAAATCTTTGCAGGAATACCAATGGTTGTTGCTGAATTAACAAATAATCATATAGGTGACGAAAAAAGATTACGTACTATGATTAGAATGGCAAAAGATGAAGGTGCAGATATTATTAAAGTTCAAAGGAGAGATGTTGATTCATTTTACAGTGAGTCTGAGCTATCCAAACCATATAAGTCACCATTTGGAAACACTTTAGGTCATTATCGTAGAGCAGTTGAGCTTACAGATGATTTGTTTAAGGTATTGATTGATGAATGTAGAAAGAACGAGATTTTTTGGTTTACCTCTGTCTTAGATAAAAACTCTTATGAATATATATTACAATACAATCTACCGCTTATCAAACTTCCAAGCACCATTTCTAATCATAGAAATTATTTGAAACATGTGGCAGATACTTTTGATGGAGATATTGTAGTATCTACAGGTTTTACAGACAAAGAATATGAAGAGTTTGTACTAAATGAATTTACCACAAATAATAGATTACTTTATTTATTACAATGTACTTCCTCTTATCCTGCACCTCCAGATGCATGTAATATTGCAGTAATTAGACATTATAATGAAATAAGACATGAACGTTTTCCTAATATTATCCCCGGCTATTCTAGTCATGATGTAGGAGCATTAGCTTCGCAAATGGCAATTAGTGCGGGTGCATTGATGATAGAAAAACATGTTAAGTTAGGGAATTTAGATTGGGTACATTTTGACAGCGTTGCATTAGATATTTCTAAAGGTGAATTAAGGCAATTTGTTGAAGAGGTAAAAAAAGCAACAATTATATGTGGTGAAAAGGAGAAAAAAGTACATGCTAAGGAACATCACAAATATGTACCTAATGACAAAAGTAATTAAACTTATAGATAATGTATCCTAAACTATTTTGTGATATCTTATCATTCCATAAATCCTAAATATAATGTATTTCTCTCTTACATGAAAAAATTGATATTACTTGTTATTGTTTTATTGTTCAATACGCTTGGTTTTTCAAGTTGTAAAGATGATTTATCCATTTCTTCTCAAGTTATTATTCCCAAAGATACTGTACTGCTCGAAAAAAATGTTACAAAAGAACAAGCCATTCAATACGGAGATGAATTGATAAAAAAGCAGGTTGCTATTTCTAAATTTGAGGGAGAAATTTATGCACATGATTCAAAATTGTTGATTGTAGATGGGATTGGTTATTGTGCATATTACGGTAATGATGCAAGTACTCAGGAGGGAGTTGCTGGGCAAGCCGTAAGACTGTCTGTATTTGATATTGAGAATCCTAGAGATAAAGTAGTGTATGATGTTTTTAAATCAGGGGTAAACTATTCTAATGGTATTAAATTCGATGATGAACATCCATGCTATACACCTGTATTGTTTAGAACTAAAGAGGGTTCAATAAGAATACTTAGTAAGGTTTATCAGAAAGGAGTATCAAAATATTATTACCGAGATTTTGATATAAAAACTAAAAACATTTCTGAACCTAAAATTTGTAAAATAGTTAACGATAACCTTAGTCTAATTGATTTTGATATTGTAAATGTAAGAAAGAGTCTTAAAGTTATCTTGGGAGAGAACTACAAGCTTAGTACTGATTTTATGTTTATGACATCCGAACCAGTTAGGAATGGAGATAGTTTTTTAATAGGACTTACTATTGGCAAGTTTACTGTAAATTGGCAAACAGATGAAGGAACGACTATATTGATGAAAACAGATAACGCTGGTCAATCTTTTACTGTGATGGGAGCTCCTGATAGTAGACAAATTGCTACAAAGTATTGTCTCCAATTTGTAGAAGGTGCATTTGACTTAATTGATAACAATGGAAAGAATATGCTTCTGATAGGAAGGAATAGTTTAGGGAATATTATGCTCAGTGGAAGTATTGATGGAGGATATACTTTTACTACTCCTTATTCTTTAAATCAGGCTTGTGGATATAATACCTTGGCTTCTAAACCTAATCTAATAAAATATAACGAGGGGTATCTATCTATCTGGAATACAACAGAAAATGCAAATAATTACAATTACAGAACAACTTTGGAAATTAGATACGGTAAAGATCCATCAATGTGTGGAAACCCTGTAAAAATTAAATTTAGAAACCAGTTTGGATGTCACTATCCATCGTTGTTTAGATATAAAAATAATTTTTATCTTACTTATACAACTGATTCTAGAAGATTTAATAGAAACAGTACAGGTGAAATCTGTTTTATAAAGTTACCATTTTAAAATAAAAAGTATGAAAAAAATCTTATTAATATTAATTCCGATTAGTGCAAGAAAGATAATATTTAACTGGTTATCATCATTGGAATGGTTCTTTTTAAATAGTATAATATCTTCTTTTCCTTCTCAAAGAATAAGAATTTGGGTTTTGAATTTGATGGGAGCAAAAATTCCTAAATCAACAGCTTTATATGGAGGCAATGAATATAGAAATCCAAAAGGACTTACAATAGGAATGAATACTGCTTTAGGGCATAGAGCTGTTTTGGATGCAAGAATGGGACTCGAAATAGGTAATAACGTTTGCTTTGGTACAGAGGTTATGATTTGGTCATTACATCATGATTATAATGATATTGGATTTAAAGGTATTGGAGGAAAGGTTACAATTTCTGATTATGTATGGTTAGGTTCACGATGTATTATTCTCCCTGGAGTAACTATTGGAGAAGGTGCTGTGGTTGCAGCAGGAGCTGTTGTTACAAAAGATGTTGAGCCTTATACAGTAGTAGGTGGTATTCCTGCTAAGAAAATTTCTCTCAGAGAAAGAAAAGAGTATAATTATTCTCCGAATGCTGATAGACTTCATTTTGTGTAAAATAACTAATATTTCGATAGAATGACTGATAACAATTACTTTCAAAAATATATAGAACTAAAAAAGAAGTTTGGTTTTTTATATAAAGAAATAGATTTAGGAAAAGCTTTAGCTCATGATATAGCTAAAATTACTTTTAATCAAAATAGTGCGAATCAAGCTATTGAAATATTTCATAATATATTTTACAAGATTGATTTTAATCAATTGAAAAAGTCAATGGCAAGTAATAAAATTGTCTGTATTTATTCGGTTGATAGACTAGACTACAAGTATCAGCTTGAGCAAACATTTAAGTATATAGATTCATCGGAAATTTGGATTTTAAGTGATTTTTCTTGGAAAAAAAGCTTTAATATACTTAGAATTCTCAAAGCCTTTTTTTATACTTTGGAAATATCTTGTTCTTATCAATTAAATTTTAAACAAATAATTTTTTTAGCAAGCCGACTGGTATATTACAAAAATCTTTGTGATCAACTTTATCAAACTTTTGATAAGTTTGATAATGAGGGTAAAGTATTTGTAGCCTTTAATAGTGCTTTTACAGTTGAAAATTTGCTAACTCAATTTTTCAGAGGACAAGATGTTCGAACAATTTCTCTATCACATTGCATTTTTACATCTTATAAAAGTTTTGTTCCTTTAGATATAATAAATTTAGAGAATATTGTATCTGAAAAGCTTCTTGTTTGGGGAGAGTCTTCAAGAAATTATCTAATTAACCATTTTGGAGCTTCTAAAGACAGTATAGAAGTAGCAGGTAATCCAAAATATTCTCTAAAAGTTATCAATGTTAAACAAAGTTTTAAAAAAGGGGTAGTACTTCTTGGTAGAAAAATTTATGAAGAATCAAACTTTGATATAGTAAATATATTAAAAAAACTATTACACACATTACCTAATATATGTTTAGAACTAAAACTTCACCTTTCGTTAGATAGTGCTATTTATAAAAAACTATGCGAAGGTACTAATATAAGTGTTATTGAAGGCAAAGAATCATTAAATGAGCTTTTTGAGAAAAAGGGTTATGACTTTGCCATCGTTAATAATTCAACTGCATATTACGAAGCAATGTATTATGACATGGTATGCTTTCGTTATGAGCCATCAGAAAATGAAAAATTTGAAGGATTGGACGATTACTTTCATGATACTTCAAGCCTATTAGATAGAATTTCAATGTTTCAATCTACAAGTTCCGAAAATCTTAATTTCCATGTTGAAAGAGTATTGACTGAAGCCATTGGGATGGGAATAAATCGATACAAAGAACTACTAGAAAGTTAAGATATTAACATATAATTCAAATGAAAGGTTTTAAAAATATATTTGGTGGTGTTGCTTGGAGTATTATTTCTAATGTTATTGGAGCTGGATATAGTTTTCTTTCGGTTCCATTATTACTAACCTACTTTGGTAAGGAGCAGTATGGACTTATTGGGATAGCACTGTCTGTGAATGTTTATTTGAGAATTCTTGATATGGGATTTTCCTCTGGAAATGTTAAGTTTTTTTCAACATACTTAGTGAAAAATGACCTTGATGGTTTAAACAAACTTTTTCAATCCAGTCTATTATTTTACATATCAATTGCATTGATTAATGCTTTAATTTTGTTTGGTTTGAGTTTTTATTGCCAAGAAATTTTTCATTTAACTATAGAGGAAAATCAAGTATTTAAGAAACTTCTTTACATATTGATAATAACATCTTTTCCTGTTTGGGGTTCTAATGTTATGGAACAGTTATTGAGGGCTAAAGAATTAGTTGCTTGGCAACAAAGAGTATTGTTATTATCTAAAATAGGTCAAATAGCATCGATGTTACTAACAATTTTTTTAAAACTAAGCGTTGTTAGTTTTTTTGCAATCAATACATGTAGTTTTTTAATAGTTATACCTTTTTACATAGCAAGAATTAAAAACATGTCTTTAGGGTTATCCTTTATGCCCATGTATCACAAAAAAGCAATGGCTGAGGTATTACCATATTGTTTAAGTGTATTCTCATTTGGTTTATTTCAGTTCTCTGCCAATTACCTAAGGCCTGTGCTATTAGGCATGAAATTAGGGTTATCTGTAGTTACGGATTTTCGATTAATAGAAGGTATTGCTAATCTGATACTGATACTTGGGTCAAGTTTTTTGGGAGTGATATTACCTCACGCAACTAAGGCTAAAGCCTTGGGTGATAAAGAAGCTGAAATGCAAATAGCTAGTAATGGAACAAAGTACATTAGTATTTTTTTGGCATTCTTGATATTTAGTTTTGTTTTAAGCTCCAAAGAAATAATAATAATGTACGTGGGAGCGGAGAATTCCTACCTATCATATTGGTTTAATATCTGGGCAATATCGCTTTTAGGTCTTCATAGTTCTGCTCTATCAAGTATAGTTCTTTCGGGGAATGTTCTTAGACCAATTGTTTATATGTCTGCGTTTTCTACTATATTTTCCCTTACCGCAGCTTGGTTTCTAATGAATTATTTTGGAATGGGTGGGGTGATTATATCTTATTCATTGTATGTAATACTTCAAATGGGTTATTATTATATCTATTATTATCCTACCAAACTGGGCTATAATTCTAATAAGATATTTATTCATTCGTTTTTTGTACCAGTTGTAAGTATCGGGTGTATTTGTTTGGCTATTTATAACTTATCAGCGTTTATTGTATTTTCTAAACTCTATTATGCTGTGTTATACAAAGAATTATTATTTGTTTGTCTAGCAATACCTGTTGCCTATAGCTTCTTTTTTGACAGAAGTGAAAAAATATACATAGCAGATAAGGTAAAAAAAATCACAAAAAAAATAAAGACCATCAACAGACCTTGAGTAAAATAAAGGTGGACAAATACAGAAGAGGTATAAGGTAGAAACTATAAAGAGTCGTAATTGTATAATTCACAGTAAATGGAAGGATATTTTTTTCAATTAATAGCATTTGGTATAGTGTACAAAATGTATCAAGCGGTCTATGTAGAACGGTTAGCTTGGTTTTTGTTTGCCATTTTATTTATTCCTGATCATTTCCCATTGTTTAGCACAACTATTGCATCAAGGTTCTTTATATTTTCCTTAATGTGCATATTCATATTGAAAAATTATAATAATTTAATAAAGAAAATAAAGAGTTTTCCATTGAAATATAGTTGGGGAGCTGTTTTGATTGGGTTCATTATAACATCCATTGCAGACGTTAGACTAAAACTAGATTTCGTGAAAATTATTCTTTGGGGAGGTGGTTTTTTCTTAGATAATTTTTTGGTTGTATTTTTATGTTATAATCTTATCAAAACATTTGATGACCTTATTCGAGCCTACAAGATTATACTACTATTTTTTGGCGTTTTATCAGTTTATGGAATTTATAATATAGTCACACGAGATAATTTTTATATGTCTATCATTTCTAATGTTTATGGTGTAAGAGATTTAGCAGAGGTATATATGTCGGGTAGGGATGGTCGTTTTCGGATTTCTTCGTTTACTTGGCATCCAATTTATTATGGTTTTGTGTTGGGAATGGGGATTTTAATGAGTTTGTTACTACTTATTAGTATAAAGTTAAAGACTCTTTCAAAAAGAGTATATCTGTGTATATTACTGGGAGTAATAGTGAATTTACTTTTTGTAAATTCTCGGACTCCTTTCTTTTCCTTGATAGCAGGGCTACTGATTTTCTTAGTATTTGGACTAGATTTGCAAAAGAAGTTAAGATTTACATTTATTGCAATAGGGCTTTCAAGTATCTTATTGACTAGCGTGCCTAAGTTTTCTGAGTTTGTGAACGATTCATTAGATACTTTTAGTAGTAAAGGGTCTAAATTAGAAGGAAGTTCGGTAGAAATGCGAAATATGCAACTAGATGCAGCATTATTGATTTTTAGCAAAAATCCTGTAACAGGTAACGGTATTGATTATATTATAACAAACTTGGGTTTTTCTTCCGAAGTTGAAAACCGAGTAAGTGATAGTGATTTTGCAGGGTTTGAGAGTTACTTATACAAAATGCTAATAGAACAAGGGTTGATAGGGATTGTTAGTCAAACAGTGTTTATCTTATCTATTATGTTTTACTTGGTCGGTCATACTGTTCGGTCTAAAAGTACCATCCGTAAACAGTTTGCTATATTAAACATAGCAATGCTATGTTGTTTTTTACTTTTTATTTTTGGAACAGGTGATTTAGGAACATTTAAAATTTACTTTTCAATTTTAGGAATTAATTTAAAAGGCTTAGAAAGCCTTAAGATGAAAGAGCAGGCTATGTTAGCACAAAATGCTGCTATTTTAGATGTATAGTATTTATTAATAAATCTATAAAAACTAACACATACAATGGTAAAACAAAATAATAGGCTTGCAATAGTAATACCAGCATACAAAAGAAAATATTTGAAAGAAACTCTCGATTCACTTAAAAATCAGACTAATCAAGCCTTTTCACTCTATATTGGAGATGATAATAGCCCTGAAGATCTTTGGGAGGTTATTAAAGAATTTACTAACGATTTACAAATTGAATATACTAAATTTGATTCAAACTGGGGTGGGAAAGACCTAGTAAGTCATTGGAATAGATGCTTGGATTTGATTAAAAATGAAGATTGGATATGGTTATTTTCAGATGATGATTGTATGGATACGAATTGTGTAGAAGTCTTTTACAATCACATAAATGCAAATCCAAATCATGAATTAATCCATTTTAATGTTAAAGTAATAGATCATATTAGCAAGGAGATTCCTCATTACGAGCAACTCAATAATTTTGAGACATTTATGTCTTCAAAAGACTTTTTTAAAGCCAAAATACTTGGAAATATTCATAGTTATGTTGTAGAATATGTTTTTCATAAAAAACTATTATCAAAATATGGAAAATTTGTAAACTTTGATTTAGCCTGGTGTTCTGATGATGCTACTTGGATAAAATTTGCACAAGAAACAGGTATAAATACGGTAAAAGGTGCAGCAGTTAGTTGGAGACTTAGTGGAATAAATATATCTTCTAAAAATGAGCCAGCTATTGTTAGAAGAAAACTTGATGCTAAACTTTCTTACTTTATCTGGGTACGACTAATTCTGGGAAAGTTACCTTTAAATAAGCTTCATATTATAAAGTGGTTTTTTATAGAGCTGGATGAAGATAAAACACTAAATTTTGCCACTAAATTAAGATTAGCTTTTAAGTATAGTAATCATCTTTGGGATATCGGTACCGCTATTTTTGCAACTACCTACATTGTATATAAAAATGTAAGAATTAAAATGGCTCTTTTAACGAAATAATAATTTATCAATTACGCAATAAAGTAAATAAGAATATCAAAACTTCTATTTAGTCCCTTATATATTTAATACACTAACAAAATTATTATTAAGAAGGATACTAAAGTGCAAATATTGTGTAAGTGAAAATTATTTTTTATTTGATTTAAACATGAAGTATTCAAAAAAAAAAACATTGCTTATTGTTACAGAATGCTTGCCTTACCCGCTTAATTCAGGAGGAAATATCGCACAGTTTGAAATGAACGACAAGCTGAGGGAGCATTTTAACATAATTATGATATTCCCTCTTCACAAAGGTCAAGAAACCTATTTTGAGGAGTTGCAAAGTATCTGGACAGATGTTAAGTTCTTTCCATTTATAAATAGTAATACAAATAGGTTACATAAACTGATCTATAAAAAACCATTAGTTTGGTATAATACCTTTTTGAAAAAGAGGTTATTACGGATGTCAAACTTAGCTTATATTGACGATTTTATACTCAAAAATTCAAAGATTTTCAGTTCTGGATACCTTGATGTGGAAGGGGGATTGGTTGAACGAGTAAAAAGAGTAATTGATGATAATCAAATTGATTACATTCAAGTAGAATTTTATGAACTACTAACTCTAATTAGTTATTTACCCCAAAATATAAAGAGAATATTTGTAAACCATGAATTAAGGTATGTTCGAGAAAGAAGAGAATTAGAGTTATTAACAACAGAAATTCCATTTTTAAGATATCTTTTTATCAGGAATAAGGGTTATGAAATATCCTTTATGAATGAGTATGATAGAGTAGTTACAGTCTCTGATGATGATTGCAAAGAATTGTCAAAGTATCTACCTTCAGATAAACTTTATTCTTCACCGCTGACAATAAAACTACCAAAAGTGGAAGAAAGTAAGGAAATCTCAGAGATAAAAAAGATTATTTTTCTTGGTGGAGAGGAACATTTTCCAAATAATGATGGAATACAGTGGTTCATAGAAAGTTGCTGGGAAAAACTTTGTAAGACATACCCAAACCTACAATTTTCGATTGTAGGAAAATGGAGTGATGACGCTCAAGTCAAGTATTCGAAGTATAATAATATACTATTTCATGGTTTTGTAGATGACTTAGGCACTGTTCTCAAAGATGGGATTTTTGTTGTTCCAATTAGAATTGGGAGCGGAATGAGAATGAAGATTATTGATGCAGTTAACTATAATCTTCCTTTTGTTACTACAACAGTTGGTGTTGAGGGGTTATTATTTAAGAATAACATTGACTGCCTCCATGCTGATGATAGTCAAATGTTTATTAATAGTATTGCTAAATTAATTGAGGATAAACAACTTAGAGAAAATTTATCTAAAAATGCAAAATACACATTGCTAACTGAATATTCACATGATAAACTTATAGGAAGAAGGTTAAATTTGTACCAAACTTTGTAATAAAAATTTACATGTAAAATAATTTGACGAACACATGGTAGATATTTTATCTATTATTAAGTGAATTTATAAATATAATTTGATAAACGCTTGTTAATAAATACAAAAATCAAATTTTCACTTTTTAAAGGTTCTTACTCAACTATTTTTTCTTAAATCAAATAAAAAAGTAATCTCATACATTTAGCCTGTGACATAATAGATCAATTTTTAATTTCAATAAATTATGGATAATAAATTAAGAGCCCTTGCAGTGTATCTACCTCAATTCCATCCTATTCCTGAAAATGACTTATGGTGGGGGAAAGGTTTCACTGAATGGAGAAATGTAGTTAAAGGGAAAACTATTGTTAAAGGTCAATATCAACCACATTTGCCAGGAGAGTTAGGATTTTATGATTTGAGAATTCCTGAGATAAGAGAACAACAAGCAGATTTAGCAAAAAAAAGCGGTATTTACGGATTTTGCTATTACCACTACTGGTTTAATGGTAAACGTTTATTAGAAAGACCCTTGAATGAAGTATTAGAGTCTGGGAAACCTGACTTCCCTTTTTGTGTTTGTTGGGCAAATGAGAATTGGTCTAGGAACTGGGATGGAAGAACTAAAGATATGTTAATGGAGCAAAATTATTCTAAACAGGATGATATAGATCACATAACTTATTTATGTAAAGAAGTTTTTTCTGATAAAAGATATATAACAGTTGATGGTAAACCGGTATTCATTATATATAGACCATCCTTATTTCCGAATATTAAAGAAACAACGGAAACATGGAGAAATGAAGCAAAAAAATATGGATTTAATGATCTTTATCTAGTTTTCTTTTGGTCTTTTGATAGTGGAATTGAACCAATGTCAATTGGATTTGATGCAGCAGCTCAATTTACTCCAAATAAAATGGGGTTCGTGAGAAAAAAAGCAATAGCAAGTGAATTAATTAGAAAACTAGGTGTATTTGCACCCGTTCGAAGCAAATATTTAGTAATAGATTACAAAGAGGTAGTTGATTACTATAAAAACTTTGAATTTCCGGAAAACTTCACTTTATATCCTTGCGTAACACCAATGTGGGATAACTATGTCAGAAGGAGGGAAAAAGGAGGAATGGTTTTGACTAATTCAACTCCTGAAAAGTATAAAGAGTGGCTAGAGAACATTTGTAAGCGTTGGAAACCTCAAAGTGAGGATGAAAATTTTGTTTTTATAAATGCTTGGAATGAATGGGCTGAAGGGAATCATTTAGAGCCTTGTGAAAAATGGGGAACAAAATACCTTGATGCAACTAAAGAAGTGCTTGTTAAAGAAGATTAATTCTTTTTATTAGAGTAAAGTATTGTGATGATAATTTAATTCGAGTGAAATATGATATTTTCTTCTTGAAGAAGTTTTAAATCAAATATTTATGAATAAAGGCTTATCAATAATTATTACTTATTATAATGGATACAACTATATATTTAATTGTATTGACTCATTATTGGCATCTTTTTCAAATTCAAAATCTAAATTGAAGTTTGAAGTTATTTTAGTTGTAGATTCTCCAAATGATCCCAAACTTGATAATTATAAGGTATTTGATAAATATTATGAAATGTTAGATTTAACTATATTAAAGAATGAGTTTAATATCGGTGTATCAGAATCTAGAAATAAAGGCTTAAAGAGTGTAAAGTTTAACCATTTTACAATAATTGACCAAGATGACTTAGTTACACTTAACTATTTTTCTGTATTGGAAAATAATATTAATATTTTTGATTTTGACTTATACATTATTAACGCTAATATTAGGTATACTAAAAGTAACACTGAGTCTAAAATGTTTTACTTTACACCAAAATTTGAACTTGAAAGTATATTATTTCAAAATACTAATATTATTACTCCTGCATTGATAATTTTCAATTCAAATGCTGTGAAAACTGACGGTCTCTTTATCGAAACATCAGAAAAATATAAAGGTTGTGATGACTGGGCTGCCTATCTAAATATTTTAATGAAAAATAATAGCATTAAGTATAGATATATAGAGGATGTATTATTTACTTATTGTTATCATGATAATAACTACAGTCATAATTTAAAAGAAATGATATTTTCTTCCATAACTGTTATTGATTTCTTTATTAAAGTTACAGACAAGTCAAATACAAAAATTCTAAATGCTTTAACTTTTGCTAGGAAAAGATATGAATTTTTATATTATCAAAAGGTTAAGAAAATGAATTACTTTGATTTAATTAGGTATTTTTCTGACCAATTTTTTTATCAATATTTCTTTTCGTTTTTTAATTTTGACAGACTTAGTAGATTGTTCTACAGGTTGTCCAGATTAAAAAAAAATGTATTTCCTTAAAAGTATTTACAAATCATTGAGTTTAATTTTTAAGCATCATTAACACATTTTATCATGAACATTCTTTTACTTCATAGTTCTTCAGATTTATACGGGGCAAGTAAAATCCTTCTGACTACAGTTAAGCTTTTAAAAAATGATTTTCAAATAACAGTCGTTTTATCAGAGGAAGGTCCGCTAGCAATAGCTTTAAGAGAAGAAGAGATAGATGTCGTTATTATTAGGCTTGGAATTTTGAGAAGAAAGTATTTTAATCCAACAGGATTATTGAACAGATTACTTGTTCTAAAAAACGCAAAAGAAGCATTGACAAAAGTAGTAATTGAAAAAAAAATTAATATCATTTATTCAAATACTGCAGCAGTACTAATTGGAGTCTTGGTTGCAAAAAGTTGTAACATTAAGCATATATGGCATATTCACGAAATTATTCCAAAACCTATTTGGTTCTCTAAATTTATTGGGTTTCTTTTAAATAATTTTAGTGATAAGGTTGTAGTTGTTTCTGACGCTGTGAATAACCATTGGAAACCATTGATAAAAAATAAGGAGAAGTTAGTAACCATTTATAATGGTATAGATTATAATCCTTACTTGGAGTCAATCCCAACTTTGAGAGATGAACTAGGAATAAAAGATGGGATTTTATTGATTGGGATGGTTGGAAGAGTGCACTTCTGGAAAGGACAAAAGTATTTTCTAGAACTAGTATCTTTAATAAATGAAAAATTTGAGAATGTCAGATTTGTAATGGTTGGAGATGCATTTCCAGGATATGAGTACTTATATGATGAACTAAGTATTCAAAAAAAAGAGCTCAATATAGAAAATGTAGTATATGATTTAGGATTTAGAACAGACATTCCTCAAATTCTTAAAAGTTTTGATTTATTCATATCACCATCCATTTTACCAGACCCTTTACCTACAGTTATTTTAGAAGCTATGGCTTCAGGTGTTCCTGTTATAGCAACAAACCACGGTGGGTCTGTGGAAATGGTTTCAAATGGAAGAACAGGAGTCTTAATTCCCTGGGATAATGCTCAAAAAGCTTTTGAGTTTTTTAAACCACTAATTGAGAATAAAGAGCAAAGATTATTAATGGGAATCGAAGGGCAAAAGCGTGTTTTAGAACACTTTTCTATCAATTCCTTTAAAGAGAATATGAGAAAAATACTAAAATCTTTAGATTGAACTACGTATAAATTTGCCCAAACAATGTTAAAAAATCTTAAGTATGTTTTGCTTGGCTTTTTAGTATCAATTTGCTTAGCTTTTTCTATATTGAGAGAGACAAAAAACAATGATATAACATTAGGAGCTTACTATTTTGATGGTTGGACAGGAGCTTATCCTAATCATATTACAAAAAAATTAGTTGATTCATTTTCTTTAAGAGAACCTAAATGGGGATGGCTAACAAGTTCTCAGCAAATTGTTAATGAGCAAATTGATGAAGCATCAAATGCAGGATTGTCTTTTTTTAGCTTTTGTTGGTATATGAATTCCTCTAAAAAGCCTAGTGAAGAGCCTTTAAATAATGCTTTAAAATATTTTAGAAACTCTCCCAATAAAAATAAACTTAAATATTGTATCATGGTGGCTAATCACCAAGGATATGAAATTGATAAAAATGATTGGAATCTTGTTTCAAAGGAATGGTTGGAATTATTTTCAGATAAAAGTTACTTAAAGGTTAATGAGAAACCTTTACTAATTTTTTTTAGTATCAATTCTTTAATTACAAAGTTTGGTTCGACTGAAAATGTAAAGAGTGCATTAGATAGTTTAAGATATGCAGCGGTTAATTCTGGACTGAGAGGTATTTCATTTGCTGTTTGTATAAATCCATCCAAAACTAATATCCAAAAGGCTGAAAGTTGTGGTTTTGATATTCTAACAGGATATAATTATCATTCGGCTGGTTTTAGAGGAAATAAAATGAAAATCCCTATTGATAGTTTAATTTTTGCTGAAAGAAAGGTTTGGGATTCTTTTAACAGTCTAAGCAAACTTAATTATATCCCTGTTTCTACTTTGAACTGGGATCCACGTCCATGGGCGAATACCTATAATAACTATGCTAAAGAACCTTATTATGTTGGTTTTTCTCCTGAGTCTGTTTTTCGTTCTGTTAAAAACTGTGTCAGTTGGATCAAAGAAAATACAAGAAATGCCACAAAAGAAAAAATAGCCATTTTATATGCTTGGAACGAAAATGGTGAGGGTGCTTGGTTGACACCTGGAAAAAATGGATTTAATCCATCAAAAAGACTAAAAAAAGCATTGAGTACTTCTATAAAGTAATGTTACAATTTATATTTTATGAAAATAGCTATACTAGGTACAAGAGGAATCCCAAATAACTATGGAGGTTTTGAACAATTTGCAGAATACTTAGCAGATGGTTTAGTTCAAAGAGGGATTGAAGTCTCAGTTTACAATAGTCACAATCATCCTTATCAAGAAAAGGTTTGGAGAGATGTTGAAATTATTCACTGTTACGACCCAGAGGATAAGTATGGAACAGCTGGACAATTTATTTATGATTTAAATTGTATTCTTGATTCAAGGAAAAGAAATTTTGATATTATTCTTCAATTAGGATATACCAGTAGTACGATTTGGGGATGGTTATTACCTTCTAAAAGTATTATAACTACCAATATGGATGGCTTAGAATGGATACGTAGTAAATATTCTAAACCAGTTCAACGTTTTTTGGAATTTGCAGAATATTTGGGAACTAAATTTAGTGACCATTGGATTTCAGATTCTATAGGTATTCAGGAGTATCTTAATCAAAAATACAAGCTTGATTCTGTTTATATACCTTATGGTGCTTTTGTTTTTGAAAACCCTGATGATAAAGATTTAGTCGCTTACCAAGTACAACCATATCAATATGATATGTTGATTGCTCGACTTGAACCCGAAAATAATATTGAAACAATATTAGATGGTGTTGTTAATGCAAAAACCAAAAGGACTTTTTTAGTAATTGGTAAACATCAAACTAAATTTGGAGAATATTTAAAAAGTAAATTTCAATCAAGTGAACATATCAAATTTATTGGTGGTATTTATGATATTAATGTTTTGAACAATCTTCGGCACTATTCAAATATTTATTTTCATGGTCATTCTGTCGGAGGAACAAATCCTTCTTTATTGGAAGCAATGGCCTCAAGTGCCTTAATATGTGCTAATAGAAATAAGTTTAACTCTACTATCTTAGAGAATGATGCTTTCTATTTTTCAAATGCTAAAGAGGTAAGTTTTATTTTAGAGACGGAAGAAAAGTCAAATCAGCAAGTAAAGGTAGAGGCTAATTTTAATAAAATTAAAGAGATTTATACATGGAATCTCATCGTTGAACAATATTTAAATCATTTTAAACAAATTTATTCCATTGGCAAATAACAATAGATTTATTGTGATATAAATCTATTGGATAAAGTCTAATTTTAACACAAATTTAATTTATGAAGAAACTATTAATCACGGGCGGAGCAGGATTCATTGGCTCGCATGTTGTCAGACTATTTGTTACAAAGTATCTCGATTATCAAATTTTCAATTTGGATAAATTGACTTATGCTGGTAATTTGGAGAATTTGAGAGACATTGAAAATCAACCTAATTATACTTTTGTAAAAGGTGATATTGTTGATGCTAGTTTTATTGACGCTTTATTTGCTGAACATCAGTTTGATGGGGTTATTCACTTAGCCGCTGAATCTCACGTGGATAGGTCAATTACTGATCCGATGGCTTTTGTGATGACCAATGTTGTAGGTACTTGTAATTTGTTGAACGCTGCTAAAAATACTTGGAAGGCATCTGGTTATGAAGGTAAGCGTTTTTATCATGTTTCTACGGATGAGGTTTATGGAGAATTACATAATCCAGAAGATTTCTTTACAGAAACAACTCCATACGATCCTCGTTCTCCTTATTCTGCTTCAAAGGCTTCTTCCGACCACTTTGTAAGAGCTTATGGTAATACTTACAAATTGCCTGTAGTAATCACAAACTGTTCTAACAATTATGGTCCGAATCATTTCCCTGAGAAATTATTGCCTTTAATGATTCACAACATCTTGAACAATAAACCGCTTCCTGTTTATGGAAAAGGTGAAAATGTAAGAGATTGGCTATTTGTGGTTGACCATGCTAGAGCCATTGATACTGTTTTCCATCATGGTGTTTTAAATGAAACCTACAATATCGGTGGATTTAACGAATGGAAAAATATAGACATCGTTAAATTAGTTTGTAAAACGATGGACAGCAAACTTGGAAGACCAGAAGGAACTTCGGAACAACTAATCACTTATGTAACTGACCGTGCTGGACATGATTTGAGATACGCTATCGACGCTACAAAAATCATGAACGAATTAGGCTGGAAACCATCTTTACAATTTGAAGAAGGGCTTGAGAAAACAGTAGATTGGTTTTTGAACAACCAAGAATGGCTTGATAATGTTACTTCTGGAAATTATCAGGAATATTATAAAAAAATGTACTCTTAAATTGCTTTAAGCAATAGGCTACAAGCAATAAGCATTTTATGAAATTGCCTGTAGCCTATCGCCTACAGCCTAAAGCTATAAGAAATGAAAGGAATTATTTTAGCAGGCGGTTCGGGGACTCGTCTTCATCCATTAACCTTGGCAGTAAGTAAACAATTAATGCCTGTTTACGATAAACCGATGATTTACTATCCACTTTCAATTCTGATGTTGGCGGGTATTAAAGAAATCTTAATTATTTCAACTCCACACGATTTACCACATTTCAAAAAGCTTTTGGGAGATGGTTCGCAAATCGGTTGTAGATTTGAATATGCAGAACAACCTTTACCAAATGGATTAGCTCAGGCTTTTGTAATTGGAGAAGAATTTATTGGTGATGATAAAGTAGCGTTGGTTTTAGGTGATAATATTTTCTACGGAAGTGGATTAAGTAAATTACTTCAAGCCAACAACGACCCAGAAGGTGGCGTAGTGTATGCTTACCAAGTCCATGACCCAGAAAGATATGGAGTAGTAGAATTTGATGATGATTTTAATGTACTTTCGATTGAAGAAAAGCCTTTGAAACCAAAATCAAATTATGCAGTTCCAGGTTTGTATTTTTATGATAACTCAGTGGTTGAAATCGCAAAAAACATAGCACCTTCACCAAGAGGAGAATATGAAATTACGGATGTAAACAAAGAGTACTTGAAACAAGGGAAATTGAAAGTGGGTGTATTGAACAGAGGAACAGCTTGGTTAGATACTGGTACTTTTGAATCCCTTATGCAAGCAGGACAATTTGTGCAAGTGATTGAAGAAAGACAAGGATTAAAAGTAGGTTGTATTGAAGAAGTAGCTTACAGAATGGGATTCATTGATAAAGAACAACTCAAGAAAATAGCAGAACCACTGGTTAAAAGTGGTTATGGTAAGTATTTACTAGGTTTGTTAGATTAAAAAGATAATCATTTTATAACCAAACACACTAAATTAATTCAATGAAAGTTACTGAAGCTAGTTTAAAGGATGTACTCATTATAGAACCACCAGTATTTGGAGATGCTAGAGGGGTGTTTTTTGAATCATTCAACAGTATTACATGGGCTAAACAAGGTTTGCCGTCAGAGTTTGTACAAGACAATCAGTCTTTTTCTGTAAAAGGTGTTTTAAGAGGCTTACATTTTCAACAAGGAGAATTTGCCCAGGGGAAACTTGTTAGAGTAATTACAGGAAGAGTGCTAGATGTAGCAGTAGATATTAGACCTGATTCTCCAACTTTTGGAAAATGGGAGTTTTTTGAGTTAGATGGAAAGTCTAATAAAATGGTTTATATTCCAGTAGGTTTTGCTCATGGTTTTTTAGCTTTGGAGGATAGCATTTTCTCTTATAAATGTACGGCAGGCTACAATAAAGCATCAGAAGGAGGAATCATTTGGAATGACCCAGTACTGAAAATTGAGTGGCCAGTTGAAAATCCAAATATATCTGATAAAGATTTGATATTGCCCACATTTGAATCTTACTTTAAGTAATAGAGTATTTTTTTGCTAGTAAGTACTGAATAAGTTGTGGATTAGAATAATTCAATTTTGAATATGCCTTTAAATAGTTTTGCTTAGATTAATTATATTATCTAAATTAGCGTTTTAGCAATAGGAAGCCTTTTCTATCCTGCGTTTGGTTGTTGAGTAGGTAAAGCCCTAAATTGTTTAATCAATTTTTAATACTAAAATGCTGATTGATTTCAGTAAAATTAATTAAAGTTATATGAAAAAAGCCCTTATTACAGGCGTTACTGGTCAAGATGGTGCTTATTTAGCGGAGTTATTATTGTCGAAGGGGTACATAGTTCATGGTATAAAAAGACGGAGTTCTTTAATTAACACAGCTAGAATTGACCATTTATATGAGGATTTGCATGAGGATGGCGTTCGTTTTGTGATGCATTATGGAGATTTATCCGATTCAACTAATATAATTCGGATTATTCAGGAGGTTCAACCCGATGAGATTTATAATTTGGGAGCAATGTCTCATGTGAAAGTGTCCTTTGATGAACCAGAATATACGGCACAAGTTGATGGTATTGGCACATTGAGAATTCTTGAGGCGGTACGCTTGTTAGGATTGACCCAAAAAACCAAAATTTATCAAGCCTCAACATCAGAACTGTACGGTTTAGTGCAAGAGGTTCCTCAGTCCGAGTCCACTCCATTTTATCCTCGATCGCCGTATGCAGTCGCAAAAATGTATGCTTATTGGATTACCGTAAATTACAGAGAGGCCTACAATATGTTTGCTGTGAATGGAATATTGTTTAATCATGAATCTCCATTGAGGGGAGAGACTTTTGTTACAAGAAAAATCACTAGAGGGGTATCTCAAATAGCTTTAGGGCTTCAAGATAAACTATACTTAGGGAATTTGGATGCTCAAAGAGATTGGGGGCATGCAAAAGATTATGTGGAAGCCATGTGGCTAATTTTACAACAAGATACTCCAGAGGATTTTGTGATTGCTACTGGTGTAACAACAAAAGTGCGTGAATTTGTAAGGATGGCATTTGCAGAACTAGCGATTGAAATTGATTTTGAAGGTGAGGGGGTTAATGAAATTGGAGTTGTAAGGGCTTGTGGAAATCCACTGTATCAGGTTGAACTGGGGAAAAAAGTTGTTGAAGTTGATGAAAGGTATTTTCGCCCAACAGAGGTGGATTTATTAATTGGTGATCCTACAAAATCTAAAACAAAATTAGGATGGCAACCTATATATGATTTAGCCGCTTTGGTAAAAGATATGATGCAAGCTGATATTAAGTTGTTTAATTCCAAATAATCTATGGATGCATTAGAACTCAGTTGTTTTAATTTTCGATAAGATTTAATAATAATAATTATTCATGTCTTACTAATAAACTTAATGATTGTATGAATATTTTAGTTTTTGGAGGTGTTGGTCAGTTAGGTCAGTGCCTAAAAAAAGTAGCAGATAGCAAAGGAATAGATGGATTAATCTATTTAGATGAGATTCAAGGAAATATACTTGATGTTCAATTGTTAAATAGTTTATTTGAACAATATCAACCTCAATATGCTATTAATTGTGCTGCCTATACTGCTGTAGATAAGGCTGAGGATGAGGTTGATTTATCACGTTTAATAAATAAAACTGGTGCTGAAAATATTGCTAAAGTTTGTGTTAAGCATAATACAACTTTAATTCATATTTCAACAGATTTTGTATTTGAAGGAAAGCTAGCCAAAGCATTGAATGAGGAAGATATTGCTGAGCCCATCAACGTATATGGCTTAACAAAATTAGAAGGAGAGCAAGGTATATCACAGATAACTAGTCAATATTTTACATTAAGAACTAGTTGGTTATATTCTGAGTTTGCAAATAATTTCGTTAAAACGATGTTAAGATTAGGTAAAGAAAGAGAGGAGCTAGGGGTGATTATTGATCAAGTAGGTTCTCCAACTTATGCAGTTGATTTAGCAGGCTGTATTTTGGAAATAATTACTTCTAAAAGTGATGCTTATGGTTTATATCATTATAGTAATGAAGGTGTAACTTCTTGGTATGACTTTGCTAAGGCAATTTTTGAATTTTCTAATTACTCAGTTAAAGTAAAGCCTCTAAAGACTTCCGAGTATCCTACAAAAGCAACGAGGCCTCTTTATTCTGTAATGGATAAAAGTAAGATTAAGAGTTTATTAGGTATTCAAATTCCTTATTGGAGAGATAGTTTAGCTATTTGTATAAAAGAACTCGGATTCTAAATAAGATTGGCGAATAGGATTTTAAAAAGAGAATTTATAATCTATTCTTTGATAAAACCAAAAGATGAATAAAAAGCCACCAATCTTTAAAGATGGTGGCTTTTTTAATACTTATTTTATTCTTTAAAAATTAATAAAATAAGTCAGTGCTGCCAAAAGGATGATTAAAGTAATTCTTCCCCATATTTGAAGTGTGTATTTTGATTCATTGCTCATAATGTAAAGGAGGTTTAAGATATGTAAATGATAAACAAAACTAAATTGTATTCAAATTTACGATTATTTAAGCTAAATTTAGTTGAAATAAGTCATCAATTTATTAAACGGTAGTTATTTAAGTTGTTTTGTAAATATTCTAAGAAGTAATTGTTTTTTGTTTTAGGCTTGAAAATTAAATCCAATTATTGTCATTCGACATTCATAATTTGCTAACATCACCAAAAATATAATCTATTATGCCTCAAAGTATAAGTAAAGTGAGCTATTTCAGGTTGTTGTCTGATATCATAGCTATTGCATGTGTTTTTACATTTTCTTCATTTATCACCAAACCTGAATTTGAAAAAAGTGATAGTATATTATTATTATTATTACTGATAGGGTGGTATTTTTCTACTAAAATCTCTAGTACTTATGATGATTTTAGAACGGAAAGGTATATTGGAGAATTGTTATTGATTTTTCAGAATGTATTAGTGCAGTCTATCATTGCAGGACAAGTCTTATTCATTTTGAATAGACATGAATATACTCGTAGATTTGTTTTTGTTTATATTCTAATACTATTAATAGTTTTAATTATTAAAAACTACATTATTAAAAAAATACTATTAAGGTACCGTCAAAAAGGTCGTAATATCAAAAATGTTGTTTTTGTTGGTTATAATGAAATTACATCTAATCTAATATCACAAATTCAAGATAATCCTCACTATGGATTTAAAGTAATTGGTATTATCGCTAAAGAGGAAGAAGGCTATGATTTTGGTGGAAATACATATTTAGGTGATTTACAAAAATTTCTCAACATGAATGAGGATTATAAAATTGATGAAATCATTATCACTACTGAAGAAATCTCTAATCATTTAATGCAAAAGATATTTGTATTATCCGAGAAAAGAGCCATCAGAACTAAAATTGTTCCGAATTATATTACTTATTACCCAAGTAGATTGCAATTCAAGTTTTTTGGAAACTATCCGCTAATTACTTTTAGAAGCGAGCCTTTACAGGAATATCATTGGAGATTAGTAAAAAGAGTTTTTGACATTGTATTCTCATTATTTGTCTTTGTATTTATTTTTTCATGGTTATTCCCGATTGTAGCGATTTTAATTAAATTGGATTCTAAAGGTCCAGTATTTTTCAGACAGTATCGTTGGGGAAAGGATAATAAGAAATTCAAATGTTTCAAGTTTAGGTCGATGAAACCTGAAAGTAATGATGTTACTGAAAAAGGTACATTTAATCAAGCTCAAATGAATGATCCAAGAATTACAAAGTTAGGTCAGTTTTTGAGGTCATCAAGCTTAGATGAATTGCCTCAGTTTATCAATGTTTTATTAGGTGATATGTCAATAGTTGGCCCAAGACCACATGCACATGAGCATAATATTAGAACCAAAGATGAGGTAGATAGCTATTTGGTAAGACATTGGATTAAGCCAGGAATCACAGGATGGGCTCAAGTAAATGGATATAGAGGGGAAACTAGAACTATTGAACAGATGGAACAAAGAGTAAAATATGATATTTGGTACATCGAAAATTGGTCTTTAGGATTAGACTTTAAAATTATATTCATGACAGTCTATAATGTAATTAAGGGAGAAGAAATGGCATATTGATTTATAAAGAATCCAAGTTTTTATTAACTCAGAAAGCAATGCAACATAAATAGTGCATTGCTTTTTCTGTTTTTGATAAAATATTGTAATATTTTAATTTTTATTGTGTTTATTTTGCAAATATTTTTTTTACAATGTAAAGTAGAATGCAAGAAAAGTTATCTATTTAATTTACTGTTTATCAGTTGTTTATAAAATGATATGTTTTGTAGAGATGCTTTTGGGTAATTTTTATCAACTGTAAAATGCTTATTAATATACCGTTTAATAGATTTTTTTGGGACTATCCAACATAGATTGTAAATTTGCTTTAAGAGAACTCAATCAATAGCACATTAAATATAAATTTATGATGAAAGACTACTTTGGAAGAGAACATTATTATTTACGATTACTCACTGATATTTTAGTGTTGTCACTTTCTTTTTACTTGACTTCAGTAGTTAGTAATCGTAATAATTTTGTTCATGATAGAGAGGTTTTTGTGCTTTTAGTAATAGTTTGGTACTTTTCTAGTAAAATTATTCATGTATATGATGATTTTAGAACGCTTAAGTTTATAGATGAATTTCTACTATTAGTACCAGTAATTGCTATCCAAGCATTAGTGCTTATCCTCTTTTTGTTTTTTCTTAATGATAGAGACAATGCCCGTACGTTTGTTGGTGAATATTGCGGAATGCTTTTTTTGTTTTTGGCAATCAAAAAATATTTATTAAAAAGGTTTTTCCAATTTCTCAGAAAGAAAGGTAGAAATACTAGAAATTTGCTAATTGTTGGTAGTTCAGAAATGGGGATTTCGTTTTTTGATTTTGTAAAGAACAATACGCAATTTGGCTATAATCCTGTAGGTTTTATTGATGAAACAAAGTCTGTTTACCTCAATGGTTTGTATAAAGGTAATTTTGAGGAGGTTGATAAAATTATTGTTGAGAATGGTATTGATGAAATTGTAGTTGCGATGCCGCAGTTCAATAAACAACAATTAGATAAGATTATAGCCGCTGGAGAACGAAATGCCATTAGAACTAGAATCATTCCTGATTACTTTAGGTTTAGCTCAAATAAATTTAAAATGGGGATGTTTGGTAATTTCCCGATGATTACGGTAAGAGATGAGCCTTTGAATCAATTGCATTGGAGACTTATTAAAAGAACGATTGATTTAGGTTTTAGCTTAGTGCTTTCTATATTTATTTTTTCGTGGCTTTTTCCAATAATTGCTATATTGATTAGACTTGAATCAAAAGGAAGTATTTTCTTTATTCAGGAAAGATGGGGAAGAAATAGAGAAATCATTCGTTGTTTGAAGTTTAGGACTATGTATAGCGAGAGTAAAGTAATAGTTGATGGTAAATTTCAACAAACTACTGAAAATGACCCAAGGATTACTAAAATTGGTAGATTTTTGAGAAAAACTAATTTAGATGAACTTCCTCAGTTTTTAAATGTAATAGGTGGTTCAATGTCTGTTGTTGGGCCTAGACCACACGCTGTACAACATAATATCGAAAGTCAGGCATTGATTAATAACTACGCATTACGTAACTGGGTAAAACCTGGAGTAACTGGCTGGGCGCAAGTCAATGGTTTGAGAGGGGAAACAAAAGATTTCAGTTTGATGAGAAAAAGAGTTGTATTTGATATTTGGTACATCGAAAACTGGACGCCTTGGCTTGACTTTAAAATTGTGATAATGACAGTTTATAATATGTTTAGAGGAGAAGATATGGCATATTAATATAAAAGGCTTGAGAACTAAACTCTCAAGCCTTTTTTTATTTTATACTTTTTGATTCAAATGCTTCAATTTTGATATTTTACTGAGAATACTTTTGGATTGTAATACTTTGTTTAATATTCGCAAATCTTCTGGTCTGTGTAAATCTGTTCCAAAAAAATCATAAACATTCATATCCAGTAATTTATTGGCTACTTCATTGGCTTTGCCTCCATATTGATTTACTAAAGACATTAAGTTTAATTGTAAATGACAGCCCAATGCCTTTAATTCTTCAAATTTACTAAGGTTCTCACTCAAGTATAAGTACCTTTCAGGATGTGCAATGATTGGGCGATACCCTTTTGTACGTAAATTGAAAATGGTCGTTTCTAAATTGATGGGTGCTGCCACAAAGGAAAATTCTACTAGAATATATTTATCTCCGAAGGTTAATAAATTATCGCTTTCTAATAATTCTGTAAATTGCTCATCTATTTTATATTCTGCTGCTACATCAATATCAATGTCAATATTTGCCTCTACGAGTGCTTCTTTCAAGGTTTTTAATCCTTCTTGAATGATTTTAGGCGTATTTGGATATACTTCAGCCATGATATGTGGCGTAGTAATAATTTTGGAGAAGCCTAATTCCTTTAATTTTTGAATACAAATAATTGAGTTCTCAATATTTGTACAGCCATCATCAATTCCCGGAATGAGATGGGAATGAATATCCGTACCAATAAATGAAAAATCTGTGACTTTAGGATTATCTGATGATTTTTTAAAAAATGAAAACATATCTTTAATTTAAGCTAAGAGCTTGTAGCTTTGAGCCGTGAGCTTTTTTTTGACCTATTGGTTTTATGCTTTGACCTATTATTCGTGAGCTAATTTCTTGTTTTTTGTACAAAAAATCTGCTAAATAGATTCAAGCTGAAAGAATCATGCTAAAATACCATAAATCTTTGATAATAACGTGAATGGTATATGTTTGTAAATGTTTTTTCTTTGTATTGTCAAATTAATATAAAAATTGAAGAGTAGTTTATGGTTTTTTCTTCTTGTTAGTAGCAATTAGGCATGTATTAATCTTAAACTATTAAAATATTTATTTATGAAAAACAGATATTTAGTACCTTTTATTTTATTGACTACCTTGTTTTTCCTTTGGGGATTTGCACATAATTTGAATCCAATTCTAATTCCACATCTTAAAAAAGCTTGTCAGTTATCAGATTTCCAATCTTCATTAATTGATGGCTCTTTTTTTATTGCTTATTTTATCATGGCTATTCCAGCAGGTATGGTAATGAAACGATATGGTTATAAAACTGGTATCATTGCGGGCTTACTTTTATTTGCTATCGGTGCATTCTTGTTTATTCCTGCTGCTAATACAAGAGTTTTTGGACTCTTCTTGACAGCTTTATTCGTAATTGCTAGTGGGTTGACATTTTTAGAAACAGCGGCAAATCCTTACATGACTGTGCTTGGTGAACCAGAAGGGGCAGCTCAAAGGTTGAACCTTGCTCAATCTTTCAACGGTTTAGCAGCTACGATTGCTCCGTTATTGGGGGGACTTTTTATTTTATCTGGTAATACTTTAACGAGTGCTGAGACAGCTTCGATGTCAACAGAACAAATGAGTGCATTTTTAGATGGCGAGGCAGCAACGGTGAAATTACCTTATTTAATCATTGGGATTATCGTATTATTGGTTGCTGTTTTATTGTACAAGAGCAAATTGCCTGAAATTACTGAAGCTGGTCATGATATTGAATTGCCGTCAGGAAGCCAGTCGATTATGCGTCATAAGCATTTAATTTGGGGAATTGCAGCACAATTTTTTTATGTAGGAGCACAAGTATGTGTCTCTAGCTTCTTTATTCGCTATTTAGGGAAAACGGCTGGTATTGATGAAAAAACAGCAGCAAATTATTTATCGGCTGCGCTATTATGTTTTATGGTTGGACGATTCATAGGGACTTTCTTAATGAAATATATTAGCCCTAATGTACTTCTAGCCATATACGCTTTAGTCAATATTGTTTTATTGACTGTAGTAGTGATTTATGGAGGAATGATTTCTGTATATGCTTTGATTGGTGTAGAGTTCTTCATGTCAATCATGTTTCCAACTATTTTCTCGTTGAGTATTCAATCGTTGGGGAAAGAAACAAAAATTGGCTCATCATTAGTAATTATGTCAATCGTTGGTGGTGCGATATTTCCACTTATCATGGGTAGAATGTCAGATTTGATGAGTATTCAAGTAGCTTATTCAGTTCCATTACTCTGCTTCTTTGTGGTTTTTTACTTCGGTTGGAAAGGCTCAAAAGTAAAAGTTTAAACCAAAATGATTTATAGATAAAATTCAAATTAGTAAGAAAATTAAGGAAATCCTTATGGGTTTAATCAGATAGTTATTTGTAATTTTTAGTTAAAATCAACTGCGAACGAATGAGTTCGTAGTTGAGAAACTAATGTCCTTGCAAATGATTCAGGTATAGTTTTTAATCAAGCATAATTAAATATATTAAATCAGTGAAAACAATAATTCTAAATCAACCCGGTGAATTTCAGCTAATCTCAAGAGAATTTGATGATAATCTTTTAGACAATGAAGCACTTATCAAAATTCATAAAATTGGTATTTGTGGAACGGATTATCATGCTTATCGAGGGAAACAACCATTTTTTTCGTATCCAAGAGTACTAGGTCATGAATTAGGTGCAGAAGTTATTGCTTTAGGAAGAGCTGTTGACACAAATGAATTAAGTATTGGAGATAAAGTATCTGTAGAACCTTATCTAAACTGTGGAAAATGTCAGGCTTGTTTGAATAGTAAACAAAACTGTTGTGAAAACATCAAAGTAATGGGTGTGCATACTGATGGCGGAATGACTGAGTACGTGAAAATTCCTGCTCATAAATTACACCGTTCAAAAGTTTTGGGATATGAACAATTGGCTTTAGTAGAAACTTTGGGTATTGGTGCTCATGCAGTACAAAGAGCAAGTGTTAGTCAAAATGATATTGTGTTGGTGATTGGTGCTGGGCCGATTGGTTTATCAGTTATTCAATTTGTAAAATTGCATGGTGCTAAAATTGTGGTGATGGATTTTAATGTACAAAGACTCGATTTTGCGAAGCAATTATTTGATACAGATGTTTCCGTTTTGGCAAAAGAAGGTTTCACTGCTGATGATTTAAAAGCGACTTTAAATGGAGTATTACCAACGGTGGTTTTTGATGCTACGGGTAATCCACAGTCGATGATGAAAGCATTTTCATATTTAGCTTTTGGTGGAAAATTAGTTTTCGTTGGTTTATTCCAAGGAGATGTTACTTTCTTTGATCCAGATTTTCATCGAAAGGAAATGACACTTTTTGCTAGTAGAAATTCACTTCCTGCTGATTTTAAAATGATTATCAAAAATATGGAAGAAGGGAAGATTCAAACGCAGGCTTGGCTTACGCATGAAGCAGCGTTTGAGGAGTTGCCTGATGTTTTTGAATCATGGCTTGATCCAAGCTCAAGAGTGATTAAGGCGATGGTGACGGTTTAGGATTTCGGATTTCGGATTTCGGATTTAGGATTTAGGATTTCGGATTTAGGATTTCGGATTTAGGATTTCGGATTTCGGATTTCGGATTTCGGATTTCGGATTTCGGATTTCGGATTTCGGATTTCGGATTTCGGATTTCGGATTTCGGATTTCGGATTTCTAAATTAAAAGAGAGCAAGTTATTGTTAAAATTTCTATTCTTATAATTTGTGTAAGCCTTTAGTTGCTTATAGAACCGATGACTGATGTCCGATGTCCGAAAGCTAAAAAATCTACCCAACCACCGAAGACTCTCGAATAATCAATTCTGTATAAAGTTTGAACGTTTGATAAGTTGGTGGAATACTTGAACTTTTTCGCTCAATTAAATCTAACAATAATTCAGCGGAACGTTGACCCATCTGCAAAGATGGTTGAACGACGGTCGTCAAGGCTGGTTCTAACATAGAGGCAGCCTTGAGATTTGTAAAGCCAACAATTGAAATTTGTTCAGGAATAGTAATTTTTTTCGCCTTCAAAGTCGCTAAACAACCTAAAGCCAGTCTATCGCTTACCGTTAAAATCCCGTCTGGAGGTTGAGTTTCGGACAATAGTTCATCAATGATTAATTCCATATTTTCCGAAGAATAATTAGAGTATTTAATCATGGTTTCATCAACTGGAATTTCATATTTGTTGAGGGCAGCAATGTAACCTTTTACTCTTTCTTTGGTAATCGATAAATAAGGCGAAGCTGTAATGTGTGCAATTCTTCTTCTTCCTTCACGAATAAGGTGTTCGGTAGCAGTAAATGCTCCTTCAAAATTGTCTGAGATTACTTTATGGGTATTAATTTCATCTGAAACTCTATCAAACAAAACAATGGGCATTCCCTTTTCATGAAGCTCTTTAAGCTGAGAAACATCGTTCGTTTCGCCAGCCAAAGAAATCAACAAGCCATCCACTCTTCTTGAAGCAATGTGTTTTAGATTGATACTTTCTCTTTCAAATGATTCATGACTTTGAAAAATTACAACATGATAACCACGATTGTATGAAATTGCTTCGATTCCATTAATTACTTGAGAGAAAAAGGGGTTGTCAATTTCAGGAACAATTACTCCGATAGACCTACTTTTATTTTCTTTTAAGCTCAGTGCAATAGGGTTGGGGCGGTAGTTGTATTTTTCGGCATATTCAATCACCAGTTTTTTGGTGTCAGGATTTATTTCATAACTTCCACGCAAAGCCCTTGACACTGTAGAAGTGGATAAGTTTAATGCTTTAGCAATATCTTTGATGGTAATCAGTTCCAATGTTTTGTTCTTTGATTTGTACAATTACAAAAGTATGAGTTTTTTGTGGCTTAAAAATAGTTAAAAGTATGATATTCTGCCAAAAATCTCAAATTGTATTAAATAAGTATAAAAAAGTTTGTTCTTGAGAACGTTCCCGATAACGTTTGCATAAAAATATTCAAATATTTACTTGAACGCTGTATTTATTAAGCATAGGTTTGTTCAGGGTTTGGTAGTGCTAATTTTATGTCAAATCTTTTAAATCTTGGAATAATTAAAAAAAATAGAACTTATGAGTTTATCATCATTATTTAGTTTAGAAGGGAAAGTGGCTTTGGTTACTGGTTGTGACAGAGGTATCGGAATGGGAATGGCATTGGCTTTAGCGGAGGCAGGAGCAGACATCATCTGTGCAGCCCTTACCCTTGAACCAGAAAATAGTGAAATTGAAAAAGGTGTGAGAAGTTTTGGAAGAAATTTCGCTGGTTATAATGTAGATTTAAGCGATAGAGCTACCCTTTATGCTTTTATTAATGAAGTAAAGTCTAAACATCCACAAGTTGATATTTTGATTAACAATGCTGGAATGATTTTGAGAAATCCAGCGGCTGAACATTCTGATGAATATTGGGATAAAGTATTATCAATCAATTTGGATGCTCAGTTTATTTTGGCTCGTGAATTTGGTCGTGATATGGTAGCTAGAGGTTCAGGTAAAATTATTTTTACGGCTTCTTTATTAAGTTTCCAAGGTGGTATTAACGTTCCTAGTTATGCAGCTTCAAAAGGTGCGATTAGTAGTGTGGTAAAAGCTTTGGCAAATGAGTGGGCTTCAAAAGGGGTTAATGTAAATGCAATTGCTCCAGGTTATATCGCAACAGATAATACTGCCGCTTTAAGAGCAGATCCTGAAAGAAGTAAATCAATTTTAGATCGTATTCCTGCTGGTCGTTGGGGCGAACCTACAGATTTTATGGGGCCAGTAGTTTTCTTGGCTTCAGAAGCAGGAGCTTATGTGAACGGAACGATTTTAGTAGTAGATGGCGGCTGGATGGGACGTTAGTTACCCTTTAAACTTATTATTCAATTTTATATTTAATCCTATGCAAAGTAGATACGAGAGTAGCCCTAAAGAAGTGGCTGGAATGAATACGGAAAGCTTAAGAGCTAATTTTTTAATCGAAAAATTGTTTGAAGCGAACCAAGTAAGTTTAACTTATACGCATTACGATAGAGTAATTACTGGCGGAATAATGCCAGTTAGTGAAGCGGTAAGTTTACCAAATTATGATGCTTTGAAAAGTGAATACTTTTTGGAAAGAAGAGAATTAGGTATCATCAATGTTGGTGGCGATGGCAAAATTACGGCTGATGGTGAAGCATTTTTGATTAATAAATTAGATTGTTTGTATGTAGGAAAAGGCGTTCAGGCTGTTTCATTCGAAAGTATTGATGCCAATAATCCAGCTCAATATTTTTTGATTTCTTCTCCAGCACATCAAGCATATCCAACACGGTTGATGAAAAAAGAAGAAGCTTCGCCAGTGAATTTGGGAAGTAATCTTACTTCTAATGAAAGAACCATTTATAAATACATTCATTTAGATGGTATTCGTAGTTGTCAATTAGTAATGGGTTTAACTGTATTGGCAAATGGTAGTGTTTGGAATACAATGCCAGCACATACGCATGACCGTAGAATGGAAGTGTATTGTTACTTCGATATACCTCAAAACCAAGCAGTATTGCATTTGATGGGTCAACCTCAGGAAACTCGTCATTTGTTTGTTTCAAATCATCAAGCGATTATTTCACCGCCTTGGTCGGTTCACTCAGGTTGTGGCACGGCAAATTACTCATTTATTTGGGCGATGGCTGGCGAAAATCAATTATTTACTGATATGGACTTTGTGGAGATTCCTTCTTTACGATAATATTTTCTTTCTCTCAGTCATATATTTATTTATATGATTGAGAGAAAATAACATGGCATTAAGTCCTGAAAGTTTACTTAAGTAGTCTATGATAAAATAAACGACTTTGTTGTGTGGGTTAAAGTGTTATATGTCAGCGTTTTAAATTGTAGTAGCAGCAACTCAAAATTCATTACTGACAATTCACAACTCATACTTAACAATCTCTATTAACAATGAAAAAAATATTAGGTATCATATTTTGTGTTATCCTGATGGCTTTCAAAAGCACTGATGATAAAGTAACAGTATTTCTTATTGGAGATTCAACCTGTGCTAATAAAGCTTCAGCCGATAGTCCTGAAACGGGTTGGGGAATGATTTTTCCTAATTATTTTACCAATGAAATACAAGTACAAAATCATGCTGTAAATGGAAGGAGTACTAAGAGTTTTATCACTGAAAAACGTTGGGAGGCTGTAACTCAACAATTAAAAAAAGGAGATTGGGTTTTGATTCAGTTTGGACATAATGACCAAAAAATTAACGATAGTACTCGTTATGCTGCTCCGCAAACTACTTATAGAAATAACCTGATCAAATTTATCAATGAAACTAGGGCTAAAGGGGCAAATCCTGTTTTGATTACGCCCGTAATGCGTAGAAAGTTTGAGAGTAATGGACAGTTCGTCGATCAGCATGGAGAGTATCCTGCTGTGGTAAAAGCTGTAGCAAAAGAATTTGGAGTAGCCTTGATTGACCTTCATGCTAAAAGTAAAGCAGTGATTGAACAACATGGCGTAGAAGATTCAAAGAAATTATTCATGCACTATATTGGTGGTGTTTTCGGTAAATTTCCAAAAGGTGTTTCTGACGATACTCATTTTTCGAAATATGGTGCTTCGGTTATGGCTAGTTTAGTAGCCGAAGGAATCGTAGAAGCAAATGTTAGCTTGAAGAGTTTTTTAAAGAAATCAGAGTTTCATGAAAAGTACGAATTTGAATTGCCGAAGTATTATACACCATTCTTCAAAAAAGATACGTTTAATATCATCCGTTATGGCGCTAAATCAAATGGAATTACTTTAAATACCAAAGCAATTAATCATGCCATCACTATTTGTGCGGAGTCGGGTGGAGGGACTGTTTTTATTCCAAGTGGCTTGTGGTTGACAGGGCCAATAGTATTGAAATCAAATGTAAATTTACATGTTTCCAAAGGAGCAATCTTACAATTCAGTAGAAATATTGATGATTACCCAATCATAGCAACTACTTGGGAAGGCGAAGAAGCTTTTCGTTGCCAAGCACCGATTTCTGGCGTTGGTTTGATTGATATTGGTTTGACTGGCGAAGGCGTAATTGATGGTGGTGGAGATGTATGGAGAGCCATCAAAAAAGTTAAACAAACGGATGCTCAATGGAAAAAACTCATAAAATCTGGCGGGGTTTTAGATGAAGAGCAAAATACTTGGTATCCAAACGAGCAATCAAAAAAAGGTGCTAAAATGACGGATGGAAGTAAGCTCATCAACGGAAAAATGGCAAAAGATTATGAAGATGTTAAAGGTTTTTTGCGTCCAAATATGCTGAGTCTTACTTCTTGCAAGTTTATTTTATTAGAAGGAATTCATTTCCAAAATTCACCCGCTTGGACAATCCATCCATTACTTTGCGACCACATCACGATGAGAAATGTAGATGTGAAAAACTATTGGTACGCTCAAAATAGCGATGGTGTTGATTTAGAATCTTGTAGAAATGGTATCATGGAAAATTGTACTTTCGATACTGGAGACGATGGCATAACGATTAAATCGGGAAGAGATGAACAAGGTAGAAAAAGAGGCGTACCAACTGAAAATTTTATCATCAAAGATTGTAAAGTATATCATGCACACGGTGGTTTTGTCATTGGTTCGGAGATGTCTGGCGGAGTGAGAAATATGTATGTTTCTAATTGTTCTTTTTTAGGAACTGATGTAGGTTTACGTTTTAAAACGGCAAGAGGAAGAGGTGGAATCGTAGAAAAAATCTACGTTAATAATATTCAAATGACAGAAATTACTGGCGAAGCAGTATTGTTTGATATGTATTATGCTGGAAAAGACCCCGTTGCTATCAATGGTGAATCGGATGAATTGCCAGAAATGCAAGCACAGCCTTTATCCGAAGCAACGCCTCAATTCAGAGATTTTCATGTAAGTAATATCAATTGTTTGGGAGCAGAAACGGGTATCAAAGTAAGAGGTTTGCCTGAGATGAGTGTTAAAAATATCTCTATTGAAAATGCTGTTTTGCAAGCGAATGCTGGTTTACTTTGTATTGAGGCTGAAAATATTTCACTAAAAAACGTTACGTTTATTACAAAAGATAAAACGACCATGCAGGTACAGAACAGTAAAAACATTAGTCTTGACGATATTCGTTATGAAAATGCTGATGTATTATTGAAAATTACTGGAGAGCGTTCACAAAGCATTAAATTATTGAATACTAATACTTCAAAAGCGAAGAAGGAAGTAGAGTTCGGTAAAAAAGTATCCAAAAACATATATAGCAATCAAAAATAATATGTTGTCAGTAAAAGAATTAACCTTAGTGACTGATGAACAGGTAGCTTGGGAGGAACTCGGAGGAGGCATTAAAAGAAAAGTAATGTCTTATAACGATGACATTATGCTAGTGAAAGTAGCTTTTGAAAAAGGTGGTGTCGGAGCGATTCATTCTCATCCACATTTGCAAATAAGTTATGTTTCTGCGGGTACTTTTGAAATCACGATTGGCGACGATAAAAAAGTACTGAAAGAAGGAGATGTTTACTTCGTTCCATCTGAAGTATTGCACGGAGCTATTTGCTTAGAAGCTGGAGAATTAATAGATGTATTTTCGCCGATGCGAGCAGACTTTGTTTGATAGTTAGTGATTTAGTGAGTTGTGATTTAGTGATTTTAGATAGTTAGTAATTTAGTGAATGGTGATTTAGTGATTGTTTTTCAAACGCTACAAATCTCTTTATTCTTAAACCCTTTAGTCTAATGTCTTTTAGTCCTAAAGTCTAAACATCCTAAAGTCAAAAGAACAAAAGTCCTGGGCCTAATGTCTTTTAGTCTAAAATCCTTTAGTCTTAAAGTCTAAAAATCTTAAAGTCTAAAAAAAAAGAATCAAGCATTATTAATATAAATCAATAGTTGGGTTGTCGATATTTCGCAATCCAACTACAGTATCCTCTATTAAAGATTTTCAATCATCATGAATACTTCTCAAAATCATAAAAATCTCAGTAAAAGCAACGCTGCTCTTCCTGAATCTTTGCTCAATTTACCTGAAAAGGTATTACAATTTGGAACGGGCGTGTTGCTAAGAGGCTTGCCAGATTACTTTATTAATAAAGCCAATCAGCAAGGTATTTTTAATGGTAGAATCGTCGTGGTGAAATCAACTGACGGAGGCGATGCCGAAGCTTTTGAGCGTCAAGATAACCTTTATACCATTTGTGAAAGAGGTATTCAACAAGGAGTTGTATTCGAGAAAAATACTGTTTCATCGGCTATCAGCAGAGTATTATCGGCTAAAACAGAATGGGATGCGATTTTAGAATGTGCTAAAAATCCTGATTTACAAATTATTACTTCAAATACTACCGAAGTAGGAATTCAATTGGTGCAGGATGACATCAAGCAAAGTCCGCCAATTTCATTTCCAGGTAAAGTTTTGGCATTTCTTCATGCTAGATTCAAAGCCTTTGAAGGAAGTAAAGAACATGGAATGGTGATTGTACCTACCGAATTAATTCCTGATAATGGAAAGAAATTAGAAGGCATTATTTTTGAATTGGCACACAGAAACGCACTAGAATCAGAATTTATTGATTGGTTAGAATCTTCAGTAACTTTCTGTAATTCATTAGTTGATAGAATTGTTCCGGGTAAACCAAGTGCTGAAGTAAAAGCCAAAATTGAAGCCGAATTAGGTTATCAAGATGATTTATTGATTGTTTCAGAAGTATATCGCTTATGGGCAATTGAAGGCAATCAGAAAGTAAAAAATGTATTATCCTTTCATCAAGCCGACGAAGGAGTAATTATTGAACCCAACATTGATTTATACCGTGAATTAAAATTACGTTTACTCAACGGTACGCATACTTTGAGTTGCGGTTTAGCCTTTTTAGCGGGTTTCAAAACGGTGAAAGAAGCCATGCAACATGAAATAATGTCAGCTTTTATCAGTAATTTAATGTTGGCTGAAATTGGTTTAGGCATTCCTTACAAAGTAGATGATAAAGTAGCACAAAGATTTGGAATGCAAGTATTAGACCGTTTCCGTAACCCAAATCTTGACCATCAATGGCTAAGTATTACGGTACAATACACGTCTAAAATGCGTATGAGAAATATTCCTACGCTTTTGCAATATCATAAAATTTATCAATGCGTACCTGAATACATTGCTTTTGGATTTGCAGCATATTTGTTGTTTATGAAAGCTGTTAAAGAAGAAAATGGTAAATATTATGGAATTTACGCTGATGAATATTATCAGATTCAAGACGATAAAGCTGAGTATTTCTACTCTAAATGGACTAATTTATCTAGTGAAGAATTAGTAACATCGGTTTTGAGTGATAAAAATCTTTGGGAAACAGATTTGACAAATATTACTGGTTTTACAGAAAGCGTAACAACGTTTTTAAATCTTATGATTGAAAAAACTGTGAAGGCTTCTTTAAAATCATACCTTAATAAAGGTGAATTGGTTGAGTATAGTAGAGCATAGTCTTACTTTTAAGTTTAGTTATGCTGTGAACTCAAAGAATTATAATTTTAACCAATCATCAAATATTCATCGTGAAAAGAAACGTTTTAAAAATTCATCCGAACGACAACGTGATTGTCGCTTTAGCAGATTTATCGAAAGGTCAGACTGTGGAATTGGATGGTCAGACTTATACACTGACAGAAGATATTGCTGCTAAACATAAATTTGCTATGCAAGATTTTGAAGTAGGAGCAGAGATTAGAATGTACAATGTATTAGTTGGAAAAGCTCAGTCATTTATCAATAAAGGTGGAAGTATCAATATTTTCAATGTGAAACATGCTGTAGATTCTTTTGAATTACGTGAGAATCATGCCGCTTGGGAAGCTCCATCTTCAGCAGCAAAGTTTGAAGGTAGAACATTTAACGGGTATCATCGTGCTAATGGAAGCGTTGGAACAGCTAATTATTGGTTAGTGATTCCATTGGTATTTTGTGAAAACCGTAACATCGAAGTACTTCGTGAAGCTTTGGTTGATGATTTAGGGTATGCACGTAAACACGAATATCAAAGTCAAACCCATGATTTGATTTCATTATATAAAGCTGGTAAAACTGTTGAAGAAATTTTACAAGCAGATTTACAAAGTCAAGGAGAGAAAGATGCCAAACAAAAGCTTTTCCCAAATGTTGATGGCGTAAAATTCTTATTACATGATGGCGGTTGTGGCGGTACTCGTCAGGATGCTCAAGCTCTTTGTGGATTGTTGGCAGGTTATATTACTCATCCAAACTGTGCAGGTGCTACAGTATTGAGCTTAGGTTGCCAGAATGCACAAGCGAGTATTTTACAAGAAGAAATTGCTAAACGTGATGCTGACTTCAAGAAACCGTTATATATTTTAGAACAACAAAATATTGGAACTGAGTCTGAATTGATGTCTTTGGCATTGAAACAAACTTTTGTTGGATTGATTGAAGCCAACCAAAATACACGTAAACCAGCACCATTAAGTAAATTATGTATTGGTTTAGAGTGCGGAGGTTCTGATGGTTTCTCTGGTATTTCAGCAAATCCAGCCATTGGTTATACTTCAGATTTATTAATTGGTTTGGGTGGTTCAGTGATTTTAGCTGAATTCCCAGAATTATGTGGTGTTGAGCAAGAATTAACAGACCGTTGTTTAGACCCAGAAGATGCTAAATTGTTCAGTCATTTGGTAAATACTTATAACGACCGTGCAAAGGCTGTAGGTTCGGGTTTTGATATGAATCCTTCACCGGGAAATATCAAAGATGGGTTGATAACAGATGCTATAAAATCGGCTGGTGCAGCTAAAAAAGGAGGAACTTCGCCAGTTACTTCTGTTTTAGATTATCCAGAACCAGTAAAAAAAGCAGGATTGACTCTTTTATGTACACCAGGCAACGACGTGGAATCAACAACGGCTGAAGTAGCGTCGGGGGCAAACCTTGTTTTATTCACCACTGGTTTAGGTACTCCAACAGGAAATCCTATAGCACCAGTAGTGAAAATTGCAACGAATACAAAACTGTTCGAAAAGATGTCAGACATTATCGACATCAACACTGGAACTATTATTGAAGGCGAAGAAACGATTGAGGAAGCAGGAGAACGTATTTTAGAATACGCAATAAAAGTAGCTAGTGGTGAAATAGAAATTTGTGCCGTTAGAAATGGACAAGATGATTTTATTCCTTGGAAACGAGGAGTATCTTTATAGGATTGAAAATTGAGTATCGAGGATTGATTTTCAATTTTAACATTCAAAATCAATCCTCGTTTATTTAATTTCTCAATACTCAATCAAAATTTTAACAGAAATGCTGTACACGAAGACATTCTTAGACGAAGATTTCCTTTTACAAACTGCAACTGCTAGTAAACTGTATCATGAGTTTGCTAAAGAGATGCCAATTATTGATTACCATAACCATTTGCCACCAGACCAAATTGCTCAGAACAAAAGTTTTGAAAATTTATCTCAAATCTGGTTGTATGGCGACCACTACAAATGGCGTGCAATGCGTGCGAATGGTATCAATGAAAGCTATTGTACGGGCGATAAATCTGATTATGAGAAGTTTGAAAAATGGGCTGAGACGGTTCCATATACGATGAGAAATCCATTGTATCACTGGACTCACCTTGAATTACAGCGTTATTTTGATGTACATGAAATTTTAAATCCATCGTCAGCTCGTAAAATTTATGATGAGTGTTCTGAAAAATTACAATCGTCAGAATATGCCGTGAGAGGTTTATTAAGTAAAATGAATGTAAAAGTAGCCTGTACTACAGACGACCCTTTAGATTCATTAGAATATCACCAAGCGATTAAAGAAGATGGGACTTTGGATACTAAAGTGTTACCAACGTTTCGTCCAGATAGATTTATTTTAATTGATAATCCTAATTATGCTTCATTCATCGAAAAATTAGGCGTACTTGTCAATACTGAAATCAGTAGTTTTGAAGCTTTAGTTTCAGCTTTGAAAACTCGTGCTGAATTCTTTGCTTCAATGGGAGGAAGACTAGCTGACCACGGTTTAGAGCAAATTTATGCAGCAGATTTCACCGAAGAAGATGCTAATAAAGTATTGAAGAAGAAAATTGTAGGCGAATCTATCAGTGCAGAGGAATCTCTTTTATTCAAATCGGCAATTTTACATCAGTTAGGTGTCATTTATCATGGACTTGGATGGACTCAGCAGTTCCACTTAGGAGCGTTGAGAAATAATAATACTCGTGCTATGCGCTTATTAGGTCCAGATACTGGTTGGGATTCAATCGGAGATTTTTCTCAGGCAGCTTCTTTATCTAAATTTTTAGGTCGTTTAGATGAATATGACCAATTGGCACAAACAATTATTTATAACCTTAACCCACGTGACAACGAGTTAATGGCAACCATGATTGGAAATTTTAATGATGGTTCTGTAGCTGGTAAAATTCAGTTTGGTTCTGGTTGGTGGTTTTTAGACCAAAAAGATGGCATGGAAAGACAGATGAACGCTTTGTCGAACATGGGATTATTGAGTCGCTTTGTGGGTATGTTAACAGATTCACGTAGTTTCTTATCGTTTCCACGCCATGAATATTTCCGTAGAATTCTTTGTAATTTATTAGGAAACGAAATCGAAAATGGTGAATTACCAAACGATATTGAATGGATCGGCAAAATGGTTCAGAATATCTGTTATAATAATGCAAAGGAGTATTTTAAATTTTAAATAGGAAATCAGCATTCGGCAGTCAGCTATCAGCCATTATGTAAATAATAATAAGTTTGATAGCTGACGACCGATAACCGATAGCCAACGACTGTAAAGCTTACAGCCTAAAGCTCAAAAATAGAATGAATAAAGTTTGTTGTTTCGGAGAATTATTATTGCGCCTTTCACCAAAAGCTAATGGCGTTTGGATAAAAGAAACCTCAATGCCAGTTTTTGTAGGCGGAGCAGAATTGAACGTGGCTACGGCTTTAGCCAATTGGGGAATCAATGCGAGTTATTTTACGGCATTACCTGAAAATTCTTTAGCGAACGATATTAAAAATTATATAGCTGATAAAGGTATTGATACTTCGGTTATTCATACTTCTGGTGAAAGAATTGGAACATATTATCTTCCACAAGGAGCTGATTTGAAAAATGCAGGCGTGATTTATGACAGAGCTTACTCTTCATTTGCCTCTTTGAAAGTTGGACAAATTGATTGGAAAACAGTTTTGAAAGATGTTTCTTGGTTTCATTTCAGTGCTATCAGTCCCGCTTTAAATCAAGATGCGGCTGATGTTTGTTTGGAAGTCTTGAAAGTAGCCTCAGCAATGAATATTACCATTTCTGTAGATTTGAATTACCGTTCAAAACTATGGAAATACGGTAAAAAGCCAACAGAAATTATGCCCGAATTAGCACAGTATTGTGATGTAATTATGGGTAATCTTTGGGCAGCCAATACTTTATTAGGAATAGAAATCGACCCATTATTATTGACAAGTTTGGAAAAACAGGATGCTTATGATTATCCAGCACATGGAAAAGCAACTTCCGAAGCCATTCAAAAGACATTTCCGAAATGTAAGTTTGTAGCCAATACTTATAGATTTGATTACAACAAAACGGGCATTGAATATTATACTACTCTTTTTACAGAAGGAAATCAATATCAATCACCAGTATTTTTTGCTGATTCTGTAGTTGATAAAATTGGAAGTGGAGATTGTTTTATGGGAGGCTTAATTTATGGTTTATCACAAAAACAAGAAGCTCAAGAAGTAATCAATTTTGCCGCTGCCGCTGCTTATGGAAAGCTTCAAGAGTATGGCGATGCTACTCAACAAAAAGTAGAAGCAGTAAAATTAATTCTTGAAAATTACCTTTAACCATTGGCGTTTACGAGTTGTATTTCAAAAAAAGCTCGTAAGCTTGATATACTTTTTATGTAAAGTAAACGACATTAGTGGGGGTAAAGTGTTGTTGTATGTTGGTTTTTAAGCAGAGACGAAAGGCTACTCAAAACTCATTACTCATCACTCACAACTCTTAATAACCTATTTGTTTAACAATTAATATTGGCTTTTTTTATGAAAAATGAAAACTTAGCTTTACCCGTTGGTATTACTTTAGATCGATTCATTATGCGGAATCAAGAAGCATTTCAATTTGCTTCGGGGGAATTGTCGCAATTATTGAGAGATATTGCTTTGGCAAGTAAAATTCTTAATCGTGAAATCAATCGTGCTGGATTGGCTGATGTAACAGGGCTGTTAGGTTCGCAAAATGTACAAGGTGAAGCTCAACAAAAATTGGATGTCATTGCTGATATTCGCTTTTTAAGAGCACTTAAAAATGGAGGAGAAGTTTGTGCCATCATTTCGGAGGAAGAACCTGAAATCATTCTGACTGGAAATAATCATGCTAAATATGTCATAGCAATTGACCCGCTGGATGGCTCATCGAATATTGATTCTAACGTTTCAATCGGTACAATTTTTTCAATTTTTCGTAGAAAAACCCCAATTGGTTCAGTTCCTTCTTTAAAAGACTGTATTCAAAGAGGTGACGAACAAGTAGCTGCTGGGTATATTTTATATGGTTCTTCAACCATTTTAGTTTATACCACTGGTAAAGGAGTAAACGGATTTACTTATGATAATTCTTTGGGAGAGTATTTTTTATCTCACCCTCAGATGCAAGTAAATCAAGAAGGAACAATTTTCTCTTGTAATGAAGGTAATTTTTATGATTTCCCTGAATGTATTCAAGAATATCTAACAGAATGTAAACAAAAAAGATACGCAGGGAGATATATTGGCTCTTTAGTGGGAGATTTTCATAGAAATCTTTTGAAAGGGGGAGTATATTTATACCCCCCAACTCGTCATAATCCTGACGGAAAACTTAGGTTACTTTATGAATGCTTACCATTGGCTTTCATCATTGAGCAAGCAGGTGGAAAAGCCTCAGATGGTAAACAGAGAATTTTAGAAATACAGCCTCAAAATCTTCATCAACGCTCACCATTGTACATTGGTTCGTCGAGCATGGTAGAAGCCATTGAGGAATGCTGTAAAGAAATGGACAAACAATTTTCTTAAAAAAATTAAAAAACAAGCATGGCTTTTTTTCAACCCAAAATATTAAATCAATTACTGGCTGACTTTCCAGTAGTTCCAGTGTTTTATCATGAAGACATTGCGTTAACTCAAAATGTAATCAAAGCTTGTTACGATGGCGGAATGCGTGCTTTTGAGTTTACAAACCGTGGAGCAAAAGCCTTAGAGGTATTTAAAGCGATTTACCCTTTTATTCGTGAGCAATGCCCAGAAATGGCATTAGGGATTGGTACAATTTTTACGGTAGAACAAGCTAAAATTTTTATAGAAGCTGGTGCTGATTTTGTTGTTCAACCTGTCATCACAGCAGAAGTTGGTGCATTTTGTCAAGAAAATGCAGTAGCTTGGTTTCCGGGAGCAGCTACTTTAAATGAAATCTATTCTGCTACACAATTAGGTGCAGAAATCGTGAAGATTTTCCCAGGAAACGTTGTTGGTCCAGGTTTTGTAAAATCAATGAAAGGCCCAATGCCAAACGTTAAAGTAATGGTAACGGGCGGTGTAGAACCTACAGAAGAAAGTTTAAAACAATGGTTTTCTGCTGGTGTAACTGCTGTAGGAATGGGGTCTCAGTTATTTCCTGCTAGTTTGTTGGCAAGTGCTAAATTCGATGAATTGACTCATACTGTAGCATCTTTGATGAAATATGTTGAAGGTTTAAAATCTAAAAAATAATCTTTAAATTAAGTAGCCTATGAAAAATGAATTCCGTTTTTGAAATAAAAAAATATTTCAAACTGCTGAGACGGACTGTTCACAATTCATAACTCTTATTTAGCTTACCTCATTTTATAAAAATTCATGGAAAATACCCTAGGTAAATACCGTTGGAGAGTAGTAGCCTTACTATTTTTTGCGACCACAATTAGTTATCTTGACAGACAAGTAATTGCTTTATTAAAACCTACACTAGAAAAAGAATTTAGTTGGACTGAAAGTGATTACAGTAATTTAGTGATGGCGTTTCAGGCTGCTTATGCAGTGGGTTTGATGATTTTTGGTGGATTCATCGACAAAATTGGTACAAAATTAGGTTATGCAATTGCAGTAGCTTGGTGGAGTACAGCTGGTGTTTTAACAGCTTTTGCGGGTAGTACTTTTAGTTTTGGAGTATTCCGTTCGTTATTAGGTTTGGGCGAAGGCGGAAATTTTCCAGCGGCTATCAAAACTGTAGCAGAGTGGTTTCCAAAAAAAGAAAGAGCTTTAGCTACAGGTATTTTCAATTCTGGTGCTAATATTGGTGCAGTAGCTGCTCCTTTGATGGTTCCGTTTATTTTAGCTACTTTTGGTTGGCAGGTTGCTTTTATTATTACTGGTGGCGTTGGTTTTATTTGGTTAATTTTCTGGTGGATTGGTTATGAATTACCAGCTAGACAAAATAAACTGTCTAAAGAAGAATTATTATACATTCAGTCTGATAATGAGCCTGATACTTCGCACGAAGAACCAGTAAAATGGATTACTTTGTTAAGTATTCGTCAGACATGGTCATTTATTTTTGGTAAAATGCTTACTGACCCAATTTGGTGGTTTTTTCTTTATTGGTTACCATCTTATTTTTCAGAAACTTTTCAATTGGATTTAAAGAAGCCAAGTTTAGAATTAATTGTAGTTTATACTGCAACTACTTTTGGAAGTATTGGCGGAGGTTATATTTCTGGTTATTTAATCAAAAAAGGTTGGCCCGTATTCAAAGCTCGTAAAACGGCAATGTTGAGTTTTGCCATTGCAGTTGTTCCAATTGTTTTTGCACAATATTGTACAAACATTTGGCAAGCGGTTGTGTTAATTAGTTTAGCGGCGGCGGCTCACCAAGCTTGGAGTGCAAATATTTTTACTACTGCCTCTGATATGTTTCCTAAAAAAGCCGTAAGTTCGGTAGTTGGTTTAGGTGGAATGGCTGGTTCAGTAGGAGGGATTTTATTCCCATTAATCGTAGGTTATTTATTAGATACTTACAAATCGCAAGGAAATATCACTGCTGGTTATAATATTATTTTTATCTTGTGTGGTGGTGCATACCTTTTAGCATGGGGAATTATGCATTTGTTTAACCCAAGAAATGAACAAGTAGTCATTTAAAATATTAAATTGGATAATAGTAGAGTGTTTACAGGTATCGCAGCTAATGTGATACCTGTTTTGTTTTATGGCGTTCCAATTCTATCTTCCTTATTCATCTTCTGTTTTTCTCCTTATAACTGCTAAGTTGAGCTATACATCTAATCTAAGCTTATAGAATAGTAAAAGTCAATCCAAAGAAGTATTTTGCAACAAATTACATTTCAAATAAACTTCATAACTAAATATGAAAAAACTATTCCTTTTGTCGGGTTTATTGTCGATTTCATTGTGGACATCCGCCCAAAATTCTTACCAAAACCACACACAACTTTCTGCAAGAATTAAGGCATTGAGTTCCAAATTTACTTCAACTGTTACTCTTCAATCTATCGGAAAAAGTAAAGGTAACCGAGATATTTGGGCATTAGCAATCAGTAAAGGTAATGCAAGTAACAAGCCTGCTATTGCTATCATCGCAGGCGTAGAGGGTACTCATTTAGCAGGAACAGAATTGGCAGTACAAATGGCTGAAAAACTAGCTGGAGCAAGTACAGATTCTATTGCTAAATTGTTGGACTCAAAAACGTTTTACTTTATTCCAAGTGTGAACCCTGATGCCCAAGAGCAGTTTTTTGCAAAGTTAAAATTTGAAAGAGGAGGGAACGAAACTGAAACTGACGATGACCGTGACGGATATGTCAATGAAGATTCTTTCGAGGATTTGAATGGTGATGGAATCATTACACAAATTCGTGTAGAAGACCCCACTGGAAGTTTTATCATTAGTAAAGAAGACCCTAGAGTAATGATAAAAGCAGACCCAGCAAAAGGTGAAAAAGGAAAGTATATATTATTGACAGAAGGGACTGACAACGATAAAGATGGTTCTTTTAATGAAGATGCAATTGGCGGCGTGAATATTGATAAAAACATGACTTATGATTATCCAATATTTGTAGCTGGTGCTGGCGATTTTGCGGCTTCTGAAAATGAAACAAAAGCATTGTTAAGCTTTTTGTACAAAGCAAATAATATTTTTGCAGTACTTACTTTTGGTCCAGCAAACAATTTAACAGAAGCGATAAAATTCGATAGAAGTAAAACTGCAAAGAGAATTATCACAGGTTTACTTGAAAAAGATGCAAGCGTTGGCGAGCAGATTTCAAAATTATACAATACTCAAACAGCTTTGAAAGATGCTCCCGCTTTGCCACAAACCAAAGGAAATTTCTCGCAAACTGCTTATTTCCATGCTGGAAGATATAGTTTTACAAGTCCAGGTTGGTGGGCTCCCAAAGTACAAGTAGCGAAAGATTCTACCAAAAAAGAGGTAGCTACATTGGCAAAACCTTCTGATAATGAAGAAATTAAATATTTAAAATGGGCTGACTCACAAAAGTTAAGTAACGTTTTTGTGAATTGGCAATCAGTAAAACATCCAGATTTTGTAGGTAAAAATGTAGAAGTAGGAGGAATTGCTCCTTATTCAAAAATGAATCCTCCTGTAAGTTATTTAACTGAATCTGCGAACAAACATTTGAAGTTTGTGTCTGCTTTAGCGTCGCAAATGCCTGAATTACAGATTGTCAATGTAAATGCTGAATCTGTTTCTGCTGGATTGACTCGTATTTCTATCAAAGTAATCAACACAGGATTATTGCCAACTTATGCTGAAATTGGCGACAAAGTACGTTGGGTTCAGAAAGTAAAAACTGAATTGAAATTAACAGGAAATCAGGCGATTGTCTCTGGCAAGAAAATTAATTTAAGAAGTACTTTAGGTGCTGGCGAAACTCAAGAATACTCTTGGTTAATAAGCGGAAGCGGTTCAATCAGTATTGAGGCTGGTTGTGCAACTACTGGCGTAAAAACGGTAAATGTTAGCTTGAAATAGTGATAAAGCTAGATAAACGTTCAATTTTAATTCGAAATAAATCAATGAAAAAATATATCATCTTAATTCTTTTAACCTGTTCTTTTTCCGTTTTTTCTCAAGAGAAAATTCAGAATGATGACCTTACTGGTTTAAGAGCCATCGGCTCACCAGCGAATCCTAAAGTAAAAATGGCTTGGAATCATTATAATGATTATGCCATGATTACGAAATTCTGTCAGGATTTAGCCAAAGCCTATCCCGATTTAGTAAAGCTTGAGTCGATGGGGAAATCTTACCAAGGGAAAGAAATGTGGGTTCTTACCATCAGCGATACTAAAACTGGTAATGTAGCAAGAAAACCAGGCTTTTATATTGACGGAAATATTCACTCAAACGAAATTCAAGGAACTGAAGTAGCGATGTACACCGCTTGGTATTTGGCTGAAAATTTTGCTTCAGTGCCATTTATCAAGCAATTATTACAAGATAAAGTATTTTATATTACTCCAACGATTAATCCTGATGCTCGTGAAGATTTCTTGAAGAATCCTAACAATGCGAATTCTCCACGTTCGGGTATGATGGCGATGGATGATGATGGTGACGGACAAGCCGACGAAGATAAGTACGATGATTTGGATGGCGATGGTAATATCGTGATGATGAGAAGACGTTCGGCGACGGGGCGTTGGAAAGTAGATCCAGAAAATCCGCAAAGAATGATTCCTGTAAAAGCGGATGAAAAAGGAGATTACGAAATGCTAGGTTATGAAGGGATTGATAATGATGGCGATGGTTTAATCAACGAAGATGTAATTGGATATTATGACCCGAACCGTGATTGGGCTTGGAATTGGCAACCTGATTATGTGCAGCGTGGTGCATTATTTTATCCAGGGACTTTGCCTGAAACACAAAATATCAAGAATTTTATCATGACACACCCAAACATTGCAGGTGCACAAAGTTATCACAATAATGGCGGTATGTTTTTGCGTGGGCCGGGTGCGGAAGAAGACGCTCCATTTTATTCAACACAAGATGCGTCGGTTTACGATTATTTCGGAAAGATTGGTGAAAAAATGAATCCGGGCTACAAGTATTTTGTGATTTATAAAGATTTATATACCGTTTATGGTGGCGAAATAGATTGGTTAGCTTTAGGAAGAGGAATTTTTACTTTTTCTACAGAGTTGATGACTTCTTATAAATTATTCAATAAAAATTCTGAGGAAGGACGTTTTCAAAACAATGAATTCGAAGAATTTAGTCGTTTAATGCTATTTGGTGATGCTTATGTTACTTGGAAGCCATTCAAACATCCGCAGTATGGTGATATTGAAATTGGTGGTTCAAAGAAAAATTATGTAAGAGCACATCCTGGATTTTTATTGGAAGAGGATGCACATAGAAATATGGCTTTTACAATTTTACACGCTTCACAAATGCCGAAGTTAGATGTACTTGAAATCAAACAAAAAGCTTTAGCTGGAGGTTTTACCGAAGTAACAGCTACGATTGTAAACGAAAAAGTAATTCCGACACATTCGGCACATGATGTAAAGTATAAAATTGAGCGTCCTGATTTTATTACGTTAAAAAATGCAACTGTTGTCGCTGGAATGATTGTTGAGAATGAGGATACCAATCTTACTAAAGAACAAATCAATAATCCTCAAACAATTGCTGTTCCAAGTATTCCTGGAATGGGAGTTGTGAAAGTGCGTTGGATTGTTAAAGGTAAAAGTGATAAATTTACGGTCGAAATCGATAGTAAAAAAGGTGGACTGGTGTCTAAGACCTTGTAAAATAATTACCTAAAATGGAAAAAATTAGATCTACAACCGTTCTGGCGGTAGTGCATAATGGCGAAGTAGCGATTGGTGCAGATGGACAAGCGACGATGGGCAATACCGTTGCAAAAAATCATGTACGAAAAATTAGAAAAATGTTGGATGGCAAAATCGTAACTGGTTTTGCTGGTTCAACAGCTGATGCTTTTACTTTGTTGGAGCGTTTTGAAGAAAAATTAAATGCTTATGGTGGCAATATGAAGCGTGCAAGCATTGAATTGGCAAAAGATTGGCGTACAGACCGTTATTTACGCAAATTGGAAGCCATGATGATTGTTGCCAACAAAGAAGAAACCTTGATTATTTCAGGAACAGGCGATGTACTTGAACCAGAAAACGGCATTGCTGCCATCGGTTCAGGGAGTAATTATGCACTTTCAGCAGCTTTGGCGATGCGTAAACATGCTCCTCATTTAAGTGCGGAGGAAATTGTTCGTGAAGGATTGACCATCGCAGCCGATATTTGTATTTACACGAATCATAATTTTATTATTGAAAAACCAGTTTAGGTTTTTGGATTTCGGTCGTCGGCTTTCAGCTTTTTGATTATTTACTTTCATTATATAATTAAATCAGAAAGTAGGGTTGAAATCTGTAATCCGATGACCGAGAGCTGAAAGCCGACATCCTTAAAAAATATCAATTTACCTCAATCTTGAAACCTTTTTTTTATTAATCTTGTATTCCAATAGAGTAAGTATTTATAAACTTTAAATTGATTAAAACTATGTCATTAAGATTAGGAGATATCGCACCCGACTTTACAGCGGAAACAACTCAAGGAACGATTAATTTTCATGAATGGATTGGTGATTCATGGGCTTTACTTTTCAGTCATCCAGCAGATTTTACGCCTGTTTGTACGACTGAATTAGGAAAAACAGCTTTATTAAAAGGTGAATTCGAGAAAAAAGGAGTAAAAGTAATCGCAGTTTCTGTAGATGATTTAGCTTCACACAATAAATGGGTGCCAGATATTGAGGAATTAAATGGTGTTAAAGTGAATTTCCCAATTATTGCAGATGCAGACCGCAACGTGGCTACTTTGTATGATATGATTCACCCAAATGCTTCTGAAAAAGCAACTGTTCGTTCGGTATTTATTATTGGACCAGATAAAAAAATAAAATTAACACTTACTTATCCAGCTTCTACTGGTCGTAATTTTCAAGAAATATTGAGAGTAATTGATTCTCTTCAATTAACGGCAAATTACCAAGTGGCTACGCCAGCAGACTGGAAAGATGGTGAAGATGTTATCATCACACCAGCCGTTAAAACAGAGGACGCTGCGGCTAAATTCCCTAAAGGGTTTACAATTATTAAACCTTATTTGAGAACAACGCCTCAACCAAACAAATAATCGTTAATGATTTAAAAATCATTGATTAGAAAAGGCAAGAAGATTAAATATCTTTCTTGCCTTTTCGTATTTTTGTGGCATGAATTCTTTAAAACTACTCAAAAAACGCTTCCGATTACTTCCTCGAAATGTAAAAGTTATTCTTTTTTCTATACTTTTCCTTTTCATATCTTTTGTCGTTTATATTAGCCTTCGCCCAAATCCTAATGGCTGGACGAAAGTTTCTAAACTTGGCATTACTTTACCGTTACGTTATAAAATTCATGGGATTGATGTCTCGCATCATAATGGGGTGATTAATTGGAAGAAAGTAAAGAAAATGAGATTTTCGGAAGAAGACTTAAAACTAGGTTTTTGCTTTCTGAAAGCTACGGAAGGAATGAGTCACGCCGACCGCCAGTTTGAAAGAAATTGGGAACAAGTAAAAAAGAGTGGATTAAAACGTGGTGCTTATCATTTTTATATCGCTTGGCGTGAACCTGTTGGACAAGCCAAAAATTTTATTAATTCTGTAGATTTAGAAGAAGGTGATTTAGCACCAGTATTGGATATTGAACAAAATTCTTTGAAACCCGACAAACAAATTATTGAAGAACTAGAAACTTGGTTAGAAATTGTTGAAAATCACTACCACAAAAAACCAATTATTTACACAAATCCCAATTTTTACAAGAAATTTATCAAAGGGAATTTCGATGAATATCCACTTTGGATTGCGGATTATTCAAGAGAAAGTTTGAAAGGCTATAATTCAAACTTATGGTTTTGGCAACATAATCAACGTGGCTGGTGCGAAGGTGTAAAAGGTACAGTTGATTTCAATGTTTTTTTGGGTTCTCAAGAAGATTTAGAGGATTTGTGCCTCTAAACTTTCAGTAATTAGATATTAGTTTTAAACTTTTTGATTAAAAAAGGCTAAAAAAACTCAAAGCTCAGAAACTATCCAGAATTACTTTTGCATAATTTTTTGCTTGATTCAGTTCAGCAAATTCTTTCATATTTTGTTGATTACCAATTTGCAGATTACTACTGTTTAGAAGAGTTTTTATCTGACGAAGAAAATCATCTTTAATAGTTTCGTTGATCAATAAACCTAACTGTTTTTCAGCAGTAATTTTCCCCATTAAGCCGTAATGATAAGTAATCAAAGGTTTTTGGGCACTGGCTGCTCTGACCATAATGGCACTCATGCCAATATGTTTTTGGTATAAAGCCAAAATATAATCTGATACTTCAAAAAAAGATTGAATCTCTTCATCAGCCACAAAATGATTATGAACAATTACTTGTACACTATTTTTTTGTTGGAGTAGAGTAAGTTTTTGCTCAAATCTTAATTTTTCTTGCTCGTCCCAAGGCCCGACAATGAGCAAACAAACATTTTTCGCTTCATCTTCAGATAGATTCATAAAAGTATCCATTACTGTTGAAATTCCTTTTCTATCATCTAAATGACCAAAAATTAGGAATACTTTCTTGCTTTCTGTAATGCCTAGTTTTTCCTTTAATGAGTCAATAGATTTTGTGTTGGGATAAACCTGCACTGGGTCTGGCAAGAACTTTACTTTGTTGCTTTTCCAATTTTGTTGAATAAAATCAACAGCAAAAGGGTCAAGACAAAATAAAGTACTTAATGATTTTCGGTGTAAAATAGCTTTAAGCAACAGATATTTACGCCAAAAACTAATTTTTTCTTTGATTGAATTGACGGGATAATTAACCAAAGTTGGTCTAAATAAAATGCCAGAAACTGGGCAAGATGGTTTTTGTTCTGTTAAACAAGCCAATTGAAGATGGTCAAAATACATCATCAAAATATGAACGGCTTGTAAGTTTTTAGCATATTCAGCACAAATTGCCCATTCTAATTTTGCTCGTTTGATTACATCACTTTTGCTATTTTTCCAGTCGTTAAAAGTTGTTTCAGAAGTACTTATCCATTCAATATTTTCTGCGGAAGTTTTTTGAATAATGGAAGGATGCTTTTCAAAAAAATCTGGATTTACTAATACTGCTAAACGAAAATCGTATTTTTCATTTAGAAAATGTTTAAGTAAATGATACAGATAGCCGGGATGATGTCCGCTGGCATCAGGTTCAAAGATTAAAACTGTTTTTTGAAAAGACATGAGATGATAAGTGTTTACTTCGCCAAAATACTTTTATAAACGTTTAAGGTTTGTGTTGCAGTTTTTTCAGCAGAGAAGTATTCTTGACGAATGTTTCCTTTTTCAACAAGAGATTTTCGTAACGCTTCATTCTGAATAATTTCAGTGATTTTATAGGCAACATCTTCTTGATTGTTAGGATTGAAATACAAGGCAGCATCTTGGGCTACTTCTGGAAAACAAGAAGTATTACTCAGTACTACAGGACAGCCACAAGCAAAAGCCTCAAGAATCGGAATACCAAAACCTTCGTACAATGAAGGATAAACGAAAGCAATTGCCTGTTGATATAAGTAAAAAAGCGTATCATCACTCTGGAAATTGAAGTGTTTTACTTGGCTTTGTAAGTCTAAACTCGCAATAAATTCATGTTCAGTTTTATTAAAATCACCACCACCTGCACAAAGTAAATGTACATCTGGATGTTTTTTTAAGACAGAAGCTATTGATGTTACAAAACCAGTAAAGTTTTTGTAGTCATTTCTAGCACCTACATACAACAAGTATTTTTCAGGTGTTTTTACTTGAAAATCTTTTGGTAATTGATGATTTTTAAATGAAGTAGCGTGATAAATCACTGCTATTTTTTCAGGCTTGATTTGATAAAACTCCAATAAGTCAGCCTTGGTATTTTCAGAAATAGCGATGATTTTAGCTGCTCTATTTAGTAATTCTTGCTTCTGAGCGTGACTGGAATTATCGATATGATTAAGGTTGAATCGCTCCTTAATACAATCATGATATGTTAGAACAAAGGGTTTTTTTCCTAAATGATTGAGGTAATAATTATGAAAAAAAGTAGGATGGAAAACATCAAATTTACCTCTTTGAAGCTGTACAATACTATTTAAACGGTTGGTTCTGGAAACCAACATATTCGTAGGCATAAAGCCAAAAATATGCTTAAACTTGTTTGGGCGACGAACAGAACTATTTTTTAAATATTCGTTATTTGAAAATGGCAAGGATAATTTCACACCGACACCCATCTCAAGTAAAGATTCCATCAAATCATGAAAATAGCGAGCCACTCCTCCATATCGCTGTCCCGTAAATGCTTGATGGTCGTAAAGTATTCTCATATTTATTTTTGATTGAGTGAGTTGTGAGTTAATGAATTTTGCTAATCCACTTCAATCAGACGTAGATTAGCAAAATATATTTAAGTCATTACTCCTCTCAATTAATGCACAGTTCTTAAATCTTACAGCTCATGGCTCAAAACTCAAAGCTTATTTTTTCATTAAAGCTTCAATTTCGTCTGCCTCAATCGGAATATTAGCCATTAAATCGATATTGCCATCTTCGGTAATCAATATGTTATTTTCCAAACGAATGCCTAAACCTTCTTCACGAATATAAATTCCTGGTTCAATCGTGAAAACCATTCCTGCTTCAAAACGACGATATTTGTTCCAAACATCATGTACATCAAGCCCCAAATGGTGAGAAACACCGTGCATAAAGTATTTTTTAAACAATGGAGCTTCTGGATTTTGCTTTTCGACTTCTTCACGAGTGAATAAACCTAAGCCGATGAGTTCTTCTTCAATGAATTTTTCAACAGCTTGCTGATAGTCATCCCATAAATTCCCAACGACTAAAATTGATTTAGCAAATTTAAAAGCACGCAAAACAGCATCATAAACCTGACGTTGGCGTGGCGAAAATTTACCATTTACTGGAATTGTTCTTGTTAAATCAGCATTATAATTGGCATATTCAGCGGCAACATCTAGCAAAATAACATCTCCATTTTTACATGGACGACTGTTTTCAATGTAATGCAATACACAAGCATTAGCACCAGAAGCAATAATTGGCTGATAAGCAAAGCCTTTTGAACGATTTCTTACAAATTCATGTACAAGTTCTGCTTCAATTTCGTATTCAGTAACGTATGGTTTTACAAAATCCAGCAATCTTCTAAAACCAAGTTCTGTAATACGCATTGCTTCGCTCAATTGCTCAATTTCAATTGGATTTTTGATGACTCTCAATTGGTGCATCAACGGAGCTACTCTTTCAAATTTATGTAAAGGGAAATGCTCTTTCGCCCATAAAATGAATTTAGCATCACGAGTTTGAACGACAGAATGATTACGAATATGCTCGTTTGAATTCAAGTAAATATGTTCTGCTTCAAAGACCAAAGTCGTTAAAACAGCCTCAAACTGGCTCATCCAATAAATACTTTTTACGCCAGAAACTTCTTGTGCATGTTCTTTTGTGTATTTATAACCTTCCCAAATAGCAATTAATTCAGAGGTTTCTCTGAGGAATAACACTTCTCTGTGAGCAGGATTTGGGCTATCAGGAAAGAGTAAAAGAATAGATTCTTCTTGATCGATTCCTGAAAGATAAAATAAATCTGAGTTTTGCTGAAATCCCATCGTTCCGTCTGCATTGGTAGGCATCGGGTCGTTAGAATTAAAAATAACAATAGATTTAGGTTTTAAAAGTTGGGCTAAACGTTGACGATTTTCAACGAAAAGCGAGTTGTTGATGGGTAAGTATTTCATAATAAAAGATATTATTTCTGGCACAAATAAATAATTTCGTCTTTAGGCAAAGCAAATCTTTTGATTTGGTCGGGGGGCATATTTACACCAAATTTGTCTTCCGTTACTTTCCAGCCACCTTGTTCTAAACGTTTGTTGTAATCTTTTCCGTAAATTCTAAAATGGTCATCTTGTTTGAAAAGACGTTCACGTTCTTTAGGGTCTGTAATCGTTTTATCTTCAAAAGTAGTCGCCAAACTCCAATCTTGTGGCGATTGCATAATTGCCCAACCTGTTGGTTTCAGTACTCTTCTCATTTCTCTCATACACTGAATATCATCTTCAACATGTTCCAGAACGTGGTTACAAAATACTACATCAAAAGTATTCTCTTCAAAAGGAATATGGTGTAAATCCATTTTTACTTTTGCCAATGGCGATTCAATATCAGCAGTGATATAATCCAGATTTTTCATTTTCTCGAAACGGTCGATAAAACAATACTCTGGAGCAACGTGCAGTACTTTTAGTTTGGCATTAAAGAAATTCGTTTTTTGTTGTAAATACATATACATTAAACGGTGGCGTTCTAGTGCCAAACAATTTGGACATAAAGCATTGTCTCTTGGCTCTAAACGACCATACGGTACAAATTTTGAAAACTTAGCTTTACATACTGGACAGGATACTTTAGTGCCTCTTAGAAAGATGGCATAGATTTTCATAGCAAAGTGAGATACTAATTGAAGGTATTTACGTGGAATATTTCTGAGTGTCCAGCTAATGATTGATTTCATAATTTAAACGTTTTGGATTCCGTTTTGAATAATTTAGAATGTTACAAACTAAAATTGGGAACGATTTTTACACAAAGGTAAAAAATCATTCCCAATTTCTGATTAACAAAAGCTAAGAAGCATTGAATACTACATTTCTCTAATCCAAATATTACGGAAACTTACTAAATTACCGTGGTCTTGTAATGAGATTGGTCCTTTCTCGTGAACAGGATTCGTTGGTTGTCCAATATAATTTGTTGCACCTTGAATTTTTGTGTGATTCTGAACGATAACTCCGTTGTGAATCACGGTTACATAAGCAGGTGTTTCAATACCACCGTTTGCCGTAAAACGTGGAGCAGTATAGATAATATCATAAATATTCCAATCGCCCATTTTGGACGTAGCATTTACCAATGGAGGCGTTTGTTTGTAAATAGAACCTGCTTGTCCGTTTCTATAAGTACGGTTTTGGTATGAATTTAATACTTGTACTTCATAAATTCCAGCAAAGAAAACACCACTGTTTCCTTTTTGTTGACCTTTCAACGTTTCAGGTTCGATAGGTGAACGCCATTCTATGTGTAATTGACAATCGCCAAAGTGTTTTTTTGTTGAAATTGTTCCAGCACCTTTAGCTACGGTGAAAATACCATCTTTTACATCCCATTTTGCAGCAGAGCCATCTTTGGCTGATTCCCAACTATCTAAATTTTTTCCATCAAATAAAACAATAGCATCAGATGGCACAGCACCAGGAGTAACTACTCTTACTTCTGGATCCCAGAATTCTGTTGCTTCTGGTTTATCAGGGTTTTTTTGAGTAAAACGGAAATCTTGTGCATTGGCTGAATTCATAGAATACACCGCCAAACTAAGGCTTAAACCCAAAATAAATTTCTTGTTGATCGTCATTGAATTATAGTTTATGTTTATTTTAATTTTAATTTGCGTAAAATAAGCTATTCTTGTTTCTGGATAAATAATCTAATGCTTTATACTGAACGGCAATATTCAAGAATATCTTGCGAAATAATAATTTATTTATGAAAATTACTCAAAGAAATTGGATGAAATTAGCTTTTCTATGTGGATTTATGCTTTTTTTTAATACTGTTATTGAAGGAAATGATGTACAGTCGGCTTTAGATTTGAATATGATACTAAAGGATAAGAAAATACAAATAGTTAAAAATCAATTAATTAAAGGTTGGTCTATGCGTGCAAACGGGAGCAGTTTTTATATAGAAAGAAATAACGATATTTTTTTGCCACAAACAGCTTTAAAAAGTATTGATAGCAGAGCAAGCATAGTTACTAAAACAATCGGGAAAAAGAAAGTGTTGATGATGAAAACCAAAGCTTTTTTTATGATGACTGTTGAAAAAAAGCTTCCTGCCGATAAAGTAGCCATTCTAAGAAACTCGGCAAAAGGTGTTTACCAAACCGATTTTTACACCATAATTTTATGGCAAGAACATGGCTTTACGTACTCAAAACATACGATTCCTCATAATTTAATAGATGAATTTCAAGCAATTGAGACCCTGATGGGAACTAATTGGCAATGATTTTCCAGAAAAAAATATAAACGATAACCAATATGAAACCTGATATTCCTAAAAAAGCTCCTGGTCAAAAATTAGTTAAGAGAATGCCTTTACGCACCAAGTGGATTTTGTGTGCGACGGCTGGTTTATTACTTTTTGGTTTTGGTATTTCTGTAGTAGGAACGGCATCAACCATTAAAGCAGAACCAAATGTGCCATTCTTTAGATGGTTTATTTGGGGACTTTATGGTTTGATTATCACAAGTTTAGGCTTAGTTTCTTTCGGGCAAGCGATTCGTTTTAGAGTATTGATGGATATTAATAAGCGTTTTAGCAGACAAGAAAAAGAAATGATGAAACAGATTAAAAAGTTGAATCATTTAGGAGAAGTACTCCGTGGAAAAGAAGATAAGAAAGAGGAGAAAAAAGCTAAAGCTGGCGACAAAGACAAGAAAGATTAAAAAAAGAAAACCTCGTCTATTCAGACGAGGTTTAAATCTCTTAGAAGAAATTGTACAAATTACTTCGCAGCCTTCGCAGCAAATTCAGCTTTGATTGCCTCAATGTCCACCAATTTAATTTCTGGTGTTTGAGTCAAAAACTTAATTGCATTGACTTTGTTAGTGGCTATAGCCTTGTTTCTTCTGTCTTTTCTTTTTAGTCTTGTAACAGCCATTGCGAACAGAGTTTTAAATTGAGGTGCAAAATTAGGAAGAATATCTTTTGGAAACAAACATATAGGCAATTAATAATTAGACTTTAAGATTTGAAGACGCTAGAATTGGAAGTAAGATTAAGGTAAAATCTAATATCAATCATCCTAAAGTCTTCCAGTCATTTAGTTCAAAAAGAAATAAAACCCATGAAGTTTCCAAAAACTTCATGGGTTTTGTAATTTTGTAGCCATTGGACAATCCTGTCCGTTTTCACGTTTTCGGGACATTTTCCCGATTTTATACTCCATGAAACCAAGTTTAGTAAAAGGTACACGAGATTTTGGACCAGACAAAATGGTTCGTCGCAATTATATTTTTGATACAATCAAAGCCGTTTTTCAAAAGTTTGGTTTCCAGCCAATAGAAACACCAGCCATGGAAAACCTTTCAACGTTGATGGGGAAGTACGGTGAAGAAGGAGACCAATTATTATTCAAAATCTTAAATTCTGGTAATTTTTCAGAGAAAATTACGCAAAATGAATTGGATGAAGGAGCAAAGAAATTAACGTTAAAAATTTCTGAAAAAGGCTTGAAATATGATTTGACAGTTCCTTTTGCACGTTTTGTGGTGATGAATCGTAATGATTTGGCAATGCCTTTTAAACGTTACCAAATTCAGCCAGTTTGGCGTGGCGACCGCCCACAAAGAGGACGTTATCGTGAATTTTATCAATGTGATGCCGATGTGGTTGGTACAGATTCTCTGGTTTGTGAAGCTGAAATCGTGTTGATGATTCATGAAGTATTCAAAAGTCTTGGTATTAATTTCTCTTTAAAAATCAATAATCGTAAAATTCTTACTGGACTTTCGGAAGCTATTGGAGCAGCTGGACAAGAAGGAAATCTTGCCGTTGCCATTGATAAATTAGATAAAATTGGGAAAGAAAAAGTATTAGAAGAATTAGCTGAAAAAGGATTTTCAACGGAATCTTTGGCGAAACTAGATCTAGTTTTTGACATTTCAGGAACTAATCAAGCAAAATTTATCAAACTGGGAGAATTATTACAAGATTCAGAAACTGGGAAAAAAGGAATCGAAGAATTACGTGCCGTTTGGGATTTACTTCAATCTTTTGGTCAAACTGAAGAAAATATTGAATTAGATATTACTTTGGCTCGTGGACTTTCGTATTACACAGGGGCAATTTTTGAAGTAAAAGCTTTAGATGTACAAATGGGTTCTATTTCAGGCGGAGGTCGTTATGATAATTTAACAGGTACTTTTGGTGTAGCTGGTTTATCAGGCGTAGGAATTTCTTTTGGAGTAGATAGAATTTACGATGTTTTAGAAGAATTGAATTTGTTTCCAGAAAATAATTCAGTGACTACAAAATTATTACTTTGTCATTTCGGAGAAAAAGAATTGAATTATACTTTGCCACTTTTGCAAAAAGCTCGTTTGGCAGGAATCAATACAGAAGTTTATCCAGATGTCAGTAAAATCAAAAAACAATTGGATTATGCAGATAAAAAGAAAATTTCTTATGTCTGTATCATCGGTTCAGAAGAAATGGAAACAGGCAAATTGACTTTAAAAAATATGATTACGGGCGAACAAGAGAAATTGACTTTTGAAGAAGTAATCACCAAATTAAGATAAAACGCTTTCGGCATTAATAAATTTAATATTTGTTAATGCCGTTTTTCTTTAATACTACTATTATTTTACAAGATTATTTTTATTTTTGGGAATTGTTCAACCAAATCAGTAAAAACACCCTCAAAATGAAAAAAATACTAACAAGCATTGTTCTTGCCCTTTTCTTTTTTACTTCATTTGCTCAAAATCCCACAGAGAAAATTGACCCCATTCAAGAGTTCATCAGTGCAACTACTCAAGTACCATTCATGGCAAAAATTGCAAATAGTAAAGGACCTGTATCAGTTGCGTTTACGATGGGCGAAAATAATTTGCCAGATAAGTATGAAATAGTTCAGAAATTGACAGAGGAATGTGATAAAGAAGCACTCAGAGTCGTCAAATTAATCCATCCTAAATATCTAAAAGATAAATTAGCTGGGAATAAACGAATTGTTTTAGAAGTACCTTTCTTGAATACTTTCAATGTCTTTTACAGTAAAGGCTACCAAATGGATTATTTTGATAAAGATCAAAAAAGACACTTTGGAAGTGAGCCGATGTACGCAAGAAGGTATTTAGTAGATACACTTTCTGGAAGAATTATTGGTAATGTTGAGTATTTTGTCATTAAAGACAAAATGCCTTCATTAATTGAGATTTCTAAATTACAGATTGATAGTTCTCAGCAAAATTCCTCAGAATTAATTGACAAAACTGATGCAAACAAAATTTATACACTGACAGCATTTAGCAAGTTTAAATTTCCTACTCTGAGCCAATCTTATTATAAAAATGGAAGAGCTGTGTATCGAAATTTTAATGATGAAAACTATAAGTACTATTCAAATGGAAGGATTTCATCTTTTCATAAAAAAGTAAAGGAAGATAAGTTTTTCAAGAATTACACAATAAAATGGCATCCGAATGGACTGATGGCTTCAATTATTACTCATATACCAAATACAAATCAAGAAAACGATGAAGTGGCAGATAATTACCTTGCTGTTTGGGATTCATTAGGAAACCAAATTGTAAAAAATGGTGAAGGTTTTTGTGAGTATTGTAAGTCAAGAAATGATGATTTTTTACTAGAGTCAGGTTTAATAACATCGGGTGTTAAAGATGGAATTTGGAAGGGAAGAGATACAAAGGGGGAAATGGTTTATGAAGAATTTTTTGATAAAGGAGTGTTCATTAAAGGAACTTTTTTGGATAAAGGACAACGAACAGTATATCGATTCCATGATGAACAAGCCTATTTTGAAGGAGGAATGCAAGCATTTTTAAAACACCTTCAACGAAACTTGAAATTTCCTGCTGAAGCACAGAGAGCCAATGTTGGCGGAAAAGTATATGTACAGTTTACAGTTCTTACAGATGGTTCTTTAAGTGATGTTAATGTCATTAAAAGTGTTGGTTTTGGCTGTGACGAAGAAGCTGCACGAGTGATAGAATTGACAAGTGGCAGATGGAATCCTCGTAAGCAAAGAGGAAAAGCAGTGATATCAAAGATGACAGTGCCGATTAGTTTTGTTTTGAGTAGGTAATTTAATCTAAAGAATCTCAAATACATTTTAAATACACTAACAATGAAAAAGATACTTAACATTTTTGTGCTGATACTTTTCTTTTTTACTTCATTTGCACAAAATCTTTCAGAGGAAATCGACCCGATTCAGAAATTTATTGAAGCTACAGTACAAATTCCTTTTTTGGCTCAAGTGGCTGATGTACAGGGCGATGTTACGGTTCGTATTTCTATGGGAGAAGATAATGTGCCAGTACGCTATGAAATTGTTAAAAGTCTCAGAAGTGATTGTGATGAAGAAGCTTTGAGAGTTGCCAAATTAATCAATGTCAAAAATTTACAAGAAAGATTAAATGGAAAAAAAAGAATAGCTATATCAATCCCTTTTTTTACCCCTGAAAAAATTTTGTATGACAACGGAGAAGTATTTATGCTTTTTGATAAAGACAAAAAAAGTATTAACGATGATAGTAATACAAAATATATGGCACGCTATGAGGTAGATTCTTTGAATGGATTTATCAAAAATGGAATAACATATTATATTTTGGAAGATAAAAAAGCTAGATATTTGGATTTTGCTTCCTTAATATTAGATTCTTTTGAAAGAGCTAAGTTGTCAATTTGTGAAAAGAAAACAGACGATGTAAAAATTTACCAAAAAACGGCTTTCAATAATCATAATTTTCCAGTTTTTACAAATTCTTTCTATAGTAATGGTCAACTGGAAAATAGAGTGACAGCGGATAAAGACTATTTTTTTTATCCAAATGGAAGAATTCAAAAAGTTATTGAAAAAGATACTTCAAAAGAGAAAGATAGCAACATAACATTTACTAAAGAATTTAACTGGCATGCTAACGGACAACTTTTTTATGTAAAAACAAGAAGCTTTTCTAAAGATAAAGAGCTAAAGGAGGAAAAATATATTTCCGTTTGGGATACTCTAGGGAATCAATTAGTGAAAGACGGTAGTGGTTTGTGTACTTTGTTTTCTGATAAACTTGAAAATGCTATTCAAGAAACTGGATTAATCAATGATGGTTTAAAAGAAGGAAAATGGGTTGGTAAAACTTTGGAAAATAGAACTGAATTCATCGAACAATACAAAAAAGGCAAACTTATACAAGGTATTGCTTACACAGAGTCTGATTCGGTAGCTTATAAAAATACTGAGGAAATGGCCGAATTTAAAGGTGGATTCAATGCTTATGCTAGTTTTCTACAAGGAAACCTCCATTATCCTAGAGATGCTCAGATGAAAAATGTAGAAGGAAAAGTGTATGTTCAATTTACCGTTTGTACAGATGGTACATTGTGTGACTATAAAATTCTGAAAAGTGTAGGATATGGCTGTGATGAAGAAGCATTAAGAGTAGTCAAAAAATCAAGTGGAAAATGGATTCCTGGAAAACAACGAGGGAAAAATGCACGCTCAAGATTTACTTTACCAATATCTTACAAACTGACAGGTTCAAGATAATGATGACTCAAAACAAAAAATCCACGTGAATTGCACTAAGCTCACGTGGATTTTTTGTTACTAATATTCCAATTTTACAACTGTGCCTTATCTCCAAGCTTTATAAGCATTAATCAAGGCATTAGTTGAAGAATCGTGTGAAGCTATAGTTTCTTCATTGGTAAGTTCAGGTAAGATTTGGTTTGCTAATTGTTTACCTAATTCTACTCCCCATTGGTCAAAACTGAAAATATTCCAGATTACGCCTTGTACAAATATTTTATGTTCATACATCGCAACTAAACTTCCTAAAGTTCTTGGCGTTAATTGTTTGAACAAAATTGAGTTTGTTGGACGGTTTCCTTTGAATACTTTAAAAGCGGCTAATTCAGCAATTTCTTCATCCGATTTTCCTGCTTTTTTAAACTCCGCAACTACTTGTTCTAAAGTTTTTCCGTTCATCAAAGCTTCTGTTTGTGCAAAGAAATTAGACAACAATAAAGTATGATGATTTCCGATTTGGTTATGAGAAATAGCTGGAGCTAAGAAATCGCAAGGTACTAATTTTGTTCCTTGGTGAATCAATTGATAAAATGCGTGCTGTCCGTTAGTACCCGGTTCACCCCAAATGATTGGTCCTGTTTGGTAAGAAACTTCTTCGCCATCACGACCGACATACTTACCATTCGATTCCATATCGCCTTGTTGGAAATATGCTGCAAAACGGTGCATATATTGGTCATAAGGAAGAATTGCTTGCGTGTCTGCTCCGAAAAAATTATTATACCAAATTCCTAACAAAGCTAAAGTAACAGGAATATTTTCGCTGAAATCTGCGGTGCGGAAGTGCTTGTCCATCGCATGAGCGCCTTCCAATAATTCAACAAAATTCTCGAATCCGATTGATAAAACGATTGATAAACCAATAGCCGACCACAATGAGTAACGACCACCAACCCAATCCCAGAAACCAAACATATTATCTGCATCAATTCCGAATTCCACGACTGATTTTTCGTTGGTAGAAATTGCTACAAAGTGTTTTGCAACATCTTCAATAGAGCCACCATTTGCTAAGAACCAATTACGAGCAGAGTGTGCATTCGCCATTGTTTCTTGCGTTGTAAATGTCTTTGAAGCAATCAAGAAAAGTGTTGTAGCTGGATTTACTTTTTTCAATACTTCGGCGATATGCGTACCGTCAACGTTTGAAACAAAATGTAAATTCAAATGATTTTTATAAGGTTTCAAAGCCTCTGTCACCATTACTGGACCTAAATCCGAACCACCAATTCCAATGTTTACAATATCTGTAATGGCTTCTCCAGCGTATCCTTTCCAAGCACCAGAAATTACTTTTTCTGAAAATCCCTTCATTTTTTCCAAAACAGCGTTAACATCTGACATAATTTCTTTGCCATCAACTGCAATCGGAGTATTTGAACGATTTCTTAATGCCACGTGCAAAACAGCACGCTTTTCTGTTTTGTTGATAGTATCGCCAGTAAACATTCTTTCGATTGCATCATCCAATTCGCATTCATTTGCCAATGCTACTAAAATGGCTTTCGTTTTTTCGTTGATTATATTTTTTGAATAATCCACTAAAATATCTTCAAAACGAATGGAAAATTTATCAAAACGCTCTGGGTCGTTAGCGAAAAGTTCTTTTATAGAAGTTGTATCAATTTCAGATTTGTGCTTTGTCAGTAAAGAAAAAGCATGAGTTTGGTCGAAAGGAACAGATTTTAACATAATTGCTTTTGTTATTTTAGAGTAATAATTTCTGGTTATACTCACAAAAGTACAAAAGACTGCTGAATTAGTAGAGATAAAGCCTTTAGGATTTTGTTAAGAAGTCGATTAAAGTATTGATGAAAATTTAAGAGGAGGCTTCACTTCATCAGTAAGGATGATTCATAAGATTCTTTCATCTGCTTTTAGTTTTAATGAAACCAAAATTTTAATTGTCAAAAATATATATTTGTAAAGCGTTGTTATACAGTGATTTATTAGGTTGTTTAGCAAAAGATTTCAGTCTTTATTCAAAAAAAGGCGAAATACTTCCATGAAAATACGCTAACTTTGTATCCCGTAACTAAGGGTTGCGGAACTCCATTCTTCCTCTGTACTTTTTTTGTACACATCCTCTTAGAAAAATTCAAACTTCAATTTTATTACAATGTCAGGTAAAGGGCAACCTAAAACCGCAAAATATATTTTCGTTACGGGCGGTGTAACTTCATCTTTAGGAAAAGGAATTATTGCTTCATCATTAGCCAAATTATTGCAGGCTAGAGGGCTATCAGTAACTATCCAAAAACTGGATCCATATATCAATATTGACCCGGGAACGTTAAACCCTTACGAGCATGGTGAATGTTATGTAACCAACGACGGAGCGGAAACGGATTTGGATTTGGGTCATTATGAGCGTTTTTTGGGTGTACCAACTTCTCAGGCGAATAATATCACTACGGGTAGAGTTTACTTCAATGTTATTACAAAAGAACGTCGTGGTGATTATTTAGGGAAAACTGTTCAAGTTGTTCCTCATATTACAGACGAAATCAAACAAAACATTCTTTTGTTGGGTGCTACTGGTCAATACGATATTGTTATTACTGAATTAGGTGGTTGTGTAGGTGATATTGAATCGCTTCCTTTTATCGAGGCTGCTCGTCAGTTGAAATGGGATTTAGGAGAGAAAAATACACTTTTCATTCACCTTACTTTAGTGCCTTATATCGCAGCTGCGGGTGAATTAAAAACTAAGCCAACACAACACTCAGTCCGTGCTTTGTCGGAATACGGAATTCAGCCAGACATTATTGTTTGTCGTACAGAACATCCAATTCCACAGGAAATGCGTCGTAAAATTGCACTTTTCTGTAACGTTTCGCCGAATGATGTTATTGAAGCAATGGATGCTGAGACAATTTATGATGTGCCATTGTTGATGCGTAAAGAGAAATTAGATCAACGTGCTTTATATAAATTAGATATTTATAATGACAAAGACGCTGATTTAGAACAATGGAAAAACTTCTTGGGCAAATTGAAAAACCCAACAGAGCAAATTACGATTGGTTTAGTTGGTAAATATGTTGAGCTGAAAGATTCATATAAATCTATTGCAGAAGGTTTGATTCATGCTGGAGCGGTAAATGAAACCAAAGTAAATGTTGTTTGGATTTCTTCTGAAAACTTAGTTGAGGGCGATTATCAAAAGAAATTAGAAAACCTAGACGGTATTTTGGTTGCTCCGGGTTTTGGTGAAAGAGGTATCGAAGGGAAAATTAATGCAGTAAAGTATGCTCGTGAAAACAAAGTTCCTTTCTTTGGAATTTGTTTGGGTATGCAATGTGCTGTTATTGAATATGCTAGAAATGTGATTGGTTTAGAAAATGCTCATTCATCAGAAATGAACAAAGAAACACCATATCCAGTAATCGACTTGATGGAAGAACAAAAATTGGTAACTAACAAAGGCGGTACCATGCGTTTAGGTGCTTATGCTTGTAAGTTAGAAAAAGGTTCTTTGGCTCATCATGTATATGGAAAATTGAATATTCAGGAGCGTCACCGTCATCGTTATGAATTTAACAATGCTTATTTAGAGCAATTTAAAAATGCAGGAATGTCTCCGACAGGGATTAATCCAGATTCTGGCTTAGTAGAAGTTGTTGAGTTAAAAGACCATCCTTTCTTTATTGGTGTACAGTTTCACCCAGAGTACAAATCAAATGTAGCAAATCCTGCTCCTTTGTTTGTTCACTTTGTAAAGGCTGCTTTAAGAAACGCTATTCCTTTGATGAAAGGAACTACTAAGTAACCTTTTATCATTTAAAATGATTTAATAAAAGATAAGTAGTAATTTTGCACCGCTAAAGTCAAAAGCTTTGGCGGTTTTATTTGATAGAAAGTTTTTTATGTTTCGTTTTTCTTTTTTAGAGATTGAAATACTTTGAAAATAAAACCGATACAATTAACAGACAAACGAATTGATGTACGAAAGTACTTAAACTCGAAAAAGACAAATTCAAAAGATAATGATGGACAAAAATCAAGTCACGGGGCTGTTGTTGATAATGGCGATGTTGCTGGGATACCAGTTTTTCCTAGCCCCTAAAGTTGAACCAGAAAAAGCACCAGAAAAAGCAAAAGTAACGCAAACTTCCACAGTAGCTAAAGTTACGACAGTTGATTCAGTTGCTTTAAAAGCCGCTGCTGGCGATTTTGCCTCGGCTGCTATTGGTACTGCACAGGAGCTTGTGTTAGAAAATAAAGACATCAAAGTGGTTTTCTCTACTTTGGGTGGTAAAGTAAAACAAGTATTGTTAAAGAATTACGAAACGTACAATTCATTTGCAGCACAGAAAAAAGAACCTCTTTTAATTTTTGATGAAGCTTTTGATAAAATAACGTTTGAATTACCAACCACAAAAGGGAACGTTGATTTGAATAAATTGTACTTCAATACTTCTTCAAAAGGTGGAGTAGTTGCTAATGGAAAGTCAGAAAAAGTTAGTTTTATCTTAAACTTAGCAAACGGACAAAGTATTGAACAAACTTATACTTTAGCAAGTGAAGGTTTCTTAATTGACCAAGATGTTAAATTAAAAGGTTTAGACGGTTTGTTGAAAAACGAATCAGTTAAATTGAATTGGCTTGAAAACGTTCGCCCAACGGAAAAGGATTTAACCGAAAACCGTAAGGCAACCGTTAATTACTTATTAAACGAAGATGAAGAATTTGACCAATTAGCAGAAACACCAACAGGTTCAAAAGAAGAGTCTTTAGAAAAGCCAGTAAAATGGGTTTCTTTCAAAAAGAAATACTTCCTTTCTGGTTTTATCACTAAAAATGCTCCAATCCAGAAAGCAAATATCGTAGCAACTGCCAACGAAACAGATTCTGTAAATATCAAGACTTTAAGAGCTAATATGGATTTAGATTTAGCTGACTTAAAATCTGGAAAAGGAAATTATCAGTGGTATTTTGGTCCAAACGATTATAACCTCATCAAAAACGTAGCACCAGGTTTCGGTAAAAACGTAAAATTGAGTTATGATATTTTCTTGCCAATAACTCGTTATGTGTTTGTTCCATTATTTAATGTTTTAGAAACAGTATTTAATAACTACGGTTTATTAATCATTGCTTTGGTGTTAATTATCAAATTTGCTTTGCTTCCACTTACTTATAAATCGTATGTAAGTATGGCAAAAATGAGAATTTTACAACCTGAATTGAATGCTATCAAGGAAAAAGTAGGAGATGATGCCGCAGCACAACAACAAGCACAAATGAAATTGTATGGCGAAGTAGGAGTAAGTCCACTGAGCGGTTGTGTACCAGTTTTAGCAACGATGCCAATCTTGATGGCGGTGTTTATGTTGTTCCCGAACTTGATTAACTTGCGTCAGCAATCTTTCTTGTGGGCGAATGACCTTTCTACTTTTGACTCTATCGCTACTTTGCCTTTCAGTATTCCATTGTACGGAAATCATATCAGTTTGTTTACTTTGTTAATGACGGTTTCGAGTATTGCTTACGGTTATTATAACAACCAAAATACGCCTGACCAAACGGGTCAACCGATTGACATGAAGAAAATGGCTTATATCACACCAGTAATCTTTATGTTTGTGATGAACTCACTTCCAGCAGGTATGAGTTTCTATTACTTTGTTTCAAACTTGGTGACTATCGGACAGCAAATTGGTATTCGTAAATTTGTAGATGAAGATAAAATCAAAGCAGTTTTAGAAGAAAATCGTAAGAAAATTGCTGCGGGTGGCGTGAAGAAATCTCGTTTTTCAGAGTATATTTCTAAGCAAATGAAAGCTGTTGAGGAAACACAAAAAGCTCAACAAACTGACCCTAAAAAGAAGAAAAAGTAAATATCATATCATTACTTTCAATGAAGGCTTGGCATTTTTGCTAAGCCTTTTTTTATTCATTGATTTGTACTTTACCGTGTTTTATGCTATTTATTGATAATTTATAATTCTCATTATTTATTATTTTGAGCAAATATTTTAAATTTTAATTTGGTTATCAAAGCTCGTGTTTTTGTTTGCTAAGTACTTCATAAAAAAATAATATGTCCTTCAACCTGTCTTTTCTGGATTGATGGTATATTTTCTTTTTTTAACGATATTAATAATTCTCAACTTTTCAAAGGTTTTCTGAAAATAGGATAAAAGTATGACAAAGCTCATTCAAAAAAAATAACAGATAGACTTGTAGGTTTAAGTCATTCTGTATAAGTTTATTAAAAAAAATATTAAACAAGCATCTCAGATAAAAGGCAATTAAGGTACTAAGTGCCGATATTCCTAATACTCTCTCCTTAGTTCTAATAGTGATAGCTCGCCTCTTATTTTTGAATTGAACACAAAAATTAAAAAGTATTTATGGGGAAACCTTCTATTTTTAAGCTAAGAATTTTTAAAAGTAAGATAGTTAAAAAAAGTTTTTTTTTAATGTTGGCTTTAGTGTGCTCTTATTCTTCTGTTTGTTATGCACAGCCAAATCGATTAAAGATTTTAACTGAAAATCTTGCAAATGCCAAACATGACACCGATAGAGTAAATACTTATTATGCACTTTCAAGATTTTACTGGAATAAAAATGCAGATTCGGCTCTTTTCATGGCTGAAAAATCACTTATTCTTGCCAAAAAAAATCATTTTGATAAAGGAATGGCACTGGCATACCTTTCAAAAGGAGTGTCTTTACTGTCTAAAGGACGTTTACCAGAAGCACTCGAATGCCTTTTTAAAAGTCTTCGTATCAGTGAAAAGTTAGGGTTGATTGGTCTTTCTGGGAATGTGTTTATTAACATCGGTAATGTGTATGCCGATATGGAAGATTACAATAATGCTCTTTTTTATTATCGCAAGGCTTACAATATTGCCCTTCAACATAACTATTCTACCTTCAATGAATTAGTGGATATTGGCGAAATATTTAAGTATAAAAATCAGCCTGATTCTACAATTGCATATAATCAAAAAGCACTTAAAATTGCCCAAGTAGCAAAAGATACTATGGGGATTATTGTTACATATTATAATATTGGCGAGAATAATATTACCCTAAAAAACTATTCAATCGCTCGAAACTACCTCAGTAAAGCATTAGTTTTGGCCGAAGAAATGAATGATGATGAAGGCATTACTTACTGTCATAATGCTTTTGCTTTGGTATATTATCATACTGGAAAATATCAAAAGAGCCTAGAATACGCCTTAATGGCGTTGGAAGAGAATAAGAAAATTGGGATTAGTGAAATCTCAAAGCAAGTCTATCATGTGTTGTATTTGACTCACCTAAAACTAGGTAATTATAAAGAAGCATTGCAAATTAGAAATTTGGAGGTAGCCTTGAAAGATAGTCTTAGCGGTGTCGAGAAAACGATGGCTATTACTAAAATTCAGTCAGGTTATGGACTCGAAAAGCAGCAACAACAAATTAATTTATTGAAAAAAAGTGCCATTATTAAACAAGAGGAATTAAAGAATACTGAGTTAAAACGTAATTTGATTACAGCGGTAGCATTATTCTTATTGGTATTGGCTTTGCTTTTAGTGAAAAACTTTGTTGATAAGAAGAAGCTCATCAAACAATTAGAAGAACAAAATAGAGACATCAGTACTAAAAACTTGCATTTAGAAGAACTGATTCTAGTTAGAAACCGAATTTTCTCTATCATCGCACATGATCTTCGTGGCCCTGTACATTCTATTGCTGGGATGATGGATGTGCTGAAAACAGAAAGTATGGATGAGGAAGAAAAAGGTTTTTTTATAGAGAATGCCTCTCAGAGTCTTCATGTTACGGCTAATTTACTGGATAATTTATTGTATTGGGCAAGAAGCCAAATGGACGGTATGCAAGTCAATACAATTGTGTTTGATATTCAGCAGGTAATTCAGCAAAATATTGCTTTGATTGAAGCAAGAGCTATTGAGAAAAGTATTAAGGTTTGCAAGGAAGAGGGGAAATTGCCGCAAATGGTTTCTGCTGACCAAGCGATGATTGATATTGTGATTAGGAATTTGGTGGAAAATGCTGTGAAGTTTTTAAAAGCAGGTAACACGGTAAGAATTGCAACTGAAGAAAAAGAAAATGAACTTACAGTATCAATTAAAGACGACGGACAAGGGATTTCACAAGAGGCTCAATCCAAAATCTTCAATAAATATACTTCTTATTCAAGTTTTGGTACGGCCCAAGAAAAGGGTAGTGGTTTAGGGCTTTTGTTATGTAAAGAGCTTATTGAAAAGAATCAAGGAAAAATCTGGTTTGAAAGCAAGCCTAATGAAGGCACAACTTTCTATTTTACCATTCCTTTGAATTAAATGTAATTCAGAATTTTATTTGGTTTTATATTGATATTTGATGGATAAACAAAACGAATCCTATCTCCGAGATAGGATTTTCCATCTTTTTGATAAGTTGTCCTATCTCTGAGATAGGTTTTCCCATGTTTTTGATAGATCGTCCTATCTTCGAGATAGGTTTTCCCATGTTTTTGATAGATCGTCCTATCTTCGAGATAGGTTTTCTCATCTTTTTGATAGGTCGTACTGTCTCAGAGATAGGTTTTTCCATGTTTTTGATAGGTTGTCCTATCTCCGAGATAGATTTTCTCATCTTTTTGATAGGTCGTCCTATCTCCGAGATAGGTTTCCTCATATTTTTGATAGGTCATCCTGTCTCTGAGATAGCAAAAAGAGTCTCAAACTTCACTTTACCGAAGTTTGAGACTCTTTTTAATTTCATAATAAGCCGTTACTTATTCCACATAAAGCACTAAGCCTTTTAAATAACTGCCTTCTGGATGGAAGAAATTCACAGGATGATCAGCTGGTTGCGTAAGATGATGCAATACTTTTGCTTGTCGCTCAGCTTCTAAAGCAGCCGAAACAACAGTATTGTAGAATAACTCTCTATCCACCACTTGCGAGCATGAGAAGGTAAACAAAATGCCTCCTTTGGCTAATCTCTTGAAACCTTCAGTGTTCAATCTTTTATAACCTTGAATGGCATTGTGACGAGTTGCAACATTTTTGGCATAAGCTGGCGGGTCAAGTACGATAAGGTCGTAAAATTGGTCGTTGGCTTTCAAATACTTCATCACATCTTCCGAATATGCTTGATGGTTCAAGTCTTGAAAATTATTGGCTTCAATATTTTGAGTAACTAAATCAATGGCTTTTTGTGAAACATCCACCGAATGCACTAATTCAGCCTCAGCACCCAACGCATACATCGAAAAACCACCTGAATAACAGAATGAATTCAATACTTTTTTGCCTTTAGAGTATTTCGCTAACAAAGCTCTGTTATCTCTTTGGTCGAGGAAGAAACCCGTTTTCTGTCCAGTTTCCCAGTTAATCATAAACTTGAAACCATTTTCAAGAACAGCGTGAGGCACAGCACATTGTCCGTATAAATAACCATTTTGCACAGTAGCGGCAAACTGATTAGGCAATGTTTCATGTGATTTATTGTAGATAGCCAACAATTTATCACCATAAACTTTTTGAAGAGCTACCGAAATTTTCTCTTTTTCAAGATACATCCCAATGCTATGTGCTTGGAATACAGCAACACCATTATAAAAATCGATGATTAAGCCTGGACAACCATCGCCTTCGCCATGAATCAAACGGTAACAATTAGTAGTTTCGAAATCAATTAATTGACGAACCTGATAGGCTTTTTGGATTTTACCAAACCAAAACTTCTCGTCAGATTCAGTTTCTTGAAAAGAAAATATTTTTACAGCGATACTTCCTTCGTGATAATGACCAGTAGCAAGATAGTTTTTGTGCGAATCGAACACATCAACTGCTTCGCCATCCGAAGGACTGCCGATGATTTTTGCAATAGCACCCGAAAAAATCCAAGGGTGAAAACGTTTTACAGGATTCTCTTTGCCTGCTTTTAAAATAATTTGTGATTTCATGTTGTAAAATTACAGATGAAAATCGTTTTAATCTTTATTCATCGTTCATTTTAACATCAATCAATGTTCATCTCGTACTTTAAAAAGCTTTTGCAGCCAAGTTTTTTGTTCTTTCACTTCTGCTTCCTTTTCTTCTTTAGTAGGTTGATGAACTAAGTTTTTTAAATCTGGCTGACCAGCGTCTATCCAAGCTGTGTACCAAAAATCGCCAATCATTTTAATAGAACGACGCATTTGTCTTTCTACTTGATGATTCAGCATTTCATGATATTGTTTAGAATACTCTTTGGAATAGGTTTTAATCGTGATACCATTTCGTTCTTCGATGCTATATTTTTTACTTGGTTTGGTCGCAAAATTTAGATTTTGTTCAAAAATAAAGACAGAATCCAAGCAGGCATTCGCATTGCGAACGGCTTCCCAAGCTCTTTTACTGATTGATTTTTCATAAGTAGCCGAACCCACAAAGAAATCATATTCATCCGAAAAGCTTTCAGGCAAACGAGATTCCCAAAAAGCATGAATACCGATTTGGTTTGTTTTTTGTCCATTATAATTAGAAGAAGTATGCAATGGCACATTGGCATCTGCAATGTAATGACCAATTTCAGCAGATAGTTTTAATATTTTAGCAGTATTTTTTTCTTGAAAAGCCTTCGTCAATTGAAACTTCATGAATTGAATATGCCAAGGTACAATGCCATGTTTCATCAAACTATCTTCCGAAAACTTTGCCACTGCATCATTCCAGTAATGTGGTAGTTTGTAAGTGGCACTATCTCCATAAGTATCTAAATCAATGTAGTGTTTTGGCGCTTCATCCTTCACGGCATAGCGTCGGCGGTCGGGAGCAACAGAATTTTCTACAATATAATATAGGTTTGTTTTGTAGAAAGAGATCATTTCTGGAGGCAAAGTAAAAACTGCTAAACGATTGATTCGCTGATGAGCGTAAAATCCCCATTTGGTGCTATTAGGAGTATTCAGGCTGTTTTTTGACGGTATTCGTGAGGAATTGCTAAATGCTAAGGGTGATGAAATAATAGCAAACAAGACGAAAATGAAGCTTTTAAATGTTTTTTTCATGGTAATAAACTTTAGGTGAAAAAATCTAATTATATCAAATTTGAAAGTTTTTGTAAATATGCATTTGTATTATCTTAAAAAAGATGTACCTTTGCACCTCAATATTAGAAAATCAGAAAACCAATATTATTCGGGAAATAAACATGGCAAATCACAAATCATCATTAAAGAGAATCAGAGCAAACGAAGCAAAAAGACTACGTAACCGTTATCAGCACAAAACTACCCGTACAATGGTAAAGAAATTGCGCTTGACACACGATAAGGTAGTTGCTACTGATCTCTATAAAAAAGTTTCTTCTGCTCTTGATAAATTAGCTAAGAAGAACATTATTCACAAGAACAAGGCTTCTAACTTGAAATCTAAGTTAGCAAAGTTAGTGAATAAAATAGCTTAATATAGCTTTGAAATATTCATAAAAAAAGACCTTTCTGAAAAGTTGGGTCTTTTTTTATGCCCAAAATTTTGAAGAAGTTGTTTTTAGTTTTAATTTAGAACTAACAAATAATTCAAAATAAAAACTACAAACGAAGTCAAGACACCTATGAAAAACTACGAAAATACACATCTCAACATCAAATCTTGGGCAGAGGAAGACAGACCTCGTGAAAAATTACTTTTGAAAGGTAAAGCCGCTTTATCAGACGCTGAATTATTGGGTATTTTAATTGCTACAGGTATTCAAAAAATGACAGCCGTGGATATTGCCAAAGTAATTCTACAAAGTGTTCAGAACGATTTGAATCAGTTAGGACGACTTTCGGTCAAAGATTTAGCCAAATTCAAAGGAATTGGTGAAGCCAAGGCAATTACTATTGTCAGTGCTTTGGAATTAGGAAGAAGAAAGAAAGAGACAGAAACAAGTACTCGTCCAAGAATCAAATGTTCAGAAGATGCTTATGAAGTATTGAAACCTCATTTATCTGATTTATCACATGAAGAGTTCTGGATTATTCTTTTAAATAGAGCTAACGACGTGATTAAATGCGAAAAAGTAAGTAGCGGAGGGGTTTCTGGAACGATTGCCGACCCGAAAATGATATTCAAAATAGCTTTGGAACATTTAGCGAGTGGAATTATTTTGGCACATAATCATCCTTCTGGTAATCTAAATCCAAGTCAAGCAGATAAAGACCTGACCCAAAAACTAAAAGCCGCTGGCAATAGTTTAGACATTTCTGTATTAGATCATTTGATTTTTACTGATAAAAAATACTACAGTTTTGCAGATGAAGGAGTTATGTAATTAAGAGTTGTGAGTGGTTAGTTTTCGTTTTAATGTATTGGTAATTAGTGTTTTAACTAAAAATGAACTTATTTTTTCCAAAACATCAGTATTTCTTTAAAGCTTTTTCGGGAAGAATTTTCATAAAAACAAGCATTAGGTACAGTAGGAGGGCGACGAAAAATCGGAATACTTGCTCCAAAGTATAGGTTGAGTCCACGAGGTTTGCTGATATTTAAAATACTTCCTAGATTATCTGTTCCAAGAAAAACTGGTCCAAGACGAGCCGCCAAACCAAATGAAAAAGTACTGTAGTTATCCAACAGTGCAAAAGGCATGGCTACTTCTGCCCATTTTGTTTCCCATCTTGGTGTAACTGCTAATAACGAAGGAGATTTTATACCAACAGAATAATCGCTTCGCAAAGCTTGTGTCCAAACACTGTTGATATAAATATTATTTTTATAATGATAATCAAAATTTACACTCAAAGCGGTAGGTAAACTGCTGTTAAATAGGGTTTTAGCTTGTGCGTTATTCAGATTTAGAGAGTTACTGAAACGCTCAAAAGCATCATCAAGGTCAGTTATTTTTTGTTTGTAATCAGCAGAATTAAAAACCTGATTTGTAGTATTAACTTGCCAGTTTTTTACATAATTTGGATTAGTATATTTTAATCCACCAATATCAATTAATGAAACGCCTAAACGATATTTATATTTATTTTTACTTGGGTCTAATTTCAATACTCCTTTTTCTCGATAACTAAACTTTTTAAGATTAGGACGATACTCATAAACAAAACCAATGTCAAATCCCCAGCCATTGCCTGCAGAATCATTACCTAAAAGCCAACTTGGCGAAAATCTAGCATTTTCATAAGCACCGTTGAGGGTGTATCCGTAATTTGCAATAATATTATTTAGTTGGAGCAATCGCTCGTCAGGATTAGCTGGGTCATTGATGATGCCATAATTGGCATTATTGACCATTAAATGTGCTGAGTATAAACCTACTAATCGTTTTATCGTTCCACCAATTTTTACAAAATCTTCTTCTTCATCAAATAATACTTGTCCAAATGTTAAACCAATTTCTACAAAGCTATTAGTATTGAATGAAGTACCATTTAGACTGACTAATTTATTTTGAAGGTCTACGTTTTTAATTCCTGTACGAATAAATTCAGCGAATTGACTTTCCATTCCTGTGAAATTAATCCCTGTTCTAATTCTAGTTGATAGTGCAAAAGCTTGCTGGTCGTTGAGGCTAATCATGATAGACGGCCCACGGAGGTCATCAATAGTATGAAAGTGCTTTTTACCATTACTTTGGTTAGTGGCTAAGTAATCATCACTGTAAATGATATTTTGAGTGCTTGAATTTCTGTATTTGCTAGGAACAGTATTTGAAAATAATTGAAGGATAGAATAAGGGGCATCCCAATTGATGAAATTATTGGTTAGAAACAAATCGTTTCCAATTAAATTAACATAGACTTTATACCTAGAATCTGCGACGTTCGCAGGGTTTGTGTAAAGCGTGTTGGTGCCTGTATAATTACTGCCTGAAATACCTAACCATTGTTGTGATACTCCTAGAAGAGGAAATGATACATAAATAATAAAAAGAAATATTAATCTAAACATGAAATGGTAGTTGAAAAGCTAAGAGATTACCTCTAATGAAATTGAAGAGATAAATTAATGGTTAAATAATTTTGCAAATATACCGCTAATACAAATTACTTCTTGATGATATAGATTTTAGCTTCAAAATATTTTGTTTCTTTGTGAAAAAGCAAGGAATTCAATTTAATATTGAAATATTTACATAAATTACTATTTATGTTTTATTTAACTGTAATTTTTTGAAAAAATCTTAGAAACATCACTTATAAACGATAAATTTGTAAGGTTTTGCGTAATTGAATGATGATTTATATCATTCTTGTTAACCTAATCGCTACTATTAACCAAGTTTACTAAAATACAATCTTTACCAACATGAAAAGAATTGCGGTATTTACTTCAGGAGGTGATGCACCAGGTATGAACGCTTCAATTAGAGCGGTCGTTAGAGGAGGACTACATCATGGAGTCGAAATTTTTGGCATAATTCGTGGATACAATGGAATGATTAAAGGTGATATTATTCCACTAAATTCACAGTCAGTCAGTAATATTATTCAACGTGGTGGTACTATTTTGAAATCTGCTAGGAGTAAAGAGTTTATGACTCCTGAAGGAAGAAAAAAAGGTTACGAACAGTTGAAATCACATGGCATTGAAGGCTTAGTTGCTATCGGAGGAAATGGTACTTTTACAGGAGCTGAAATTTTCTTTAACGAATTTCAAATTCCAACAGTAGGTGTTCCAGGAACAATTGATAATGACCTTTATGGTACGGATTTTACAGTTGGGTATGATACTGCTGTAAACACAGCTTTGGATGCTATTGATAAAATTAGAGATACAGCCGATTCACATGATAGAATTTTCTTTATTGAAGTAATGGGTCGTGACTCTGGCTATATTGCAATTCAATCAGGTATTTCGGGTGGAGCAGAATCAATCTTGATTCCAGAAGAAAGACAAACTGTTGAAGATGTTGTAGAAACATTAAAAGCAGGCTTCAATAAAAAGAAAACTTCTTCAATTGTTATCGTTGCTGAAGGAGACGAAGAGGGAAATGCTGCCGTAATAGCTGAGCGAATCAAACAAACTATTGATGTTCCTGTTGATATTCGTGTAACAAATTTAGGACATATCCAAAGAGGAGGTAGTCCAAGTGCTGCGGACAGAATTCTTGCAAGTCGTTTAGGTTTAGGTGCATTAGAAGGTCTTTTAGCTGGTCATAAAAATGAAATGGCTGGAATTGTAAACGACGAATTGATTTACACTCCTTTCCATGATACAATTACTAAAAAGAAGATTATCAATACTGATTTATTAAGATTAGCTGGTATTTTAAGTAAGTAAATCATTTGAAGATTACTCTTTGAAATCTTTATAGAAATAAAAAAGCTGGAATTTCTTCCAGCTTTTTTTGTGTCTTTTACTTCTTCCTCAACTTCAATGTTTTCTTAAAATCATCTTTTGTAACATCAAAAAGTACTCTCCACTCGGATAAGTTGAAATATCAATTACTTCAGAATACTTTCCTTTTGTTTTAATGACTTTCTGAATCATCGTTTTTCCTAATACATCATATAGATATAATGAAATAGGCTGATTATCATTATTGGTGAATTCCAGCGTGAAATGTCCTTCATTTGGATTCGGGAAGGCATTAAAATATACATTGTTCCAATAAGTATTAGGTTCATTAGCTGTTACCAGATTCACAGTTACTGATTCTGTAGTTGACGAGCAACCATTTGCTGTAATGGTTACATTATAGATTCCTGCATCTTTCGCTGTGAAAGTATTTGTAGTTGCTCCTGTAATCATAGCATTGTCTTTATTCCATTGATAGCCATAAGTAGCATCTTGAATGACAGATAATGTTACATCAGTATTTTGTAAAATATCCGTTGTTCCACTTTTATTGATTGAAGCTTTTACAAGTTTGATTTCAGTAATAGCATGAACTGTCACATCCTAAAAAAGCTTGACAGTTTTAGGGATTAAAACTGAATTAATTGTCAAGCTTTTTTTTATTGTATTACCAAGATTACAACATTTATTTTTTATTCCTAAATGTATTTTAATCTTTTGTGTTAATACTGGTTTTTTTGCTAGGTTGGGCTTCTATTCCTGTTCATTTTTTTGTGTTTTGGGTTATTCCTACTTGATACTTAATGTCGATTCTTACTCCTTTTTTTGCTTACTCTTACTGAGTTTATTACTAGATATTACTCGGTTTGATTTGGCTAAAACTGTTGTGAATGACATGGGGTTTTACTTGATTTTCTTGCGACTTTTCTTGCGTTTTTATCACATCATCAGAGATTTTCTCTGCTGAGGTTTTAGTTCCTTTCTTTTGAGTATTTCGTTTCTTCCATCGCTTGGCTAACACTCCCTTTTGTTCATGAGCTACCACTGGTGTCAGCCTGTCACAACTATCGTGCGTCCTTAATTCATTATAGCTTTTGATGGCTCTATCAACGGCTACTTGAGCCGTTTGATGACTCTCAAAAGTTTGATTTAACAAGAACTCATGTTTGAGGATTCCATTCACTCTTTCTGCCATCGCATTTTCATAAGGGTCTCCGTTTTCTGTCATTGATAATTGAATGCCTAAGTGAGCTGTCGTATTGACATATTCTTGACAACAATACTGAATCCCACGATCACTATGATGAATAAGTTTATCTGTCCGCTTGAGGTCTTTACT